>JANQEU010000085.1 GCA_028278225.1 Cyclobacteriaceae bacterium
TCGACAAGTTTTTGGGATGGTGAGTTCCGGATCACAGTACAATCCGGATTACGAAGTAAATTTTGTTTGATCTGCTTGGATTTTACCACAGTTCATAACACACAAACATTATATAACAAAAAGGCATGAATTTGTGTCCAGTCGGCCAGCTGGCGGAACGGTTAACATATAATCAGATATTTAATTCTGTGTGAACTCCATTCCCATGTGGCACCAGTTAAAAAATGACCAGGAATTCTTCATACCGTAGTCCCCTCCTTCAGGCTGAGTATATTTTTTATCCATGTCGTGATCCGTAGTTGGTTTTTTCTGAATAATTTGTAATGGTGTGTATAATGCAGATCACCGAATCATAATTAACGAAGGTAAACATTGTCCCCTTGGCTGAACAAGTGACATTCAAACGAAACATTGGCCTGTTTATGGCGGTCATGATTGGCATAGGGGCCATGATGGGACCAGGTATTTTCGCTCTTCCCGGAGAGCTCGCTCATATGATCGGGCCCCTGGGAATCCTGGTATATCTCGTCCTGGGGCTTGTTACGATAATCACCGCATTGAACTACAGCGAGTTAGGTGCTGCCATCCCAATAGCAGGTGGCGGATATTCTTTTGTGAGTCGAACACTGCCAAAATCGGTTGCATTCTTTACAGGATGGTTTTTTTGGATAGGTAATACGGTTGCCTGCTCCATGTATGTGATCATATTCTCGTTGACCATTCGCACCTATATATGGCATGAGGCAAATGTGGCGGTTTTAGTGGTATCCACTACCCTGTTTTTCGCACTCATCAATTGGCGTGGCATGTCTGAAGCTATTAAGGTTATTACAGCCATGAACCTGATCGAGTTAGTGATCCTGGTTGGGGTTGCATTACTGGGTATAAGCGCTATTGAGGCTCCCAATCTGGAACCTTTCGCTCCTATGGGATATGCACCTTTTTTGCCGGCAATGGCATTGATCTACGTCTCATACGTGGGCTATGAATTGATTACTGTAGCGTCGGAAGAAATCATCAATCCCGGGAAAACTATTCCGCGGGCCATTATGATAACGATGATCACGGCGATCACGATTTACGTGCTGGTCGTATGGGTCATGATGGGAACCGTTCATTATTCAGAGCTGGCTGCCAGTGAAGTGCCCTTTATTTTTGCGGCCGAAAGAATATTCGGTAGCTGGGGCCGGTTGGCGGCGGTGACTGCCACGATAATGGCAAGCCTTTCTGCATTCAGTGTTACACTGGGGGCCAGTGCCAGGGTCCTCTATGCCCTGGGACGTGATGGTCATTTTCCGCAGATTTTTGCACGCCTGCATTCCCGGTACCGAACTCCCGATATTGCCCTCATTACGTGTACCCTGATGGTAATTGCCTTTGGAGCTGTAGGCATTGTGAAGTTTGCCGCTTCCATGAGCGATTTTGGATTCTTAATGGGATTAGGCTTTGTGAATATGGCGGTGATTGCACTTCACAGGAAAATGCCCAACCTGCGACAACCGTACAAAGTAGCACTTTATCCGTGGGTACCCATCCTGGGAATAATTACTTGCTGGGCTTTTGTCCCGGCACTGGAGACAAGGAGTTTCATAGTAGGCGGCCTCCTTACTGTAGCCGGAGGGGCAATCTACCTTTTGAAGCCTGCTAATCGCAGGGAATTGACCTCGTTGAGCAAAAATGTTTCATATATTTCTTTTAACTTAAAAAGAAGACAGAAGATGCGAATATTGATCATAGGAGCCGGAAGGCAAGGACGGAATATTGCGGATCGGCTATTGGCCAGGGACGAATACCGCCTGTTATTCAGGACAGTCGAGCACCAGGTTACATTCATTGAGGAAAATGAAGCGAGGTGCCAGGAGCTTGAACGCCGATACCACGCACCTATCTACCAGGGCGATGGCACGAAAAAAGAGATCCTGGAACAGGTGGGTGTGCAAAACGTTGACGTTGCCATTGCGTCAACTAACGACGATGGCCGAAATACCATCATTGCTATGCAGGCAAAGCACCTCGGTATAAAACGGGTTATTTCCATCATCCACGACTCAGATTATGTACCGCTACTGGAGGAGAACGATGTGGAATGCATTAGTGCGCCGTGGTCCACCGCAGCCATGGTTGAAAACTACCTGGACAGGCCGGGTGTCGCTAAACTCATTGAAATCGGTTCCGGGGTAGCAAGCCTACTCGGTGTGCCCGTTGAAAAAGATTATAACGTAGTCGATATGCTCATACGGGAGATATCCATACCAAAAGAGTGTGTGGTCGCCGCAGTTATACGAGGAGATGAATTCGTCGTACCACGGGGAGATACTCAGATCAAGGAAGGAGACAGAGTAATTTTCATAGGACCGGAAGATGCCATCCAGAGAGCGCAAAGAGTCTTCAGCGCCTCAAAATGAGAGATGACTGTGTTGATCCAATCCCTAACACATTTAAAATGTTGCAAAATTGCACCCCATTTGATCCCTCTTCTGGACCACCGAAATTTCAGGTGAAGGTTGTATCTCCTTCCTCCTGGTGATAGCCAGTTGCATATCGTCAAAGGTTTTATATTTAAACAAATTCCACCGTGGACAATGGATCAAATCATGTTGTAAGAACTAGTTAATGAGATAGTTATATTAAGTTACGTATTATAATTCCCAAATGAGACCATGACATTACCGGAAATAATTGGAGTTGCCACAGGGATTGCAGGTGCAATAGGCTTAATTGTTAAAATAACACAGTATGTGACAAAGTTGCAATCACAAATAAAGATCGAAAGGTTGGAAATAGCTAAGGAAGAGGCAGATAAGGTCCAGGCTAATTTAGAAGCCACAAATAAGTTGCTATTGGAAGAACTCTATGTCGCGAAAAAATCCGGAGCTGCAATTTCTGCCAAAAAATCTGAGATTGACGACGAGTTGATTAGCATAATGAATATTTTGTCTGCCGGCGGTGCATCAATTTATTTACCCCTGCTTAACCTGGATCGTAAGGCGCAAGGAATGGTTTTCCTGTCAATCCAGCCAATTACTCAGCAAACAATGAAACTGAGGAAAAAGATTATCCCAATGGACAGCTTAACGGGCAAATGTTTTGAAAGCAGAAGACCGATCGTTTCCTCAAATGCCAAAAAATCAAAAGATCATTTCGATAAAGCAGACGAATTATCAGGATATAATACCGAGGACATCCTGACTCTTCCCATCGAGAAGAGCAATGAAGTCCTTGGAGTGTTACAACTGTTAAATAAAAAAGACGGAGTGAGATTTACGGAGAAAGACATTGATGATGTGAAACAATTCTCTCAGAGGCTGGCCACAGCTTTATTGGAATTCACATCACTTCCTAATTATATGGACATTTTGGGCGTTCAGCCTGAACAACCGGATGAATATGCCACGATAATGTTTTGCGATTTATCGTCTTCTTCCAGCTTATTTCGTGAGCTAAATATTTCCACTGCGATCCATCATATTAACGAATACCTGGAACAGGTATGTAATGTCGCTTTCAAATATGGTGCGACAGTAGATAAATATATGGGAGATGCTGTTCTGTTAAGGTTTAATGTTCCTCAGAAAGTTCAAAACCACCAATTCGAGGCCATTAAAGCGGCTATTGAAATTAACAAAGCATTTGATCAATTAAAAAAAGATTGGAGTATTATGGGGGATGCGCTTGACCGTCTGCACACAAGAGCAGGAATTGCCTATGGTCCGGTGAAGAAAGTAAATATCGGCCATCCACAATATCAATATTTGACAGTATTTGGACCGGCGGTCAATGCAGCTGTAAACCTTTGTGAGAGCAGTTCCAGAACCAGGAATACTATTGTTGTGGACGAACAGCTTTATGAACAGGTATCAGGATCATTCACCTTCAAAAAATTTCCGGAGTCAGAGCTAGGGAAAGCAAAGAATTATACAAAATCCGCATACGAAATTGTTTAATCACCTTCCATTTATATCCTCATTGTGTATTAATTCCGCAAGCCGTATGATTATGCCCTGTGATGCTAAGTCATCATGAGCTTGTCGAATGATCGAAGCATCAGTGCTTGAGTAAATCTATCTAACTCTAAAGCCTGCTAATATGACTACCATGCCTACTACTGAATATTTGGACTTCAAAGCTCTGCTCGCTATCATATTCCAGAGGCAAATGCGGTTAAATGTTAAACCTTTTTAAACAAATATTCTGTTGCATTATCAACACCGATCTTTTTAATCCATTCTGCGGAGTCAATGTCCTTAAAATAACCACGTAATATCCTGGTGAGTTTTCTTTTAGTAGCTGTCAAAAAGTAATCAGAACCATGAAGAGTCCTTTCGGATACTATAGGGTTGTGCTTTAACCACCGCTTCAAGATTTTGTTGTATTTGCGATAGTTAAACGTAAAAGAAAAGTCTGAATACACATTTTCAAATCTGGGATCCTGTAGGATCATGAGAATTGTCGTAATCCATTTGCTGGAGTAAGTTTTAGTAAAAATCTCCCATTCTTCATTTCCACCGAAATGGGCAAGGTTTAGTTTAAGCTTTGGGTATGCCTCTAATACTGGTATCCAGTGTTCAGGGCCATTAAAAAAGAGTCTATAATCTTTCTCCTCTTTTTTTCGTGACTGTTTCGGGAATTCTTTGAATTCTACAGGATTTGGAACGATTTTACCATTTATGACCCTGCTTGTCTTAATATTAAATTTTCTGCTGGTAGCCCGCGTTAACGCACTGCTACAGTGTGTTAAGACAGGAATCGAGTATTTTTGACAAATTTCAAAGATGGGCATCAATCTGGGATGAGAGGGTAAGTACCCTAATGACGGATAAATTTTTACACCAAAGAAATTGTAATCTTTAAATGCCTTGATAAATAGCTCCTCCATATCATCGTTCATTTCAGGATCCAATGCAACAAATGGTAATATGGTGTCGGGGTGACTTTGCCAAAGTCGATGCATTTCCTCAAGCTGATCCCAAATGTTCTTATAGTCCATTCCATCGTCTTTGATAGATGACATATCCACCATCAAAGTGACTAAAATCGGATCATAACCAAATTTTCGGTAGCTACTTACCAGATAATTCAGATGGTCTTCTTTTTTCATTCTCAGTCTTTTGAGTAACCGGGTTAGATCCGCTATTTCTAAAAAAGGCAGTTGGTCAATGACGAAAATAACGGTAGCCAACACATCGGCCCATGCCTTACTGGCATCCACTTTCATTCCCAAAAAATGGTCAGGGACATGCTCATCGCCAAAAATGTGAGTGTGAACATCGAAAATAATATCTTGCTCATCAAGTCGGCCTTTCAGTTTTTTATGAGCACGATCCAAGGGATCCTTTGATAAAAATGATGTTTGGTCTTTTAGTTCCTGGTACGATAACGCCATGATTCTTTATATCTAAAATTGAGCGGATTAAACATTCAAATTTGTGTAGCCTCAATATGAAACCAATCTATGTTGAATTGGCCTTGTTCCATTCTTGAGGTTTGATGATTTCATCAATTTGAAATTGTAACTTATGTATAAATGCAGTACAGAACAATACCTTTTTTTGGGTATTTTTCAAAGGTTCGGAAGGATTGAAATTTTGCGGAAGTGAATCTAAATTTATTTAGGCTGGAATACTTCTATAGTGTCGCACACATTCATCTTTTACCAATACTTTACCTCACCCTAAAAAAGCTGAAAGAGTGCTCGTTCCGTCTGAGAAATGATAATAATGAGAAAACTACGAGCACAATTATTACCATTTTATTTTTTAATGATCACAGGTTAGCCTATCTACTCCAGTATTTCCACCTACCCACTGTCATGCTGAGTCATCAAGAGCAGTGCCCCTATTCTTTTTCCTTTCGATCACGTCGCAGGTTTCCCTGATTACATAATTTGCCGATATATAAACTGAAGCCCGATTGCCTCAATACCAAAATTTGGTTCTTTAAACACCTTATGTATCTTTATAGTGATCACATCATTATCAATAATCACATCATCATCATTTAAAACATGAATTGGAACACCTTCATTTTTGCAACCTATGAAATGATTCTGGCTGTTGTATTCAGCCTTATCACCGTATTGATCACCAAGTTTGTTCTTAACAAAACACTCCTGAAAAAGGATCTTGAAACAGACGCCGATAACCTGGCCGTTTCCATCTTTGGCGGTACCATTATTTTGTGCATACTCTTATTGGTGAGTTCGAGTATAGCGCCTGCAGTCGATACGCTTAATGTGATGGTGCTCACGGGCAAAACGATTACATTTAAAATGATGGGGACTTCGTTCCTTTATTTCTTGCTGTTTTACCTCGTCGCACTCTTTTTCTCCATAGTACTGTTGTTTACCGCCTTACGGATATATGTGGCATCGACTCGCCGGGTTGATGAGGCAAAGGAACTCAGTAAGGACAATACCGCCGTTTCAGTGCTGATGTCCATTGTCATGATCGGCATCACGATTTCAGTGCAACCCACATTGGAACGCTTCATTTTTAGTCTGGTGAATTATAACATGACGGAAACCATCGAAGAGGTGGACCCGAATGTAGAGGAAATGGTCATTCCCAAACAAAAGATCAACCCGAATTAAATGCGTCAGTCCGGTCTGATAGCAATCCTCTCGGCATTGCTGGTTTTTTCCCTTGCGGGGATCCACCGGCTCAATAAGTATGTTCACAGGGAGCAATTATTTCCCATCACCCGCTATTCTTCCGATGTAATTCTGTCCGGAACCCCGGCCCGTTTCCAAAAAAACGTACATGTCAAAAAGGAGATCACCCAAAAAAAAGGTAAGTATCATATCAAGTATGCTTTTAAGGATCACCTGGACATCCCGCGAATATGGAGTGTTACCTTCCCGTCGAAGCAGACAAATGAAATGATCTATAAGTTTGGCGTTGATCCACGGGTTTATGAACCCTTTGAACGATCAGCAGAGGTGATTGTCCAGCGCAAAATGGAAATCAACGCCGGACTGTTTAAGGAAGAAGATGGCTATGTGATGCCCGACCTCAACGCCATTGCGGCCTATTACAAGGGATTCACGAAACCAATAGCCGACTTTATCCGGGTCAATCTGGGATCCGGAGCGGGAAAACGTGAGTCACTGGATTTTGCACTGAGCTTTTGCCAGGATATCCCCTACGGTATCCCCCCTTCCCGGTTTAATGAAAAAGAGATTGGAGAAATGTTTTCTCCTCCGCAGGCGCTCCTGAACATGTTCGGGGATTGTGATACCAAAGCTGTTATTTTTACCTCTACCATGTCTCATTTCGGATGGCAGGACATGATCTACATCCAGGTACCGGGTCACCTGCTCATGGGAATCGAGGGATTGCCCCGTCCTTATGACGCCTATGTTCAGTTCAAAAACAAAAAGTACATCTTCGCAGAGCCAGTTGGTCCGGGAAGGTACCGGCTTGGTGAAGTAAGGCAGGCTTATCCAAAATTGGGAGGGGTCATAGAAGTTGATATTGACAAGGAGTATGAACCCGTCCCATACACGTTTATCGAACTGGACGAAGAGGATCCATTCTTACTATCGGTCAGAAATGCTTATTCCCGTAGCAAGCCCATTAGTACAGAAGATACTGGTCCATCGGCCGAGGTATTCGGTAACCGGGCATCAGATGATCAGGGGCAAATAAGTATCTGGATCAATTCACCCGACTTTGGTGAAGTGACGGTTTTGATTGACGATGAAGAGTTTGGTACACTCACACACTATTTTGATGAAACACCAAGTTGCGGACAACCTGGCACCCTGTCAGTTCTTAAGCCTCCGGGTACCTACCCGTTCAAGGCTCAATCAGCTGCTGCCATATGGGAAGGTGATGCGGTATTTACTGCCAACAGTTGTCTGATACTCGAGATTGGCAAGTAAATGCGGTAACACAAGGAGAATAGAATTTTTGCTTAACTTCAATAGAAAGGACAATATTATTGAGAGATGGATATGATCTTCACCATAGGGATTTTTACCTCTCTATTTTTCTTTATTCTATTACTCAACAAAAAGAATAAATCGCTACCGGATGGTATACTGGCTATCTGGATGCTGGTAATTGGCATCCATCTGACAAGTACTTACATAAATACCGAAGGATACTGGGACATATACCCACACCTGATTGGCATCACCGTGCCCTTCCCTTTTTTTTATGGTCCGTTACTTTATCTGTATGTTGCCTATTCGATCAAGGATGGTCGTCGGATAAGCAGGCAAGACTACCTGCACTTCCTTCCTATTGTGCTTACCTACCTGTACATGTCCAGGTTCTACTTTTTTTATTCCGCCGAAGAAAAACGGTTGGTGGATAAAGGTTTGGTGGACGATTTTGGCACTTTTTCCAATATCCTGGTAGTGTCCATGATCGTTTCCGCAATTACGTATGCCATATTCTCCTATCGCTTACTAAACAGGCATAAAAGACTGATCGAGAATAATTTTTCCGATACTGAGCATATCAATCTCAATTGGCTTAAAAGTTTTATTTGGGGAGTTGCGCTCATTTTCATTTCTGTGACTTTAGTCCTTGTTTCCAGGGATATAATGGGGATCACCTACCCTTTTAATCCTGATTTCATTTTTTATTCGATAATTGTTTTTGCTACCCTAAGCCTGGGATATTTTGGTATCCGCCATGAGAATATTTTTACCGACAACGTGATCATGGAAACAGAAACGCAATCAAAAGGGACCTACAAAAGTTCGAACCTGCAAAAAGATATGGCCACTGATAAACACAAGGCGCTCATAAAGTTAATGGTGGAGCAAAAACCATATCTCGAACCAAATTTGACCCTGAATGCACTGGCAGACAGGCTTGATATTTCCCTGCATCACCTATCTCAGATCATCAATCAGTTTGAAAAGCAAAACTTTAATGACTTTGTCAATAAATACCGTGTGGAAGAATTCATCGACAGGGCTTCCAAAGACAGTCATTTCAGTTTTCTGGCACTTGCCCTGGATTCAGGTTTTAATTCCAAATCAACTTTTAACGCGGTCTTCAGAAAACATAAAGGCGTAACCCCCTCCCAATTCATTGCCGCTCACCTGGTCAAAGCATCTTAAGCAAACGTAAGTTCGACCATAGAAAACAGCAAAAACCGAACTTACCCTTTCCCAGAGGGTCATTTGTGGTGATCTGTGGGCTGGAATCGCCCGTGGAGTCTCCGGATTGGGATTCCACGGTTTCCCTCCGTCTACCCCGAACCCAAAGAAGCCTCTGAAATTGGGTTTTTGCGGTTATTGCGAATTGCCACGGAAAGGCTACATCAACTCACCCTAAAGTGATTTTTTCATTGAGAAGTGATTTTGTTAACTATCTGATATTCAAACTTTTAATAGTCTCATCTTATAATCCCGCACCTATACAAAGTCTCGTTTTATAAAGCCGGGCGATAAAGGGCGGGAAAAGATTTCCATTTGCTTAAAACATCATCGCAAAATGGATATCAGACTTTATCGACACACTTACTTATTCTATTCCACATCGATCATTATTCCCTGGGCATTATGGTTTTTTGCTGCTTATCTAAGCCATACACATCCGGAAAAATATGTCGCACTAACCAGTACAGTCAGTCTTCTGGGTTTATTGGCACCCCTGTTAGTAGCACTGGCCTTGATACTTCCCTACGAATCATTAAAAAAAGATTTCGCGGGAAGGATCTTTAACCTCCGAACGGTCAATACAAAATACTTATCGCTCGCCATCCTTTTGATGCCTTTCAGCATTTTAACGGCGCAGTTGATATCCCTCTTCTTTGGATACCCTACGGAACAATTTCAATTCAGAGGTGGCTATACTTTTACTTCAGGTGTCTTCCCTGTCTGGTTCATATTGATCATTGCCCCGCTTGTAGAAGAACTGGCCTGGCACTCTTATGGAACAGATTGCCTGCGCAGCAGATTCAGTCTACTGAAAACTTCGCTTCTGTTTGCATTTTTTTGGGGAGTATGGCACTTCCCGCTATCATTCATCAGGGATTACTATCATAGCAATCTTGTTGAAGAGGGCCTTATCTACTCTATCAATTTCTTCATAAGCCTGTTCCCTTTTGTACTAATCATGAACTGGCTTTACTACAAGACGAACAGGAACATATTCATCACCATCATCTTCCATATTTCAGCAGGATATTTCAACGAAATATTCGCCACGGATCCCATGAGCAAGGTGATACAGACAGGATTGCTGACACTGCTTTCAATCTACTTAATCATAAACGATAAAACATTCTTTACTAAACACTAAAAGGATTTAACTATGAAAAAGGTATTAATCATCGCATTGTGCATCACCAATTTTAATCAAATGTCCAATGCACAAACAATCACGCAAACGGTCAGAGGCAAGGTGACTGACCAAACTACCCGGGAAGAGCTTTTTGGCGTTACAATTTCCCTGGTCGGATCTGATCCTGTTATCGGAACAATAACAGGAATTGACGGAACATATGTTTTGGATAATGTACCTGTAGGCAGGCAAAGTTTCGAAGTCAGAATGATTGGTTACGAAAGTTATTTCGCTACCGGAATACTGGTCAGCTCAGGTAAGGAGGTGATACTTGACGTCAACCTGAAAGAAGATATCACCAGTCTAAATGAAATAGTTGTTGTATACAAAGCTGACAAAGACAAGGCCATTAACGAGATGGCGACCGTAAGCAGCCGGCAGTTTACCGTAGAAGAAACCCAACGCTATGCAGGCGGCTTGAATGATCCTGCCCGCCTGGTTTCTTCATTTGCCGGAGTAGCCTCTCCCTCTATCAGCAGCAATGGCATCTCTGTGAGAGGAAACAGTCCATCCGGTCTCCTATGGAGAGTAGAAGGTGTGGAGGTGCCAAGCCCCAATCATTTTGCTGACCTGACCATAGCCGGCGCCGGAGCTTTGACTGTACTGAGCAGCCAAATGCTGGACAATAGCGATTTTTACACGGGTGCCTTTCCTTCCGAATATGGTAATGCCACGTCGGGGGTATTTGATATCAACCTGCGATCAGGCAATTCATCTCAGCGGGAACATACCATACAGGCAGGGATTCTTGGCGTGGATTTTGCGACAGAAGGACCTCTCAATAAAGAAAAAGAATCTACTTACCTGCTTAATTACCGGTACTCCACAATGGCACTGATAAGTCCATTACTTCCGAGTGATGCCGGTGTGCTCAAATACCAGGATCTTTCATTCAAGATCAAAATGCCCACAAAAAAGGCAGGAACATTTTCACTCTGGAGTTTAGGTGCATACGATGCTATCGATACGGAAGCCCTCGATTCCCTGGAATGGGAAGCCAGAACAGACAGAGAAAATTCCCAAACTTCTATGTACCTGTTTGCTTCCGGCCTCAATCATAAGATTACCTTAAACTCAAAGGCATTGCTCAATACCTCCCTTGCTTTTTCCGGTAACGGATTATCATTCGAAGAGCAGTACTTAGATGATAGCTTTCTGGAACATCCACAATCCGATGTTCAAAAGAATAATTATAAACTGACCTTGCAGTCCAGCCTTACCTCATATTTCGGTGAGCGCCACTATAATCGCACAGGATTTTACATCAATGGCCTTGGGTATGATCTGGATGTCGATGATGCGGAAACGGTAGCATCACCACCTGAGAACATAATCAATGAAAATGGCCAATCCCTGTTATTTCAGTTTTACAGTCAGTCACAGTTCGACCTGACACCGAAACTCACGCTAAACGCAGGATTTCATTCCCAATATTTTCAATTGAACCGGGATTTCACCTTTGAGCCAAGGGTATCCCTCAATTACCAGTTAAGTGCGAAAAGCGATCTGGCTCTGGCCTATGGGTCACACAGCAAAACCGAATCCCTCGCACTTTACTTTGTCAAAGATGACTTGGGAAACGAGCCAAACAAGGAATTGAAATTGATGAAATCCCACCATGTGGTATTGTCCTTCAATTCCATGATTGCGGACAATGTAAGATTCAGTATAGAACCTTACTATCAATACCTGGATGATGTTCCTGTCGGACCTGATAGCTACATCTCGACCCTCAACATACAGAATAATCTGTTTTTCAGCGAATCATTGATCAGCAACGGAACCGGCAGGAATGCAGGTGTTGATTTTACGCTGGAACGCTACCTGAATAATGGACTATACTACCTGTTAACCTCCTCCATTTTCGACTCCAAATACACGGCCAACGATGGGATCGAACGTAACACCCGGTTGAATAAGAATTACGTAATGAATGCAATAATTGGTAAAGAGTGGCAGGTTGGCAGCAGCAAAAACAACACCTTCAGCGCCAACTTCAGATTGAATTACCTGAGTGGCAATCGCGTAGAGGCCATTGACGAAGAAAATTCAGCCAATAATCAGGATATTGTATATGGTGAGGCAGGTGGAAAACTGTCATTTGCAGAACAACACCGGGACACTCCGATTGTTTCGTTCACACTTTCTTACAGAAAAAACAAACCGAAATTTTCATCAGTTTGGACTTTGCAGGTCTTGAATGCAGGCCAAACCCAGGAATTTGATACGAACATTTTCAATACCAAAACCCAGACTGTTGAGCGGAAATATGCCGGAATAATGATCCCGAACCTGAGTTATAAGATCGAATTCTGAACATTTCAGTTTGAGGACTATTGTGAAGCAAAAGGCCTTACCTGACGTAACTAAACTAACGTGAGTTCGGGATAGCATCTGAATACAGAACTTGTTTTCCTTATCCCGAACTCACGTTAAAATAAATCAGAAATAATGTGTGATAGATCACCTTACTGTTGCTACACTAACGGGAACTTGTTACAGTAGTTACAAACTGGCAATTGTATCTATAATTCATCATACCACCTGGCAATTTCCTCTCCAATGCCGTGGGGATTGTCCTCCTGCAGGTAATGAATGCCTTCACCAATGTCTACCATCCTGGTATTCTTAAAATTGCTCTTAATGAATGCTATCTCTTCCTCTTTAAAAATGGCACCTGGATGCGCATACAAACATAATTTTGGGATCTCCGTCTCCTGCAGCCATTTTCCATAGGCCGTGATGATATCATGTGTGAACTTCGGTTTCCCATCTATCGGAATTTGAGTCGGCCACATCCTCACGGGCTTTCGACTTGCAATTGTCCTGAACGGCGCTTTATAGCAATCAAATTCTTCTTTGGACAATTTCCTGCTGATAGAGTCCGGAACAACTTTATTGAGGAACATATTCAGTACACTCAACATAAACCATCCAATATAAGGTGTCCTCAGTAATTTGAATATGATCCGGTATTCTGAAGGAAATTTTCGCCAAGACATGGTTTGGATAATCGATTCCATGAAAGCAATCCCTTTGATATTGTCCTGGTGTGTATGGGCGTAGTGAAACCCCAGCCCCGAACCCCAATCGTGAATTACCAGTGTGACATTCACCAAGTTCAATTGCTCAATGAACTTATCGAGGAATTCATAGTGATCCTGGTAGGTATAATCGAGGTCAGGTTTGTCCGATTTACCCATTCCGATCAGATCCGGGGCAATACATCTTGCTTTTGGCTGTAGATACGGAATGATATTGCGCCAGAGATATGAAGAAGTAGGCTGTCCATGAAGAAATAAGACAGGATCTCCCTGACCGACATCCACATAATGCATTTTAGAACCTTTAACTTCAACATAATTGGATTCAAACGGAAAGTCAGCGGAGATATTTTTAGTCATCGGTTAAGAAGATTTTATTATCTACCTAGAAAGTTAATGATTTTAAAATTTCAGCCCGGTAAGCAGGTGATTTAATTATTCTATCATACTGGTTACTTAGTGTTGTACACCCTCCTCTACTAAAAATCATATCGACAACCCCCACTACTCATCTTCCTGGTGATATTCTGCTTTCTGTCGGTGTTTTCACCGACCCACAAGTAGATCATCTGACTTGAGAAGAGGCTGCCACTTATTACGGGTTGCAGTATAAGTTGGTGATAACACCAACCTCAAGCTTAAGGCTTTGCATCAAGAAGAAGAAGATCGGCAGCATACCCTACTTCTATCTTCCCGTGTTTCCTACTTTCGGGAACATATTTTGCCAGGAACAGTCCTGACGTGGCGGTTGAAGCCTTTAGTGCATACAGGCAAATACAGGAACCTAGGATTGACCTTGTTGATCGTTAAAACTGACCATCCAGCCGATGCCAAACTTGTCTGTAAAATGTCCAAAGTAGTCTCCCCAAAATGTATCCCCCATGGGCATAATCACATTTCCATCGACAGACAGTCCGTTGAACAGCCGATCGGCTTCCTCCCTGGAATCGGCGGTGACAGAAACTGAGAAGTTATTTCCCTGTTTGAATCCGGCTGCCCACTCACCTCCCGTATCACTTCCCATCAAAGTGGTTTCCTTACTTATCGGAAGTCCAACGTGCATGACCCTGTTTTTCTGGTCATCCGGAATGGTATCACCTCCAGCTTCAGCAGGCATATCTCCAAACCTACCTACGTAATTAAATTCTCCACCAAATACAGATTTATAGAAATTGAAAGCTTCTTCACAATTCCCATTGAAAGTCAGGTATATGTTAACAGTTGGCATAATCGAAAATTTTATAGTTTAAGTTAGTTATCTATTCTTTTAATTTAAAATATCCGGTTGGGTGGTTGTCAAAATCCTACGGATTTATCTTCTGTTTGTACCTCGTTATATATTCATGGCAGTACTGCTCGCCAGCACCAGCACCAGAATCCCGATAACAATGGCCAGGATGCGGTCCCGGGCCGATAGCTGGGGGGATATCCGTTTAAAGATGACGATGCCAAGAGGTATCATAAGCACCACTCCGGAGACGGTGCCTGGTGAATAGGATAAAGTAAAAATACTTATCGTGAGGTGGATCACCCCGTTTATGAACACCAGCGTGCCCACTGCAACCAGTGGAATAAAGCTTTTATGAACAAAATATGACAGGGAAAAAGCCGATAGAAATAACAGGCCCACAACGTTGATGTAGATCCACTCCCGGTCTGACAACTGTACATTTAACAGTTCAGAATACCAGGCAGGAAATCCAGTGAAGTATTCCTCAAGCTGATGCACAAGAAGAACTGCAGGAAGCAACCACGCCATCCGGTTTGGTGATACAATATTCATTTCACGGTCTACCCATTTTACCATTTTTTATTCAACTAAACAAACGATATTTTGCTTTTGGCCGGTGCTTTCACCGACCAGTAAGTAAAAAAATGAAATAAGTTGATGATAACACCAACATCAGGCTTAAAACCATATTGACAACCCCCACTACTCATCTTCCAGGTGATATTTCCTGAGTGTCTGTTCCCAGGATATTGAATTGATGCGGTCTATCAGGATGGGGTCGATATCCGTGACCAGGGAACTTGATTTTGGAGTGAGAAAACTGCGGTATTGCTCCTGAAATGTAATTGGCATGATCCTAATGCTCCCTTCCATTTTGTGCTCCTTTACAAAATATTTCAGGACAGGTTTGTCATGTACAAGTACCTCTATTTGTCCAGCGGCCAGCGCCTGAAGTCCTTTTTCTGTGGAATTGAACAATTGCGCATCACTGATATTGATCTGATTCAGGAAGCCATCTGCAACTGACTGGCTTACAACCCCAATACGACCAATATTTTTTAGGTCTTCCACTTCCTCCACGCTGGATTCCAGTGATGTCACAGTCAAAGTAGAGGTGATAGTGGCCGTGAAGGTGGATATGATGTTGCTTTTGCAGCAGCGATTCCTTCCAACATTCTCTCTAATTATTATGACCCCCTCTACGGTGATTATGTAGTTCATTTCAAACCTCAACCTGTTATCGCTGAGAACTGGTGAATTCGGCTGATATTCAATAAATACTTATTACCTTGACCATCCTCTTTCTTAAAACGGTAAGATGATCCTGACCACAGCCATTCGATCATGCTCAATTCTGTTTGCGATATCGATCACTGGAATAGTACAGGCTCAAAACACGCTGACAGTTAAACAATTAGACAATCCCATCATAATTGATGGTTTTTTGAGTTCGAAGGAGTGGGCGAATGTAGATTCTACAAGCAATTTCACACAGTTGGAGCCAGACAAAGGGATTGCGGCTACCAGGAAAACGGTTGTCCGGGCCGGGCAGTTTGAAAATGATATTTACTTCATATTTGTATGCTACCTGCTCCCGGGGGACCATGTAGCAGCGCGCATTCAGCGTAGGGACCAGCTCGATGACAGTGATGATGTCATTGCCTTACTGCTCGATACCTATAATGATCGCCGTACATCCTTGTTATTCCTGGTGAATGGCCTTGGTACATTGACTGACTTCAAAGTGACGGATGACGGCAAGTCCGCGGATGAGCTATGGGATACCGAATGGGAAGCCGCCACATCCATCACCACTGATTATTGGATCGCCGAAGTTCGGATACCGCTTTCAGCAATCCAGCACGATCCTGCATCCGGATCCTGGGGAGCAAATTTTGGGCGTGTGATTCGCGATAACCAGGAAACGGCGTGGTGGACCCCGGTAACGGAGAATTTTCGTGTCTCACAAGGTGGAAGATTGACCGGAATTCAGCCACTGGATACCAGGCAGCATATTCTACGCTTTTTTCCATATGCGACAGGCAGGTATGAGAACAGCGATATCACAGGGGTACAAAACAAGGTAAAAGGTGATGCCGGCTTAGATTTTCAATACCAGTATGGCTCAAACGTGATCTCAAATATGACCCTCAATCCGGATTTTGCTACAGTGGAGGGTGACAGGGAACGAATCAACCTCACACCCTGGGAGTTACGCTTTCCTGATAAGCGACTCTTTTTTCAGGATGGCAATGAAATGTTTGGTACACGCATCAGTACTTTTTATTCACGACGAATTGGTGATATGCGATATGGGGGCAAACTGGTAGGTAAAGCCGGAAAATACCAGTTCAATGCCCTCTCCGCCAGAACGGAGGAAAACACGGAGGCCGGTGATCCGAAAGCCCACTACAATGCCATAAGGGCCAAAGGTGATATTCTTAAATCTTCTATACTGGGATTTACTTATACGGATAAAATTACGGACACTACAAAGGTGAGATCATTCAGTACCGACTATGTGCTTAATCTTGGTAGAACGTGGAAACTTACAGGCCAACTGGTTGGCAGTACACCCGGGGATCTGAAATCACATGCTGCCGGGTTTGTTCGCTTCGCCCGGGAAAACAACATATATCACTACCACGTTCGCTTTACGAGTATTGGTCGCAACTTTCAGGATAATGTGAATGAAACAGGATTTATCAGGGATGACGATCGCCGCGAGCTAGATAGCGATGTCAGCTATCGTTTCTGGATCAACAAGGATATAAAATATCTGTCAGTAAGTGGGAAAAACAATATATTCTGGAGTCAGAAGGGTGTACTACGCAGTTGGTACCTGACCTATGGAAGCAGAATGTATTTAAGTAATGGTCTGAGTTTTGATGCTTACTACAACAATGAGTACAAATTGCTGGATAAAGAATATAACAACCACTTTTACCGTGGTTTACTTGGTTACAATACCGATGAAGCGGCTTTTATCAGTGCAGGTTATCGAATAGGCCGGAATTTTGACAGGGACTTTCATGTAGCTGAAGTTGATGCTCGTGTTCAGCTATTCAGTAAACTGACCTTAAACTATGAGTTGAATTATCTTAAGTATAGTCCTGATCCTGAGCTTAATAACACTGTAATCAACGTATTGGGCGCAGATTTCTTCTTCAACAAAGACCTCTGGATCCGCATTTTCACGCAAAACAATTCCGCGAATGACAAATACTACTTTTATGGATTATTCGGCTGGCGCTTTAAACCTCCGTTTGGCGCAGTTTATTGCATAGTCAATACTGATCAATTCGTTGACCTGGAAACTGATGTCACCGCCAGATCTGAGGTTCTATTCCTGAAACTGACCTATCCCATCTCGCTTTTGTAACATGTTAGCTGAGAGGCAACTTCATGCACGCTGTCATTATCTATGCCGGGATCCGGATTGTAAATTCACAGGGATTGACTTTGATTGTGGTGGGTGTCGGTCATCGACTTATGAGCTGAGCATTATATCTCAAAAAAAATTTGTCTCTCACCTTTTCTTCCCCAGCTTCCTTTTTTCTCCAAATTAAATGTATGTGGCCCGGCATGATCACAAATCCATATCATTGTACCTTCGTTAATCCGTTTCACAAACCCCTATTCACATGATAACCGGTCTGCCTAAGCAAATAACACTCAATTCAAACAAGTTTAGTGAAGTCCTGTTCGCGTTCATTGTAGCAGCTTCACTCCTGTTCACTCTGGAGTTCATACAACCCTTTGGGATCCGGTTTGATTTCAACGACTTGTACTTCCAGGGCCTGATTATAAGCTATGCCCTGCTCTCTTTCGCTGTGGTACTGGTAAATGAATACGTGGCGAAACGATTGTTAAAGATCCAATCCAACTGGTTCCGGAATTCCTGGAATACCCTGTCCATTTGTCTTGCCTGCCTTATGGCTTACTTGTTCTCCGGCGCAACTATTGAAGGCGTGGTTTTTATTATGATTTTGAAATTGGCCGTGTTTCTTGTGCTCCCGGCGGTTGTGATCAGTTCTTTTCTTGCTCAGTCCTATCTATCCATGGTTTGGCCGGGGAAGATCAGAATTAGAACCCTGAACAATAAGATCCTGACCGTATGTACGGAAGAACTCCTGTTCGTAGAAAGTGCGGACAATTATCTGGCTGTTTATTTAAGTACTGAGGACGGAGGAAATCGAAAACAACTGATCAGGTCCACAATGAAACATTTGGAAAAACAATTAGGCTCCGGAGTGATCGCACGATGTCATCGTTCTTTTATGGTTAACCCGCTGGCCATCGAAGAATTTCGTGGAAATAGCAAATCAGGATACCTGTTGCTCAAGGGTACTTCTGTAGAAATCCCCGTTTCAAAATCATATACTCACCAGTTCATGCACTACAAGGGGTAAACTCGTCCCAGATCGAGGTGCAATTATCCCAAAGTATATTTTGCACTTCCTTATTTGATATTTATTCGTTAGTTCGGATCAAAAAACAGATCATGAAGAAATATAAACCCGTTCTGGCCTGGGTATTGGCCATTCTGTTGGCATTGACTTTCATTAGTGCCGGTTATCCAAAGGTTATTCCCGCGGATTCTATGATCACTCGCTTTGAAAATTGGGGTTACACTGCAGGATTTGCCAGTTTCATCGGGGTAGTTGAACTCATGGGAGGAATACTTGTGCTCATTCCCAGGCTCTCCTTTTATGCTACCATTTTACTTGCCATGGACATGATCGGTGCCATCTATACGCATCTGAGCACCGGGATCGGTGGACCTGAATTTGCCATTATAGCATTGCTTCTTGCTGTAATTTTGGCAATTCTGCGTTTTGGGAAACGACTAAGGCTGGTATAATCCGGCACAACCCACTCCAGGTTGAAAATGTAATCCGTCACTTCAGGCAAAATGGCTTCTGCGTAAATAACGGGATTCCTGTATCATCCCCACCCTCAATCCTCCCCGGAAGTTCACAGGAATAGATGTTATAACCTAGCCGTCACTGTTTATCAGATTATTTTCAACCAATTTGAAACTTTTTCCCCATCCTCACCATCATAGAATGGAAGTAACTCAAATCCTGTGACACATTGTAAATTCCCTATTTCCACTAACCTTGTAACCAGATGTGTGCCGACAGTTTGTTAGACATTGCCATGCTGCATGCGGACAACATAATAACAAAGGCCAAAGAAGGTGACAAAAAAGCATTGAACCAGCTGGTCAGTCTCTGGTACAAACGGATCTATAATTACGCCCTCAAATATTGCGGCGATCCTGACACCACTGATGAGGTTACCCAGCAAACCTTCATCGCAATGTTCAGGAACATCAAAAACCTGAAGGATGCTGATCGGTTCAAATCGTGGTTATATCGTATTGCCACAAATTACTGCTACGAGGAAAGCCGTAAACGCCAGCGAAATCCAACCGTACCGCTGACGATCTCACGGGATGACAATGAAAGCGATGGATCAGACGCTATAGAAGCCAAGGGTGTCTTTTTCAACCCCGAAAAAAAGTACAATCAGCTTGAAATAGAAGGTATTTTACTTTCATCACTGGGGGAACTGAATGAAGGGGAAAGAACAGTGGTCATTATGAAGGAATACGAAGGATTAAAATTTACAGAGATAGCACACGTATTGGATGCCTCTGAAAACACAGTCAAAACGAGACTTTACAGAGGATTGAAAAATTTAAAGGACATATTGGAACGCAAGAATATCACAAAAGAGACGGTACATTATGAATTATAAACCAGATAAAGCTACGTTGACCTCATTCATTTACGGTGAGTTGTCAAAGGAGGAACAAGAGAAGGTAAAGACCTACCTCGCAGACCACCCTGAGTTAAAGAAAGAAGTAGAGGAAATCCGGTCTTTGCAAAAATTTATGGGTGGGTTTCAGGATAAAGAGGTAGTTGAGCCCTTGTTTGTTTTGGATGATACTCCCAGGATAATCGTATCGGGGAACCGCAAGCTTGATGGCTTTGTAAAAGGCACCCTGGCCATAGCGGCAAGTATCGCAGTACTTATCCTGGTTGGATATTTTACATCATTCAGCATATCTACATCTGCCGGCGGGTTTCACGTGAGCTTTGGGAGTTTTTCACCGCAGGAACAGCCAACAGCTGAGCTAAATGAGGAAAGTATTAAAAGCTGGATGCAGGAGACGCTTGAAGCCAGTAATGAAAACCTTATCAATAAGATCAATGGGGTTGAGTATGACCTCGAAGCACAGTCAAGACAGTTAACTGCGTTGAGAACTGTCGATAAACAATCTGTAAATAAGATGGATGAGGAACTGCTTGATTCGTATGTAAGCCAGATAAAACAGGAGAACCGGGATATTATCGTCAATTTGCTGGAGGTGGCCGGACGTGATCAGAAACTGTATATAGATGAGTTAATGAGGGATTTTGCCAATTATGTTGAAACGAAAAGGCAAAATGATTTGAAAGTGATCCAGGCCCATTTGAACAGCCTGGCAAATTCCGGTTTAAATCAGTTGGAAGATTTGCATAATAGTGACTAGGAAAGGTAAAAAGTGAGATACTTAAACTTAGAAAAATGAAAATTAAGAGTTATTCAATAATTGTGTTTGTATTGTCATTAGCATATGGTACTACCCTGTATGGCCAGACAATAGATCAGGAACGAATGGATCGCGATCTCAAAATTGCTGAAAACATTTTAAATACCTTGTCAAACAAAGACAAGAGCTTTTATGTACTTGCCCGGAGTATAGAAAGTAACTACATTCCGGATTACGGAGTTATTTTAAGCATCCCCCAAAACATAGTCATCTACAGCACCGGATCCGCCGCAGGGATTGCCGTGGTCACTCCTGGTTCTTCAGCAAGCAGCAGTGGATATAGCTACAGTTACACCACTCCATCTGCTGAATCGGATGAAGATGATTCCAAAAGAAAAACGGAAGAAGAGCTGGAAAGAGAAAATGAAAAACGGCTTACTGAAATTATGACCATTTTCCTGGTTGATTATGCCGACCTCATAGGTCAACTGAAAGCGACTGACAGAATAAGGATCAACGTCAGGAGCCGTAATAATCAGGTTTGGATAGCAAGCAATGACATCAAAATGAACGCGAGCCAGGGAAAATCAGCCGAAATTCTGAAAGGCGATCTGATTGACTACAAACAAGGTAAATTGACACGTGATGAAACCATAAAGAAAATAGTATTTACCGATGGAAGCAACGAAATCAGGGAAAGGGATCTGGAGCTTTTTTCAAGCATATTTTCACGACTTTACGAATCCGACCTGTCTGATACCTATTATACCTCCAGTCGACAGATAGGCTATGAGCGGCTTCAAAATCTTGGCGTGATCTACAATATGCGAGTGTATTCCTCTACACAGGATGATGGGTTTCACCGGATTCAGACCACGGGAGAAGGCGGCCTGACGCAGGAGGAACGTAACGAAAAAGTCAATGCCATGTATCCTGAATTTGAAAGATCCTTGAAGGAGAATATTCTGGATTATGGCCGGACAATTAAAAGTCTCGCCCAGTCAGAAATGCTTATAATGAAGGTACAGCTTACGGAGTGTATCGGATGTGAAATGCCAAAAAAAATCCAACTGTCCGTTAAAGCAAAAGTTCTGGCAGATTTTGACAGCAACAAGATAAGCCGTGAGAATGCCCTGAAGGAAATATCTGTTAAGAAATTACTGGATTAGGAAAAATCAGCAGGCGAATGATCATTTATCGATTCGCCAGTTACAAAATATTAGGTCAAAAACTCTGATATAGGGAGGGGTCGGCGTCAACGTCGGCCCTTTATTTTTCAAGCTGTAAGCCACGGCCATCCGGCATGACAACAAAACCTGAACAGATTATTGGCTAACTTACAATATCCGCATCCACAGCATTCAACTCATGAAAGCCTTTAAAAACCATTCTCTCCTCTGGATTTCAGCATTTTTATTTACGTGTGTCTCACCCGAATCGACCAGGATTGATTCCAGGGTGAAAGAAATCGATCAATTCGTGTCCTACTACCATGAAAATGGTATGCTCAATGGAACGATTCTCGTTGCGGAAGCAGATCGCTTAATTTACAGGGAGGCACTTGGATATGCTGATTTTGAGAGTCAAAAGGCGCTTAATCCTCAGACGCTTTTTTATATCGCATCGATGTCAAAGCAATTCACCACGATGGCTATTATGATCCTGAAAGAACGGGGATTGTTGAGCTATGAGGACAAACTATCTTCATTTTTCGACGATTTTCCTGAATATGGTGATGACGTGACCATCCGGCACCTGATGACCCACACCTCCGGAGTTCCGGACTATTTCGCACTGAATGTTTATAAGCCGGGACTGACTAACCGGGATATCTATGAAGTTCTTATCGAACTGGATTCACTCAATTTTACGCCCGGTAGTAAATACGCTTATAGCAATGGAGGTTATGTGCTCTTGTCAATGATTGTGGAAAAAGTCAGCGGCGACCCTTTCCATTTATTCATGAAGGAAAATATTTTTCAACCTTTAGGTATGAACAATACCCTGGTTTATGACACCTCTGCTCCTGCGCTTGCTAATCGTGCGGTTGGTTATAATTTGGGACGACTGGATGATTATGAAATTTTGACCACCGGTGATGGCGGAATGTTTTCCAATGTCGATGACCTGCACAGATGGCTTGTCTCCCTAAGTAAAAACCCGTTGGTTAGCCAGAATGCACTTGACGAGGCATTCACGCCATATGTTTTGAGCAATGGGGATACAACCACCTATGGCTATGGCTGGGGGGTGGATCTTGAGGTGAACAGAATCAACCATGGTGGGCAACTGAGTGGTTACCGAACCTACCTCACGAAATACCTCGATACCAATGTGGCCTTTATCTTATTAACCAACAATGGAGATGCTTTCAACTGGGACATAGTTGATCAATTCAGAAATCTTCTGGAAGGAAAAGACGTGGAATGGTTGAAGATACCTGTCAGCTCTTTCCTTCAGCGGAACCTCACTATTGAAAATTCAGATTCAGTTTTCCAGGCATTGGAATCGGCATTGTCAGCGCAATCCGATTATGAACTAGATGAAATTGGAATCAATACATTGGGTTATTCCTATCTGAATGATAAAAACCTGGTACTTGCCAGGGCAGTATTTCTTTTCAATCTGAAACAGTTTCCTAATTCTTCCAACGTATATGATAGCTATGGAGAAGTTTTGCTGGCAAGTGGGGATACTGCATCAGCGGTAGAAAATTATCTCCGGTCGGTTGAGTTAAACCCGAATAATCAAAATGGAATTGATGTATTAACTGGCCTGGGATTGGATGAAAGTGAGTTCCTGAGACAGGTTGATGTTCCACTGGACCTATTGGAAAAATACGTCGGTACTTATCAGTTTTCGGAGGATTTCATTGTCAAGGTCACACTTGAGGACGGTCTGTTGTATGTCAGTGCCAATGGGCAAGGGAAAGACCAGATCTTTCCTGCTTCACAAGCTCGCTTTTACCTCAAAATAGTAAATGCGCAAATGACCTTTCACATCGATGAAAGCGGGACAGTGGATAGTCTCACACTTCACCAAAACGGCGACAATCCTGGCACCAGGATTGAGTAAATACCCAACATTATTCCTGCGGACTTTTAGAAATCTGCTCAACCGTAGCGAATAGTGATCTATTTCCGGTTTCATTTGCGTCCCCTATCGCCTCCCTGCGTGGGTCGTGTAGCGTTGTAAGGACTCAAACCACGGTTCCATTCTACCTGAAACCTGCACTGCTCCGGAATGTTCAATAGCTCTTCGATCTTTTTTCTGGCTGATTTCAAAATCAGCAAGGATCCTTCAATTTCAGAGAGACACTAACATTCACGGTAGTTTTTAATCACTCAGCTAACCAATAATTGCATTGCGATCGTTCCTTTGATACCTATGGCAGAACACGGACATACGCTAAGTAGAAAATATTAGTTAATCATGAAAAAATTGCATTTTACAGGTAACTGGATCAGGAGTAAGCATTATACTTTATCGAAAGTGTTGGATTTACTGATTATTTATTCTAGTTTTTCTTAATTACCAAGAAAGACCACACTTCCAACCGACCACATGATCAAAAGAATATTGCAGTACATCTTTGGCATTTCCTCCAAAAATCAATCTAACAATCCGTTTTATGCCAATCAAAATATTGAACCACTGATAGCAGGGATAGTCGGGCACAATGCAATTGTAAATGATGGCGTAACGAGTAATAAGATCCGGGTAAGGTTCACCAATAGTTCGACAAGCAAGACAATAATCATCCGGAATAGCTCTGCCCTGACCCTGTTCTTTGCAGCATCATATGGAGAATCACCGAATCCGGAAGATAATCCTTATCCATGGGCCATTAATTCAGAGAATCAAATTGTCAATTTTCAAATTGAAGTATTTGATGCCCGGGGAAACAAGATGAATGGGAGTATGCAGAGTGAATTACGTGCTAAATCCGGAAATAATCAAGGTACACCGCTCTCATTTATTTTTAGTGATAACTATTCCATCCAGGCGAGAAGCTATGTCGACATGGTTGTATCAGACATAGTCACCGGCTTTCCTGAGGGACCAACACTGGTCACTGCCAGTTGTTCCAATCTTTCATTCGATGGAAGTGGCCGGGAAGTAAGCATTTCGTATCCTGTGTTTCCAAATGGCTTTTTACTGTGGAAAAAAACTAAAAGTAACTAATGCGAACTATAGTCCAATTTGACCTATTAAATCATATAATATAATGATCGTCAATCGATTGATGCTCCCAATGAGAGCATCAGCTTTACAAGTTACAAGTACCACAAAGATCGAGCATCCTTCCGCTGATTTCTCGAAATTACCATGGACAAACGAGAAGCAGGATTTCAATGGAGAATCTCCCTATCTGAGTCAGAATTTACTCAACAAGTTATTCTCTGACCCTTCGTCGAACAAACTTGATGTTGGCGTTCACCTGCATTGGGAAATTCCAAGTTCACTGGCAGGCAAATCTGACAATACGGTTGTACATAAATCGCTTCTTCACAACTTCGTCCAATCCTATTTATCCGGGATGGGAGTCTCCTTTGATGACTTTTGGAAGCACCTTGCAGATTATGCATACATCAACCATGTGAACACACAAAAAGCGTTTGTCAATCCACCGGATCAAAGGCGAAATGATTCACCTTACATCCAGGGAGAGGTAGCGGCTGCAGTAGAATCTTATTTACAGCAAAGTTCATTCATTGCAGTACCAAACCGGTGGATGATCACTCGCAGCGGAGGCGGACTGGCTCCCGGGTACTGGCTGGTTGAAAGCGATTGTTTAAGAGAAGAAAAATCAAGTGACGCTGCAATTTCTGTTCCCGTTCGCATTCCTGCTTCCGGTGTCGGAAAGCCGTTTAGATACATGGGAAGGACGACTCCCATTTCAAACGGATCTTCATCCGGCAATGCCGGTACTTTCACACCGCCGGATAGCTGGGAGAAACATTATCACACGCCACTGTCAGCTGTCGCTTACGGCGACCCGAATTTTGCGGCATTTTATCCAAACTGTCAGGGTATCTTCGGTTT
This sequence comes from Cyclobacteriaceae bacterium, assembly GCA_028278225.1. Taxonomy (GTDB): domain Bacteria; phylum Bacteroidota; class Bacteroidia; order Cytophagales; family Cyclobacteriaceae; genus JANQEU01. Next base: position 26,170 of record JANQEU010000085.1, read on the forward strand.
CTATGATAGTGAAGTACCCTCCACATACAGCGGAGAAATTACCTATGAAATTTTTGGATGGTACGATTCGGAAAACTGGGATTATTACAATTCCATCTTACTCAAAGAAAGCAATACCCCTTTCATCATTGCCAAAGGTGATTTGATTGATCGGTTTGGGTCTTCCCGGGGAGGTCTTTACTGGGCTGCATTGGGAAAGTTATCCAGCAGTTCTTCCGGTAATTCGCACCAGTTGGATTTCCGAGAAATCACATATTCGGAGATCGAAAATGCGAATTTCAAGCCGGATCTCTACGCATATCTCGCTACGGTCTTCTGGGATAATTGTATCCGGCCCCATCTGAATTGGGAGCTGGAAATTATGCCTGACCAGGTATTGCCGGACTATTTATGTTGTTTCTCCCGCGTGATACTTCATGCAGATGCACTTCCTGAAAATCCAAACTATACAACTTCCGGTCTGGACTTTTCCATTGGAAATTCCGGAACAGAGGCTATCTCCGCATACCTGGCGGAACAGGTCGCAGACCCTGTCATGGACAAGTCGGAGGTGGAGGAGATCCTGGAAGCCATTCAGCTGGAAGGCTCAATGACCGGGAAACAAATCGACCTGGGATTCCAGCTTGAGGAATTGAGGCACGAGAAAGGCTTTACCGGCGAAGACAAAGATTTTTTGTGGGCTATTGTTCCTCGTGATCAAAGTGCTGCTGATTCATCTGTGGAAAAGCCGACATCTCGTGTAAATTCCTTGCCACAGAATTTGGCGATTCTGCTGGTTGAACTAAATAAACTTCAGGAGGAGTACAATGAAGCCCAGGCGAATATAATCAGCTTGCGGGCTGGGTTGTTTGCGGACTGGGCCAGGTATCAGCAAATCGTTTATTTCCAATTGACGCCGCCATCTGATGCCCCTCCTGTCAACGATACGATAAAGTACATTGATGAGGTGGCCATTGACCAGCTGGAAAAACTGATACACGACACCGGTCAGCTGGTGACGGACTTTCCCAACCTGGACCGGACGGATCCTCATGATATCGGAACGCTGCTATATAAAAAGGGGTCCGGGGTTCCGACGGTGGTCAAAAATCCTTCCTCCCTAGCCAGTAAAGTGGCTGACCAAATTAAGAAGGTCAGGTTAGCTATTGCAGCTTACAACCGGTCAATAGAGCACTCATCCAGTTCGTCCTCCGGTGGAGATGGATTTCTGCCGAAAGCACTCACACCTTTGAAGCTGGCACCCACTCCAACTGAGCGCTACTGGCGATCACATGACCCTTTCCTGTTGGCAAGCGGACCTGCTGTTGCCCAGCCACCCCGATACGGACAGACGCCCGGAACCACCGAAGATATTGTGTGTGTACCGAAAGAATGGCAGTTTTCACACTGGCAATCATGGGAATTGATCAATCATGTCAGTGAATTACAGCAATTTATTGATTCATATTCTGCAACAGATTTCCAAGACTCAGAAAGCTTTGGCAGTTCCAGTAGCTCAGGTACCGGTGCCTTTGACCGTTTTGCCATCAACCATCAAAAAACCCAGCCCTGGATACCGATCCTGATGGACTGGGAAGTAGACATTCGCAGCCTGAAAGCCGGCCTGGGACCTCAGGGAGATTACACGCCGGAATACCTTACCGACAACTTTAAAATTGAACCTGATGCTCCTACCCTTTCCCTGATTTCTGATGCACAACTGGCCACTACACCTGCCACATACGAAGGCCGTGCGGTTTTGACTCCTCATGCGCACCAGCTCCAGTCTCAGACATTGGCCGTATTCCTTTTTAAGCGGTTGAGTAGCATCGATCTGCAGGTGGACGGTCAGACTATCGATCAACTCCTGGGCAATGCCAATGCTGCCGGACCAGCTTCACTATCACAGGCATTCTGTAAATATGCCGAAGCTATTTTACATGCATATGAGATATATATTTCCGCAAAGATCGGAAGTTCATCATCCTCCTCGTCAAGCACCTCCAACGAGATCATCGCCTCTTTAAAGGCATTTCTTGTTTTATGCAATCAAACAACAGCAGGTCAGCGACTTACAGGGTTTCACAATGCGCTGCTTATGCAAAAACAAGCCATGCAGCTACCGGTTCAGGACCCTATAAATTTTGCTCCCATGCAAAAATTTGCATCACGGGTAAGCTTTTACGTGACGACAGAAAACAAAGCCAACCCGCTGATGACAGGGGTATTCAGCCCAATCCGGGCGGGTGGTATGTTCCTGAAAAGAACGAGGATCATTGACACCTTTGGCCGATACCTTGACATAGGATCTCAAACGACCGACCTTCCTGTTATTACCAGTGAGCCATTGACCGTGCCATGGAGTTCACCCGTCAAGAAAGGAAATATCTTTTTGCCCGCACGAATGATACAGGCGTGTCTCCCTACCATTTCATGGCTTGAGGGGGCGGGTCACGATTCAAGTGAAACAGAGATCCTGAACTCAGTCTCTCCGATTTGCGGATGGATCTTACCCAATTTCCTGGATGGCTCCATTGTTTTCTATGACAGGAACGGGTATTCGCTCGGAAGCATAACCATTGATCATCAGGACCCCTGGCAGCCAGCTCCCGGAAGTACCAAAGCCGTACCAACCATTCAGGACATAGCCAACGAGCATTTGCGGAATGTAGCACTCGCCCTGGTAAAGGATGTACAAGGCGGTCACCTGCTGCCGCTATTAGCAGAGTCTTTGCAGAACATTCACCCGGAGACTTCTCTTGATGCACAGGATCTGGCCATTCTGATGGGACGGCCCATAGCAGTCACACGGGTTGAAATAAGTGTGGCAATGAAAGGCAGCCCGGCCTATGATCTGAGTTGGGCACAGTTCAGCAAAGAAGTCAATTCCAACCCTCCTCAGAAACAAACCATGGGAGTATCCGCAGTCAATATTCCATTCAGACTCGGGGAGTTCAGGCAATTGAATGATAGCCTGGTGGGTTATTGGAGAGAAGATGCCAATGGCGTGCCCGTTTCACCACTTTATCTGCCGCAAAGTGATCCGGGACCTTCTTCATCATCGGGCGGATCAGGTATTGCCCCTAAAGGGTCAGGATATGATGCTGAATCGGTAGCGATTGAGGGACCAAAAAGGACATTTACGCTACTGATGGAACCGAAAGGTTCCATACATCTGACTACCGGTTTATTGCCGGTAACCAGCGTCGAGCTTTCACCTGAGCAATATCAGGATGCCCTGAGCAACATTTACGTTACTTTTTTGACTACTCCTTTGGTCGCGAGTGAGGAGAATATCTATCTGACACTTCCGAGAGAACCCGGATTTGAATGGTCATGGCTGGAAGAAAATGATGAAGGGGTTTATCAGGAAATCTGGACGTTTGCAACGATCACAAAGCAGTCGTTTGCCGCAGCCTTCGATCTACTCAAAAAGGAAATCAACTCCCCCGCTCAGGGTTTTGATGTTACGGAGGTTTGGAAGGCACTCTTTAAGGCAAACTGGCTGGGGAGCATCAAAGGGCTGCCGGATGGAATAGACGGATCTTCCGGCAGTGCTCACTACCACGCTATTATTGAAGGCAGCAGCTCCGGAAGTCCCGTAGCGCCGTCTTATGTGGGTATAGCTGAGGTATTGTCACCCAATGAGCGACAATCCCTGCAATCTCAGTACAAGGATTTGGAGGGTGATCTGAAAAAACTACTTGCGCAGGCATCCAATCAGATCATTCCGGCCCCTACCAATGAATTCTATTTTGGAACACCTGTATTGCGGGAAGGATACCTGAAAATAAAGCCGGAGACTATTAACGTTTTGCAACAATAAGCGCCTATACAATGGAAAATTCACCACAGACAGCAACTAGGCTCTCTCCGTCCCAACCTCTTGACGCATTGTCTACTTATGAAGTGTTAAGTTTTTCAGTAAATGTCGGCAGCGATCCTTCGCCCTCGGGTGCACTGAACCATTTGTACTACTATCACGGAAATAATAATAACCCGGCGGCCCAACCGGTCTACCTGATGCTTATCAACAACAGCACCACCGACAATATTGGGATCCCCGGTAACATAAATTCGAATGGGATTGATATTTTCACCGTAAGCTTTCGGCCAGGCGTCATTGATCCAAACGCGCTGAATGTGGCTACAATCAAAGACGCCCATTGGGTCAGCAGGGTAAGTACAAATAGCGTCGGTGTGGTGTCTGTAAGTCTTACCTACACCGGAAGAACACCAATTACCGTTGGCCCCGGTTCATCCTTTCAACTCTTGCTGTGCAATTTATGGGCAACAGAACTATCTGTGGATCCCGACTACAATACCAGACTAAATACGGAATACAACCTTGACTTTAACTCCTATCCCGCCAGCGGCAACTACCTGCAGGTAATAAATGTAATGGGTGGAACGGAGGGATCCGGCCCTTGCGGATCATCAGTTGAAGGTCAGGCATATGAAGCACCGACATCCAAACCTGGATGCTTAACCCTACCTGTACAATTCATTAAGAAATTTAAACGAACTAAGGACCCATCATGAATCCAACCACCTTACTTGGAAAATTAAATCAGTCGATCAGCGCTCACGGCGGATCTCTACCACTGACCTATGATGCAACAGGGGTCCAAAGTGTTCAGACGCTGATATCGCCCGCAACTTTGAGCGTGCAGAGCGCCAGTGCTACAGCCGGTGCTCAGTCCGTAATTGTCACTGGAAATGCCCAGGTCGTGCCATGGCTGGGTGGTTCGGCTTCAGGTTCATCCGGTTCACTAATTCCCTCCGGCGCGTCCATGCCGGTCACTTTGTTCTTTTATTTCCCTTCTGCTTCCGGCGGCAGTCCCGGCTTCGGGAGCAGCAGCTCCAGCGGCAATGGCGTCGAGCCATATTTTTTCATGATCTGGCAGCCTGCCGCCACATGGCGAATTACGGATAGTTTCCCGGAACTGGTGTATGATGTATTTGATCAGACACCGGCTTCCTCGAGCTCATCGGGCAATGGAGCTGCAGGCCGCAGTTTCTTAAGTGAATTTCAACTGGGTGACACGCTGCTCGTCCTCTCAAGCGAGAAAATCGATTCAGATTTGGCAGCTATATTCAGTGATCTGTCGGGTGATCCAACATTAAAAGGGCTATTGACGGCCACCTACAGCCTCCAACCCTTAACCGTCGGTATGAATCTGCTGACAAAAGTCCGAGGACTTGGAGATAATCCGGCCTTTAGCCAGTTCACCTGGTTTTTGGACATCATTACCGGTATTCATCTCATATTGAGTGGAAGCATTGACCTGCGTGGCAGTGTCGACGCGGTGAAATTAATGATCAATATCATTGGTCAGCCTTCATCTGGGTCATCCAGTGGCTCACCCAACAGCTATCGCTTATTCAATGGTCCCTTGTATATTGAGCAGTTAAGCCTGAAAATGATATCCTCGCTTGTAGCTCAGCCTGCGACTCCGGTACGAAATGAAGTCCTTTCAGCGATGATCCTTCAGGGAGCCTTCGATCTTAAATCGGGCGGATCGAATATATTGGAACTGGACCTTGCTGCACAGGTTCCGTTTAGCGGAGCGCCTGCCTGGTATTTTATCGCTCAGTTTGATGCAGGTAGTAAACCACAATTGAAAAACGGACTTAACAGTCTGGACGTATTCCAGCCCGGAATGGATCCGGGGAGCGCCTTGCCGAGTAAGCCTTATGTTGAAACCCGGTTTCCCAGTACCTCAGGATCTCTTGCTGTTGGTGGGTTTGCGTTCCTCATATCCGATAAAAAGCTGGTTTCTTTCTTTGCAAGTGTCGAAATTCAACCTCATTGGAATATGGTCGATCTGCATAAGATCGGCACTATTTCATTGGATGAATTCGACCTGACATTTTCCGGGAGCAGAAGCCTGTCGCAAGATAGTAGTAGTTCGGGCGGTACAAGCTCCTCTTTCAATCTGACGGCAAACGTTTCCGCAGACATCACAGTATTCGGCGCCCTGTTCAGAGGCACACTCACTACACCGGACTATCACCTGACTTTAGGATTGAAGCAAGGCCCCCTTGACCTCACAACGGTGATGAGACAAATGGGCTTTCAGTTTAACTATACGCCTGCCCCCGGGCAATCCTCCTCTTCCGGCGCATCAGGATTTGCCATCACTGAATTCAATATTGATGCGCAATTGAAAACTAAGGAATTCAGTTTTGATCTGGCGATTGATTCCAGCCTGCAGGTAGGTCATTTCATCCTGGAAGGTCTTTCGCTAACCACACAGTATACCAAAAATGCAGGTCTTGGTTCAAGCAGCGGATCTTCCGCGCAGCTCATAGGTGCCATTGCCGGAACCATTGCAATAGAATTACCCGTCACGGGAAGCAGCAGTTCTCCCGGGGATTACCTGTTTGTTTATTTGTCCGCCACCTTCGACTCTGCTACCAAACACCTGACTTTCGACGGAGAAACTCTACCCGGACAAAGAATTCCGGTCGGGCTTTTGATCGAGGCATTGGCCAGAAAACTGAAAATTGATTCGAAGTTCCCGGCAGCGCTTGAATCTTTCTATGTTACACAGTTCAAGCTCACCTATGACAGCGAATTAAAGGCGTTCACTTTCCTTACCGATTTTGAATTAACGGCCAAAGACACCCTGATCAAAGGTGAGATCCAATTCCAGGAAAAGGATGGTGCATTCGACTTCAAGGGCACTATTCAAATAAATAGACTTGAATTTGAGCTGGCATTTGAAAAAGATAGCAGTGGTCAATTCCTGGTAGCCTCATTTTACAAGGATGGTGGCGAGAAGATATACCTCAGGTCTCTTATTGCGGCGATCACCAACGATCATAATGTCCTCGACAAAGTTCCTGATCTATCCCTTGATGTGGAGGATGCCGTTTTTGCATGGGCAAAATCTCCGGATAATAAATTTTTACTGGGAATTGACCTGGCCACGGACTTAAGTTTATCGGAGCTACCCCTCGTGGGTTCAAAACTGCCGCCTGAAATCAATGCGGCGGTTAAAAATCTCCAGGTTGCCGCCGCCTCCCAGACCTTTACCGTGAGTGACGTACAAATTGTAAACAGTTTACTACCGGACGGTGCACCCCCGCTTCCGACTCCCAGTGCCTCACAAAGCAATCCGAAGACCTCTCCCGGGACACTGATAAAAGGACTGAATATTGGTGCACTTCTGAGTTTTGGCACCACGGAAACACTGTATACCTACCAATTTCCTATTGGCGCTACATCAAGTAGTTCTGCAGTTGGAGGTTATTTGCCTCAGCGACAAGGTTTGGCAGCCAGGCAATGGCTGGATACCACGGGTTCTAATCCTGCGCCTCCAAGCCCGAACCTGTCAAACACAAAGTGGTTCAATATCAACAAGACCTTAGGGCCTATAAATTTCCAGAAAGTCGGGGTACTATTCCAGGGTAAAGAACTTTGGTTCCTCATGGATGCCGAATTCAGTCTGGGTGGATTGAGTATTGAAGTACAGGGCCTTGGACTGGGGTCTGAAATCAGCAAGTTTGACCCGACCTTTACCATCAGCGGCCTTGGTATTGATTACCAAAACGGGGCAGTAATGATTGCCGGTGAGTTGTTAAAGAATACATCCACTCCCGGGGTAAAATATGAATTTGATGGAGCGGCGGTGGTAAAGGCCACAGACATAACAATTGCTGCTATCGGCTCTTATGCGAAACTTGGGACCGGTGACACCTCGCTTTTCATTTATGCCGAACTGGACTACCCTATTGGCGGTCCGGCCTTTTTCTTTATTACCGGTTTAGCTCTCGGTTTTGGTTACAATCGCAAGTTTGTCCCTCCTGCATTGGATCAGATTGCCAATTTCCCCTTAATACAGGAGGCAATGAATCCCAGCCAATCACCTTTGCCCACAAATCCAAATGATATACTTACCAGGCTTACCGCTGAACTGAATTCTCTCGAAACCTACATTCCGCCATCCGTAGGTGAGAACTTCATAACAGTTGGGATCAAGTTCACTTCGTTTGACATTATCAATTCGTTTGCCCTCCTAACTATCAGTTTCGGAAATCTGCTTCGGTTTGACATTCTCGGTCTTTCGAATGTCACCGCTCCGCCTGACGATAACAAGAGTCCGCTGGCAAATCTTACGGTAGGTCTTGAGGCAACTTTCATACCCGAGGAAGGCATCTTACGCCTGGAAGCCGAGGTACAGCCGGGTTCTTATATTTTATCTCAGAATGCTCATTTGACCGGTGGGTTCGCTTTCTATGCATGGTTTAAGGATCCGCCAGCAGGATCGGCTACCGGTGATAACTATCATGCAGGCGACTTTGTGTTCACAATCGGGGGATATCATCCTGATTTTACCGTACCAAACTACTATCCCACTATCCCGCGGCTGGGTTTAGTTTGGCAGATCACCTCCGAATTAAGTATTACAGCCACCTCTTATTTTGCCCTGGTTCCGCATGCATTGATGGCCGGAATTAACATGGCTGCTGTTTGGGATCATGGCTGGCTCAAAGCCTGGTTCAAAGCAGGCGCTGATTTCCTGATAGCCTGGAAACCCTATCACTATGAGGCCTCTGTTTACATAAGCATTGGAGTACAGGCGACCATTCATTTCTTTGGCACACATCATATTACAGTCGAACTTGGAGCCGGACTTGATATCTGGGGTCCTGATTTCGGGGGAACAGCGCACATTCATTTTTGGATTATTGGCATCACTATCAGCTTTGGATCACAAAGCCCCGCCGTACCGCCCATTCCCTGGCCCGAGTTTAAAGGCTCTTTCTTAAATGGAGGTAATAACATTGCTTCGGTAAGGATCACCGACGGTCTCGTCAAGACAGGTACAGATAAACAGACCAACAAAACAATCGAAGTCGTAAACCGAAAAGAGCTACTCCTGGTGACAAACTGCGTAGTGCCCAGTACGGAATACACTATCAAAAAGGATACTACCACTGTATCCAATGGTCCATCGCCTGTTGCCGGTGAAATAGGAATAGGAGCAATGGGTTTAACGGATGGTTCTATCAAATCCTCTCATACCGTCACCATTACGTCTCCCACTAATTCGGACTTATCAAATTTCAAATTTGAAACGATTGAAAAAAATATTCCACTGGGACTATGGAAGGGCGCCGAGGCAGCCGGTCTGGCGCTAAAACCGGATCTAAACGGGGCCTCTATCCTGGAAGGAGCCCTTGCCGGAATAAAGATATATGCAGAATCCCCTAAAGCGGACCAGACACTTCCAATTAAAAAGGCCAACCTGGCGTATGAAACCCATCTCATGTCAAATACCTGGTCGTACGAGCCGGCATTTCCGGTTTTAACACCGAAACACCCTGTTCCCGAAGACGGAATAAAACAATACATCGTCAACAGCGTGAAGACCAACCCTGTGAGAAAGAGCATTATTCAGGATTTAGGGTTTGATTCTTCCGATGTAAATCTTAGTCGTCTGACTGCACGTCAGGGATTTCTACTAAATCCGGAAATAATTTAATCGATTACTATGGCAAATTCAAGCAGCAGCAGCGGTCCTCAAATGATCAACTTTTTGGAAAATCATATTCCATCTGTTCCGGATGGTTTATTCACCATAGAAGTAGATCACGAGGTCAGTACCGGTGGCGTGACACTGGACACGTTTAAGGACACCAAGACTATCGCAGTATCCGGCCCAAGATTCCAACTGGATGCGAACGTTATAGGCACTATCTTTCCTGCAGACAACAGTCACGGAGATTACCAAAACGTAAACGCTTCCATCACAATTAACCGCTCTACGCTGCCCTGGGAGAGAAGTCCGCTCAAGCTGTTACCTAATGAAAAAAACCCATGGCTGGCATTGTTACTATTTGATGAATCTGAGCTCGATATGGTTTCTTCAGTCTACACGGACACAGCTGAAAATGTATCAAAAAACATTGGTTTGACTGACGATCCGGTAATTGATCCACAAGAAGAAGTTCGTTTGGTCGATGTAGATATGTCAATTCTGTCCAACGTAGCACCAACACTAGACGGACTTCGACTCCTGTCTCATGTTCGTTTCACTGATAACCTGGAGCAGGCGGTCGTGATGTGCAACAGACTGCCCAAACCGGGAAGTACGAGTACGGTTTTTCTGGTATCAATGGAGGACCGCTATAGCATAGGAACATCTTCTCAAAAAGGCTACTTCGATGTCAATATTGGACCAGGCAGAAAACCAGGCACTAATGCGCTTGTCCTCTTAAAGAAATGGTCTTTTACTTGTCCCGATGATACACCATACAGCGTAACCCCATTCACACAGGCAAAACTTGCAAAGAAAGGAATACCGCAAGACGCTTTAGATCGCCTTGGCAATTTAAGCGGTATGGACTACCGGGATACAACCTCTTTCAAAGATGCATTGACTGAGATAGGAATCATTGAAACTACCTCAAATTCATCCACAACAGCTGACGGGACCATTGCACTGCCACCCACCCAGTATGAGGACATACTTCAAATCTGCCAGTTACCCCCGGCCAACTTTTATGATTTGCTGCACACGATCAATCACATCCCCGGCACTTTCGGGATGGGCCAAAGTGATGCGTCTTCCATCAATCCGGAGGTAGCCACGCTCATCAGTAAAGGGAGCTTGCCTATGAAGCATTACATGCGCGAAGGAGCCAGAACAGTTTCCTTCTACCGGGGACCGTTTGTTCGGGGGGAAGACAAAACTGAACTGGAGCTACCTGTTATGGCCGCGGATGAGCTGCTGCTATATTATGAGGATATAGGCATGTTTGATACTTCTTACTCGGCCGCCTGGACACTTGGGCGTCAACTGGCCATGGCCGACAAGAAATTTTCCGTTGCACTATACCAGTACAAAAAGAAATACATACTTCAGCAGAAACAGGCAGAACAACAGGCTACCAACCCGCTGGACTCCATGCTCGGTCAGTTGTACCAGATTTCGCCCCCTACTCAGCCCATTGTGGTTCCGGATATCATCAGGAACTTTTTTGAGGATCTCCGCCTGTTGAGGCGTATTCCTTATCACTATCTTGTTCCGAGTGCGGAATATTTACCAATGGAATCCATCCGTTTCTTTCAAGTGGATTCCCTGTGGATCCAATGCCTGATGGACGGGGCTTTTAGCGTGGGACGGGTAACTCCCGATGACAAGGATTCGGAACAGGAAATTTTTGGCACCATTGTTTCACCCCAGGATGCGGTAGTGGACACAAGTGGTTTCCTGCTGCGATCCGAGGTGGTTTCAGGTTGGCCGTCACTAATGGTCGATGGCTATAACCAAATATTTAATATAACGGATATTATTGATGACGCATTCCTCCTGCCTTCCCTCCGAATGGATTTCCTCGGGAAAGGTACTTTGATCCAATTATTTTCCGGAACTGCCAGAACTGTAGATGTTCATCAGCATCCGGAGGCATTACACTCTGGAGTTGACTGGGATCCGGAGCGAACCGGCAGCTCATCAGCCGCGAGTGGAAGCCCCTCCTATAATCCAAACTACTATAAGGAACTGAGAAAGCCAGACGGGCAAACCTATGACAATGTGTACGTGGAGGTCCCTTTTAGTGATGTCGGCAGACTGGTTGTGGATATTGAAACGCTGGCACAGTCCATCAAGGCGAGACTGGGGGCAGCAACTTTTACGAGCGCTGAATTCGCTATGCAAATGATCGAAAGTGTAACCAAGGTCAGGTACACACTTGAACCGAGTAGTTCATCTTCCAACTAATAACAGGTATTTGAAGATGAAAAAGCTAATCCTTCAAAACATGCAGTCTCCGGGTGATATTGTTATGCTCACCGCAGCGGTCAGAGATCTGCATCTTTCGCATCCCGGCGAATTCCTGACGGATGTCCGGACCACGTGCCCGGAACTATGGTGCCATAACCCGTTTATTACACCATTAGAAGATAATGATCCTGAAGCTCAAACCTTTTATTGTCATTATCCACTCATTCATAAAAGCAACCAGCTTCCCTACCACTTCATTTTTGGGTTTATGGAGTACCTGAACGAGCAGCTGGGACTGCGGATTAAACCAAGTGCATTCAAAGGGGATATTCACCTCGGTGAATCAGAACGCCAACAGCCATCGATCGTTTCCACTCTTACCGGTGATGATGAGCCTTATTGGATTATTAACGCCGGGGGGAAGATGGATTTTACTGCCAAGTGGTGGTCCCATGACAGGTATCAGGAGGTCGTGGACTACTTTAAAGGCAAGATCAGGTTCGTACAGGTAGGAGAATCCGGTCATCACCATCCTCCCTTAAAGAATGTGATCAATCTTGTAGGTAAAACCAACCTCAGGCAGCTGATATTACTTGTTCATCAGGCACAGGGGGTACTCACACCAGTGAGTCTTCCTATGCATCTTGCTGCCGGGGTCGAAACCCGTAACAACGCCCCAAAATCCCGGCCCTGTGTGGTCATAGCAGGGGGTAGAGAACCTGTACAGTGGGAAGCTTATCCCCACCATCAATACATTCACACTGTAGGAAGTTTGCCTTGCTGTGCGGAGGGAGGGTGCTGGAAATCAAGGGTGCGTGCACTAAAGGATGGAAGCCAGTGGGATGCCCCCTCCCAACTTTGTGTAGACGTTGTGGATGATCTCCCCCATTGTTTACATATGATCACAGCTGAAGAAGTATGCAAACGGATAGCACAGTATTTTGATGGGAAAGACATCCAATATGCCAGTGCGAAGGTGAATGGGCATAATTTCAAAGTTCCGGAATCTCTTCCGCTGCTTAAAAACGGTCATGACCGGCAAAGTCAGGACACAAAGGTCAATACCGGACCAATGGCACAGCCCACCGGCTCTGAAGCGGGTCATAATCGCTTGTCAGACTGCCTTACCACTGAAACTGCCGTTGAGAAGGCTAATGCATTCATGGAAAGGATACCGCCCTTCCCGGACCATTATGAAGGGCAGGGAATCGTCATATGTGGTGGAGGCGCTCGCTATTTCACGTGTGCATGGGTTTGCATCAATATGTTACGGGACCTGGGTTGTACCCTCCCCATCGAGCTCTGGCACCTGGGAGAGAAGGAAGTTGATTACCGGATTCGCAGCCTGATCAGCCACCTGGATGTAACATTGGTAGATGCAATGAAGGTCCGGGAGAAACATCCCATGCGAATATTAAACGGATGGGAACTCAAGCCTTTTGCGATCAAGCATTCCGGGTTCAAAGAGGTGATGCTCCTGGATGCGGATAACGTTGCGGTAAAAGATCCGACTTTCCTGTTTGAGCATCAGGAGTACCTGGATACAGGTGCCATATTCTGGCCTGATTTCGGCCGGATACCTGAAGATCATGGCGTCTGGGAGATTATTGGTATTCCATACAGAGATGAACCGGAATTTGAGACCGGACAACTTTTGGTAAACAAGGAAAAATGCTGGAAAGAATTGTGTTTAACCGTCTGGTACAACGCTCACTCGGATTTTTTCTATCAGCACATGCACGGGGATAAGGAAACATTTCATATGGCATGGGCACGATACAATACTCACTACACGATGATCGATCACCCGGTTGAGTATTTGTCCGGAGTAGTCTTTTTGCAGTATGGTCCTGATGGAGATCTTCTTTTCCAACATCGCAATTTTGATAAGTGGCAACTCAATTTGCGACATCAAAAAATTAGCAATTTCAGGTTGGGCGAGGAATGTGAAAAACACCTGATCAACTTAAGAGAATGGTGGGACGGCAGCATACATGGTGCCAAGGCCATCCCGGACTTTTCTGCCGATACCGAGTTAAAGCGGGCGTATGATGAAGTAGTGAACACAACTTGGGAATACATCATTTTCAGTTCGCATACACGAAAGATCGCCTTTCATCCAAACGGTCAGGTTTCCGAAGGATATGGCGAACTGGAACGATACTGGATGCTGGGCAAGGAGGATCCTGGCGTTGTTCTTAACATTTACTCGGCTGCAGGTGAACACACCATTCAGTTTCATCAGCAAAAGAAGGGAAAATGGAAAGGTCGCTGGTTAGTCGGCCATCAGCTGATGGTGGAGATCAACCAATCATCTGAATCCGGGGAAATCCTCTCCATGGCTAACGCCCCTGCTCATATTAACCAATACCTGGAAGACATTGGGGATCCAGCTGCCAGGTATGAAGGGCGTGGGATCGTCATTTGCGGTGGCGGGTTAAATTTTTTCCCATCAGCCTGGGTGTGTATTCGCATGCTGCGGAAAATGGGAAGCAAGCTTCCGATTGAACTCTGGCACCTGGGACCACAGGAGATGGATCAAAAAATGCGTAAGCTGCTGGCGCCTTACCATGTGCAATGTGTAGATGCCCTCCAGGTGGAAAAACTGCATCCGGCGAGAATATTGAATGGCTGGGAACTCAAGGCTTACTCCATTCTTCATTCCCGGTTCAGGGAGGTCCTGTTTCTTGATGCGGACAACACGCCATTGAGGAACCCCGATTCTCTTTTTGAAGAGCCGGAATATCTAGAAAAGCGCTCCGTTCTGTGGCCGGATCGTACGGATCAGACCTTCCATGCCAATCACGCCGTCTGGAAGATCATGGATATTCCATATGTCCATGAACCTGCCGTTGAGTCCGGCCAACTGATGGTCGACAAAATTGATTGCTGGAAGGCGTTGAAACTCGCGGTATGGATGAACGATCATTCAGACTTCTTTTACCGGCATTTATACGGAGATAAAGACACATTTCATTTTTCCTGGCGCAAGGTTGGACAGGAATATGCCATGCCGGAGAAGCTTTTGGAAGACCTGGTTCCCGGGATTATGATCCAGCATGATTTCGCCGGTGACCCGATATTTCAGCATCGTCATGGATACAAATGGGAGTTATTGCAAACCAATCCGAAATTTCATGGATTCCGGTTTCAGGATGAGTGCTTCGGTTTTGTAGCAGAACTCAAAGCTGATTGGAATGGCGTCATCGAAACGGAAGATCCGACTCCCCGTGTTGCGGTGATCACCATGCTTGCCGGAGAAGCATACCGCGAATCCGTGAATCCAATGACGGTGCACAAGCACCAATATTGTGAAAAACACGGGTATGATCTTTTCATTGGAAACGAAGCAGATGTGCAACCAGATCGACCAGTATCATGGTGGAAAGTTCCGTTGATCAAACAGGTTATGACGAACTATGAATTCGTGCTATGGTTAGATGGCGATGCTACGTTCATGAACATGGAGGAACGTATTGAGCATTTCTTTTCTCCTGATTTAAGATCAGGTGCGGATCTGATCCTGAAACGAGATCTCGAAGGCAACATTAATATGGGTACTTTCCTGATCAGGCGTTCGGAGTGGGCTTTTCAGTTGTTAGACAGGATATGGGATCAGGAGCAATTTATTCATCATCCTTGGTGGGAAAACCAAGCTTTTATCCATTTATACGAAAACGATGGATCAGTCAGGGAAAAGACCAAACTCATCGAAGATGGATCATTAAGATTCAATATTTACCCCCATGCCGATGAATACCGGGAAGGTGATTTCATCATACATTTTGCGGGTCTTAAGGAGGAGGATCTGGCAGGCTGGGTGGAATGGTTTGTCCAGACCACAACACACAAAACTGAATCATTATTAGAAGACGACAAATCAAAGATCTATGAGAATAATTAGTTGGAATGTTTACTACGGAACCCTCAATAACAATTTTGTGTCTAATCAAACACTTAACATGCAAAATGTTTCGCTGGTGAGTCCGACTGACAGGGTAAGATATATATTACTATTAGCTGCATACTATAATGTAGATGTGGTAGTCCTTCAGGAGCTTCCCGGGGCTTTGCCACCCTTGCTTAATGGAGGTGTCCAAGGTCCTGGTCAAATTACATTCAATCATAATATTGGGATCAATAACACGATACAGGTTAATTTCAATTATGCAACAATAAGAGAACAACTGGTACCACCGGGTTATGCAAATCTCAGTGCCTCTAACAGGAACTACGGTGTTTTTATTAATGCGAACATTCAAAACCTTCAGTGGGCTCAACCTCCAACATACTATCTACCCTTGACATACATAGCTTATTTGAAGGTACTTGCACGTCCCCCCATTCATTTTGCAGTTGCGAAAAATAATACTCTTTACAATCTTTTCACCTGGCACAATGAAATTGCACCTAATGCAATACCTTGTTTAGGTCAATTTGCTAACAATCTTCAACAAAATGGTCCTGTTCAAAGACCTGTTCTGGCTGGAGATCTTAATGTGTACATTCAAAGTATACATCAATTTTTCAATAACAACTGGACTGATTGTTACGATGGCCTTGATCATATCCTTTACTATGGGAATGCACAACATGTCCCTGGACTTGTACATGAATTGAATTTTCGAAGTGATGCTCACTATCCTGTTTCCTCCGAATTCTGATCAATCGCCCGGAAGGAACGGATAAAAATCAAGCGGGAGGTCTTCACTCAACCGGTTGGCGAAATCGAGACCTTCCATAGGGTAATTTGTCACAGACGGAGCGACAACAAACTCCGGATCTCTCCTCAAATAAGTGACTTCCAACACAGTGGGTACTTTAAATTCACCCAAAGAATGAATAGGGCCCCAATTATTCTGGTGTACATGAATGACATGAAAATGTTTATGCAGCTTGTTAAGTACTTCCCATTTTTTATCTGCTGAATATTCAAAGTTATTTTCCGCGATCCCATGCCATTCTACCACTACCTGTTGAAATTTCTTTAAGATTCGAACCGGAAGACCGTCAAACACTTCCCATTCACTTCCCTCAACATCCACTTTAAGTAAAAGATTTCGAGCTTCCATATGCCCGTTTTCCATTATGTGTTGTTCCAGCGTTCCCAATCCCGGTTCCGCTCTTCCGGACAATCCCTCCTGCTTCCAGTGAAGTTTATTACGTCTCGGAGAAATATATAACATCAGCTCCTGTCCCCATCCGGAATCGACATCAGTGCGGGTAATGACAAAACGGAGTCGTTTTCCGTCTAACTTCTCAATGGTGAAGTTGAAGGTATCAGCGTATTCCTGATTCAAGCTTTTAATGATAACATCGTCCTTCTTGATATTCCAATACACCTCCAGTTCAACGTTCACGTTGTTTTCCGGAGAACTCCCGACCGGGAATACCAAACCCGTATCCGGTAATGAAGAAATAGTATGATCATAACAAAAAACCGGGGCATCATACTGGGAAACAAAGTCCAGATCAAACGAAATGTTGTCCCCTATTCCATAGCTATACAAAGCATCGTAGGCCGGGAGATCTATCAATACATAACCTCCGTCGGAATTAGCTCCATATCTCTTTTTGGAGCACGAGGGCACTTCCACAGGTTTCAAAAAAGCAAGCTTATCTCTCATTAGCAGAATGAATTCCGTAAGATTGCAAAACCGGTGATGCAATCCACCTGAAAGCCGGATCACCAACAGGAGCTTTGTGCTTTTGTTTCTCAGATTTAAAGATCATCAGGAAATCCTACCTTAACTGTTTGTGTAATATTATTTTGAGATTCTCCATTTATTGACCTGCAAGCAATGAGGAGCAGGAAAAGAAAATAGCATGGGAACTGGTTAGGGGATGTCATGGTTGAAGTGCTTGGATTGCATCTACAATTTAATCAAATTATAAAAATGATAGGAAACGCTCCTTCCCTCCTGCCTTTATTTTACATCAGCCGAATATTCAATTTGTAGCTCGTCTGAATCTGCCTCCGACGTAGACCCTGATCATCCAGAAAAACAGTGCTAAGACCACCAGAAAAACCGGTGCGGCAAGCAGTCCGGATGACCGTATGAATTCGGGGAAAACCTGAGGTTGCCCCAGAAACAATGAGCCCACGGCAATGAACAATGCCAATATCATTCGCCACAGATGTCGGGCTATTCGTTGTTTACCGTATACACCACCCTTCACAAGTACCTTTATGTCCAGAAAGATCGCAACAGCAGCAAGAACCGTGTAGACATAAAATGCCTCTACATACACTCCATCAATGATCGCTTCTCCACTCCGGGCTGCCTCAATGCTCAGTATCAGGAAGCCCAGGAAGAGCAATACTGCAAAAAGTCCCGCTATTTTTTCCTTTATTGTAGTGATTCCCTTGTGGTTAGATGCCGCCAACCTCCCCGTAAGCACAAGGTACAGGGTAAAAAGTCCTATAAGTGCATTGATGGTTTCTGATGATGAAAAGACAGCCAAATAGCTGGCTGCCCCGGCCATTCCCAGCATGGCATAGAAAAAAAGCCTTCCGAAAAGTTTGTGCCACGGGGTCCCCTTTTTGGGAATTAATGACGAAAAACCGGCTACAATCGCCAAGGATCCGGCGGTAATATGAAGTGTCAGGAAAAATGCATTCATGGTGGATCGGATAGTTTGCCATAAGCCTGATGAATTCAAAGGAAAGATGGTTGCATATCAGGGGTTTGACTGGCCTTTTTGTCGTGTCACCAATGCACGTCTGTATTTCGTCCCGATAGCCTCATCTTCGAAATATTGATCATTGGCTCAAGCGCGTTATGGCAGCCTCCAGTTGGTGATCCACACCGGCCACCGCATCAGCCGCAGTTTGTCTGACATAAATATCCGGAGGAACGCCATTCCATTCAATGGGAATACTATCCCCACGGAAAACAGCGGAGGTGTTCAAAGAAATAGCTTTTCCACTAGGCAAAGTAAATACAGGATTAGTATTGGAAGACATTCCTCCTCCGGCCGTGGTATCACCGAGTAGAGTCACATGACTTTGCTGCCAAAACCGGTCAGCAAAAACTTCTCCGGCGCTGAAAGTTGTCCCGTTGATAAGTATGATGATGGACTTGGTGAATGTCAACGATTGATTCGGCGGGATCAAACCCGGTTCGATCACCTCATTCACTTTCACCTGGTAACCGCTGAACACCGTATCCGAAATAAGATATCCCACGATCGGATCGTAGACACTACTACCGCCTCCGTCATTTTCACGTACATCAATGATCAATCCATCAGCCTCCTGAAAATACCGGACGCACTCCGCAAATTCATCCTGCCTGCCACTCAACCTGCTGCCGAAAGTGGAAAGGCGGACATAACCAATAGACTCGGTAATGAACTGATACTCAATCGCTTCATTGGCTATGACTATTAATGGCTTATCGAAGTACTTTCTGATCAAATTGACATCCAGAGCATTGGCATCTCTGATCATTCTCGACGGTGTATAGGGTCTTACTTTGGTACCTCCCAAAGTCAGGACCGAAGCATGGCCATCCTCCAGTCTTCCAACCATATCATAAAGGACCTGGTAAATGTCATCTCCCACAGTTTGCTCCGCTCTTGTCCGGTAATCCACATATACTTCGTCCCAGTCAATTCCTTTGTAATCCAAAAGTGGGTAAGTCAGATCGATGTGGGTCCATGCCGCTTCAAAGTCCTGAATATTCAGTTCCACAGACGAGTCATCCGGAACCAAATTGTGACATCCAATGCAAAGGATGGCTATTGTGGGATAAAAGACTTTTCTCATCATCGTTTCCGCTTCAGGTTAAAACTTAGACCTAATTCACCACCGGTCTGCCCCATGTGCAGATCCTGGTCAACACCGGTGATGTACGTCAGACGGTTTTTAAATGAGGTAAAAACAAGTATCCTGTCAATCAACCTGTATTTCAAAGTGAGATAAAATAGCATCTCAAAATTTTTATTTAACGCTAGAACCTGTGCGTCAAATTCGTCCGAAAGGTCGGACCTTAAACTCGCCGTGAGGATATTCAACCCGGTCTCCCCGGTGATTTCCCATTTTTCATTCAATGGAAAATATACACGTGAATTCAATCTTAAGGGGAATTGCAATAAGAATGAGCTTACTTTTTGTTCCTGGCTGCCGCCCTGGGCCACATTTTGCTTTCTTTCATACACATGCATCCCATAACCCGGGCCAATGTAGATGCTGATTTCCTTGCCTGAGAGCTTTGCAGAACCCAGCCTGTAATAATGGTTGACCGGCAGTTTGAAATCCAAAATACTGGCTCCAAGATTGGGAATATCACTGTTTTCCAGGTCAGAAATATCAGTGATATCCAATCCAAGGTGAAATCCCCTGCCCTCTTTAAAGTGGTTCCAGTGGATAGACAAAGGAGCACACGATCCGGAGTATCGTGTTTTGGATATATACTCATCCGTATTTCCATATTGGATCAATCCCGTTGAAATGTCAATTTGGGCGATGTCACCAGCGGTATCCTGTCCAAATAGTGACATGGTAAACAAGATGGCCAAATTGAATAGCGGAATTCGTCTTTCTTTCATATAAGAGGATAAATATCGTCAGTACCTGTGACCTTTACGTTTCCGGTTATAACATGATGAAGTATTCTTACCAGTATCCAGGTATTCTATCATGCTTGTTTTCCAGGCTAGTTTTATTGTGATTAAAATAGGAAATTTGCAAAACCAATGGAGAAGGTGTCTCAAAAGTCCCGATTTCTGAGTCCCGATACATCGGGACGAACCGGCCTGATCGAGTAGCAGAACGTCCTCTCCTACTACAAGACAGTACTTTAACGTGAGTTCGAGATAACAACCTCAAAAAAACAGTCATATCGAATAAAATGAGATATCTTTTCACTTTCATGAGTTTGAATCATTATTTCAAGCATATTATGATCTGGAAAGATTTCTCTGTCGAGCACCTCCTTCGTCGAAAAGACTGTTTTTTGAGGTTTGGGACACAAACCTTGTATTCCTTAACTCGAACTCACGTTACTTTAATCAATTCATCAATTTCAACACAAACAAACCGTTTTCAATGTCACTGGCATAGATGAAACCAGACTTTGTAAAAGGAAACACACCAAACGCACCAACAAATCCGTTGCCATGACCTTCACCGTCATTGATGTTTGTAGAAAACTGGCCAACGAGCTCCGGAACCGTCGGATCCGTCATGTCGTAAACCCTCACCCCCGCTCCGTAATGGGAAACGTATGCTAATCCATCCTTAATGTAGATGTTGTGAACCCGGTTTTTCGGATCACCTATTTCTCCTACCTTATGTGGATTGACAGGGTCGCTTATGTCCCAGATGGTGATGTCCGCATGAGTCTGATAAGCCATTTCACCCTCGTCGCAGATATACAGGTATTGACCGTCCTCAGTCGCCCACCCACTATGATGATAGTCTATTGCCGGATCATCTACAGTCCCAAGTTTTACCGGGTCACTGCGATCTGCAATGTCATAAATGACCGTCTGGTCGGCATGGAAGTCATACAGCCTGTCATTTATCACCGTCACATCATGATTTTCAACAGAACTGTTGTCCTGCCATATTATGTCAGGGGCTGTTGGATCCCGATTGAGATCAAGTATGATCACCCCTCCCTGGAGGGTAGCGCTCACATATAAGTAGCCCAGTTCATCAATTGCCGCATTATGTCCGGCAGGAAATTGACCCACAAATACCGGATTAGACGGATCCCCGATATCGTATATAAAACTTTTTTCAGTCACACTAACCACATCAGGCCCTCCGTTTGCGATATACAGGTAATGATCCCATACTTTCATGTCAAACCCATTAAGATCCGGAATCTCCGCTGTGAGAGTGGCTTCTCCATCCGACGCTATCTCAAAAATGAAAACACTTCCCTTTTGACCGTTTCTATGGTAATCGCCGATAACAGCATATTCCTTTCCTGTCACTTTATCTAAATAACCATAAACATCTGTGCCTAAGCCTTCTACGACATCTGCGTGAGAAAGTAATTCCAGTCCGAAATCGGCAATGTCTGTCTCCGTCTTATCAGGCGATTCCTGGCTACAGCCGGCCAGCCATAATTGTAACAACAGCGCAACAACGGATATAAGAAAATCTTTTTTTCCAGTCATTTCCAAACAGATATTATCCTTATGACAATGCTGTCTGTCGGGACCCTTATGCAAGAAATTTTAAATAAAACATAAAATATATTACCTTAGATGTAAAATATTATGTTTAATATCCCATTTATCAATGATTAATTTATTTGTTTCTTCACTGATTCAGGTGGCTCTTTTTACGCTAATACCCTTTTTGGTGTTTGTGGTTAAAAGGAAAACAGTAACAGGGTTCATGGACTATATCGGATTG
Organism: Cyclobacteriaceae bacterium; assembly: GCA_028278225.1. Classification (GTDB taxonomy): domain Bacteria; phylum Bacteroidota; class Bacteroidia; order Cytophagales; family Cyclobacteriaceae; genus JANQEU01. The sequence continues at coordinate 48,262 of JANQEU010000085.1, forward strand.
AAAAAAGCCACTAAAAAAGGGATAATTTACGGTATCCTATTGTCTTTATTGGTTGCGGTTCCATTTCTGCTGTACGGACTTTTCAATGAAGCCTTTTACAAGATCCTGACTGATACGAAAAGTGTTACAGGCAAGATCAGAACTATCGAAAGTGACGCCCTGGCCATGGGAACGATCCTGGTAACCGCACTGGTCAAGACCTCCTTATCCGAGGAAATACTTTTCAGAGGTTTCCTGGCTAAAAGATTAATAGCTGTGACAGGTTTCCAGATGGGAAACATTCTACAGTCCCTGATTTTCGGCATTATCCACACCCTCCTGTTTCTGCAGATCACTGAAGATATTATGTTTTTGTTACTGATATTTCTTTTCCCGGCGATTGCCGCCTACTGTAAAGCATATATCAATGAAAAATTATCAAACGGAAGCATAATACCTTCCTGGATCACTCACGGAACCGGCAATCTCATTGCGTATTCCGTCGTGGCATTTTTATTCTGATTACGTTTTTTGATATTTAAGTAAACACCATTCCGATGAGTAAAAATAAGATCATTCAAGTCTCTATCTGGCTGACAAGATCAGTCATCTTTTTGATCGGATTGGCCTTACTATTGTTTACAGTATTGGTCATCCACTGGCATTTTGATAAAACCTTTTATCAGCACTGGTATCTCAAAAACGAATTTAACGCTGGATTAGACTCTTTGGCTATCCACATTTCAGGCAAAGAGTCGATTGGGATTTCACTAAGTGAACTAAACAATATCATGATGTACTGGCTGCTATTGAGAAATGTGGTCATCATGATCCTGGTGGTTATCATTCTGTTTAAAGTCGTGAGGTTTCTGAAATCTGTCAGAAAAGTAAAGACATTTTATGATGAGAATATCAGGACATTTCAGGTCATAGCCAGAATTTCTTTTCTGCTTGCAGCTATTAGTTTCGTTAATTTCGGAACAGTGGACGGTGTGACCACCACGCATTTCATGCTTCCTTACCGGCCATTATTGTTCGCATTCGGAGCCCTGGTGCTTTCCGAAGTATTTAAGGAAGGAAAAGCGCTACTGGAAGATTCTAAATCCATAATATGAAAATAGTTGTAACACTGGATGTTGTGCTGGCTCAGCGTAAAATGAAGCTTAAAGACCTTTCGGAAGAAATAGGTATTTCCCTGACCAATCTCTCACTACTGAAGACGGGCAAGGCAAAAGGCATCCGCTTCAATACGCTTTCAAAGATTTGCGATACACTGAACTGCCAGCCGGGAGAGCTTCTACAATTCGAAAGGTAAATAACCCTGATAATGCATGAGGAAGGTTATGAATGTCCCACGGTCCAGACTTTTGAGTTCAAAAACCTTCTATTGCAAACCAGGCATAGTGCTGGATGAAACTATCCTCAAGATCTCAAACTATCTAACCAGGGAGATTTAGTCTTTCTGTTCGGCACTATCCGATTATGGTTTTTTTGGATCATCCACGCATTCCCACTTTCCCTTTCCACCACCCTGATCAAACCATTTCGCTTTTTTACCATCCGGGCAATTAGGTTTTTTAGGTCTTTTGGCCATAATTAATATATGCTTAATTCTATTTAATAAAGATCTTAACACTGTCCTGGATTCCGGATTTAGTGCCATCAGTTTTCAATACTGTGGCAATAATAAATATATACTTTCCATCGGAAGTTAGCCCCGGTGTATAACGAGTCATTACTGTCGATTGACCATCACTCAATAAAGTATCAGCACTAAATACACCTTCAAGTGCTGTTGTTTTGTCCAAATCGAAATCTTCAAAAACAACTTTTGTACCTGACGAAACACCATTCCCCGAGGAATTTTTTAACCTTCCTTCTATTTTAATTTCACCCTCAAAATTATTGGCTACACTAAATGAATCTGCCATCACATCTATGCTACTGACAATCGACGAGTCAATTGTAAGCATTTCTTCATCCACGTAAAAACCAATGTGGTCTTCCAGATTCACTTCTGCAGTTAAGGTTAATTCTCCGGGAGAGCTAGGCATCTTGAGTTGAACTTTAGCCAGCAACTCGCCTTTGAATCTCTCAGCCATCTTGGTTATACGTTTCTCTCCATTGTCAAATTGACCAAGGTTTGAAATAAAAATTACTTCACGCTTTTCAACTGCCGCTTTACTATTGAGTTTCGCAATTGCAGTAATACTACTTGTTCCATCTCCAACAACCTTATCCGCCCCTTCAATGGATAACTCAAGTATATCAATAGTAGCAATTGGTTCATCATCTTTGCAACTCCACTGAATCACAGCAATGATTATAAACCATATGAATGTTTTGAATGTACTCATTTCAATCCGAATTTATCTGTTATTTTCTTTAATCCTGAGGCGAAATCTGCGTCCAGTGACAACCCGACATAAGGTCGGGGTTCTATATGAAAGTCGGACCTTACCGGATTGACATTTTCTTGCTGGAAAAGAACTGTTCCAGCAGATAACGCAAAAGATCTCGAAAGCTTAAAGTTGATACCGGTTAATAGTGAAACTTTATTATAGAGATCCTTGAACTCCTCATTTTTAATTTCAATTACCGTTAGCCCAAGGCTAAATGAAAGTCGATGCAAAATACTGTTTCGAAGGTGGTGCAGAGGTACATCCTTATCAATTTGCCTCAGGTAAATTGAAGCTCCCGCAAAAGGTCTCACAAAATTGTCATTTGTAGAATTACCATTTGCAAAAATGGAAGCGATACCTATTTCAGGAATAATATGTCTTGTTCCCTTTGTTTTCAAATTAAATACTTCATTATCAGCAGTTAACCAATTCGTATATCTGATATTTTTCTCTTCGTCGATTGCCTTAATTATGTCATTGTAATTAGTCGATATCAGGTCGAGGTTATCATCAATTTTGCCTGCTATTTTGGTTATGTCATCTAAAACACCATTAACAATTGCTGCGTATGAATCGTCTCTTAAATGAATCAATCTTACCTGTGAAATCAGATCTTGAAAGAACTTCCTGGAAATCTTGAGATTTTCCATTCGTTTGTTGAATTGGTGAAATTCTTTTCCTTTGGCTGTTTTGTAATCATTTGTTGAAAGAAATCCCTTTTGTATTTCTTCAAGCGACCCATTTTGGAAAATATTCCACATTTTCAACAGGTCCTTCGTTTCCAATTTCCATTTGAGTGCCAGCGTATCCACTCTTTGAAAGTTGGCCTTGTTAAAATTGACTGGTGTGTGAGATGTGGCAGTTTCGATATTATCGAAGTTGGATTTTATAGCTCCATCAAAAAACTTTGCATATTCTGTAAAATAATTTCCAAACCACGGCGTAGATGGACTTGCCCCAAAAGCAGTTTTATCATATTCATAAAGAACTGGTTCCAGTTTGATCAGTAATTGCTCCAATTCATCCTTTGCCTCGGGGAGTTTGTTTTGTCTTATGATTTCTGACACTTTCATGAGCCCTTCCAGGGCATCTCCCCGGAACTTATGTCTCAATCGTATTTCAATATAAGAGTTAGGCCGCAGAGGAGGCATAAATATATTAATGACCTTGTCGTTTCTTTGGAAATCTGCATTTTCAAGATATTTGTTGGATCCGTCAATTGTAAACATTCCAAATAACACATCCTTTTTATACCCAACTTCTCCTTTGGAAACATACAGTCGCCAGATATCCACACTTACTACGGATTTATCTTTATCTGGAATTTGAATGATAAATGGTCGATCAAATGGTATCTCGCCTTTTATGGATTGGGTCACCGAATCTATTTTGAAAACCTGTCCAACGGCTACGGAAGAGATCAGGATGAAAAATAAAAAATATGAAATTGACCAAACACATTTTCGATTTCCTTTTATCATAGTGTCGATGGTTAATCTACACATACGTTCCGGAAGTACAATAATTGACATTTCTTATTCAGTATGATTTTAAGATTGAAATTTAGACTATTGATCCTCATGGATCAATACCAATTTTTAAGTATTTTTTACTTGACGGTATGAATGAAAGTTAATTTACTTGCATTCCAGGCGACTTTTGGTTCTTAAGATGACATTTATGTCAAATTTTCAAAATTTGAGATAGGAAATTGTTAACTGAGTAAATTTTAAGAGATTATTTTGTCAGGTCTGCAATAACCTCACAATAATATTTGTAATCTGTACTACCGAGTGTTCTTCTCGCTTTATCACGATCAGCGGTTAAGGCATCATTGAGTTCCTTTACGGCATCCTCTACGTGAGAGCAGTTTTTCTTAACTTGTCTCTTATCAAAATTTATGTAATTAGACTCAGTCCTTTTTGGCATTGCCAACGCCACTTTGGCATGATGATTGACTCGTAATGTCCGGAATTTATCGACAACATATTCGAGGATACCATTGCCTCCGGACAGATGTTCGGAGCGGCTTCCATCAAAGGCCATAATTCTTCCAATATCATTGCTGAAAAAATCCTGAGCAATGAGCTCTTCATCGTGATTGTTAGGAGGAAGCACTCTCAGAAAAAGTTTATTGGACAAGATATCATCGTCCTCAAGATGTATGGCTGACTGAATTATGTAGTCACCTGGATCACTAATTAACCAGCCTTGTTTACTTGCAGCCACAAAAACCGACCCCCTTAAAGAAGTATTAGGCTCCATAACGATTGATTCAGCTTCATAGCATTCATGATAGTAATTCTGGTATTGTTTGACATGTCCTCCGATTCGTTTAACAATCGTAGTCACATTCCGGCATGACAATATGTGTTCTCCATCTACTTTTTCAAGGCTGACCTGATCTGCCAATACCATTGGCCTGTTGGAAACATTTTTTAATTCCATCTCCAGCATCACAGGCTCAAGAAATTCAAATTCGTTGTCTACCTGATCCGTGAATATCCTGAATCCCAAATCAGGTTTGTGGCCCTTTTCGGGTACCGAAAATCCATGGTTGTCATACCATGCCATACCTCCCATCCTGACATACTCTTCAGGTGCATGCCGGATAAAAGCCAATTCCGAATCAAGAAATCTATACTCGAAGCTTTTGAAGAATTTTTCATATCTGCCATTAACTTTCCACGGATAATTCATAAAACTCCTGGCTTCAGAATTATTGATTAGTTCCCTCCAGGGATTACCTCCATCTTTATTCCATGAATGCTCCAAATTAAAAGCATGACCAATCTCATGAACAGCAACGAAAAAATTTAAACGTCTCTCCCAGGCATCCGCTTCCCCATCTGTTGGAGGTTTGACATTCTTAATTGATTCACTGAAGACGGCTGCTCCCTGTCTCTGTATTGAATCATCGGAATCAAACATAATACCTTTGAGTCCGCTATCCTTGTGCTTTTTTGCAAAAAAAAGCCAAACGGCCCATTGGGGCTCTAATTTATACCTGCTCCAATAGTCCTGCATCACATCATGAAGCTCAGTATTATTCCATGTTGGTCCTTTTCCTCCTTCCGGAAATTTTACCAAATCGTTGTTAGATATTTTGACTGAATATCCGGCTCTTTCATACACGTCACGGATGGTCAGAATCTCATTTTTGAGATGAAAAGGTCTGTCCGAATGTGTACTCGTGTCAAATTCCGTAATTGGAACTGTTCCTTCCTCATGGTCAAATTCAAATTCTACTGATCTGAAAGTATCAGAGATACGTCTATATTTTTTTATAATCTGAAATAAATGTGACTTAAATCTGATATCGATTATGTCCGTCTGTGGAAAACTGATCTCCAGAAGGTGGTATTTGAAATTCCATCGAGGTTCCACTTCTCCCTCATATATATCCCCTCTCTTTATCAAATCGGCAATCCAATGGACCCTCGTTGTAATTCCATCAGAGATCGTCCCACTAACTTTATTGAGTGGAAAAAAGCCATCGATATCCAATCGTATTATTTCAGTCTGATTGGTATCAATAATTTCGTAAGTTCCGCTTTTCATCGTGGTATTGATTGTGGTTGACTTACTCACATTAGAATACGTGGACCCGGGAACATAGATCATCCTCCAAGCCGGCAATTCGATTAAGGTCTTTGAAGTATTCTTTGGCGAAAAAAGTGTGGATCAATCTTTTTCGTTCACTTTTCTTGAAAATATCTGTCATACTGGAATATTTTAGAATGTCATTGTTTCGTACCCGGGTTCCTTTTCTAAAATCATTAAAACTCCTTTCAATGACTTTTTTCAAACTATGTTCGTCAAAAGGTTTGGTGATGACTGCGGCCGGATTTATTGCACTGATTCGTTGAATGGATTTTTCATCGCTAAATGATGTAAAAAAGATGATTGCGCATTTATATTTTCTGGAAATATATCTCGCAAGTTCGATCCCGTCAACAGGTCCGCTTAACCGGATATCGACAATCACAATGTCTACAGGGTATTTTTCTAATATGTCTAAAGCCGACACGCCATCCGACTCCTGCCCGACAACTTCATATCCAAACAATATTGCAAGTTCTTTCAACTCCTCATTGACTATCCATTCGTCTTCAACAATCAGGATTCTGATCTTTTCCATATCTCACACCAATTGAAACCTAATGTGGCAATGCAATCCATTGTCATTTTCAATGTCAATAGTACCACCTAACTGTCTAACGAGCAGATGGACTAATTTCATCCCAAAGGATGTGGCATTTTCGACATTAAAGTCATGGGGAAGGCCGTGACCATTATCCTCAATATGTAAGCTAAACTCATTGGGATCTTCATGGATTAGTCTTAATCCCAGAATAGGTTCCTTAATATCCTTAAAGGCATATTTGAAGGCATTGCTTACCAGTTCATTTATGATAAGGCCCAGCGGAAGTGAAGTATCCGCATCAAATATGTCTTCAGGGGCCTCTATCAGGATTTTAGTCTTTCCTTGAAATCCATAAGATTGGGTTAGTTCATCAACAAGACTTGAAATATATTCTCGAATGTTAAGACTGGTCACTTCCTCATTTTGATACAGCTTTTGGTGGATCAATGACATGGCCCTGATCCTGCCTTTGCCTTCGGAAACTGCCTTTTTGGCTGCTTCATCCTCCAGCTTCATGGATTGAAGCCCAAGCAAACTCGAAATTACCTGCAGGTTATTTTTCACTCTGTGATGTAACTCACGCATCAGGGTTTCGATTTTCCGGTTTTTCTTTTGAATGTTACTGAAAGCATAAACAAGTACAGCAGATAAGATCAATAAACAGATAACAGAAATACCCACAATCCAAAGGATCCTGTTTTGATTGGTAATTCTGTCTTTTTGCAATTGGATCTCATTTTCTTTTTTGTCGACTTCATATTTTTGGGCCAACTCATTAACATGAATATTATTCTCCTCAATAAAGAGTTGAAAGGTTGGGCCCATGGTGTTTTTTAGCTTGAAATATGCAGAGTCCCATTGCTTGGTGTTTTCATAGTATTCCAGGGACAAGGTCCAATGGTAATTTAGATCTGTAAGTGTGATATCGTACTTGAACTGATTTCGCCGCGCCAGGTCCAAATATTCTTTTGCCAGATCAAACTCACCTTGTTTACTTTTAATGCCTGCGAGCTGGATATATGAATTAAACAATTCATACCGCAGATAAGGATGATTCTTCGCATACTGTATAGCTTCTAAAAATGAAATTTCAGCAACTTCAAATTGGTCATATGCCTTGTGAAATGATCCCTTTTGGTACTGGTAAAAAGCTAAAATTTGCTCAGTAAGATCATATGTTTCAAAAAACCTGCTGGCATCTTCATATCCGCTTTTGTAGACAAATTCCAATGTATCCGAAGGTGGAAGCCGGCCATTATACTTCATCTTATAAATGTGATACCAGGCCATTTTTGCTTTTGAATCTTTTGCCAACGTCCTGGCGCGGTAAAGATGTCTGGCAAAATCATTGCCTAAGAGCAGTGTCTTGCTATAAATATTCAGGATTGCCATTGAGTTTATGAATGCTAAATCCGAATCCCCCTCCGGTATCAGATCTATGCTATTGAGAAAGTATTTTAGAGCAGATCCACGATCTCCATAGAACATGAAAAATGAACCTTTAAGTATCAATTTCAGAGGATCGACTGTGCCGTCACTTATAAGTGCAGCCAGGGAAGAGTCAGCTTTGAAATTGCCGCCACTATTTTTCCAGACTTCTATGAGTTGACCTAAAGATTCAGTCTTGGAATTGACAGGAAGTCTGTCTAAATAATAGTGGGCACTGTCAAATTCAAGGAGTATAATTTTCTCATGAACTTTCTCCTGGCTGTACAACCTGAAAGCACAAATCAAAAACAGTAAAACGCATGCAGTCCCCTTCAAGAGAATTTTATCATGGCAAACCCAATTGGACAATTTTTCCCGTAGGCGCCTGGTTCGCTACCTGGTTGCAACATCCCTTCTGATTCCGGATCTTGTATATTTTCTCTTGAAAATTCGTGAAGACTATCAATGTCATCAATCATAAACCCATCCCTGACATAAAACTCGGAATCGAACTGTCCTTTCCAAAACGCGCCGCCAGGTAAATCCAGGCTGGGGTTCATTTTTTTCAACTCCCTATGGACTACAAACATATAACCTTCAGGTATTTCCACGTCAGGTTCAATTGGATCAGGTTTGGAGAAAGTTCCTGTCCCATTCCCCTGAAGAACCAATGTAAGCGATAATCTTTTTTCATCATCATCGACTTCAAACCGGGTCGAGTCCACTCTCAGGCTTACAGGGCCTTTATAATTTACTCCCAGCAATTCGATCTTGTTGATTTTCATGTTGTCTCCATTCTTTCTAATGTGGAATCTTGCATATAGTATAAAAAGGGTTCCATATACCTGGGTAACGTAAATTGCCTGGTATCTTTTGTCGCTTTCGCTAAAATTTACAGTAGTAGAAAACTCTAGTTCCGGATTCATAATTTTCAAGTTATTGTTCTTACTTTCTTTTATAGTTATTCTCGAAGTTATCGATTTCAACAGACGTTTTATTTCTGTATAGCCAAACATGTAAAGCGTATTTATCTAAGCAATCCTACGAATAATACTCATAGTATCAAATACTTAATTTTGGGTATTTTGCAACATAAATGACTATAATCTCTCACACCTCACAGAGATTTTTGTCATCAGCGGACATTGTACATTCCGGGTCATGGAGTACGAACCATAAGATGCTTTGTTGATTATCATTCTAAAAATAAGCCTTTCAACCTATGTAAAACGTTTCGTAAGGTTGCACCAGACCCAATTCGAACGATTTTCTTATTAGGTGAGCGGTGTTCTTTGCTTTGATCTTTTGAATAATGTTTCTACGATGCGTATCAACCGTATGTACACTAATAAATAGTTTCTCTGAAATTTCCTGACTACTCATTCCATGTGAAAGAGCTGCAATTATTTCTATTTCTCTTCGTGAAATTTGTTTTGGCTTGCTATTTACAGATGCTAACATTTCGCGGCTTTTTGATTTGAAATTATCAGCAGCCGGAGGATTTTGAAAATAATCTTTGTGAAGGGCAATAATTCCTTTGTGAAATAAAAAATATTTTTTTAAGTCCTTTTTGGACCGGGTATTAAATGAACCTGAATCTTCTCAGAAACTCTTCTTTGTGGCTTAAACTAATTGGTATTGCCGAACCCTTGATGAACAGCCTGTTGCCCTCGTATTCATCGACAAGGGTCAAATTAACCAAGTAGGAACGGTGTACTCTAAGAAATTGATCATGGTTAAGGTTCTCCTCAAAAGTCTTCAAATTTATTGCAAGCGTGAACTTTCCATTTTCAGAATAAATATTGGTATAACTACCTGTGGCTTCAGCATAATATATACTGTCCAGAGCTATCTTACGGAACCTGCTTTGTTCTCTGATAAAAATAAAGTCCGAAATGATGTAGGAATCATTTTTTGGAGGATTATTTGCTTCTATTAAATTATTAAATGCCATTTCAACGGCTAATTGTAGATTTCGGGCTTCAAAAGGTTTAATGATAAATGCCGATGGTTTCAATTCCTTTGCCCGGTTTATGAAATGGTCGTTGTCATAAGCTGTTAAGAATATAATGGCACAGGTAAGTTTTTGATTTATCTGATGGGCCAGTTCAATCCCGTCGATCTGTCCTTTGATATTGATGTCTAACAAAACAACGTCGGCAGGCGTTCGGTCCAGGATGGCCAGGGCCTCTTGTCCTCCTTCGGCCTGACCGATTACTTCATAACCAGCCTTTACCAGCAGCTCCCGAATTTCTTCGGATACTATCCATTCGTCCTCTACAATAAGTATCCTGATGGTTTGCATTTCCTGCAAATGATTGATAATGGTTGGTTATAAAGATTAAATATAATGCCGGAGAGCCTCAGAATGTTAAAAAATCTGGATTCGTCTAACAACCTCCATCAACTTTATACCCCTTCATTCATTCTCCTGCTTTCCAGTTCTTCCTGCATCAAAACAGATGTTTTCCTGTCGATGGTATAGAAAAATAAGAAAATGGCACATGACATATATAGGATTCCCGGAAATACCGATATCATCAATTTTATACCGGTAAGAGCAGCTGCCGTTTGAGTCACATTGGGTACGAACTTAAACAATGCAAGCAGCCATCCTGCCAAAGCTCCGCCGATACCCCACCCGGCCTTTTGCGCGAATGTCGCCGCTGAAAATACCAGTCCCGTGGACCTGCGCCCGGTTTTCCATTCGGAATAGTCCGCGGTGTCAGCCAGCATGGTCCATAATAGCGGAACAGCGGGAGCATATGCCATCTTAGCGAATATGTTGATGACATAGATGGTCACAATATCCTTCTCTCCCGGAAGGTACAGCAACATAAAAAAGAAGCCTGACAGTAAGGAACTCGCCAGAAAAACGTTTCGTTTGCCAAATTTTTTGGCCAGAGATTTCGAAAAAGGAATAGCTACGATAAGCGCCACTGTTCCGATCACATTGAACAACTGCACGTTCTCTTCATTACCAATATAATATTTGAAATAATAGGCAATGGAGAGATTTTGAAGGGCAAACATGACAAAAGATATGATTCCCACAAAAAACAATATCACCCATGGTCTGTTCTTTACCAGGTTCTTGAAATCCTCCTTCAGAGATTCCTTTTGTTCCTTTGGAGGCGCCACCCGCTCTTTTGTAGAGATAAAGGTTACCATGAACAGGGCAAAACTGATCACTGAGAACAGGACCAGCGTAAGTTGATAGCCCAATGCATCATTGCCGTCCCCGAAATATTTCGCCAGCGTCAATGCAGTCCCTGAAACAATAAGCTGACCCACAAACGCGAATACAAAACGATAGGAATTAAGCTCGGTTCGTTCCAGGGAATCAGCAGTCATGACAGCACCCAGGGAAGAATATGGCAAATTAATCGCGGTAAAAACGGTCATTAGCAGCAAATAAGTTGTCCCCGCATATATGACTTTGCCTGTTCCGCCCAAATCGGGAGTGGTGAATGTCAATACAGCCAGGATACCATAGGGTAATGCCATCCATAAAATGTAAGGTCTGAACTTTCCCCACCGGGTTTTTGTCCGGTCTGCAATCACCCCCATAACCGGATCGCTGGCCACATCCCAAAACCTGGCGATCAACATGATGGTACCGGCGGCGGCTGCGGAGATCCCGTAGGTATCGGTATAAAATATGAGGATCCAGAAACCAACCATATCCCATACGAAATGAGATGCGGTATCTCCGACACTGTATCCTATTTTTTCTCTGAGGGATAATCTGGTCGCTATTTTATTCATGTCACGATATTTGTGTTAAATCAAGTCAGGTCCTGGGATCTCCTGCAGATCGGGGTGACGCAAATATAGTTTCTTCTGCTAAGTGACTGACGAAGTGTGATATGTCCCTGCCAAAACCTTTCCCTATGATCGTGAGGAACATAGAAATGAGCGCCCAGGCTACAGGTCTGGTCTACTCCTGCCCAAATGAAATTCTAACAAGGAATTCAACCCTAATATGGCTTAGACCACCTGGCTAAACTAGTCATCACCCCGAATCTAATTCCTGCTCTTTTTGTGAATCAAAAAGTTCATGACGAACTTCAAAACTTAATATTGTAAAACCGGAAAGTTTCAAAAACATTTGAGATGAGCGATAAATTGAGAGTACTTGTAGCAGGTGTGGGAAATATGGGTGCTTCCCACGCAAGATCATATCATAAATTGCCTTCTTTCGAAATCGCGGGACTGGTATCCAGAACACCAGACCGCAGGGCAGCTTTGGCAGCTGAATTGGGTGGAGTGCAGCAGTTCAATGATTTTGACCTTGCCCTGAAAACCACCAAACCCGATGTGGTGTCTGTCAACACTTACCCTGACACGCATAAAGAATTTGCGATCAAAAGTATTGAAGCAGGAGCGCACATATTCATCGAAAAGCCACTGGCTGAGACTGTAGCAGATGCTCAGGAAATCATCCGGCAGGCTGAAGAAAAGAATAAAAAGGTCGTCGTCGGATACATCCTGAGACAACATCCAACCTGGAAGAGGTTTATAGAGATTGCTCAAAACCTGGGTAAGCCCCTGGTCATGCGGATGAACCTCAACCAGCAAAGCAGCCGGGATAACTGGGAAACACATAAACATCTGATGGAATCCATGTCTCCTATTGTCGATTGCGGTGTGCACTATGTGGATGTCATGTGCCAGATGACCAAAAGCAGGCCCTTAAAAGTGCATGCCATAGGAACAAGGCTCACGGATGAAATCAGCCCGGATATGTATAACTACGGACAGCTACAGGTCAGTTTTGAGGACGGGTCGGTCGGCTGGTACGAAGCGGGCTGGGGCCCGATGATGAGTGAAACCGCTTTTTTTGTAAAAGATGTGATCGGGCCTGCGGGCAGCATCAGTATAGTGGAACCAAGGTCCGATACTGTTTCGGATACTTCGGACATTGACAGCCATACTAAAACCAACCAATTGCTGCTTCATCACCAGGAAAGAAATGAACATGGGGCTTTTGCCAAACAGGACGAGTGGATTGACACGAGCAGTGAGCCGGACCATCAGCAATTATGTGACCTTGAACAGGAATTTTTGCAGCGGGCTATTCATGAAGACCTGGATATGTCATCCCATCTTTCGGATGCCGTTAACAGTCTGAAGATCGTTCTTGCCGCCGATGAGTCCATTCGGATGGGCAAAATTGTTTATCTGAAATAAATTGACAGTTACATATTTTGGAATTAATAACAATACATATGGCCAGGTGGATTATGATCACTTACTCAATTTAGGGATAACCTCCTCCAGGTAGGCATCTACATCACCGCGCGTTTTGAGTCCTGAAAATCTTTTGAAGATCTCCCGCTTTTCAGCATCCGATTGTGCAGCTTCCAGTTCGCTCTTCAGAATGACATGCAGAAATCCCGGTATATTCCCGGTATCCAGTGTATCGTTTTCGTCATACATTTTTCCGGAAGGTCCCGCCTGCATAGTTACCGGAACGGGATTGGGCAATTTCTCAGGAGAAGGGCGCACTTCGGGTTCAGATACCAGTCTCGTCAGATCATTCGCTGTGGCATCCCTGTCAGTAAGAGGGTCGATGCCCAGCATGATCTCCATGGTAGACAACACTGATGTATGGTCATAGACAGTGTGATCGATGCTGTTAGCAGGTGTATAAGGAGAAACTACGATCGTAGGTAGCCGGGGACCATACTGATCATACAGGAATCCGTGATGTTTTTGCGGATCAATATTTGTTTTAGTGGGTTTATCGCCGGGAGGTATTGCCCTGGGCGGCGTGACGCGATCATAAAAGCCTCCATGCTCGTCGTAAGTTATGATCAGCATGCTTTGCTCCCAGAGTTCGGAATTCCTTATAGCTTCATAGGTTTCTTTAATTAACAATTCTCCGTTTGTTATGCCGTCGAGGGGGTGCTGAGAATTCCCGCCTTCATTATACTTCAAGTCTCCGTAATTAGGTTCGATAAAGGTGAAAGCCCAGGGATAATCCCCGTTCAGGTCATCTTCAAAATCATTGAAAGAGTTGATATCCGAAGATCTGATCCCTTTCAGTGACATCACAATCGGAAAAGAACCTACAAAAGGAAAGGAACCTGAAGTAAAATGCGGGAACTTCCAACCGCCACCGTACAAGCGGTATGAATCTGCGGACATTCGATCGAAAATGGTGCCGTTTTCAAATGAAAAACCCTGTTCCCTTGTATCCAGGAGGAACTTTTCCACCATGATCTTCTCGATGAGATCACTGCTTGGTGAATCGTCCAGGCCACCGGTAGAGGCTGCGTGAAGAAAAAGACGATTGGGCCAAGTAGGGCCCGGCATGGACGAGAACCACATATCGCACACTGCAAAGTTTTCAGCAAGGGCCATCATTACCGGCAGTTGGTCCGGGGTGTAACATTTCATATTCTCCTCTTTGTCAGATCCCCAGTTTTTTATGAAGCCGGAGACATTTCCGGGCATTCCCTCGCCACTGAGATTCGGCGGAAGCATTGGGTAAGGACCGGGTTTCCAGTCTCCTTCATCAAGTCCTGTCATCTGCTGAAAAACATCCAAAAAATTATGTCCCGGATCGCTTGTTAGTTGTTTTATATCCCCTCCCTTCGTCACATTCGGATCCCCGTCAGGGATGCCTGTTACGGATGTCTTGCCGCCAGACCCGGGAGTGACATTGGTACCATTAAGCCCTGAAAACCCAAGCATATGATCAAATGACCGGTTTTCCAGCATCAGTACAAAGATGTTTTTGATATTGGGGTTTGCGTAATTCTTTCTTTCAGTCATGATTAAATGGTTATTTGCAAAATATTATTTATTCAGTAGTTGCAAACAAACTGGGAAAATCTATTTATTCTGTCAATACCCTGATTTAGGGAATATCCGTACCCAGTTATTGGTAGCGCCGGAATATGAATTTGTCTTACCCTTACACAAGATTGAGCTACGTTGTCCTAAAAACGGTAAAGTCAAGTCCTACAACAAAATAAAAAGTCTTCAGTCCTGGTTTTCCCATGTCAGATGACCTGAATAATCACATAGCCATTCTTCTTTTTATGTGACCGGAAATCAATTCTGTTGGAATACTTTTTCTTCCAGGTATTTACAGCATCCGCTACCTCACTGATGCTGACATAGTCGTGCACAAACATGATCTTTGCTCCATTCGGATTCAATGCAGTCAACCCTACCTCCAGATCCCAGTAAGTCCCTTCAAAAGAATGATCTCCATCTACCAGGATCATGTCCGCTCTACGGTCTGACGCAAGTTGGTTCAAAACAAAATGTGGCGCTTCGGGAAGGTCCATGCGGCCATCATCCCAGGGTTTGACCGAATATCCTTTGTGAAATTTGATAAGATCCTCGAGGCCGCAATTTCGAACAACTTTTTTTGCAATGCCTACGGGATCGGAGATAACTTCCTGACCATATAATGGTGGCTCCGGATCAATAGTATCGATTCTGCCCGTAACACCCTTTTTCCTAAGGGCCAAAGCCATGGAAATGGCAGAAAAACCAGCATGTGTTCCCGTTTGGATGATATATCTTATTGATGAAGACAGAACGATGGTGTGTAGCGCGCTCAGAAAATATATCTGATCGCTGCTGTCAATCTCCCATCGATAACCGGCGTTGGCATAAACCAACTCCAATTCACGTTTAAAGGAAGAGCTATCTTTCCAGGCAGCATTTATGCTTTTGCATATTTCATTCAGATCACAAGTGGCATTACTCATGGCAACCGGTTATTGATCTACGACAAATCTGATAAGCTTTTGCATCTCGCTGGCCCCGAATTTTAACGGATCTCCGACTGTCAGGAATTTTTCGGTCCACGGGATCGAGGGTTTGGATTTCAACCAAAAGGAAGCCTTCACCAGCGTTTTATCCCAGGATTGGTCGTCCTTTGGAAAGTAAATGGCGTAATCGCGGAATTCTTCTATCAGTAAGATCTCGGGTACTCCTCCCGGGGCCTCGTAAGTAATGATGGGGGTTCCCAGGGCTATACATTCAACGATCTGCTGAAAACCACTTTTGCCTACCACAAATGAAGATTCGGAAATGTACCGGGAAAGTTCTTTCTCCGTTGGCATGGTGATATACCGGATGTTCAGGAAAGGATATCTTTTCTTAACACCAGGTAACATTGACTTCAATTTTGCTGCATATATCAGGCGTATCTCAATCTCGCCGGGGAGCTTGCTTGCCAGCTTTAATCCCAGGGACATTACGGTTGGATCATATCCGAGGATGGTGATGACACCGGAATTGCCGGATCCCACATTCTCAGGCGAGGGAATCAGCGGCGGCACAATAACTGCATTATCTGCAATCCTGCCAAATTGATGAGTAAAGGGTATACCGATCAGAAGCCATTGATCCAGCCAGGGGGATTCCTTCTTAAAATATACAGGCTGCTCCTTTCTATAATAATTTTCTATGCAGATCTGCGGTATCCCAAGTTTACAGGCATGTTCCGATAATTCGAGCATCTTCCCACTTCCGGGTCCCTCTCCCAGTATGACAATCTCCGGTGAGAGTCTGGTCAGTAATTCTTCCAAAGAAGAATTACTCTGGTCCGGAAGATTTACAACATTTATCATCTTCAGGGTCTGGGTCACAAATGGATCGTCCATTGGCAACTCGCCAAAATTCAGCAGATATACTGTGAACCGGGACATGTCAAAATGATATATCAAACGAATGCACCTTTTTAGCACGCCTATATAAGAAGTTTCCCCCTGGTTGCCGCTGATAGCGCTATATGAAACAAACAGCACCTTCATCATCTGTAGAGTATTTGTGATTCTTGTGTCCGCTCCAACAGGATCCGGTACAACTTATCCATCGCATCCAAAATGCGCCTGGCCCATACACTACGAATTTCCAACGGCATCTTGTGCGCCTTTTGCCACATATACTTTCCCTTTTCATATATTTTCAGCGTCAGGAAGTAAGGATTCATGGATTTGGCATTCAGAACATTCAATTGTCCGCGGGTGAGATCATCCTTCTCATCTTCAAAATCATTTAACCACTGTGCCAGGACAGAAAATTCAGCCATCATTGAGATCATGGATTCCCTTTGTTCATGCACCAAAGTCCGAAAGAAAACAAGATGCAGAATGGAGTCGTATGCGACAGATTTCCTTTGAATGATACAGTTATAGAGGTCCAGGTTAAAATCGGAATTCACAAAGGTCTCCAACAATGCACCCGGGATAACCTTTCCATATTGATCAATGATGATTTGCGCGCATTCTTTATGGCCATTTCTCATTAGCTTGTAGAGCACTTCATGGTAAAGCAAATTGGCAATGATCACACAAGCTGCTGCAGCTTCCCTCTCAGAGAACTTCGAGGACAAATGACCGTACAGCGTTACGCATTTTCCCTTGTAGTCCAGATGATTATCAATCGCGTCATCAATCAGCCTTGCGGATAGATAAGCAATCATGGCCAGCGGAAATTCATTATTAACCGGCTGATCAAGAAATGGAAAGAATTCGTAATTTCCCCACCCTATCCACCGCATTTCCCACAGATACTCCCGGGTGAGATCGGCCATTTCCGATAACCTGTTAGGACTTAAGGGAAAATCATGTAGAATCGTAACGCATTCCTCTATTTCCGTTTTATAAATGGACTCGAAAGTTGTAAATGCGGAATTGGTCTGTTCCCGGTATTCACTTATTTCCTTACACTGTTCTTCCAGGAAATCAATGAATTCCACAAGGGACTGTAAATTGATAATGCTGGCATCCATCACCGATGATTTTGTATTATCCCAATTATCGGACGGATCCGGAATGCCAGGGCATTTTTGACTTTCTTGTCAAAGGCCAGACAATTGGTCCATGCGATTGAAATATTTTCATCGATCTTCTTCATAAGCTTCTCCCTGGAAAATCCCCTGATGTGACTGACGCCAAAATTTCTGTTGTCAACATCGTTTTTCCAATCGTCAAGATCATCTGCCAACTGACTCACATTCAGAATTGACGCATTGGTACTTAACAGCTTACTTCGAAATGACTGTTCCAGATCCGAAAAAAATACATGTTCCAGTATCATTTGGTAAGAAACAGCTTTCCTTTTAATAATAGTCCAGTATTCCTCAAGACCCAGGTCATCGAGGTATGTAAATTCAGCCAGCATTCCACCGAAAGTTATCCTTGTGAGCCTTACCAAATTCATAGCCGGCTCAACAACCTCCGACTTGTTTAACGCTTTTAGACATTCATTGATGAGTAACATACCTACCATGGCACTGACTGCACTGCTTTCTCTTACATTTCTGCCTTGATCAACCATTAACCCATATAGCGTTTGGCAATTGGCATGGTCACTATACTCGTGGCCATCCAGACTATCGTCATGTAAATGCAGCGCATTGTATGCGAGGAACGTATAAAAAAAGGTATGGTCAGGGGTCAGGTCAAGCACGGGAGAAAAGCTATAGAGGTACCAGGCAAACCAACTCTTATTTGCCAATAATCTGCGGACTTGCAGAAGATAAGGACCGGTTATGTCACCATGATCTCCCAGTGATCCAATACAGCCATCGAGTACATCACCAACAAGATCCTTGTATTGCCTGTCATATGTGCGAATAAGGCGCTGGACCTCATCTTCATAGGCTTGTCGATGCTCTTCAGCACATTTCAGGATATCCTGTAAAATACCTTCGTTTATCATTGGTAACATGTGTCTAAGTTGAAGGCAGTTTTCGTAAAGTGAAGATGAGTCAGCAGATTCATCCGCCATTCCGAACTTATTCCTCTTGTCTGGTCCTGCAACCAGGGACTTATCCTGTCCCACGAATAGTTCTTGTCCAATTCCCCTAATGCTTCCCTCGCTGATCCGGGTAGTCCCTGCCAAAAGTGATCTCCATCCGCTATTATCTGGCGCCACCGGATCTCGGATGGTTGAGTTCCGTACTTTAGAAGTGAATTTTTGAAGTTACCGGCAAACTCTCTGGTTGCAGCATCCACACCATGCTTTTGTGGTAAATGAATAGTCAATGCGGTGTCCAGCACAAAACGAATGACTAAAGCCAGAACACCGGGATCCTCATTGATCTCAAGCCAATAAGAGGAAGGTGATTCAGACCAAAATGCCTTGTTTCTTCCGTAGCATATGGCCAGGGAAGGTATATTTAACAACCCTGATAAATGGGCCGTGTATGTATCAATGCCTAATACAAATTGACTGGCAGCAACGCTCTGGTAGACCTGTTGGAAAGCAGTTTTCGAGTGTAAATGCCTGCCATTATTCAGTATGGTGACTTTTTTTTGAGGGGTCAAGGCTTCTTCCAGGCCTTTTTTGATCAGCATAGCGAAATTTTGTGATCTCTCCGACATACCGGGGAGCAGGTTGATTTTCAACCGAAGATCTTCCGGGAGTTCGTCAAGTGACATCTTCAGTAACTTTACCCAATCCGAACCTGTCAGCAAAATATGCTTTGAGGTGAAAGGATTTACTGTTATGATCATGTCGCTTTCATTTGGAGATGCTTTCCTGTGGCTATGATTTTTCTCTTTTTGGATTCCCACCAACCCAGATAATGTGCTAAGGGCCGTGTAATTATTTGGAATGACCGGATCAAGCCTTTCGGCAACATAAACCGGACATGAGGCATGTTGAAAAAACCACATTCGCCCCTTCCCTATTGCTATCTCCAACACTGCAGGAGGAGTCTTGTCAAAGTAAAAAAGTTTGTAAAACTCGATACCACTGAAATTAATGAATACCAGAAGATGTGTCTCATTTTCTTTGACAGAATGACCGTTGTCCATCTGTTCAAATAGTAAACCGGGATTACCTTCAAGAGAGAACACTTGTCTTCCCGGAAGCAGTGTTGTCCATAGATCGGGATAATAGCTGAAAATACGATGATCCGCCCGGGAATGGTTCTTCATGACATCCTTTGTAAAGCTTACCGCAGAGATCTCATCTCCCAGACCGAGAGCCGGACCAAAGACAAACCAAACGTTGTCAACTTTTCTATTCGTAAAATCAATTCTGGACATTGGCGCGTACGCAATAGCATCTGTCCAGTAGCGCATGTAGCCGGAGTCATCGCAATGTTTGACAATTTGGGCAAACACAGATTGCCGGGGGTCATTTGCACTACGATCTACCGCACTGCTGACTTTGTCAATTACTTTTCTCCAGTATGGTCGAACCACTGATTTTTGATCCAAAAGGCTATTTCGCAATTTATTGATCTCATCAATCCGGCTTAGGAGATAACTTTGATTTTCAAAACTGATCGGCCTGAATGCAACGGCAGCCGCATGTTCCCGGATAAGGAACAAATTTCTTAATAGATATTTCGAGGGTCTCAGTTTTTTCAACAGACCTGACAATAGTGTTTAACAACAGAAAAAATACGATATACTTAGATGGTCGTTATTTTTTGAACAGGAACTTCACAAGATGGTCAGGGAAGAAGACAGGTACATAAAGTGGCACAAAACCCGGAAGCTCCTGAGGTTGCTCTTGCGCTTCTTTCTGACTCCCTGGCTCCATACTGAGTAATTGTGGTCCGGCAAAGTATGGCTGCCCGTATGCACTGGTAAAATAAGGTGAAATAACATCCTGGGCAAAATACGGAACCTCTTGTGAAGGAGGTAATTGAAAGCGTCCTTCATCTGGTGGCTCAACGCTGAAATAATCTCCATACAGGAATTGAGGCTGGATCGTCAGATCTTCCCTGGCAGGGGCAGCCTGCTGGCTTACTGGTCTGATGCTAAGGAAATCCAATTGCCAACTGCCTTCTTTTTTGGAGGCTCCTACATTGATGTACACCGAAATGCTGTGTTCTTCCCAGGTCTCCTCATTGGTGAAAGAAAGTTCTGAAGTGGTTCCCACGCTTATTTTATTCTTCTCCATATCCACACGGTCCATTTTAGTTATGGAAAGGTCTATATCTGTGGCATCTTTCAATAAGGACTGGATTGACTCATTCATTTCTTTCACTGATACCGGTCGGTCATCCAGCCAAATAGTCACATTTTTTAAAAGGCTTGTCAGGTTTTTCTTCTTCAGGGTGATTGCGTCGTTAAGGCTGCCAAGCAAATCCAGAATCTCTTCTTCTGAGGATTTGGCTTTTTCGGTGATGTCCTTTTCTTTTTTCATGATGTGCTTGATCAGGTTGTTAAAATATAACTGAAAGATATGGGTTACGTATGGATAAAGCAAGATTAATTTAGCGTAATCCCGGGTCATGCAATTTTCATTGGGCTACCCTGCCCGTGGGATCCATCGCTTTATTTTTTACACACTGAGATGAATTTCAAATGCTGCTATCACAAAATTTCTTTTTTATGCTGAAAGCAACCCTGCCCCTTTTTTATTGTCTTTAGCAAAACACTCTTAACTGATCCCATGAAAACCCTGCTTACAACAATTATTGCCACATTCATAGTTTCCACTCTGACCGCCCAGAAAAGAACACTGGACGTTGGAACCTTTTCTGAAATCTCATTCGGTGTGTCCGGAACTATATATCTGACGCAGGGAAGCAATGAAAAAGTAGTGGTGGATTGTGATGATGATATATTTGAAGAAATAGAATTCGAGGTGGTAGGTGACAAACTCCGGATCAAAAACAGATCCAACTGGGGCTGGACCTCCCACCGCAAATCCGAACTGGATATTTATATCACCATGAGAGAGATAGAAAACCTGTCGTTGAGTGGTTCCGGTACTATCATTGGAGAAGGCAGGATAAATGCAGATGAGCTCAGATTGTCTGTGAGCGGCTCCGGAAACATCGACCTGGAAACAATTTGCAGGGAACTGGATATGAGAATATCCGGTTCAGGCAAGATTGACCTTGACGGAGAAGCAGATCGTGCGGAAATAGGTATAAGCGGATCAGGAGACCTGAGGGCTGATAAAATGGAAGTCGGAATATTCAGGGCCAGAATAAGCGGTTCGGGAAATTGCAGTATTACTGCCACGGAAGAAATCGAGGCTAACATTTCCGGAAGCGGCAATGTTTACTACTCAGGTAACCCCAAACGTGTTATTGGCAACTCCTCCGGTAACGGCAAGATCAGGAAGAACTAGAAATATTTTGGAGGGTCCTCCCGGATTTTCCTGATGAAATAATCCGTTTAGACCGTGATCAATAACTTTCCCGGTGCATTCCCTTATCCCGGGTAGTCCAATGCCTGAGGGCCTTTCAGTTCAAGGTTATCGACAGATTCGTACTGGTGATAGACAATAGCCCTCATTTTTTACTGAATGGTGATAACTACATTTCCTTTTTTGCGTTTTTGCTCAACGTACCTGTGCGCTTCGACAATCTGATCCATGGTGTACTTTCTGTCAATGACCGGTTTCACCATTCCATCTTCAATTATCGTTTTGAGGAACTTAAGATCATCCCCCAGTATTTTGGGAGACATTTCAATATCCATGTAAGTTCCATCAGGTTTCAGCAATTTTTTTAGCATTGATCTGGGATTGCCTGTCATCAGTTTTCCAACGGCGTCGAAGATGAAGTCGTAACGATCATCCATTTTCGAAATATCTTCCTTCGTATAATCTATGACCCTGTCCGCGCCAATTGATTTGACCATTTCCATATTTTTGGTGCTGCATACCCCCGTTACTTCCGCTCCATAATATTTGGCAAGCTGTACGGCATAGGTGCCCACACTACCGGATGCACCATAGATCAATCCCATCTGGCCCTTCTTGATTTCGGTTTTTCTCATGATCCCCAATGCGGAAGTAGCTCCAACCGGAACAGCGGCTGCCTCCTCATAAGTAAGGTTATCCGGTTTTAATTCCACTAATCCTTTGCGTTCATTTCTATTCTCCGCAGGTAAACATTTGTACTCGGCGTAACCGCCAAATCCGAATCCGCAGGAAGCAAAAACCGGATCCCCCGGTTTAAATCGTTCGACTTTCCTGCCTACGGATTCAATGTCCCCGGCGACTTCAAATCCCAGGATATTTATTTTCCTTGGCCGGAAAAGACCACTGAAAAGCCTGGCCGCGAATGGGTCCGCTTTCCGCAATCTCCAATCACCTGCTGTGACGGTGGTGGCCCTTACCCTGATCAGAATTTCATTGTCCCCCGGAACCGGCTTTTCGACCTCCTCCGGATGAAGTACTTCCGGCGGTCCGTATTTTCTGTAAACTATAGCTTTCATTCCTTTAAATTTTTCTTATGACGTCATGTTTTCCAGGTCACACTTCGAGACGCTACGCTCCTCAGTGTGACCATGGTCAATCCAATGCCTCGCAATCAAAGCCTTTGGATCTTGTCAGGCGTATAATATCGTTTTCCGATAGCTCGGCGTTGGTCACAACTTTCAGTACATTATCTATGTCATCCGTATCTACGCACCACCTGTTGATGACAGGGTGATTATTGAATACCGGACTCAGGACCTCAGCCATCTGTTTGGTTCTGATATTGGTCCTGAAAATCAAAATATTTATGTTATTCGTTTCCATTCATTTAGCTATAACTCCAGGTATATAAATACTTCATAAACGAAATAGGCCGGCCACACGATCGCCTTCAGAAATCCTAACACACCCACCCAGAATCCTGT
This sequence comes from Cyclobacteriaceae bacterium, assembly GCA_028278225.1. GTDB lineage: Bacteria > Bacteroidota > Bacteroidia > Cytophagales > Cyclobacteriaceae > JANQEU01. The sequence continues at coordinate 71,796 of JANQEU010000085.1, forward strand.
GGCGTTTGAGATAAAATAGATTGCGGCTCCTATTACACCCAATCCGTAAAAGCAGCCCTGTCCCCGGCTCAGGGTTCGACTTTTATTTTCCATTATTCCTGTTTTTATGTTGATTTTCGATAGATGAGAAAAGAGAATACACTATTATTAATGACCACATTTTTGATGTTTTTGTTACTGATTTTAATCAGCCCCGGTCCAACCTTCAGGGACGTTCCCGGATTTGCTTTCAAAATATCCTGATTCGTCCCCAGGGTACAGGATCGGAGGCTACTGAATTCAGAAATATACACGGTACATGAGGTTGGGAAAAAATCCAAATTGCGTCATATGACCTATTGATCCGGGTTCGCTTTCGTCATAGAACTCCGTGATCTTACCCTTGGTATTGGTGATGTTATCCAGGTTCAGAAAAAGCTCATGTGTTGCACCTGGTTTATTCCACTTGTAGCTGGCAGATAAGATTGCCAGATGCAGGTTGTCCAGCCCGTCTTCATAGGCTCGATCATAATCCCAGTATTCACCGTTTTCAGGGTCCACTGCCAGATTTCCCTGCTCGTCTCTGAGCAAGGGGATGATCTTTTGCGCCCCTCCGAAGAATAATTTGGCATTCAGGCCAAGTGTTTGATTTTGTTTCCTGCCAAGGTTCACAAATTCTTTTCCGAACAGGAAATTGACGAGATAATTGCCATTGTATTGCGTGTTTCGCGCTATCCCATCCAGCGATTTGTATTTGGATTCATAAAGAGAACCATTGATCAGATAATAGTAATTGTTGCTGAAGAATCTTTCCAGGGTCAGTTCGATACCGTAGTTTTTACCGGTTCCCTTGTTGATCAGGTCAACATACCGGAACTCAAGACCTTCATTTATGGTCGCGTACAAACTGGTATCACTATTCTCTACCGGCAGGTTATAAAGATCCTGGTAGTACGCCTCGACTTTAGCCATCAAATTCCGTCCGACCCGCTTTTCACATCCTACTACGTAATGATGCGCTTTTAACAGACCCAGATCCTTATTGGGCTCCGAGATCTTTCCGTCAGCCTGTTCTATTTTGGCAAAATAGCTGTGAATGCTTTCCATATTGCTGTGCATTCCATATCCGAAGTGGATGGAGTTGCCATTATTTAGTTTCCAGTTGAGCGCTGCCCTGGGCTCAAGCGTGTGTTTGCCGTTAAAAAGTACATTCATGTTATGGAATCCTGAGACGATCGAAATGCGCTCGTTCAGTCTGTGTTTCCAGCTAACGAAGTTCCTGAACGTTGCCACGTTTTCATTGAAATCAATAAGCGTAAACCTGTCACCCGGGTCCCCGGTAAAATGACTCTGGTCGTACCTGTAGTCAAACAAAGTGTATTTCGTGCCGATTTGAATTTTGTTCTTTGCATCCAGCTTGTTGCTGTAAGTTACCGCACCTCTTATCGCCGATTTCATTAACCTGCTTTGGAAATTGACATCTCTGCTAACCGCCGAATCCCGTAAAAAGTCACCATTCTCATCATAGATATTAATTATGCGTGATTCAAAAACGTCATCATCAATTCCTTCATTTGAGAACGCAAGCGTGCTATTGATAAAACTATTGCGATCCAGGGTGAAAGTGTGGTTTGCGCCGATATTCATCAAATGGGCCTGTTTTCTAAAATCCTCGCGAATATCCGCCATCATAAACCTGTCTCCGGGGGTTACCCAAAAATCAGGTTTGACATCTTCGAACATGAAGCTGCTAAGTCCTCCGAGACCAAAAAGGGAAAAGGTTCCCAGTTGTTTGGTTGGGAGTACGACCTTGAATGCCGCGTCCTGAAATTTTGGAATGCCGCTGATGTCAACCAATCCCAAATCACTGATCAACGAGGCGGTTGAATACCGGTAATTGACGAGGAATGATCCTCCATATCCTTTCTTGAAGGGACCTTCAAGCGTGATATCTGTCCCAATCAGGCCAACGCCGACCATGGATTCAAACTTTTCATTGTTTCCGGCCCTCAACCTCACGTCATATACTCCGGCCAAAACATCGCCATATTCCGGTGAAAAAGCCCCGGTATAAAAATCAGAAGTCGCCAGGAGGTTATTGTTGAGTGTACTGACTGCTCCTCCCACGGCGCTCTGGTCGGCAAAGTGGTTGGGGTTTGTAATTTGTATACCTTCCAGACGCCACTGAACATATTTTGGCGCATTTCCCCTGACAATGATATCATTGCTGCCGTCCTGTGTAGCCGTAATCCCGGCAAAATTGGACATGATGCGGGACGGATCATTGAACCCCCCGGCATAACGGTTGGTTTCTTCAGCGGAAACAGAGCGTGCGCTGATCATGGCCATGTCATTAAGGGCTTCGCCCTTATTTTCATTTGCTACAATTACTATTTCTTCCATTTCCGTAGCAGATTCCTCCATTTTGAGGTCGAGCACTACTTCCTTGCCGGAGTTCACCACAATGTTTGGAATGGTCTGGGATTCATAGCCGACACTAGAAAGCTGAAGGGCAACCCGTCCCGTTGGTACTTTTTCCAACCTGAACTTTCCATCGATATCCGTAATGGATCCGATGATGGGATCACTACCTGTGACCATAACCGTAGCTCCAATCAAAGGCGATCTGCTGTCCAGGTCAAGGATAGTTCCTCTTACGGTCTGTGTAAGTTGATCTTGTGCTATTGTATCCAGAAATAGCATAAGATATAACAATGCGAATAAACGTGATTTCATGATGATTTTTAAATTAGTAGTTTTGTTTTTTCAATTTATTACATATAGTGGTATAATTTATTTCAGGCGTACTTCTTCCGGTAAAGAACAAGGCCTTCAAAATTTTCAAAGCGTCAATTCACTTCTAAAAGTGTCAGTCAACAATGTGCCTGACACAATCCGTCAGATTATCAATATATTTTCATGTTTTCTATTCTATTCAGTTTAGTTGATGTTATATACATTTCAGATGCTTTTATCATTGTGATTCACCATCGCTGTAACTGAATACTTCGTCCAATGGTACTTTAAAGACCATGGCTATCCTGAATGCCAGTTCCAGGGTAGGTGAATACTTCCCTTTTTCGATAGACATTATCGTTTGCCTGGTTACCCCCACTTTCTCAGCCAGTTGCTGCTGCGTCATCTCGTCCCGGAGGAACCTTAGTTTTCTGATATTATTGTCTATCCGGTGCTTTGCCATCTCAGAACCCTTTGCGATAAAAGTACAGGTGTGATATGCTCCACACCATAGACCCCGATAAAAAAGATGCCACCAGTAAGTTGAACATCACATACGGAGGCATTTCCAATGCCTGCGATATCATTGAAAGCAGAAATCCAATTAAAAATGTATTGTAGGCATTCCTGTTTGATCTCAGCTCGATAGCTTTATCCAGTTCATCTTCAAAATGATCCCCCTTCTCCTTTGTCAACATTGTGTGCATAACGTTGAATACAATGTGTGTCAGGATATTTACAATGATCATAGCCGGCAGGATCAGTATGATGGTGATCCCGTAAAACTTGAAATCAGTCTCCGGGTTGAGGCTTCGCTCGGAATTGAAATAGAACACGTAAATACAGTAGATCACTACCACTATCAATGTTGAGGTTAAATACGCGACACTTCTCTTCTCCTGGTAAGTCATATTGTTCATTTAGTATGATATTTTTGACTTCATGTTATGTATTACGTACACAAAGTTAATAATGTTTTACTAAATGTAAAATATTTTTTACATTATGTTTTACTTTTATGAATTGTGACACGGTTATTTCAAACCTCAGTGAGAAAATATTAGTGTTTCCGCACAAAGGTCGATCTGGGGAATTGGAACTTAAGACTCCGAGTTTGTGAACTTTGTAGTTTGGATTGGTAAAACTCATCTAATTGTCTTTTTAGCGGGGAATGGAGATGATGGGTTTGCCCAGGTTTTTGAGGTAAAGGTTAGTTCCTTTGTCCCCATAGTTCAGGTGTTATAAAAAGTTTGCGCAGGATCTCATTCTTACGTGAGCTGAAATTTGCAGGGGACCTCTTTAGCATTCACACAACGAAGAACTCAGGCGGTTTTAACTCTTTTGTACCCTTCAGGTAACTTCTTGAGATATTTATTATTTTTTGGTACTGTGAACTTAGTATAGAATTTTTTGTCATTAGAATTCTGGTACTTGATTATTACGTTGAAATTTTCGGGCATTTCAGAATGATTTATTAAGCTCGCGTCAATACGTGTACTTGCACCTTTTCTAAGTGGATTGTCTGAAAATCCCGCGTAAATTGGAAAATTTTGGTGATGGTATAGTCTAAGGTAATATGCTGTGGTTTTCCCTTTGTTGATAATATTGATACGAATTCGCTTTCGCCCAATATCATAAATCTCCAGATCTATTTTTGTTCTTTTTTCCCATTGATCAATAATGAATCTTATGAGTTTGTAACCACCGGCAATTATTGCAAGTATTGCTGCTATCGCTCCAAGCAGAACCGCGTTGTCTTTAAGTAATTCTGAAATATTCATACTTCCATTATTAGCAATTATAAATATAGAAATTCCAATTGAATGATGGAAAAATTGCAATCATCAGGTCACGAAGGTTTGTAATCACCGTGAGTGACGTATACGCACATCCCCGGTACTTCAAGGCCCATATGTCAGGTTGAGTCACGGTTTATGGAGGATAGGAACCAGTATTTTAAGAGCGTGAATCCTTCGGGATCGGTAAGGCATGGCAGAGGGTGGTAAGTCACCAGGGAGGCTGAAAATCTGAGGTGCCTGAAATTCTTTATTGATTCATCATTGACAACGTATCCAAGTTATGTATTGAAATCAAGCTGTCAATGGTTGACTGTTGGTCTTCTATTTGTTTTTTGATTATACCAATTTCGTCGTCAAAATTTGATGTCATTTTACCCTGTTTAAAGGTATTATAAATAGTCAATGCAGCGGTCAGAAGAACTGTTAAAGCTACTATTATTGTTGAATTTCGGTTGGTAAGTCGCCATTTCCTTTCTTTTCTTAATTTTTTATATTGGTTGATTCCAATTTTGGAGATTTGCAGTATGTTATCATCGTACTTATCTTGATCTAGGAAGGCGTGATATTTTGAGAGAAATACGATTAAATCATCCCAAATAATATGATCTTTCACTAGCTCATGTAATTGATGTCGTGTTAATTCTCTTTTTCGATTTCTGTAAAGGGCTTCAAGAACATGGAATGCCTGATTCTCATTCATATCAATTTCGAAAGTACTTTTTTATTTTCATGCATATTAGGAATAATGCAAAAAATCTCCGAACCTCTGAGAAGCAATTCTCCGACCTAACCCACAGCCACCACCAAATTTCCTTTTTTGTGCCCCGCCTCAACATACCGGTGTGCTTCCTGAATTTCTTCTAACTCATAACGTTTGTCAATAACTGCTTTAATTTCTTTACGCTCCATGAGACCGGCGAGGTGATTCAGATCCTCCAGCCTGATGTCCGCAAGGTTGAAAAGGACTTTTTTCGTCCCCATTAATGATGTCAGTGCTCCTCTTAACATGCCGGTGACATTGGGGTTTCCCAACACATACCGGCCATTTTTTGTCAGTGACCGAAGGCACCGGGAAAAGGAACTGTTGCCGACTACATCAATGATGATATCATAGGACTGACCATTCCTGGTAAAGTCTTCTTCCCTGTAGTCAATCACATGATCTGCTCCCAGGTCTTTCAGCATCTCCAGTTTGATGGCGCTGTCCACGCAGGTCACCTCGGCTCCCTCCAATTTGGCAATTTGCAGGGCATACGTTCCAATACTGCCTCCTGCCCCGTTGATCAAAAGCTTCTCCCCTTTCTTCACTTTGGCCAACCGGACAAAATGCAGGCCATTGATGCCCCCGGCAGGCAGCGTTGCTACTTCTTCATACCGCAAATTTGACGATTTGATGGCAATGGGATGCGATTCCTTAAGACATCTGTATTCCGCATATGCGCCCATTTTCATGTCCATCCCTGCAAATACCTTATCTCCGGCCCTGAATTGCGTCACATGTTTTCCAATTGATTCAATCTCGCCGGCCAGCTCCTGCCCCAGGATCTTTATCCGTGGTCTGAAAATCCCCATGTAGATGCGAACCAGCAACCATATCAGGTTTGGGACCTTCATGATCCTGAGCTCACAATCTCCCAGGGTGACTGTAGCAGCATGCACCTTGATCATTATCTCGTCATCTTTTGGAACAGGTTTATCCACCTCCGCCAGGTGGAGCACTTCCGGTGGTCCGTATTTTGTTCGTACGATCGCTTTCATGGATCCGATTTCCGATAAAGATAAAGGGTATGCGATTTATCAATGCAGACAGGTATGCTGAAGATAATCTGTAAAAGTTGTCCAATGTATGCCTGCTGATCCGTCTTTAGTTCAAAAATTTAAAATTGATCTAACACTACCAAGCATGAAAAGAACATTGACATCTCTTACAACTTTGGTTTTTCTCACGGGCATACTGTGGGCGCAAACCACCCTTTCGGATGAAGACCGGGACAAGGCCATCAGACACCTGAAAGCCACACAATCCAATTATCTGAAGACCGTAAAAGGACTTTCCGGGGAACAATTGAATTTCAAGCCGGATGCAGCGTCGTGGTCCGTGGCCCAATGCATCGAACACATTACCGCAACAGAACAGAGCTTGTTTAGCCTGGTTGAGGCAACACTTCAAAATGATCCTGATCTGTCTCTCAGAAGTGAAGTGAAACTTTCCGATGAGGAAGTGATTGGCATTATGGAGAGCCGGGAGCAAAAGGTCAAGACCCGTCCGGAGCTGGAACCTACTGACCGGTACCAGGGAGTGGACAACTCGCTTGACGAGTTTAAAGCCAAAAGAAAATCCATCATCAAGTACGTAAAATCAACTGAGGACGATCTGAGAAATCGTTACTTCGATTTCCCTTTTGGAAAAGTTGATGCTTACCAGATCATTCTCTTCCTGTCGGCGCATGTAACCCGGCATACCAGGCAAATTGAGGAAGTAATGGCTAATGCCAACTATCCGGATTCTTGAAGATAATAAGACAGCAAGGGGCCACCTGCCGTTTGACAGATGGCCCCATTCAACTCTTTATAACATGCTTGTTTTCAAGGCCTCACCTTACAATCAGCCGCGCTGCCTTCGACAACAATGTATCTCCACAGGGTCCGGTAATCTCACAGCGATATAAGTACAATTATTCTTCAGCCAGTGAAAAGAGCCTGTTCAAATAAGTCCGGATCAATAATTTCTCATTCTTCGTCCCAATTCCCCAAAAGTCTAACCTGTCTGATTCAATAAGCTCATCAACAAATTGGTCCATATCCGCGCTAATTTTCTCCAAATCTTCATGTTGCAGTATCTTATTTAATTGACTAATGCCGTCCTCGTATGACATCCTCTCAAGTTTGTCAGGAAATCCTGTGACAATGTTGTTGTCCATTTCGATAATGAAGACATTTAAATCCATTATTTTCAATAAAATATCACCTTTAGAATCTTGGAGCTGTGCACCTAGGTTGATCAAGGACATTTTTGAATCATTTTGAAGAAGTATGTACTTAGAATATTCGCCCGGATCGATTTGGCCAAATTCACCTGTATTATCTTTAAAATCGCTGTTCAAAACTGTCCAGTACCTTGCAACATAATACTGTGAGTTTCCTCCTATTGAGTCTTTAAAAATCAAGGTATAGTCCTGGGCAAGGGCGAAATGCTGGATCTGGGTAAATGCGGTAAGTAGGCCCAGAATTACTACTTTCATGGCTTCCTGACAATTATTTCTATAGGCTTAAGAGAAATTTCACCATATGCCTCCTCCACTTTTGAGGTGTCAATAAGTGAACCTAACCCTTCATTGTATTTCGAGAGCTCCCTCCCTAGTTTGACGCTTTCCATTATTCGGTACTCCGAAGAGGAAATAATTAATGAATTCAATCCACTTTCAGGCGAATTGAAATATCTAAATCTATGCTTATAATCAAAATGACCTTTCGATCCAATGTTTTCACTGGGAGGTACAGACCTAACAGTGAACTTGCTCAAGTCATATAAATTGTTAACCGCATCACCTGTCTCCGAATCAACTAGATTAATACTGCCTTGAATGCGCCATTCGTAGTTTTTATCCTTAAATTCAATTTTAATTGCATACTGGTATAACAGGTAAATTGATCCAAATGAGAAAAAAATAAAGATAAGGGCAGGATAGTTAGTTGATAACTTTCCAAGTATTGGTAGTTCAATATGAGTTATTGAATTATTGTCTTGATCAACATAAATTTTTTGCTTGATAAGAGCAATGAATCCCAGTATTAATGACAGCAGGCAAAAAATCCCAAGAAAAATAAGTACCATGACTGATGTGGGGTTCTGTACCTTTAAATAAGCAAATATTGTCAATTGGTTCAATACCTATTTTCTGGTATTTTTCACTCAATATTGTAACAATTTTAATGTTAAATTGCATTGAGTAGATTTGTCTCCAAACCGCTGTTTGTATAATACAATTTTGTAGTGAAAAATTAGAGTCGGGCCTGATGTCCCCATTCTTGCACAATACAGGTACATTTGGTAGTACTAAGTTGGTTGACCGTGAAAGACTAAGATCGATAGTACAGTCATCCATATCTTTCACTAACTAACCCGCTTTGAAAATCGATCAATTTTCGTCTAGATGCTTCCTCTCATGCTCCAACAGCCATTTCTTGCGTGGTAGCCCTCCCCCATATCCGGTTAGCTGTCCATCTGATCCGATTACTCGATGACAAGGAATTACAATAGACACCCTGTTTTGACCATTTGCACTTGCGACGGCCCTCACTGCATTGGGTTTACCTAAGGCCATGGCCTGCTGTTTATAGCTTCTCGTCTCCCCAAAAGGTATTTCCAGCAATTTCTTCCAGACAGACTTTTGAAATGCAGTACCCGGAGTATCCAATGGAACCTCGAAATGAAATCTTTCACCGTCGAAATACTCGCGGATCTGTTTTTCAAGAGCTTCAATATGTTCGTTTTTACCGGTGATGATCCTGGCCTTCAGCCTTTTCATAAGATCCCGAAATTCGGTCTCCAGCATCCTTCGATCTGTGAATTCGAGTAAACAGATCCCTTTGGAAGTGGCACAGACATACATTGGACCCAGAGGTGTGGTCAACCGATGCACATTGATAACATTGACCTGACCGACATTTTTCGGAGCCTGATCAAAAAGATTTTTAAAAGTATAGCTGAAGCCACTAAGTGATCCGTATCCTGATTTGAAAGCCGAATTAGTCACGTTATTCCCTTTTTTCAGATCCTCATAAGCACAATTCATTCGTATCATTCGGTGATATGCCTGAAAAGTCAGTCCATGATGACTTTTAAACCACCTTCGGATCTTTTCCGGGCTGTACCCAAGTCTTCTCAGGTCCTGATCCTTTAGTTTCCGGTATGGGTCCCTGGAGACCAGATTAATTAAATGCTTTATATCCGTAGGTGGTTCATCCACATTTTCAGTGGGTTTACAAATCTTGCAAGGACGAAAACCACATTGAAGGGCTTCCTTTGCGGTTGTATAGAATTCCACATTTTCCAGCTTTGGTTTCCGTGCCCTGCACGTGGAAATGCAGAAAACATTAGTGGTTCTTACCCCGACATAGAAAGCCCCTATATAATGACTATTCCTTTCCAGAAGTGCCTGATAGAATTCCTGTATCTTATTTCTTTCGGTGATCATTTCATATAATTATTAGCAAAAAGAAGGAATTATTGAAGCGCCTGCAACCGAAAAATTGACAGGTATTTCTTTTATTAAGAAACATTCCCTTCTATAATTCAAATTTAGATGCACTCCATGTCATCCGATGTGGTCAACCTCCACACGATCACAGGCCACTCCGAGAAAGTAGTCCCGGTTGGTGGTGACACATTTTGAGTCATGATCCCTCTGCATTTTGATTCGCAAAAGGATATTCCACCCGACCCTTCATAAACGGGCCATAAGGAAAATTTTATATTTTTAGGAGATGAAGCAAAAGCATCTCCTTTACATCGCTATTATTATTTTCCTCGTTGTTACATGTAAGTCGCAAAAAGAGGTGATCCCACCGCGAGTACGCCAGGTGAAGCCAAGCCAGGTAACAGGCTATCATAAGCCTATAAACGTTACCATCGCCTGGTACCCGTACGAGGACGAAGCTTTAAATATGTCTTCAAAAAATGAGTGGCAGGTAGTAAAAAGTGATAGTGGCAGAGCCGGTAGTATACCAGTGATCCTGATAAAGTATCCTGAAACGCAGGATTCCATCTGGCTGGATATGAACACTGAAAGCGAATTACTCGGCAGATTGCTGAAACACAGCCTGATGACGCAGGAGCCGATCAAGCGACCGTTTTCAGAGTATTTTCAGACGGCTAGCTGCACCAAATGCCATCCCTCCGATGTGAAGGTGGATTTTGCAAGATGATCACCAGGTCAGTAATCCTGACTAACTGCATTTCGCTCCGGTAATCTGCTTAAAACCAGATTTGTCAATAGAATTTTATAATGAAGGTGAGTTTAGATTTTTTTGATTTGGAGTTTTTGGGAATGTCAGTCTTGGAGGCACTCCGCTTCTCAGTCTTCGAGATGCTTCGCTCCTCAGACTGACAAGTTCGTCCGTTTGGTCACCTTGAGGTGCGGAGCCTCGAAAGGTGACCATGGCAACGCGCCAATAGCATACTAAGTGGTTGATTTTGAAGTAGTTAAAACCCGGAATAGAATGGTAAATGACAATCCGGGTTCGATCAAAATAAAGAGGTCACCGAATCCAGGAAAATATTTGCCAAAACCGGTGCCAGAAAGGAAACAGACATTTTGAATACGTTGGACCCTGAAAGTAGCTGATCTATTTGATTTCGTTCTTCAGTATTCGATATTTCTTTGAGCTGGGCAAACCTGTGTCTGAAGATCAACTCCACCGGCAGAAAGAATATGACCAGGAAGAATGTGAATACAAGACTGTAGGCCATGACAAATTGTTTCGGAAAAAGATAATCCATCTTCGCGGGTAAAAAATCAAGAATGGAGAGTCGCAGGTAAGTTGGGGCCAATACACCAAATACAAGCAGAATCGATGCCACAGTCAGAAATTGATTGAAATGCCGGTGCAACCTCAGGATGCCGGAAACATGCTCTTCTTTTATAGCTTGTCGCAGGACCATAAAATTACCTGTCAGGCAAAAAATATTTGGGGACATGATAAGCGCTGTCACCCATCCCAGTACAACAAACGGTGAATCAAACATGATATCCGTGTACTGAATCAATTTGGTTATCGGAAACAACCTTCCCTTAGCTGATAGCTGCGCTATCGCAAAAATAATTGCAGTGGACAGGAGTGCACATAAAATATAGATTATCCAGTGAAGCAATGACTCTTTTCCTGAAATCCTTTGGACACCCCCAATAGTCAATGGCCAGCAGGCAAATGCAATCCCAATACCTATGCTGACTATCATGATCCAGGATAAATAGTTAGGGTATAAATTGTATGTCAGCTCCCTATATGAGATCCAGCTGGAATCCAGCAGCTCTTCACGCTTATCCACACTGTTTCCGGTAAGCGACTTTTTCTTAAGTCGCAATTTGTTGTTTTTGATAAACAGCGTATCATGTGGGGTAGATTGCTTCGAGGTGTCCACAACAAAAATAGCCTTGTCGATTACGGCTGCCTCCTTCGAAATACTGATAAGCTTAAGGCTTGCTCCACAAAACCCGGTGATCCCAAGGATGACGATGATCACATAACTTCTAACTGTCATTTTGATTGTTAATTTCGATTATCTACATACTGTTTGATTTTCATGTATGACGCTTTACCAGTCCGGAAATTATCTTAATTTTTTCTTCACTATCCTGGGCGACAACAGGATATAATGTAGTTATATGTAATAAACAGAGTACAGATGTCAGCAGGTTCTTCATTTCAGTAGTTTTCCTTTGCGGTACCCTTCCAGGTACAATTACCAGTGGTAAGGTTAGTACTTTAAATAAATAAATAAATCACTAAAATCAGGTATTTTTCAGCTAATGGTATGATGAATTAGGGTCATGCTTGCGTCAGATAGTGATTTTTAAACAAACAATTCTTAGTATAATCCAATTCAACATCGTCCGGATAGGTGTAGGGGTCAATTCACCCTTATCATGGCGTGAAAACTGACTTTCATTCGGTGATCCCGCCTCCGGCAGCCGTAAATTTTATATCAGAAAAATATTTTGTATACAAATACGTAACTAATTGTTAGTTTTGGAGTATATAGTATACAAAATAGACAGATATGAAAGGGACTAACCTTGGCGAGTTCGAAGAACTGGTTTTGTTAATTGTTTTGGCGCATCCGGATGAAGCGTACAGTGTGGGTATCGCCAAAGAAATGAATCTAATTACCAACCGCAAGATCGTTCACAGCGTGGTGCATGCTTCTTTAACACGGCTGGAAAGAAAGGGTATGGTGGAAAGCCACATGGGAGAAGCTACTGCCGCCAGAGGCGGTCGGCGAAAACGGATCTACACCATATCAAAGTCCGGAATGAAGGCCCTGGAAAAAGCCAAAAGCCAGCGAGACCTGTTATGGGATAAGATCACATCCGCCCAAATCGGAGAAGTGTATGGCAAATAAACAGCAACCCCCAAAATGGGCCAATCGTCTTTTGCACTGGTATTGCAATCCGGAGATGCTTGAAGACCTGGAGGGCTCCCTACTGGAATACTACTATGAACGAAAGGAAAGGAGCGGCATTCTCCGTGCAAAATGGTTTTACTGGATGGATGTCTTGTCACATTTCCGTCCACACACCTGGAAAAAAAGAAAAGGACTAAACTCATCAATAATGTTAGGCAACCACATCAAAGTTTCTTACAGGAGCATCCGAAAAAACATCCTGAACACTTCATTGAATTCAATAGGTCTCGCCACGGGGCTGGCAAGCTACATCCTTATCATGCTGTGGATCAATCAGGAAATGGCATTTGACCAGTTTCATGAGAAAAAAGACCGTATTTATCGTATTTCGAACACTTTTAAAAGTGAGGCCGAAACATTCAGTCAGGCTCCCTCCGGTCCGGCATTAGGCGCGCAGTTACACAAGATCTTCAGTGAAGTGGAAAATGGTGTACGATTCTTCAGTATGTCGCTTCAAATGAAAGTTGGAGATGAAATTTTTTTCGAGCGGAACGTTGGGGTTTGTGATCCCTCAATTTTTGAGATTTTCACTTTTCCGCTGATCAAAGGAAATGCCGGTACCGCACTGGACGATCCGTTTTCAATAGTCCTGACAGAACAATTCGCAAAGAAATATTATGGCAATGAAGACCCCATTGGCAAAACCCTGGAAATTGGGGACGGTGCGATTATGAAAGTTGTGGCCGTCATGGAGGATGTTCCGGAAAACTCCCAGCTGCAATTCGGCTCCTTGATTTCCATGGAAACTGTGAAAAGGATATGGGACATGGAGGACTTTGACGAAAGCTGGGGTGGTGGCTGGTTTCAAACCTACCTCCTGCTGCATGACGGAGTTGACATTGCACAATTGGAACAGGACATTACCGCATTTATCCGTGAAAAGCTTGCCAGCTGGGCTGAACAGGGAATGTACTACGAATACTTTCTCCAGCCTCTGACAAGCATCCATCTTAATTCTGATCTGAGATATGACTATCCTAACGGAAGCCTCCAAAATGTAAATATCTTCAGGATTGTAGCCTTTGTTGTCCTGCTTCTCGCATGCATCAATTACATCAACATCACGACGGCCAATTCCGTCAACAGGGCGCGTGAGGTGGGGATCAGGAAGGTCATTGGCTCCTCCCGAAAAATGATTATCAGCCAGTTTTTGGTGGAATCGGCGTTGATTATGCTGGTCAGCACAGTTGCTGCAATAGGTGTTGCTTATCTTTTACTTCCAACCGTGCGTGAGTTGACCGATTATTCGGGTCTGAAACTTTTCACAGCCGAAAACATTATTTCTACCGCTATCATTATAATCATTACCGCCCTGGTATCAGGCGTTTTCCCTGCCATGGTTATATCCGGCTTCAAATCAATGGTCGTGATCAGGGGCAGCGCAGGAAGCAGTGCCAAATATGGCATTTTCCGAAAGGTACTGGTCATTTTCCAGTTTACAGCTACGGTGATTCTGCTCATTTCCATGTTGGTGATCAATGATCAGATGAAGTTTGTACGGGATCAGTCACTGGGAATGAAAACAAGCCAGGTCATGCACATCAATTTCCGTGAAATTCAGGAAGTGGTGCGAAACGCCGAGATATTGAGGAATGAACTTCTATCACTTCCCGAAATTGAGCAGGTATCTTTCCTGAACAACTCCTACCCGGTGAATGGGCTGAACAATAGCGGTGCGGATGTGGAAACATCCGATGGTTCTTTCATAAGATCGAGCATTTATACACTCAGGGTGGATCCTTATTTTGCAGAAACCTTTGGCCTTGAACTGGTAGCCGGGAGGTTTTTTTCAGAGGACTTTCCGGCTGATTCCACTCAGTCCATTTTGGTTAATGAAGCCTGCGTAGAAAATTTCGGATGGGGATCTGTAGAAAATGCCATTGGGAAAAGGTTCGGAAGAGAACCGAACCAGCGGCAAGTTATCGGGGTGGTTAGAAATTTCAATTTTGAGGCATTGCACAAAAAGGTGGAACCTGTCCGGATACTGCCAACTCCGAAATCACGATATTCCACACTTGCGCTTAAATTCAATACCCGGGATCCCGTAAAGGTCATCAGCAAAATTCAATCGGTCTGGGACAGCATTATTCCTGCTGTTCCCCTTGATATTTCCATGATGAGTGATGACATCAAAAGGCAATATACGGCGGAATACAATTTCCGGACTGTTTTTACAATTTTCTCAATTTTATCGATCATTATCGGCTGCCTGGGCTTACTGGGACTGGTCACTGCCGCCTTAAACCAAAGGATAAAAGAGCTAAGCATCAGGAAAGTTTTAGGAGCCAGCGCCCTTCAGATACTGGCACTGATCAATCGCCATTTTATACGGCTGATTGTGATATCCATGATACTGGCGAGTCCTGTTGCATTCGTATTAATGGGAAACTGGTTGCAAAATTTCAGTTATCACATCGAGTTTTCATGGTTATACATTCTGTATGTTTTCCTTGGAACATTATTCATCACGGTGATTACTATCAGCGCCAACGCCATAAAGACTGCTCTGACCAATCCTGCGGAAGTATTGAAAGACGAGTGAGAGAATGATCCTCAATTAACTAAAAGTAGCACCTGGTGAAAATCACTAGGTATAGCTATTGATTTTGAGTTCGGAGTGGGTACAATTTTGCATGTTTAGAACAGATCCGAACAAGAAGAATGGTATTTTACGATGCATTTCTTCTTCAGTTTGGCACTTAAATCCAAAAATCTTTGAAATTCACAAATCGTAATCTACACCGGGATATTGCCTACTTCTATGTTGGCATGATCATCGCATTTTCATTTTCAGGTATCATCCTCAATCACCGCCAGGATTGGTATCCAATGGACTATACGTATGAAGATCAGCCGGTTTCAGTGGACATTCCTGCTGATCCCGCGCAAATAGATGAGGGGCTCATTACATCCTGGTCGCAAAAATGGAATGTGAAGTATGATGGACACAGGATACGTGACAACCAGTTGAGGATCTACTTCAAGAACAATGCAATTTTGGACCTTGATCTGACTTCCGGTACCGGCACGCTGGAATTCAAGCGTAAAGTTCCGTTCCTGGGACATACTATGTTCCTTCATAAATCCACCAGTGATTTCTGGATCTGGTATTCTGACATTTTTGGCGCAGCTATGCTGGTCATAGCTGTTACGGGTATGCTGATCCCTATCGGGAAAGGAGGGTTCAAATCAAGGGGCTGGAAACTGGCGTTGACAGGCACACTATTTCCGCTTTTGTTCCTGTTCATTTTCTCATGATGCATGCGGCCATCGGGTAGCAATATTTGAAAAGGAGCGTACACGTTTCTTTTACTTTCAAATATTGCTATTTTAGGTTATGCAATATCGGTACCTTGTTGATGAGTCGTTCACTGCGATAGATTTCGAGACAGCTGATATAAATCCCAACAGCATCTGCCAGGTTGGATTGGTGAGAATGGAAAAAGGAGAAATTGTCCATACTGTCGACCGGTTGGTACGTCCTCCCAAAAACTATTACTTCTACAAAAACATGGAAGTACACCACATAAAACCGGAAGATACTGCTGATGCTCCCACCTTTGATATAGTCTGGCATGAAGATATGAAGCGCTATATTGAGGACCAGATTGTGGTGGCACACAATGTAAACTTCGATGTGAATTGTCTTCGAAATACCCTGGCCTTTTACGATGAGGTTCAGCCCTACTTTGAGGAGCGATGTACAAGAGCCATCTACCGGAGAGGGTTGGCCAGCCTGAGCAGGAAATACCGGATTCCACTGAATCACCACCATGCTTTGAGTGATGCCAATGCGTGCGCACAGCTATACCTGAAGTTTCTGATCAGGCAAAAACTACCTAAAACAGGCTCACTATTCACGAATTACCAGAACCAGGATTGATTCTACAGGGTGAACCTTCCAAAAGTCGAAATACTGTCGTTGTGGGCATTGTCCTGGTTGTGATCATAGCGATAACCTGAAAGATCCTGATTTTCTAAAATCCTGAACTGCTAGTCGGCCAATGCCCGTTGCACAGCAGGAAGCAGCAGGCTTTCCATCACCTTGTATCCATTCTCATTGGGATGAACCAGATCGTCCGCTGAAGTAAAATCAGGGACTTTCAGGCCACCGTTTTCATCTACCATTTCAGAATAGTAATCCAGGTATACGAATCCTTTGTCGTTGGCGTAATTCTTCAAAATGGTATTTAATTCGACGACCTTTCCGGCTGGCTGCAACCCCGGGTTCCAGGGAAAGTCAATAGCCGGCAATACGGATGAAATGATCACTTTTATGCCATTTTGATCCGCTATCTCACACATGGACATAATGTTTTGAGCAGTTTGTTCGATTGGAACGTATCCACTGTTTTGAGCGATATCGTTGATACCGGCCAGGATCACAACCAATTTTGGTTTTAACCCGATCACATCTTCCCTAAAACGTAATAGCATTTGATGCGTGACCTGTCCGCTGATACCCCTGCCGATGAATCCGTTTTCCTCAAAAAACCGGGGGCTTCGGACCGGCCAGGATTCTGTAATCGAGTTACCCATGAAAACAACTCTTTCCTCACCCACCGCAGGAGGATCTAGTTTCATGTTGGCTTCCCGGTACTTTTCAAAATTGGCATAATCATAGACGTTGATCTTTGGCTGCGTACTTGACTCATATCCAACGCAGAATACTACGATCACCAGCAATTTTTTAACAAAATCGATCTTCAAGTACCAGGCTGTTTGAAATGATGCTATAAATATAAGGATCTCTCTCAGAACCTTAGATATCTTAGTTTAACCTGAATTTCCGGATAAGAACGATCAAAAGAACCAATAAGAGTGTCATTGCGGAATTTTTAGCCCGATATTTAAGACGTTGGGGTAAAAATTTCCGCAATCTCACAATGTTCTGACGAGAGGTCTGCCAGACAAAATATCCCTTTCTTTTGATTGTAAAGGCTATTTTCCCGCATCACGATTGTTTAATATCCCGAACGCAGGCTAATCCACATCTCTCACAGCCCTGACATAATTGTATATGGATACCACGTCCGGGAAGTCCGGCCCAAGGCCACTGGCCCAATCATCCGGGTCGCCGGTTTTAGGATCGCTTCGCAAGGCTCCGGCACCATGTGTGTCAATTGCCCCTCCATCTTCCATTAGGCCCAATGCCCTGCCGAATGAAACATAGAGTGCAGTCCAGGGATTGGAAGCAGGGCTGGTACTGGACCAAAAGTAGAGGGTTTCGAGGCTATCGTAATTGGCGGTTGGGCCATCAAAATAAGTTAAATCAATGGCTGCCGTATTCGAATCCCAATCGTAATTCTTGTAATCAACTATGCTTTGCAGTTCCTTGGCGTTGGGTAATCGCCAATCGCTGTAACCTGCCAATTCAAGATTTTCGGCATATGCCAAAGCTTCTTTCCAGTTCAGATCCTCTCCATACCCTTTTTGCCACATCAATCCGGTAGCTTGGTCAGTGATGGTTTCATCGCCATTATCTACAAAAATATTTTCGAATACCCCTTCAGTTCCGCGTACAGCGCGGACTATATTAGGTCCTGCGGTTACCTTTATGTGCCCATCTGCGAAATTATACATGAAATAAGCGTCTTCTACTTCTCTCGGGCCTGATTTACCCGTATACTGAGTACTCGCCCACGATTGCCCCAATGCAGAAATATTTCCGTCACTTAATGAATAGGCGTAGTCAAAATAGTCAGGATCCAGGAACGGCTTCGACGAAGCTTCGCTTCTCGTGTTCAGTAGCCCATCCCACATGACAATCGACATGAGCTCTTTCAAAGTAGGCATTCGCCAATCGGTATAGCCGCCGGTTGTCAGTTTCTCACAGTACTCATTTGCTTCTTCCCAGGTATATCTGTCCGGTTCTAAATCTGACTGAGTAAAAGCCTGCCCCTTTTCCCACATTAACCCGGTATTCAGATCCGTAACCGTACCATTATTATTATCCTGATAACTGGCCATTACACCCGAATACGCCGCATCCTGTCCGTAAAAATCCTCACCAATGCCCGGGGCTGAGATCTCATTTCCCTCATCATCGTAATGCTTTAATTCGTCTGTGTCGACCACTACGAATTTAACAGGGATATCAACAGGTTCAGGATTGGGATCGGGATCAGGATCATCGTTATTACATCCACAAGTAAGAATCAGGCCTAAGAATAGCAAGCTCCGGAAATAAACCAGCAAATTTCTAATTGTTTTCAAAACTTCTAAATTTTTAGTGTTTATCTATTTTATCAAAAAACAAAAGGTAGGAAAGAACAACAGGCAGGAAGAAACAAAGTTAGGCGGCTCTCATACGCTTTACAATAAATCAGTGTAGACAAAATATAACTGAACAGTTGTAAGACATAGCCTCTTCTCTTCTTATTCGCTGACACGGGCGCTGTTCAGCAAACAAGAAGAACCATGAAAATTCCACGCTGCAATCCACTTGCGTAAATCAAGGCCTTTTTCTGCCGAAAGATTTGTACATTGGCGCCCGAAACAGAAAATAGGATCATGACGCGATATACCTCCTTATCCATACTTCTTTTGGTACTTGTACTTTCTTTAAGCGCCCAGGAAAACAGGTTCTTTGTTCCCAGGGAAATTAAGGAAGCTTATGAAAACGGCACCCGCTCGTATGATGGAAAGCCTGGTCCAAATTACTGGCAGAATACCGTAGACTATGATATGGCCGTGGAGGTGATCCCCGAAACGAGGGAGTTGGCAGGATCCGGAATCATTGTGTTCAACAATAATAGCCCCGACGATCTCAGTCAATTGATCTTCCGGTTGTATCATGATGTATTTCGAAAGGGAAATCAGCGAGGCATGCGGGTGAATGAGAATGATATCAATGATGGTGTTGAGATCTCCCGACTCACGATTGATGGTAAGGAAATCGACCTGGAAGAAGGCATCAGGCGGCGCGGCACAAATATGTATGTCACGCTCGAAAACCCGATCCTAAGTCAAAGTTCCAGCAGCATAGAGGTGAATTGGAAAATGGTGATCCCTGAAACTACCAGGAGAACGGGCGCTTATGACAGCACCTCATTCTTTGTATCGTATTGGTACCCGCAGGTTGCGGTGTACGATGACATCTTCGGCTGGGACCGGCTGGCGTATGATTTCAGTACTGAATTTTACAACAACCTGGGAAACTTTGAGGTGAAGATCACGGCGCCGGAATCATTTACCGTGATCGCCACCGGAGTTCTTCAGAACCCAGAAAGCGTATTTCGCCAGGAAAAGCTCGATCTCTACAATCAGGCCAAGACATCCGGTGAAACAGTGACTATCATTTCCACAGATGATGCAAACAATGGATACTCCCATCAATCAGGGACATGGCATTACGCAGCTTCCGAAATTACCGATTTTTCCTTCTGCCTGAGTGATCATTTCGTGTGGGATGCCGCCACTCAAAAAGTGGAAGACCGGGATGTTTTGATCCACTCATACTATAATGTCAATGTAGCTGAAAAAGCAACGGAGCTGACGGGCATTCAGCAAAAAACCATGAAGCACTTTTCAGAGGACGTACCGGGTGTGCCCTACCCCTATCCGGAGTTTGCTACCTGTGTTATGGGTATCGGTGGAGGTGGAATGGAAACACCTATGATGGCCAACAATGGCCAGCCTGGCAGAGGCGTGACAATACATGAGATGTTTCACACTTATTTTCCCATGTATGTCCGCGTCAATGAAAAAAGGTTTGCATGGATGGATGAGGGCTGGGCAAATTTCAACACCAGCTATGTTTCGAGGAGGTACTTCGAGGAAGATTCGAGCCTCCTGGTCCAAAGTTCTTCGATCCAGGGGACGCTTGGTTCCTTCAGTGACTTACCTTTGATCACATCTACCCAGTTTATGGACAATACCAACTACGGCTATGCCTCATATCCGTTACCAGCGTATATGTATGCTATTTTGCATCACCATCTCGGGGAGGACCTCTTCAGGAAATGCTACCGGGAATATATCAATACCTGGGCCAAAAAATCACCGACGCCGTATGATTTCTTTTACACATTCGAACGGGTTTCCGGTCAGGATCTGAACTGGTTTTGGAACCCATGGTTTTTCAACTTCGGGGATGTGAATGTAACCATAGATTCTTTTGAAAAGGGGAAACTGTCCATCCGTAATCAGGGGAACCGGCCGATCCCGATTGTGGTCTCGGTAATGTACAAAGACAGCACAACCTGGAGTGCCGATTATTCCGCGGCAGAGTGGAATGCAAACCGGGAATTCTTCGTTGAAGTGCCAAATTACAGGAAGGTAACAACACTGGCGGTAAACCGGGGCATGCCTGATGCATATAACATCGATAATTACCATCCTTCGATCAGGGAGCGCTACGGAGACTTCAGGATCGATCAGAAACTCCTGGGTGATTATCCGATCAATGAGTTCCCTGTAAATCTTATAGTTGCAGAGAAAGATGCAATGGTGAACGTTGAAATCACCGGAACAGGAATAAACACATTCCTGCTACCATCAGAAAACGATGAATTTGAAAGTCTCGATGGGAATTTAGCGTTGAAATTCACTACGGGTGAAAACGATACCATCAATGTGGCCTGTGATCTCAGGAATTATGGAGTGACCCTGACTGGTAGTAAGAAATAGAGATCAGTTAGCCTGCTCCCTCACGGGAACCGAATATGTAGCCTAAAATTGCTGTCAGAATAGGTAAAAGCACATTAACCAAAATGGTTTTGCTCATATCGCTTATATACTCCCTTTTCATAGTGATGTGATTAGTAATAAACTCGCGAAGCTTTTCATTCTCCGGATCCATAAGATCGGGGTACTTTTCAATTAATGCTTTTATTTCAACTGTAGGACTATTGTACGTTGTTATTCCAATAAAAATAACCTCAATGGTTATCGCTGTTAGAACAATCACAGCCAGTATGAATCCGGCTCTATCCAGGAATCTTCGGTCAGATACTTTTGTTCGTGTGGTAACTGAACAGGCTTGGCTGAAGCTATATTTGGCAATTGTTGTTTAGTCATTCTTTAAGCTTATCCAGGCCGGGAATTATGATCTTTTCAACTTCCTTTCCTGAGGAATCAGTCGAAAACACATCCTTTCCTTCAAGCTTTTTGTCAGCAACCCAACTGTACAATGCAAGTGCTTCGGAGATAATATTAGTGTTTTTGGATTCTCTGACTTTCTGCTTCAATGATTCCATGTAGTCGCTATCAATATTTACTCTAATTGCCATTTTATTACCATTTTTTGTCCATAAATATACACATTTTTTTCCAAACCAGAGTTCCCGTACATAGAATAATAAAATAAAAAGTTACAAAAAGATCCCTTCGATCCATTGCGGATATCCTTGTGATTGACCGGGGTCGAATACTCCTACCGGAATTTGAAATTCATTCAGGATTTTATTCAACGTCGTTAACAGGATTGGTTCCATCAGATCATGTCCGGAACTGTAGGCCTCAAGGCCGAACGACCAATAGTTACGGTCTTGTGCGGTGGTTTTCGTCAATTCTACGTTGCATCCATCATCATGGATGAAACCGGTTGTTCTCCTCAAAGCTCCGTCCTGCGGCGAATAACGATATTTGATAAGGCTTCTGGATTTCCTGATCTCCAACCAGCCAGGTTCAGGTGAATAAGTGCCGGCCGGCATCTCGGATCTTCCCAGATTGTATTTGATCCATGTTTCGGTCCTGCCCGGCAATACATCGGACTCATGGTTTTTGGTAGTCTGTCTTACCTTCGCCTCCAGGTGTCCCTCACGCCACTTAATTCCTATGTTGTTAAGCCCTCCGGGTCCGTGGAGTGGTTGGACCCAGTAGTAATCACTTCGGTCCTCAAATCCGCCGAATTCTTTCCCGATGGATTTGGGAATTGCACCATTTTTAAACCATCGGATCTCAGCAGAATGTAAGGCGGGATACACACCTGTAAACGTTCCGGTATCCTCTGAAAGCAACTCAAAGATCTCATGGATTTTCTCGATCATCACAGGCACTATCCTATCAACTCTCCTATTTCCTGAATGCTGTTTAAAAACGTCAAATGTTCCTCCAGAAACGCCATGGAATCAACAGACCTGGAAATCGAAGGTTCCATGAAACGCTTTCTTGCCGGCAGGGCGACTGAAATCCTGTTTCCGGCAAAAGCGAAATAAATTGGTGCGGAAGTGATCTTTTTTGATTTCAGGTTATCGTTAATTGAAAGCAGTCTGTCCAAAACAGGTTTTATCAATAATTTCTCCGAGGAATCGGGATCCTTTGAAATAATCTTGTACGTTTTGCAAAACTCCGGGTGGTCCGGTTTCAGGTTCTTACCTTTCATCTTATTTCCAAAAGAGTAATACCATTTTCGCGGGACAACCCAAAAAGGAGCCGGGAAGGAATTCCTTAGCTCCATTACCATGAAAATTCCACTAAATACGGTTCTGGAGGTGGTCTCCGAAGATTTGCCCCTGCCGCCTGACTTATGTGTTTCCTCGATCAGCTTGATCTCCGCATATTCAACCGGCCTGTCACCTATCCGTCCTTTGACCAGATCCTCACTATGGTACTTATTAAAATGACTGAACAGTTGCGTATCTGCTATCTCCCTTTCAGGTATTTTACCATCCGCCTCGTACGTAAAGTCCGGGCCCAGATTGTTAATTATCCTTGTTACTATCTTGTCCTGAAAATGCTCTTTGAATTTTTTTGACTCCAGTGCATATTTTATTCCGTAAAGGAGTATTCCCAGAATGAAACTTCCGATCGTGATCAAAAGGGTCACATTCGAAAATCCATCAAAAAAGATCATATGGATTGACAACACAAAAACGGCAGCCATGCATACCTGAAAGAACAGTTTGAATGGCTTGATCCTGCTTAAGACGGCCAGGCGCTCATCATCCAGCTTCCGAAGTTCAGGATGCAGTTCCGCATAGATCGTTTTGGGGTCAAGCATTCCTCAGTTTTAAAAATATCTCACCAATCGAAATTATCTAAAAAGTACCAGATCCGAGGGATACATTCCACTTAACATGATCTGATGAACAAGTGACCGTCACCTAAATGAAAAACCAGTAATCTGTCACCGGCTTTTTATTCCAACTGTCCAGCAGATCAAGAATTCCGGCTTTCTCTTTCGACGAGGTTACAGCTATAATGATCTGCGGATGCTCGATCAGCGGGATTTCACTGTAATGCTGTATTACTACGCCATATATATTTTTTCCAATCTTATTCTCATTATCACAAGTCCAATAAAATGTGTCGGCATACGATTGAATTCCACGAACAAGATCTTTACCATTTCGTCCGGCGCCCCATATTACAAGGGGGCGTGCCAGATCTCTGTCAAGCTCATAGAAATATCTGAGCTTAAGATCAAAGTATCTGTTATCTCTGTATTCTTCCCAGGTCCGGGAAATTCTGTCGCTCCTGTCCCGCCAGTAATGCAGAACCTTATCAACACCCACAACCGCCAGTCCATGACGATAAATGCGAAAACAAAGATCGTAGTCCTCCGGATATACGATTGGATCAAAAGCTTCAACGGCATTGAAATCATCCCGGTGAATGATCCAGCAATGCGACGGAATTACGCATTCCCTGTAGATCTCCTGGTAAAATCTGCCATCCTTTACTATTCCGTTCAGCCAGCGATCATATTTCACAAAACCATCTCCAAGGCGTCCTTTATCCACGAAATGCCGGGTGCCGCCAACTATGATCGTTCCTTTCCCGTATTTCAGCCATTCCGTTACCAAGACCTCCAATTTATACGCCGGCATATAATCATCAGAATCCATCCGGTTGATCAACACACCCTGAGATTTCGAGTAGCCCAACTGCAGTGCCGGAATCAACCTTGATCGGTCGTTATTAAAAACCCTGATCCTCGGATCCTGTCCGGAATAGTCAAGTAAAATTGCCGGGCTCGCATCGGAGGAATGGTCATTAACGGCAATCAATTCCCAATTTTGATAGGTTTGTTCAATGATTGAGTCGAGGCACCCGGGTAAATAGGGAGCGGTGTCCCTGACGGCCATTACGATGGATACAAGCGGTTCCCTACGCATAAAACACTTATCTGAGTTCCGTCAGCTGGATTTCTCAACGTGACGCGAGTTCCTGATCAATCCAGTTATCAATTTTCTCCTCCAGCAGCATTAGCGGAAGGCTTCCCGAGCCGAGCACCTGGTTATGAAACTCCCGAATGTCAAAATCCGTACCAAGGGCCTTTTCCGCCCTGCTTCTAAGCTCTCTTATTTTAAGCTGACCAATCTTATATGACAACGCCTGGCCCGGCATTACCATATATCTTTCTATTTCTGCGATAATGGAGGCTTCTGACTCGGCTTCATTTTCCAGTGAATATTGTATGGCCTGCTCCCTTGTCCAGCCTTTGGCATGGATACCTGCGTCTACCACCAATCGAATCGCCCGGTGCATTTCCATACTCAGCATTCCGAAATACTGGAAGGGATCTTCATATAATCCCAGTTCCCTGCCGAGGGATTCGGCATACAAGGCCCATCCTTCCACGAAAACACCCATTCCTTCAGCATGAAGGAATTCCGGCAGTTCCTGATTTTCCTGCTGAAGTGATAGCTGGTAGTGGTGGCCGGGAATGGCTTCATGAAGAAAGAGGGCTTCATCAGCAAAAGTGTTGTAAGTCCTGACATCACGGATAGGCACATAAAATACACCTGGTCTCAATCCGTCTTTTGTTCCGGGCAGGTATTCAGCGCTTGCGGACTGTTCTCTGAAAGCTTCAGTCCTTCTTACCTCAAATCCCGCTTTCGGCTTCAGGTCAAAAAGTTCCGTCAATCGGTCCTTCATTCGATTATGTATGCCATTAAAGTTCTCGATTACCTCCTGTGGGTCACTGAATGGTATCAGGTCGGGGTTTTTTCGGACATGATCGAAAAATGATCTCAGATCTCCCTCAAAACCTACCATATTTTTTACCCGCACCATTTCCCCGGAAATGCGCTCAACTTCCTTCAGACCCAGTTCAAAAATTTCATCAGGAGACATGTCGGTTGTCGTATGATATTTGATCAGATATTGATATGTCCCCTGCCCCCCGGGAAGGGCACCAATGCCTGAGGTTTCCCTTCCCTCAGGTAAATAAGAGTTTCTGAGAAATGTGACTAACTCCTGATATGCAGGGATGACCTGCTCATCAATAATTGAGTAAAATGCCCCTGTAAGTTTTTCTTTCTCTTCATCCGTGAGTGATTCAGGCAGTTTGTTGACAGGCTGGTAAAAAAGATGCTCCCTGACATCCGGGCGTGCGAAAGGTTCCAATTGCCCGATGACCCGTTCAATAAGTATTTGCGGCATTACATAACCTTTCTCTATCCCAATCTTCATATTCTCCACTGCGGTTTTCATCCATTTTACATAGTCGTCAATCCGGAGTAACCAATCTTCGTAGTCTTCTACAGTATTAAAAGGATGAATACTTTCACCGCTTGCCAATTGGCTCACATAAAGTTGAAATGCTGAAGTCTGACCCAGTGGCATCAACTGGAAATGCGGAAGATCATACAATGGCGACGCAACTGTGACTATCTCGCCGGTTAATCCTTCAAGTTTGACTTCGCAATCCCATTTCATCACTTTAAGACTTAGGGCCTGGGCGTCAGTCAAACTGTTTTCGTCAATTGCATTGATGGCATCAAGATATCCTTTGTAATTCTCGATCAGATCCAGGCGGTAGTCCTCGCTGATGTAATTCGCTATTTGATCATTATAATGATACTCTCCTGCTTTGGTTGCTTCGATCGGATTGATACGAAGTTTAAAACTGTAATAGGATTCAAATAAACTCTCCACGGAAATGTCTGATCCCACTTTTACACTTTCGGATCCGGAAGGTCTGCAGGAGCAGAGAAGTAATCCTGAAAGGGTAATGAAAATTAGTATTCTCATCGCAGATAAATAGGTTGAGGTTAATAATGAGCTAAGATAATTCCATTTTCAGACCCTTGGTACAGGCTATCTTTATGTATGTCCGGTCAGTCCGTCTAGATCTTTTTGATTTAGGAGTTTTTGGGAATGTCAGTCTTCGAGACGCTCTGCTCCTCAGACTGACAGGTTTGTCCGTTATTAAGTCACCTTGAGGTGCGAAGCCTCGAAAGGTGACTATAGTGATCAGTTAATGACGTGTCAAGTGGTTGATCTTGAAGTAGTTT
Source organism: Cyclobacteriaceae bacterium (assembly GCA_028278225.1). Classification (GTDB taxonomy): domain Bacteria; phylum Bacteroidota; class Bacteroidia; order Cytophagales; family Cyclobacteriaceae; genus JANQEU01. Next base: position 98,684 of record JANQEU010000085.1, read on the forward strand.
AAGCCTGGATTAGACAGGTAAATGGCAATTCCGGGTTCAATGCACACCATGGATGGAAGTCTTTAATTAGATCTTTTTGATTTGGGAGTTTTTGGGAATGTCAGTCTTCGAGACGCTCAGCTCCTCAGACTGACAAGTTTGTCCGTTATTAAGTCACCTTGAGGTGCGAAGCCTCGAAAGGTGACTATAGTGATCAGTGGTGTGTTAAGTGGTTGACTTTGAAGCAGTTTAAGTCTGGATTAGAAAGATCTATGGCAATTCCGGGTTTAATGCTCACCCTGGATGAAAGTCTTTAATTAAATCTTATGTAATTTTTCACCGTGCAGAAACTAATAAACCTAATCAACCGTGCCAAATCCAGGTTTGATCTTACGGACCCGGATTCTCAAAAAAGCCTATACGCACTTACTGAAAAACTACTGGCTCTTGGCGACCTCGATGAAAAGCAGTTATTGCGGAATAATGACTATCCACTGGAATTCAGGATCGCCCTGCACCTGAGAAGATCCAGGCTTTATGCCCTTGAAATTAAAAGATCCGTAAAGGTGGCGGTTGTGTTCGCTATGTGGGGAGAACATCATCGTCTACGTCCAAAATCCGGTAAAAACCCTAACGGTGAAGACACCCTGCGGACAAAAGTTGACCAGCTGAACTGGAATGCAAATGGCACAGGTATTGACTGGCATCTTTACCTTGTTGACGATGGATGTCCGTACGGCAGCGGGAAAGTGGCGGAATCTATTATTCAAACGCTTGAGGACTCTGACAGGGTTCGATTGATGTACCTTGACCAGGCCGCTCCGGCACAGGCAGGTCCTTTGAGAAATCTGCAAAGTGCAGACGACTCAAAAAAAGGCGGATCGATCATTCTTGGAGCGCACCAGGCCATACTTGACGGTGCGGAGGTGGTGATCTATACTGATGCTGATAATTCGGTTCACTTAGGTCAGATCGGGATCTTATTATGGCCATACATCAAAGAAAACATGAAGGTCGTCCTGGGCAATCGAAAGGACCCTCTGTCAGTATTGGTGAAACAGGAGAGCCGATGGGGAATCGGTATCAAGTTATTGCGGCACATGCAGCGAATGGTCGGGGCATCAATATTCTCTACAGGTATTAAAGATTCCCAGGCAGCTTTTAAGCTGTATTCAGCTTCGATCCTTAAACACGTCATCTCTGATCCTGCCGTATTCGATTTCTCGTTTGATTCAGACTGGATCGCAGCGATTATTCACCGGAAAGAGCCATTTTCAAAGGTTCCTTTTGCCTTTGTGGATTCATTTGCGGAATCTGCTTCCATCGTCCAGGGGCCCATGACTACCTGGGAAACCCTGTTGCTGGGACTTGTTAAAGCAGTACGTCACAGGGATCTTCCGCACAATGAAAATATGGCAAGAGTGCTTGAGGAAGAAATAAAATCTTCAGCGGACCTGGATATTCTAATTAACCACTTGCCACCGCAACTTGAGTCTGTTGAAGACGCTCTTCTCGGCAATGAGGAGATCATGTCACCTGAGGATGTTCGGGAGTGGATCAAACTCAGGAAACAGGAAGAAAAGGAGGGTGTCTCAAAAACTAATCCATTGTCAGGTTGACTTGGCGTCCCCGAAGCTCTTGAAACCTATTTTTACGCATTCTAAGATGCATTTCGAGAACCTCAATGTGACGATGATCTGTTTTTTGAGCTTTTGAGACACCTACTTGTTATATGAACAGGAACAATTCGTGAAAGCGCCTGTTATTAACGCAGGTTAATTATCGATCAATCCCTGTCCTTCAATCCTCGGTGCACCCGCCGCCTGCAGGTCTTTCTCCAGTTGCGGGATTACATTTTCCGTAACCTCCCGGAGCTTATTTTTGATGTCATCCAGCTGTTTTCTCGCCCGGTCAAAAGCTCCCCTGTGATTAGCCGTAGGCCCATACGTATTGCCCAGTGCAATAATTCCCAGGAATGCCGCATCGCTGGGAGTAGGATCCGAACGCTCCCCTACTTCGCCCCTGGTATCATCCCCATTCATCTCCATGTCAATATCCAGCAAGGTTTCCCTCGCCTGATAGATCCTGTTGACCAGATCTGCGGAGGGATTTGTTGCTTTCTCCAACGACCTTTTCATCGCGTCCAGTACAGTGATACCTTTAGACAGTACCTCTCCTGTGGCCGTCATGTCCTGCTGGAAGGCTATAAACTGCTCCCGGAAACTGTTTATTTCCGCATATGAAGCTCCCTGCAGCGCTCCTTCACCTAGCGGAACAATCTCAAAATCCATAGGCCCGGCCAGATCCGTTATTTTTCCATCCACCAGTTTGGATAAGGTCACGGAATATGTTCCTGGTGTGGCTCTCATGCCGGTTCCGAAAAAAGAAAAACCACTACCGGATGGTTTTTTAAGTTTCTCACCTTTTCTGTCCGCGTAATTCAGATTCCAGCTTACGCGATTAAACCCTTTTTCATTTGTTCCTTCCACGGTGTTGACGACATTTCCATCTTCATCCCTGATGGTAAGGACTACTCTTGGCTTTTCCTGTCTTCTTTCAGCCTCGAGCGCTTCCCACCCGGGAAATGGCACATTACCTTCTTTAATATCTTTTTCCCGCTCCTGCCGGCTTTCTTTCAGCGATTTCATTTTTTCGGACAAATAATATGTGAACACTGCGCCATACGGAGGATTCTTTGCGTAATATTCCGCATTACCCTGCCCGTATATCTCACTCTTTTGTGAGTACCAGTAAGCAGGTTTTGTCCGGAAAAGTGTCGCTTCCGCCTGCAACATTCCGGTAGTAAACTCCCTGATTGGCGCCATGTCATCCAAAATATAGAATCCACGGCCAAATGACGCTCCGACAAGGTCGTCCTCTCTCCTTTGCATTGTTATATCCCTAAAGGAAATCGTTGGTAATCCCCCCGTCAGCTTTATCCATTTTGACCCGCCATCGGCAGTGAAGTATATTCCAAATTCCGTAGCTGCAAACAGGAGGTCATTTTTGACATGATCCTGTACCAGTCGCCATGTAAGCAATCTGTCCGGAAGATCACCGTTTATAAAACTCCAGGATCTTCCCTTGTCCGTACTTTTGAGGAGATATGGTTTGAAATCACCGAACTTATGATTGTCCAGGACCGCATAAACCGTACTTGCGTCAAAAAGGTCTGCCCTGATATCATTTACAAAGGCTGTGGCAGGTACTCCTTTTATGCTGCCCAATTCAAATTTTCGCCAGGAGGAGCCCCCATCATCGGTTACCTGGATGATCCCATCATCGGTACCGGCATAGATCAGCCCTTCCTGCTGCGGGGACTCCGCCAGTGAAGTAATGGTGTTGTAGTTTGACATGGCGCCCACATCCCAGGCGTTGTCCCAACTCTGAACCCTGCCCATGATCGGAAGCGACAATCTGTCCTGGTTTCGGGTCAGATCTTCCGAGATCGGTCTCCATTCATCTCCACGATTATCCGATCTCCAGACACGCTGTGAAGCAAAATACAGTCTTGTCGGGTTATGAGGACTTACCAGAATAGGTGCGTCCCAATTGAATCTTTCGTATGGGTCCCCCTCCCCGGGCTGAGGCTGGATGAGTACGATCTCACTTGTTGTCTGGTCGATCCTCCATAAAAATCCCTGCTGAAATTCCCCATACGTAATTTTTGGATTACCAGGTTCTACGGCAGGCTGATGACCATCGGCACCCAGTTTTATCCAGGCATCTGCATTGCTTATCCCGGCAGAACTTGTTGTCCTGGAAGGAATGCCATGTGATCCGTTATCCTGCGTGCCCCCGTAAACATTGTAAAAAGGCTCCGAATCATCAACCGCAACTTTGTAATATTGAGTTACCGGCAGGTTACGGACATACTTCCAGGTTTTCGTCAGATCAAATGATTCATATAATCCTCCGTCCGTTCCAAAAAGCACATATCCGGGATCACTCATTTTAAAGGCCATGGCATGACTGTCTACATGCTTCTTCTCTTCATTCATATCATAGAAGGTCTTGCCGTGATCATCGGAGATCTTGACCACAAAGTTCATGAGGTATAAGCGCCCTTCCTGGTGAGGTGAAGCATAAAGCTCCTGATAATAATGGGGGCCGGTCCCACCGGAAACCGCATCCGATTGCTTGGACCATGATGTTCCCTGGTTTCGCGATATAAAAACACCTCCTTTTAGTCGTATCAGCTCGATTGCCGCATACACCACATCCGGGTTAAAGGGAGAAATGGCCAACCCAATTTTACCCAGTGGAGATTTTGGAATACCATTTGTCAATTTCTTCCATGTTTCACCTCCATCCCTGCTACGGTGGATTCCCGATCCGGGTCCTCCGCCGATGTAGGCGGCTACATTTCTGTGTCTTTGCCATGTAGCGGCATAAAGCAGGTCGGGATCCCTGGGGTCGATGACAATATCTGTGGCCCCGGTCCACTCATTATCTCCGAGTACTTTCCTCCAGGTATTGCCTCCATCACCGGATTTATAGACCCCCCTTTCACCACCACTACTCCATAGCGGGCCCTGAACCGCCACCCATATCACATTCGGATCTTCCGGATGAACAACAATTTTCGATATGTGTTCGGAGGTCTTGAGACCTTTATTTGTCCAGGTTTTCCCTTCGTCATAGCTAACATAGATCCCATCTCCGAATCCAACGTGTCTTCCGCCCACATTCTCCCCTGTTCCTACCCAAATTGTAGCCGGATTATTGGGATCAATCGTTACACATCCTATGGAATAACTTGCCTGCTTATCAAATATAGGATCCCATGTTGTCCCGGAGTTTGTTGTTTTCCAGACACCACCCGATCCCACAGCTACATACCAGATGTTTTCGTTTTTCGGGTGAATCGCAATATCAGCTATTCTGCCGGACGTCAAAGCCGGACCGATGTTCCGGAACTTCAAGCCATTGAATGTCTCTTCTTTCAGTTCCTGCCCAATGAGGGGAACGATTACTGCCAGAAGGAAAAAATTGAGGAATGTTGTTCTTAATAACCTGTTCATGGATCGTTGATTTAGTACGTTTACAATCTAACTACAATGACCAAGAAATTCAGAACGAGATTTGATCAGCGGTTAGAATTGGATTTACACCTTTCAACATTATTGAAATGGATCATTGGAGGTCTTCACTTATATTTAGAAAGTAAATATCAATTATCCCAAATTTTCATCCGACCTATGAAGCGACTTACCCTTTTCCTGTTGACAGGATTGTTCATAAATATCACAATCCATGCTCAAAAAACATTTGATGACCTGGCAGAGATTGCCATAATAGATCAGAAGGTCATGATGCCGATGCGTGATGGAATTCGGCTGAGTACGGATATCTATCGGCCGAAAACCAATGAAAAAGTTCCCATTATCTTTTCCCGGACGCCTTACAACTTCAATTCATGGGGGGACGGGGAAATGCGGACCCGCACATTTCAGCGCGCTTATGAAGCCGTGAAAAGAGGGTATGCCTACGTGGTACAAAATGAACGCGGACGCTTTTTCTCGGAAGGAGAATGGGATATACTTGGCACCCCGTTGACGGATGGCTATGATGCCTTTTCATGGATGGCGGATCAACCGTGGAGCAATGGCAGGATCGGAACGCTTGGTTGTTCCTCCACTGCCGAATGGCAAATGGCCGTTGCCGCGCTGGACCATCCGTCTCATGCGGCGATGGTCCCCCAGGGGTTTGGTGCGGGTGTCGGCAGGGTTGGTGGCTACTATGAACAGGGGAACTGGTACAGGGGTGGTGCAGAACAAATGCTGTTCTTTGCATGGCTATACGGGACGCAGCATGACGAAATGAAGCCAAAATTGCCGGACGGGATCTCACAGGAAGACCTGCAAAGATTACAGCGGTTCTACGATATGGCCCCTGAATACCCAAAAGTAGACTGGTCCGAGGGATTGAAGCATCTGCCCATTCAGGATATTATTAAAAATCAGAATGGTCCCATTGGTGTGTTTGAAGAAATGGTCCGGCGCAAACCAAATGATCCGGCCTGGTACGAAGGAGGGCTCTATCATGACGACATGGGGTTTGGTGTGCCCAGTTTTTGGTTTGCATCATGGTATGATGTGTCGATCAGTCCTAATCTCGAATTGTTCAATCATGTTAGAAACAACATCAAGGATAAGGAAGTGGCTGACAACCAATATCTTGTGATTGCACCTACCTTGCATTGCCGTTATACCAGGGCAGTAGAAAACACAATTGTAGGTGAGCGAAGCGTGGGAGATGCCAGGCTGGATTACGACAGACTTGTCTACGGCTGGTTTGATCACTGGCTTAAGGGAGAGGACAATTGTTTCCTCGAGGACCTGCCAAGGGTGCAGTACTACACCATGGGAAGTAATGAATGGCAAACCTCCGAAACATGGCCTCCCCAGGACGCAGAAATGACGACGTTCTACATGGATAGCAAGGGGAATGCAAACAGTCTTTTCGGAGACGGCCGACTGTCGCCGGATGTGCCACAGGAACAGCAAACGGATAGCTTCATTTACGATCCGCACAACCCGGTCCCATCGTATGGCGGAAACGTATGTTGTACCGGAAACGCAGTACAGGGTGGTTCGTTTGATCAGCAACATATGGAAGCCAGAAATGATATCCTGGTTTATACTTCAGATCCATTGGAAGAAGGTATTGAGATCAGTGGTTTCATTGAAACTTCGCTGTTCGTCTCATCTGATGTGAAGGACACTGATTTCACCATAAAGCTGATTGATGTGTATCCTGATGGCAGGGCATACAACCTGGACGAGACCATTCAGCGGGTAAGATATCGTGAAGGGTATGATAAAGAGGTATTTATGCAAGCGGGCAAAGTGTACCGGGTGGACATGACGCCGATGTCAACGAGTAACTTTTTTGAAAAAGGCCACCGGATCAGGATCGAGATCTCCAGCAGTAATTTTCCCCGTTTTGCCCGTAACCTCAACACGGGAGGAAATAACTATGATGAATCGGTTGGGATCGTCGCGCAAAACAGCGTGCACCATTCCAAAGAATATCCCTCACAGATTCGACTTCCAATCGTACGGAAGCAGCAACTACAAAAGAGATGACCAACTAATCTTATACTATCAGGAAATATCTCATTATCATTCGATATGACTGGGTCGTATAGACGGCTTTTTTGGGGTTTTAATCCAAACCACATTTTAAACCAAAAATCGCTAGTCCCAAGTCATAATTAACAATAGACGATTAACGATTTGAGATGTGTTGAACCGGATGGAGAATGAGTCCCACTGATACAACTTAGTTTAACCCTGTATCCTTAAAGATCATCCCGGACCCGGGAATGTTCTCCGCCGAATTCCAGGCAGGATACCAGTAGTGTTCCGTCCTTTCTTCTCCATTTTTATCGAAATCATAGTACCCCACTCCAAGGCGAACCGTAGACCATGACTTCATCTGCTTTTCATCCAGGTATTTTGCCGGAAATACCATTTCAACCTGCGCACCATTTTCGGTTTTGCTAAATGCCGACACCACACCTTCGGGCATGGATTCGGCGTTATACACCGGACCATTTTCCCTGAAGTTTTGAAAATACGCTATCCACTCCGCATTACGGCCCGCACCTTTATTCGTCGCACTGATATGTTCCGGACGCGCGTCCAGGGCCACTACCAGAACATCCTGCTGCCAGGCTCTGCTATCTTCGCTGACAAAGAGTTCTTCATCCGTAATTTCAAATGCCATGTAAAGATTTTCACTGTCATACGATGACATAAATCTTATGGTGCAGTCATCCGAACCATTATAGTGAAACGGGCTGCCCTTCACATTTTCCTCGTTCAAGGTGATCCACTCTCCTTTCCATTCTTTCAGCTTACCGTCAATTTTAATTTTCTTAGCAGATTCAGTGACTTTCAGTTTATAATTTGGGGCAAAATTCAGCGTTTGACGTAAAACCAGGTCCGGTCGTCCTTCATAGGTATATTGTGCTTCCGTTTTGAGCAGGATCGGACTGATGCGTGCCAAGTCAACCTTTTCCTGGTTTATCACCGAAAGGTTGACCAGTTTTACATCATTCGGATCAACCTTAAGTGCCGTCTTTTCCAGTTTGTAGAATACCGATGGATGTATGACTCCATCAAGTTTAACACTCAGGGGATAGTCACTGTCATTGGTAATTCTGACCTGCGTCGTCACCTCTCCGGACAATTTATTATCGATGTAGACCGGTTCTATTCGAACGGGAAACGGGCGGTTCCTCACCAGGTCTGCAATTTCCCCGGTTACCACATCTTCATTCCAAATGCCTTCGAGCAGCAGATTTGCCAGTAAAGGGCCTTCATCTGTCATGGTAACCCAGACCACATGATCAAATTCGCCGAATGCCGTCCCTCTCAGTCTGCTACCGCCACCCGTGGTGGCCAGGGCAATATATTTCCCGTTGTTTCGAACCGCTTTGTAATACCTGTGATGGTGTCCGGCAAATACATTATGATCCCTGTCCTGCAAAAGCTTCTCTACATCATTCCAGCGCTTTGTGTCTTCCAGCACCCACAGTGGCTGGTGCAGAAAAACAAGCGTCCACTTCACATCCCGGTTTTCATCCAAAACCTTTTTGATATACTCATACTGTTCATTATCTATGGTTCCCCTGTTCGAACCCCTGCGATTATCCTCTGAATTCAGGCACAGGAACAGCACATCCTTATACACGAAATGGTAGTACGTTACACCAAAGATCTCTTCCCATTTTTTCTCCATCACTTCGTTAGTAATATCATGGTTTCCCGGAACATAGAAAAACGGCATTTCCAGCTGATCAATAAACCCGTTGAATTCTGCCCATTCGGCATCCAATTGTGCTTCATCCTCCGTGTACCCTTCGATGAGATCGCCTACGCTCATGACAAATTCGGGCTGAAGCAGATTTAGTTTACGGATCCCATCCATAAAAACTCCCGGCCGGTGGCCACCGGTCCGGTCGGTAACAATTGCAAATTGAAATCGCTGCGGAGAATCGTTCCATTCAATGTTGTTCCATGGTTTTTGATTGGTTGGAACATCAATTATGATGCGCGGCCCGGTTTGACCGATGGCCACATGTGAAATGATCAGGAAAAAAAGTGAAAGTAATGATACGTATTTCATGGTGGTGGATTTTGACCCAATTTCGAAAAAACCCGGCAACAAATGAAGCTAATTGAGCTACTAATTTTTAATCACTGAGACCACCTGTCCGGAGAAAAGAGATCGTAGGAATTTGCAACCTCCCCGGAAAACCTATCTACAGCCAATTCATCTGTTTTCGGTATTGCAGCTTTTGCAAATGATACGTTGGGGTTACGCAGGGAATATGTCGGAAATTGTTATGGACATTCTTCAGACTATCATTAAGAAACAACAGTTTGACCAGGATTATAGCTACCTTACGTTCGCAAGATATATAGAGGAGGGAGTGAAAAATTAAGCTGAGCATTCCATAGAGACAGAATTCGAAAATCCTCATCCGACCTTTCCCGTTCTGATTCCTCCATACAGCTATTTTCAATTTGTAACAAGATCAAGCGTCAGAATATGATAAATCGAGCTGCAATCAATAGTAAATATGTTTTTTTGTGGAGTAAGTACCGTCCGGCGATACTAAATCTTATGATTTCCGCCACTTCCGGTCCGCAGCAATATCAGTTTTCAAAACATGAATTCCAGGACATAAATCCGAAAAAGAGAACCGGTTATAGCTTTGTATTGCGTGTACACCGGGGTAAAGCAGCCAATAATATCAAAACCTCCGTACTTGCGCAAGACCTGCTTATGGTGCTGCAACACTCGGCAAAAGCCAGGGAATTGGCTGAGGAATCACTCTATGAATTCGAATTGGACAGAGATTTCAAGCTTCACATTAAACAGGAAGAGGCTCCCGAAGTGAATTGATAATTTGAGTCTAAAATACCATCCGGATTGCTACCGAATGGTATTTACCAATTTCAGGTTCCCTAACGGTACTAATCAATCAACTCAACATTGACAGCATTTAAACCCTTTTTCCCTTGTTCTACATCAAATTTTACCCTGTCATTTTCCTTGATTTCGTCAATAAGACCACTCTTATGGACAAAAAGATCCTCATTTGAGTCTGATGGGCTAATAAAACCAAATCCTTTGGAATTATTAAAAAACTTTACTGTTCCTTCTTTCATTATTATTAGTTAAAAATATTCTGTATTTAAAGTCGCTTAATCAACAAACGTAAATGCCCTACCTGTGTTACCAGCCCTGCCTGTACGCCCTATCCGGTGGATATAACTGTCCATTGTTTGTGGTAGTTGATAATTGATGACATGAGTGATATTTGAAACGTCAATACCCCGTGATGCAACATCGGTGGCGACCAATACCTGCACATTCCCTCTTTTAAATTTGTTCAGGGCATTATTCCTGTAATTCTGAGATTTATCACCGTGTATGTGATCGGCTCTTACTCCTGATTGTCTGAGTTTCTTGCTCACTCTATCAACCAACCTCTTCGTTTCGGCAAACACCAATACTTTCTCAAATGATTCGTCATCAATTAGATCAAGTAGCATATCAAATTTATTACTGCCTTGAGGAACCCTGATTATATCTTGCTCAATCTGATCCTTACTCGGAGCACCCACATTTACCTTCACTTTAATTGGATTGCGTAATAACTTATCAATCAGTGATTTTTGGGTATTGTTAAGAGTGGCCGAAAATAACATGGTTTGTTTTCTTGAGATCATTGATCCGACGATTTTCATTACGTCGGTAACAAAGCCCATATCCAGCATTCTGTCAAACTCATCCAGTACCAGCACCTCAAATTCGTCTAACCGAAGCGCCTCACGACCCGCGAGGTCCATCAATCTTCCTGGTGTCCCAATCACAATGCTGTGTCTTCGTTTTAATCGACTTAAGTCTCTATTAATGCTTGTTCCACCTATGCAGGTGGCTGAAGTTAAATTCACACCCCCATTTAGGTTGTTGAATTCCTCCTCAACCTGCAGGGCCAATTCCCTTGTAGGTACGATCACCAATGACCTTGAGAGGTTAGTACTGAGGGATTTTTCAATAATTGGTATCAGAAAAGCACCGGTTTTTCCAGTCCCCGTTTTCGCTACTCCCATTAGATCACGACCAGACACCAAGTGATCGAATGTTTCTTCCTGTATCTGAGTTGGATAAACAAATCCCATGCTTTCAAGATTTCTTTTAAGTCTGTAATCCAAAGACATTTCGTTGAACGATTTGGTGGGTTTGAAAAACTCTGGCTCCTCTTCGATTGACCTTTTTATCAGCAAATCCGGATCTATTGTTTTTATGTGTCTTCTGTTTTGGTTCTTCGTTCTCTTTGAAAATTTTGAGCCACGTCTTTTATTTTGTTTTTTTGTATGATTATTTTTCATTGTTTTTATTCGAATGTCAACAGTTCTCCTGCCGCCGACCATAATTAGTATTTTAAATTGATTGGGGAATTAGCCAGAAAAAGGCATTCCCTGCGTGCTATCTGAAGTTGCAACGCACAGTGTCCGGTTATTAGGCTCTTATAGTGTATTGTTTTAATAATTGATCCTAGTGAAGGAGAAAATCTTAATAGAATCAAAAGAGATAAAATAAAGAAAGGCTTCTTCGACTATTGTGACGCAAAGCTACGCCTAATTAATTTGGTATCCTATCGCACCTGTCAAATGAGCATTATCATGGATGGTATTCTGCATTAAGTTAATTGTCTGACATATCCCATCATTATGAGTAAAGGTGCTATCTTAACCAAATTAGAAGATCCTGGCTACAAGGCAAACAGACATTCGGCCAATCTCTAAGAATTCCAAAGTGTGCAAAATCCACAATCAGACTATGATTACATAATAATCGGAAGCGGTTTCGGCGGTTCAGTCAGCGCTTTACGGCTTTCGGAAAAAGGATACAAAGTGCTGGTCATAGAAAAAGGAAAATGGTGGAAAGACGAGGACTTCCCAAAGTCCAACTGGCAATTGAAAAAATGGCTGTGGGCACCTCGATTGGGTTTGAGAGGGATTATGAAAATGTCATTTTTAAAGCACGTGACGGTGCTTTCCGGAGTTGGCGTAGGAGGCGGATCCCTTACCTACGCCAATACATTACCTGTTCCGAAGAAGGCATTTTTCACTTCAGGCACCTGGAAAGAGCTGGCGGACTGGGAAGAGGAATTAGCGCCATTCTACAAAATGGCATATCGCATGCTTGGTGTTGCAAAAAATCCGAAACCCGGGCCCGCAGATGTCGCACTTCAAAAACTCTCCGAACAAATTGGGAGATCCGAACACTACGATACGGTCAATGTTGGTGTCTACTTTGGTGAACCGGGGCAAACTGTTTCGGATCCTTATTTCGGTGGACACGGGCCTGATCGGACAGGGTGCATTCACTGCGGAGAGTGCATGACCGGTTGCCGGCACAATGCCAAAAACACCCTGGACAAAAACTATCTGCATCTCGCCCGGAAGATCGGTGCAGAGATCATCGCTGAGCATGAAGTCACAAATGTCCGGCCGCTTAAAAGCAAAAATGGTGAGGATGGGTATGTCATTACCTGCAAATCCTCATCGGGAAAAAAGAGCTTTATATCCGGAGGCGTGATCTTTTCAGGAGGTGTGATGGGTACGATCCCATTATTGCTAAAGATCAGGAAACACAGTCTTCCCCTTTTGTCGGACAAGCTGGGCTGTAATGTGAGTACAAACAATGAAGCCCTGACCGGTGTAACAACCCAAAACGTTTCTGAAGACTATTCAAAGGGTCTGGCGATTGGCTCTATCCTGCACACCGATGAAAACAGTCATCTTGAACCTGTTCGTTACGGGGCAAAATCGGGTTTCTTCAAATTACTCTTTGTCCCGCTCGCCTATGGTAATAATATGATCATCCGAACCGGCAAAATGCTGTACAGGATAATGATCTCCCCGATCTCATTTTTAAAAATATTGATTGCTCCAGGTTATTCAACAAAAACTGTCATTCTTCTGTTTATGCAAACCCTCAACAGTACCCTTCGATTCAAAAGAGGAAAGTTTATTCCCATTAGAACGGAGATGGAAAAAGGTCCGGGACCAAGCGCCTTTCTTCCCGAGTCAAAAGCTTTGGCTGAAAAGTTCGGCAAAATAATTAATGGCAACGCATTCGTCGGATTTACGGAAACGCTGATGGGTATTCCCTCCACAGCCCACATCCTGGGGGGAGCAGTCATGGGTGCAAATAAAACTGAGGGCGTAATTAACTCCAATAATGAAGTATTTGGCTACAGAAATATGTTGATATGTGATGGCTCGATGATCTCCTCTAATCCCGGTGTCAATCCCTCCCTGACTATTACTGCAATTTCCGAAAGGGCGATGAGTAAGATACCACTTAAGAGCAAACCAGGAATGTCCCAGGATCGGTCTGATGTCAACGTTTAGCGCCTGCCAGCATTCTTGAGTATCAGTAACTTGTTAATGAAGGCACTACTCAATAACCAACTCTTCACAGTATGTCGCACCTTCCGGGCATCTGTCGGTCTCAGTATGCAAGCAGATCTCATAAACACCCGGGGAGTGGAATTGATATTCCATCAGATTGTCACGCCCCTGTCCATCCTCCTCGGAGTGTATTAAATCGTCGTTAACATATATGGCCCACAGGTAGGGTATTTCGGTCATGCCTTCAAATTCCGCAAAGAATTGGTACGTAGCTGAATCCAGTTTTTCATACTCGAAAAATAATTGCGGACACAGATCCGCTACTTCAATTTCCTCACAATACCAGACGCCTTCGGGACACAGGTCGGTTTCAGTGAAAATACAGGTTTCATAAGCACCGGTGTCGAATTCAAAGAACATTTTATTGTCCCCACCCGGTTCTTCGGTCTCCGAATACAAAAGAATATCTTCCTGAAAAACTTTCCAGACATAAGGTATTTCGTCTTTCAGCTGAAAATCAGCAATAAACTGGAAAACTGAAGGCGTGTCTACCGCATGTGAAAATTCGAAATGCAATTCAGGACAGAATTCTTCCACTTCTATCACCTCACAATAGTAGGTCCCCTCCTGGCATTTGTCCGTAACCGCTTTGACACAGATCTCATATACACCGGGAGGAAATGTTTCCTTCAGCATATGATCACCATCCACACCTACTCCATCGGTCTCAACAAAGTCATCGTTGATGTACCAGTCATAAGAAAACAAATCATGCTTCCCAGGAAAATTTACCGTGAATGTGTACCTGTTGTTATAGCCGGCGTCGGTTGAGAAAAACAATTCAGGACAGTCAGGGCATGAATTAAATATTTCATACAATCCGAAGTAACCGTCAATCGATATTATGGTATCCTCCGAAAACACCTCAGCACCTAATGGAAATACAAACCGGGGCTGGTACGCAAACCCCTGATCGATTTTAAAGTCGAAATACTGCTCCGCATTGTCAATGGTGTGAGTTTCACCATTTTGGTCAAGCAGGGATACCGGATATACCAGGTCAAAGCATTTGGTGAAAAAACGATGAAAATCGTCTTTAAAGGATGGAATTCCACAATCCGTGAGCAACTTCAGCAGATCCTCTTCTCCCTCTATATTCTTTAATGTGCTGCCCTGGGCAACCAAAACAGGAAAAACAATTCCATCAATATTCAAACCTAAGCTTTGACTATTGACGGCCTCCAGCAAACCAGCCATATCGTCGACCTCAATGGTTATGTCATTGTTAAATCCCAGTTCGATCGGAAAAAGGAACTCAAAACAGAGGTTATTTACTCCAAGAATCGAATCACCAAGTGCGTTTAGCAGGGTGACAATACCGGTGCTCTGCACTACCTGGAGCGTATCTGAGGACTCCTCAGGTGGAAAGCTTAATTCATCTTCACTCAGGCACGACTGGAGCAATAAACCTATGCTAATGAAAAAAATAAATCTATTTATCAGTCGATCCATTCGTGCTCTTTATCTCTTTTTAATGAAACTCATCTATCCATAGGCGGAGTACGGTGCGGGGCTAAAATTAACAATTCAAATAACAAGAGGAAGTTACCCTCACCAGTGTCCGGTTTATCCCTAAGTTGTTGAGGTATAAACCGGAACCGGATCGGGTAACTTCCATATATAAGCAAGCGGAGATATCTACTGGATTACAAATTCCTGGCAAACCTGGAAATCGCCACAACCGCCATCCTGCCTCAGGCATACTTCATAGACAGTACCAGGAACAAAATCCCATTGGAAATCATGACCATCCGTACTGCCAGCCTCCCGCACAAAACTTTGCTGTAAATCATCACTCACGTAGATTGACAATATGTACGTGACGTCATCTTTCCCTTCAAAATCGACACTGAACGTGTATGTATTACTGCTTTCATCCTTCACACCTGTGAACGAGATATCCTCTATACATGGAGGTGTTATCTCAATTTCCTCGCAATACTCGACTGTCTCACAGCCATCTACCATGGAGACAATACACACTGTGTAAATGCCAGGCTCAAAGTCATCCCATATAAGCTTGTGATCGGTGTCTGAGCCGTCAAAGTTCTCCATATCCACTATTTCGTCATTAATGTACCATTTGTAAGGCGTCAGTTCCATTCCCTCAAAATCTGCATAAAAGATATATGCGCTGTCAGCTTCCTCTTCAGAATGGAAAAATAATTCAGCAGGGCAAAACTGTTCCACTGTCAACTGCTCGCAGTATTCTACAGTTTCGCAACCTTCCGTATCAAGGACAATACATACATTATATGTTCCCGGTTCAAAATCCCATAAAAGTTTGTGATCGGTATCATAGCCGTCGAAATTCTCCTTGTCAACAATCTCATCGTCAATATACCATTTGTATTGGGCGTGTTCCATGCCTTCGAAATCCGCAAAGAAGTAATACGCATTATGTGCTTCCTGCTCCGACCTGAAGAATAATTCAGTGGGACATGGTCTGTCTATCACGATCTCTTCACAATATTCCACTTCTTCACAGCCTTCGGCAAAGGAAACAATACAAACAAGGTAGGTGCCCGACCCGAATTGCCAGAATAACTTGTGATCCGTGTCATACCCCTCGAAATTCTCTTTATCGACAATTTCGTCACCGATAAACCATTTGTACGGGACATGCTCCTTGCCTTCAAATTCGGCTACGAATAAGTAAGAATGATCATTTTCCTGCTCGTGCCTGAATGAAAGCTCCTGGGGACAATATCCGTCGATCTCAATCTCCCGGCAGTATTTTACCGGCTCACAGCCTTCATTGTAAACTACCAGACATACCTTATAATAACCCGGATAAAAGTCCCAAATCAACTGGTGATCAGTATCATAGCCCTCATAATTCTCCTTGTCCACTATATCACCATTGATCTGCCACTTGTAGCGCGTGCTATCCATATCGGGAAATTCGGCAACAAACAAATGGGTGGAATCACTGGTAAATTCTATTTCGAAGAACAGATCCGGAGCCGGGCAGCTGGCTCGGGGTACTGAGATTTCCTCGCAGAAAACCACCTCTTCACATCGATCAGTCTCGACTACAATACATACATAATACTCTCCCGGTTCAAATGTCCATTTCAATTTGTGATCTGTCAGTTGTCCTTCGAAATTCTCAACATCCACTATTTCATCACCTATAAACCACTTATACTGAACCTCTTCCTTGCCTGCAAAATCTGCAACGAACAGGTATTTGTTGTCTTCCATTTTTTCCGTTTCGAAATGAAGGGCAGGACAATCCCCTTCACCGGCATAGATCTCTTTGCAAAATTCAACCAGTCCGCAGGTTTCACTGTATGCAACAATACAGATGGAATGGATTCCACCATCAAACTCCCGCTCCAATAAATGAGTACGGTCACTGCCGAGTGACTCGGTTTTCAGAGAATCTCCGTCAACATACCACGTATATTCAAGATCATTGATCCCCTCAAATGCGGCGGTAAACTCAAAGAGATGATCACTCCTCTTTTCAAAGTCAAACTCCAGACCCAGGCAGTTCCGGTCACTTGCATCAGGAATGATCACCTCCTGGCAAAATTCCAATATCTTGTTGCAATCAATGGATTCAGCCTTAATACAGACTTCATATGTCCCCGGTACCAGCTCGAAATCGAAAGTATGGTCTATACTGTCACCAATACCAACGGAATCAACAATGTGATCATTGACAAACCAGGCGTAAACAAGGTTTTCAATCCCTTCAGCGGTAATGGTATAAGAATAATCCGTACTGTCGATATCAATCGTAAAAAGTACATCCGGACATGGGTTGGGTTCATCTTCCTGACAGGATTCCAGTATAAAAACGGATGCTATCAGCGAAATCAGTGTGAACGGTTTCAACAGTTTCATAAGCGAATAAGTTTAGTCATTTTTCAAATTTGGTAGTAAGGTTCCTCAACCTTTATCCATCCTAAAACGCAGGCACCCATAATTTACCCTACCCCCGAATTTAATTTTTTGATGAACGTATTGAAGATATTTGAGAAGAAAACAAAATCCGATAGTTTTAAATCCACATGCAGAAAAGTGAAAATTCATTGTGTGATGAAGACCGCTTTGATTCCTTCTACCGGGTTCACGCCAGATTATTAAGGAATTTCATTTACTACAAATTCGGGGATGAACAGCAAGCAGATGACGTTGTTCAGGAGGCATTTACCAGGTTGTGGCAAAATTGTGCCAAAGTCACTGCTGAAACCGCAAAAAGTTACCTGTACAAAATAGCTACAAACCTCAGTACGAGTTTAAAAAGATCCGAAAGCATCAGGCTTAAATATGAAGAACGTGTTATCCGGGACGAAAAAAGCAGTCAGACGCCGGAATTTTTGATCCTGGAAAAGGAATTCATGGAAAAACTCAGTCGTGCCATTGAAAGTCTGCCGGAAAGACAGAGGGAAGTTTTTTTGATGAATCGTGTTGAAAAACTGACTTACAGGGAGATCGCCGAACTATCAGGAGTTTCGGTGAAGGCCATTGAAAAGTTGATGCATAAGGCATTAGTAAAGCTGAGACAGCAAATTGAAAATATATAGGTGGTAGGGTATGAAAACATATGTGCGTTGTATATCTAGAATGTTATGAAAGGTGAATTTAAAGACGATACCTTTTTAGCCAGGTGGCTCAACGATCAGCTGACGCCTCAGGAGCTTGAAGATTTTCAATCCAGCGAGGCATATGGCCAATTCAAAAAGATTGTGGATGGATCAGAGCTGATCACCATTCCTTCGTTTGATGAGGAGAAGATACTTAGCTCCATTAAGGAAAATCATGGTCAAAAGGCTCAGGAGAGATCCCCTAAAACCCGATACATATGGCTATCCGGTATAGCTGCCTCTATCATTCTGGTGGTTAGCATTATTGTCTTTAATATCGGGACGACCCCGGAAATAGTTACCGCGAAAAGTGAATTCGGGGAAAAGAAATTCCTCCTTTTACCGGACGGATCCGAGGTAGTCCTCAATTCGAAATCCGAGGTTACCTATCATACGGGTGAATGGGATGAGGCACGCAAAATATCTCTGAGCGGGGAAGCATATTTTGAAGTTGCCGCGGGAGAAACTTTTACCGTAGATACAGAATCGGGTGAAGTTACCGTCTTGGGTACGACGTTCAATGTGGCTGTCATGAATGGATTCTTTGAAGTAAAATGCTTCGAAGGTAAAGTGGAGGTTAGTGCCGAAAACGAAGCTGATTATGTTCTGACACCCGGAAAAACCTACAGGAAAATCAATGAGCAACCAGCCACCTATCTGACGACCACAAAGAATAAACCCAGCTGGCTGGACAATGAAAGCTCTTTTCACAGCGTTCCAATCAAATATGTTTTGATTGCACTTGAAAAACAATTCAATATTAAGTTTGAGGGTTCAATATCAAATATTGACTCCACCTTCACCGGAACATTTCCTCACGATGATCTCGATGTGGCGCTAAAAGTAGTTTTAGGATCACTTCAGATAGATTATGAATTAAAGGAGGAGAGAACGGTTATGCTGGAAGACTAATTTATGAAGACATATTGGTTGGTCTTTGTGATATACAGCTCAGTCCTGGTGTGTCAAGCCCAGAATAATATCGATGGATCAAGGAGGGAACTGAACAAGATAATCCCTCAAATAGCCAATTTGTTCGATGTGAAATTTTCCTATGCTGATGAGGCTTTAAATGACAAATGGATCACATTGCCCGATTTCAACACTTTTGCGTTTGAAGAGCTCATCGTCGAACTGGAGCGACAATCCAAACTGAAGTTCGAGCAGGTAAGCGAGGAGTATATTATTGTAAGGCCATATGCTGAAGGTGACCTGGTGACGGTGTGTGGTTATGTCCATGACAATGAACAAACTCCCCTGATTGGTGTTACTGTTTCACTCGCTAATACTTCTTCCGGCAAGATCACAGATAAACAGGGTTTCTTTTTGTTGGAGAAAGTTCCGTTTGAGACACAGCTTGATCTGAGATTTGTGGGGTTTGAATCAAAAGAAGTAAGTGTCCGGGATCTGCTGACTCCCGACTGTTCCCATATCCGGATGGATGAGTCAACGGCAGTCCTTGAAGAGATTATAGTTCGTGATTACCTCACCGTGGGCGTTACCAAAGTCAAAAAAGACATTAAGATCTTTCCGCAACAATTGAAAATACTTCCGGGTCTGATCGAACCTGACATTTTACAAAGCCTCCAGCAAAGCCCGGGAGTAAACAGCCCATATGAAACCGTCTCAGGACTGCATGTGCGCGGCGGATCACCTGACCAAAACCTCGTACTATGGAACGGCATCAAAACCTATAATCAGGGTCATTTTTTCGGCATGCTGTCAGCTTTCAATCCCTACATTACTAAAAATGTGACATTTGTAAAAAACGGCACCAGCGCACAGTACGGGGACAGGGTGTCAAGTGTGATCGACATTCGCACAGACGAATCCGTCACTGAAAAGTTAAGCGGAGGGGCCGGTTCCAATATGATCTATGCCGATGCCTACCTAAGTGCTCCGATCATCAAAGACAAACTCAGTTTCCAGGTTTCAGGCCGCAGATCCTTTACGGACCTTGCTCAAACCATAACCTATGATCAGCTGGCAGATCGTGTTTTTCAAAATACCAAGATCAATGAGGATGTTTCATCCACCAGGCAGGGGAAGAATGAATTTTACTTCAATGATTTTACCACGAACTTCATCTGGCAACTCAATACGGATAACAGCATTTTGATCAATACCCTGTACAATAAAAACGAACTGGATTTTTCATCATCAGATGCGCTTGACATCCAAACTTTTAATGACAAACTATACAATGCAAACGAAGGCTATAATATCAGGTGGAGAAACATGTCTTCAGGTCGATTTACTTTTGACATGGACGCGTATTATGCGAAATACCTGCTGGAGTATCAATTTATCACATCCAGTGCGGACACAACTGATATTTCTTCCAAAAAAAACTCAATAGCAGATATCGGAGGAAATCTCAATACCCGTTTTAAGTTATCCGACAATCAGAGCATCCTCACTGGGTATCAATTCTCCAATAACAACATCCGGTACGCTTATGAATCCTTTACACCCTCCTATAGTTTGATCCTGGATGCCGATAATTCCACCATTAACACACATTCCGTTTATTCGGAATATCACCTGGAGCAACCTCAAAGAACGATTAAGGCCGGGTTAAGGCTGAATCATTACAGCGAGTTGGATAAAACAATAATTGAACCCAGGATATTCGCCGAACACCAGTTGTTCAACTATTTACGTGTTAATGCTTCAGGAGAATATAAAAGTCAGACGGCCAGCCGGATAAAGGAATCTGTCGTAAGTGATCTGTCACTTGAAAACCAGGTTTGGACTCTGTCTTCGAAGGAAAGATTCCCTGTCATCAAAAGTTTTCAGGTCACCCTCGGATCAAATTACAACCGAAATGGCTGGTACATCGATACGGAGGTATTTCACAAAAAAATATCAGGAGTTACCACGCTGACTTTTGGCTTTCTAAATCCTACGGACAATGAATTCAGGCGGGGCGACAGCGAAATTATTGGAACCGATCTATTTGTAAAAAGACAGTTTGAATACTACAGAACTTGGCTTGCATATTCTTATCTCCGGACCGAAAATAAATTTTTCGGACTCAATGATAATGAACCATTCCCGGGGAACTGGAACATAGAACATACCATCACATGGTCACATTTGTACGCTATCAAAAGCTGGCAGTTTTCACTCGGATGGATGTGGCATACAGGCAAATCCTTCACAGATGTGACGGAGGTTCCTGCCACAACAGGACCGATTGTCATAGCATTCAGCAGTATAAACGGCAGGAATTTACCGGTTTACCACAGGCTGGATTTTTCAGCTATCTATGACTTTAAAATCGGACAAAACAAGGAGGTAAGATATCGGGCAGGCCTGTCGGTCTTTAATGTATATGATCGCAGAAATCTTCTGAATCGGGAATTTCGGACCACTCCATCACTGGATAACGAATTGATAGATACCAGGATCTATTCCCTCGGCATCACGCCCAACTTTGTTTTTCGGGTTTTCTGGTAATGACCTGTGCTAGCCGACTACTTCCCTGTAAATCCTTAAAACGTTCAGGCCCATTATCTTTTCCACTTCGTCATCAGATAAATTACGCTTCTTCAATCTTTCCCAGATCACTTCATTACGACGTGGTCCGTTTAGCTCATCCATGTAAAGCGGCCAGTCATCAGGATTAAAATTGGGACCCTCCTCCGCCTTTAGCTCCGCGATATAGTCATCGGACATCTCAATTACCCTGTGATCACGGTCACTTCCGATGCCTACATGATCGACCCCGGCAACCTTTATGGCATGCTGAATGTGATCCAGATAATGTTCAAATGATCCTTCTCTCAAATTGCTGATAAATGGCCTGATCTGACAGATTCCCACCACGCCGCCATTTTCCGCCAGCAGCTTCATATTCTCATCCGTCGTATTCCGGATGTTGTCGTAAACGGACATACAAGCGGTATGGGATACGATCACAGGTACTTCTGACACTCTGATGGCATCAGCCATAGTTGTCATATTGGCATGCGAAAGGTCTATCAGCATGCCGGTATCATTCATTTTTTCAACCAATTCCAGGCCAAATGCCGTAAGCCCGGCATTAGTTCGCTCCTTGCACCCCGCCCCTGCCCAATTTTGATAGTTATAGGTAATTTGACTGGACCGGACACCAAGCCCGTAATACAGGTCCACCATGTCAAGATTGCGACCGAATTGCGTTGAATTTTGAAAGAGGTAAAAAATGGCAAGTTTGTTCTCTTTCCTGGCTTTGACAATATCATTGACAGATGTCGCCTTTACCAGGTATTCCGGGTGTCTGGCAATGTACCTGTCATATGAGAGTATTCCACTCCGGGCAGCATCGACGGCTTCGCCCTCGAAAGTCTTGGGATCACATAAGGTTACAGTTATGGCGTTCAGTCCGCTCGACAGTATTTCCCTGATCAACGCCGGCGTGTATACGTCTCGTATTTCTCCCATGGCATCAAAGATCAAGGCGCTTTGGGGTGATGACTGCTGACCGGCAAAAAGGAATTGGGGAGACAGGACAAAGCTGGATACGGCCGCACTTCCTGTCAGTTTTAGGCAGGTTCTTCTTTTCATATTCGTTCCGGGGTGTTGGCTCAAGTTATTGAATTTTTTGATTTTCACATGTCCTTGTGACAAGTCGCATTGAGCAACCTGCAGACACTCCCCAGTGAAAGTATTAAGACCCCTGCCCTGAATGACGGAAAGGCCCTTTAAGCAAATACGGGAGAAGGCGGACGACTTAACCTGTACAGTTGGAAGAGCGGATCTCTTTTCTAAACCAGTTCAACCGTGAAATGAATAACGGTTGGTTGGACCAGCCTTTCGAAATCCCGGTAATCCAGTTGCAGGAGCTCGATGTGGGATCCGGCATTAAAAGCGATATGATGGTCACCTACAAGTGTATTGTCGACATACACCTGTAAACCGAATAAATTCCCAAATGGGGGCATTGCTCCGGTTTCACAGTTTGGGAACAGGTCCTTGAACTCGGCCTCAGTCGCCATCCGTATGTCATTACTTCCGATCGCTTCTTTGAGGTGATGGAAGTCAATTCGTTTTGACGCTGGAAGGACCACCATGGCCATTTTTCCGTCGATCTCTACCACGACAGTCTTGGCAACATCCTTTCCTTTGATGTGCGCTGCAGCAGCGATCTTCTGGGCAGTGAATGCTTTGGAATGACTTATGGTAATGTATTCAACACTATTGTCATCCAGGTATTTTTTTAGTTTTTGTAATGGCATTATTAACAGGATTTAAGTTAAACAAACAGTGCTTCTTTAAATATCCTTTTTTTTATTATCCTTTAATATGAAATGTGAAACACCCTGAAATGATTTAAATCATTGAATCAGGCATATCCGTGTCCTCTCATGTATTTTTTAGCCGAATGTGGTCACAAAATCCGGTGACAGTTTAGCTTTACTCAAATACCTGCAATGCGGCTCCTTAGTTACGTTGTGCTTGTTTGCTTATGGCATTTGTCCCTTTCCCAGGGGGATCGGCCGTCGGTTGTTACGGGTATTACCCCGGAGCTGCCTGAAATCGATGGTCGATTGGATGAGTCCGTTTGGGAAGATGCCGGGATCATTGAGGATTTTTTGACAACGGTTCCTGTCGAAAAAGGTCAGCCATCCAACCGGACCAGGACGTATATTCTTTCCAATGAAAAAGCAGTTTTGATTGGTATTGAGTGCTTTGACGATAATCCGGAAGGTATCGTAAATTATTCCAAGCTGAGAGACACCGAGCTCGAAAATGAAGACCATATCAGGGTCATAATTGATCCCTTTCTGGATGGTCAGTCCGGATACATATTTTCCGTCAACCCTAACGGAGCCCGGTATGATGCGCTCGTATCAAATCGCGGAGAGAGTGAAAACAAGGACTGGGATGGTATTTGGGAGGCATCAACCCGTATTCATGAAAATGGCTGGACAGTGGAGATCTTAATTCCTATCCAGAGTATAAATTTCAGACAGGGATTGAAAGAATGGGGTTTCAATGTTGAGCGCAATATTCAGAGAAATCAGGAAATCATGCGCTGGGCCAATGTCAAACGTGATCAATGGTTCATGCAGACGAGCCGGGCGGGCCTGCTGTCAGGTCTGCCGGATTTCAATTACGGTGCCGGATTGAATATACGACCATCAATTATCGGAAATATCACAAAAGATGAGGCAGGTGATACCAATTTTAAGGTAGATCCGGCCCTGACAATCAATAAAAGACTTGGCGCCAATGTAACGGCCACAGCCACCTTCAATACGGATTTTGCCGAAACTGAGGTAGACACAAGGCAAACAAACCTTACCAGATTTCCACTTTTCTTTCCTGAGAAAAGGGCATTTTTCCTGGAAGGCGCCGATATTTTCGAATTCGGATTTGGATTGAGCAGGGATATTGTTCCATTTTTCAGCAGAAGGATTGGCTTACTTGAAGGGAATCAGGTACCGATCACAGCCGGAGGGAAAGTAAATGGAAGGATTGGCAGAACCTCGTTCGGTGGTTTAGTCATGGGAACAGACAGTAAATCAATTGAGCTTGACGGAGTCCCTGAAAAAATCCAATCGACTACCACCGGAGTTTTCAGGATCAAACAAAACGTATTGAAGGAATCATCTTTTGGTTTTTTCGGATCATTTGGAGATCCGCTGAACAGATCCGGCGCCTGGGTTGCGGGTTCGGATTTTACGTATCAGACTACCCGCTTTGCCGGAGACAAAAACTTCCTGGCGGGCGTATGGGGATTGTACAATGACCGCAGGGGGCTAAGTGGCGATCAGTCCGCTTACGGACTCAAAATTGATTATCCAAACGATATATGGGATATCGCATTTACCTATGCCCATATCGGAGATGCATTTGATCCTTCGCTGGGGTTTGTTCCCCGGGATGCCATAAACAAGTTCAGACTGGGCGCTACATATGCGCCGCGCCCGGAGTGGACATGGCTCAGACAGATGAGAAATCAACTGTTCATTACTTATATCCCCGACCTGGATTGGGAATGGCAATCGTACCGGGTGTTCACCGCTCCTGTCAATTGGAGGTTCGAAAGCGGAGAACGATTTGAGTTTAATGTGGTTCCGACCGGGGAACGCATTGTCGAACCATTTGAAATTTCGGAAAATGTGATCATCCCGGAAGACGTCTACCACTACTTTAGATATCGTCTTGAAGGTGATGTGGCAGCTAAAAGGAAGCTCAACGGTAGAGTTTCCTGGTGGTTCGGACCTTTCTTCGATGGTAATTTGAATGAATATCAGCTTACTGTCAACTGGAATCCAGCCACCATTCTGACATTTGAATTTTCCGGGGTTCACAACGAGGCGGAATTGCCATTCGGGGATTTTGATCAGACGCTGGTTGGATTGAGGGCTCGGCTCAATGTTACCCCGGATCTCCAGCTCAATAGTTTTGTTCAATACGATACCGATACGCGGAATTTTGGAGTGAACACAAGGATACACTGGATCTATCATCCCCAGGGGGATTTCTTCATCGTTTACAATAGCAACTCCGTGTATGAAAGGCCTGAAGATCGGTTCATGCGACTAAACAATCAATTGCTAATCAAGTTGAGGTATAACTTCAGATTGTAAGTGATCCCCATGAATAGAAGCCATTTCGATCTGCCGGTTGACTGAGAAAATCTATTCATACGGTAAGATTCAAGTCTGAATAAATCCCTCTGGCCGAGTACCTCTGGTCGAGCACTTCTTTCCATCAAGATGATCCTCGAAATAAGAACCCTAATATTGCGTCATTAAAATAAATGGTCATTTCGAGCGCAGTGAGAAATCTATTAATATTCTTAAATAGATCTCTCTAGTCGAGCACCCCCTATCGTCGAGATGACCTGCTAAAGGTGAGAGTTAGAATATCACATATAATTAAGTAAGAATAAAAGTCATTTCGATCTGCCGGTTTGCAGAGAAAATCTATTCATACGGTAAGATTCAAGTCTGAATAAATCCCTCTGGCCGAGTACCTCTGGTCGAGTACCTCTGGTCGAGCACCTCTGGTCGAGTACCTCTGGTCGAGCACCTCTTTCCATCAAGATGATCCTTGAAATAAGAACCCTAATATTGCGTCATTAAAATAAATGGTCATTTCGAGCGCAGTGAGAAATCTATTAATATTCTTGAATAGATCTCTCCTATCGTCGAGATGACCTGCTAAAGGTGAGAGTTAGAATATCACATGTAACTAAGTAAGAATAAAAGTCATTTCGATCTGCCGGTTTGCGGAGAAAATCTATTCATGCGGTAAGATTCAAGTCTGAATAAATCCCTTTAGTCAAGTACCTCTGGTCGAGCACCTCCTACCGTCGAGATGACTCCTAGAACGTGAATTTGAAAATATAATCACGATCACACTCTGCAAAAACAAAAGTCATTTCGAGCGTAGCGAGAAATCTATTCAAAAGAGTAAGACTCATGAAACTAAAGATCTTTAATATCATAAAACTCCCATCGAGGATTGATGGAATTAATCAGGTCCTCCTTCTTTGATCGTCTCCATTTTTTTATTTCCTTCTCCCTGTCTATTGCTTCCATCGGAGTGTCGTACCTCTCAAAATATATGAGTTTATGACAGTAAAACCGACCGGCAAAAGTTGAGAACTTACCTCGCTCGCTGTAGTGCTGGATCATTCGTGTGTACAAATCATTGGTCATACCCACATAAAGAACTGTTCGCTTCGGGTTTGTGGAGATGTAAGTGAAATAATTCATGAATTATAATTATAAGTCATTTCGAGCGTAGCGAGAAATCCATTCGACTATTATAGGGTTAAAATTTTGAATGGATCTCTCCTATCGTCGAGATGACCTGCTAAAGGTGAGAGTTAGAATATCACATATAATTAAGTAAGAATAAAAGTCATTTCGATCTGCCGGTTGGCGAAAAGAATCTATCCACAACAACTGTAGGGCGCAAGTTCTATTCTCTCTTGTATTTCCTCACGATCAATCTCGTTCCCCGGTCGAAGTTCACGTAGCTCCAAATCCAGTTTGAAAGCACAATGATGCGATTTCTGAAATCTACAAGAAGCATAAGGTGGACAAAAAGCCATGTCAGCCAGGCAAATAATCCTCCAAACCGAAATCTTCCTAAATCAACAACGGCTTTATTTCTCCCTACAGTCGCCATCGTACCCTGATCATTGTACACAAATGGTGCGACGGGCTTGCCCTTTATCCTGGAATTAATGGCTTCAGCAAGGTAACTACCCTGCTGCTGTGCCACCGACCCCAGCATGGGCAGTCCAATTGGAAATGCTTCCGTTTTCATCAACGCAACATCCCCTATCGCGGCAACATTATCATACCCGGGTAAAAACCCATAAGCATCTACCCTGATCCTTCCCGATTCCAGTGCATCTTCCGGTATCCCATTCGGAATGTTGCCTTTTACTCCAGCCGCCCAGATCAGGTTTTTGGATTTAAGCGCTTCCCTGTTGGTCTTGACAGTTTCGCCATCGTAATCCTTCACAAACGTATCAGTCCAAACATTGATGTCCATCGATTTCAGATACTTATGGGCATTTGCCGAGGATTTTTCGCTCATTGCCGGTAAAACCTGACTCCCTGCCTCCACAAGGTGAATTTCCATTCTTCGGATGTCCAGATCCGGAAAATCCTTGGGTAAGACGTGCTTCTTTAATTCAGCAAGCGCTCCCGCTAACTCCACCCCTGTAGGACCACCTCCAACAATGACAAAGTTCATCAGACTATCGCGCTCCTCCAGGTTGTTTTCATTCAGGGCCACTTCGAAGTTCTGTAGGATCAAACTGCGAAGATCCAGTGATTCGGTAAGTGTTTTCATGGGAAGCGCATGCTTTTCCACATTTTTATTACCAAAGTAATTTGTGCATGCACCCGTAGCGATTACCAGATAATCGTAACGCACATCTCCGATATTTGTAGAAACAACTTTTTCGTCAAGCTTTACTTCAAGGATCTTAGCCATCCTGATATGTGTCCGCTTCTTGTTTTTCAGGATCTTTCTAAGTGGATAGGCAATTGAATCGGGCTCCAGGCCCGCAGTGGCTACCTGGTACAGGAGCGGCTGAAAAGTGTGGAAATTATTCTCATCCAGCAAGACGGTCTGGACCAGTTTCGATCTTAATTTTCTGGCTAGCTTCAAACCGGCAAAACCGCCACCAAGAATTACGACACGGGGTATTTGAAGCTGAGGTAAGCGGATCTCTTTATCAGGCATTCTTACTGACAATCTGTGTGTGTTATTATCATGGAATAACCCAAAATGATATCTCAAAATTCCGTAACCGTGAAAATTATTTGAACGGACGTCAATTCAGGAAATACCTCATCTCCCCGTCAATATTCACAAGTGGTTTACAGATCACTGAATCTGGTGAGTTCATAGGCATTGGACTGTTGCAGGACACTATGAAAAACCGGGAGATATTTCAACTCGTTGGGTCTGTTCTTCTTCAGGTCCTTTCTTCTGAATTTCCAGAATTTCTTAAGGAATCGCAGGTCATCGGAGTCCTTTGGCTCCCTCCCCAGATGCACGACCATTTCATATACCGGGTCCCTTCCTGAGGGCAAATTCTTACTGAGATACTCATGTGACATCAAGCATTTGATGACTTTGGGTTTTCTTTTCCGATTTATTCCATAGTAATTATCAATGAAGTAGTCACTGCTGGATAATCCACCCGTCCGGACCTGCTTTACCCGATTCCTGAGGTTCCTTTTAAATAATTGAAACCCATTTTCCTCGGTAGGAAGTTTTCTGAGGAAATTTGCCAACCTCCCCATACGCTTCAGTTTCGAATCTTCAAGACATCCATCTTCCTGCAGAACACTTATCAGCATTGGATTCCGGAGAGGTACATTGACATTATGCCTGGCGTTATATTCCTGCACAACCCGGATGACTACGGCACAAATCCTTGATTCCAGCATCGTCAGGATCCCAAAATGATCACTGAAATGCTTTAACGGGATCTCCGAATCCTCAAATCTTCGGACCTGTGCTTTGAGTTCCTTGTAGAGGGCGTCTGTGTTCATTTCAGAAAGGTCGTGCCCCAATATCCATTTGAATAATTTCCAGTCTCCTTTTCTTCTTGTAAAGCCCGAAGGCAGATTCGTCAAAGGTGAACCATTGGTAATATTAAGGTGGCAACCAATATCAACCTGATCACCCTTTTCCAGATGTAACTTTTTTACCCTGTCAAAATCCTCGTTGCTTCCGTTTGGTAAAGCGGAAACCGCAGTGATCCATTGATTACTGACGGCCACATCAATCCCATCATCTATGATTTTACAGATGCCATAATCGTCGGCGGTGATAACCAGTTTATTCGTCATGTGGTATCTATTCTAAATGCCAGGTAAATGTAACAAAAAAGGCCATCCGCTATATGACGAACAGCCTTTTCCTACAGGTTCAGCACTTTTTCACATTGGCAGGCACTCCCTCACTTCAATGGTTGCCGTAGGATTTTCCAGCGCGGGGCATGTCTTTGACATTTCAACCGCTTCATCAATGGATTGGGCGTTAACGATAAGGTAGCCGCCTACATTCACATTCCCTTCTTCATGCCGGCCATCTTTCACGGCCGAACCCGATACGATCTTGCCATCGCCAAAAGGCAGTCCATCAATCAGGTTTTCACCCAGACCTCTCATATACGCACCCCAGTTTTCCATCACGGCCGCTCTTTCCTCGTCTGACAACCCCACCATTGGGTCGCCTTCATTACGGATTAACATCATAAACTTTGTCATTTTCTTAGATTTTAGCGTTAGTCAATTATTTAATCCATGGACGAATGTTATCCCGGGTATTGGACAGATCTGTTAAAATTTCTTACTTAAACAAAATGTGCCGGTGTAATATTTTGAACTAAATACATATTCACGTACGCTTGTAATAAATATGAACAGCATTTCTATTACTGAAGCTCGAAAAAATATCTACAAATTGGTAGATCAATCAGCACAGACCCACGAGCCTATACAGATCACGGGGAGAGGATCCAATGCTGTTCTGGTAAGCGAAGAGGACTGGAGATCCATTCAGGAAACTCTTTATCTGACCTCAATTCCCGGAATGAGGGAATCGATCATAGAAGGAATGAAAACATCTTTGGATGAAACCTCAGATAAGTTGGATTGGTGAATTTCCGACTGGTTCTATACCATACAGGCACAAAAAGATACTAAAAGATATCCCCGGCAGCCGGAGACCAAAAGTTGAAAGTTACTCCGGATCCTGGAAGAAGCCCCATTTACCAGGTATCCTCCATGCGAAAATTTAGTTGGGGATCTGACCGGAGCTTATTCGAGAAGGATAAATATTCAACACCGGTTGGTTAATGAAGTCCTGGAAGAGGAAAAGGTTGTCAAAGTGTTAAGAATGTGGACTCATTATGACTAGAGACCACCATTACAAGTCTATAAAAAGCCTGACAGGAGGACTTTCTTTCCAATATAGGTCAATGCAGGTAATCCGGGATCCGGTAATTTACCCCGGAGAGTTATCTCAAATCAACGCCTTTGTACCTTTTCATTAATTTCTTTGCTTTGCTCACTCCCATCACACTAACTGTCGAAGCGATAACATCCGCCATTACACATTTTGGGGCAATTACATTAATTACATCGTTTCCCGTAACCCCAAAACCAGTGCGAGGGTCTACAATATGAGAATAGCGAACTCCCTCCCATTCAAGGTATTGATATGTGTCACCTGAACTTGCAAGGGCTTTGTTGGCATACTCAGTAATTTCATTGTCGTCAGAGCTGTCAGCCAGAAAAGCCAAACTCCAGCCTTTTTTAGCCGGGGGTGGTGCTCCAACATAGACATCTCCTCCACCCTCTATAAGTGCACGGTCTATACCGAATGATATTAATATTTGGTAGGCTTCATCTATCGCATATCCCTTTGCAATTCCCCCAAAGTCCAGCTGCATTCCTTTCTTTTTGAGGAGTACCTCCTGGCTCTTTCCGTAAAGCTTGATCCAGCGATAATTTACTTTGGATCTGGCATCATTAATGTTTTTGACACCTGGAAATTCCTTCCTTCTGATTGCTCTTCTCCAAAGCTTGCTCAGCGGTCCGACCGTAACATCAAAGGCTCCTTTGCTTCTTTTCGAGATTTCCCGGGCAAGATTCAACACCTCCTGCATTTCGGGACTTACCTTCTGTTTAAGACCGCTTCCGGATTGTATCGATAATTTAGATGCTTCACTATCTTCCAGATAGTCACTAAATATGGCATTTAGTTCGTCTATTCTTTTGAATGCCGCGTCTGACGCTTCCTTTGCCAATTGCGCATTTTCAGCATACAAAACAATGCGAAAAGTAGTGCCCATTTTGGGCTGTTCGTAATTAAACCTGGCTAATTCCTGACATGTTGACCGGTGAACATTGGCAAAGCATAGTAGTGTTAGAATAATTAAAAAAGAGGATCTATAGAACAGTTGATACCGATCCATTTACGCGCTAACCCCCCAGTACCAGATTCCAAAATGCTCTACGTTCTTCCATGTTTGGTTGAATATATGGTCTGACTATTCTAAAGCCTACAAAGGGTGAGTCTGTGTTCCACCAAAAACTTTTAGGAAACTGGGGATCTCTCTCCTTCCATTTCAAACTGGATTCAATACGATTTGTGCAAGTCTGCTCAGCTGCAGCATCATCCCAGGAGCCTCCACGAACAGTCCGGGGATGTAACTTGGTTGGCTTGATCCATGGGTTAATTTCTCCTGCCATTTCCTCCGACATGGTTGTATAGGCATTTCCCATATATTGATCCAACGTCCACTCCGAGACGTTTCCCAGCATGTCGTATAATCCCCAGTTGTTTGGTATTTTAAGTCCAACTTCATGGTATTTTTCAAAACTGTTGTCATAATACCATGCATGCTCAGTTAATGCTTTTGCTTTTTTAAAGTAATAAGGTCCATCTGTTCCTGCCTTGCAGGCATATTCCCACTCTGCTTCAGTAGGTAACCTGTAAAAATCGCCAGTCTTTTCACTTAACCATTTGCAATACTGCAAAGCCGCAAATTGCGTCATGCTGACAGCGGGAAATCCATCCTTACCCATGCCGAAAGTCGGATCTTCATATGGCGGGCTTGGACGGACGATGGCGTCAGCGTTCCAATTCTTGTTTCCTTCACCAGGTTTGTCCAGTTCTTTTTCCCTGTAAATGATGAATTCATCATAAGTCACCTCATAAATACCCATCCAAAAGGTATCCACTTCTACGTCAAATGCCGGGCCCTCGTCCATGGTATTCTTTTTTGTTTTGGTAGTTCCCATTTTATAACTGCCACCGGGAACTAATGCCAACTGAAACGATACGTCTGTTCCGGGAATTACAACTTCAAGTGTTTTCGGGTGGACACCATCCTGTGCATTTAGTTGGCAGGAAATAATGAGGAGGGACAAGATGAATATTGCGTTTCTGATCATTTAGGAGGTTTTTTCTTCGGAGGTATGTTTGAATTCTAATTGGTAATCTTAATTAGTTCGACTGATAGACAAACTTAACAGCAACTGATATATCATCTTTGGTTTCTATTTGGCCAAACATTGCCGTAGGTGGATCAACATTATAATCTGTCATCCTGATATCCTGACTTGCAGAGAATTTCAGGAATCCATCTTCAATTGAACCTAATACATCTACCAGAACATCAATGCTCTTCCCTGCAATTGTTAATGTACCTTCAGATGTCAGGTTGAATCCACTGTCCCCGGACATTTTTAGTATCGCAGGTTTGTTCTGCACATAATTTATATATGGAAAGTTGGCGGACTTAAGGGCTGTGTAAACTTTGTCGTCCATGGCTGTTCCACGGCCACTTTCCATACCTGCCACCTGCACCGCAAATGAAAATTCCCTGATAGTGTCTTCTTCATCTAACATTAGTTGCAATTGATCGGGGTAGCCCGATACGCTGGTTGCTGTAACAGTCCAGTCATGAAGGGTCGATTCCCCACTTACTATTACACTGACCGAATCGTCGATCACCTTGAAGGTTTGTCCCTGACTATAACACTCTGTTGAAAATAATGCATTTAAAATCAGAAAAAGTGCAATTAGGTTTTTCATATATGCTTACGAAAATTTCCTGCCATGAACTTAGCAAATACTATCGGATAATTAATTCCTTTTTGATGAAAGATTCAGTCTTTCTAAATGGCCGGCCAACCTTCTCTTCAGGATTCAGGAAGTATGACCAAACTTCTCAAAAAATGATAAGATCATTTTAGTTTAATTCCAAGGAACCATGACACACCGGGATGATCAGCAAATAAATCCGTAGAATATGCCTATTCCACTACGGCAGGAATCAGGAGTTTTCGTTTTCGGTACGATATCGAAAGCAATACGGCTAAAACAGCAAGAGTCCGGGCCATGCTAAAAGGTATCAAATCTGAAATAATGAAATCAAGCCTTTTCCTGGCCTAAAGGACAATTCAGAATAGGTCATGGGTGAAACTGTAAAAGGCTATTTTGCCTTCAACCTAACCTTTTTCTTTAGTTCCCACGCTCCGTTCTCCTGTGAATGATATTCCCATACTATTTCGTCTCCCTCCTTTTTCCATACATTCTTCCCGGAATTGTCCTTATCCATAGTGGTCAGAATGTCTTCATTAACCGGACCGTAAAACATCTTAAACCCGGAAGAAGGAGTATTAGTTAAAATCCCTTCCTCATAGACGTTAACATAGGTATTGAATGTTTTCAAGCTAAAAGTTCTGATCTCACGATCCCCCTCCTTGTAAGTGAGGAATGCCAGCACAGCACAGCCGTCAAGCACAGGAAATACGTTGAATTCCGCTTCGCTCTTTTTCCACCGGCCATTATTGTCAAGGTATTCGGCTTTACCTGACCACTGTCCAACCCAACTGTCAAAATAATCAAAAGACTCAAGGTCGCATCTTCCCCCACTATCATAAGTAAGGGGCAGTTCATCATGCGAAAGGTCAGGGGGTAACTCTTGCTTTCTTGAAAATTCCATGATCCATGTTCCTTGTGTCCATGTTTTACCACCATCTTCCGAAAAGGAATTGTCCCAACGTAGTGATGTCGGTGTAATATCACTAAACGTATATCGTTGAGTTACTATTACGGAATCATTTTTGGGAAACTCCGAAAAGAATTCCCCTCGTCCGTGGCGAAAGCTGCCTTCCATAGGTCTGGTCCCTGATCTGTTTTTTCCGGGCCAATTCAACCATAAAGTCCAGCTGTCAGAATCCTCATTGAAATAGCGCAGGCTGTAGCCCTTAATGCCTTCTCCCACTTTATTCTCATTCCAAAGTTCCAATATGGCTTTTCCGTCAAGGATGCTATAGATCCTGGCAGTTGACTGCACCTGATCTTTCCACAAGCCATCTTCCTGCTGGATCCGAAGGTTTACATCCCACTCCCCGATCCAAAAGTCAAATTGCCTGTATTTTTCTCCGGAGAAATTTGCAGAAACGTATGGGGAAATCTGGGGATGGCCCGGGAGGACACATACAATGGCAACTAAAAAAGTGAGAGCTTTCATTTCAAGTGGGTTAATAGCAAGAACTGATCTAACCACATATGCACATTACGCAAACCCACTGTGGAATGTTGATGAAAAATGAAAGATGTCCGTGAAGTTTACGCCTTATCGTCTTTCTTTTCTGGGCTTTCAGGCGGTTCGGAAGTAATGTTGCCGAACTCATCAACGTACGCCATCATATCTGACAAATCACCTCCTTTTACCTTGTTCTCCTGCCGTTCCATCTTTCTTTCTTCTTTCGCCTTCTTTTTTTGTTGTTTTTTCTTCTCTTTCTGACGCTTGATAAAACTGTTCTGAGATCTGCCCATGTAGATAAAATGTTTTAAACCAGGTGAAAATGCCCAAAAACGGGCTTGCAGGGAAAATAAGAATCAGATACGAAAAAAGTCGAAATTAACCAGATCGATGTGTGACAATCAAACTTTCCCCCCTGGCGAAGTTACGTTATTAATTCAACACGGCAGCCATAACTCTGTCAATAATGGTCGGTTATCCTTTTTTAACGGACAGTGATTTACCACAATTATTTGTTTTACAAATGTTTTAATAATTACATTTGTTTTACAAAAGCTGTATAAATGTCTAAGAACCTGGGAACACTGGAAGAAACGATTTTACTACTTGTTGCAGTCATGGTTGATGCCGCCTACGGCTATTCCGTTTCGGAGGAATATTTCAATCACTTCGGTCAGCGCATTTCCATAAGTGCGGTTCATACCGTATTGAACAGGCTGGAAAGAAAAGGTTTTATACGTTCTGAGATGGGCGGAGCAACTAACATCAGAGGTGGAAGAAGAAAGAGAATATTCAGGATCACCAATCTTGGCCTGACCACCCTGGAGAACATTCAAAGAAACAGAATGAAACTTTGGGACATGATGCCCAAATTAAACTCCAATATATGAGATCCGATGATCTCGAAA
Organism: Cyclobacteriaceae bacterium; assembly: GCA_028278225.1. Lineage (GTDB taxonomy): Bacteria > Bacteroidota > Bacteroidia > Cytophagales > Cyclobacteriaceae > JANQEU01. The sequence continues at coordinate 134,214 of JANQEU010000085.1, forward strand.
ATAAACCGCCAAAATGGGCTGACAGGTTCCTTGAATGGTACTGCTCAGTGAATCGTATTGATGAAATCCAGGGAGATCTGTATGAGGCCCACTATCACAGGAGCAACAGGATCGGGGCAAAGAAAGCCAACCTGTGGTTTATCTGGGATGTCATTAGGTTTTTCAGACCTTCGTCATTCGGCAAACAAAGACACATTCCAAATCCATTTGATATGCATCTGAATTATTTAAAAATATCTTATAGAAATTTCATCAAGAACAAGGTCTATAGTTCCATCAATCTGTCAGGGTTAGTAGTCGGGATCGTAAGCTGCCTGTTTATCAGCCTGCACGTACTCGAGGAGTTGAGTTATGACCGTTTTCACCCATATCCCGAATCCACCTATCGTGTGGTGATGGATATGTTTAACAAGGAAGAGCTTTCTGCAAAGAGTGCCCCTGTTTATGCGGCTGTTGGCCCTAACCTGGTCATTGATTACCCGGAAATCATAGAATCCACCCGAATTCTACCTTTTGGCAATGGCGTATACAGCGTCAAAAGACCCGATGGAAGCCTGGTACGCTACAATGAGGAGCGCGCAGTTTATGCGGATGAAAATTTCTTCCAAATTTTCGGATTTCCCCTTATCGATGGGAATCCCGTCAAAGTCCTCTCGGAAAGGAATCAGGTGGTATTGTCCGAGTCCACGGCAAAGCGATATTTCGGAACTGAAAATCCAATAGGCAAGACCATAACTTACCGGGGTTTCAGGGAGGGTGTTGTCACGGGGATCATGCAGGATTTCCCCGAAAACTCTCACATGCAATTTGACATTGTCTCTTCCCTTAAATCATGGGATGGCTTTGAGGAATGGCCGCAAAACTGGGGATGGTACGACTTCTATACTTATATCAGGACAAATGATCAGGCAGATATCAACGCGCTAGCCGATAAGTTGAATAATTACCTGGAAACCAAAAAAGCAGAATCCTATGAAAACACCGGATCCAGGGAAGTTTTATGGCTCCAGAATATTGCAGACATACATCTTTACTCCAAGGGACTGAGCTGGGAAATGGGTGAAAACGGGGGAGCGGATAAGGTGTATTTCCTGGTTATAATTGCAGCGATGATATTGATCATTGCGTGGGTGAATTTTATTAACCTTTCAACCGCGCGATCTGTTAAACGGGCAAAGGAGGTTGGACTCAGGAAAGTTGTAGGGGCCAGAAAACTCAGTTTGATCAGTCAATTCCTGACAGAAGCATTTGTTTACAACTTAAGTGCCGTCATTCTCAGCCTGATCATAGTTTTTGTATCAGTCCCCATAATCAACGGGCTAATAGAGGTTTCTCTTGAAAGGACCATGTTATTGTCACTGAATGTGATCATTGGGTTGATTATCCTGATATTCCTGGGCACAATCGTTTCCGGGCTATATCCGGCTTTCGTTTTGACCAGTTTCAAGCCTTTAAACGTGCTAAAAGGCAATTTTTACAATCGACGATCGCAGTTTGGCTTTCGCCAGATACTGGTGATCTTCCAGTTTACCGTCTCCATAATCCTTGTGTTGGGGACCGTGACGGTTGTAAAGCAATTAAAGTTTATGCAGTCGCAGGACCTTGGACTCGATATTGCCCAAACCCTGGTGATCAGGGCTCCGAGCTCTTCAAGGGGCGGCGATGACCTGATAAATCGCAATAAAGTATTTGCGGCAAAACTCGAACAGTTACCGGAAGCCAGGGGTTTTACGGTTTCAAGTGTTGTTCCGGGAGTCGAGAACTTCAGCATCAGTAGCTTTTTTACAAGATTCGATCCCAAGTTGAGACGAGACTGCTACCGTGTTAGAATTGACGATAAATATTTTTCGGAGTTTGGCATTGACCTGGTTACGGGTAGAAATTTCCGAAAGGAGCTGCAATCAGATTCATCTTCAGTTATTTTGAATAAGGAAGCTGTTAAACTATTCGGATTCGGGTCACCCGATGACGCTGTTGGCGAGACGCTTAATCCCGGATTGCGGTATCAATGGAAGATCGTAGGAGTAGTGGAAAACTACCATCATTCCTCCTTAAAAGAGTCGCTCGACCCCATAATATTTTATTACCATCCAACTTCCGGAAATTTCTTCTCCGTGAAACTTGAGAATGGAAAATATCAGCAGATTGTTTCGGATATTGAGGAAATATGGGATGAAATTTATCCGGATAACCCGTTTGATTTTTTCTTTCTGGATGAATTTTTCAATCGACAGTATAAAAGTGACCAGCAGTTTAATGTGGTTTTCAGAGGATTTGCTGCGTTGGCAATAATCGTGGCATGTCTCGGCCTTTTTGGTTTGGTTTCATTCACCACCGAACAAGGAAGAAAGGAGATCGGCATCAGAAAAGTCCTGGGCGCATCAGTGATGAAAATTGTGCTTTTGTTTGGCAGGGATTATGCAGTATTGATAACTATTGCCATCCTGATAGCCTTTCCGCTGGGATATTATCTAATGAATAACTGGTTGCAGGATTTCGCTTACCGAACAAATATTGATCCTTACATTTTTGTAATCGGAGGTTTGACTGTGGTAGTCATCGCTTTTCTTACAGTCAGTTTCAAATCAGTTTCAGCAGCCCGATCCAATCCCGTCGGCGCGCTGAGAGAGGAATAATTGAAAACTGCCTAGGGCAAAATCCTGTCCGCACTGTAAACCAAATCCGGATCGGGAATGCGGGCGTAAAATGCGTAACCGCCGAAATTGTTTTCCAATTTCAATAATAATTTGTTCCATCCTTTTTTCAGAGGAAGAACAACCTCAAACTGATCAGGCCGGGCAATATTCACAGTAAGGTACCGGTAGATTTCCACATCGTTCAGGAAAATCTTGGACCCGTCGTCACTGCTGAACATCAGTATAACTTCACGGTTATCAGGAGAATAGACATTGGTATAAGCATATGAAATGACAAATTCATAGGGATCAAACAAATCCCACAACCGCATCCCGTAACCACCCGGAGTTCCATCGACCTTTTGCCATCTGACCTTCTGCTCACCTTTGCCAACGTATGTGGCGTTCAGATTGACCTCCTCCTCAGGCGGAAATACCATATCGATCCCAAACCGCTCGTCGTCCGACCTCCTTGGATTATCGAAAGGACCTATCATGTACCATTCAGGAATGTACTTCCTGACAGGAGTTAGCTCGATGGCATCAAGTCCAACGATTGACGATCCGGAATTTCTGTTTGTGAGTGTAAATGCTATGGTTCCGTTTTCGACAGGTACACCATCGATCGAAATGCCATCCGCCGGAGCGACCATTTCGGAAAAATCCTGAAACTTCACAGATTCCTTTCCGGCCGTCAGGACAAAGTCAGTGTACTCCGGCCCTTTAGTAAAGTAGAATTCCAAATTATAGGCCTGCTCATTTAAATTATTGATATTCAGTGTTATATCTGTATTTGATCCATCTTTCCATTGCAGTTCTTTATTGTTACTCCAATCACTGGAAAAATCACTCATGTCTACTACGGAAAGGGATGGAACGTTTCCGTCTACTAGTTCTTCCCCTTCGAAAACATCGTTTGGAACGGGTCTCTTGAGCACTTTTCTTAAACCACTTTTACCTTCAGCACCGAATGGAGTATGTGGTTCTGTCTGATACCAAAATGCCGTGGTGCTGATGTCCACCGATTCCTCGTTAGCGTGTCCGTGTTCCAATGTAACTTTGATTTGATTGTTGAAAGGGATCGCATCGCGAATGTGGTGCCTGTATGCACTGACTCTGCCTGTCTCCTGATCCAGAAGAACAAGTCCGTGATATGGCGCTGAAAATTCACCGGTTTTGAAATACCACCCACTATTGAAATAATCCTCCATTCCGGTCCCGTAAGTGCTTGGGTAATTTTCACCATCCACATAGATCATCTCATCCCCTTCCAGGTAAACCAGCCTCCGATCATATGACTGGCCACTATAGTGCATCCCTACAAACTGCCCTTTTCCGACTGCTTCCAATACGATATGGTTGTCTGCCTGAATGGTTCTCACATTTCTTGTCCAGAATGCGTGGAAATAGCCCGTTTCAGAGGAAAATCCATTTTCCAGCTCATAATAGTTGATATGGTAATAGAAAGCATAAACCTCCTGCCCTGTCTGATTGATAATTTCAATTCTGGCGCTTTTGCTGAAAGGCATGGGAAAGTAGCAATAATATCCCCCGCTTGTCATTCCGATGTTTTCTGATTGAAAATGGCGATACTCAAACGGACTACCAAAGAAATCTCCTATTGGCGACCACACGGAAGGGTTTTCTTCGTCATCCCAGTAAACGGTGAGAATGATGTTCCTCAGATAATCAGGGTCCCTGGAGTCGATGGTAAACCACATTCTTGTGATCAGGCCGGGGCCTGAAACATCAAAAATTGCGGCCGTGTCGCCATCATGAATGTTGATCCGGTCATTGTTTCCCCCGGTAGTATCATGACTGGATACCTGGATCATTTTGGCATCCCGAATATTATAAAGCTGAGTGTTTCCAATATCAAACGAATGCATCCGGTCACATGCCGAAAACGAAACAGCTATTATCAGATGGTAAATGCACTTCCTCATTGCCGGATCTTCTTTGCGGGTAACCATACGATCATCGAACCATCTCCCCTGTTATTCCAGGTGTAATATGGGACTAACTTAAGCCTTTCAATCCTGTCATTGCCTGATGATGCCGGAAATGAAATGGTGACAACACTCTTCAGCACTCCTTCGATGATGGTTTGTTCATCCACTCGATTATAATCCACCGGGTCTAACGTGAATCGCTGAACCGGACCGCCATTATCTACTTCCTCCGCACAATATACCAGGGGACCCCTGGTCACTGCAATCCGATCCCGGTTGGCTTCAACCTCCTCTATCGATCTGTTAAACCTTACCGGCATGGGCAGATTTAATGCTACCTGATCCCCATTACTCCAGACCCTGTCTATTGTCGCAAAACCATTCTCGATTTCTGCATTTGTTTCCGTATCGTTGATCATTATTGTCCATCGTTCTGAGATCTCATCAGCAAAATGGTAAAGTTCCCCCGGGACAAACTGTCCGGTTCTTGCCCACGTAGGTATACGGAGTTTTAATTTGAATCTCATTTCCCTTTCGGGCATTACGTTGATTTTTATTTTACCATCAAATGGATAGTTGGAAGTCTGTTCGAATGGAACAAGTGATCCGTCAATATCGACCGTTGTTTTACTGCTCCCGTAAAAGGTGATGTAAGCTGCATCGCCGGTATAGGCGTACATCATTCCGGAAACCTGTGGGATCAACCGTGCGATATTCGAGGGACAACACGCCGTGTTAAACCAGGGAGATCTTCCGGCCTGTCCGTGGTTGAACTTTTCCATTCCATCCGATTCGAGTGGATTCACATAGAAGAAGCGATTGCCCTCAAGGCTCACACCGGCAAGGGCATTATTAAGCAAGGACACCTCTGCAACATCCATATACCCTGCATCTCCTGACATAAGGAACATTCTGAAATTGAAGAATACGTTACCAACAGCAGCGCACGTCTCATTGTACGCTTCTTTGTTTGGCAAAACATAGGACGGTCCGAAACCTTCAATTCCCCTTACGGCCCCCAATCCACCGGTTATGGACATTTTCGTATCCACCAGATCATGCCAGATACTTTTCAGGGCGACTTCATAGTCATCCACCCCGCTCAATGCGCCAACATCCGCCATCCCCGAATACATATATGCTGCTCTCACAGCATGTCCGACAGCCTTCCGTTGTTCGGCAACCGGGAGATGTTGTTGCGCATATTCGGCGGAGAGGTATCCTTCTCCCTCAGGTACAAATGTCTTTCCCCTGATATCAAGGAATTTCTTCGCCATGTCCAGGTAGAGTTCATTGCCTGTCACACGGTACATTTTTGTCAAAGCTATTTCCAGTTCCTGGTGACCAGGAGCCTGATTGACTGGTTTTCCATCATTATAATCAGGATCTCCTTCGAAAAACACACGGTTAATGTGCTGAGCATTTTTCTCAGCGATTTTCAACCACCGGTCTTTCCCTGTAGCCTGATAATAAGCTATCGCTGCTTCATACATGTGTCCCATATTGTAAAGCTCATGGCTATGAAAAACCCAGCTGTAAGGCTTATCCCCCATACCACCCCCTCCCCAATGGTCATGATCTTTGGAAACACCTGTGATGTGTGCTACATACAGATATCCATCTTCTTTCTGCGCATTGGCAATGATATCGATGATCTCATCCATCCGGTTTTCCAGGCCGGGATTGTGCTTCAGTACATAAGAAGCACCTTCCATTACCTTGTAAAGATCTGAAGAGCGATACCGGTGAGGTGTGGGAAGTGCATTGGTATCACCATCAAGAAAGTCCCCTGCTTTCTGCAGTGCTTCTACCGCCGGTAGTGTTTTGTCCAGCGCAAAAGGGACCAGGACCTGAGACTGGATTTCTAATCTGAGCTTCCAAAAATCATCGTCAAGGATCACCTCGTGGAAAGGAACAGGGGTAATACCATAACCGGTGCTCCGGGTGCCACTGTCTTTTACCCTGCCGGGATCGCAACCTGCTATTATGATGGCCCACCAGAAGTATCCAAGGCGTTTCATTCTGTACGGATTAGGAACATTCTTTCTAACTTATGCCGGTCACAACCGTGTATCAGGCAATAAATTAAGAAAATTTTATAGAATGGCTTCACCTCGCATCCTAACTTTCTACCTGGCCGTACTAAGTCTTTGTTTCACACCCGGCAGCAATCTCACGGCCCAATTCCTTCGTGACATAGTATGGAATGAAAATGGTCTGGTCAAATCCTATGTGTTCGATGACGGGGCGGAGATCGGACCCAGGGATGACATACCCCTTGTCACACTCGTTTTGAACGATAGCATGTATTCCATTCGGAATGCTGACAAGCAAGGTGACAGCTGGGTACTTGAAAACAAATTGAAAATAGAATTTAAACCTGCCGCTCAACTGCCCGGTCGTTTTGGGACCTTCACTTTCAGTAATCTCACCGAGGATACCCTGACACTTGAGAATATCGTGCTCTTTGGCGCCGTGGACGGAAGATACCACATTACCGGCTATGGAGATCACTGGCTATCGCGAACGAGGCTCTTTCGACCACAACAATCAAGCGTGCCGGTAATTCTTCCTGACAATGCCTGGGAATTGGGCTACAGTGATGTACCCCTGAATGACCCCGGGATCAGGGTTTGCGGCCTGATTCGCAGGAGCTCCTGGGAAAATGCAAAGAAACGCCGGTTCGAAACATTTCTGTTTGAGAATGGTCAGGTCACGTACGAAGCTTATGCCGAATCCTACACCGGTTCCTGGCAGGAAGGATTAAGGTTGATGTTTCAGGACCGCTTTTTGTACGACCTGGAAAAGTTCGATCTGTCAATGTATGATCGCGATGATCTGAAATGGATCAGAAATAAATATATCATTCATCTTATGATGGCCTGGGACCACTGGTACTATGATGAAATTACCGGCACCTTTGGGATACGGCAATTTCTTGACAGAGGCAGACAGTTATACGGTGGTGACGACATTATCGGGTTGTGGCCGACCTGGCCGGCCCTGGGCATGGATCAAAGAAATCAATGGGATCATTTCAGAGACCTGCCTGGCGGGATCATGGGTCTTAGAAAGTTAGTGGATGATCTGCACACGCAGGACGTTCGCTTCTTCATTTGCTATAATCCCTGGGACGAAAGTACCCGCTTTGAGAACCACCTGACCGGAATGGCTCAACTGATCAGGGATCTGGATGCCGATGGAGTGGTTCTGGATACCCGCGGTAGCTCAAGTCATGCGATCCAGCGCGCGGCAGATAGTGTGAGGTCAGGGGTAATGATGTACAGTGAGGGAATGGCGGTGCCCAAGGACATGCCAGGGATCGTTTCCGGCAGGGTACACAATGCGCTGTATTATCCGCCGCTGCTCAACCTCAATAAACTGATCAAACCTGATTTTGCCATCTTTCGTGTTGCCGAACTGAAATACGAGAGAATACGCCGTGAGTACAATATCAGTTTGTTCAACGGTCACGGTGTTGAGATCAACATGTTCAGTCCGGGTCAGCCCGGGTGGGTGGAGGAAGATTATAAATACCTGGGAAAAATTGCGAGGATCTTACGGGAGAATAGTTCCAACTTTAACGGCAAAGACTTTACGCCACTGGTTTACTCCATGCTGGACAGTGTTTACATCAATTACTGGCCGGGAGAACCAAAAGATATTTACACGCTTTACAGTCTTCGTCCGGAAGGTGTAAATGATATCATTTTCGGAATTGATCCGGAGGCAGATCACCATGTCATAGATCTTTGGAACCATGAGGAAATCAGTATCGCAGACGGTAAGGTCAATGTAAAATTGGATGCATTCCACAAATCCTGGATTGGAACCAACAATGAAGGATCAGTCAGCGCTATTGCCATTTTCCCGGAACTACTGGATGCCAAAATATCAGGAAATGATCTGCTGATAAATGCCCCTGCAGGTGATGCTATCCTTATCTGGAAAGGAAACCCCGGTTACTCCGGGTCTCCCATAACCCTGCAAGCAGGAAATCATGCTGTTTCCCTTGCTGAATACTTCCGTCGATACGAAGGTAAGCTGGTGATCCAACTGAAGAAAGGTAACTCACTGACGGACGAGCGTGTGCTGAACATCAAGCCCGGAACACCATTTCTGACCAGTAAGTTTGAAAACACTGAACGTGCGGGGTCCACACCCGAAGGTATGGTAAAAATCCACAGTGGGGTTTTTAAGTGGATAACCGCAAATGGTGATGACTTCATTGAGTACCCGGAAACGGATACAATCGCACTTTATGAGATGCAGGAATTCTTTATGGATAAATATCCTGTTACCAACGTGGAATTCAGGGTATTCCTGGAAGAAAGTAAATACGTACCTTCAGACACTACGAACTTCCTCAGGCATTGGAAAAACGGCCGGATACCATCGGGACAGGAGCAATTTCCCGTTGTTTTTGTTTCTTACAATGATGCCAGGGCCTACGCCAAATGGGCCGGAAAGCGGCTTCCCACAGAATTGGAATGGCAATATGCCGCACAGACCGGCGATGGCCGGATGTGGCCCTGGGGAGCGGAAATGGATAGCACAATGACAAATATGGGCGATGGCGTTGCTTATCCGGTTGGTCAATTTCTGAAAGCTTCGAATCCCTGGGGATTGGAAGACCTGGTCGGCCAGGTCTGGCAACTTACCCATGACAGGTATGAAAGTGGATCATATACTTACGTAATAGTTAAGGGAGGTTCGTTTTTCAGACCTACGTCCAGTTGGTGGTACGTACAGGGAGGGCCGCAGCCCCTTCCCCACCGGCAAATGCTGCTCCAGGTTTCTGACGGTTTTGACAGAAAAGCCACAGTAGGGTTCAGATGTGTGAAGGATGCCAGGTAGCAAACTTCGGTTCTGAAAATAATCCTTACTGTCCGTAGAGCCCTTCGGAACTTTACGGATAGTTAAAGATATGGATAGGTAAAGGATGTTAAGGAATAAAACCCTGGTTCCGGAGAGATCTTCCCCGAAATGTTAGTTCCTAATAAAAAAGACGCAATTCCAGTTCTTCAAAAATATATCTTGCGGCTAAATCCACACCGGGTTGAGTATTGGAATTTGCAAGCAGGATGATCAGGGTCTTTCGTTGCGGGTAATAGTTAAACTGAGACCTGTATCCCGGAATTGACCCGTAGTTAAAAAGAATTGTACCAAGATAGGTATTTGGTCTTGTGAACAATCCCAGCCCATAGTTTACTTCCCAGTAAGGTCCGATCAATTCAGAAAGAGAATTCTTACTAATCAGATCTTTATTGAACACCGCGTTTAAAAATATCCTTAGATCTTCAACCGTTGTTACGATGCTGCCTGCAGCATTGGTTATGGAAGGATGGAAAAAAGTAACATCTTCTACCGAATTGGACGCTTTTTCAAAACCATGAGCCAGGTTTTCAATTACCTGGTCATCTTCCAGGAAAATAGTATTCTCCATCCCCAGAGGTTGGAATATTCTTTCATCGTAAATATCCTGAAGATATGGTGTTGTCACAGGATCTGCATCTTCAGCAAGCATTGTTTCGATCATCTTCCCGGCCAGGAGATAGTTGGTATTGGAGTAGGCCCAGCTTTTATCCAGGGGCGGGCGAGGGAAAGGCGCTCTTTTCAGAATATCTTTTCCTGTCCACATATATTCGGGATCGCGCCAAAACATACCAATCTGACTGGAATTATCAGATGTTGTGAATGTGACATCACGGTGTGCAAAGTAATCAGGGAGGCCGCTGGTGTGACCCAGTAACATCCGATAGGTTGTGCCTGAATCCAGCGGGTAATCATATACTTCGGATGAAATAGCCGAATCGAGATGAAGAACACCTTCTTCCTGAAGCATCAGGTAAAGTACGGAAAGGAACGTTTTGGAAACACCGCCAATCCTGAATTTTGAATTCACACTCATATCGGCAGTGATATAGGTATTGGGATGATTGGACACTCCGACCCACAAAGTATCAGGATTTTCTATCAGCAATATGGCGCTGGGAAGACCATAACCTGTGACAGCCTGATCAAGAATGCGTTGGAATTTATCCTCCGGCACCGCTCCGGCCTTATCCCTGTCCCCTATGAGGTCACAACTTGTGAATAGCGATAATCCAAAGCAAAGGACCGGAAATACCAATATGAAAGACTTTTTACCCATCGGTCCTGCATTACACAAGTCATAATTTACTAAATAATTGAGATTCCAGACATGAATCATACCACGGAGACTATTGGTCCGGATTTGTGTGAGGCGGTGAGTACACCAATTTGATTTACATCAAGTTCACGTTGTTTCAGCAAGGACTCAAATACTTCCTTTTCCCCCGGGTCCACACTTACAAGTAAGCCACCGCTGGTCTGTGGATCTGCCAAAACTTTGAAAAACTGCTTGTTTTTCAATTCAAAAAAGCTGCCATAGGTTTCCCAGTTACGGTTTGTTCCACCGGGAATACAGTTTTGATCAATGTATTTCCAGACAAAGTCAAACACCGGGATCTTTGCCTCGTAGATTGTGGCACAGGTATCACTACCCCGGCACATCTCCAAAAGATGCCCGCCAAGCCCAAATCCGGTGACATCTGTCATGGCATGAACGTAAGTCAGCGATCCCAGTTCTCTCCCTATTGTATTCGGTGTTATCATTGCCGACCTGACAACCTCAAGGTCCTCCTTTTCCGCAATTTTCTTCTTATGAGCGGTAGTAGCCACTCCGGTACCCAGGGGTTTGGTCAGATAGAGCAGGTCACCCTTCCTGCCATCACTGTTTTTCTTGACTTTATTGACAGCTATTCTCCCTGTGACGGCCAGCCCGAAGATAGGTTCAGGTGAATCGATGCTGTGCCCCCCAGCCAGGGGGATACCTGCATTTCTGCATACTTCCCTGCCCCCTTTCAGAACCTCGGCAGCCACTTTTGCCGGTAATTTCTCAATAGGCCAGCCCAGAATTGCTATTGCCATCAAAGGCTCCGCTCCCATGGCATAAATATCGCTAATGGCATTAGTCGCCGCTATGGCGCCGAAATCATGGGGATCATCCACAATCGGCATGAAGAAATCCGTGGTACTGACGATGGCGGTCTCGCCATCCAGATCCATAACTGCCGCATCATCACTGGCTTCATTCCCGACCAGCAGCTGATTGAAATGCGAGAGATCATTATTTGACTTAAGGATATCAGAAAGAACTCCGGGCGATAACTTACATCCGCAACCTGCGCCATGGCTGTATTCAGTGAGGTTATAATGCATGAGCCGGTTTTCCCGCTAAAATGTCCGCTACCTGTGAGAGCTTGTTCATATCGATTTTTATATGCTCCTGTATAAGGTGTTCCTTACTCGAAATCGACTTGAAATATTTTTTGTCGTAATAAGTCAAAATGATGTCTGCAGCACCGGTCAAATCGCCGGACAGGATCAGCGCAATTGCTTCATCAGCATTTCGGGTACCCAGTTTCTTTCGAATAGATTCAGTGGCTTCCACCAATTTCATCCTATCCAGTTTTCCGTAATCCCTGACAAGAAAATCCACTCTTTGAGACTTATCAATGTCAAGGAAGATGTGCGGACTTTCACTTTTCTGCCTGTATAATGCTTCTACGAGGTTTACCTGCCCTATTCTCATACACTCATCTTCAAGCCATATTCGCTTTGTGAGATTGAGTCTCCTGAATTCCTCAAATACGAGGTTCTGGAAGTGCTCACTGGTAGGCTGACCAGTGGATTTTTTATTACCGAAACTGGATCCCTGGTGATTCGCCAGACCTTCCAGGTCAATAATTTGTTCGCCACGTTCCTTCAAAAGATGCAAAAGCACGGTCTTCTTACTCCCGGTGTAGCCTGTAATAACTTTTAGTGGCAGCTTTTGATCGAAAAAGTTCAATAAGTCATTTCGATAAGCTTTGTAACCACCTTTTAAAACCCGGGTCTTAAAACCGTATTGCTCCAGAAGCCACGAAATACTATCCGAGCGCATACCTCCTCTCCAGCAGTACAAAGCCAGTTCCGGCGACTCAAAACTTTCCGCTTTATCAATGAGCAAAGCCAGTTTCGGACCAACCAGTTCCAGCCCCTTTTTGAAAGCCGGTTTCCGGCCATGTTGTTTATACAAAATCCCTACGGTCGCCCGCTCCTGATCAGTGAAAAGTGGAAAGGAAAATGCCGAAGGTATATGTCCCGCTTTGTACTCCCCGGGAGATCTGACATCCAGGACCGGTATCGACTTTTCCAATCTTAAGAAATCCTCAACTCCTATCCTTTTCTCATTCATATGTTAAAAATAGCACATGGTCACTTTAGAAAAATGGTATTTCACTTCAAAATCTGACAAAAGCAGGTATGGAACAGCGCATTGATGTATAGTGATCCTCATGATTGACTTTGTCCGCAAAAGAAATCGGCTGAATACCGAGTTTCAATGGATTTTTTGAAATAGTAACAGCGATATGTTACTTTGCCTGTCTATGGAAAGAAAATTGGGAAAATAGATTACTTCGTTATATTCAAATTTTATCTTCATTTTGTAAACAGCAAACAATATCATGAAACTAACGCCATTTTACTGCTACAATTACGATGGTCGTATTCACATCGACTTTCTATATGACACGAAACTCAACGTTGTGGTCCGGTTAATTGATTACAGGGTCAACGGCCGTCAGGAGATCACTTTTAAAAGCCTGGAGGAATCCAAAGAACACGATGTCGGATCAAATATTCGTAAGATACTGGCAAGAGCATTCAGGAAAGCTAAAAACTTTCAGGAAATGGAGCAGGGATTACTATACAATGATTACGAAAAAATGCTGCTAAAGTATCTGAAGGAAAATCCAGGGCAAAACAAGCTCACAAAACTGAAGCAGGAGCTGAAAATATCGAACACCATGCTCAACAAAGCTGTCGACAGACTCAGTGTTCATGACTGGATAAGGCAGGCCACCGAATTTGTCTGGTACAATGAAAACAGGCAACCCTATTCGCATCGGGCATTATTCTAGACAATCAGCAATAAATATTGCTTTATCAAACCAGAGCAAACCTGTGACCTGTGTACAAAGGTCTGTGGGTTGTGAATTTCACGGCTAAACCTCAGCAAACTCCACACTATGGATCATCGGTAAGTTAGCATTTAACAACTCCCACTTTTCTCCCTGATTGTCAGATAAATAAAGATTTCCAGTAGTTGTTCCAAAGGCCAGTGAATCACCGGTGATATCCAGTGCATGGCGATAAACGATATCAAATGCATCTTCCTGTGGTAATCCTGATCTGAAATCCGTCCACGTCTTTCCTCCATCATCCGTCCGGCATACACAAAGGGACTGATCAACAGCGACTCTTATTTCATCGCTTATTCCAGGGATCACCCAGGCCACTTGCGGATCAGTTTCATGGGCGGCAATGGCAAAGCCAAAGTTTGCCGGTCCCTCTTTTTGTGAAATGTCTACCCAGTCCTGACCCCCGTTTTCCGATCGATAGATGCCGCAATGATTTTGCTGCCACATTACCCTGGTGTCATTTTTACATGTTACTACCAGGTGCGGGTCCTGCCCTATTTCAGAGGATGGATCTGGCAGGAAATCGGCGTGTAATCCTTTGTTCTTCGGATCCCAGGTCTGTCCTCCATCTTTTGTTTCAAAAACTCCGGCAACACTTATGGCAACATACATGTGGTTAAAATCATCCGGATCAACGATAATGGAATGTATACCGGGCGTATCACGTCCTCCACCGAACCATTGCTCCTTTCGGGAGGGATGATCCCAAAGGCCTCTGACCAGTTCAAAGGAATCACCGTTATCCTGGCTTTTAAATAGTCCCCCGGGCTCAGTACCAATGTAAATTACACCCTTTCTATCCTTACCGCCATTTGAGAATGCCCACAGGTACTTTGTGACGGCGGGAACGCCATCTTTTATCTCCTCGCCATCCGGAAATTTAGGAGCTTCAAGTTCCTGCCACACTTTACCGTCAACCGACCGATGCAGCTTGCAGCCCCAATGTCCATGGTCCAGCATCGCCCACCAGGTTCCCGTATTGCCATCAAATGTGGCCATGGACACAGGGATACCCAGAAATTGAGTGTTGCTATACGTCCATTTTCCACCGGCATTTTTGCGATAGGTCACTAAACCTTTGCGTGTGCCGAGCAACATGATCTTTTCAGCCATATGTTTTAAGTTTTTGCGTTTTTAACCACCGGAAAGTGCCTGCATAATGTAAACTTCATCGTCTTCGGACAATGCGTCATTAAGCCTTTCCCTGTCACGGATCAGGTCATTTCCAATGAATATATTTACATGTTTGCGTAACGAGCCATTTTCATCCACGATATAATCCTTGATACCGCTATGACTGGCATTCACCTCCTCCAACACCGAGGCCACGGTCCTGCCCGAAACGGACATGGGCCTTAGGTCCGGATAAAAACGTTTCAGGTTGGATGTGAATTTGACAACAGGCACTTCGAGGGTCCTTCTATGACTGTTAAAGATAAAAGATCATACTGAAATCGGGTCATTGTTTGTGACCTGAGGCTAGGCGTTCACCCGGTATTGGATCACTGATGTAATTTGAAACCCGATATAAGCAAGAATGGGAACCGGTTTAAAAAGATTGTCCGCGATTTGAACAGAAGGCTATATGTAAGTAACTTCAACATGGATGAACTTATGTCAATTCATCTTGAGAATATTGATCAATAATACGCTGCTATAATGAAAACCACATTCCTTCCTGTCATTGTATGTTTATACTCTTTCTTAAGCTGTAGCCCGGATTCCGGCCAGGATAATTACCGAATTGCCGTGATTCGTTATCAGCATGAAACATGCACATTTTGTCCCGGTGGTGATACTGAGATTGCGGATTGGACTACAAAAAAACCGTACCTGAGCGGTGAGGAAGTCCTTGAAGCCGGTAGCTACATCAGGGGATTTGTCCATACCGCAGGTCAACTTAGCAATATTGAGTTGGTAGGCATAAACTCTCCTCACTACGTATTTGGCGGCTCGTCGAGAAGCTGGAACAGCAAAGAGAGCTTTGAGCACTTCATGCAGATCATCCTTGATGACATTGAGTCCAAAATGCCGGTTCACGGTGTATACCTCGCTTTGCACGGTGCAATGGCTGTGCGGGAGGTACCGAGGCCGGAAGCTGAAATTGCGAAAAGGATCAGAGAAATTGTGGGAAACGACGTTCCGATCGCAGGTTCCTTCGATCTGCATGGAAATGAAGACGGGGAATTTCTGCAATGGGCTGACGCGGCTTTTGTGACCAAACGCTATCCTCATTACGATGCTTTTATCCAGGGGGGCCGTTCCGCAAATTTTCTCTATCGATCTATAAAGGGGGATTATGTGGCTGCCTCCGCTACACGAAAACCACCGGTCCTGACGCCAACCGTTTTACAATGGACCGGACAATCACCGTCAATGGATATCATGGAAAGGGCCAGGCGATGGGAAGCTCGCCAAAAAGATACATATGTGAGTGTTTTCTATGGTTTTCCCTGGTCGGATGTTCCGGATATCGGGGCAACCGTCCATGTCATCACCAACAATGATCCGAAACTTGCGGACTCCATAGCTGACGACATGGCGGAATTCATTTGGCGTGTACGTGAAGATTTTGCCCTCGGCGAGTTCCCTATGCCGAAGGAGGCCGTAGCCCGGGCAAAAGATGCCATTACGAAAAAGGAGGTTCCGGTAGTGCTCGGTGATTATTCAGATCGACCAGGTGACGCTACCTGGATACTGAAGCAGCTAATAGATCAAAAGGTTGAAGGCTTCCTCTATGCAACGATTCGGGACGAACGGGCATTGGCGCAATTGGCAGGATCGAATGCCCAACCCGGAGACCGGTTTGAGATGGAAGTGGGCGGATTCACTGGCCCTCAGGCAGGATCTCCCGTCAAAATTGAAGGTGAAGTCCTGTTTTTTGACCCCCTGTGGTCGTATGATAATATTGCTGTTATAAAATATGGTAGCAGTAATCTTATTATCATCACGCCTACTTATGAGCAGATCATCTCACCGGAACAGTTGCGTTTTGGACCGGTGGATCCGGATGATTACCAGGTGTTCGTTGTAAAATCCCGTGTTCATTTCAGAAGGGGATTTGACGAGACAGGATATGCTAAAACCATATTGGTTGTTGATGCCCCGGGACCATGGTTTGGCACCTCAAGACTGGACGCACTGGATTATGAATCCGGACCGATCCGTGAGTTGTATCCATTTGATCAGGATGAGTGATTAAATTGAGGCAGTTTTGCACGAATTAACAAAACTTGGTAATGACAGGTTACGTTACCTTTTTGACTAAACAATATTGAAATCAAACCATGACCAATAGGGAAAAAATCACCGAAGTTGTCAACAAGCTTTTTATATACACTGACTTCCGGGAATGGGACAAACTGAAAAATGAAGTATTTGATGACGACGTCCACCTGGATATGACATCCATGGGAGGACAACAGATGGATACCACACCCGGAGCGATCTGTGCCATGTGGGAAGAGGGGTTCAAAGATCTTGATGCAGTCAACCACTTAAGTGGTAATTACCTGGTGACATTGATCGACGAGAAAAATGCAGAAGTGTTTGCTTATGCTACCGCAACTCACTACAAAGAATCGGCAACCAGGGGAAATACCCGTGAATTTGTAGGCAGCTATGAACTGAAACTTCGTCAGAATGACAAGGGATGGAGAATATATAGTTTCGTCTACAATCTGAAATATGCAACCGGGAACCTGAATCTGGTCTGATGAAGTTTGAAATGCCGGGCGCTCAAAACCGTTAGGAAGTTCTGTTGCCGGATAATCAGAATTTTGATATTTTAGGAGATCGCAAAAAATCGGAGATGTCACATCCCGTGATGAGATATTAATTTCAAAGCCTATGAAATCCTATTCGCACCATGACCTGTATATGACCAAACAACGACGCAAAAACAAGATCAAAGGCTTTCTCATCTGGTTGGTCTTCACACTCCTGGTCTTTGGTTTTATTTTTCTGGCATTATACCTCGTCAGTCCAAATTCCTTTTGAATTCAGTTAATTCCACTCCAAAATTCAAACTTATTTTATTGGTCCTAGCCATTCTTTGACCTATCCTCACCTCACATCTTAATGAAATTGTATAGCATTGTGAATGATCATGGCCAAACACTGTAAAGCATACCCTCCGGGACTTAATTGTCTGATTCCTTTTTTGCTGGTCCTTGCACTCATACCGGGATTGTGCAATGCACAAAGCGATCGTACCGGTCAGCGTGGAAAGAGATTTTCAGTTATAGCGAGCGGTGGGATTTATATTAACCCTGGTTTGACGAGTGATGTTGAAAATGTGTTTATCAAAAGCGGACTGGGTCAAACCGAACCGGGGTCCCTGGGTGTTTCCGGTTTCGGACCGGATCAGCCCCATCCTGTTACCGGTAAAAAGCCGCTCACATCTACCCTGCAGCTGATGTACAATCTCAACAGCAAGTATGCGGTTGGTTTGCAATATCACGAAACAACCATGCGAAGGACGGAAGGCTATGGCGCCGAGGAAACGGGGGTGGCACCGGCTTTAGCTGTAGATATGTCCTACATGGGGGTCACATCTTTTTCGTCAGTTTTATTTACAAGGGCATCCGACGGCAAAGCCGTCACTCAGGCTGGTATTGGTCCATCCATACACTTCACCGAATCTAACGTTAAATATGCCGGTAATGTCATCACGGAAGAAGAGACAAAATTCGGATTTATTATCGTGTTAGGTTTTGAAGCTCCGGCGGAATCAATGGTCTTCTTTGACTTCAGCCTGGACTACAAGTATGTTGGAAAAACGAATGCGGGGCCATATGATTTTTCTGCAGAAAGAATAAACACGGGCCTGGGAATGGTGGAAATTCAAAATAGTTATTTCGCAATACGCCTGGGCATAGGATTTCGGCTTTAGCGATAAAACTGAACCCCAAACTTACCGATGATCGGTTTTACCGGTTCCGGTATCTCTTTTTCACCCAGCATCTGAAGCAGATCAATTTCGATACTCCGGCTGATTGTCGTCATGGGCGTATCGGCAGCCCTGTTTTCAAAAGGATCCTCGGTTACGGTCCCCGATTTGTCGAGGATGCTGAAAACGAAAGAGATCGCCACTGCTAGTGGAATGGTTTTCCAATCCGCCATTTCGACTAATGCAAAAGGAAGGCAAAGATTGAACAACCCGAGAAATACTTGCGTGAAATAGTTGTAATAATATGGAAAAACAGTGTTTTTGATCCGCTCACACTGACCCTGGAAAGTATACAGCTCCTTGATAAGATTAGCAAATTCCATATGCCTGAAATCCTCAATAATGCCTTGTTCATATGCTTTGGCTATCGCCTCTGACTGCTCATTCAGCACGAGCGACGGTATATTTTTGTAAGATTCCAACCTTTCAATACCCTTTTCGTCTACATATTTCTCAATGTCTTCCCATTTGAATTTCTTTCTTAAATGCA
Organism: Cyclobacteriaceae bacterium; assembly: GCA_028278225.1. Lineage (GTDB taxonomy): Bacteria > Bacteroidota > Bacteroidia > Cytophagales > Cyclobacteriaceae > JANQEU01. Next base: position 153,293 of record JANQEU010000085.1, read on the forward strand.
TACGGAGCAGGTGAACCCATAAGATGTGCCGGTAGATGACCTCTGTTTTCCAGTTTTCCAGGTCTTTTTCCTTCAATTTTCCTTTTGAGAACTTTATGGAGGGAAATGCCATAACGAATGTCCCGAATGTTCTGCTGGAATTGACAATGCCTCCCCATACCTTACGCGCTTCCCACCATCTGTCGTAGGCACTGTTGTTTCTGAAGCCCAGAAATATGGCCAAAGCACCACCCAAAATACTTACAGGAACAATCGGAAGCGTAAACCCCTCCAGTTGCCATAGGAATGCAAACTTGTATTGTAGTACTGCAATACAACTCAAAACGACGAATCCCAATATTCTTGGAGCGTTATAGTAGAATATACCAAATACCCTTCTGAAATAGTTATCTGAATATTTTAGAAGCATGCAATAATCCTATTTAAGTACTATTATAAACAAGGGCCGGAACTTTAAAGCAAATACGTTTCTAAAAACTATACCTCCGACCGTTTTAATTCAGTCCCAGAATATGGTCCGGACTTGACGGTTATCCTTCCGTAAGTGTCCTGGAAATATCAATCCTGAAGACGCGGATAGCCGGAATAATGGATGCCATTATTCCAATGCCGATCACGAAAATCAGCAGCAGGATCTCCTGGGTGGTAAATAAATCCGGACGCAGGGAATAGCGATAGCTCTTCGCAACGAATGATCCCAGAAACAACATACCGATCCTGCTGAAGATGATCCCCATAAAGAATCCGGAAATGGACAACATAAATCCCTCCCCCATTACCAGCATCAGCAGTTGAAAAGGAGAAGCCCCGTACGTCCGTAGCAATGCCAGTTCATATTTACGTTCCCTGATCGTATTGTAAAGGTTAATAAACAAGCTGATCCCGGATACAATGACTATCACGACTGCCAGCACGCTCAAAGCATCAAATCCCACTCCCATCATTCCAAACAGGCGGTTGATCTCATAAGCAGGCAGGGCAGCCTGCATGGTGGTATTCTGGTTTATCATCCTTGGTAGCTGGATCATGCCCATCGGATTTCTGAACTTAACAAGGGCAGCGGTTACCTCTCTTTCGATTTCTTCTCCCTCTTCATGTGTGTGCACATTCCATATACTTTCCGGAGAAGTTAAGATCAGCTGGTCAATCACGGAACTGGAATAATCAAAGACCCCTACCACCTCGTAAGCGTCATCCTGATGCATCTCCCCGACTTCTGCCAGGCCGTGTGAAGAAATCAGCTTGTCGCCAACATTGATGTCCAATACTTCAGCAACCCGGGCACCTACCGTAACTTCCATGGAAGAATTCCAAATGGTACCTTTCACAGTTGTTGCTTCATACAACGCCGGATAGTCTGTATTCGTCCCGACGATCCGGTATCCTTTGTAACTGTCCCCGTAGGAAAGCGGTATCACTGATGCCACAAACCTGTTTTTCTTCAACTTTTCAACTTCCTCTAACGGGATATTACCCGTCGGAGCGTCCACCTGGAATACCGCCGACAGTATCAGCTGTAGCGGGCTCCCTTTTGCCCCGACCACCATGTCAATTCCGCTCATGTTCCGTTGAAACTGCTCCTCAAGCCTGCTACTGAGCATTAAGATCATCGATATCATTCCCACCCCCAACGTCAATAGCATAAGACTCAGACCAGTTGACAGAGGCCTGGAGATCAGATTCTTCCATGTCAGTACTATCATATTCATAATGATATGACGTTTTTGAATTGATCCTTTAATCGCAGGTCATGCGTGATCACGATCAAATGAGCAGAGGTTTCATGCGCCTGCTGGAGCAACAGGCCTGTGACCTTCTCACAATTGATATCATCCAGGCTGGAGGTGGGCTCATCTGCAAAAATCACTTTAGGGCGATTAAGTATGGCAATTGCGATAGCAGCCCTTTGCTGTTCTCCCTGACTGAATAGTCTTGGATTCTCGCCGAGCTTGGACTCAATCCCGAGGTGTGATGTGATCTCCCGGATTCTTTTTTTATTGATTTTCAGACCTGCTAAATGTTGTACCAGTAGCAGGTTTTCCATTAGACTGAGCGCACTGATAAAATGAGGCCTTTGGAATATCAACCCGATATTGCGTCCCCGAAAACGATCAAGGCGGGAAGCACGCAATGTGGTCAGGTCTGTTTCATTGACATAGATATTGCCACTTTGAGGCTTTCGCAAGCCAGCCAGCAAATGAAGCAAGGTGGTTTTTCCTATACCCGACGGACCGATAATCAGCAGATCATCATTGTCAGCCAATTCGATGTTCGGAAAAGCAAATTTTTTGTCGGACCCGAATTGAAAAGTTAAAGAATTGGTCCTGATCATTGATCAAAATTTAAGGCAGACCGGGTCAGACACTTCCAGCTCATTTCCCGTATAAGCAGGTTTGCCATTTTCACCAATACTGAAAACTGTGACATTGCCGGAGCGCTGATTCGCAACGATCAGCCATTTGCCGTCCGGTGAAAGTGTAAAATTCCGGGGCCAGTCCCCTTCCACCCCCACCGTACCTGAAAATGTTAATTCACCCGTATCCGATACCTGGAAAGTGGCAATACTATTATGCCCCCTGTTTGACGCGTATAAATACATTCCATCAGCTGATATGTGTATGTCCGCACAATAACTTTGCCCATCGAAATCCTCCGGCAATGTCGATTTGCGATCAATTGCCTCCAACCTGCCTGTTTCATAATTTGCACTCATAGAAACAACGGTATTTGATAGTTCGTTGATCACAAAAACAAAGTTTCGCAATGGATGAAAAGCCAGATGTCTGGGCCCGTCACCACTTTCCATCCTGATTGCCGTTTTCATTCCTGTGACCTGCCCTTCTTCTATGCGGTAAGCCACTATCTCATCAATGCCTAGATCAGCGGCAAAAGCATAGCCATGGCTGAAACCGGAATAATGGGCATGTGCTTTTTCCTGCCTTTTCAGATCGGATCCCGGCTCACCCTCGTGCTGGTACAGTCCCATCGCCCTCTCAATATTTCCATTTTCAACAGCATAGAATCCGACATTTCCCGTTCCGTAGTTAGCAAATGATATCAGACTACCGGACTGATCCAGACTGACATAACACGGATAAGATCCTTCTGAGGATCTGGATGTGACGAATTCAAACAGACCAAGCTGATCATCCCATCTGAATGACGATATTTTTCCTTCGCCAACCTCATTCACCACATACATACATTGTTTGGACTCGTCAAGCGCCAGATAGGACGGGTTTTCTGTCCTAGCCACCAAAGTTTTGCTGCCAAATGCTCCGGTACTCAAATCAAAATCGACGCGATACACCCCCTCGCTATCGGTGGTGGTATAGGTTCCGATGTAAAGGGCGGCGATATTTCCGGGTGATTCCGACCGGGGAGAACATGATATTATCACAAGGACAAGGGCAGTGAGTAATTTATTTCTCAAAGTTCCGTCAGCTATCTTATTCATCTGCACAATAATAAATCAATAAATTCCTTTCACAGCAATAAATGGTTTGCCCTAATTACAAATTTTTTGTTCAAATTCGTCCCTGTTTTGTTGTCATAAAATTTTGGAGAAGACATGGCATTGAAAGTTATCGGCACAGGAGGCCCCAGAACCGGAACTGCATCACTAAAAGACGCCCTGGAGATCCTGGGCTTTGGGAAATGTTACCACATGGAGTGGCTGTTTAACCATCCTGAACAGCTCCGGTACTGGCATGAGCTTTTCCAAACCGGAACCACGGATTTTGATACGTTGTTTGATGGGTTTACCAGCACTGTTGATTTCCCGGGATATCTGAATTACAAAGCGTTGTTTGACAAATATCCGGATGCGAAGTTTGTGCTTACGGAAAGAGATCCTGAAAAGTGGTACGACAGTGCCATCAATACCGTTCATGCCGTAACACCCCAGACTATCGGCCAAAAGCTTGGAATGATGAAAAAGATGATCCTTTCATCGCGATTCAGAAAAATATCCAAATCCTTCATTTTGGTGGAAAAATACCTTTGGAAAAGGCACTATAAAAGTAAGTTCAAAGACAAGGAACTGGCGCTTCGGATTTATAATGATTTCAATGACGAAATAAAACGCAATATTCCTTCCGGCCAGCTTTTAGTATACAACATTGCAGATGGCTGGGGGCCTCTTTGTTCATTTTTGAATGTGCCCGTGCCTGATGATGATTTCCCCCACAAGAATCAGCGTAAGGAATTTAAGGAACAAATCGGAAGAATGCTGAACACCGGCGAGCAGCTCGTCCTCAAATGACCTGTTAAGCGTCATTTTTTTACCTTCCGTACAGGTCGTAGCGTTCACCACGGTAAACCACATCCAGTTGTCCCCATGCGTTTTCGCCCGTACTTGTGGCGTCTTTGAAGAAGATCCGTGCTTCAAATATTTCTTTATTGTCCGGATACGTGATTTCAATAACCTTGGCATGAGGGGGTAGTTCGCTTGCTCGTATGTTTCCGGCCGTAATGAGCCGGTTACCGGTAACAGGCAGTACATCTACATCACTGGTAATAGGAGCGTACATATCCAGACCACGTGAGGTTCCGTATTCCCATACCTGCCGGATGGTCATATTTTCCTCGTCAATGCGATATTCCACTGCTCGCGAATAGGTAGGCTTTCTGCCAAAGTTCCTTGACAATCCATTATCAAACATCAAAATATTCCCATTTTCCAAAATGGTCACCGCATGTTGTCCCGTGCTCCATTCAAAATCGTCAGCACCTGCAAACCCCTGTTGAACCGCAGCCGGAAGGGCATTTCCATCAGCATCCAGGGCTGTGAGCAGGTAATCGGATGTTTCAAACCCGGCACCTGTTCTCCCGGCCTTTCCCCAACCCTGGTGAGGCGCCAGGATCCACATGAGGTTGTTTTCGTTATCGACCTTTGCCACCCCCTGATTTCTTCCTGATATGATAATGGAATTGTCAGCAACACTCCTCGTTACATTGTTGATATGCAACCAATCCACCCTGAAATCGAGATTGTAATCCTCCGGGTACACGGATCGGTCAATATCCAGCACCTCAGCCAGGTCCCATTCCCTGATACCCCGATTGGCGCTTCTGTCCCACTCCACTACATAATCGTACCTGGTAACAACTTCATGGCCATCGCTTCTTCTGACCTTTGAGTCTTTTTTCGATCCTGCCATTAGCAACCTGTTATTCGGTAATTCAACAATATCATGATTGCCGGCATATAACCACATTTGCTCTTTTTTGATCTCCTCACCAAGATCACTCAATTCCCATATGTCAATCCAACTGAGATACAGCCAATTGCCATTTGCCAGCCTGAGCGGCGTGTAAGATATCTGACCTACACCGCTCATGTCCATATACCACCTGATATCTCCGTTGTCATCAAACATAATGGTATAAGCATGAAACCTTCCGTCGTTGGCAATCAGCATTTCAATCAAATGAAATCCGGGCTCCATTAGCGATCTGTCAATCTTTTCAATTTCGATGGCGGGGAAAAAATCAGGTATTGCTGAAGTTGTAACCTCAGCAGACCCATTGTAGATCTTTCCGTCCTCCGTTGTCAGTACAATATTTATGAGGTTGGTAGTATCCGGATAGAGTCCGAGTACAGGCAGTGAATGGCGATCACTTAATGTGGAAAATTCTTTGGTTACCGGTACTGAACCGGTCACCGTGACTTTCACCCTGCACTTCTCTTTTGTCCGGAACTTCACCAAAGCTCCCAACGGCACTTTTTCATAGGGATTTAAGTCAACGTGTACTGAGCCCTGCACGATATCTTCAAGCTTTCCCGGACCCTTATCACATGATGTGATTAACATGAGGACCAGTCCGGCTAAAAAAAACCGGAAACAAGCAAATTTCGAAAAGTGTTGATGTGCCATCTCGTTAAAGTTATTGTCGCTAAATTAAAAACAGATGCTTAAATGATGACTTAAGTCGATTGGAAATGCCTGCGTCCTGTGCCCGAACTTTATAAATGGTAATGAGGGCCCTACCGGCGGTTTATGTGACAATTCCGGTTCGCTCCACCCCCAATAAAACTGGCGTTTGTCTTTTACCAACTTTTTACCCTAAAACCGTGCAAAAGAAACAACCATTCATTATTTTACTTCGTGTTCTCAAAGAGACAAAACTGTCCGAGAACATGTAGAATATCATTAAGAACAGAAAGAATCAGCTATGAGTTATGAAAGAAATAGAAGACTACCGAAAGGAGATTGAGGTCTTCTCAAAGGAAGACCACGAACTTCACCAGCAGGTCGGTCTGAGCATCGCACGACACCTGCAGCAGATAGGTAAAAACCAAAATGAGCGATTGCGGCAATCACAATACATACTCAAGATTGTCTATTGTCATTTTAATGCCTACAACCGGGCTTAAACGAGTTTCTCAATAGTCTAAACAGTGCCGTTTGCCTGCCGGGCCTGCCGAAATCAAGTTTTCGACAGGCCCGGAGACATGCCTGGTCAATCTGAAACAGGATTGTAACCTGAAGGACCGTTTAATTACTAATTCTCTTCAGAGATCCTTTGTCCTTCTATCCACGGCGCTCCGGCATCCCTAAGGGCCTGCTCGATACCAGGGAGTACATTGTCCGTAATTTCCGTCAATTCACTTTTCAGCCCGGCCAGTTGATTCTTACCGATCTCTAAGCTCTCCTTATGCATAGGTGTTGGGCCATATGTAGTACGAAGCCCTCTCATGCCAACAGACATACGGGACCGGGGTGTGGGTGATGACCTTTCACCTATTTCATCCTTGGTGTCATCACCATTCAATTGTTTGTCAAGATCCAGCAACCTCATCCTGGCATTGTATATCCTGGTGACCAGATCGTTTTCCTCCCTGTCCAGTCGCGATAACGCCGTCCTCATAGCCTTTACTTTGTCCAGACTGTTATCCAGGACTGTGGCTGTTGCCGTTATGTCCTGCTGCAGGATTTGAACCTCTTTAGTAAAAGCAACAAATTCGTCATAAGATGCGCCTTCCAGTGCTCCTTTCCTCAGTGGGACCACATTGAAGTCGACCGGACCTGCCAAATCCGTAACAACCCCGTCTACCACCTTGGACAAGGTAACGGAGTATGTCCCGGGAACAGCCATAAAGCCCCGGCTTCCAAAAAATCCACCCCCTGATTGCTGATTTAGCCGGATGCCGTTTTTAGAAGCCACCCGGAGATCCCAATTCACCCTGTGTATTCCTTTGCCTGACTTCCCCTTGATCTTATTTACAACATTGCCTGCGGGATCTGTTATGGTCAGGATGATCGCCGGTTTTTCCTGTCTTCTCTCGGCTTCCAAAGCATCCCAACCCGGAAAAGGGATACTTCTATTTTCCTTGGCCAGTTCTTTTTCTCTTTCTCTACGCTGGTCCTCAAGACTGCGTAATCCCTCTTTCAGGTAATAGGTGAAAATCGCCCCAAATGGCGGATTATCAGCTGTGTAATAAGAGGCACCCTGGCTGCTGACAAGTGATCTGGGGACATACCACAGTGCATCCTTGACTGCGAACAGCTGTGCTTCCTGACCCAGTGTTTGATCACTTACTTCACGAAGAGGACTGATGTCATCCAAAACGAAAAAGCTGCGGCCAAATGACGCGCTGACAAGGTCATTTTCCCTTCGCTGAATGGTGATGTCCCTGAAAGAAATTGTGGGCACACCTCCTTTAAGTTTGATCCATTTGCTCCCTCCATCAATTGTAAAATAGATGCCGAATTCTGTTGCTGCAAAAAGAAGATCTTTTTTTACATGATCCTGAACCAGCCTCCAAATCAAGGTACGATCCGGTAAATCTCCGCTTACTGATGTCCAGGATCTTCCCCCGTCGGTACTCTTGATAAGATATGGTTTGAAATCGCCATATTTATGATTATCCAATGCGCAATACACCGTATTGGCATCAAACAGATCAGCTTTCAGGTCATTCACAAATGCCGTTGCCGGAATTCCCTTTATACTTCCCATCTCAATTTTTCTCCAGCTTTGTCCGCCGTCTTCCGTGACTTGTATGATGCCATCGTCAGTTCCTGCATAGATCAGCCCTTCCTGCAGCGGAGATTCTGCCAGAGAGGTGATCGTATTGTAATTGGACATGGCCCCAACATCCCAGGCATTGTCCCAGCTCTGCACTTTGCCCATTATTGGAAGGGTTATCCTTTCCTGGTTTCTGGTCAGATCCCCGGATATAGCTGTCCAGCTATCCCCTCTGTTATCTGACTTCCAAACGCGTTGTGAGGCAAAATATAATCTTGTTGGACTGTGCGGGCTGATCAATATAGGTGCATCCCAGTTGTAGCGTTCGTAATCTTCACCTTCCCCGGCCTGAGGTTGAATGTACACCTGTTCGCCGGTTATCTGATCAATCCTGTGCAATCCTCCCTGTTGCGTTTCAGCATAGGTGATCAACGGATTACCCGGCTCAACAGCCGACTGATGTCCATCCGCACCCAGTGTTTTCCACCAATCGGCATTTCGAATACCATGCCATGTATCAGTCCTGGAAGGTCCGCCGTGCGATCCATTGTCCTGAGTGCCGCCATAGATATTATAAAATGGCTCGGTATCATCAACAGCCACCTTGTAGTACTGGGTGATAGGCATGTTATCAATAAAACGCCAGTTCTCAGCAAGGTCAAAACTTTCATAAATGCCCCCGTCTGTCCCAACCAGCAAGTAATCCGGATCGTCCGCCCTGAAATTTAGTGAGTGACTGTCGGAGTGCATTCCTTCACGTTTCATCCTTCTGAAGTTTTTGCCAAAATCATCCGAAACCAACATGTTATTATTGATCAGATACAGCCTTCCCTCCTGATGAGGAGACGCGTAAAGTTCCTGATAATAATGAGGTCCTGTAGCACCCGAAACGGCATCCGATTGCTTTTTCCATGTCTTGCCCCGATTGGTGGACATAAATACTCCGCCCGTGGTCCTGTCCAATTCGATTGCGGCGTAGATCACCTCCGGATTCTGGGGCGATATGGCCAGGCCAGTTTTACCAAGGTTGGATTTTGGGATACCGGACGTAAGTTTTTCCCAGGTCTCCCCGCCATCGGTACTGCGATGGATCCCCGAACCGGGACCACCACCCAGATAGGCTGCAACTGTTCTGTGTCTGTCCCAGGTCGCTGCATACAGCCAACCAGGATCCCGGGGATCAATCACAATATCCGTGACACCCGTCCATTCTCCGTCTCCAAGAACTTTTCGCCAATTCTCTCCTCCATCCACGGTTTTATATAGCCCTCTTTCTCCCCCGCTTTTCCACAAGGGACCCTGAACGGCAACCCAGACGATGTCCGAATTCTCCGGATGAATAATGATCCTGGATATGTGTTCGGAGGCTTTGAGTCCCACATTCTTCCATGACTTGCCGTCATCGTCACTTTTGTAAATACCGTCTCCGTAACCGACATGACGACCACCTACATTTTCTCCGGTTCCAACCCAAATGGTATGGGGATTGTTCCGGTCAATCGTGATGCAACCAATACTGTAACTTGGCTGATCATCAAAAATTGGCTCCCATGTTACGCCTGAGTTTTTGGTTTTCCAGACTCCTCCGGAACCTACAGCCACATACCATACATTGTCATTTTCAGGATGAACGGCAATATCTGCGATACGGCCTGACGTAAACGCAGGGCCAACATTTCTCATTTTCAGCCCTTTAAACGTGCTTGCTGAAAATGGAGAATCTTCCTGTGCAAATCCAACGATGGAAATAAAAATTCCAAATAGAATAAAATGTAATCTCTTCATGGCTCTATTGGTTAAGTGTAATTGATTCATTGAGTTAATCTAGGGAATAGTGGAATGAAAGGAAAAGATAATTCCAACACCGGAAAATCCGGGTGATGGAGGAATCGCCGGGAACCGGATGTGCATTCATTTCCAGTTGCTAAATTTGGATTATGGCTTTGAAGAAGTTTGTCAAGATCAGTAAAATCTCAAACCTGAGCGATGCACGTTATTGTGCGGGAATGATGGCGGATATCCTGGGGTTTAACCTTAAAAAAGGGACTGAAGGGTATGTTTCACCTGAAACATTTGAAGAGATCACTAATTGGGTAGCAGGTGTGAGCTTTGCAGGGGAATTTAGTGACATGAACGTAGAGGATATTAAAATATCCGCTACGGAGTATGCTCTGGATTTTATTGAAACCTCAAAGCCGGACGATCTTGAAGAACTCAGTACCATCGGAACGCCACTTATTCTTAATGTTCAGGTAAGCCCGGATAATGTGGACGATTTTGGGTCAGCACTCGAAAAGATCGCGGATTTAGCGGAGTACATTGTCATTACCAGTGAAGAAAAATCATTAATTCATCAGATTGACAGTTCCGTAGGTGACTTAGCCGCAAAAACCAAGCTTATCAGGGCGTTTGGAAATACACCGGAATCTGTTTCAAGCCTGTCCGATTGCTGGCATGGTATACAACTTTCCGGAACATCTGAGGAAAGACCCGGATTTAGTGATTACGGGGAGGTTATGGATATCCTGGAAACGCTTGAGGAAGACTGATGTCTTTGGTTTGAAGTCTCGCGGTGCAACTTTTGACATTGTTGTGCCATCTACTATAAAAACCAAAGACCATGATCTTCAACTATCTCCGTGTTTTCATTCAAAACATTAAACGAAACCCTGTTTTTTCTTTACTGAGCATTCTGGGGCTCAGCCTGGGAATAGGCATCAGCTACATCATTGCACTCTACACATTTGACGAGCTTTCTTATGACAGGTTTCATCGCGACAGTGACAGGATCTACAGGGTAGGTATATCGGGCATTCTGTCAGGAAACAAGTTTGATGGCGTCAACACCTGCGCACCCATGGCCAAAGCGCTGAATACCGAAGTTCCCGGAATCGAGCAAAGTATTCGACTTGGTCAATGGCCCAGTCTATTGGTGCATATCGGTGAAGAGCCTATTGCCGAGAATGATGTGCTTTTGGCAGATAGGGAATTCTTTGAGTTTTTTGACTTCAAATTGATCGCCGGCGATCCGGTTACAGCTTTAAAGGACAAAAACAGCATTGTACTCACAGAGAAACTGGCAAAAAAGTACTATGGAAATGACTCCTATGATGAAATAGTGGGCAGGATCCTGGTGGTTGGAAATTCCGAGCAATCCTACGAAATAACCGGGGTGGCGGAAGAAGCTCCCATGAATTCTCACTTCCGGTTCTCCATGATCCTCTCAATCAGCTCGTGGGATTACAGTGAAAACCCGCAATGGACGAGTAATAGCCTCTACACCTATTTCAAAGCATATCCCGAGTCCGATCTGAATGAGATACAAACCCAATTGGATCAACTGGTTGAAAAATACGTCGGACCCGAGATCCGGCAATATCTTGGAATATCTCTAGCCGAGTTTCGTGAAGGAGGCGGCGACTATGGATACTGGATCCAACCCCTTCATGATATCCATTTAAAGTCCCATTACGATGGTGAGCTGGAAGCAAATGGAGATATACAAAATGTCCTGATCTTTTCCGTAGTAGGTTTATTTGTACTAATCGTTGCGGGCACCAATTTTGTGAATCTGTCGACAGCCAGGGCCACCGACAGGGCAAAAGAAGTCGGTATAAGAAAATCGGTTGGAGCCTACCGACGACAGCTTATTTTTCAACATCTTTTCGAGTCATTTTCATATTGCCTCATTGCAGGCATTATTGCCCTTGTAGGTGTGATTTTCGGCCTGGACTACTTCAATCACATCACCGGAAAAGATTTTGCATTACCGGATGTTTTTACCCTGAATTATCTTTTGTACTTCCTGTTGTTTGTAGTGCTGATCAGCGTCCTGTCAGGCATATACCCGGCACTCATTTTGAGTTCTTATCAACCAATATCCATTCTCAAGGGGCATATCCATGCCTCTGCCGGAAAATTGAATGCAAGGAATTTAATGGTAGGCTTCCAGTTTGCACTGACGACCGTAGCCATCATTCTGACGATCACCATTTTCAAACAACTGGACATGATGCGTAACAAAAATCTGGGTTTTGACAAGGACAAAATAATGGTGGTGTTTAATGCAAATGGACTGTCAAACAAGGAAACATTTAAGAATGAGGTTTTGGCTGTACCTGAGGTAAGATCCGTGAATATCACGCAAGGGTTTCCCCCGCTCATTTACAACAATTCTGTTTTTCGGTTTGGAGATCCCCAGGAGGATCATTTGTTGTATTTCTATTACACGGACAAGGATCATTTTGAAACCTTCCGGTTCCAGTTGAAGGAAGGAAGGGCCTTTACAGACGAGGAACTTGACGAAAATTCCGTGGTGATAAATGAGGCGGCCTTCAGGCTTTCAGGCTGGAAGGACCTGGACAACAGGCAAATATTTGAGTTTGAAGATGAAGGTGTACTGCAACCCTTTAATGTCATTGGCGTAGTGCAGGATTTTCATTTCCAGGACTTCAAGTCCTCTATCAAACCCATGGCTTTTTTCTGTGGTGAAAGAGGGAGATTCATTACGATGAAACTTGAAACTGATGATATCCTGAATACGGTGACCAATGTGGAAAACAGGTGGATGGAATTGTCCAATGGAAAGCCATTTGATTATTCCTTTGTTGACAGCCAGTTTGACAAGCTTTTCGAAAGTGAGAAACGCCTGGGAGAACTCACTTCCATCCTCGCCATTCTCACGATCATCACTGCATCCCTCGGGCTGTTCGGGTTGGCTGCTTATGTTGCCAGGTCAAAACGGAAGGAATTCAGCATTCGAAAAGTTCTTGGCGCTTCCGTACTCAGGGTAATGGTCATTCAGATACGCTATTTCGTGACCATTGCAATATTGGCTATGGCAGTTGCCATACCGGCGAGTTTTTGGCTGGTACAAAAATGGCTGAATGGTTTTGAATACAGGACCGCCAACGACTGGACGATCTACACGGCAACTGTGGCTGCGGTAATGATCCTGATCCTGGTGACCGTGGGGTATCAGTCCTACAAGGCGTCCACATTATCGCCTACCAAAGTTTTAAGGGAAGAATAAAATATCTCAGGGAATTGAGGTTTAGGGATCATCGCTTCCCCAAAAACCTCATTCCCATTTGTACTTCCGGAAAGAAGTACTTTTCCACAGCCACCCTATGAATGGATTTATCTTTTGTCATCTAGCCCGGTTTTTGCCAAATAGCTATCCGCGCTGTTTATCAAAATACGTTTTGAAACAGACTTGTGTAAACCTGAGTCACCGTATACAGTTAAGGTAACTACAAATTCACCGGAGGATGTGTAGACATGAGAAGTATTCTTCGACTCACTGCCTGTATTGTCACCAAAATCCCATTCGTATTTTACCCGGTCGACCGGTCCGATTCCCACTACGTAAAAACGGACCAGGCAGTCTAAAAGCGGATCTTTCGAAACTGTGAAATCAATTTCACCGTCTGTGGTTGACACATTGTGACCGGAATCACTTCTGTAGTGAACTCTTTCAGGTAATATGAAACTCTGCCGATCCGCCGGTTCGATGATAACCGTTTGCTTACCGGTTTGCAATGCGAAAGTCTCAATACTTCCCAATTGCATATTCCACTGGCGATCTCCGGAATGATCCCCATTGAAAAAATCTGTGATCCGGTAAAAATCCTGGGCATTCACGGCACTGATCACAGAGATTAAGAATGATGTCAGCAATATGATTTTTTTCATAGTTCTTATCGTTTTCATGTGGCTGCCGAACTACATAAGTATATCCGAAAACCTTGCGAATTAACGACAAGGAAAGTTCACTGATCGAAAATTGATGTCAACATTAAGTGTACAATGAGAGATTTGGCAAGATTCGTAACTCTTTAAAATTCTGCCATCAATGTAACTACATGATTTTGCCGGTGATAGTGATTTTCAGGCATGAGAGCATTCCAGGAGCCCCGATCCGGTTCTGAACAGGGCCAAAATCAGCGATTTTCTCTGATCCGTTTAAAGATTCTGATCTATTCTCAGTAAATTATATCACATTAAATATTTCAATTAGTTGTGGAAGTAAAACGCCTGTCTGTTTTCTGTGGTTACCTCCTTTCCTATTTGTCAATCCTGGCGCAACCGGCTGATTCTGTCTACAATGACAGTATAGCAAGCGATATTACCGGGGCGCTGATGGAACGTATCAAGTCACTGGAATCCACGGAACTGGTGGAATCCATGTCTCAAAGGTCATTGCTTACACCATTTTATCAGCCCGAATTGAAGGCGCTGATTGCGAAACAGGCTTTCGATTTCTGGATCACGTCGAGCGTTGAAAAATATGCCTCTCATCTGAAGGTCTATTCTGCCCTGTACTATGCAAATAAGTACCTGGATTATGACAATTACAATCAAAAAGCATTCAACCAGGTAATCGGGCATGATGAATCCGTGGTTTCCATCAAATTCAGCAGTGATCCGAATATATTTTATTCGGCCGGATCGGATGGCAAGGTCCTGAAATGGGATTTGAACGATCTTACCACCATCCCAACTGTGATGTACACCGGTAAGCACCTCATTAAATCAATTGATGTAAGTGATGACGGAACATTGCTGCTGATCGTTGCGAAGGATGTGGGTGTAGTTCTGGTAGATATGAACAACATTCCCAGGGAGGGCCCCAATGCCGTAGTGGACAAGGAATTTTCTCAATCCGCTATTTTCCTGCCGGGTGAAAATAAATATCTAACGGTAAACAGAAAGGGTGAGCTGAAGGTAAAAGGAATTGCTTTTGATTCCGTTGGTATTGGTTCTTCTGATCAAAAAGTGCTGTCACTTGCCATAAAAGCTGATGATCAGACAATCTTCGCCGGTACGGACAAGGGGGATGTCAAGATCTGGGATAAGATAAATCAGACCAATCATTATTTCGATGAGTCATACGCTATCAACGCTCTTGCGATCAGCAATGACAATAATCTGCTGGCCATAGGCAGAGAAAAAGGCGATGCCATACTCTGGGACATAGAAAGAAAAGAAGTGGTCAGGGTGATTTCAGGCCATCAGTCTGCCGTGACGGATGTTGATTTCAGCCCGGATAACAAATACCTGCTCACGGCCAGCCGGGACCGCACGGCAAGGTTGTGGGATTTGACAAATACACGAAAGCTTCCGACAATCTTTGACGATCACAACGACTGGGTATTGACAGCAAAATTTGATGTCACCGGGGAACAGATCATCACCGGTTCCAAGGACAATTTCCTAAGGGTCTGGCCAATGGATCCGAAAATACTTGCGGACCGGATATGCGATTTTGTGGATCGCAATTTGACCCGTGAAGAATGGGCCGAGTATGTCGGCGACAAGTTTCCGTACCAGGAAACGTGTATTCAAGTGAAATAGAAGGTGACCCGGAAACTTGGCGAAAAGCACCGGGACACCTCAAAAAATGATAGCTGGAACTTATTTATCTTGATGCCACGACTTTGATTTCCAGGTCGAATTTGTTACTTAAAATGGCATTCTCAATAGACCACATGGCCATTACATCATGGGCAATTCTATCGACCTCTATGGCAGCGGTAAATTCCACTTCGTTCCCGGTTTTTGTCCGTGTAGCATCAAACTGAATTTCCTTTGTTATGCCGCGAATGGTAATATCAGCAGTTACGCCATAAGCATTATCGCTCTTCTTTTCAACAGCCCTGATTTTCAAAGATGCCGTAGGAAATTCCTTTGCATTAAAAAATCTCTTGGATTTCAGATCCTTGACAAGCTTGGCATTATCTTTCTCATCTGCAATATCTGTGTTGGACAGTGAGTTCATGTCTATCACAAATTCCCCTCCTACCAGGTCGTTGCCTTCCATTTCAATAGTAGCGGACTGGATGGTAATATAACCGTAATGCTCGTAGGATTTGGCCAGATGGTATCCCGTCCATTTGACGGTGGAGCTTGTAACATTTACTTTATAGGTATCAGCTTCATTGCCGGCAAAGGTCAGCCCGGCAAACACCACCAATAAAGCAGTTAGAAATAATTTGCTCATCTTCAAACTGTTTTTGTGAGTTCGCATTTCTTTTGATTTTATTGAATAATCACTTCAGAGAACCGGGAAGTTCAGGTTTGGAGATATTGTTGACCAAAATGTCGCAGCAACTGCATTCTCTCCATTTCTTTTCCTTGCAAATAATTGTGAAACAGATCCAATGTCGATGTCATAGCATGTATGAAGGGTTTTTTAAAAATATATGAGCAAATCTTGTTTACATTTATAGATCATTTGAATGGATAGATGGGAAGAAGAACAGTATTGAGGGTTTTTTTCGTGATGATTGCTACAGTGATGACATTGGCCTGCGATGAGGACAAATCCGGCAATTTTGATACGTTCAGCCTGGAGTATTGGATCGGCTCCTACCAGATCGACACAATTGGCGGGCAGGCCGTTGATTGTAATGTCATCTATCTCCAGGAAGAACTCATTACAATCACCACAGATTTCAGGTTTACCGTTGAAAGTCTCTGCACCGGACAGATACTGACTGAAGGTGATTACGAATTCGACAATGGTCTGTTTTTGCTTTTCGTTGATTGGCGTGTCCAGGAACCGGAGGACCAGCCTGAATTTGACATGCAAATTTTTCAGGATGATGAAAACAGGATAAGACTTTACAGATGCTCTCCAGCAACAGGCAGCTGCACCATAAGATTAGGAAAAAGAATCAGCTGATTTAAATGATTAAAACCCTTGGTTCTCTGGCCCCCTGCTTCCTGGTGTCTGTCTCATTAATCGCCCAGATAACTTATCCTGGCAATTATTCTGCTACACGAGACATTGATTCACTTCGTAAAAGGTATCAGCATCACATTAATTCGCAAATTGATGATCTGGAATTGCCCGCTTACCTGGCACTTCAGTATTATCCGGAGCTTTTCGGTCATGAGATCAGGATAGTGGAACGACCTAAAGCCAGGTATCCCATAATGGCAGGCTACTCGGGGTGGAATGTACTAAAACCAAGAAGATCTCACCGGTACAAACTGGTGATCAGCCCCGATTCATTTGTCAAAAGAATATCTCTGAATAAGCAAGTTGGTGTGATTGGGCATGAAATGGCTCACTTCGCTTATTACAGGCAGCGATCCACCCCGGGGATGCTGTGGTGGGGGTTGAAATATATAACATCACGAAAATTCCGGTACCGGTTCGAGAAGGATGCGGATAAAACAGCTATTGATCATGGTCTGGGCCCCCAGCTATTGGAATTGTCCATGTACATGCCGCACAATGAGGTTATTGAATACCTTGAACAAATAAATAGCACCGGCAATCATGACTAGCTGTCAAAATAACTCCAAAGTAGTTCCCATTCCTCTTCGAGTGTTCCTTTGAAAGATGGTTTTTGAGCCCTGCGGTACCAATAGTCTGCGTTCCATTGATCTCCCTCTTTTCTGTGCAGATAGGCATGGATCCACGCTGCTTCGGATGTGTGAATGTCCTGAACAATCCGGTGTGCCTCATCCCAGTTTCCGTTCTTTTCGGCCTGAAGCGCTTCCCTGTATATTTTGAAATCCATTTGACAAAATTAGCTTTCTTTTCGCATACCGGAAATCAACTAACATGGCATGTGTCAGGCTCGAAAGCCCATTTGACCGTACATAACGTAAATATTAGATTCCATATAAAGAATTGTGGAAGTAAGGCGTATTATTGACGGATTTTATAAATTGAACATGAAGAATTGGACTACCATGCCTGATTCTTGAATGAGAGGTTACCGGTTTTACCGGTAACCTTTTTTTGTAATTGAGATAATCCCGGTTAATAGTTTGGTCCAGGCGGCAGGTTCTGATAAGGAAAACTGCTTTTTACGAATTGGAACTTATCTATTACAACCGGCACCTCAAATGAACAATCTATGAAGAAGTGTTTTCAATCTATCGATTTAAGTAGCATCATTGAGTAATATGCCAAAAGGAAAAGGGGACAAACAGCCCCCTTTCCGGATTCATGTAACTTCTAACGTTTATTAGACCTTTGCGGATTTTGTCCCCTCATTGGCCATGGTGAATTTGCCGGTCCCTGGCTGGAAACAGTCAAAGATCTGAGAACGCCATCATATGCTCCATAGTAGAGTGTACCCCCTGATACGACAGGTCCGCTCCATACCCGTCCCGTAACAGGGTTTCCATCGTCATCAGTTTTTTGCAGGTCTGCACCCGAAGTTATTGAAAACCTTTCAGTACCATCGGAATTCACCGCATACAACTTACCGTCGAAAGAACCAAAATAGATTACGCCATCATCACCGACAAAAGGAGCACTGATAATGATATCGCCAGTCACAAATGCCCATTTCTCACTGCCACTTGCCGATACGGCATGCAGAGATTTTGTTTCCTTCGTTCCGATATAAACGGTACCATCTTCTCCAATTGCGGGAGATGAAGCAGGTCTCGCACCTTCTCCCTTATCCAGGTTCGCCTTCCACTTTTCCGAACCATCCGAATTCACAGCGTATAAGTGACCGTCATCAGATCCAAAATATATAGTACTCCGTCGCTGTCGAGGGCCGGTGTACTTTCGATATTTCCACCGGTCGCAAATGTCCACAAGACAGAGCCATCGGAAGTGCTGAACGCGTATAGTACTCCTTCCGAGGACCCGAAATAAACAGTGGATCCATCATCAGAGATGGTTCCGGCAGTCCGCACTTTTGCACCACCTTCACCAACGGCAACAGACCACTTCAAGGTCCCATCGGAATTGACAGCATAAACGTTTTCCGGTACATTTTGGTCACGGGTACCGATGAAAATAGTACCGTCATCATTGATGGAAGGCCCACCGATGAAAACTTCGTCGCCCAGATCGTAAGACCATTGTAACGATCCGTCAGATCCGTTAAGCGCATATAGTTTGCCATCAATACCTCCAAAATACACTATCCCATTCGAGAAGGCACCTGTCGATCTGACTTTGTTTTCAGTCGTAAACCTCCAGGCTTCCGAACCGTCAGCATTGATTCCATAGATGTTAAAGTCCTGGGAACCAATAAATATCTTGCCATCAACGCCAATTACCGGTCCGCTCGTTCCAAAAACATCTGTTGCTGAAAACTCCCAGTTGCTTACGAAATTACCTTCGATACGTACAATCTCTTCTGCTTCACCAGTTCCTCCTTTGTCATCTGTTACCGTCAATGTGACTGTAAATGTGCCTTCCGTGGAGTAACTGTAGGTTGGATTTTGGTCGGATGATGTACCAGTACCATCCCCAAAATCCCAAAACCACTGGACGATTTCGCCATCTTCATCAGTAGATGCATCCGTGAATGAGATGGGAGCACCTAATACTGCAATTGCTGTACTTCTCTGGAAGGCAGCAACGGGATTCGCATTCTTGGGACCATCATCGTCACTACATGAGGTGATGACGAGAAGCCCAAGAAATAAGCTAAATAATTTGAATTGATTCTTCATTTTGAAAATTGGTCTATGTTATAAAATGTTAGTAATACTCTTTTGAAGGTGATCATGGGTCCAGGGGATCCATGGAATTCACGTGTAAACTTTCGATTTTCGGAAGAAATTCTACATCGTACTCTGAAACACGGTCTTCCAAAATCACGGGTAAATACCCCAATTCATTTAAGCACCTTGAATGAAATTTTGGTGATGTGACATATGTACTGTGGGATTCCGAAGTTGTCACCAGAACTTTTTTGTCTAAAGGAACCCCATATCGCATCAATAGCCTTGATGTATTTCTGAGGTTGGTGGTGGTATGTCTGGCATGCGGATCAACCAAAAGTACGTTCTCCGGCAAATCATATTGTTCCATAATCACTCTTTTCATTTCTATTGCTTCGGAATATGGGGTTAGAAATGGTTTTACATGTCCCCCGGTCAGAACGATCAATGGCGCCATTCCATTCTTATATCTTTCCACTCCAAGTCTTACCCTAAAAAGTCCCAGTGACTCAATTGGGACGCCTTCTTTTTCGGGCCCGTCACCCAAAACCACGATTGCAGAATAGGGATAATCCTCCCAATTTATTTCAGGGATGTATTCGAATGCCGCCCTGTTCTGACCATCCCTAAGCGGTTCATACCTTGAGGCTTCATCGCGTCTGTTAAGGTCCAGGAGTTTTAAGGCAATCTCAAGAATGGGTTGGAAAAAAAGTCCGTTCTCGCCAATACTGGATTTGAGAATTTTTCTTACCTCTTCTGCAAAAAAGTCATCATCAATTTGATAGCTGATTGAGTCGATATCGGGATAAAATGGAGCTTCTCCCTTTCCGTAAACATCAATTGTATTACCGAGTGATAGTGCGGCATCCTGCCATACCTTCATCATAAAACCGGACAAGTCATAATCAAGATAAAGTTGGAAGAAACCGGATCTTATCAGATGTTCGTCATATAGCCTCTGAAATATCGGAGCATCTGACCATTTATCAAACAGGTTTGAAATCACCTGCCTCTCTCCTCCTGTAAAAGAAATTTCTCCGAGAAGACAGTTTATATCATCTCCACAACGCTCAAGATTTGCAGTGATACGGGCAACATGGACATTGTAAAGAGAGTCATTTCTATTATCCTGAATCAGAAAAGCAGATATCTCCTGATCGCGACTCAGATAATACAGGAAAGGAAAGGTTTTACCAAGTTGTGTGTCTTTACCTTCAAAGACATATCCAAGATCGGCACCATTTTCAATGAAATCCTGGTCTGAGATCTCATTTTGCCTGCAACCAAGTATTAATACAGTTGTAAGAAATAATATAAAGTTTGTGGTTTTCATCAGTATCCGGGATTTTGGTTTATTCTTCCTTCGCTAATATCAATTTCCGATTGTGGTATCGGGAAATACTCATGCTTTCCTGACACAAAGTCCGCATCATTCATATAGGGTCTTCTTGTCCTCTCTTTTTCCAGGTAGGTATCTATGGTATTTTCCGCTATTCCCCACCTGACAAGATCAAAAAACCTATGGCCTTCCATTGCCAGCTCCAGTCGCCTTTCAGCTCTCAAAGCCTGCCGGGCAAACTCCTGATCCGTCCAGGGGCCCGGATATTCATCAATCATATAATTTGCAGCAGGCCCTGAGCCATCGGAATTCATCACCATATTTCCATCACGGGCGCGACGTCTGACCTGATTAATAATTTCCCTGGCCTCTTCCGGTCTGCCCAACTCAATTAGTGCTTCCGCCCTGAAAAGCAAAACATCTGCATATCGAATGATGTAATAGTTTAATGTATTTGTGTATGGGAACACCGTTAAGAGATAAGCTTCATTCAACGGCACCTGGTACTTTTTCTTTCCAAAGTCACCATAAGTGGTGTTACCCCTCATCCAGGTAGGCTGAAAGATACCAACATCAAAGAACGGGATTCCCTCCCTTCCGACCGTGAAATCCAGCCTCGGATCAACCAGGTCATTTGTTGTGAGGTTTCCATTGTTGAAAGAATTGAGCAACGGTAGCCCCTGGTTATCCGTCTTGAAGAAGTTTACCAAATTTTGAGATGGCATGTGAAATCCGTATAGCCGGGGATATGGACCGCCTACCATCGACAACCGGTCTCCAATATTGCCATTGAAGCCATTTCTGTCCGCCCCATCGTTTATGGAGTGTTGTATGGCAAAGACAGATTCGTCGCTATTGTTCCTTTCAGGATTGAAAATATCTCCATAGCTGGTCAATAACTGGTATCCGGCGCCACTATTCAGTACCCCATCTGTGGCATTAATGACTTCCTGCCATTCCTCCTGGTACAAGTGCACCTTTGCCAGGTATGCATAAGCCGCACCACTGGTGGCTCTTCCCACCTGTTCCTGGATGTCCGGCAATGAGTTTGCGGCTTCCCGGAAGTCTTCTTCGATGAAATCCCAAATCTCATTCGAAGTATATTCGGTATTGGTGATTTCGCTGAGTTCGGCAGGTGTTACCCCTTCCCGGAAATAAGGAATCCGGTCATATATTTTCTTCAGTTCAAAATAGTAATGTCCCCGTAAAAACCGACCTTCAGCCAGACGAACGGATCTTTCAGACTCACTGAATCCATTAAAATTACTGATCGCTGCGATTGCATTATTTGATCTGACCACGCCCTCATACAGTGCCTCCCATTTTCTTTGAACATCCTTTACATTGGCATCCGTAGTAAAGGTCTCCATGCTGTGGATCCCGGGTTGATCGGAGATACCGCTGCTTCCTTTGTAAGCGTCATCCGAGACCACATCTCCAAAGGTCCAGTTAGATGCAGGTGAATTGTAAGCGACCGTACTATTATCGTACTGACCGTTAAGTGAGCTATAGGCAGCAATCAATAAACCCTCAATACCATCCGCATCATTGTTTACGACCAATGATGATAACTCCCCGCGGGGTGTTGTTTCCAAAAAGTCATCCGAACAACTGAAGACAATAAAAACGATGACAACAAATATTCTTTTCATAATTAATCAGCCAGTTTTAAAATGATAAACTTATACCCGTTGTGACGGTCCTTGCATTCGGATATATTCCCCGGTCAACACCTATATCAAGGTTCCGTCTTCCTGATGAATTATTCACTAAACTCACTTCGGGATCCACGCCTCCGTAACTGGTGAACGTCAACATATTTTGTCCCTGAATGTAAATCCGAACAGATCTTAATCCCCATAATCCTTCCGGTAGATTATATCCGATCTGTAAGTTCTTCAACCGGAGAAATGATCCGTTTTCAACAAAAAAAGTCGATGAACGCAGTTCGTTATTTGCATCGACCGTAGATAATTGCGATAAATCTGTTCCTGTTTTGGAAGGCTTCCAGGCATCCAGGATCCGTTTGCTTTTTCCAATCCGCGTATCAAAAAAGAAATCAGTATAGTATTTAGTAAAATTGAACAGATCAACACCCTGTACACCCTGAAAAAATGCACTTAGATCGAAGTTTCCGTAATTGGCCGAAATGGTGAACCCATACATAAAGTCAGGATGTGGATTGCCGATGAATGTCCTGTCCGCATCATCAATGATACCATCCTCATTTAAGTCCCGGAACTTCATCCTGCCCACAGCTTTTCCCGGTTGATCAGCGTGTGCAGAAACCTCCTCTTCACTTTGGAATATCCCTGAAACTACATGACCATACAGTTTGGCTATTGGCTGACCTACCTGGGTTCGCGATATTGTCAGATTCCGTGAAAAGGTATTATCATCTAATCCGGACAAAAACTCAATGGAATTATCCAGTGCCAGCACTTTGTTTCTGATCGCACTAAGGTTGGCAGAAATGCGAAAGGAGAAATCTCCAAATTGCTCGCTTAGATATGAGCTTTGAATTTCGAATCCCCTGTTTTCCATCTTTCCGACATTGACAAATGGCTCATCAGCCTGGCCAAATACGGCAGATGTTGGTGGCTGCAGCAGTATATCTTCAGTTTTCTTGATGAAATAATCGATAGAAACTGATAGTCTGTCTGCCAGCAATACGGCATCAACTCCAAAATTTGTCTGTGTTGTTCCTTCCCACTTTACATCCGGGTTTCCGATTCTCGTCGGAGCAAAACCTACCGCTACGCTGTTGTTTGTCCCTTCAATGTCGTAATCCGTATTATTTGAATTTCTTGCAAAGGTTGAGAAAGTGGGAAAGTCCCCAATTTCCTGATTCCCGTTTTGCCCCCAGGATGCACGAAGTTTCAGATCGGAAATAAAAGAAGGTCTGCCTGACATGAATATCTCTTCCGTTATTCTCCATCCAACCGAGAGCGCAGGAAACAGCGCAAATTGGTTTGACCTGCCAAACCTGGAGGATCCGTCTCTTCTCAATGTGGCATTCAGCAAGTATTTGTTTTTGAGATCATACTCCACCTGGCCAAACAGGGAATACAAAGTCCATTCCGTGTAAGTTTCACCGTTCTGGATGTTTCCCTCGCCTGCAGATAAAAGCAAATAATTAATATTGTCGGTGAAGAATCCCTTTCTGGAAGTATTGATACCTTCAAAAGAAAAACTAATAGCTTCCGTTCCTACCAAGGTCCTGATTAAATGATCTCCAAAAACTTTTGTGTACTGAAGCGTATTGTTCCAAACCCAATTGACAGTGTTGGAGTGGCCTCTGGATAGAAATGTCTCCTCGTTTTCGGCATCACCGGCAACAAATGAATAATTGATGTTTTTATTGGTGCGTAGTGTATAGTCCAGCCCAAAGTCCGATTTTATCCTTAGGTTTTCGACAGGTTGGATTTCAAAAAACACATTCCCGAAAATCCTGCTCTGAATATTGGTATCATCTCGTAATCCATAATAATTCAAAGCCACAGGATTGTCAGCACCCCTTACACCGTCTATGCCACTGAAGTAGTTGCCATTTACATCACGTACCGGAACGATCGGGTGCATCCTCAGGGCGTTGATAAATGACGATCCCAGCGCCTGGTTATTACTCACGGAAGTCCTGTCCGAATAAATATATGATAGATTGTCACCGATCCTGAATATGGAGTTCGCTGATTTATATTCGGTGTTGACACGGAATGTATACCTTTTGAAGTCCGTGAACTTCATTGTTCCTTCCTGGTCAAACATCGAAAGCGACACGGCAGACCGTAAATTGTCGGTTCCGCCTTCATATCCAATATTGTAATACTGGATAACGGCTGGATCAAACAGGGCATCAAACCAATCCGTACCGGCCCTGTTGGCTCTGGCAGAATCCCCGTCGGTAAGTCCCGGAACAAGGAACTCGGGAATTACCGGATCAGGTCCCGGCCCGTAAACGGGATTGCCCGGGACAATGCCGTCATTGAGTTGAGCTTCAAATAACAATTCACCCCATTCTTCAGTTCCGATCATTTCCGGCAGGTTTGTTACCTGCTGAATTCCATAATAACCATCAACGGTGATCCTGCTTTGATTATACTGGCCTTGTTTCGTGGTGATGATTACCACTCCATTTGCCGCCCTTGATCCATATATTGAAGCTGCTGCAGCGTCTTTCAATACTTGCATGGATTCAATATCATTGGGATTTATGAGGTTAATATTATCCTTTGTTGGCACTCCGTCAATAATATATAACGGATCATTGTCGCCAATGGTACTGTAACCTCTGATCCTTACGGAAACTCCATCCCCGGGCGCTCCCGTACCCGATACCTGCACTCCAGGTACCTGACCCTGTATAAGGTTTTCCAGACTGCTAACAGGGAATGACTTAATCTCATCAGTTCCAACGACAGCGACAGACCCCGTCAGATCTTTCTTTTCCTTTGTCGTATAACCAACAACAACAACTTCGTTCAGATTTTGAATGTCGAGCTGCAGAACGATTGCAAAAGAAGTCCGGTTTCCAATTTCTACTTCCAGCGTTCTGTATCCAATATATGAAACTTCCAAAAACCTGTCGGAATCATCAATAGTCAGTTCAAAGTTTCCATTGATGTCTGTGACTATTCCTTTCAATGTCCCTTTCACCTTGACCGTAGCGCCAATTAAGGGCTCTCCCCCATCATCCGTCACGGTCCCGCTTATGACTATCTCTTCAATTATTTCCGGGATTTTTTCCGCAGTTTTTTCTTTTACCCACTTTACATAGATCGTTTTGTCAATTTGCTTAAACTGAAGAGAATATTCCTTAGCCAGAAGTTTCAGCAGTTCCTTCACTGTAGATCGTACCGGGGGTCTGAACTTTGACCTGATGGTACCGATTTTAGCATCATATGCAAAAACCAGCTCAGTTTGCTGCTCTACAATTTCGAATATTTGTGTTAATTCAAAGTATCCGGATTCGAAAGTGACTTCAATATTGGAAAGCGATTGCGCTTTTGTGTCATTTGCAAACAATAATTGAAGAGAGAGGAGATTTATAAGGAAAAGCCGAAATGTATGTTTAGATGTAAACAAAATCGTCTTTCTAAAATGATTTTTCACTAGTTTTGACTGGTTTTATGTTATAAAATCTGTTAGTAGTAGCCTGGATCTAGTACCAGTAGAGTCAGGCTACATTTTTTAGTTACAGGAATTCCCTCTTATATAGATTTCCTTGAAATCTTTTGTTTCATAGCTTATATCAATTAAAAATTTTAATCCTTCCAATACATTATTGATTTTGGTTTCCCTGAATTTGCCACTGAGCAAACACGCGCCGATCTCCGGGTTTACCAGAATTATATCCACATTGTACCATCGTTCGAGTGTTTTGATGACATCTTCAAAGCGGGCGTCATGGAACTGGATAAACCCTTCGGTCCAGGACAGGACTACGTCCAGATCTGCACTTGAAGTAACAAGATCATTTGTGCCGATATCAAATGTTGCCTGCTCACCAGGAGCAAGTGTTCTCTCCTGTCCATAGGCCCGGACCAAAACTTTTCCTGAAGAAAGTGTAACCGAAGTATTTTCCCCTTCGAAAGATTTAATATTAAAAGCAGTACCAAGAACTGTGGTATTGACGCCTCCTGATGAAACAGTAAATGGCACTTCGGGATTTCTTCTTACTTCAAAGTATGCTTCTCCCTTTAACTGCACCTCTCTCAATGAACCGTCAAACTTTTCAGGATACGAAAGTTCACTATCCGCATTTAATCTCACCGTGGAACCGTCACTTAACGTAATGGTGGCCTGTTGACCTTTTGCGGTGGATTTTGTCAACAACACCGGTTCCGCCGTATAATTGATGATTGAATAGTACAGCAAGCCTAGTGAAAATACAATCAGAATGGATGCTGCAATTCTGAAAACGGGATTCAATCTCCATTTACGATCTTTATTGCTATCTGTGGAGATCGCGTTTTTGATCGACTGGTAAAGTTCCAGCCTGGTTTTCTCTTTCATTGACAGATCCCAATCGTCCCACTTGCCATTTTCTTTTTGCAACAGGTCAAAGTAGCTATCAAACAATTTTGCCTCCTGCTCCGTGCACCAGCCTCTTGAGTATTTTTCAGCTAATTCAAAAAATTCTTCTTTGTTCATGTAAAAGACTTTCTGATAGTAGTACCGTAAAGCACCAGGCACACGTAAATGAAATTGAAAAAATTTCTTTAAGCTATGGTCCTGAAGATGTCAGGGCACTAACAAGATCAATGCTGAAAGGGCTATTGAAGAAGGGTCGATGGAATTCCTTAAGTGCTTTATGGCATTACTGATGTGTGTCTCAACTGTGCGAATGGACAAACCCAGCTTCTCTGCAATTTCCTTGTTCGAAAGGTGCTCGAACCTGCTTAGTTGAAATACCTCCCGGCACCTTGACGGTAAATGCTGCAAAGACCTGTCGATTGTGGTTCGAAGTTCCTCATAATCTATCAGCTGTTCGGTTGTATTCACAAAGACTGCCTCATTCAAAGCTTCCTCATGTGCCACAGTGAACCTGGTCTTTCTGATGCTTTTGGCCACCTGGTTTCTGGCTGCCTGGAAAAGGAATGCGGAGAGATTGTTGATATCAACTTTTTTTCTTCTTTCCCAAAGACTGACAAATATTTCCTGGACTAAATCCTGAGCCACATCATCATCTCCCAAAACGTTGCTGGTTGTAACAAACAGCCTCTCCCAATACCTGCTGAAGATTTCATCAAAGGCTAATTCGTTATCTTCCTTCAGCAGTTGAACGAGTTTGGAATCCGGTATTATGCTCCGATCATTATTCATTGATCCTTCAAAGTACCATAAAGAAAATCAATAATTCATCCATAAACCTCATAACTGCTAAATGGAATCTCTTAGAGAACCTGACCCCAAATTGATTAATTCTTATAAAAAAGCTGACGATCCAAATAAGGTCACCAGCTAAACCGGATATTTTGAAGGAGTATTTAGAGGTCCGGGGCTCAGGATTGCATACCTGACCTCATCTAAAGCGATTAAATTTGATCAGGATCATGGACCGCATAATCTCTCTTATTCTATTATTAGCTTCACTCCAGGGAATAATACTGTCATTTGCGCTGTTTTTTAGGGAAAGAGGACGTACTGAGAATACCTTACTATCAATCGCATTATTGATTATTTCACTGGCCCTGGCTGTGGCTTACCTTCTTTCTACCGATCATTCCAGGTACCCGTACCTTGTTGAAATAACAGCCCCGGTTGTATTGATCATTTTGCCTCTGGTTTTATTGTATGCTAAAATCCTTACCGGAAGTATTTCCCATATCAGTACACTCCAACTGCTCCACGCCATACCTTTTCTATTCTACATGTTATATAAGTCCAGGTTCTATTTTCTGGATGCAGACGCCAAAATCTCGTTTTTCGAAAGGGTTTATGTCAGGAATGAGTTGCTCGTACCGGACATTATAGAGGGAGAATTCCTTGGAGCTTTTGGGGTGGTCTACGGAATCTGGATGTTCCTCGTAACCACGCAATACCGAACAAAGGTCAAAAATGTATTTTCCGAAATTGAAACTATCAAGCTTTCATGGCTTATCGTCATTTCCGGATCAATACTGGTGCTGAATCTCGCGGCATTCATCATCACCAACCTTCAGATCCTGGAAATTGATGTTCCCTTTGTAATTCACTTCCTGACAGCCATCGGAGGCTCCATTTTTTTGTACGTTGCAGGTTATTTCACCTTCTATCAACCCCAGTTGTTTTATAAAAATCACGTTCAGCTTGTTCACAACATAGCGCTGCTTGACCAGAAACCATCTACGCATAAAAGACATGACGAAGAAAAGAAATATCAGGATTACCTGGACAAGATACTGGACGTGACGGAACGCAAAGAAATATTCAGGAAATCCTCCCTTTCCATCAAGGAATTTGCAGAAATGGTGCACCTTCCGGTATACCTGATTTCAAAAGTTATCAACAAAAGACTCAGCGAAAACTTCTTCACCTTTATCAATAAAAGGAGGATCCGGGAAATAAAAAAAGCCCTGGAAGATCCGAATGATAAGAGAACCATTATTGAAATCGCCAGGGACAATGGCTATATCTCAAAATCAGCATTCAATAGTTCCTTCAGGTTTTTCACCAAAACAACTCCAACAGCATACAGATCACAATTCAATTCGAAAACCATAAAATAGATCCTGTAGAAGGTACTGATTCGTCCAAAATCAAAATTGTTCCGGATTTCCGCACCAATTGGACCTTGTAATGTTTTGCATCAAAATGTCATTTTCTGAAATTGGCAAAAATGGACTTTCGGATATAGTGACCTGAAAAATGAAACTCAAATTAGCCTCTATTTACGTACTACTGACTTATTCAATAGTTTCCTGTGAATTTCATGATCCTGAAAAAGATGGGAACCTGGTGCCCCTGACTGTTACACAGGATCTGACCTTGCCTCGTTTTGAAACGAGTGACGGGGTTCTATTACATTTGACAACATTTGGTGATCCATCCAACCCCGTTTTGGTTGTTTTGCATGGTGGCCCGGGCGCAATGGATTATCACGCCTATGATAATCTTATCTCATTAAGCGATCAGTATTTTCTTGTTCTATTTGACCAGAGGGGAGCCGGATTATCTCAGAGGGTAGATGAACCGGACGTGACAGGCATCACTTACATGCAGGATATTAATGATCTGAAAGCACAATATTCTCCCGGTCAAAAGATCAACCTGCTTGGTCATTCATTCGGTGGATTATACGCAACCTTGTATACGTACAATTATCCGGAAAATGTCAACAAACTCATCCTTGCCGAACCAATGGCTATGACAAAAGAGGCAAATGAGGGTTGGGATAATGGTGATGACCCTGGCATTTTGTCAAATGAGTTGAATCAGGTACTGGAGGCTTTTGAATATACTCTGCCTAATAGTCATGCGGAAGCTGATTATATGTGGGCCATGCTGCAATTGGAATTCGGCGCAGATGATCAGCTATTTGGAAATGAAGATTTCTCGATGACCAATCCCTCCAGGTTCGGGTATTTTGCTGCGATAGGCATACTAAACTGGCTGGGCTTTCTGGATGAGTCCTACAAAAACATGAATTTCCTGGATGATTTCAGGAACAAATTTCAGAATGAGGTATTAATTATGGCTGCAGATCATAGCAGTCTTGGATATGATTTTCAGGAAGAATTTCACCAACCCTTTTTTGAAAATGTAGAAATGGTGAAGATCAGTGACTCAGGGCACTATTTTTTTATTTTCAAGCCAACAGTTGCTGTTCCCATAGTTAGAAACTTTCTAAATGAGTAGTTATATGAGGACACTGATGCTCATCATATTGATATCCACGATCTCAATATCAATTGCCAGGTCCCAGGGTATTCAAAACAATTTCTTTACAAGGAGTGAATCCAAAACCTACGGCCACTTGTCAACCGAACTGGACCCTTCCCTGTCCGTTGCATTGGGAGTTGGTCATGTTTTCAGTATTCAGGAAAAGAAAGTACTAACATCTTTAGCGATCAATAGCCCTTTGGCACTATTTGGTAAATCGGCAGGGATCGCAATTGCAGGCAGTACATTTCTATTGGACAATGAATGGGACATCAGAACAACAGTTGACCTCAGGACCAAATTCTTCAGCAACAATTTAAGCCATGGAAGTACCTACAATTTTAATGTAACGGTAAATCCCGGATATTATCAGGATAAATGGTTTTCAAGCTTAAGCATATCCTACAGAAAATATTTGATGACCTACCGGAAGCATACAACAGAGTACCGGGAAGTTTTTCCTGAAGTCAGGGATGGCTGGTATACAAACGATTCAGGCCTGATTTTTATCGGTGTAGCTGGCGGATATTTTTTTAACAACGTCGAATTAAACGCATCTTTGTCAGCGAAATTACCCGATAATTTTGAGGATTATGCTCCATTCCTCCTGCCTGTTTTCTTCAGTCTGGGGGCGAACTTCAGCTTTTGAATCAGACCATTTTGAATTCATAACCCAAAGGCCCTGGCTGCTGAATGATCAGGGTTACCGGAAACTAAATTCCTCATAGTGAATATCACGAATTGGTACACCTTTTTCCAGTAGCTGTCTGATATAACTCTCCCTCATAGACTCTGGTCCGCAAATGAAGACAGAGTGGCCTTTGATTTTTCTGGAATCAAATAGCTGTCCTACTGAAAAAAAACCTTTTTCACCGGAATCCCACAGATAGAAATCAATGTTGGGCTTATTTTTGGTCACTTCTTCAATTTCATCTTTGTAATTGGCCTGGCTCGCAGATTTTACACACCAGACAAAGGTGACATTGAAATCAGGGCTTACTTCTCCCATAAATGACAAAAACGGCGTAATGCCAATTCCCCCTGCAAGCCATAACTGATCCTTATGCCTGGCCCGGGTAAAATCAAATTGCCCAAATGACCCTTCAACTCTAGCTTTGGTACCCTCTTTCAGGGCCGTTTGCAATTCAGATGTATAGTCTCCAAGGGACTTGACAGTAAAACGTAAGCCATCATCAGAGGGATGATTACTGATTGTAAACGGATGCGCCTCCCGCCTGTTCATCCCATCAAATGAAACAAAAGCAAATTGACCAGGAGTATAACTCAATTTTTTACTGACGGGTTTAAGGATGATTTCGGTGATGTCATTATCAAATCGTTTCAATGAGTCTACCGCGTAATGCAATTTCCGGTTGAATATTCCATATAAGAATGCTCTGTAGAACCATGCAATAATTCCAATGAGGGCCATACCATAAACGTAAGACCTGACAATTGGAAGTTCACTTGTCAACGTTGGAACTGTGAAGGAATGAGCAATTCCCAGAACATAGAAGAATCCCATCAATTTGTGGATATTGATCCATTTATGATATTTGATCTTTCTCCTGAAAACTGGTGATGCGGAGAGAACAACACCAATCAAAATCAAGATCAGGGCATAAAACCCGAGAGGTTTACCAATCGAAAATTCGGGATTTCTGGGCACCACTATAAAGTGCAGAATCAATAACGCTACTGCGATAATCCCTGATCTGCGATGTATCATGTACATTTTATCCAATCCACCAAAAATCCGCTCTACCCATTTCGCACGAGTGGCCATCAGGAAGTTTGCGGCAAATACGGTAACTACCCATGATGAAAATATTTCCCCTGCAATATGTTGGGAAGTATAGGCATAGTCACCCCGGTACATGGTCAGGTCAATCCACCATAAAATAAAGTGAATGGCGATGATTACAGGGAAATAGTGTTCCTGTTTAATGGTTCTCATTAGTTATTAAAGTTTATCGGCTAAAATGATACGGTGTTCCTTTAGTTTCCGGTGGGATCTTCGTATTCGCCCATCCAGAACACCCCCACGGGGAATAGCAGATAAGAAGCGACACCTTCTTTAGTGAATGGCAGATCGTCCAGGATTTCCTTTGCTTCCTCTTTTGTGTTGGTGTTTACAAAAAAAACAAAATCAGTTTTCTCGTTCCGGACCGAGGCTCCCTCAATATCAAAATAAACATTCTCAACTACACCTTTCTTCCACAGGTCAATCATAGTGTCGTTCTGCTCCTTCACCAATTCATCTGGCTCAGCAACACTTTCAAACCCAAGTGTTGTCCATACGGATACCCAGGACTTTGTAATACCTCTTTCATAGATTTCCTCCTTTTGACGACCCAGCCATTTTGTGCCGACCGGGTAAATGGAATATTTGGAAATATTTTTTTGGACTACAGTCAACTCATTTAATATTTCTTTTGCTTCCCGCTTTGATTTCGCCTTGATGAAAAATGATATGTTTGGAAACTGCTGGGAATCATTGAACTCCGCCTCCGAATTGAAGTAGGCATTTTCTATTATGTCTTTTTTCCACAGATCCACCAGTTCATTGGATATGGTGACAGCATTGTCTTCGAACAATTGTTTGTCATTCGTAATCCAGTTCCAGACAACTGCATAATTCTGTCTCCCATATTCTTTGACAGGTGCTGTGGTATTGCTGGATGAATCCTGATTCGTCTGATTGCAGGAAACAACGATAGCGGACATCAAGACCAGAGTAGTTAGATATTTCATATAACAATATTTAATATATATATATTTAATATGACAAATATATGGTAAAAAAATTATCCTGAAGAAAGATGTCTTATCATTTTTTTTAATGCCGCAAGTATAGTTTTATGCTCCTCCTTTGTAATGCTCGACGTTGCATGCTTGTAAACTTCAAGGACAACCGGCAAAGCATTGGAAAACATCTTTTTTCCTTTTTCAGTGATTGCCAATATAAATGCCCTCCTATCATCCAAAAACGGCTTTCTTTCCAGCAGTTTCTTTTTTTCGAGTTTATCAACAATACGGGTGATATTGGCGTTTTGCTTCCAAACTGCATTTGACAGTTCTGTCATGTTCATCTCACCACGGAATTTCAGGGTTTCCAAAACCGCCAGTTGTTCCATAGTTATATCATATCCGGATTCAGCCAGTGCATGATGATGATTTCTCTTCATCATCTGCAACACTATTGCCATCTGGGCGCCAATCGAGTTTTCCCTGGGGCTACTTTCTTTTTCCATCCTATGTTAAATATTAACAAGGCAAATATATAGGTTACGTTTCCCAGACTACCCGAATGTGACCTGAAAAATTGATTTGCAAGCCGGATCCCGGGACATGCGTGCATATGTCACCAACATCAGATGCCTCATTTGATCAGAACTTGTTAGTTTTATTACAATTCTTACCATAACCCTCCTATGTTAGACTTAATTATCGTTTTGGCTTTCATAGCCTATGCCATTTACTCCGGATTTAAGTCCAAAAATGAAGCCGGCAAAGACCTCCAACAATATTTCCTGGCTGGTAAAACACTAAAAGGCTGGAGAGCCGGAGTTAGTATGGCCGCAACTCAGTTTGCAGCCGACACACCATTACTTGTGACAGGTCTGATCGCGACAGGGGGGATCTTTCTTATATGGAGGTTATGGATTTATGGCGTTGCCTTTTTGCTGATGGCTTTTCTATTCAGTGTACAGTGGAGGAGATCAGGAGTAATCACTGATGCCGAGCTGGTACACATTCGCTACAGCGGCAAGGGGCTTACTGCACTGAGGGGCCTAAAAGCCATTTATTATGGAACAGTGATCAATTGTACGGTCATGGCCATGGTTCTCGTGGCCGCCATGCGAATTGCCGAAATATTCCTTCCATGGAATGAGTGGTTGCCAGGAGGTATTTACCAGGTTTTCTATGATATCATTGAAACGACCGGTCTTACTGTCAGCAGCACCACATCAGGCATGGATCCTGTTTTGCAGACCACCAATAACCTGTTGAGTATTTTCATCATTCTTGGTTTTACGACGCTGTATTCTACCACAGGTGGTTTACGAAGTGTTGTGGCAACTGATATAACGCAGTTTGGATTTGCTATGGTGGGAACGCTTTTTTATGCCGGCTACGTCCTTGTGGAAACAGGAGGATTCGGAAATATCGTAACAAAGGTGGAAACGCTTTATGGTCAGGAAAAATCAGCAGAGATGCTTTCATTTTCACCCGGGATCGGAGAAATATTGATGCCATTTCTTGTCATAATAGCGCTTCAATGGTTCTTTCAAATGAACAGTGATGGTACGGGATACCTTGCACAGCGAATGATTGCCTGCCGGTCCGACCGGGACGCAAAAATTGCGGGGATCACTTTCACATGGCTTCAGATCCTGCTTAGAAGCCTGATCTGGCTTATTATTGGTGTAGGGATACTCGTCCTGTACCCATTTGATGTATCGGATGCCTCGACCGACGGCTTTGCCGCAGGGCGCGAATTGCTATTCGTAACAGGTATTAACGATCTCCTTCCGGTTGGTATTAAGGGAATAATGCTTACAGGACTGCTCGGTGCCCTTGCCTCTACGCTGGATACGCACCTGAACTGGGGATCCAGTTACTGGAGTAATGATATCTACCAGGAATTGATCTGCAAGAAATGGTTGAAAAGGGAAACAAAAAGTCGTGAACTGGTCTGGGTGGCCAGATTCTCAAACCTGTTGATCCTGTTGATATCACTTACAATAATGTTTAATCTTGGCTCCATTCAGCAGGCGTGGACGATTTCTTTACTTTTCGGAGCGGGGATGGGTTCAGTGCTGGTCCTGAGATGGCTATGGGAAAAAATAAATCTTTATGCCGAGATCGGGGCAATGGCAGCTTCCCTGATATGCGCCCCTATCATCCTGAACTTCGTCAGCGGAGATTGGCTTCAGTTATTGTTGATGTCGGTAATTTCAACACTTGTTGTCATTCTGATCTCCTATCTGACTCCGGCTACCTCTGAAGAAAGACTGGATAGTTTCTATAAACAGATCAAGCCATCCGGCTTCTGGTCTGCCACCGCCAGGCGCTGTGGAGATGAAGGATTTGCCCCAGTCAAAAAGTTAAATCAATCTCTTGTCCGGACGGGCATTACCGCTATTTCACTTTTTACACTTCTGGTAGGATTCGGGAAACTGATGTTCCGGCCTTCTACGGAAAGTATATTCCTTTCTTTGATGTTAATACTAATTGGAGTAGCCCTTGTGCCTCTGTGGGCTAAACAGTTGAATAATAAATAATTATAAAAACCTTTTCTTATATCTACTTTTGGTTCACCCGAATACAAATTAGAATTTCCGCCAATAATACGGAGAAAACAGAACCAGGACCGTAAACAGTTCGAGACGACCTACGATCATCAGAAACGATAAAAACCACTTTGATGACATGGATAGATGCGCGAAATTGTTTGCAGGGCCTACACTACCGATCCCCGGTCCGACATTCCCCAGGCAGGTGGCCGTTGAGCCCAGGGCTGTTTCAAAATCATTTCCCAGGGAACTCATGATGATTGTTCCTACTCCAAAGACGGCAATATAAATGATCATAAACGCCAGGATATTGCTTGTGATGTTGGTTGAAACTGCCCTGCCGTTGAAACGGACGGGCAAAACGGCCGATGGGTGTATGATTCGTTTCAACTCGAGGATACTGTTTTTTAGGAGGATGATATGTCTGATTATTTTAATGCCACCGGCAGTCGATCCCGCGGATGCACCGGCGAAGAGCATCATGAAAAACAGTATGGTAAGCAGGTAGGACCATGAGGTGTAATCG
This sequence comes from Cyclobacteriaceae bacterium, assembly GCA_028278225.1. Lineage (GTDB taxonomy): Bacteria > Bacteroidota > Bacteroidia > Cytophagales > Cyclobacteriaceae > JANQEU01. Next base: position 189,225 of record JANQEU010000085.1, read on the forward strand.
TAGGTAACATAGCCTGTTGTGGTTACAATGGAAACCACCTGGAACATTGAGTTCCTGAAGGACTCTTCGAACGGTCCGTGGCTGATGCCTGAAACCAGTATGATCACCAGGATCGTCAAACTCATGATGAATCCCACGTAAAAGCGAAACTCTTCATTGTTCACTATTTTCTTGAAATTCCAGTGCAGGCCAAAATAAGTAAGTGAGAAATTTGTCCCTGCAAGCATCATGAACAGGATGATCACATACTGAATAAAAGGAGAGTCGAAGTAAGCGATACTCGCATTTTTGGTGGAGAACCCACCTGTTGCCATGGTTGTCATTCCATGGTTAGCTGCATCATAAAAGCTCATCCCTCCCAACCATAGCAAGAATATTTCGGTAACGGTAAGTCCCACGTAGATCAGCCACAAACGTTTTGCGGTCTCTTTGATCCTGGGCTTCAACTTGTCCGGGGAGATACCCGGTGATTCGGCTATGAACAACTGGATCCCTCCAATTCCAAGAAATGGAAGAATGGCAATAGTCAAAACAATGATTCCCATTCCTCCTATCCATTGTGTCATACTCCTCCAGAACAGGATTCCCTTATCTACGGATTCAATATCATTCAAGATACTGGCACCTGTTGTAGAAAATCCGGACAAGGTCTCAAAGAAGGCGTCCGTAAGGCCGGGGATCGCTCCGCTGATCATATATGGTAGTGATCCAAAAAAAGACATCACAAGCCAACCTCCTGTTACCACCAGGTAGCCTTCCTTTTTACGCACATCGTATAGCTCGCTGTATCTGGTTAAAATCCTGAGAATGAACCCGGTAGATATAACCAAAAGACCCGATGCGATGAAAGTCAGATGTTCTTCCCCATATATAAGGCTGATAGGAACACACAATAACATGAATGCACCATTCAAAATGAGGAGCATACCAAGAATGTTGATGACAACTTTATAATTAATTGACATAAGACATGAATTAGTTGATCAGATAGTAAGACGAAGGCGGTACTAATACCGGAGAGAGATCAACTAAATCAAGAATAAAAGACTAATCTTCCCAGGAAGAGAAAGATCTTCCGGAAGGTTCTGAATTGAACAAAACTGGAATGGGTTTCAACCAGACGAGGTTGTCTGAACCCTAAATCAACATAATCCCGTACGGATAAGGAAAATACGGATTTCTTTTCTTTCTCATCATGCTCCTCCGATCCTTTGACTTCGATCTCTCGTTCGATGTTATGCTCGACATCGAATTTTCGGAGCTGTTCTTCAATGCTTATCCACTGAAATGTAGTAAAGCATAGAACCAGGCAGAATATGAGTTTCAGAAATCTCAAGTTCCCAAACATTTGGATTGATACATCAATCCCCGTTTAAACGATGCAAAAGTAATCCTAGTTCACCAAAAACAAAGATCCTTTTTATATGTTTAGAATCTCCTTTATATGTTTAGAATCTCCGCCAAAAATAAGGCGTAAACAGTACCAGGATCGTAAATAGTTCCAGACGTCCAACGATCATCAGGAAGGATAAAAACCACTTACTTATATCTGAGAGGTGTGCATAGTTTCCGCTGGGTCCAACTGATCCTATACCCGGACCAACATTGCCAAGACAGGCGGCAACCGAACCAATAGCCGTAATGAAGTCAGCACCTAAAATTCCCATGATGATGGATCCAACGACAAATATCATCACATATAGTACAATGAACGCGATGATGTTATAGGTCAGGTCATTTGAGACTGCCTTTCCATTAAACCTGAGTGGGATAATAGCCGTAGGATGAAGCAACCGCTTCAATTCTGCAATACTGTTTTTAATCAATACCCAGTGCCGGACCAGCTTAACTCCTCCACCGGTAGACCCAAGGCTGGCTCCAAAAAACATAAGTACAAAGAATAAAAGGGGAATGAATCCGTGCCATGACCAATAATCAGCAGTCGTGTATCCTGTAGTAGTAACTATTGAAACTACCTGGAAGACAGACATTCTTATCGATTTTTCCAGGGGTTCATTCTCAGTCGTGGAAACCACATAGCCAACAATAATGGAGACAACTATCAGAAAGATGATGTAGAACCGGAACTCCTCATTAAAGAGCATTTTTTTTAAGTTGATGCGGAGTGCGAAGTAGATCAATGAGAAGTTGGTGCCGCATATGATCATAAAAAGAATGATCACATACTGAATATATGCACTGTCAAAATACGCGATGCTTGCATTCTTAGTAGAGAATCCTGCGGTGGCAACCGTAGTAAATGCATGACTAATGGCATCGAAAAAGGGCATCCCTCCACCATATAATAGAAATATTACTATCACCGTCAATCCTAAGTAAATCAACCACAACCGTTTTGCCGTTTCTTTGATTCTTGGTTTTAGCTTATCCGGTGATATTCCAGGTGCTTCGGCAATAAAGAGCTGAGTACCACCAATACCCAGGAAAGGTAACACGGCAATGGTAAGAACGATTATTCCCATTCCACCCATCCATTGCGTTAAGCTTCGCCAGAATAGTAATCCGGGATCAAGGGATTCTATATCGGTTAGAATGGTGGCACCTGTTGTTGAAAATCCTGACATCGTTTCGAAAAATGCGTCTGAAAGATTTGGTATTCCACCGTTGATCAGGTAAGGTAATACTCCTGTAGATGTCATTGCCAACCATCCTAAAGCAACTACCAGGTAACCGTCTCGTTTTCTGAATTCAGTACTTTTTGCTCCTTTGGTGATCAACCAGATTGTCATACCGATCATGGAAACCAGAATTCCGGATTTCAAGAATGTAACGTAATCACCATCGTAAACCAGACAAATTGGTATACTTAATAACATCAAAACCCCATTAAAAATGAGGAGAACACCTACCAGGTTTATGATGGCTTTATAATGAATCGACACTAGCGGGGATGCTCAATTACTAACCTTTGCTGTGCAGCTCAATTTCTCAAGAGCACATTCTCTTTGGCAAATGAAGTCAAATTTTAATTTTTTTCAACTGTAGTGGGTTATAATGTTATCGTCCGGGCAACACAACTTAGCAATATGCTGAAAAATGTTCAGAGGTGAGGATCTTGTGAGTTCAACTATTTTCAACATTTATAGGGATTAAGAGATTTACTAATTAATTTAGTATTTACTAATATAATTAGTTTTATCGCTTTGGTCAGGACAATTCTTCACTTGGATCTTGATACATTCTTCGTATCATGCGAACGACTTATTAACCCGGATCTGATAGAAAAGCCGGTAATAGTAGGAGGCATTACCAGCAGAGGAGTTGTAGCTTCATGCAGCTACGAAGCCCGAAAGTTTGGCGTGCATTCATCCATGCCTATGAAGCTGGCCAGGGCAATCTGTCCCGATGCTGTCGTGATCAAGGGACATAGTGGCTTCTATGGTAAATATTCCAAAGCAGTCTCAGATATTATCAGGGAGGAGTCCCCGCTTTACGAAAAAGCATCTTTCGACGAATTCTACATTGACATGACGGGAATGGATCGTTTTTTTGGTAGTCTTCTTTGGGCAAAAGGGCTCAGGGAAAAGATCATCAGGGAAACAGGATTGCCATTATCAGTAGCCATGTCTGTCAACAAGACCGTTTCAAAGGTGGGGACCAACCAGGCTAAACCGAACGGCTTCATCCAGGTTAAGCGGGGAACCGAAAAAGATTTTCTAGCTCCCCTGTCACTGAAAGTAATACCCGGGGTAGGAAACGAGACATTTTACCGAATGCGCGAAATGGGTGTTTACCAGGTTAAGACAGTTCAGGCAATGCCAAAGAAATTTATGCGGTCAGCATTCGGGGAAAATGGCATTAACATATGGAACAAGTGCAACGCTATCGACAACACGCCCATTATTCAATATCATGAGCGAAAATCCATAGGCCTCGAAAGGACATTTGAAAGGGATACCATTGATATCAGGAAGATGAGAAGTCTGATTATGGCAATGGCTGAGAATCTGGCGATGCAGCTCAGAAACGGGCATAAAGTCACCTCAATTGTAATTGTGCGGATACGGTATGCCGATCTAAGTACATTTTCAAGGCAAAAACGTATCCCTTATACTTCCAATGACCATAAACTGATAGAAGTGGTGAAGGAGCTATTCGACAAACTCTATGAAAGGAGGCTGAGGATCCGGTTAATTGGCGTAAGGTATGCCGGACTGGTCAACGGAGGTCATCAGATCTCCTTACTTGATGACACCGAAGAAGTCTGTAATCTTTACCAGGAGATGGATTATATACGCAATAAATATGGGCAGGATGCCGTGAAAAGAGCAGTAGCAATGGGGTCAAGACACATAGGAAGGCTGAACCCCTTCAATGGTGAACCTTCTTATATTCCGGCACACAGAAGGGCCTGATCGTAATCCATAACCACAATGCCTGCGGGTCACGGGGATTTGATCCGGCTGCTCTTATTTTGACCTAATCGACTTCAGATTTAGGTAAGGCCTGCCTCAAATTAAGGATCTGCTGATGATGTCTTTTCGTATGGGCGACACTTATCAGCAACAATTGATGGAGATCCCGGTATTGAGTGGGGCCTCTCCCACTTTCAGTATAGTACCTCCTCAGATCTTTATCAGTCTGCGAAACCAGCCTGATCATTTCCTGCCTTAATAATTGGTAATGCCGCATTGCGATCTCCTTTGAACTCCAACGTCCTTTTGGCTCCAGGTACCAGGGTGATCTTCCCTTGTTTTGATCTGTTATTTCCGAATAACCAAGAATTGACTCATCTGACGCAAACAGGGAATCAGGCTGGGAAGTGAAATACGGCAGTGATGTGATCACCTTTGCCTCCCGGTAGAAGAGTTCTTCATGTATTATCAGATGTTCGATAACATCCGTTGATGTTGCGCAACCCTGCCCCACTGAATAGAGTACTGAACTAGAACACAACCATAAGGTTATAAGGGAAAATAATCTATTCTACCATTTTTTGGG
>JANQEU010000090.1 GCA_028278225.1 Cyclobacteriaceae bacterium
GGATTCCGATCTTCCCGAAGAATTGTTTCCCTCATCCGTGTTCCTGTCTTTCCTCAAATCACGCAATCTCAGCTTTCTGCCTTTATACAAACCGCGTTCGTCAATCAACTCGAAGTAATCCTTCGGAACGGCATAACCGGCATTGTTTAAAAAATCGACCAGGAATCTGTTATTGTTATAGTGTGGGAGCATTTCCCTCTCTCTTCCGGAAAGAGGCGGTGTCCCGCATTCCCAGGTATTTTGAGCAAAAGGAATTTGACTGAGGAGAAGTAATAAAAGCGAGTATAAATATTTCATAGCTTTTTTGGTTTTTTAATAAATAGTAAAGCACCCCCGACGGCATCCGTACTACCACATCACCGGTCAGCTTAATGATCCGAACGGTTGTGCAGGGCAAAGACCTGTGAAGACGGATTGTCCGGAACGGCTTTAATTAACAGGTCTTAAATTGATGTTGACAGTTCCGCCGGTCCGGCGGGCACGTCATTCCGGATCTTAATTTTTTGGTCATACAGTGAGATCAGATTTAGTTTACTTAGTGAGGTAGGATTGTTTGCGATAAATATAGATACAGTTCCTGAGGAAAAACGGTATTATGTGAGAATCGCACTCATCTGTTATAATTTGTCTATGCTTTTCGAAAAAAAAGTGTCTTTTGTGGATCGGAATGTGGATATTTCCGGCTGGCTGTGCGTCATGTCAGGATGTACACAATACTAAAATAACATGAGTTCGATATAACAATTCCAATGGAATTTCTTAAAAACAACATAAACCCTGTTTCAGAGACTTCCAGGGGTAGCCAGGGGTAGAATGAGCGGAAGAAAGCCGTGGAATCTTTTCAATGGGAGACTCCATGGGCCATCCCTCCCGCAAATCACTATGAATGGCCCTCTGAGAAAGGATGAGGCGGGTTTTTTATGTTTTTTATGTCGAACTGACTTTAAAATAGCCTATGACTCAATTCACTTCTTCACGTGAAAAACGACTTTGGCTTTGGACTTCGCTTGTGATCGTAACGATCTTCCTGTCTCTTTTTATCGGACAACCACTTGCGAGGCAATTGAGAGATCAGAATATACAGGCAGTCTTTTTTTTACTGGGAATGATGCTGGTAGGAACAACGATCCTGGTCCAGGGGATAAGGGTCAAACCAGGTAAGGTTGAAATAACAATTTTGATAGGTATTATAGCCGTTTATGTCATGTTTTTCTTCAGGTTGGGAGCTCCCGAAAGAAGCCACTTAATCAAGTATAGTGTATTGGCAATATTTATGTACAGTGCACTAATTGAACGGGCTGGTCCGGGAAACCAAAAACTAAAACACGCCTTACTTGCATTCGCCGCTACTTTCCTTATTGGGGTACTTGATGAATGCATTCAAATAATTTTGCCCAATCGGGTGTTTGACCCTCAGGACATCCTGTTTAATGGCATGGTTGCGGCCATGGCCATAGGATCAAGTTTGGTTTTGACCTGGATACATACACGAATTACCAAGTCTAAATTAAAAGAGAAACAGAAAAACGGGTAGCCGCAGACGCCCTTTCCCGGCGCAAACATCTGCTTTTGCTTTTATACACTCCAGTTCAATACTTGATTAACCTGATCAAAGGGACTGCAAAAAGCTAACTGAGGTTAAGATCGCGATTTAATTGCGGCCAAACGGATGCTAAGCTCCCCCAGGTTGACGAAGCTATTTGCAAATACTTTGACCAGAAGCTACTTTTAGGGAAATTTGAAAGGCTAAGTCTACGGAGCTGAACTATACATATGTGCAATCATCCCTGAGGATGGTGCGTAAAGAAATTTATTTCAAAGACCAGGAGGAATGTGTATGAAAATCTGCCCAATGGATAAGGATTTTGTATTGTTCCGGTGCGTTCATTTCGGGCCACTCAATCATTCAAATATTGAGAAAATGAGCGTGGATGCGCTGGATCTGTCAAGGGAACAATGTGAAAGGAACAAAAAATTTCTTTCACGGTTAATTGATACTTATGGATCGTGTGCCATGTTAGCCAAAGAGGGTGACTTCGTAGTGGGGCAAGCCAGATTTTACCCCCAGGTTATCTTCGACCTTATCGGACAGCAATATATTTGCTGCCAGGATCCGGATTATGGCGTGACAGAACAAATGGCTGATATGGATCTTCCCAAGATTGAGAATCCTGATGATCGGATTCTCCGGATCCACTGTTGGCTCATACACAAGGACTATCTGGGGCGAGGTATCAGCAACGCACTTCTCGATGGCATCCTCGAGTGGGCGCAAAGCCATGGCTGGAAGGTTGTGAAAGCGTATGCAGGCCCTGATAACCACTGGATAGCATCTCAGGCGTGTGCGCCGATGTTACGCACTTATATCAAACACGGATTTCAAAAGATCAAAACCGTCCCTTCACCTGAACTAAAGGAGTTGTTGATGGAATCTCAAGATGGGAAATTTGGTATTGATCAGAAAAAGGAATTTGAAAAATTCTGTACCGGTGAAGATTTATCAAAGCTCGCAGTCTCACATGAGGTTGAATGTCAACTGTAGAGACCGTACCATGACGAATGCACACTACAGCATGTTATATGTAAGGCCTCTCGTTCTTGAAACAATTAATTAATAGTTATTATGACAACATTGGTAGTAGGTGCAAGTGGTGCAACAGGAAGACAGTTAGTGGAGCAACTGCTCCAAATGGGGCAAAAGGTCAGGGCAATTGTACGCTCTCCTGATAAATTACCCGGATCCTGGAAGAATAATGACAGACTGTCAATTATTCAGGCTGGTGTTTTGGAGATTAGCGAAGATGAAATGGCGGATTATGTCAAAGACTGTCATGCAGTCGCTTCTTGTCTGGGTCATAATATGAGCTGGAAAGGTATATATGGAGAACCTCGCAAACTGGTTACGGACGCCGTTCACCTCCTTTGTAGTGCAATTAAAAAGAACAAACCTGACAAGCCGGTCAAGTTTGTATTGATGAATACTGCCGGCAACCGGAACAGAGACTTAAATGAACCTATTTCGATAAGTCAAAGAATTGTGATCGGATTACTTAGGTTATTGTTACCTCCGCATGTAGATAATGAAAAGGCTGCGGATTATTTACGGACGAAGATTGGTCAAAAAGATCATTTCATAGTGTGGGCGGCTGTTCGTCCGGATAATCTGGTAAATGAAGAAAAGGTAACCGAATACGAGGTACATTCCTCCCCAACCAGAAGTGCAATTTTTAATGCTGGCACAACCAGCCGCATAAACGTTGGTCATTTCATGGCCAGGCTAATAACTGTAAATGACATATGGGATAAATGGAAAGGGCAAATGCCTGTACTTTATAATACAACGACTCAAAAGAACAGTGAATAATACGTGACTGGTTTATTCTTCCAGCAATTATAACGCTGCTACAGCCGTTGTCTTACTCTTCTTTTACTTCCTCCCTCGGCAGAAAATTAAGTGATACGGAATTCAGACAGTATCTTAACCCGGTGGGTTTGGGGCCGTCAGGAAAGACATGTCCAAGATGCCCGCCACACCTGTCACAGAGGACTTCCTTCCTGATTATGCCCATGGCGTAATCTTTCTCGATAGCGATATTTTTTTTTGAAATCGGATCCCAGAAGCTGGGCCAGCCTGTGCCTGATTTATATTTGGTTTTCGAGTCAAACAGTTCCAGACCGCAGGCCCGGCAATAATATATCCCATCCTCTTTGTTGTCCCAATACTCTCCGGTAAACGCCCTTTCCGTCCCTTTTAGCCTTAATACATAGAATTCCATTTCCGATAGGCGTTCTTGCCATTCCTCCTGGCTTAGTTCCCACTCCGGGTCAACTTTCAGGGTCGATTTCTGAGCTTCGGCACATGACAATAAACCGGCTGTCAAAAGTACAAGCAGACACGTTTTCATTTTAATTTTCATTTCTTCTATTAAGATCCACTCCTTTGTAAAAACCCAGATCCTTATCCTTCAATAGTTTGGTCCGGAATGCAATTTGGCCAACATGATAGGAGAGGTGTTCCGTAACATGTATAACAATTCCGATCCCGGTAAGTTCATATCCCTGTACGTTCCGTGACCGGGTCAGCTCATCCTGACTGGCTTTTTCAAGGATGGAAGAAGCCACGTCGATCGTCTCCCGAAGCTTTTCGAACAGCTCACTTTTGGAGAAACCACCCGATATCCGGAACTCCTCGTCACGCTCCCTTAAATCCTCCCTGTGCCCAAGTGACGAGATGATGTACTGGGTGATATTACCGCAAAGGTGAATGATCAAATTACCGACGGAGTTGGAAGATTGATTGGGTTTTTGCCACACTTCATCCTCGGTAAGATCCTTCAGGCATTTTTCTATTCGTTTAACGGACTCATGCCAGCGGAATATTGATTGGGAGATGAATTCTTTTTTAAATTCTTTCATATTCTAACTATTCTAACAAGGTGAGATTTTCGAAGTTTTCCAAAACTTCGAAAATCTCACGTTAACCCAGTTTTTCAAGTGTAAGCCGGGCAATCCTTTCCCCAATAGCCAGTGAAGATGTAGCTGCCGGAGAGGGGGCATTGCCTACGTTGATATAGTGCTCACCATCCAGGATCAGAAAGTCATCAACCAGACCTCCGTCCTTGTCACATGCCTGGGCCCTGACACCCGCTCCCCCGGGAAGCAGATCGTTCCTGGTGATATCCGGCAACAATTCCTGCAAAGCCCTGGTGAAAGCCCGTTTGGAAAAGGAACGATACATTTCCCCAAAACCGGTTCTCCAATATTTCGAAGCTACTTTACGAAAACCGGAATAGGTAACTGAACCATATAATTCAAGGAAATTGATCTCAGATTTGGAGTAGCCTTCCCTTTTAAATGCCAGCACAGCGTTCGGACCGGCCTCTATTCCTCCTTTTATCATTCGCGTAAAATGGACACCCAGGAAAGGGAAATTGGGGTCCGGCACCGGATAGATCAGGTTTTTCACAAGATGTTCCTTTTCTTTCCTGATGGTGTAATACTCACCCCGGAAGGGAATGATCCTGTAGTTCACCCGTGCCCCGGTGAGTTTCGCCACAATGTCGGATTGTAAACCCGCACAGTTCACTACCAGCCTGGTGGCAAATGTTTCACTTGTCGTATCCACATGGAGAAAGCCATTCTTACGGGTAATTCGCCTTACCTCGTTGTCCAGGAATATTTCCCCATCAAAATGCCTGAATTTCTCGGCATATTTTTCACTAACGGCTTTGAAATCGATGATCCCTGTCTGAGGCACAAAGATCCCCTGCACGCCATTCACATAAGGTTCGTGGGATTTCAACTCATCCCCGTGAAGTTTTTTGAGTCCCTTCAGCCCATTTTGCTGACCCCGGTCAAACAGGGTGTTAAGTGCAGGAATTTGTTTTGAATTTGTAGCGACCACAACCTTCCCGCACAATTCGTAAGGAATCTCTTCCTCATCACAGAAGCGAAGTAACTTATGATAACCATCCACGCAATTCCTGGCTTTATAACTTCCGGGTTTGTAATATAATCCGGAGTGGATAACTCCGCTGTTGTGGCTGGTCTGGTGGGAGGCGAGTTCTTTCTCTTTTTCAAGAACGGCAATCCTGAGCTTGGGATTGGCTTCTTTTAGTTTTAAGGCGGAGGCCAGTCCTACGATACCTCCGCCTATGATGACTACTGTATACATTCAGGTTAGCTGATGATCACCACAAAAATGGCAATTAAAAACTATTCATCCAGTTTTACTGCCGCAATCTTGCTTTGATAAACAGCTTCGTTGAATTCGTCAATTCTGTTGTCAATGATCTCCTTTAATGCACCGGTTTGCTCATCGATTTTTGCCGATACCTCGTCATAAAAAGCCTTGGCCTGGTCAGTAGGTTTAAAGCTTCCGATTCCCATCAGGGAGCCAAGATGACCCACTTTATTATTCAGACGGATCGGGAAGTTCAAAGGATCCTGGCCGCTTTCGTTTTTCGTTTGGTACAAGGCCTCTTCAATGGTCTTCATGTCTTTGAGGATCTCTTTGCCCATTTTCTTCAGATCCTCCTGGTCATCTTCTGCTTTTGCCAGGATGTCTTTGATCTGCTCCCTGACTTTCCTGATATCAATAACCGCCTGATTGGCTTCAGTGAGTTTGTCTCTTACCGAAATCAGAAAATTGAACTGTTCCTCCAAGTCACTTTGCGATGAACCGCTTCGCGGATCATTTACAATCTCGAAGGTTTGACTTTGAGTATTTCCATTTACGGAGAGGGTGACCTGGTATTCACCGGGAATTGCAATGGGTCCCCTAGTCGTAGCCGCCCACATGATGAGTCCCGGAAATGTTTTAGCGCCATTATACCGCATATTCCAGTTCATCCTGTTCAGGCCGGGCTCCACCTCCAGTTGCCCCTCATTTTCCTTTTTATCGGGATGGGTACTGAACAATTTAATGAGATCACCATCCATTTCGTTGAAAGAAATGGAAATGGTATCGTTTTTTGACGTGTCCTTCACGAAGAAATGTACCAGGACGCCTCCGGGATGATTGGTTCCCGCGGTTTTGGATGTTGCGCCGTTACCGCCACCCATTCTGTACGTTTTCATTGGCTTGTACAGGTGGTGGTTTTTGGAGGCCACCTGGTTATCCAGCTGGTGCAGGGGTGTCAGGTCATCGATCATCCAGAAACTCCGGCCCTGTGTGGCTGCAATCAGGTTATCGTCCTTTATGGCGAGATCCGTGATGGGCACTACGGGTAGATTTTGCTGGAAAACACTCCATGAGGTACCATCGTCAAATGAGACGTACATGCCGCTCTCTGTCCCGGCATACAACAGGCCCTGGCGTTTCGGATCGGCCCTTATTGCTCTTGTGAAATGCCCGGGATCAATTCCATTCGTTATGGTTTTCCATGTCGCGCCATAGTCTTCGGTTTTATACAGATAGGGCCTGTAATCACCCAATTTGTATCTGGTAGCCGCAACATAAACACCGCCTTTATTAAAAGGATCAATATCGATGCCATTGATCATGTTCCATTCCGGCATCGCCGGCGGAGTGACATTTTGCCAGTTTTCTCCACCATCTCTGGATACATGGATCAGGCCATCATCAGACCCCACCCAGATCACACCTTCTTCATGATAGGATTCCACTCCCGCGAAAATGGTGCAGTAGTATTCAACACCGGTGTTGTCCTTTGTGATCGGACCTCCGGATGATACGAGTTTGGCGGAATCATTCCTGGTCAGATCGGGGCTGATGATCTCCCATGATTGTCCTTCATCAGTGGACACATGGAGATAATTGGAAGCAGCGTACAGCTTATCGGGATTGTGGGGTGAGAAAAATATCGGGAAATTCCACTGAAAACGGTACTTCATTCCTTCGGCACCATAACCCATGGGATTGTCAGGCCACACGTTTATTCCCCTTACTTCCCTGGTTTGGTGATTGACACGGGTGAGGAATCCGCCGTAACTGCCTCCATAGACAATATCATTGTCTTCAGGGTCGATAGCAATATGGGCGCTTTCGCCACCGGCCGTAGGTTCCCAGTCCCTTTCACCTAAGAACCTGCCATTCGTTCTATGCAGGATCCTGACTGTTGAGTTGTCCTGCTGCGCTCCGTATATCCTGTAGGGAAAGGAATTGTCTGTCGTTACCCTGTAAAACTGGGCGGTCGGCTGGTTGTAGTAGGTCGTCCAGTTCTCACCACCGTCGAATGAAACCTGAGCTCCTCCATCATCGGCAATGACCATCCTCTGATTGTCCTCCGGGGATATCCAGAGATCATGGTGATCGCCATGGGGGGCATTGAATGTTTCAAAAGTTTTTCCACCGTCTTTGGACCTGTGATACCTGACATTCATCACATAAACGCGATCCTCATCCTGCGTATCCGCATAGATCTTCGAATAGTACCACGCTCTCTGGCGAAGTTTCCTTTCTTTATTGACCAGTTTCCAGGTTTTTCCCGCATCATCCGACCTGTAGACCCCTCCATCCTTGTTTTCGATGATTGCCCAAACCCTGTCTGAATTTACGGGTGATATCGTCACACCGGATATTCCCCATATACCTCCCGGCAGGCCTTCATTACCTGAAATATTTGTCCAGGTGTCTCCGCCATCGATGCTTTTCCAAAGACCGGATCCTTCGCCACCGCTTTCAAGGCTGTACGGCGTTCTCCTTATTCTCCACGTGGAGGCATAAAGGATCCGGGGATTATTGGGATCCATTTCAAGTTCTACCGCCCCTGCGTCCGCATTCGCAAACAATATCTTTTCCCACGTGTCACCACCATTCGTGCTCCTGTACACTCCCCGTTCATCCGAAGACTTATAGAGGTCGCCCAAAACAGCAGCATACACAATATCGGGATTCCTGGGATGAATTCTTATCCTGGGGATATGTCTGCTGTTCTTAAGTCCGATGCTTTTCCATGTGGCTCCGGCATCTACGGACTTCCACATTCCGTATCCATAGGAAACATTACCCCGGACGGTGACTTCCCCGCCTCCAACATACAGTACGTTATTATCCCATTCACTGACGGCAACAGCGCCAATTGATCCGCCGAAATATCCGTCGGTTATATTTTCCCAGCTATTACCGGCATCAGTCGACCGGAAGACCCCTCCACCGGTAATGCCCGTGTAATATAAATTTGGTTTTCCGGGAACTCCCGTCACCGCGGCAGACCGCCCGCCACGGTGTGGTCCGACGTTTCGCCATTCAAGACCTTCATACAGGCTGTTGTCATACGAAGTGGTTTGGGGAGCACTGGATCTCCGTCTTTGCCCTGTCGCGTCTGTTACAAAAAATATGAACAGGACTGAGGTCAGTATTAAGGTTGTTGATTTCTTTCTGAGCATGGTTTACAGTGTTTGTTGTTTGCTAAATAGATAGAAGACCACCTGGCCGGCGACCAATTTACTTCAAAAGGCCAAAATGATCACTGGCTTGAATTAACAGCGGCATGGTAACGCCATAACTGGTAAAATGAAGTTCTGATCATCACATTTAAGAGACAGGTTTAAGGCTGATCCCGGTTGAATTTATAAACAACATTTGATCGGTAGTACTGAAGATTAGCACTATTTTTGTATCCGCGATGTTTTCCGTCCGGCCTATTTGCCTTTTATGTTGAAATGATCCATTTATCATTTAAGTAAAAATTATTGTAACAAAATCGGTCGAAAAACATACATCATATATAGAGAATACCCGTAAATAGTCAAAGACTCATCTAACATTATGCAAATACGTCAATTAGTTATTGTTGGGATAGCGATTGCTATCACTGCGGCTTCCGCCATTCTTATGAACTTCCTGGCAGAGCAAAAAGAGCCGCCAAAGGAAATGAAGCCTCCTGAAATCAAGAAGTATGTGAAAACCACACCGGTTACATATTCCAATATTCAGGCTACTGTAGAAGCTTATGGCAGGGTGCAAACGGCACAATCCCTCGACCTGTTGTCGGAGGTGTCGGGCAGGATGTACGAAGGGACGATACGTCTGAAAGAGGGGGTGAACTTCAAGAAAGGAACCTTACTGTTCTATATCGACCAAAAGGAGGCAGATTTAAATTTGAAAGCCCAAAAAAGTAATTTCTTAAAAGACCTGGCAGCTATTTTGCCGGATCTGAAGGTCGATTTTGAAGATAGCTACGATAAGTGGAGATCATATTTTTCAAAGATCGACCTGGATAAGGATCTGCCGGCACTTCCGGAGGTGGATTCTGATAAGGAGAAAACATTTTTGGCCACCAAAGGCGTCTATTCAAACTTCTATTCGATCAAAAGTGCTGAAGTGAGGCTAAAAAAACACAGCTACTACGCACCGTTCGACGGCAGTATCATGGAAGTCACCCTTGAAACCGGGGCATATGTCAATCCCGGGCAAAAGATCGGCAAAATAATCCGGGAAGGTTTGAATGAGTTGAAGGTCAGTGTTGAGACCAAAGATATTCCATGGATACGGGAAGAGTCCGAGGCGGGCATCTTCTCGGAGGAAACAGATCAGGTATGGACGGGGAAGGTTACGAGGATAAGCGATTTTGTAAACCAGGCTACACAGTCAGTTGACGTCTTTATTGCCATCAGGCCGGGAAACCACAGGATATATGATGGTCAGTTTCTATTAGCATCTATTCCAGCCGAAAAGATCACAAATGGCATGATCATTCCGAGGAACATTATCTACAATGGCAATGAGGTATTTGTACTGGAGGACACGCTGCTCAAAGTACATCAGATCGATGTTTTGAGACTTTCTGAAAATGAAGCCATTTTCAATGGATTGGACCAGGGAGTTGACCTGGTGTCAGAGCCTCTTCTCAACGCGCACAATAACATGGTGGCGTTCAAAGCAGATCCGAAAGAGATCAATATGGAATCGTCCGGTGATTCGGTAGTAGCGACTCAGGTTTCAGGAACAAACTAAGTCAAGGCATGATGAACAAAGCAATTGCATATTTTGTAAAATATCCCATCCTGGCAAACATCATCATTGCCTTTACCTTGATCGGCGGGATTGCCAGTCTTGTGACCACAAAGAAGTCATTTTTCCCGACTGTGGAAGATCGCAATATTGTGATCAATGTTACCTATCCGGGCGCTTCGCCCGAGGAGATGGAAGAGGGAGTTACCCTTAAAATTGAAGAAGCGCTGACATCCGTGGCAGGTATTGATGAATTGGTCTCGACTTCTTCCGAGAACACTTCCAATATCACCATAATCACCTTGAAGAATTTCGATATCGATGAGATCTATACGGAGGTGAAAAACTCGGTGGATGGAATTAATTCATTTCCTGTTGGTGCGGAGAAACCGATCATCTTCAAGCAAAGACAGATGTCCACCGCACAATGGCTGGGACTGACCGGTGATGTGGACCTGAAGACCTTGAAAAGCTATGCGGAGGAAATAGAAGATGATCTGCTGGCCACCGGGAAGGTCAGCCAGGTCAATATAATGGGCTTTCCGCCTCTTGAGGTCACAATTGAGGTTACGGAACAGGATCTTCGCCGGTATGGACTGACATTTGACCAGGTATCGAATGCCGTAAGGTTCAATAATCGTGATGTGTCTGCCGGGTCCATTAAAAGCTCAACTGAGGAGATTTTGATACGGTCAAAGGCGAAAGAAACCGATGCCGACGAAATAGGGGACATAGTCCTCAGAAGCAATTCCGATGGAAGCAAATTACTGCTTAGGGATGTTGCGGAGATCAGGGAACAATTCGCGGATCAGCCTTTCAATGCCTATTTAAACGGCGAAATCGCCGTGTTCATTGAGGTTCGCAAACTTGAAACGGAAGATTTGAAAGTGATATCAGATGTCGTCATCGATTATGTAGATGAATTCAACGAGACGGCCCAGGGCGTCACACTCAATCTCACCTGGAATTTCATGCAGATGCTGAATCAGCGGCTCGACCTGCTGACCAAGAACGGGCTGATCGGACTGTCATTGGTGCTTATTTCGCTTGGACTGTTTTTGAGCCTGAGGTTATCGTTTTGGGTGGCTTGGGGGATTCCGGCCTCATTTCTGGGGATGTTCATTCTGGGATCATTTGTTGGGTTGACCATCAACATGATGTCCCTGTTTGGAATGATCCTGGTCATCGGAATTCTGGTGGATGATGGAATTGTAATCGCAGAAAACATATATACGCATTTTGAAAAACATCAGAATCCTATCAAAGCGGCAATAGAGGGAACGATTGAGGTTCTCCCGGCCGTTGCGACTTCGGTGACCACCACGATGGTAGCATTTGCGCCCATACTGATCCTGACGGGAGGGTTTGAATTCTTAAGGGATATGGCGCTGGTAGTGATATTCAGTCTGGGGTTCTCACTTCTTGAGGCATTCTTTGTCTTACCGGCCCACCTGGCAAGCAAGCGTGTGTTGAGAGTCAAAAAGGAGGACACTCGCAGCTTCAAGATCAGGCAGGCCTTAAACAACTTCATTAACTACATGAAGTTCAGGCTCTATGGCAGGGCACTTCGTTTTACCATGAAGTACCGCCCGGTGTCCGTTGCATTCACCTTGTCTTTTGTGCTGATAATCCTCGGACTGATCGGAGGTGGATTTATCAAGGCGACATTCTTCCCGAATATTCCCTTTAACAGTTTCAACGTTAACCTGGCCTTTAAACCCGGGGAAAGTGAGAACAAAGTCGAACAGTATTTACTGCGTTTTGAAGATGCTGTGTGGGAGGTAAATGAAGATCTGCAGGAAGAACTTGAAACTGACGAAGAAATTGTCACCTACACTTTTATGTTCACCGGGTTTGCCGGTGATGGGGAAAGCGGTTCACATACCGGGTTCATCAATGTGCTTTATAATGAACTGGATGATTTTGGCATTAACCAGTTTGACCTGATAGAAAAGATCAGAGAAAAAATAGGACCGGTACCCGAGGCCGAGAAATTCAACATTGGAGGCGGTCATCGTTTTGGAAAACCCGTTTCCATACGATTGATGGGTAAAAACTACGATGAACTGAATGAAGCAAAAGTTTACCTGAAAGCTGAATTGGCCAAAATGACCGATCTGAAAGAGATCCAGGACAATGTACCTACAGGTAGGAAGGAAATGCTATTTGACCTGAAAACGGAAGCCTATTTTGTAGGCCTTGATCACAATGAGGTCACCCGTCAGTTGAGGCAGGGATTTTTTGGTGAGGAAGTTCAGCGATTTATGAAAGGGAACGATGAGCTTCGGGTCTGGGTGAGATATCCCAAGTCAGGGCGGAAAAACATTGGTCAGCTCGAGGATGTGAAGATCAAAACATCAAACAGCGAATTTCCCCTGGCCCAGGTAGCACACTACAGAGTGGAAAGAGGAGTCTCGGGGATCAAACACTATAATACGTCCAGGGCCGTGACTGTGGAAGCGGATATGGTAGATCCGTTCGGCGAAGTGCCTCCGGTACTGGAGAGCATTAAAGCCAACATCATTCCGGGATTGAGGGCCAATTTCCCTTCGGTCGAAATAGATTACGGAGGGCAATCCCAGGAAAGTCAAAGAACTGTCACCGAGCTAGCCATGTTCTTTGGGGGTGCTTTTATCACCATTTTCTTTTTGATCATGATCACTTTCCGCTCCTTTTACCAGGCCCTCCTGGTGATCGGTATGATCCCATTGGGATGGTTTGGTGCGATGTTAGGTCATGGAATCGAAGACTGGATATCACCCAATAAGGAATTACCTATTTCATTGCTCAGTGCCTGGGGAATGGTCGCACTTTCGGGTGTGATCATCAATGATGCGGTGGTCTTTCTGGCCAAGTTCAATTCACTGGTGAAAAAAGAAGGTCAGTCGGTTTACCAGGCGGCATACAATGCGGGTCTGGCCCGGTTCAGACCGATCATCCTCACTTCGCTGACAACAGTGCTCGGATTGTACCCTCTGATCAAGGAGACGAGTTTTCAAGCACAATTTTTGATACCAATGGCTATATCGGTGGCTTATGGTGTTTTGATAGGGACTTTCATCATTCTGCTTTTCTTCCCGGTATTCATTCTCATCTTCAACGATTTCCGCAGATATGCTAAGTGGCTTTGGACCGGGAAGAAACCAACACGTGAGGAAGTGGAAAGGGTGATGATAGAAGAAAGAAGACTCGAAGAGTACAAAGAATCCGCATAACCTTAAAACCAAATGTCTAAAAATATATTATCCACAGCACTGGGATTATCACTTGCGTTAAATGTTTTGGCTCAGGACGCTTTATCATTGTCGGATGCAATTACCATCGGTCTGGAGAGAAACTTTGATATCAGTATTGAGGAGAAAAATGTCCTGGTAGCTCAGAATAACAACAACTGGGGAGAAGCCGGACGATATCCTACCATTACATTGAATTTAGGACAAAACAACTCTCTGACAAATAATGTAAAAACGGCAAGTCCTTTCCAATTGCAGGATAAGATCATTTCGAATAGCCTGAGTCCTGCAGTCAATTTGAACTGGACATTATTCAATGGATTTTCCGTACAGATGAACAAAAGACGGTTCGAACAATTGCAGGCGGAGTCCGAAGGCAATGCGAGCATTGTGATCGCCAATACCATTCAGGCGATTATTTTGGGCTACTACAATGTTGTATTGGAATATCAACGGCTGGAGGAGCTGGAGAAACAGATGGCACTGTCCAAGGATAAATTTGACTACATTCAGGTCAAGTCCGATCTCGGGAGCGCCGTGAGTACGGAGCTGTTTGTTGAGGAAGGTAATTTTCTAACGGATTCCATTAATTATATCAATCAGCAACTCCTGACAAGAAATGCTCTCCGGAATCTTAATATACTGCTAAATGAAACCGATCCGGAAAGGCAGTGGGTCCTCACGGATGACCTGGGTTTTGAGACTCCAAACTACGAGTACAATGACCTGAGACAGAAATTATTCAACCAAAATGTGGATCTGAAAAAGCAATATCTTACCCAGTCCGTACTAAATACAAATGTGGGATTGGCCAAAACTGCAAGGTATCCTTCACTGGCATTGGTGGCGGGAGCCTCCGAAAACAGGAGCAGTGTGGATTTGAGTAAAGCGTCATTCCCGAGCAGCGACGGGGGTTCAACACCAGGTCCTGAAGACCCACTGACAGCCATTACGGATACTTATTTTGCGAATTTCACATTGTCCTTCACACTGTTTAATGGTGGTAAGATCAACAGGGCCATCCGGAATGCAGTAATACAGGAAGATATCGGCAATCTGAGGGTACAAAAACTGGAAAGATCACTGGAGCGGGATTTACGGCAGTCACTTGACCTCTACAACATCAGAAAACAGATACATGAGATCAACCTGCGGAGGGAGGAAGTAGCCAGGATCAACCTTGATATTTCCGCGGAGAAGTTCAGAAACGGATCAATTAATTCTTTCGACTATAGAACTATTCAAAATAATTATCTCTCAGCAGCTATCCTGAGGTTACAGGCCAAGTACAACCTGATTGATGCCCACATCGGCCTAATGCGGCTTACAGGAGGGATCATCGAAACCTATAACTAGTAATTATCCCGGATATCTTCCAGGAGTTTTTGCATTTCGGATTTCACCTTGGAAGATCCGAAAGGGTAATGGTTATTCATGAAGCTGAATATTAGTTTTTTACCGGAGTTGGTAACCAGGTAACCGCTTAAACTGTGATTGTGACGTAGCGTTCCGGTTTTTGCAAAGATGTAAGGTTCTTCCGCTCCATACCAGTTTTTGATGGTTCCCGAAACGCCTCCGGCGGGAAATATGTCGCGGATCTCTTCCCATGTCATTTGGCTGTAAAGCCCCTCCAGGACGCTTACCATACTTCGGGGTGTGATCATATTGTAGCGGGATAGACCTGACCCGTCCACCCAGATCAGTGAGTCCGGCAAATCTTTAAACAGTGTGCTATTTAGATACCTGAAATAGTTGGATTGACTTTCGAAGCCACTTGCCAGCCGTGCATTGATCAGAAGTTGTTCTGCGAGGAAATTGTCACTCCGCTGCATCATCTTCGCAAGTACGGGTACACGATGATAGCTATAGACGGTGTCCCAGGAAACATTACCCGCAATATCATGTGTCAGGAAGGTTTTATTGAGCGTATCGCTCAACAGCGTGTTTGTTAGCTCCAGGCTGGTGATAAAAGGGATGTCCACATTTACACTGTCTCCAAGGTATTTGCTGATTGAAAAGTTGAACAGGTTGTAATTTCTTTCTCTGCCGGTTCGCTCGTTATTGATATCTATAAATCCTTTGAAAAACGGAGGTGAGAAACTATAAACAGAGTCATCTATCTGAGCTCTGACGACATTACCGAAAACGGGGAACTGCGTTCTTTCGGGCTGGTAAGAAAAGTAATAATCGTCCCACGCCCATCCCGGCCCGTATTGCTGGATATTGTTGTCATAATAGACATGGATAGTATCAGAGTTTAAATTCAGTAGTAGGCCATAGGCCGGAGTTTGATTTTCAAAATCCGGATGTAAAAATGTCGGATCTCCAAGTGGTTTGATGATATTTTGTGTCCTGTCAACCAGTAAGAACGGAATTGAATCTTTGTCCAGATCGAGCCAGGAAGCCAATGTAAGAACTTTTGTATTTGAGGCAGGTGTGAAGTATTGGTCCGAATTAATCTCCGAAAGCCATTTTGATTCCAATGGATCATAAAGCGCAAAACCGACAAGATATTTTGAAAAGACAGGCGAGTTACTGATAATCCGGCTTATGTCCTTCCTGATGGCATAGGTTTTAAGTGATGCACAGGAGTAGGAAATGAGCACTGTTGAAATAATTACGGCTATGGTTCGGATGCGCATAAATCTCATTTAGAAAGAAATTGATCAGGTCTGCGATTAAGACTACTAATTAACAACTAATCATGCCTTAATTAAATAGGGTCTGGATTTTTTTTGTATTACTTTTATTCTTATTTTGGTCGCGCTAACTAGCATTAAAACATCATTACTGTTCACCAATGAGTATTCTTGACCTAATAACCCTATTAATTTTCTTAGCTGCGGTTTTTACACTTATTAATATTACCGTACTGAAGTTACCCTCTACCATAGGGTTGATGGCCATTGCTCTGATGATGTCTATCGTAATCCTTCTTTTGGGTCTCCTGTTTCCAGCCATCACCGGAGGGGCAGAGCATATCATTGAAGAATTTGACTTCCAGGAGGTACTTCTCAATGTCATGCTCAATTTCCTGCTTTTTGCCGGTGCCCTGTCCATGGACCTGAGAAAAATGCTGGAGGAAAGAGTTCCGATATTGATTTTGGCGGCTTTTGGGACGCTGATGTCGACATTCCTCGTTGGTACATTGGTATACTATATTTTTCCCTTACTGGGATTGAGCCTTGAATATATCTACTGTCTGCTGTTCGGGGCGCTTATTTCACCTACTGATCCTATTGCGGTTTTGGCCCTGGTTAAGAAATTCAACCTTTCCAAAAACCTTGAAATTAAAATTGCCGGAGAATCGCTCTTTAATGATGGGGTTGGTGTCGTGGTGTTCCTGACCATTCTTGGGGTGGCCCGAAAAGGAATGGATTCCTTCGATATGGCAGAAGTAGGATTGCTGTTTGGGCAGGAGGTTATCGGCGGACTTTTGATGGGCGCGGTATTTGGTTTCCTTGGGTTCAGGTTATTGGATTTCATTGACAATGACCATGTGGAACTCGAGGTGCTTGTTACCCTGACACTGGTAATGGTAGGCGGAAGAATTGCAGAATTGCTACATGTATCTGCACCGCTGGCAATGGTAATTATGGGATTATTTATTGGTAACGAGGGCAGGGATGAAAATCTTGCCAATGCTACAGGGGAGTATGTCTTCAAGTTCTGGCATTTGCTGGATGAAGCCCTGAACGCCATATTGTTTATTCTGATTGGTTTGGAAATGCTGGTGATCGCCAAGACTTTTTCGCCCGAAATGATCCTGATTGGAGGTACGGGAATACTGATTGTTCTTACGGCGCGATTGATTGGTGTGTCACTACCGGTCGGAATAATGTCATTCTTCCGTTCATTTGAACCCAAAACAATTCAAATACTTACCTGGGGCGGATTGAGAGGTGGAATTTCGGTAGCCCTGGCCCTGTCCCTGACAGATTTTGAATTTATTCCGGAGGAGGTTAAAGAAACCATTTTGTTCACAACATATTGTTGCGTAGTTTTTTCAATTTTAGTTCAAGGATTGACCATCCCCAAACTTCTAAAAAGCTAATCTTTTGACTAACTTTGCATCTCATTTTAAGCTATGAAATTAAGCATCGCAGAAGGATTATATCTGATCGCCTTAGACGACGAGGAAGGTAGATTATTGTCATCCGCTGAAAAGCATTATATCCACGGTGTACTGAGTGCCGGTATTCTCGAATTGTACATGTTGAAGAAGATCACGCTCACTGATACTGTGATCAATGTAGTGGATACTGTCGGAACCGGTAATGGGATACTGGACAATATTCTGCACAAACTTCACTCGGGGGCAAAGTTTGTTGATGAGATCCAGAATTTGCACCATCATTTCTCCCATATCCGGGAGGATCTGGATCAGTTACTGACTCAAAGAGGAATCTTGAGAAGGGAAGAAACCAAATTATTGTGGATCCCGCTCAGTGAGAGAATGGACAACGCCAATTATGCGTTTGAACAGGAGATTCGAAATGTATTGCAGGCTATGGTCTTCAAAAATGCCAAGTCTACACCTTCTTTCGTGATCCTGATGTCTTTGATCTATGATTGCAAAATCCTCGATGAAGTTTTTAGTGACAAGGACGATCTGATAGATGCAGTGAAAGTAGCCAAGGATATCGTTAATTCGGATATCATTGACGCAGAGACCTCAAAAGTTCTGAAAGAGTTGCGAACTTTTTTTGCCTCTAACTGAGCCGGTAGATCTCCGTCAAAAATTTGGGATATTGGTCACTGCGGGGGAATGCTATCTACTCTTCCGGATAGCTTTGTTTGTTCCAGCCTCAGGATATCACCAAGTTGTTCCTGCATTTTCCCATTAAGGATCTGATCGGTGACGTTTGACGCTGCCTCGTCACTTACACCATAAAGCTTTGCATAGATCAATGTCTGCATTTCCTTAATGGTTTTGACATAAGCAATGATGGAATCCTGCTTTTCCATTAGTCGATTGGCCCGAAATGCCATAAAGCCAAACCCTTCATGCGGATTGTTGTTGTCTTTTTCCAGTATCAGGTATTCAATACCATCTACTTCCACTCTGTCGAAATGGAACTCTATTCTTTCATGTATTTCTCTTGGCCGGAATTCTTCGCTGTCATGGAGCGCTCTGTTTTCACATCCAATCATGCAAATAGCAACTATTAAGGAATAAAAGAATCTTCTCATTTTTTCAATGACGTTTCCCTGAAATATCCTTCCTCAACGTCGAATACCTTCTTGAGTAGTTTAAATGCTTTGCCATTTAATATTACGATCATGTAATCCCCGACGGAAATCTTCAGTTCTCCCAGGGGATTTTTCAATAACTGTCTTTTTCCGTATTTGTCCCTCTTCGTAATTCCTATCAGTACACTATTATATTTCTGCTTAAGGTCATAAAATGCTTCGTTATATCCTCTTCCCACGTAAGGATTATTGGGCGTAACAAGAAATTGCTTGATATCATAATCACTATCAGCTTTGGCAACTGACATCAGCGCTTCACTGTATGTGGCCACGTCCGGTTCAAACATGTAGCTGGCCAGAAGCTTGGAGGATATCTCATGGTTGCTTATCGTGTTTGTGACGCCTGCACTAATAAATGTGTTTTTAAGATCAGGATTGTCGAGCGTTACGACGAAATCAAGATCCGGGAACAGTTTCTTGATATTGAGAATATAGACCAGTTTTTCCGTGTCATCTTCCAGGTTTACGAATACAATAGATGAATTTTCGATGTTTGCTTTCCTCAACTGATCGAAATTTTTGAAATCGTTGTACAACAGAAATATGTTGCGTGTATCGTACTTTTCCCTTATGAATTCCAGGTCTTTTTTGTCGTTAAGAACTATCGCCACCTGTTTGCCTACGCTCAGCAATTGATTGGCGACCATGTTGCCGAAATCATTCCATCCGATGATTACAGCATGATTCGTGAAGTTTGTTCCATTAAAGCCCAATTTTCTATTCTCTTTTAGATTTGCAATAAATGAAGTAAAGGACCCAATAAGCAGTCCGTAAAATACTAAACTTAATAATACGAATATATATCCTATGGCTCTGCCATAGACGGTGCTGGGGTATATATCACCATAACCCACTGTTGTCAGGGTTACGATCGAATACCAAATTGCGTTAGGAAAATTGACAATTGCTGTTTGAGTACTGATACTTTCTACTTTGATGAGCAGGAAGATCAAAATCAAGTAGATGATGAATCCGATCAGGATATCCAGTGCTCTACTTAACCTTTTGTCTTTAATATGTCGCTGAAACATCAATGAGGCCGGTAATGATCAAATATAAAACAATTGGAACAATGTCTGAATTAACCATAGCCAAATCATTGTGAAAATCCTTTTTGGGAGGACTTGAAGCAACCAATGCTCCGTCGTTCATGTCCATCACCCAAAGACTGGTTCAAATTTTTTATCTTGATGCGTTAATTGATGACTTGATTCAGGAAGATGACTGAAGGTAAACGATCCAAGTTTCAGAAATTCCTTATCATGACTGCCCTGATTGCATCGGGAGAGGCTGTTTTCCTGTTGCCATTTGTGGTATCGAGGATCTTTCGACCAACATTTCTTAGTGTTTTTGGGATCACCAATTTGCAGTTGGGAACGGCCTTTTCATTGTACGGCTTTATTGCCATGGTATCCTATTTTGCCGGAGGACCACTGGCCGACAAGTTTTCGGCACGTCGGTTGATGGCATTCGCCTTAGGGGCTACCGCAATAGGAGGGGTAGTTATGGCGGGGATACCTTCCATAGCCACGCTCACTGTTTTGTATGGTTTTTGGGGACTGACCACTATTTTGTTGTTTTGGGCTGCCCTGATCCGTGCCACGAGGGAATGGGGTGGCACAACCAACCAGGGTAAGGCCTATGGATTTTTGGATGGGGGGCGTGGTTTGGTGGCTGCTTTGCTGGCATCGATATCTGTTTTCATTTTTGCTACGTTCTTACCGGAGAACGCCAGTGTGGCCAGCCCTGAAGAACTGAAAGGTGCCCTGAGTCGAATAATTTGGATATTTTCTTTGCTCACGTTAGTGGTTGGTGGTTTCGTTTGGGCGGCAGTCCCCGAAAATCCTGTGGATCAGGGGATCAGGAAAATGTCACCTTTAAACCTGGACGGAGTCCGGGAGGTTTTTAACCTACCCGGTATCTGGCTTCAGGCGGTGATTGTAGTATGCGCCTATGTAGGTTATAAGTGCACAGATGATTTTTCATTATATGCAAGTGATGCTTTTGGATATGATGACGTGGCAGCAGCTCAAATTGGGACAATATCATTTTGGGTCAGACCTTTTGCCGCGGTGGGTGCGGGATTGCTTGGAGATCACATCCGGGCCTCCAGGATGATCACGATCAGCTTTGGGATCTTGATTGCCGGTAGCCTGTGCATAGCATTGGGTGTATTGCAACCTGGCCTGCATATCCAGCTGATATTAACCATTGCCGGCACGAGTGCAGGAATATATGCACTGCGAGGCGTCTACTTTGCTTTGCTGCAGGAAGCCCGTGTTTCGCTTACTTTTACCGGTAGTGCGGTTGGCATTGTCTCCGTGATAGGGTTTACACCTGATATTTTCATGGGACCTTTGATGGGTTTCCTGATCGACAGATCCCCGGGGGCACTGGGACATCAGCATGTTTTTGGTGTATTGTCTGTTTTTGGCGTGATAGGTTTTTTTGCGTCAGTCATTTTCAGGAAGATAACTCACCAACGGGCAAATGAAATGAGCAAATAACTTTGTCATACTGAACTTCATACTCCATTCAAAACTCCTTCCGATAGTTTCTTTCTTTAGGATATTTTGGAATATTTACAGGATGAATGGATGCAAATTCTTTTAATATTCTCTACGACTTTGAATTATTAGTTGAAAGAAGACCAAATGAACATAAACCGACACACATATGACTATGGCGTAATAGGCAACTGTGCGTATGCCGCCCACATTCATAAGGATACCAACGTTTCATGGATGTGCTGGCCCAGGTTTGACAGCAGTTTCATATTCGGAAACATAATAGATGACGAAAAAGGTGGTGAGTTTTCCATAAAATCACCTTCTGAGGTTACATCCACCCAATACTATATTGAAAATACCAATGTCCTGCGAACCGATATCAAAAGCAGGGACGGTCTATATCGTGTGACAGATTTTGCACCCAGATTTCAGCAGGAGGACCGGTATTATAAACCATTAATGCTCATCAGGAAGATTGAAAGACTGGAAGGGAATCCAACTGTCGTAGTAAGGTGTCGCCCGGTCGGTGAATATGGTGAGCTGAATCCCGAACATAGTTTGGGCAGTAATCACATCAGATTTCTGGGAATGGACGCGCATGTACGTCTTACCACCAATATTCCACTTTCCTACGTAGTGTCCGAGCAGAGTTTTATTATCAATGAGACCAAATATCTTGTTTTTACCTACGGGCCGCCAATGGAAGCGGCATTGTTGGAGACTGTGGAACTGTTTCTTTATAAAACCATAAACTATTGGCGGGACTGGGTAAAGACCGCCTCGATCGTAAATTTCTATCAGCGGGAAGCTATCAGGTCAGCCCTGGTGCTAAAGATCCACCAATTCGAGGATACTGGTGCAATCATCGCTTCCACTACCACTAGTTTGCCCGAATCTCCGGGTAGTACGCGAAATTGGGATTACCGGTTCTGCTGGATGAGAGATACCTACTATACGCTTAATGCATTCAACAATATTGGCCACTTTGAGGAGCTAGAGAAATACTTCCATTACATTTTCAACACAACGATCGAGGAACAGGATCGATACCAACCACTTTATGGAATCAGTGGTCAGAAAAGGCTTGATGAGAAGGAGCTACTTTTATCAGGTTACGAAGGTAATAAACCTGTCCGGATCGGGAACGATGCATACACTCACATTCAAAATGATGTATACGGTCAGGTTTTGATATCTCTATTGCCGCTTTACTGGGATAAGAGGATCATTTTTGCTCAGCGTTTTGACTCGTCTGAACTGGTCATTAAAACGCTCAAAATGATCGAAAAAACGTTTAATGAAAAAGACGCCGGGATCTGGGAATTCAGGAATCTGGCGCAACATCATTGCTACACCTACCTTTTTCATTGGGCTGGTAGCTGTGCAGCCATTAAAATGGCCAAGATCTTGCGCAATAATGAGATGGGAGAACTGGCCACGAAATTGAGGGATAGATCGGAAAGAATGATCGAGAAATGCTACGTACCCGCCAAAAAAGGGTATGCTCAGGCAGTTGGTGTGGATAGAATGGATGCCAGTACGCTTCAATTGATCATGATGGGGTATCTGAATGGGGAGCATCATTCGGCAAAGGATCACTTAAAAGCGCTGGAAAAAGAATTATCGGCATCCGGGGGCTTATTCTACCGTTACAGACACCAGGATGACTTTGGTGCGCCTGAAACCACATTCCTGATCTGTGCATTCTGGTATGTTGAGGCGCTGGCATGCGTGGGACGGCTTGATGAAGCGATCAAATATTTTGAAAATATTATCTCCAGTAGCAATCACCTGGGCCTGTTGAGTGAAGACGTAAATGAGCGCGACCGTAGCATGTGGGGTAACTTCCCGCAGGCTTACAGTCATGTGGGATTACTGAATGCGGCTAATAGAATTGCAAATAAACTTGACCTTCCTACCTTTCTGTAAATTTCCGGAGCAGATCCCTGATGTCGTAAAATGAAGTTACACTGTACTTCGCTGCGGAAGCTGCACTGCCAACCTTTATGGTATAGCTGTTCTGAGGCATCGCTTTGAACGTATCTTCGTCGGTCGAATCATCACCGCAAGCCATAATGAAATCGGCCTTTGACTTGTCCAGGATGACAGAAGCCCCTTTTCCCTTGTTGATTTCCGAGGATTTTACTTCCAGTACCTTATCACCCTCCATTACGTGCAGATTTCTGTTGGTGGTGATGTACTTCATATGGCTAATCAACTCCCTGGTCCTTATCTCACCAAGTCCCGTTTCCACTTTTCGATAGTGCCAGACAAGTGAATAGTCCTTATGCTCAACAAATGAACCTGGCGTCAGGTTCACGTACCCTTCCATGACCTTCAGGATCTCGGATTTCCAGTTATTGGCAATTTTCGTGACGGTCTTGAATTTTTCGCCATGTCTTCTGATCCATGCACCATGCTCGGCTACAATTTCCAAGTTAAATTCCGACAACCATGCTTCAAGTGTATCCCTGCTCCTGCCGCTGATAATCACAATGTTATTTTTCTTGTCTTTTGTCAGTTTTTTCAGAATACTTTTTAACTCCTCATCCGGTTTGGATTCGTCGGGATCCAGGTTGAAACCTGTAAGTGTGCCATCATAGTCGAGAAAGATCAGCCTTTCCTTTGATTTTTTGTAGCTCCCGATAATTTGGTTGGTCAATCCTTCGTCCAATAACTTCGTTCTTAAAGCCTCCTGGGATTTCTTGACATATTCAAGCCTTTCCATAAACAGGCTTACCCAATGATGGATGTTATACCTTTTAAGCGATCGCTGCATTATGTCCATGTGCTTGACCTGTTCGTCTTCAGGCATTGTCAGTGCCGTATGCATTGCCTCAATGAGCTGATTGATGTTGTTCGGGTTGATCAGTATGGCATCAGAAAGCTCTTTTGAAGAACCGGCCATTTCGCTAAGAATGAGAACGCCCTTTTTGTCCAGTTTACTGGCAATGTATTCTTTGCACACCAAATTCATGCCATCCCTCATTGGCGTCACCAGAGCCACCTGGGACATGCGGTAGAACGCCGAAAGTGCATTCAATGGGAAACTCCGGTAGAAGTAGTGAACGGGTGTCCAGTTCAGTCTGGCGTATTTGCCGTTGATGTGGCCTACAAGCAGATCTATTTCTTCTTTTAGCTGTCTGTACTTTGGAACGGTATCTCTTGAGGGAACGACTACCATGAAAATCGATACTTTTTCCCGGAAGTCAGGATACATATCAAGAAAGGTTTCGAATGCCCTGAGCCGCTGTGGAATACCTTTGCTGTAATCCAGCCGGTCAATGGACAAAATCAGTTTAACATCTCCGATTGATGTCCTGTACCGGACTTCTCTTGCGAGGGTATCCGGAGATGCGGCAGATTCTGCATATTTGTCATAATCAATACCCATGGGCAAGGCGTCCGCCATTACCAGTCGGTTGTCAACGGTTATCTTGCCATTTTCATTTCCCAGGCCGGCCAACCGGCTAACTGATGAAAGGAAATGCCTCATGTCGTCATAAGTGTGAAACCCCAAAAAATCCGACCCGAGCATTCCTTCGAGCAGCTCACGTCTCCATGGCAGTAACCGGAATGATTCGTAGGATGGGAAGGGTATATGCAGAAAAAAACCAATTGTGGATCTGGGGTTGTGTTCCCGTATCATTTGCGGAAGCAGCAACAATTGATAGTCATGTACCCATAAGGTGTCGCCTGGCTCGATTACGTCGTCCAGTTCCTTGGCAAACTTCCGGTTTACTTTTTGATAGGCTTTCCAAAGCTCCTCATCATACACCGCAAATTGATTGAAATAATGAAAGTTTGGCCAAAGTGTTTCGTTACTAAAACCCTCGTAGAAATCCTCAATTTCTGCAGCGGTCAGGAAGACAGGTTTCATATTCTGTTTCCTGAGATCTCTTGTGACTTCCTTTTTATGGGTACCCTTGGTTAAGGCCATTCCCGGCCATCCTACCCAAATGTTATCACCTTGTTTGTATATGGACCCTAATCCTGTGGCCAACCCTCCTTCACTGGGTTTGGAACTCAGTTTTCCATTTTCCTCACTTATTTTGACAGGAAGACGATTTGAAACGATAATGGTTTTTGGCATAGCTCGTTTAAAAAATAGAAATCTAAGTTAGCCGAGGAGACTTTAAAATGACAGAAATATCTGCTTCCTCGTCAAATATTAATTTTGAATTAGCGCTTGTTAAACCTTTTAAGCCTTAACTTGGTAAGCTTCCTTTTTGTGTCTAGAGGAAAATCTCCCTTCATCATCCAATCGTAAAACGATGGTTCGCTCTCCAATACGTCTCCCACGAGCTTCCCTCTGTGCTTTCCGAAATTGAAAATTTCCTGGCCCTTGTCGTTGTAAATGATTCTCCCGGCGAGATCTACCATTTTCTGATTTGTCAGCCGGTGAATCACTTCCATGTCATTTTCGATGATACCGATTTTGCTGCCCAGTAAGTCTTTTATTTCCTGACCCTCGTACCTTTCTATTTGGGAAATAAAGACATCCCTGGTAGCTTCAGTGTCAGCTTCCGCCGAATGTGCATTCTCCAACTCCTTGTCGCAATAAAAACGATAGGCAGCACTCAGATTCCTTTTCTCCATCATATGAAAGATCTTCTGGGCATCTATTATTTTACGTTTTTCAACGTCAAAATCCACATTTGCCCTTAAAAACTCCTCCACCAGCATTGGAACATCAAACTTGATGATATTGAATCCGGCAAGGTCGCAGCCTTCCAGAAACTGGGCCATCGACCTGGCGATCTGACGGAAAGTTGGCTCGTTCTTCACATCATCATCATAAATACCATGTATCTGGCTGGATTCGGCCGGAATGGGGATGGTAGGATTGATTCTGCGCACTTTTCTTTCCTCCTTACCGTCAGGCATCATTTTGATCATTGCAATTTCAACGATCCTATCCCTGGAGATGCTGGTTCCGGTTGTTTCCAGATCGAATACAACAAGAGGATTTCTTAGGTTTAATTTCACAGTTACAGGTTATTCAAAGGAACCAATGGCCTCATGAATTCCTCTTCCGTCACACTTGTCCTTCGCAGCAATTCCCTGGCTGCTCCCGCGTGAGAAGTGAAACTCATGTTGCTGGTATTTATTTCAGTATCATTTTCCGGTAAAAATCCGTTGGAGGACTTTTTAGCCGGCAAAAATTCATATTTAATGAGTCCGTTGACTAAAATATTATCAAAAGGTTTTCGGGTTTTTTCTAGGACATGAGTGGCAATTTTAGTAATTTCTAGGGTACCTTCATTTCCCGGAATGACTATGCGTTGTTTGTGTTTTGTCTCGTTGAAATCTATAGTCATCATAGACTTGGGTTGATTTTCAAAAATAAAGGAAAAAAGAAGCGGTGCAAATCAGAGAGAGCATATTGCTGTGGAAAATGATGTGAATAGTGATGGCAAAACTTTATTAATTCAATCACTTATGAAAGTGGGTATTGAGGTGTACGTTTGTCCTTGCAAACTAGTCACCAATAATCTACAAAACACTAAATGGAAAGCGATAAATCCTCCGCGCTGAGAGTTGGCAGCAAGACCCGGCGGTTAACACCTGCAGAGACTACGGAACAACTCGGTAAACTACCTCCACAGGCGGTAGATATCGAAGAGGCCGTACTTGGAGCCCTTATGCTTGAACGGGATGCACTTTCCAATGTGATAGACATCCTGAAGCCGGAGAGTTTTTACAGAGATTCACATCGCCACATTTATGAAGCCATAGTCCAGCTATTCAATAATTCGGAGCCTGTCGATATAAAAACAGTTGTTCATCAGCTTCGAAGGAACGGAACACTGGAAGTTGTTGGAGGGGCTTATTACATAGCTGAACTGACAACCCGTGTTAATTCGGCGGCCAATATTGAATATCATGCCAGGATCATTTCCGAACAGTCAATCAAAAGGGAGCTGATAAGAATTTCATCTGAAATACAGCATGACGCCTATGAAGATACAATAGATGTGTTCCAGCTACTCGACAGGGCGGAACAGTCACTGTTTGATGTTTCCGAGTCCCACATAAGGAAGAATTATGACAAAATGAATTCCTTACTCAGCCAGGCGATTGAGGAGATCGAGCAGCGTAAAGGGAAAAAGGATGGTGTGACCGGAATTGAAAGCGGATTTACGGCGTTGGACAGGATTACCTCCGGCTGGCAACCTTCGGATCTTGTTATCATTGCTGCAAGGCCTGGTATGGGAAAAACCGCATTTGTGGTTTCCGCGATGCGAAATGCTGCAGTGGACTTCAACCACCCTGTCGGTATTTTTTCCCTGGAGATGTCATCCGTTCAGCTGGTAAACAGGCTCATATCAGCCGAAGCGGAACTTGAAAGTGAAAAGATCAAGAGTGGAAAATTGGCGGATTATGAATGGGAGCAACTTCTCCATAAAACATCCAGGTTGTCAAGTTCGCCGATCTTTATCGATGACACCCCCGGGCTAAGCATACTGGAGTTAAGGGCAAAGTCCAGGCGTCTGGTCGCTCAGCATGGCGTTAAACTATTGATCGTCGATTATCTCCAATTGATGACAGGCGATACATCGAAAAATGCCGGAGGCAACCGTGAGCAGGAGATCGCCTCAATCTCCAGATCATTGAAGGGAATTGCCAAGGAACTTAAGGTACCGGTGATTGCATTGTCCCAGTTGAGCAGGGCCGTTGAGACAAGGGGTGGGGACAAAAAACCTCAGTTATCTGATTTACGGGAGTCCGGTTCCATTGAGCAGGACGCCGATATGGTAATATTCCTGTATCGTCCGGAGTACTACGGCATAACGCAGGGAGAGGATGGAATGCCACTGCAGGGATTGGGAGAAGTGATCATTGCAAAACATAGGAATGGCCGGACTGATACCGCTCAGCTGAAGTTCATTGGTAAGTTCACCAAGTTTGTGGATATGGATCAATCCGTAGCGGACCAGTACAAAACCACGTTCCCCACGTCAGATTCTTCCAAAACTGATTTTACAATAACACTGCCAAGCAAAGGAAGCCAGGAGAAAGACGAGGATGATGAAATGCCCTTCTAGGGGATGAAGGCAATTCGAATTACCGATCACCGGGAACCCATTCAAATACAGGAAATCGAAAAGCCCGTAATTTCTCCCGGTGAATGTCTTGTAAAAATCGAATATGCTGCCCTTAACCGCAGGGACCAGTGGATCAGGGAAGGCAAATATCCACGGATCACTCCTAATGTAACGCTCGGATCCGATGGATGCGGGAAGGTGGTGGAAGGTGAAAAATCCCTTATCGGCAAGGAAGTTGTGATCAACCCGAACATCGGATGGGGTAAAAACGAGGCCGCTGCCGATAAAAATTATAGTATACTTGGTCTGCCGGCAGATGGCACATTTGCTGAGTACATCAAAGTTACCTCGGACCGCCTGCACCTCAAACCATCCCATTTGTCCTCAATCGAGGCTGCAGGACTGCCTCTGGCGGGAATGACAGCTTTCAGGGCCCTATTTACGAAAGGGAAATTGAAGACTGAAAACAAAGTCCTGATTACGGGTGCCGGAGGGGGTGTATCCCAGATGGCCATTTGTTTTGCCAAAGCGGTTGGATCAACAGTTTACGTAACATCAGGTTCCGACATGAAAATAGAAAGGTCAATATCCTCGGGGGCAAAAAATGGATATAATTACAATGATGATGAATGGTTCAAATCATTAATTAAAGATTCAGGCGGAGGTGTAGACCTGGTGATTGACAGTGCCGGTGGGAGTAGCATAAATCAATATCTGAAGGTGATCACTCCAGGGGGTACCGTAGTGGTTTATGGTGGAACAACGGGACGCGTACCGGAATTTGATGTCTACAGACTTTTCTGGGCACAGGCAACAATCGCCGGCACGTCGATGGCGAGCGATATGGAATTCCGGAAAATGCTCTCTTTCGTCACGGAGAACAAGTTAAAACCTGTTATAGATAAAGTGTATGGGGTTGAGGCATATGTCCAGGCGTTTGACAGGATGAAGGATTCCCACCAATACGGTAAGATTGTCATCAGTTTCTAATCTTCATATTCAAACAGGAAGTTTTGATAAGCGCTCCTTAATTCCTGGTTTGCCTTGGGGTCATCCTTCGTGATTTCTATTCCTTTCTCGAATGTATCTTTTGCCAGGTCCATATATCCAAGATCTGTAAACAAGTTAGCTGCGTGGTAATATGTAGGTGCATAATCCGGGTGATCCTTAATTAATTCGGTAAACAACCGGAAGGAGTATTCTGTATTGTGGTCTACATACTCCAACGCCAAAGCATATTTCAGAAAAGGGTCATTCGGGTCATTTTCGAGAAGTTTGCGTAGTTGACTTGCGCGTTCGGGGTTCATCCGGCTGATTTTTATTTACTCCATTATTCACTAACTTCACGACCAAAATTAGGGGATAATATTTAGCTAAGGTTTATGAACATTCTCGTCTGTATCACTCATGTTCCTGATACGACCTCCAAGATTTCTTTTACCGAAAATGACACTAAGTTTGATAAGAATGGCGTTCAATTCATCATTGGTCCTTACGATGACTATGCGATCGCCAGGGCCGTCGAGTTGAAGGAAGAGTTAGGGGGGACGATTACAGTTATTAATGTTGGAGAGGCAGAAACGGAGCCCACCATCCGGAAAGCATTGGCAATAGGTGCGGACGAAGCCGTGAGAGTAAATGCCGAACCCACAGACTCTTTTTTCGTTGCCAGGCAAATCGCGCATGTCGCCGAAGAAAAGGACTTCGACCTGATCCTTATGGGAAGGGAGTCCATTGATTTTAACGGCGGTCAGGTGCATGCAATGGTCGGCGAATTACTGGGAATACCTTCCATATCCCCTGCGATGACCCTGGAGTTCGAAGGGACGAAAGGGAAATTAAGCCAGGAAATTGAGGGAGGTAAAGAGTACCTGGAGCTTGAGCTTCCATTCATCGCCGGTTGTCAGGAGCCGATTGCCGAATGGAAAATTCCAAACATGAGGGGAATAATGTCCGCTCGTACAAAACCTCTGGCAGTGGTGGAGCCGGTATCCGACGAGAAGCGCACCGTGGTGAGTAAATATGAATTACCGCCGGAAAAGGGCGAAGTGAAGATGGTAGATGCTGAAAATTTGGATGAATTGGTTAACTTATTGAAAAACGAAGCGAAAGTACTTTAAATATGTCGGCATTAGTCTTTGTTGAGCAGGATGAAGGTTTAGTTAGAAAATTGTCTCTGGAAGCCGTGAGTTATGCCTCTCATTTGGATGGGGATACTCATGTGGTGGTTTTTGGCAGTTTGGGCGATGGTCAAATGGACTTGATCGGGAAAGCGGGCGCCAAAAAGGTACATCACGTTACTGAAGAAAAGTTTGCACAGGTTGATCTGATGGCATATTCGTCAGCTATTGCAGAGTTAATGACAAAAACAGGTGCATCCGTTTTGGTTATGGCCAAGTCCTCATTGGGTGATCCGATTTCCGCAAGGGTATCGGTCAAAATTGGGGCGGCCCTGGTGTCCAATATTTCGGAGTTACCGGAAAACACAGACGGGTTCCAGGTGAAGCGCAGTATTTACACGGGAAAAGCATTAGCC
The DNA here is from genome assembly GCA_028278225.1 of Cyclobacteriaceae bacterium. GTDB lineage: Bacteria > Bacteroidota > Bacteroidia > Cytophagales > Cyclobacteriaceae > JANQEU01. Next base: position 30,999 of record JANQEU010000090.1, read on the forward strand.
ATCACTGAAATAAAAGGCGAAAAGTCGGTGCTAACGATCAGGAAGAATGCTGTGGAAATAAAGGAAGACGGTCAGCCTGCTGCGATTGAAGAATTTTCACCCACCGTAAATGAGGGAGATTTTAAAGTCAACATTACTTCAAGGGAGAAAACAACAGGTGAAGTACTTTTGCCTGAGGCCGAAATTGTCGTGTCAGGCGGGCGTGGGTTAAAAGGACCGGAGAATTGGGGAATGATTGAGGAACTGGCCAGATCTCTCGGAGCAGCCACCGGTTGCAGCAAACCGGTATCGGATATGGATTGGAGACCTCACCGGGAGCACGTAGGTCAAACGGGTATAAAGGTTTCACCCAGCTTATATGTGGCTATTGGAATTTCGGGAGCAATACAGCACCTTGCGGGAGTGAATTCATCCAAGTATATTTTGGTTATTAATAAGGATGCGGATGCTCCTTTTTTCAAGGCTGCGGATTATGGTGTGGTTGGAGATGCATTCCAAATCGTTCCGAAGTTAACTGAGGCCGTAAATGCACAAAAGGGATAATGGCAGATAAGATCAAATTGGAAATATTAGGATTGTCCTCGAGTCAATCACAGTCAGGATCGTTCGCCCTTGTCCTTGGAGAGGTAGGTGGAAACCGCAGGCTGCCGATTATAATAGGGATGTTTGAAGCCCAGGCCATAGCCATTGAAATTGAGAAGATCACGCCAAACAGGCCTATGACCCACGATCTTTTCAAGTCCTTTTCATTTAATTTCAATTTTGGGATCGACGAGATAATAATTTCCGATCTTAAGGAAGGTGTCTTTTTCGCCAAGATCATCTGCAACAGCAATGGCAAGAAATATGAAATTGATTCGCGCCCTTCCGATGCAATCGCAATTGGTCTACGTTTCGGATGTGAGATCTACACCAATGAGGCCATTCTGACTGAAGCGGGAATTGTGCTCACCGATGAACATGAAGAGGAAATCACCCAGTTGAAGTCGGAACTCGAAAGCGAACCTAAAAAACCGGAAAAATTAGGTGATGTATCTTCTGATAAACTTAATGAAATGCTGGAACAGGCACTTTCAAATGAAGATTACGAGGAGGCCGCAAAAATTCGGGACGAAATAAAGCGTCGCAACTAAACTTACTTCATGGATCTTGTTAGAGCACTTATCGGCCTTGGAGTAATAGTGGGCCTGGCCTTTCTGTTTTCAGGAAATAAGAGGCTTGTGGACTGGAAACTGGTAGGTATGGGGGTTACTCTTCAGCTCATTATTGGTGTTCTGATAGGTCAGGTGCCGATCGTGGAGAGTGCATTTGAATTGATATCCAGCGGGTTTGTTAAGTTTCTGAATTTTGCGTTGAAAGGAGCGGAATTTCTATATGGTGATCTGGCAAAGAATAGTGATTCAGTAGAAGGCGCAAAACACAGTCTGGGCTTTTTGTTCGTTTTTCAGGCCTTGCCCACTGTCATTTTCTTTTCTTCCGTGACGGCCGGATTGTACTACATGGGGGTTTTACAAAAGATCGTGTTTGGCTTTGCATGGATAATGACAAAGACAATGCGCCTTTCCGGGGCGGAAAGTTTGTCTGCTGCGGGCAACATATTTCTGGGACAAACAGAAGCCCCGTTATTGGTCCGGCCTTTTATTGGCAGGATGACCACTTCCGAACTCAATTGCCTTATGACCGGTGGAATGGCGACCATTGCCGGAAGCGTTCTTGGCGCTTATGTGTCGTTTTTGGGCGGAGGTGATCCCGTTCAGCAAGCGAGGTTCGCTACTTATCTTCTGAGCGCCTCGATCATGAATGCCCCTGCTGCCATCGTCATGGCGAAGATATTTTTACCGGAGAAAGAGCCTGAGAAGATCGATTCATCACTGAAAGTCAGCAAAGAAAGCCTGGGTGTGAACATGGTAGATGCCCTGGCACAAGGTGCATCAGTTGGCATAAAACTGGCATTGAATATTGCAGCAATGCTCCTGGCCTTCATTGCAATAATATATGCCCTGAACTGGATACTGATCGATGGAGTAGGGGCTATAACCGGTTTGAATGAATATGTAATTCGGTCTACCAATGGAGCATTTGAAGGCTTTTCCCTTCAGTATATCCTGGGTCAGGTTTTCAGACTATTCGCCTTTGCAATGGGCGTAGAATGGTCGGAAACAGTCCTGGTGGGGAGCCTCCTAGGTCAAAAAACCGTAATAAATGAGTTTGTAGCTTACTTGTCGTTGGCTGAACTAAAGGAGGCCGGCGTACTCAGCCGGAAATCCATAGTTATTGCCACCTATGCCCTTTGTGGATTTGCCAATTTCAGCAGTATTGCGATCCAGATCGGTGGCATAGGAGGGATGGCACCTGAGCGTCAGGCAGATCTCTCTAAGCTTGGCTTCCGGGCGCTTGTCGCCGCCACCCTGGCCACAATGATGACTGCAACCATTGCAGGGGCCATGTTCAATTAAGAAGATCGGACCAACTGGTCCATGATCAACTTTGCGGTGGCCGGATTTGTGGCCAATGGGATATTGTGAACGTCGCACAGCCGCATCAGCATCTGGACGTCAGGTTCATGTGGATGCTTGTCCAAAGGGTCCCGAAAAAAGATCACCGCATCGAGCTTTTTTTCAGCTGCCAGTGCTGCAATTTGAGCGTCCCCACCCAGCGGCCCTGACAGGAATCTCCGTACCGGCAGACCAGCTTTTTCCGCATGACTTCCTGTTGTCCCGGTTGATACTAATTCGACACCCTTAAACTCCTCTTTGTACTCAAGTAAAAAAGCCACCATTTCAGCTTTTTTCCCATCATGGGCTATTAGGGCTATTCTCATGTCAAGGTGATAGAGTGGTTTGCTTAAGCCTTTTCGGCATCAACGTATTTTCGATTTGGCTTTGGCGCACCCGCCAAAATTTCTTTACTCGCAAATTCCTTGAACTTCCGGAAATTCTTGTTAAACCTTTCGGCAAGATCATTTGCCTGCTTGTAGAATCCGACATCGTCGTGCCAGGTTTCCCTTGGGCTCAGGATCTCATTGGGTACGTCCGGACACGTAAGCGGCATTTCAGCACCAAATATGGAATGCTTACGGTATCCCACATTGTCCAGCACACCTTCCAGGGCAGCCGTTATCATTGCCCGCGTATATTTCAGATTAATTCTTTCACCTTTGCCGTATGCGCCCCCTGTCCAGCCCGTATTGATCATCCATATGGTTACATCATTTTCTTCCATCTTTTTTCCCAGCATTTCTGCGTATTTCGTAGGGTGCAATGGCAGGAAAGGAGCGCCAAAGCAGGCTGAAAATACGGGTTCAGGCTCAATTACACCTTCCTCGGTTCCCGCCACCTTGGAAGTATAGCCTGAGATAAAGTGATACATGGCCTGTGATTTTGAAAGCTTAAGTATGGGAGGTATTACACCAAAAGCGTCGCAAGTCAAGAAGAAGATATTTCTGGGAATACCTCCGATCGACGGTTCAATGGCATTACGGATATGACTAAGTGGGTACGAGACACGAGTATTTTCCGTTACGCTGCTGTCTTCGTAGTTAATAGCCCTTCCAATCTCAAAAAAACGGGTATTTTCAACGATGGCTCCATATCTGATCGCATTCCAGATGTCCGGTTCCTTTTCTTCGGTGAGATCAATTACTTTGGCGTAGCAACCTCCTTCGAAGTTGAATATATTATTTTCCGTCCAGCCATGTTCATCATCACCGATGAGCAGTCTGTTTGGGTCGGCGGACAGCGTCGTTTTTCCCGTTCCGGACAATCCGAAAAATATCGCAGTATCTCGCTTTTTAACGCCCATATTGGCCGAGCAGTGCATACTCAGAACGCCCTCTTCCTGGGGCAGGATGTAGTTCATAACAGAGAAAATCCCTTTCTTCATTTCTCCCGAGTAATGGGTACCACCGACAAGGATCATTCGCCTGGTGAAATTTATAATGGCAAAATTTTCATTTAAAACTCCGTCAAGTTCAGGGTCCGCTTCAAATTGCGGGCAGCAGATCACCGTAAAGTTTGGTTTGAAAGCTTCCAGCTTATATTGCGGTGGCTGAAGAAACATGTTGTAACAAAAAAGATTATGCCAGGCAAATGTATTGATAAACCTGACCCTTAACCGGTGTGTTTTATCTGCGCCTGCATACATGTCCCTGATGTAAACTTTCCTCTCCTCAAGATATCCTACCATCTTGTTAAATATCCTTTCGAAATTCTCAGCGGATATCTCCTTATTGATATTACTCCACCAAACGGTGTCATGAGTGGTATCGTCTTCCACGATAAAGCGATCCTTCGGTGAACGCCCGGTGAATTTTCCGGTATCAACTGTAAGAGCCCCGGTATCTGCGAGATGACCTTCCCTGTTTTTGATAGCTTCTTCTATGAGTTCGGCCTGGGTAAGGTTCCAGTGCGCCTCTTTCACTTTGATCCCGAGATCATGAAGGTCACTTTTTGTTGATTTGAATCCGAATTCTTCCATTATCAATTCTTTTAGATGTCAGTTAAAATGGTAATTATTTTATCAAAACTTTTTCCGGCAGCGAAATTACGCTAAATCTTCATTCAAATATTAACTCAATTAAAGTTTTATTTAACTGAGGTGAGTGAAGACAGTTCGGCTCACAATATAACATAGGATAATTGGAAAGTTAATTTGAAAAGTCAGGAATCGTTTAATGGGAACATTTTTTTGGGTTGTTTTCAATTAATTGAATTAAACTTGTTTGATTTTCAAACAGATCACATCAGTTATCAAACCGAATCATTTTTTTGTCCTATCTATTATTTTCAAAATCAAATAAACTATGAGTAATCCTTCTGATGGCAAGACTTTTTTTGGTCATCCACCGGGCCTGTTCACATTGTTTTTCACGGAAATGTGGGAGAGATTCAGCTATTATGGAATGCGTGCAATCTTGGTTCTGTTCATGGTGGCCAGTCTGGCCTCTGAAAATGCGGGCCTGGGATTTGGCGATGTTAATGCAACAGCCATTTACGGATTATACACTTCAGCTGTTTATTTGCTGACGTTGCCGGGCGGGTGGTTGGCTGATAATGTTTTTGGACAGCGGAAGGCAATTTGGTATGGCGGAATTGTGATAATGTGCGGTCATATATCCCTGGCAATTCCTGGCAACATTACTTTCTTTCTTGGTCTGGCCCTTGTAGCTATTGGCACAGGATTGCTGAAGGCGAACATCAGTACAATTGTTGGGGATCTATACCCCGAAGGTGGAGCGCGAAGAGATGCCGGATTTTCAATCTTCTACATGGGAATCAACGTTGGCGCATTTACAGGTCAGCTCGTAGTCGGGTACCTGGGAGAGCAGATTGACTGGCATTACGGATTTGGCGCTGCGGCAATAGGCATGTTCTTCGGTTTGCTCATGTATCGTATGACTGAGAATAAATTCTTCGGTGACATAGGTGTTACCCCCAAGGCCAGGGAAGCCAGGATAAAGAGCGGTACGAGCAATAATCCGTTGATCGCTGTCATCCTGCTGGTTGTTTTAGTGTTACTTATTGCCAGTCTGCAGTTTTTCGGGGTTGTGGATTTGAGAAACATAGTAGGAGCAGCAGAAGCTATGGCCTATTTAATTGTTGCCATTGCCGCTTTATATTTTGCGTATGTGTTGATTGGCGGGGGGCTGAATGGTGAAGAAAAGAGAAAGGTCATTGTGATCATCTTTCTTTTCATAGGTGCCGCCTTATTCTGGTCAGGTTTTGAGCAGGCGGGCTCATCACTCAATTTATTTGCAGAGCGGCACACATTAAGGGATTTCGGGCCATTCAATATTCCCGGATTCATTCCAGTCACGATTGCAATTGTCCTTTTCATTGGAGGAGGATCATACTGGTATCAAAACATATTGCAGAGGGAGGATCTCCTTACGTCGATGAAGTTAATTTCCTTCATTGTATTGATCGGTATAAGCATTTTCGGATGGTGGATCACTGAAAGTCTTTCAAATGGCTGGGAAATGCCTGCAAGCTGGCTCCAGTCCATTAATCCGATGTTTATCATTATCCTGGCGCCATTTTTTGGAATGCTGTGGGTAAAATTAGCGGCAGCCAATATGAATCCATCCGCGCCATTGAAGTTTGGATTCGGACTTATATGCCTTGGTATGGGATTTCTGGTTATGGTTTACGCATCGAGAATTATTGCAGGATCCTTACCAGAAGAAGTAAGGGTTTCGACCCTATGGTTAACGATGACATATTTCCTTCATACTACCGGAGAGTTGACATTAAGTCCTGTTGGCCTGAGTATGACAACCAAGCTTGCACCGAAAAAGTTTGCCGGTCAGATGATGGGGATATGGTTTATTGGCGCCTCGCTTGGCAACCTGATCGCCGGACTATTCGCCGGGAACTTCAATGAGGAAAATGTAGCTGAAATGCCCAACCTTTTCTCATCTGTTGTTATGGTAAGTGTTGGTGCAGGGATCTTTTTCATCATTCTCAGCCCAATAATTAAACGCTGGATGGGTGACGTCAAATAGGCGTTATGCCAAAAAATTTCTCTGTTAAAAAAGGCAGTAACCCTTTCTCCCGGCCGCTAATAAAAAAGGGAAGGGCTTTGTTCATACATAGGGTATGAATTTCATTATATCATAACATCAAATTCCGGCGCAAAGGCTTCAATTTCAACTTAAGGTTTTAGATTAGATTTCTAATCACTAATTTTCACAAACTGGAATTTCAACGCTTAAAATATGCCTGAAAAGATCGTTGATGTTGAGAAAGCTATTGCTGACAAGGATGAAAGACTCCTGCGCCGACTTCCGGGATTTGTAATAAACTACTTAAAACGAATTCTGCATGAGGATGAAATCAATGACTATCTGACCAGGTACGGGTCACTTCCTAGTGGAGATTTTTGTGACCAGGTAATGGAATCATTTAACCTTACCATAAACATTTGTCATCCTGAGAAAGTGCCTTTGGAGGGGGGTGCGATTCTTGCCGGTAACCATCCAATAGGCGGCCTGGATGCCTTAGCGGTGGTTTCGGGACTTAGACCCTATCGGTCCGATATAAAATTCATTGTCAATGATCTTTTGCTCGATATTAATGCCCTGAATGGTATTTTTATTGGTGTTAATAAACATGGTGCAAATTCCAGGGCTTCGTTGAGAAAAGTAGACGACCTGTTTCATTCTGAACAAGTCATATTCGTTTTTCCAGCCGGGCTTGTGAGTCGAAAACAAAAGGGAAAGATCATGGACCTGACATGGAAAAAGACTTTTATAACCAGAGCTAAAAAGCATCATAAACCGATCGTTCCTGTACATATCGATGGAAGATTATCCGATTTTTTCTATGGTATCGCCAACCTCAGGAAGTTTCTGGGTATAAAAAATAATCTTGAAATGCTGTACCTGGCAAATGAACAGTTTAAGCAAAATAATAAAGTCATAAACATTACATTTGGTGATTTGATCAGACCGGAGGAACTGGATAAAACTAAAAGTGATGAGGAATGGGCCAATCACATAAAGGAAATAGTTTATCAACTACCTGACCACAAGAAAAATGAATCTTGATTACATTTTACCACCTGTAAAACGCCATTTGATCAAATCAGAGCTTAATAATGAGACTTTTGTCAGGAACACAAATAAAGGCAATAACGAATTATTCATCGTCAATCAGCACAATAGTCCCAATACCTTACAAGAAATTGGACGTCTGCGTGAGCTCACATTTGCTATGGCGGGGGGAGGTACAGGCAAAGAATTGGACTTGGATGAATATGACATTTCAGAGAATTGTTACCAGCAATTGATTGTGTGGACTCCGGAATCGGAGGAGATTATCGGTGGGTACCGATTTAAAGACTGCAGCTTGTTGACCTTTGACGGATCGGTTGAGTTATCTACGCAACACTACTTTAATTTTTCTGAAAAGTTTATTGCAGATTATCTTCCTTGTACCATTGAATTGGGCAGATCCTGGATTCAGCCAATGTTCCAACTTTCCATCAACCCAAGGAGAGGAATTTTCGCGCTGGACAACTTATGGGATGGGCTTGGAGCAATCACTGTGGATTATCCTCACATTCATCATTTCTTCGGGAAAGTCACCATGTATCCGGATTATGATACCGAAGCAAGAGATGCGGTCTTAACATTTATGGACCATTTTTTTATTGATAGTGAAAAACTGGTCGTTCCCAAAATTCCGCAGGAAATTACCACAGATCAATCCGGATTTATTGAGTCAATAGAGGATCTGGACTTCAAGGCTGCTTTCAGGGTTCTGAATAAGTATGTACAGAACCGCGGGGAACATATTCCCCCCCTGATAAATAACTATATGCAGTTATCTCCGACGATGAAATCATTTGGTACAGCGGCAAATCCTGATTTTGGGGATGTAGAAGAAACAGGCATTATGATTACCATCGCTGACATTTATGAGGAAAAAAAGGCCAGGCACGTTGAAACCTACCGGCCTGGTGCAAAAGAGTAGTAAAGAGATATGTGAAGTCAGTAATGGACAATGTCCGGGAAGGATGCGCGTTAATTCCTGTTGGCTTCAAGGAATTTCTCGGACTCCATCAGGTATTCGTTAGCAACGCTATTAATTATTCTGAGATAGTAATGCATTGTCTGGACCAGTTCGGCACTGTTGTAGGATTCAGCCCTGGAAATAAAAACACCTACCTGGCTGAAGATCTCCTGTGAAAATGTCATAATGAATTCCTGAAGTTCATATAGATCTGCTGCCTGTAGTAAAAACTCCTGATTTATGGAATTGACGGCGTCGGTATTATGTGCTATTTCCCAGGCGCTTTTGGTCAGCAATTCGAATTCGAATTTGAATCCAAACCCTTTTACGTCTTTTTCCTGCAATTGACTAAGAGAATCGATGTAATCGAAATATTCCCGGTTGTCATCCAGGACGGATTTTACTTTTTCCTGGTTCGAAAGGCATTCCATAAGGATCGACTCTTTGATCTTATCTGCTTTCCTCCTGGTCTCAAGAGATTCCTTATACGCGTTTAAGGCCAGTGCCAGAAGTACGGCAAATACAACGGAAATGAACTCAATGAGTATTTGCGAAATAGATTGTTTCATGTATCAATTTTACTTCATTTCCGAAAAAGAAAAAACCCTTCTCACCCCGGGAAAACTTCGGAATGATGAAGGGTTTCCATATGTCTGTGTATGAATTTATTACATCATACCGCCCATGCCGCCGCCGGGCATACCACCACCAGCAGGCATTGGAGGCTCTGGCTCCGGCTGATCAGCCACAACCGCCTCGGTAGTCAACAGGAGACCGGAGATTGAGGCTGCATTTTCCAATGCAAGTCTTACCACCTTGGTGGGATCAATGATACCTGCATCGAACATATTTACATAATCATTTTTGCCTGCATCGAATCCATAGTCATCCTTTCCTCCGAAAATGGCATTGACAACAACTGAAGCCTCTCCGCCGGCGTTCTCAACGATAGTACGCAAAGGAGATTCGAGGGCCGATATCACGATGGATACCCCCGTATTTTGATCCGCGTTATCCAGTTTCAGCTTCTTCAGTCCATCAATGGCCCGGATAAGCGCCACACCACCACCGGCAACAACGCCTTCCTGTACGGCGGCCCTGGTTGCATGGAGTGCATCGTCTACCAGATCCTTCTTCTCTTTCATTTCCACCTCAGTGGCGGCGCCGATGTAAAGGATAGCAACACCACCTGAAAGTTTAGCCAGTCGTTCCTGCAGCTTCTCCTTGTCGTAATCTGAAGTTGTATTTTCGATTTGCTGCTTGATCTGGTTAATTCGTGCCTCAATATCATCCTTCGATCCGGCACCGTTAACAATCGTGGTATTGTCTTTGTCGATATTTATTTTGTCGGCAGTACCGAGATAATCCACGGTAGCATTTTCCAGCTTGTATCCCCTCTCCTCGGAAATAACCGTTCCACCAGTCAGGATTGCGATGTCCTCGAGCATTGCCTTTCTTCTGTCTCCGAATCCGGGTGCTTTAACAGCGGCAATTTTCAATGAACCCCTGATCTTGTTAACTACCAATGTCGCAAGCGCTTCACCCTCAACGTCCTCGGCGATGATCAACAATGGTTTGCCGGTTTGGGCAGTAGCCTCCAGTATGGGGAGCAATTCTTTCATGTTAGAGATCTTTTTGTCATATATCAGGATATATGGTGTCTCCAACTCAGCTTCCATTTTGTCTGTATTTGTTACGAAATACGGAGAAAGATAACCCCGGTCAAATTGCATACCTTCTACGGTTTTTACTTCCGTTTCAGTCCCCTTGGCTTCTTCGACCGTGATTACTCCGTCTTTCCCAACTTTATCCATTGCTTCAGCAATCATTTCTCCCACTTCATCGTTGTTGTTGGCAGAAACAGTGGCAACCTGCGAGATTTCATCGTTGGTGGAAATAACTTTTGACTGCTTCTTCAGGTTTTCGACTACTGCGGATACCGCTTTATCTATTCCTCTCCTGATGTCCATTGGATTGGCACCTGCAGCAACGTTTTTAATGCCGTGGCTGAAGATTGACTGTGCCAGTACGGTTGCAGTTGTGGTACCGTCTCCGGCATCATCCGCTGTTTTCGAAGCGACTTCCTTCAAAAGCTGAGCACCCATGTTTTCAATGGCTTCCTCCAGTTCAATTTCTTTTGCAACAGAAACACCATCCTTCGTGACGGATGGGGCACCAAATTTCTTGTCAAGAATTACATTTCTTCCTTTAGGTCCCAGTGTTACCTTAACTGCCGCTGCAAGGGTATCTACCCCTTTCTTTAGTTTGTCCCTAGCTTCAGTATCAAAAAAGATATCCTTTGCCATAATTTTTTTCTATTTAAATGTTTAAGTGATTAAAAATTGATTAAATGATTCCGTAGATATCAGACTCCTTCATGATCAGGTATTCCGTGTCATCAATGACAACTTCGGTCCCGGAATACTTTCCATACAGAACCTGATCGCCAACTTTCACATTAAGAGGTTCGTCCTTCTTACCAGTTCCTACTGCAACTATGGCTCCTTTCTGCGGTTTTTCTTTTGCAGTATCGGGAATTATAATACCGGAAGCAGTTTTTTCTTCGGCAGCTGCAGGCTCAACCAGAACTCTGTCAGCAAGTGGTTTGAAGTTAACTTTTGACATGTTTTAGATTTATTTTAGGTTATTCAAATTTTCTTCAAGCCATATAACATAAGGTGTGCCAAAACGTCTTTAGGCCATTTTATGTCACAAATACTGACAAAATTTCAGCTTCTGTCAGGTATTGGGAATTGAATTTTTGGGATATCTGCTTTAATTTATTACTGTATTTTTCGTTTTAAGCATATGCAAAAACTGAATCATGACTGGCTGACAGAAGGATTGATGGATTTTGAGTATAAAAAGTATATTTTATTGGCTTATCTGAGAGACATAAAAGACAAGTTCAATAAAACACAGCTTTATCCTTTCCTGTCAGAATTGATATTTCATTATAACAACCTCCGGAAGATAAAAGACCGGAAAGAAGTCATCTATAAGAGCTTTCCTAAAACCATCTCCAAGGCTGATTTCAAAAAATTGAAATTGAGCTATAATATTCTGGTTAATGACGATGAAACCATAAGGTTGATGGAGGAGATCATTAGTTATGCAATGCCCCAAATAGACAGAACAATTAATGAAGGGAAGGAACTGTACGAATTTGTCAAGGAGAATATCGAATTTGAAACGGTAGGGGTAAAGCCTCTCTATGATCAGGAGGGGTATTTGTTTTTTAATAAGGATGCATCCCGTGATGTGACAATCTACAGATATTCCGTTACAGTTTTTGAGAGCTCGACTGAGAATTACCGCGGTATATCAACGACATTTCTAATGACAGACTTCAGGGATCTTAGCAGGTCTTTTGAAACGATAAAAGTGGATCTGGTGAAGCGGTTCAAGGATTTGCCGAATCCAAATACATTTGCCATCATAAGTAAAATGGCGTTTCCAATGCCCGAAACGCTATTACCTATTGCAAAAAGGCTTGTGATGAGGGAAGTTTCTGCTTCCTAATTAGTCGTATCGGCAGAATCATCCGTTAAACCAAGATCATCGATCGGTGCTACCGCATTGTCATCCAATGGGGGCTGAATGGTTGGCGGAAGAACATTTTGTTCTGACGCCCGGTCAATGTTTGGACTTTCCAAGAATTCGGTTGGTTCAGGTATAAAGAAATTCGTAGCAAGCGTTAATACCAATATGGCTATTGCCAATCCCCAGGTAAGACGTTCCAGGATGTCCCCTGTTTTTTTAACGCCCATGACCTGAGTTGCACCCGATCCTCCAAACTGGCTTGACAGACCTCCCCCTTTGGGATTCTGTGCCAATACAACAAGGACCAGCAACAAGGCAATGAAAATGATTAACCCTACAATAACTCCGTACATCGCTACTTTTTCTTTAGTTCCTTAATTCGAGTCGCAAAGAAAGATTTTTTTTCAGGAAATTTCAAACTAAGGTTCTCGTAAATTTCAATTGCTCTTTCGTACTTTCCCTGCTCAATATAGATCTCCGCCAGGTACTCTGAAGCAATATCCACGTGAAAGCGAGTACTCTTTTCAGACAGGTCTTGCTTTTCCTTCCCTTCGGGGGCAATCTTTTTTGCCGGCGTTATCCCCGGATCTTTATCAATAAACTCCGAGATGATCTTTTTTTGATCGTCACCTTTGATGGTTGATTCTTCCTGTTTTCTATCTCCGCGGGAGCGCTTCGAGATTACTTCACCTGATTTGGGTTCTTTGGGGGTAGATTTAGTAGTTGATTTCCTGCTTGTGGCAGTTTTCTTTACTTCGGGTTGTGCCTCGGTTTCAGGTTTAGCCTTTTCGGAAGCAGTTTTCTTAGCTGCGGTGGTAGTTTTAGCCGCTTTTTTCTCCGGTTTGGTTTTGACCTCAGCGGAAGTCGATTTCGATGGGGGTTTGGTAGCTGCTTTTGCTGAAGTTTTTGTGGTCGTTTTGGTGACCTTTTTTGCGGCCGGTTTTGCTTTTGTTGCAGCTTTTTTTACGGCTGTAGTTGATTTCGTACCAGTGGTCTTTGTACCTGCCGCTGTTTTTGTGCTCGATTTTGCTGCCGGTTTTTTCGCCTCACTTTTTACCGTGGCTGTTTTTGTCGCAGCTTTTGGTTCTGCAGCCTTGGTAGTTGCTTTTCGGACTGTCGATGCTGTTTTTTTTACAGCTGTTTTCCCGGTTGTCTTGGCTGTAGTTTTAGTGGGGGAGGCTTTTGCTTTGGCTTTGGTCCCTTTGGTTGCAGATTTTGGCTCAGCTTTGGTTTTGGCAGTGGCTTCCGGTTTTTCTTTGACGCTATCCTTTTTCGCCTTTGAAACGGGAACAGGTTTTTCTGCTTTCTCTTCTTCTTTCTTTTTGGTTTCTCTGGCTTTTACCTGCTTGAGTGCCGAATCAACAGCCTCGTCTTCTTCATTTTTTCTTTCCCACTCCCTAAACCTGGCTTTTGATTGTTTGAGATTTTCAAGGTCCTGAAAGACTTCCTTGATCAGATTATCCAGGTCGCTATCAGCAGGAGCTTTCAGATCTTCTACGGATATTGAATCCGGAACAATTTCTTTCCCGGTTGCCGTATCAGGTGTTTTCTCAATCGTCTTTTCTTCCGGGGATTTTTTAGTTGGAGCCTTCTTTACCGGCTCTTCTGTTACCGGCTTCTCAGGGGGTTTTTTCGCCGGCTCAGGGGGTTGTGTTGTTTCCGGCTCTTTTACAGCATCTGTAATTTCAGATGGTTGATCTTTGGACTGAATAAATATCAGTTGCCCACTGATGTATCTCTTAAGGGCAGCTCTGTCCGGAACATGTACGGCGGCTGAGGAAATATAGCGATTGGCCGTTTTGGGAGAACTTTCCTTTTTGACTTTGGCCAACAAAACCCTCGCACTCTGGAAGTAGGGGTAATTTTTAACCATTTCCTCCAATTCACCCTCTCGCTCTTCGGAAATTTGAGACGGATCCTTCAAATATTGGATGAATTGACGCTTATTCAAATCTTGCTATTGATTGATGATCGCTTTTAAATATAAGAAAAATTACCAATTCGCCACCGAAGCATTGAAAATATCAATGATAATTTGTTCGAATATCTCTTCAACAAAATCCTGTTCATTTGAAGCCAGATCCAGGTCCTGGTCGTAGTCCTTGAAAAAAGAAAAACGTTGTTCAAAATCGAATTGATCATCTTTCAAATTAGTGTACGTAGCATACACCGTAATAGTAATCCTGGAAAGCTGGGAATAATCGGCATCTCTCGATGATCCGGCTGCAGTAGCACCCACGGGCGTTATCGTGTAATTTTCGATATATCCGTCAAACTGAAGGTCACCATTATTATCAATCAATGCCAAACTGGTATTTTGCTGAAAATAGTCCTTTATCGCTTCAGTGAACAAGTTGCTCATGTTGGAAGGTCCAAGCGGAGCGTTGTTGAAAAATGTCTGTATGGATATGGTTTTGACATCCGGGGATATGGATGCACCCGTAAACGAATATACTCCACAGCCCATCAGAGGTAAAAGAAAGATCCAGGTAAGTCTAGAACCCATCGATTTCATACTGCTTAATTTTCCGGTACAGTGTTCTTTCGGATATACCAAGGTCCTGCGCTGCATATTTCCTCTTGTTATTATTCTTTCTTAACGCCTTAATGATCATTTCCTTTTCTTTTTTCTCCAAAGAAAGTGACTCATCCTCTAATTCGTGAGAAATATCCTCAATCCGGCTATTTCCGGATATTCCATGGCTTGGTTCAATAAGCAGCGCCCTGTTGGCACTTTCAAGGTCTTGCTCTGCTTCTGTAGTAGCGGGAACATCCCCGAATAGATTTTCGTGCTTTTGTAAAAGCTCGTGGTGATTGGTATTTCCCTGGAGGAGTTGAAGAATGAGCTTTTTCATATCCGTCATGTCCTTTTTCATATCGAAGAGGACTTTGTATAAAATATCTCTTTCGGTGAAATCTTCCTCGTGGGATTCCCGGGGAACGATTGCAGGCAGTCTGCTGTCATCCCTTGGCAGGTATTTCAGAGCGGTTTCAGTATCAATTCTTCTGTCGATTTCAAGGACGCTGATCTGCTCGGCCAGGTTTTTCAACTGGCGAATATTGCCCGGGAACCGATATTGCATTAAGATCTGTTCGGCCTCCGGGGATAACGTTGCAGGCTTTGTCCTGTAATTTTCGGCGAAATCCGTGGCAAACTTCTTAAAAAGCAGGAGAACGTCTTTTCCCCTGTCCCTCAGTGCGGGTACATGAATTGGGACCGTATTCAATCGATAGAAGAGGTCCTCACGGAATTTGTTTTTGGCCACTGCTTCTTTTAAGTCAACATTGGATGCGGCCAATACACGGACATCTGTTTTTTGGACTTTTGACGAGCCGACCCTGATAAATTCACCGTTTTCCAGTATCCTTAACAACCGGGCCTGGGTACTCAGCGGCATTTCACCGATCTCATCCAGAAATATTGTTCCGCCATTTGTCACTTCAAAATAGCCTTTCCTGCTGTCTGTGGCCCCGGTAAAAGCTCCTTTTTCATGTCCAAACAATTCAGAATCAATCGTTCCCTCCGGAATTGCTCCGCAATTTATGGCAATGAACTGGCCATGTTTTCTTGCCGAAAGGCTGTGAATGATCTTTGAGAAGGATTCTTTACCTACTCCGCTCTCACCACTGATCAATACGCTCATATTAGTAGGCGCCACCTGTATGGCAACACGGATCGCATTGTTCAGCTGTGGTGCTGTCCCTACGATCTCAAATCGTTGCTTGATCGTTTGAATTTCCGCTTCCAGTTTGTAATCCATGTCAAACTACTTCTCCGAGCAATGTTGCCGATGTGCAATCTGTAATTTTCGCATTAATGTATTGTCCCTTTTCGTACCCGTTGTCATTGAAGATCACCACCTTGTTGGCACTGTTTCTTCCCTGCAGTTGATCCACGGACTTTTTACTTCTGCCTTCGATCAGAACTTTGAAGATCTTTCCCACATCGCGTTTATTCCTGATCATGGATAGCTCCTGCTGCTTATTAATGATTTCCTGCAATCTTCTTTTCTTCACGTCAGGAGAGGTATCATCTTTGTACTTCTTGGCAGCAAGTGTACCAGGCCGCTCTGAATAAACAAACATATATGAGAAGTCATACTGCACATAATCCATTAATGACAAAGTGTCACGATGTTCTTCCTCCGATTCGGTGCAAAATCCCGCGATCATATCGGAACTGATTCCGCAGTCCTCACCGAGGATGTTTCGGATTGCGTCTACCCTGTTGACGTACCATTCCCGGTCATAGGTACGATTCATCATTTCGAGTACCCTGGAATTTCCGCTCTGAGCTGGCAAATGGATGTAATTACAGATATTTTCGTGTTTTTTCATTGTATACAACACCTCGTCCGTAATATCCTTTGGATGAGAGGTTGAAAACCTTACCCTTAAGTTTGGGTCGACGTTTGCGACCAATTCCAACAAAGCGGCGAAATTGATGATCTCACTATCCCCATTTCGCTCCAGTCTTGCTTTGTTATTTTCTTCTTCTTCCGACCACTTGTAAGAATCTACGTTTTGGCCAAGAAGAGTTACTTCCCTGTAGCCGTTTTCGAATAATTCAGTAGCTTCCCTGATAATGGATTGTGGGTCCCTGCTGCGTTCCCTGCCTCTTGTGAAAGGCACCACACAAAATGAACACATGTTGTCACATCCGCGCATTATTGATATGAATGCCGTAACACCATTGGAATTCAGCCTCACCGGGGATATATCCGCATAGGTTTCCTCCCTTGATAAGAATGTGTTGATTCCTTTTTCACCTTCTTCTGTGATTTTAATGAGACTGGGCAGGTCCCGATAAGCATCCGGTCCAACAACAAGATCAACCATTTTCTCTTCTTCCAGCAACTTTGACTTCAATCGCTCAGCCATGCATCCCAGGACTCCTATCGTAACTTCAGGTCGTTTCTTTTTTACCCCGTTGAAATGACCTAACCTGTTTCTAATAGTGTGTTCCGCTTTTTCACGGATGGAACAGGTATTGAGGAGGATCAGATCCGCATTTTCGAACGAGGAGGTTGTGGTGTACCCTTCTCCCGCCAGAATTGATGTTACTATCTCGCTGTCCGAGAAGTTCATTTGGCAACCATAGCTTTCAATGTACAGTTTTTTCCCTGCAGCATCCGTTTCCTTGGAAACCCGTATTGCGCAGTTTTCTTCCACCTTTACTTCTTCTACCAGGTCAATATTCGCGATTAAATTTGCCATTTGGATTGAACGTGCAAAGATAGGTCAGATATTGATTTTTATGCCAAATTGTCAGTCTAAAAGACTGAACTTAAGAAATTTCTACGGTATTGTTTTAAGATAGAACCCTATGTTCACTTTGGAATAAATAAGACTGTCCATCGAATTAAGTGACCTGGATTCTCTCGCAATGGGTAGATCCCAGTCTCGCAGATCTATATTGAATCTGGCTTCAATGGTTTTCCATTTCCCACTTTTATCGATGAGTGCCGGTACCTGAACCTGCTGTGTTATTCCATTTAGTTCCAACTCTCCGGAAATAACCCTGTTGGAGTTTGGAAGTATGAACTCACCTAATGAAAAAGGAACCGGAGAACGTTCATCCATATCATGCTTCAGATCAAAAAGTGATGAATCAAATTGCATTACACGGTTGAATTGAAAACTGGCGCTGGAGTACTGATTTGTGTTTAGAAAATCATTAGACAGGAAAAAGGTATTTAACTTTTCAAATTTCGCTGAATCTGACAAGGGATCACTGATACGAATCGTTTTCAAATCAATATCAATGGTGCCCCGGATAATGCTGTCATTCCGTACGGCAATTTGTCCGGACTTTATATTTATTGTGCCGTCAAATCTTTCTGTTGAGCTTGTGGCGATCCATGTAACAATTGATGTGATACTATCGATATGGAAGATTTGGGCATCTTCATTCAATATTGATACATTATCCTGGTTATCAACTTTTGTTTGGCAGCCTGGATTGAGTAGGAGTACAACAATTGCAGATAATAGAATGGAGTAGTTCAATCTGGTAATTGACATTTTTTGAATCGTAAAAACCGATGTATGTTTAAGCAAAAGATATTGAGATGGCGATTATAAAACCTTTACGTGGATTTTCTCCGAAATTCGGAAAAGAATGTTGGTTTGCCGAAAATGCTGTTATCGTCGGAGAAGTTGAAATGGGAGACAAATGTACCGTTTGGTTCAGTGCGGTTGTCAGGGGAGATGTGAATTCGATAACAATAGGGGATAATACAAATATTCAGGACAATGCCACAATACATGGTACATATGAAACTGCCGCTACGGTCATCGGTAGTAATGTGTCAATAGGTCACAACGCAGTGGTGCATGGATGCACACTTGAGGACAATGTATTGGTCGGAATGGGTGCCATTATCATGGATAATGCCATGGTGAAAACCGGTGCCATGGTGGCCGCAGGAGCTGTGGTATTGGCAAATTCAATTCTGGAAGAAAATATGATCTATGCGGGAGTACCTGCCAAACCCGTTAAGGAAGTGAAGGGAGATAATCTTGAAATGATGGAACGAATCTCGGGTAATTATGTTAGATATGCATCCTGGTTTACCGAATCATCATGAATTTTATCATTCGCATAATTTTATCAGCAGTAGCAGTTCTGATAGTTTCCTACCTGCTGCCAGGAGTATTTGTAAGTGATTTTTTCACTGCACTAATTCTCGCTTTCGTGCTGGTCTTGTTGAATTACATTATTAAACCGATTCTTATCGTCCTGACTATCCCGTTAACAATATTGACATTGGGGTTATTCCTGCTGGTGATAAATGCACTGATCATTTTGCTGGCTGACAATATCGTGACAGGATTTTCAGTTGATGGATTTTGGTGGGCGTTGCTGTTCAGCCTTCTGCTTTCAGTTACAAACTCTCTTTTGATTGACTTAAGTAAGAAGAAAGATTAGAAATAAACAGGACACTGCGGATCTTTTCGATAATTCCTCAATTTGATTCTATAGTTAAGGAGTATCTCGTGTGACCCTGCCGAGTTATTTCCAAGTGAATTGGTAGTCATATCATAGGCATACCCGATCCTGAAGTTTTCATTAAGAATGACCTGGCCCATCAGTGTGATCTCACCACTGTTCCTCACATTGATACCTACATAAGCAATATCATCAAAAATCACATTTGTGGAAATATCCCATTCGAATCGGGACTGTTCCTGTCCCCTCAGCAATATGGCAGGGCTGATCTTGACATTAGGTGCCAGGGGAAATATTATGCCTGATGTTATGTAATAGTTGCGACTTTCCCTGGATTCTTCATTGGAAGAAGCAATTTCATCTATTTCCAGGGTTTTGTTTTCAAGAAGGTATGGAACTGAAAATCCAGCATAAAAAACCGGATTGGCAAAATAAACACCGGTTCCGAAATTAGGGGAAAAACGGCTAACATTACCTGTTAAATACGGATCAGTATTATTTACCAATTCCAACTGAGTGAAGTCTGACTTTCGGTTATTGAAGCCTCCGGAGACTCCCATGGCCAATATCCCAAAACTGGTACTTATCTTATATGCATAACTACCATAGAAAGAGAAATCTTCAGTAACACCAATTTTGTCACTGCTGGTATAAAAACCCACACCAATTCTGTTTCCCATAAGCGAAGTGTGAGCGGACAAATTTGTGAACTGAGGTGCTCCCTCGACATTGATCCACTGCTTACGATGAACCCCGATCACAGAAAGAATGTTTAAGCTCCCTGCATAAGCAGGATTGAGTGAAAGCGGATTATATTGATACATGGATGTCAGTGCCCTTTGCTGAGCATTGACACCCACTGCGACCATGACAAAAAGGAGAACTATAGAGATTTTCTTCTTAACCATTATCCTAAAATTATCGAACTAATTCCAAATATCCTTGAATTATATCACTTCCGTCACCTGTATCAATAACGAAGAAATAAGTACCAACGGGTAATTTACGTGTAGTTGAACCTACGTTGCTAAAGCCATCGAATCGTCTGGTTCTGTTATCATAGCCCTTGGTCTCCCAGACTTTTGTTCCTCCCCGGGTGAATATCTCTACTGTATTATTCGGGAACAGATCCAGACAATCAAGCAATAAGTAATCATTAAGACCGTCGGCATTAGCTGAAACCCCGTTATAGATTCTTATGCTAGGCTCAATTGTAAACACATCTTCAACATATTTACAATGTTTGTCCGTCCAGAATTCAACCCGGTAAGAACCTGGTAATGCGTCCACAAGTTGGATATCGGTTGATACAACTATTCCATCACTGTTAATCCATACAATAGAGTCGATGGCAGTAAATTCATAGTCCGTTGTATCGGCCTGATCCAGGGACTGCGGTTGTTCAAACTTGATGAATGCCCTGCCGGAAAACTGGTTTGTTGAGCCGTCTTCCGTTCTCAGGCACAATGATTGCGTCACATCCACAATAAAGTTCGGAACAACAATTCCATTATTAATTGTCACTTCCCCTGCCGAGGAAATGCAACCTGTAGAGAGCTGAGTTGCCACTACCCTGTATGTTGTGGTGTCCAGGGTGGTCACTTCGGCTCCCGTGAACAGCACGGTACCCGGATCATCAGCCCTGTACCATTCGAAGAGATAATCATCGATTTGACCCTGAACGCTGGCTCTCGCAACACCATTAGGGAATTCGCAATCATTGCGATCAGTGATCAGGATTACATTAGGAACAGGGATAATGGGTGTTTCATCAAGTATATCGAAAGGTGCGATCTGCACACAACCAGTCAATAGATCTGTTATCACTGCACTGTATGTTCCGGCTGCTAATGAGTCCGCATATAATCCATTCGTGAATGGCTGAATCCCGGCAGTATCCGTCCCTACAATCCAGTCAATATTATATCTGAATACATCAGGATCGCCTTCAATACTGGCAAACCCATTGGCAAGTTCAGGATAACACATGGTCAGATGTGCACCAACATCCACTGTCAGTGCCGGAGTTTCCGTTTCGTCGACCACATTTACGAATATAGGGTCAGAAGTGAAGCATGAAACAACGTTGTCCACCACATACACTGTATAAGTTCCGCCACTCAATCCCTGAATGGATGATCCTGATCCGATATACGCTGAATTTGAAGGATCAAGGTCAGAGGTCACACTTCCGCTAAACCAGTAATAAGTGTAATCTGAACCTCGATATTCAGGATTATCTCCGATATTCAACACACTGGCAGCCGCCTGACCATTTGGATTAGTGCAGTTAGTATTCGGTGCCGTGGAGGTGCTAATGGTTAGAGGCAACAACAGATCATCTTCGATACTATATGCAGCCGAGGTCTCACATCCAGTTGAAAGATCGGTTACGGTAATGGTATATGTTCCTGCTGCGATGCTGTCGAGAGTTGTACCCTGGAATCCCGTATTCCAATCAAATTGATATAAAGATTCGTCAGTAGAGCCATTAGCCGTTACTGATATTCTTCCTGTAGGATTGTTAGTATCACAGGATGTATTGTTCTTGGAGATGGCTTCATTGTTAATTGGATTAAATGCCAGTGCAATAACGGGGTAGGAGACATTATCCTCACTCAGGTCAACTTCAACATAATTAGTTGTACAGGATGTTTCGGTGTGTGTAGCCTGAACAAAATAGGTCACTCCCGGCTCGCCTGTTAATAACGAGTCGCTGGCACTATCCTGAACCAGGGCACCTCCATTCCCTGGATCACCGGCGTAAAATTGGAATGTGTAATCCGATAATGAGCCCGAGCTCACACCTGTAACGGCAATGATACCATTGGCAGGATTGCAAGTTGTGGGATCCATTGAGAATGACGTGGTGATCTCAGGAGCCTGTGGTGTATTCTCAAGCGTATATGTCAGATCTGATGAGCATCCTGAAACATTATTGGTGATAGTGACGGTATAATCCCCTGCAAAAACATTTTGCAACGTATCAGTGGTACTGACAACAGTTGAACTGGCATCTGCCCAGGAGAAAGTGTAATCACTGTTATTACTGGATTGACCATCACCGGTTGCAATTACAATTGCATTTCCGGAGCCTGTTGCCGCGCAGCTTGAATCGGCCTCAACCAATATTATTTGTATTTCAGGTGCAGCAGGATTATCACCAATACTGAAAGCAACAAGTTCGGACTCGCAATTTGAATCATTTCGTTCGATTGACGCATAATAACTTCCGGGAGCGAGACTGTCTAGTTGTAATGGCGACGTTGGATCCGGATCATTGATTAAAGTAGTGCCATCCGATTCAAACCAGATCGCCGTATAGTCTGCCGCAATTGCGGCAGAATCCAGATCGACTCCGTCATATCTGCCGGCAGTGATTTCAAATGTACCATCACCTCCAGTTCCACATATCGAGTTGTCAGTTACACTGTAATCTGTGATAAATGGGAATATCGGTTCATTGTTGATCTCCACAGTTTGGGATATTCTGCAATTCGTTGTGGTATTGATCACTTTTACAGTGTAATTACCATCAGGAACATTTGCTAATAGTAAATCTGTATCATTGACCGAGGTGTATGTTACACTAACCTCCGTACCGGCTGTTGTATCACTTCCAGTATACCATTGATAGCTATAATTTGCAGTGGGAGCAGCCCCGTTGATCGAAGTTATTTCAAGACTCCCAACCTCATTACCACTTGCTCCACAATCAGTATTAGGAACCATCGTAATTCCATCGATGGTAGGTTTGATAGCATCATCCTCAATGACAATATCAAAACTTGATGAACAACCGGAAGTTGTCGTTGCGGTAAAAGTGTAGGTCTCAGATAATAAGTCAGACAATACGATAGTAGAGGTCGCACCTGCTCCGGAAGGAACGGGATTCACATTGTAGGTTCCGGCACTATTCTGAACATTCCACGAGAAGTCATCGATATTTTGATCAGTTCCATTTAATGTAACATCACCAAAATCGATGGTAATGGTTCCGTTACCAGAAGTAGTACAAACTGTGTTGTTTGTGGTAGCAATATCGCCAACATTGAAATTAGGGAATGTCTGTTCAGATACAATTTCAAACGTCCTTGTAGAAGTGCAGAAGTTGTCATTGTCCTGGATCAGCACCGTATAGAATCCTGTTGCCAGGTCATCAGCTGTGCTGAAAGAATTATTGCCAGCTGAGGTAAAGCTGAATGAAGGACTTCCACCGGTATCCTGTCCGATAAACCAGGTGAAGGTCGGATCTGTAGCTCCGCTAACTGAAGCTGTGATATTTATTCCACCGCTATTCGTACCGGAACAGCTTGAATTCGATGTAATCGTACTGGTAGCTATATCAGGAGCAGTAACATCTTCGAGGATGTCTACGCTCAGATATTCCGAAGTACAGTTATATGTCTGATCATAAGCAGTTACATAGTAAGTGCCTGCTCCAAGCCCGGTAGGCTGTGTACCCATCGTAAATGTGGCTATTGTATTGAACGCATCATCGTAGTACGTCAGGGTATAGGTTGAAACTACAACCCCGCTAAATCTTGTCGTACTGGGAGCATTGATCGTAAATGCTCCATTATCATTTGCACCTCCTGATCCACAGTTGGTATCATTTGTGATTGTGGACAGCGTCACATCCACTACTACCGGATCATTTTCCAGGGTAAATGTTGCTATTCCGACACAACCATCACCACTACCGGTTGGACCATCATCTTCCACAGTGACGTAGTAATCACCTGCACCCAGACCGGTTATCTGATCATCGGTATTAGTTACAGTATTAAATGCAGGATTCGATCCGTTCCCCAGGTCAGCGCCTGCTAATATTGCTACTCCGGATCCCGGGGTTCCAAAATACCAGGTATAGGTATATGAACCACCATCATCATTGGAGAGACCGGCCGTTAAAGTTCCATCACCGGCGATCACTGGATGAGCGGGGTTGCAAACCGTATTGGCAGTAGAAGTTATGGAAACTGCGGGAACGACACTTGCGTCATCAATCACAAACTGCACGGCAGGGGAAGAGCAACCGGGCACGACGGCATCGGCAGCGTCTACGCTTGCGACGAGGTAGTAAGTACCCGGCGCAAGGCCTGTAAAGTCAGGTGCA
>JANQEU010000022.1 GCA_028278225.1 Cyclobacteriaceae bacterium
TCATTTTGACTGAAAGCTGTCCAGCTATCACCGATTGAACTCATGCCCAGACCTAAAAGCAATGACGTTTGCCGTGTGGTGTAACCCATAAAGTTTCTATGCAATGTTCCATTTTCTTTGGCAACCAGGAGTGCTTCCCCCGGTAATGAAAAGTGGTCCATTCCAATATCCCTGTATCCTCCTTCCTTCAACATTTTCTTTCCGAGCTTGTACATTTCCAGTCTTACTCCGGAAGACGGGAGGAAACTTTCCAGTCTTCTCTGGGGCCGCTTTATTTTTGGAATATGAGCATAGCCGTAGAATGCGATCCGGTCAGGCTTAAGTTCATTAGTTTTATCGATGGTTTTCTCTAATGTTTCCAGCGTTTGACGGGGTAAACCATAGACCAGGTCATAATTGATCGAGCTATAGCCAATTTTTCTTGCCTGGTCTGTAACTCTCACCACATCCTCTACAGACTGTTTTCGATTAATGGTTTTTTGCACGGTCCCGTCAAAATCCTGGATACCAAAGCTCACCCTCCTGAAGCCTAAATCATACAGGACACGGAGATGTTCTTCAGTTGTATTGTTAGGATGTCCCTCAAATCCCATTTCAATTTCATCGTCATATTTACATGTATCTAAAATGGAAGTAATGAGCCTTTCAAGTTTAGTGGGCCTGAAAAAAGTAGGGGTACCTCCTCCTAAATGCAGTTCTTTCAGGATGGGAGCTTTCTCAAAGCTATTTAAATAGATATTCCACTCCTTGAGGAGAAAGTCAATATATTCTTCTTCGACATCATGATTTTTGGTGATATGTGTAGTACAGCCACAATAGCTGCAAAGACGTTCGCAAAAGGGGAGGTGAAGATACAAACTGAGATCTCCATGGTTTTCATTGAAATTTTCCTGCACAGCGCTGATCCAGGTAGTCTGGTCATGACCTTGATTTTCCCAGAATGGTACTGTGGGATAGCTTGTATACCGCGGTCCTTCCGTATT
The DNA here is from genome assembly GCA_028278225.1 of Cyclobacteriaceae bacterium. Taxonomy (GTDB): domain Bacteria; phylum Bacteroidota; class Bacteroidia; order Cytophagales; family Cyclobacteriaceae; genus JANQEU01. Next base: position 984 of record JANQEU010000022.1, read on the forward strand.
GTACTTGGATATGAGATCCGAAATGCTCATTTGCAAACAGCTATATTATTGAGCCCTGCTTCCAAAAGCAGGTGATCAACCACAGGTAATTCTATGGCTAAACCCCTGTAAAGAAACAGGATTGCAAGCACCAAAGATATGCCCGGCACAATAAATCGGGATTGAACTTTGAATTTTAATAATCCAGGAGCAAGGCATAAACTGATCATTGCCGGAAAGGTGCCGAGTCCGAAAGCAATCATGAATAATGAACCGGACAGTATCTTACCGGTGGCCAGAGCTCCAGCTAAAGCAACGTAAACCAGGCCGCAGGGAAGAAAACCATTGAGAACTCCCACCACGAACGACGTAGTCAATGTCTTTTTTTGAAATCTGTTGGATATTTCCTTTTTGATCCATGACATAAATACACTTTGCTGATATCCCTTCGAAAAAAGATTACTTAAACCGGGGATCAAAACCAGCAAAAAAATCATGATACCGGCGGCGAGTGCAAAGCCTTTCTGGAGCCCGGAGAATGACAGGGAACTTCCAATTGAGCCGAGGATCAATCCGAATATTGAATAGGTAACCACCCTTCCCATGTTGTATGTGATAATTCCAAGCACCCGGTTATCCTTTGGAAATGGTATTGCCATAGCCAGCGGGCCGCACATGCCAAGGCAATGGAGACTGCCAAAAAAACCTAATGTAAATGCCGTGATAATCATTTTACAATGAATACCTCTTTCTCGAAATAATATTTCTCGTCATCATGACTCCAGGTGATTTTGGCAATATATCTGCCTTCCACCAGGTCATTTTTCGAGATTATTGTTTGAGTTCCATTGAGCTCAAAAGTCTTGTCAAATGTCGAGTTATCCGGTCGGTAGAAGTAGATTTCACCATTTAGCTCACCATCCACATCGAACCGGATGGTAATACTTTCCCGGGAGCCGCTCAATTCAGGTTTATAATTCAACTTTGAAGCATTCTTCAACTGATCTATGCGCTCCTGATATTGAAGTTCCTGGGCATAATAATCTTCCGCGACCAAATGAAAATCCTGCTGGAAACTTTTTATTACCATGAAGATCATCAGTCCACAGAACAGGATGAATGACAAAGTTATCTTCGTACCCCAATTCCACTTCATTTCAGTTGTAGTTTATAGGGCCCAGGAACTTGGTCTTTACTGTTTCCAGTTTTTCATCTCCGCTGAATACATCAATATAGATCATGGAGCTTCTCTTTTTTACATCCCTCTTATCGAATACTACAAAGATAGCTCCTTGTGCAACATCTGATGGCGGAGTTACGATCTTATCGCCAACCCACTCAATTCTACCGGAATTGGCCTTTAACTCCAGCCTGATCGGAAGTGTATTACTTGTCTTGTTTATCACCTTGATATTATAAAGATTGGAGATCGTGCCATCATCTCTTTCCTGATACGTCATTCCCGGAGTTCTGAGAATTGATGTTTCCACATCGGACCGGATCATTAAAAGGCTCGTGAGCAATACAAGAAGCAGTACAAGAAGTACAGTGTATCCTTTCATCCTGGCTGTAAATCGGGAGGGCTCATTTTCCGAGAGATTGGCCTCCGAGGCATATCTTATAAGTCCTCTCGGACGATTCACCTTATCCATTATATCGTCGCAGGCATCAATGCAGGCGGTACAGTTAATGCACTCCAATTGTGTACCATTGCGAATGTCTATGGCGGTAGGACACACATATACACATTGCCGGCAATCTATGCAGTCGCCCTTCCCGATGGCCTCGCGATCTTCATTTTTACGAAACTTCGCTCTTTCTTCACCTCTTTTATAATCGTAAGCTACTACAATGCTTTGCTTATCCAGCAGCACTCCCTGCAACCTTCCATACGGACAAACCTGCGTGCAAACCTGCTCGCGAAAATGACCAAAGACACCGTAAAACAGGCCAGTGAAAATCAACATGGCCAAAAATCCTCCGGGCCGTTCCATAGGCCCATCCAGCATGATCTCCCATAGACCGTCTACCCCCACTATCCACGCAATAAATGTATGCATGATGAGGAATGATATAAAAATGAAGATCAGTTGTTTCAGTGTTTTCTTGACGATCTTTTCCTGATTCCATGGCATTTTGTCAAGCTTTTTCTGAGCCATGTAATCCCCTTCTATCAGGTATTCGATCTTTCGGAAAACCATCTCCATAAAAATGGTCTGCGGGCAGATCCATCCACAAAAAAGGCGACCGTATACAACGGTGAATAGTATTATGAATACTATAGAGGCGATAAATCCGATGGCAAACAGATGAAAATCCTGTGGCCAAAAAACCTGGCCAAATAAGATGAATTTTCGTTCAAAAAAGTCGAACAGGAGAAAGGGGTTTTCACCAACTTTGATAAAAGGGGAGCCCACCAGAAACGCTAAAAGGAAGATACTCAGTGCCACCCGGCGGTTATGGTATCTTCCTTTCGGCTTTTTGGGGTAAACCCAAATTCGTTTTCCTTTTTCGTCTACGGTTGCCAGATGGTCCCGATACTCCTCATTATCTTCCTGTTCCTCGTATAAGGACTCAATCTGAGCATTATCCAGCATGTATTACAAAGTTGTAGCCCCCTCTGTTTCTTCCCCTCCTTCAGTTGCCTGCCGGTCGTAAATTTCACCCTGCGGTTCCTTTTGATTGGGAGGATTTGTACCTTCCAGTGAAATGATAAAACTTGACAACTGTTGCATCTGAGTTGCATTGAACTGGTTTTGCCATGATATCATCCCCTTTGTCGGAACCCCGTATTTAATGACCGAGAATACGCTCTTAACATCTCCTCCGTGTATCCAGTAATTGTCTGCAAAATTAGGTCCGATCCCTCCTTCACCACCTTGTCCGTGACAAACAGAACAGCTTTGCAAATACATTTCCTTCCCCGTGGCCAGTGATGCCTCATCCATTAACAGTTCCACATTTGTTTCGTCAATCAAGGTACCCTGTGTGGCAAGGTATGCCTGAACTTCTTCTTCAGCCTTCTGCATCTCCATTACGTACTCCTCTGCTGAACTCGGTCCTGTACCGAATACGTGATAATGTAACAGATAAATGGCGCTGAAGATAATGGTTACATAAAACCCATACAGCCACCACGGCGGTAGTTTATTATCCAATTCCCGAATCCCGTCGTACTCATGATCAGTAAGTACTGAGGCCTCCTGTCCGACTGGTGCAGCCCTGTTGAAACTGGTATAAAATCGTTCCCAGAAACTTTGCCTTGGAGCGCCCGCCTTATCTGATTTCATATCCAATACGGATTTTAAAGCGCTATAAGAAATGATCACGGCAATTAACGCCACCAGGGTGGCAAAAACCACTACAGTAAGAACAATTTCCAGAAGATATTGCTCGATAAACCCTACACTTTCGTCCTGCGCGAAGGCCAGCATAGGTGTGAAAAGGAGTATAAGTAATTTAAATCGTTTCATAATTCAGTGTTGTTATCGTCCAATGGCAAGTTTGATACTTCATCGATATCTTTTTTATTCAATCTCAACACATAAATTGTTAGCCCAAGAAAGAAGATGAAGAATATGATAAATGATATCAGCGGATATATCTCAATGCCCGCTATTGTTTCCATATGGTGCTTGACAAATTTCAGCATTTTGACTATTCGTTAGCGTTTTTAATGTCAGTACCAATTCTCTGAAGATATGCAATCAGGGCTATGATCTCAGTGTCCGGGTCAGCCTGTATACTTTCGGTTCTCAGTCCATCGACAATCTCTTTTGCCTGACTTTCAGCATTAGAAAGCGCTTCATTTTCGAATCCCTCTTCATATGGCACACCCAGCTTTCTCATAGCATTGATCTTGGTGCTTGTGGACTCCTTATCCCAATAGTTGTAAAACAACCACGGATATGGAGGCATCATGGATCCCGGTGACATGCTTTCCGGCTCAAGCATATGGTTAAAATGCCAACCGTGTGAATACTTACCGCCAATTCGCAATAGATCGGGCCCGGTACGTTTACTTCCCCACTGGAATGGATGGTCATAGACAAATTCTCCGGCTTTCGCATACTCCCCGTATCGTTCCGTCTCACTCCTGAAAGGTCTTACCATTTGGGAGTGGCAGGTATAACAACCTTCCCGAATATAAATATCCCTTCCCTGTAACTCAAGAGGTGTGTAGGGTTTTACACTTTCGATAGTAGGGATGTTGGATTTAACCAGGAATGTAGGGATGAATTCTACAATACCTCCGATTGCTACAAGGATCAAACTCCAGACAAGAAGCCTGATAGGTTTCCACTCAAGTAATCTCCTGTGCCAGTGATCGGTAGCCCTTGGCTTATAGTTCTTTTCAAGAGGTGGAGCTTCAGCTTTTGTTTCTTTCTCGAATTCGCCGGTATTTGCAGTCTTAATCAAGTTATAAACCATTACAAACACGCCAACCAGGTACAGCAAACCTCCGAATGCCCTGAGCATGTACATTGTCTCAATTTGCGTTACGGTTTCCAGGAAGTTCGGGTAGGCCAGCTGACCTGACGCCGTAAATTCTTTCCACATCAGGCTTTGGGTGAATCCGGCCCAATACAGTGGAAGCGCATAAAAGACAATTCCCAGCGTACCGATCCAGAAATGGAAATTGGCCAGCTTGACGGAAAATAGTTGTGTCTTGTAAAGTTTCGGTATCAGGTAGTAAAGTATAGCAAAAGTCAGGAATCCGTTCCATCCCAGACCCCCCACGTGAACGTGAGCGATAACCCAGTCTGTAAAGTGAGCGATGGCATTTACATTCTTGAGACTGAGCATTGGACCCTCGAAAGTTGACATCCCGTAGCAGGTGATTGCTACCACCATAAATTTCAAAATCGGATTTTCTCTTACCCTGTCCCAGGCACCGCGTAATGTGAAAAGCCCATTCAGCATGCCGCCCCAGGATGGTGCGATCAGCATCACTGAGAATACGGTGCCTAATGATTGAGCCCAATCGGGCAATGCATTATATAATAAGTGGTGAGGACCGGCCCATATGTAAATGAATATTAATGCCCAGAAATGAACGATCGACAATCTGTAAGAGTATACGGGTCTGTTGGCAGCTTTTGGAACAAAATAGTACATCAGCCCCAGGTAGGGTGTGGTCAGGAAGAATGCTACGGCGTTGTGTCCGTACCACCATTGAACGAGTGCATCCTGAACGCCGGCGTACCAGGAGTAACTTTTCAGAAAAGCAATCGGTAATTCAAATGAGTTCACGATGTGCAACATCGCTACAGTTACGAAGGTGGCTATGTAGAACCAGATTGCGACATAAAGATGTCTCTCCCGTCTTTTAAGGATGGTTCCGAACATGTTTACACCGAAAACCACCCAGATCAGTGCAATTGCAATATCAATGGGCCATTCGAGTTCAGCATATTCCTTGCCGGTTGTAAACCCCAGAGGCAAGGTGATTGCCGCAGCCAGGATGATCAATTGCCATCCCCAGAAATGGATCATACTCAGTTGCTTGCTGAACATGGGAGCTTTGCACAACCTTTGCAGGGAATAATAAACTCCCGCAAAAATCCCATTTCCAACAAATGCAAAAATCACGGCATTCGTGTGCAATGGTCTTACCCTGCCGAACGTGGTGTAGGGTAGTGCAAAGTTTGCTTCGGGCCAGAAAAACTGGCATGCCACCAATAATCCTACGAGCATGCCAATGACACCAAAGATCGTTGCTGCTATTAAAAACAGCCTTACGATCTGGTTATCATACCGGAAAGCTTCGACAGACGGATTTGAGGTGGTTTGGTGAGTCTCAGTGGTAGTCATGTGTTAAAAGTTATTCAGTTTCATCATCTTCGAAAAGAATCCTGACGGAAGGTGAATAGTCGTCGTCAAATTGCCCGTCTCTGTTTGCCCAGAGAAATGCAAACAGGAATCCGCAAGCAACCAACAAACTAATTCCGATGAGAATAAATATGACGGCCATTCAATTTTTCGAAAAATTTGCTACAATGATGTGAAAGTGCAAATAACAACAAATTGAGTTGTTACACAATATTCACTGATTTTTATCAGTTGGTGGCATTAGTTTTTTTCCTATATACTGAATTGATATGGTGACGAAGGCCACGACACTGACAGAACTTATGGGCATAAGGATTGCGGAAAATACCGGCGTAAGGTTTCCGGATATGGCAAAAGATAGCCCAATTACATTGTACATCAGTGACATGGCAAATGCGGCATAGACAATCTTCATCGAGCTCCTGCACAGTTCAATAAAACGGTCAAGGATCGGCAATTCGGAACCTTTCAAAATGGCGTCGGATGCCGGTGAAAACCTGTGCAGGTCATCGACGACTGCAATCCCTGTGTGCGCCTGTCTGAGTGCACCCGCATCGTTTAGCCCATCACCTATCATTACCGTGGGGCTTTCTTTCTGAACTTCCCGAATGTATTGTAGTTTATCATCAGGGAGTTGTCTGAAAAGGACCTTTTCGAAGTATTTGGTAAGACTGGATCTATCCCTTTCCCTGTCACCACTTAGCAGATGGAGTCTGAATTTCCCTTGAAGGACCTCCAGTAGTTGGAATATGCCCTCCCGGTAGTTCGTGTTGACATCAAAAAAACCTTTGTTAATTCCATCGATCATTACGTATGTGCCTGATTGATGATTTTGGCTATTTATGAATTCATTACTCCCCATTTTAACGATGTGACCGCTGACCTCGGCTTCAATACCTTTCCCCCGGTGCTCTTTAAACCCTGAAACCGGAACTGAATCGAACTTTGCCAAATGCGCTGCAATTGACTGGCTAACCGGGTGAAGACTTTGCCTGGTCAGTGAAACAACCCACGACTTTTCGGCGGGGGTAAGGTCTCCATGAAATGCGGTTCTTCCGCTTTTTTCCGTGGTGAGTGTTCCTGTCTTGTCAAAAACCAGTTGTCTGGATTTCGCCAGCTGCTCTACTACCGAGGCATTACGAAGATATAGATTTGAGTTACCCAATACTCTCATTGCCTGTCCAAATGCAAATGGTGTCGCCAGAGCCAGTGCACAGGGACACGCCACGATCAGGATAGAACTGACAATCATCCAGATCCTGGTTGGATCGAGGAAGAACCATATTGTTCCCGAAAGGACTGCAATCGAAATAATTGCAATGGTGAAATACCTGCCCATTGCATTAGCTGCAATTTCAAGATTTGCTTTGTTCCCTTTACCGCTTCCCTGATTCCACAAGCTGGTCAGGTATCCCGCCTCCACGGTATTGGACACCCGTATTTTGACAGATTGACCCTTTTGACGTCCTCCTGCGTAGACTGTTTCACCCTGGACTTTCAGGTTAATATCTGCTTCACCGGTAACAAAACTATAATCAATTTCACCGACACCTTTTTCGATCACTCCGTCCATCGGGATGACCTCATCATTATGGATTTGAATGAGATCGCCGATCCGTATTTTTTTGATAGGAACCGATATAATAGTTTTATCCGCCAGTATCCTGGAAACAGCAATTGGGAAAAATGATTTAAAATCCCTGTCAAAGGAAAAGGCATGGTATGTTTTGCCCTGGTACCACTGTCCGATCATCAGGAAAAATACAAGTCCTGTCAGTGAATCCATATACCCGGAACCACTTTGGGTAATGATCTCGAATAAAGATCTGATAAACAGCGTAGCGATACCAAGTGCAATCGGGAGATCCATGCTAATGAATCTTTTTTTCAGTCCTTTATATGCCGCCGTGAAGTACCCGGATCCACTGAACAAAACAACCGGCAATGCCAGGACGATGTTAAGCAGACCAAAGACCCACCGGAAATCTTCATTCAGCAGAAAAGTGGAATCAAGATATTCGGGAAGACTGAGAAGCATTGAATTCCCGAAGCAAAATCCAGCAACTGCAATTTTCTGAGATATTCTTCTTTTTTTTGTCTGCCTGACCTCATTTTTCGATTGCGCAACACTGATGTCCGGAGTGTATCCGATGGAAGACAGGAATCCGGCAAGTTCGCTCAGCTTGAGAATCTCACTCTGATATAATATGGCAGCCTCCTTGTTAGTAAAATTGACCTGGCATCTCAAAACTCCGGGTAATAACCGCGCGAGGTTTTCCAACAACCAGATACAAGAACTACAATGGATGTCCGGAAGCTTAAGGATGACTTTGGAAGTATTGTTGTTACTGAACGTAAGGAGATCTTCAGCAATTTCCGGATTGTCCAGATAACCGAATTTTTTCTCTGTTGCCCTGATTCCCGGACGTTCGTTTAGTGAGTAATAGGTAGAGAGATTATTTGCGGTAATGATCTCAAACACTGTTTTGCAACCATTGCAGCAGAAAGATTTTTCGTCCGCCTGAATGGAATCGTCACATGGGGTCCCGCAATGGTAGCACAGGAGTTGCGGCTCCGTTTCCGTGGTCATAGAGCAAATGAAAGATTATTCATTTCTTCGAAATGCTCCTCCATTTTGAGGTTATAGGTCCAAACCGGTATCCTTGAGTGATTTGCGATGTCCTCGGCAAGACTGCCCTCCAGAAAATGCGCAAGACCTACTTTTCCATGTGTAGAAAGACATATCATATTCCCACCGATGTTTTCCGCAAAGTGAAAGATACCTGATTCTGCACTAAAATCACGTCCGGTATGGATGTCATAACCATGAAAATTACGGTGAGAGAGGATATCATCAAGTTCCTGATGGAACATTTCTTCATTGATGTGTCCGGCAGGAGTATCCACATAGAGGAAGTGAAGGTGGGCCTGGAAAAAATAACTTAGTTCTTTCAGGTTGTGCAGGAATCCTTCAGAGAGGTCTTCTACCTGCAACGGAACAATGAAATGTTTCAGGTTTGCGATCTTTTGTTGGTTGGGTATGGTGTATACGGGGCATTTCGCTCTTCTAATTACCTTTTCCGCATTAGAACCCATAAATATTTCTTTAAATCCGGAGGCGCCATGAGTACCCATTACGATGACATCATAGTGTGACCGGTATCTCTCAATAATACTCGTAAGTGAGCCTGATTCTATAATGCGTACTACACTAACGTCATCCTTGCTATACTTTTCGATAAAATCAGACATACTTTCTTCCGCTGAGTTGTATGACTGCTTCATCAATTCCTCAATGGTATTGGGCTCCAAAGCAACCGGGAAATCAAAAACATGTAGCAAGGATATTGGAATGTTTTTCCTTGCGGAAAGTTGTAAAGCAAAATCAAAGGCCATACCGGCGGTTTCGGAAAAATCTGTAGGGACAAGGATCTTTTCCATGGTACGTGCTAATTGAATTTGTACTTATAAAATATTCAATTTTTTTGTGGAATGCAAATGAGGAGTGATATCAGGGTGGATGATTTTTATCATCCACTATGCTGCATATTCGACGTTTTCAGCTACAAGGGGAGGAATCACCATTACCGGAGCCCTTATTGATTCGATCACAAGTGTGGTATGACTACCGAGATGACTATCCATGTTTCCTGAGTTTGCACCCATCAGGACCAGATTGATGTTGTTTTCCTTGATGTATTTAGCGATCACATTGGGGACATTTCCTTTAAGAATTATACTATCGATGGAAAGGTCATTATCCTCGCTAAGTTCCCCGGCTATTTTTGAAATTTTACTTTTTATGTTTTGATAATGGGTTTCCTCATTTTTGTCAATACTCTCATCCCTGTCAGGGTATACGTGCAGTAATACGATTTTTGCGGATCGTGTTTTAGCTAATGCCACTCCGGCCTTTATCGCCTGCCACGCAGCGGGACTAAAGTCTGTGGCGATTAGAATATTATTGAAACTGTACATAGATATGATTTGACCGTTCAAATGTATCGGGAGGTTCAGCGAATCATTCTGAGATTTATCAGTTCAATTCTTGAATTTTTTCAACCAAACCTTAGGGCCCTGACTTATTTTTGGGTCTAAAAAATCCTATCAAAGTCCTCGAACAAATATTCTCCTCAGCTGCTGAAGGCATCCTGATCTGCGATGAGAACGGCATCATCAAACTGGCCAATCCTCGAATGAATAAGATTTTTGGATATCAGGCCAGGGAGCTGAAAGGCAAGGAACTCAGTCTTCTCATTCCGGATGATTTGAGGAAAAAGCACGAAGCGTATCGCAAGGAATTTTCGAAAAAACCACACTCCAGGGGTATGGGGGTTGGTCTGAGTCTAAATGGCAAGAAAAAAAACGGCGAGCTGGTACCATTGGAGATAAGCTTAAATCCTTTTGTTTTTGAGGGTCAAAAGCTTGTTGCGGCATTCGTAATCGACATCTCTGAAAAGAAACGAATGGAAACCGAGATCAAAAACCACACACAAAATCTCGAAAAGCTGGTGGTCGAAAGGACCCAGGAACTCGAACACCTCAATCTTGGACTCCAGACCCAGGTTTACGAACGAAGGAATGCCGAGCAAGCGCTGCGAAAAAGTCAAAAGAAGTTGGAACAGATGTTGGATAAGGAGCGCGAATTGAATGCGCTTAAGAGTCGTTTTGTTTCCATGGCTTCGCATGAATTCCGGACACCACTGAGCACTATCCTATCGTCTATTTCACTTGTAGAAAGATATGCCAGTCCTGAATACGAAGTGAAGAGAGGCAAACATGTTGAGCGGATCAAACATTCAGTAAAGCATCTGACAGACATATTAGAAGGTTTTCTGTCCCTTGGACGTTTGGAAGAGGGTAAAATCCTTCCTCAGGTGGAGGAAATACAACTTTATGATTTTGCTGAAATGGTTGTAGGAGATTTGAGCTCCCTGGTTAATCCAAATCAGAAAATTGAGTTAAATTGTTCTGGAAATCTGGTTTTTTCGAGTGATAAAAAGATGCTCAGACAGATCCTGGTCAATCTTTTGTCAAATGCGATCAAATATTCGGAAAAGGGAACAATAGAAGTGAATATTTCAAAAAGGAGGGACATACTTACTTTGGTAGTTAAAGACGAGGGAATCGGCATACCAATTGAGGATCAAAAAAATATGTTTTCGAGATTTTTCAGGGCAGGGAATGCTACTAACATAGAAGGAACAGGATTAGGTTTGAATATTATCAGGAAACATGTTGATTTGCTTGGTGGTAAAATTGGCTTTGAAAGCGAAGAAGGCGTTGGAACAACCTTCACGGTTTCACTTAAAGATTTAAATTGAATTTATGGCTGCTAAGATTTTAGTAATTGAGGACCATCCTGATGTAAGGGATAATATAGCTGAAATCCTTGAGCTTTCTTCTTACAAAGTGATCACTGCGGCTGATGGCAAAGAGGGAGTAAGGTTAGCAAAAAGCGAAAGACCCGATCTGATCTTATGTGACATCATGATGCCCGGTCTGGATGGTTACGAGGTACTGTACATCCTCGGCAAGAATCATGAAACGGCCAGTATACCCTTTGTGTTCCTGACTGCAAAATCTGAAAAAGAAGATTTTCGAAAAGGAATGAGTATGGGTGCTGATGACTACCTGGTAAAGCCTTTCGAAGAGATCGATCTTCTAAACGCGATCGAAAACCGATTGAGGAAATATGAGCAGTTGAAAGGAGCTTCCAATGAAAGCATGCAGCATTTTGTAAGTGAAGTAAACGCTCAGTACCCTAATATTGATCTGTCGGAAAAAGCATCTACAAAACACTTCAAAAAAGGAGAGATCGTTTATAAAGAGGAGGATTTTCCACATTACCTGTACCAGATCAAAAAAGGGAAAGTCAAATGCTATAAGATCAACTCGGAAGGAAAAGAATTCATCATTGATATTCTGGGAGAGGGTGATTTCATGGGTCAGCTGGCACTCATACAGGACGTAAATCATACCGAATTTGCCCAAACCCTGGAGGACACGGAATTACAGGCATTTCCGAGACAGGATTTTCAGTCTATTATCTATCAGAAAACAGAAGTTGCCGCCCAATTCATCAAGCTGCTGTCAAAAGATCTGGTAGATAAAGAAAAAGAACTGATGGCCATGGCCTATGATACGGTAAGAAAACGAACTGCCGATGCACTGGTCAAGATGTATGATAGCTACAAGAATGACAAATCTGACAAAGTTTCATTCCCGCTGAATAGAAATGACCTGGCAAGTATCGTCGGTACCGCAACAGAATCCGCTATCAGGATGCTCTCTGAGTTTAAGAAGGATGGATGGATATCCGTTGACCGGGGGGACATCGAGATCCTGGAAATAGACAAATTGCGACAGGTTCGATATTAAAAATTCCGGGGCTGGATCACTTGAGGTGCTCTCGCCACATGGAAACGGTGATCAGCAGCAAAAAGAAAAATGCGATCCAACTGGCATTGATCGGAAGATTGTAATCCCCTATAACAAGGTCGAGCTTGAATATGGCTCGTAACAGATGCGCTACCCCAACCACCATTAGCAGTATCCAGGCAATTAATGTTCCGGTTTTCATCTTACAGTACTTAGTTCCTTTTACCTAAGCTAGGCATGGTTTGCAACATATGTAATGACTAAGATCAGTAACTGCTTTTTTTCCTTTGTCGGGTGTATCGGTACTTTTTTGCATGTAGCCCTATACCCAGTTTTAGGAAGTAATTGCTAAGCCGATCCTGGGAATTAAGCAAGACCCATCGCCAGCCACCTCCTATCTTGAGATCAATCCAGGGCAACACATGGTAACTTCCATAGAGACCGGCTTCGAGTGGAAGGATCAATTCACTTTGATCCGAAATTTTGTTTTCATTCATATCATATACCTGGTGATAATGCCGGCCCAATCCCGTTTGCAAATAAATAATGCCTGTGACCTTTCCAACATCCGCTACATCAAACTCACTTCCGAGGGTATAAAACTGAAGGCGGCTTACGTTATTTTGGTTTTTACCGTTACCGGCACTTCCCGCATGAAATAAAGTTGCATTAATCCCGGTTTTGATCCTGATCGTGTGATGAATACTGATTCCCGCTATCAGTCCGTAGATGGATATAAAATCCCCGTTGATATGCGTTTGCCGATTATCAAACTTGAGAATAAATTCATTTTTGTGGTAAACCTTGTGAGCCGGAGCTTCATGTTGTGCGGTAGCAACTGCGCACAGCAAGTGGATGAATACAATATTTAAAATCCATTTCATGAAGTAGCGAGTAGTGAATATACTGAACCCACAACAAACCGCAAGTGGGGAAAAAAGTCCTATCATACATTGATGTCCGCTAAACTGTGTTAATTTAAAGATCAGATTAGTGAACAGAACTTGAGTGATTAACGCAAAATTATCTAGCCGTTAGATGGTGATTTGGCAACAACACTCCTTTTACAAATAATCCAATGAAACTTGCGATGCTTGTCGTCATCCTGGCTATGACATTTTCATGCAGTTATGAAAAAGAAAACAAAGCCGGCATTTTAAGAGAACCATTCGGGAAGCTGGAAAGCGGAGAATATATAAACCTTTTCACGCTTACAAATTCGAATGGTATCGAAATGAAAGTTATTAACTATGGTGGAATAATCACATCTCTTAAAATCCCTGACAGGAACGGGGAACCTGGAGATGTCGTTTTAGGCTATTCCAATCTCGATCAATATGTAGAAGATTCACCATATTTCGGGGCCATAATCGGAAGGTATGGCAATCGCATTGCAAAAGGGATGTTTACGCTGGATGGTGTTCAGTACAACCTGGCATTAAACAATGGAGCGAATCACCTGCATGGCGGGTTGACCGGTTTTGACAAGGTTGTTTGGACAACGGAACCAATTGAAAGTGATGAAGGGGTTGGCTTGAAATTTTCCAGAGCAAGCCCGGACATGGAGGAGGGTTATCCCGGAAATCTAAAGGTGGTGGTGATCTACTTTCTTGGAAATGATAACTCACTGAGATTTGACTATGAAGCGGAAACGGATAAAACGACAATTGTAAACCTCACCCAGCACACCTATTTCAATTTTAATGAAATGAAAGGCGATATTCTGGATCATGTGTTAATGCTCAATGCCAGTCATTTTGTTCCGGTTGACAGTTCGCTGATACCAACCGGCGAGTTAAGAGCTGTGCAATATTCACCGTTTGATTTTAACGAGCCAAAGGCCGTCGGAAGACACATATCGGAAGATCATCTGCAGTTAAAGTACGGAATTGGGTACGACCATACCTGGGTTTTGAATGATTCTGATGGGGAAATCCCTTTTGCCGGTTCGCTTTATGATCCTGTCAGCGGGAGATTCATGGAAGTGTATACCACCGAGCCCGGAATCCAGTTTTATTCCGGAAACTTTCTGGATGGAACCAACATCGGCAAAAATGGGATCGCATATCAGCACCGCATGGGGCTCTGCCTGGAGACCCAGCATTTTCCGGATTCGCCCAACCAACCTGATTTTCCGGGTGTGTCACTAAAGGCTGGTGAAACCTACAAAACATCAACAGTTTACAAGTTTTCTACACGTTAGACAATTACCAAACTTCTTGCAATCAGACAAAATGGGAAAAAACAAAAAGAAATTGAGGAGTAAAGATTGGTTTGCTCCAAAGGATGAAAAAATGGGTTTCATTCACCGGTCCTGGATGCGTAATCAGGGTTATCCGGATGATTACTTCAGGGATCGGCCTGTTATTGGCATCTGCAATACCTGGTCTGAGCTCACGCCCTGCAATGGTCACTTCAGGGAACTTGCGGAGTTTGTAAAACGAGGTGTGTTGGAGGCAGGCGGATTTCCGCTTGAGTTTCCGGTTACCAGTACAGGTGAAACCATGATGCGGCCGACAGCCATGCTTTTCAGAAATCTGGCAAGTATGGATACGGAGGAAAGCATCCGTGCAAACCCACTGGATGGCGTCGTGCTGCTGACCGGTTGTGATAAGACAACACCCGCAACTTTAATGGGGGCGTGCAGTGTTGACCTGCCAACGATTGTTGTTCCCGGTGGTCCCATGTTAAATGGAAAATTCAAAGGCGAAAGGATCGGTTCCGGCACCTTTTTTTGGTCACTAAAGGATAAGATCCATAATGAGGGGTTCAGTCCGGAGGAGATTTTGGAGGCAGAAATTTGTTCGGCAAGGAGCGCCGGTCATTGTATGACGATGGGAACAGCCTCAACCATGGCCTGCATGGTAGAAGCATTGGGATTGACGCTACCCGGCGCCGCTGCAATACCGGCTGTAGATTCACGAAAAAAAGTTCTTGCGCATTTATCAGGTCGGCGTATAGTTGAAATGGTCAGTGAGAATTTGACTTTGTCTAAAATACTGACAAGAGAAGCATTTGAAAATGCCATCAAAATTAACGCCGCTGTCGGAGGGTCTACCAATTTCATTATCCATCTTCTGGCCATTGCCGGCAGGATAGGTGTAAAACTGAACCTGAAGGATTTCGACGATCTCGGCAGCAGCATACCATTACTCGTGAATCTCATGCCGTCCGGCAAGTATCTCATGGAAGATTTTTTCGATGCAGGAGGACTGCCGGTCGTAATTCAGGAAATGACGAAACATCTGCACAATGACGCCATAACGGCAAATGGCAGAACAATTGGTGAAAATAATATTGGAGTTGAGTGCTACGATCCGGATGTCATAGCGAAGATCGGAGAGCCATTTAAGGATGAGGCGGGGATTGCTGTTCTGTTTGGAAATATTTGTAAAGACGGCGCAGTGATAAAGCCATCAGCCGCCTCGAAAGAATTGATGGTTCATGAAGGCAGGGCTGTGGTTTTTGAAACTGTAGAAGATTATCATGAGTCAATTGATGATCCCGATCTGGAAATTGATGAGAACTGCGTGATCGTACTCAAGGGAGCCGGACCGGTTGGGTACCCGGGAATGGCTGAGGTTGGAAATGTGGATCTCCCTGAAAAATTGCTAAAAAAAGGAGTGAAGGACATGGTTCGAATTTCAGATGCCCGAATGAGTGGTACTGCTTTCGGAACCGTAATACTTCATATTTCCCCCGAATCCTCCATTGGCGGAAATCTCGCACTGGTAGAAAACGGTGACAAAATCTTCCTTGACGTTCCCAACAGAAAGCTGCACGTTGATATTGACGACTCGGAATTGGCAAGAAGAAGGAAGAAGTGGGTGGCTCCTAAGGTCCATTCGGATAGGGGTTATGTAAGTTTATACACCAGGACCGTTCAGCAGGCCCACCTGGGAGCAGACCTGGATTTCCTGGTGGGCAGTTCAGGATCTGAGGTCAAAAGAGATGTACATTAGCCCGTTTGCACTATGACGATATTATTACTGCTTGTTAGCGTTGGAATAATCATTCTACTAACCGCCAAACTGAAGGTTCATCCTTTGCTGGCACTGTTATGTGCCTCATTGTTTTTTGCACTTTTCTCCGGTATGCCTTTTGCCGTGATCATTCAATCTGTGAATGACGGCTTTGGAACCACGCTTGGCAAGATCGGGCTGGTCATAGTATTTGGAGTTATCATAGGGGCTTTTCTGGAGCATTCCGGCGGAGCCTATAAGCTTGCCGAAGTCGTTCTCCGGTTAATTGGAAGAAAGAAAGTATATGAATCCATGGGTATAGTTGGATTCATCGTATCCATCCCTGTATTCGCTGATAGTGGATTTATCATTCTCAGCCCTTTAAATAAAAGCCTGACGAAACAGGCGGGCTTGTCGATAGCGGGAACGGCCACGGTTTTGATGCTTGGACTGATGATCACACACGTGCTGGTTCCGCCTACCCCAGGGCCCATTGCTGCTGCCGGCATTCTCAAAGCCGATGTAGGACTAGTGATGCTGCTGGGATTGATCATTGGCATCCTGACCCTCATCGTTGCTGTCTTATATGCCAAATGGGTAGGGGCGAGAGTTTTCATTGATCCCAATCCAAATCTATCGGAAGATGAGATCAGGCAGAAGATCAGTACGGCACCTGGCGCTCTGAAGTCATTCCTGCCTATCCTTGTGCCGATACTGCTTATTGTAGGAAAATCAATTCTGGAGTTTACACTTTCCCCCGAGGAATTGGAAACGGGATGGGCCCGCGCATTAAGTTTTATCGGGACGCCGGTAATTGCCTTGATGGCAGGGATGCTTTTAGCCTTCTTACTGCCCCGGAAGTTCGATAGGGAAATCCTGTCTACAACAGGGTGGGTCGGACGGGCGCTGGCGGATGCATCCAATATTTTACTTATTACCGGAGCCGGAGGAATATTTGGGACGATCTTGCAAAACAGCGGAATTGCCACTGCATTGACCGATATGATGTCCGGTGCGAACCTGGGTATATGGCTGCCGTTCATACTTTGTGCTGCCATCAAAACGGCTCAGGGTTCATCCACTGTTGCACTTATTACCACGGCATCTATAATGGCTCCCTTATTATCCTCCCTGGGATTCGATTCGGAAATTCAGAAAGCACTTGTCGTTTTGGCGATTGGAGCTGGTGCGGCGGTGGTTTCACACGCGAATGACAGCGGATTCTGGGTAATGACGCAATTGTCTGGCATTGATGTGAAAACCGGTTATCGAGTATACACAACAGGAACTTTTGTGGTGGGTTCAACAGCAGCGATCATTGTCTATATTGCTTCACTTATTGTGTAATATTGAAATAGGGTTTTCAGTGGTGTTGAAGCCCTCATTCCCTGTGATTGCGTTTGTACCGGATAATTGACCAGTATGGTGTTCCACCTCTGGTGACGTCAGTAAAGTCATCGGGGTATAACTGAAAGGATTTCCTTTCAGATAAACGGGTCATTCCAATTGCATATTTATTTGTATTTTTTCATAGACAGATCTGAAATTTTCTACAAAACAAAAATGAATTATGGACCCCTTACTTGAAAAGAGCGTCGTTTTTGCAGATGGGCTGGATCATCCTGAGTGCGTGGCAATCCATCCGGATGGGACAGTCTGGGCAGGAGGTGAAGCCGGACAGATCTATCGCATTTCCCAGGATGGGAGTACAGTGGAAGAAGTAGCCAATACCGGTGGTTTCATCCTGGGAATAGCCTTCAGTCCCGGTGCTAAGTGGTTGGCTATTTGTGATTTGGGTAAAAAATGTCTTTGGAGACTTGATTTGGACTCTTTTAAGTTGGAAATGTACGCTGATGGCGGGGGCGGACACAAATTTAACATTCCCAACTACGCAGTTTTTGACAGCGACGAAAACCTTTATGTAACGGAGAGTGGTGACTTCCGAAAAGTCATTGGCAAACTCCTGAAGTTTGATAAAGAAGGAAACGGTGAGATTTGGCATGACGGACCTTTCAATTTCACGAACGGCCTGGCCATGGGACCGGATGAAAAATTCCTGTGTACCGTTGTTTCTTTCACCCCCGGTATTGAGCGGATCATGATCGATGACGATGGAACGGCCGGAAACAGGGAAATGTATTGTACTTTACCTGAATCAGTCCCTGACGGATGTGCGTTCGATGCGGATGGCAACCTCTACGTGTCGTGCTACGCACCCAACAAAATATACAAGATTGAACCGGACAGAACGGCCACGGTTCTGATTGAAGATTGGGAAGCACACACCCTTTCAAATCCGACCAATATCGCCTTTGGCGGACCTAACCTGGATCAACTGTTTACAGCCAATCTTGGACGTTGGCACATTACCAAAATTGATGCGGGGATCAAGGGATTGGCGCTGGTTTCTCATAAGAGTTAAACAGGGAATTCCTGCTACTAATGAAGCGCCTGCTACTTAGCGAGAAATACAGAGACCTTCCGATGCGCCCGGGTTTTGGTTCATTCATGCAACCAACTGCAGAGAGGTTACAATTTATCAAGCAACTGGGTGTGGACGATATCTTGCTGAACATGTACCGAAATCAGCTGATAGATACGGACTATGCTACACTGCCTTTGCAGGGGGATCATCAATGGGAGTTTTCTGATCTTCTTTTGCTAAGGAAAAAAGTTGAGGACGCAGACCTTCGCCTGCTGGCACTGGAGAACATGCCTTTCAGTTTTTATGATAAAATCATGATGGGCCAGCCCGGAAAGGAGGACCAACTGGAGCATGTCAGGCAAACCATACATAATATGGGGCGTGCCGGAATACCCGTTTTGGGCTATGCCTGGACACCAAGCGGCGTCTGGAGATCTTCCACAACATTCAAAATAAGAGGAGGCGCTGAAGCAATGAGTGTGGATCTGGATGACTTCAAAAATGCTCCATTGACGCATGGAAGAGTATATACGGAAGAAGAAATGTGGGACAATTATCAATATTTCATAGAAGCTGTGGTGCCGGTAGCTGAAGAATCAGGGGTGACACTTGCCCTGCATCCAAACGACCCCCCGACACAACTGCTTGGAGGTGTTCCCCAGCTCTTTCGAAGTTTTGAGGCTTTCAAAAAAGCAATGGACATGGTTGAAACCGAAAACCATGGCCTTCAATTCTGTCTGGGCAGTTGGTCGGAAATGGGGGAGGACCTGTATGAAGTGATGGATCATTTTGGTCCGATGAGGAAGTTGATATACGTTCATTTTCAGGTTGTCTCGGGGCCTGTACCTAAATTCCATGAAATTTTTATTGATGAGCCGGGATACTATGATCCGGTGGAAATGCTAAAAAAACTGAAGGCACATGGTTTCAATGGTATGATCATGCCAGGTCATGTGCCAAAGGTAGTAGGTGATGGTCCGTGGAAAGAGAGAGCCAGGGCCTATACGATCGGATATATAAAAGGAATAATGTCTGCTATTGATCAGGTCTAGCGATCCTCTTCAGTTGATCATTTCCTGTTTCATTTTCAGTCCATTTTCATCACTTGTTATGGTGTAGAAATTTCCCTGATACCGAATGTTGTAGATTTTTCCATGAATGCTTCGCGGCATATCGGGCCTGTCAAGTATGTCTTC
This sequence comes from Cyclobacteriaceae bacterium, assembly GCA_028278225.1. GTDB lineage: Bacteria > Bacteroidota > Bacteroidia > Cytophagales > Cyclobacteriaceae > JANQEU01. The sequence continues at coordinate 20,759 of JANQEU010000022.1, forward strand.
ATCCATGAACTTTGGCATAAATCCGAAAAACTCACGCAGCATTACGTTGGCAAAGCCGATTCCTGAAGCCGCATCCCGGACATGCCATCCCCGTTCAGCAATCCTGATCCGTGCGTTTTTTCTCTTCTCGTTTTCACCCCATAATTCATGCGCCTGGGCCCAATTGCCTTCGAGCGTTGCCGGATAGATATTCCGGTAAAAATCTATTGCCTTTTCAGGATACCCCATATGATACATTGCTTCCATTGTATTCAGGGGCCAGCCGTCGTAAGCCCCTAGCGGACCATGATCGGGCCGGTCGGAATTTTCGGCGGCGGGATCAGTAAGGGATTGGGCCCGCATCCAGGTATCAGTCAGCAACTCATTTTCGACAAAGGCAATCATCTCCTCTTTCGTGTCATCTGTTAGATCTTCAGCCATATACCGCCCAATGAAATGAAAATCCAGGGAATGCCTTATTTCCACTTTCTCGTTGTTGGGAAACAAACTGTACCACGTACCGTCATCAGCATACAGTTTTAATATTCTTTGAGCCATGTCAGCCGCATCCCCCCATATTGTCTTTGCTTTTTCCTCATTACCCAGTTTTTCGTAGATCTCCGACAATCGCCTCATCATTCCAACATAGCCGGCGTTGAAAGAGGGTACAATGTGGATATAGGTAGGAACTGCCTCGAGCAATAACCAGGGATCATCGCCAAAGTCTGCCAGGTTATAGAGATCACCCTCATAGCCCGGTTGACCTTCTTTCGACAGGTTTTGCCAATTATAGGCCATGTCTTCCATATGTTGCAGGATTTTTTTTTCATTCACCACTTCATTGAGGAAATCATAATCCCCGGTTACAACCAGGTACTCATGTAACATCTGGAAAATTGCCCAGTAGTTGGCTACATAACCATTTCCAACCCCCTTCCCTCGAAAATAATCCCGTCCGTAATACTTGTTAATATCAATGGTTAGCCAACCCTTCAGGTTTTCTTTCATGACCTCCGGATCGGTAACAGCCCCGATCGTCCTCCAGGAAGTGGTGTCCCAGTAGAACATGATGGAAGGCCCCCACCGGGGGCCACCTGTCAATACGACCCTTCTCATAACAGGAAGATTATTGTGGGTCAGGTATAAGAAGGTCAATGGACTATTATAATATACCCTTCTGATCCTACGGTCATCAGTTTCCAGGACCGGAAAATTTCCCGACCAGAACTGGTTTTCCGGGGTGAATAGTGTTATCCATTTGGTATTCCATTCTGACTTAACATTATAGTATGACTGTCTGAAATCGCTGATCCAGCGGCGGGCTTTTTCTTCAACGATCTTGGGATCGCTTCCAAAAGACATGACGTATGAAAAGTTCACTGTTTCCTTTGACGGAATTGTTAATTGCCACTTTAAGGTCGATCCACTTTTGAAAGCAGAAATTTCGTCGTGATCAGTGTTGAATGCGTACGCAGTTACAGTTGGTGAATTGTTGTCTCCGATAGTAACAAGCCCATCTGAGACATTGGTAGAATAAAGATCTGATTGAAGTATTTGGTGATCGGAAGGCCAGTCAGCAGAAATATCTCGTGACAATCCGATATTATCCCTCACTTTTTTTACCTCATGCAAATTTTCCAGGAATCGCCATAGAAGACTGTCTGTAAATATTTCATTTTGGTTGCCCCTGATCGAAGGCTTTGGGTACCACCACTGCCAGTCAATATCATACCGGCTGATAAATCCTATTGCATCCAGCTCCAGTTCGAGGTTGACATCATTTTCCGTTGGATTGGAAAAATCAATTTTCCACAGTACGCCGTTTTCATCAAAGACCAATCTTGTAGAAGAGGTGATTTCCAGGTCTTCAAATGCGGTTTTCCTTTCAGTGCCAAATACACTCCACCTGTAAAGGTCAGCAGTCGGTATTGAGTCATTGATTTTTAATACTCCCGTATGATAACCTCCTGAATATGGTGGTGATGCCAGCCAGGAAATGGAGGTGAGGTCCCGGTTTACGATGGCTTGTCCACGGAAATTCCTTAATGAAGGAAGGTTGGCAATGGTATCACTGTGGATCCAAACGCTTGACATTTCATCGAGAGAGGGTATGATATCTTCAATCCCCATTTGGTCTCTGTCAAAAGAGCAGGACAAGAGCAACAGGCCTGTACAGAAAAAAGCAGCTCTAATCATTTTTTGAAGTATTTTATTCCCTGATCAATTTGAGGCCACTCTCATCACTTACAATAGAATAAAGTTCCCCCTTGTAATTAATGTGATGCATTCTGCCCCTGATGCTGCGGACCATCTCAGGTCTGTCCAGGGGCTGATCTTCCATAAATTTTGGAGCGAAACCAAAAAATTCTCTGAGCATTACATTGGCAAAACCAATGCCGGAGGCTGCTTCCCTCACACACATGCCTCTTCTTGCAATCCTGACCCTGGCGTTTTTATTGTATTTGTTTTTACCCCAAAGTTCACGTGCCTGTGACCATGTACCCTCAAGGGTTACCGGATAAATATCGCGATAGTAATCCATGGCTTTTTCCGCGTATCCCATATGGTAGAGCGCTTCCATGGTATTTAAAGGCCACCCATCATAAGCGCCTAAAGGTCCGTGATCCGGTCGGTCGGAATTTTCAGCAGCGGGATCGTTAATGGACTGGGCACGCATCCAGGTATTGGTTAACAGCTCATTCTCCACAAATGCAATCATCCCTTCTTTCATTTCCGAAGAAAGCTCATCAGCCATATACCTTCCCAGAAAGTGAAAATCCAGCGTGTGCCTGATCTCCACTCTTTTGTTGTTTGGAAACAGGCTATTCCATGTCCCATCACCAGCATAAAGTTGCAGCACCCTTTGCGCCATATCAGCTGCATCGTTTTTTATGGAATCTGCTTTTTCCGCATTCCCCAGTTTTTCATGCATATCCGAAAGTCGTTTCAGCATGCCCACATATCCGGCGTTGAATGCTGCCACCGTGTGTATGTAGGTAGGGACCGCTTCCAAGAGCATCCTTGGATTTGGACCAAAATCAGCAAGACGATAGAGATCTCTCTCATATCCGGGTTGCCCGTGCTTGGAGAGGTTTCTCCAATTATAGGCCATGAATTCCATGTGTTCCAATATGGTCCTGCCGTTAATTTCTTCATCAAGAAGACCGTAATTGCCTGTAACTACCAGGTACTCGTGGAGCATTTGGAATATAGCCCAATAGTTTGCCGAATACCTGTTGCCAACACCCCGGCCGCCCAAATAGTCCCTGCCGTAATATTTGTCTATATCAATTGTCAGCCATCCCTTCATATTTTCCAGCATCATCTCAGGATCGGTTATCGCGCCAATAGTCCTCCACGATGTGGTATCCCAGAAAAACATAATTGAGGGTCCCCAACTGGGCCCACCGGTGAGTACAACCCTGTCCATGACGGGAAGATTTGTATGCATGAGGTAGAGCATAGTCAGCGGGCTGTTGTAGTAAACCCGCCTGGCACGCATGTCATTTGTTTCCAGGGCAGGAAAATTTCCTGACCAAAATCTATTGTCCGGCGTGAACAACTGGACCCACTTATTTTCCCATTCCTGTTTGACAGATTTGAAAGTGAGGTCAAAAGAAGTGAGCCAACCGGAGGCAGATTCTTTTAGTTCTTCGGCATTATCTCCCCATGCCATGACATAATTAAGATCCTGTTTGCCACCGGCGGGTATCGTAATATTCCACTTCAGAGTGGCTCCGCTGTTGAAGGTTGTTATTATTTCCGGTTCCCTGGAAAATGAAAATATTGTTTTTGCCGGGGAGTTTAAATCTTCGATCAATATTGTCTTTTCATCGACACTAGATGTCCTATAGAATTTCACGTTCAATATCTCCGAATCAGAAGGCCATGTTTGACCCTGTATACTTTGACCGATGTAGTCCCTCACGTCCTTCTTTTCAAAAAGATTCTCTTTGAAGGGAATCAGAAAATCTTCCTCAAAGATCTCCCTGGAGTTTCCCCTGACTGATGGCAAAGGATACCACCACTGCCAATGTGTATCATAGCGACTGATGAATCCGATCATGTCCTGGGTCAGATCTATCGTTATGTCCTCATTAGAGGTATTTGCGAATTCTATTTTCCAAAGGATCCCATTTTCTTCGAATACCATCCTCGTTGAATTCGTAATTGATAATCCATGACTTGTGGCTTTCCTTATGGTGCCAAACGCACTCCATCTGTGTTGATCAGCCATTACCGGCTCTCCATTTATTTTCATGATTCCCGTATGATAGCCACCGGAATACGGTGCAGACGCGAACCAGGAGATTGATGTCAGGTCCCTGTTAGTTATGGCCTGTGCCCTGAAATTTCGAATGGATGGAAGAAAATCTATGGTGTCCCGGCTCATCCACACACTCGACATTTCATCCAGTGTAGGTATGATGTCGGCTACATTAGTCGACTCTTTGGTCTGTTCACAGGAAAGCAGGGCGATAAATAACAGGAAAGAGATTAATCGAATGTATCTGTTAACACACATTTCAGTTAGTCTAATTTAAGCCGGATGAATCTTGGCCGATAGAGGTTAGGTTTATCGAGGATATCCTTCCAGAAATCAAAAGAATTAATGTTATAGCTGATCAGAAGATATCCCTCTTCGGACAAGTGTGGATACGCTTTGGCATTGTAGGTAAAAAAATCCATGTCTTCGTATACCTCGGGAGTATTCCAGATCTTTTTCACCGGAAAGAATGGGCCGACAGGTGAATTTCCCACCTGAATCGCCACATCCGGACTGATGGTCTTATGCTGGTATACCATAATGATGCGGCCATCGGAGATGGGTGATAAACTCATCTCATTAGAAACATTGCTTGCTATTGCATGGAGGGATCCAATATCTTTTTCCCATGAGAATCCCGCCCAGAATTCCCATTTTTCAAATTCAGAGAAATACTCGGATAAAACCCTTGCGACAACAAGCTCCTTGGCAGCACCACGTACGCCATAGACATAGATGTATCCGTCAGGATTAGGAGCACCTGCAGACTCGGTATTGACATATACTGCGCTTCCAAATGAGGTCTGTTCACCACCTTTTTCAATAAAAAATGGCGTGTCATATTGCTGATTGTTACTGTACGGCGGCTCTGATCCTTTCGGTATCGCGATGAGACTTACACCAACCTGCTTAAAACCGAAAATAGCTCCTTCTACATTTCTGATGCGATAACCAAAGATGTACAATGTGCCATCGTGATCAATATTTACAAATCCGTCTCCCAACCAGTAATAGTCACCATCTTCGGTCAATGGTGTTTGAGGATCGAAAACAGCATGAGGGTTATCTTCATCTTCCGTCCAGTAGAATTCAATATTCTCCAGGTTCGGTTCCTTACCTTTAAGAATGCCCACCGAATTATGGATCATGGAAAAATCCCCTGGTTTTAAAGTACCATCTTCAATTGTACCGATCATGGTATCCCCAAAAACAAACAGCGATCTGGTATTTACAGTGGCGGGAATAAACTCTTTGCCGTCCAGTGGAATTGCAAAAATCCCATCGCCACCGAACCAACCCTCCTGATGAATGAAGAGGGCGTTCCATTCAGGTTTGTCTGTAACACGATCTCCAAAGAGCGATTGGGAGAGTACATGTTTGAAAGGTAACAAGGTAATTATCAAAAAAAATATTGCAGCTCTATTCATGATCAGAATCATACCGTACTTTAAGGTGCTTGTATATTACAAGATAATAACTTAGCAGGATGATCGGACTATTGCAGATATTTCATAATTCTTCCAAACCTCGTATTTCCCCTTTTCCAGGGAGGGCATTGATACTCGTTTTATGCTGTGTGCTCACGTACCCGGGGTTATGTGAAATACAGGTAGCCAGGATCTTCGGGGATAATATGGTGCTTCAAAGAGACACAGCAAATCTGATTTGGGGTTGGGGTGATCCTCGTGAGGAGGTGAAACTATCCATCGGTAATAGATCGTATGAGGCTAATGTAAATGGCAGTGGTGAGTGGTCCATAGTGATTGAGCCATTTGCTGCCGGTGGTCCCTACACCATATCCGTTGAAGGAGATAATTCAATTACTTTGAACAATGTAATGTTTGGAGAAGTATGGCTATGCGGAGGACAATCCAATATGCAATACACCCTCCGCATGCTCGGAAAGGATGTCAATCAGATCGATAACATCAATAATCCTTTAATCCGTCAGTTTCGAAATGTGCTGGATACCGATTATTTGCCAAAGAAAGATTTAAAAGGAGGGATCTGGGAGGAAGCCAATGAAAATACTGTTCCTGACTTTTCGGCTGTAGCCTATTTTTTTGGAAAAGCCCTTTATGACAGTCTCAAAGTACCCATCGGGCTGATCAATATAAGTCTTGGAGCCACAAGCATTGAGACGTGGATGAGCGGTGATGCATTGAAGCCGTTCCAACAATTCAGAAAGCTTGTGGATGTCATACAGACCAGAAACAAGAATTTTGATCAGCTAAATGAGGAATTGAAGACATTCCGCAAAACCTGGGATAAGGACTACTATCTGACAGGACCCGGAATCGAAGGGGAATGGTATAAACCCGGTATTGATACCAGCGATTGGAAGACCATAACCATCCCAAATTTTTGGGAATATGATGGATTGGATCATGACGGCGCGGTTTGGTTCCGAAAGGAATTTGATCTGCCCGATGGCTTCAGTGAGGATTCGTTGCTAATTCATCTTAATCAGATCGATGACTATGACATCACCTGGGTAAACGGTGTCAAAGTGGGAGAAACTTTTGGAAATCGTAACTTTCGAAATTACACTGTAACATCAGATATTCTTAAAGAGAAAGACAATAGTCTGGTTGTACGGGTATTTGACATAGGCGAAGTGGGGGGATTTCATACGTCGGCATTTTGGGGCAATCCCATATTGCTCGGAGAATGGCGGTACAAACCGGGGCTTGGCATAAATAAAGATGATTTTCCGGCTCCGGATGTTCCAAATGGAAGTATTTTCAGTTATCCCACCCTGCTATTCAATGGTAACATTGCGCCGGTCTCAAAACTTTCGATTAAAGGTGCCATATGGTATCAAGGGGAGTCCAACGTTGCCAGAGCCGAAGAATACACCGGGCTATTGCCATCATTGATCCTGGATTGGCGATCAGCCTGGGGGTATGAATTTGATTTCCTTGTTGTTCAACTGGCAAATTACGGTATAGAACCTGGTGAACCTTCGGAAAGCACCTGGGCGGAACTACGTGAAGCACAAATGAATGCTTTGAAAGTACCTTCCACGTACATTGCCCCGGCCATTGATCTCGGAGAAGCTGACGATATTCATCCTAAAAACAAAGAAGATGTAGGATATAGACTGGCGCTTGGAGCACTTGCCACATCATATGGGAGTGATATGATCCCTCCCAATCCGGCATTTAAGTCCTTTTCTGTTACCGGGAAAGAAGTACACATAGAATTTGAGGGTGTTGGAAGCGGATTGATCACCGATGACAAATATGGCTATGTTCGCGGGTTTCAAATAGCCGGAAAGGATAGGAAGTTTTACTGGGCCCGGGCTCGCCTGGAAAATGATAAAATTATAGTGTCCGGTTCGGAAGTGGACGAACCGGTTGCCGTCAGATATGCATGGTCCGATAATCCCGGAAGGCTTAATATTTATAACAAAGAAGGACTTCCCTTGCTGCCTTTCCGGACAGATGATTGGGAATTGAGTACTTCCGGAAAGGTCTATGTTGATACGCCACATCAGTTTTAGGTGATCTTTTCGGAGAGCACGCAATAACCTTGTTTTCATTTGGAAATCTCCCAAATATGTTTAAATTACATAATGTCCATATGTATGAACATAACATATCATGGAGTTAAAAATTGATCACACGAGTCCCGTCCCGTTGCATATTCAGGTAGAGCATCTTCTGCGGGAGTTGATAAAAGAACCCGACTATCAGCAGGGGAAACTGCTGCCAAAGGAGGTGGAGCTGGCGAAACGTCTTGGAATATCCCGAAACACGGTAAGACAGGCTACAAATAAGCTTTCACATGAAAATTTGCTTGTCCGGAAAAAAGGAATTGGCACGAGAGTAGTCACAAGTAAAGTCACCACCAAGCTTTCAAACTGGTATAGTTTCAGCGATGAAATGCAGGAACGGGGGATTACCATGATCAACTTTGAAATCAATACCAAATGGATTGAAGCAGACGAAGATATCTCCAGGGCTCTGGAAATACCTGAGAAATCTCGTGTTCTGAGGCTTGAACGCATAAGAGGAACCGAGGAGGGGCCAACGGTCTATTTTATTTCATATTTCCATCCAAGGGTTGGATTGACAGGTGAGGAGGATTTCACACAACATCTTTATGAAATTTTAGAACGGGATTATGCGACCATCCCAACAATATCCAGGGAAGAAATTAAGGCGATACTGGCTGATGAACAGGTAGCCGGAAAACTTTCAATTGAAGTTGGGAATCCGGTATTGTTCCGTATGCGAAGGGTATATGACCCCGGAAGCCGGCCGATTGAATACAATCTGGGATTTTACCACGCTGAGAAATTTACCTATTCGATTGATATCGAGCGAAAATGAGAATCCAACCATTCGTAAAGACAATAGACATAACAGGCTTGAAATCCGGAAACCGGTTGAGCTTTGAGAATGTGTATTTGCAATATAAAGACCGTGTATTTTTTTATGCTTTAAAGATCACCAGGTCAGAAGAACTTGCCGAAGAGATCGTTCAGGATGTCTTTGTGAAAATATGGACAAACCGGGATAAAATTGATCCGAAATACAATTTCTCGTCTTTTGTATTTAAGGTTACGCACAATCACGCCATCAACGTCTTGAAAAGAGTGGCTTACGAAAGAGTTGCCAGGGAAAAGATATCAAAAACTTCAAAAAACAGAATTACCGATACGGAAGATAGCGTGGTTTTCAATGATTATATGGTGATAATGAATAAGGCAGTAAAGGCGCTGCCTCCCAAAAGGAAGAGCATATTTGACATGAGCAGGAACAAGGGGATCAGCCATGATGAGATCGCAGAAATGATGGGGATTTCGAAAAACACGGTCAAGAGTCAATTGGTAAAGGCCACCAAATTCATCAAAAACTACTTTGCAGTTAATGCTGGAATGACAATCTGATCGAAGGGTAGCAGTGGTGATTTACATCAGTATATTGAGTTTTCGGTAATCCAAATCATTGGCTGATTTGTATACATAACACCGAAGTTTACACCTTAGAAAATGATGTAAAATGAATATAGTAAAGAAGATCTTCCTTTTTTCCATTACTACAATTCTTACAGTGAAAATGTCCCTGGCCCAGGATCTGATCCAGGGGAAGGTGACTTCTGCCGAAGATGGTTTTGGTCTTCCGGGTGTAACCATTGCCATAAAAGGTACAACGGTAGGGACCATTTCGGATGCTGAAGGGAACTATAGGTTAAATGCTCAGCCAGGAGATGTGCTCGTCATTCGATTTGTAGGTTATGTAGAGCAGGAAGTGGTGGTGGGAAATGAGGCTATCATTGACATCGCTCTTGCGGAAGAGATTAGTGCACTGGATGAAATTGTGGTTGTTGCTTACGGCGAGGTAAGGAAAAAAGACCTTACCGGTTCAGTTTCTACCATAAAAGGGGAGGAGATGTTTAAAACGGCCAGTACCTCACTTGATCAGGCGCTTCAGGGCAGAGCTTCAGGTGTTCAGGTGACGCAGGTATCGGGACGGCCGGGTGGCGAGACATCTATCCGAATTCGGGGAAGCAGTTCTGTCAATGCCGGAAATGAGCCTCTTTTTGTGATCGATGGTATGCTCGTGTCCAGTAATAACTCGGATGTCAATGCAAGTGGTACTGCGGGATCTTCCATTAACGCACTTTCTGTCATCAATCCCAGTGACATAGAGTCGATCCAGGTACTAAAGGACGCCTCGGCAACGGCATTGTATGGCTCCAGGGGTGCCAATGGAGTGGTAATTATTACCACGAAAAGGGGAGGCCCGGGGCGAACGAGTATCAATCTGGATTCCTACTATGGAGTTCAGGAGGTCACCAATACCCTGGATTTATTGAACGGCGAGGAATTCGCCAATTACATGAATGACCTCAATGCCGATCTGGGATTGCCTTCCGACGTCAGATACATCATTCCGGAAAATTTTGGTAAAGGAACGGACTGGCAGGAAGCTATTTTCAGGCAAGCACCCATGCAAAGTCATCAGATAACCATTTCCGGCGGAGATCAAAACACGCAATACGCTGTTGGCGGCGGTTATTATCTCCAGGAAGGGATTGTACTCAATTCAGACTTTGAACGCGGTACATTCCGGACTAGTATTGACAGAACTGTCAGCAGTTTTTTGAAAGTTGGTGCCAATGCCAATTTAAGCAGAATTACTTCAAAAGGAGTGTTGACCGGTGTACTGGGTCCTGACACAGGTGTGTTGTTACCCGGATCGATTACCTCTTCCGTACTATTCCCTCCCACGTTACCTGTTTTGGATGAAACGGTTGTCGGAGGCTACACTTTTGAGGATGACCGGGGAAGAAATTTGGCTAATCCCGTGGCAGATGCCAAAGAATCGGATAATATAAGCAATAATTCAAGAGTTATCGGAAGCCTGTTTACGGAGTGGGAGATCATTGATGACCTGATTTTCAAGGTCAATCTTGGTATCGACGCCTACTCTTCCAAAGATAACCGGTTCGTACCTAACTACCTTAAAAGAACTGAACCTAACAACGGTGAAGCCGTCGTTTCCACAGTTGACGGATTGACGTGGTTGACAGAGTATACTTTGAATTATAAGAAGCAGCTGAACACGGATCACAATGTCGACGCGCTGGTAGGCTATACCCGTCAGGCATTTAATTCGGAGAGGCTCTTTGCCTTCACGCTGGATTATACCGATAACAGAATCGGCTGGCACAATCTATCTGCCGGACTGAACCCGCAACCAGCGTCTACTTCGGAGTCATCATGGGGAATTGAGAGTTACCTGGGACGGATCAATCATAATTTCAAAGGTAAATACCTAACCACTGTTACAGCGAGGTTGGATGGTTCTTCAAAATTCGGGGCAGACAGCAAATGGGGATTTTTTCCATCCCTGGCTTTTGCCTGGAATATCTCGGATGAACCTTTCTTTGACCCGAATGACTTCTTTCAGGCTTTCAAGCTCCGTAGCAGTGTTGGGGTAATCGGAAACTCGGATATCAGCTCTTTCAATTCATTGCCAACGGTGGGTCCTAACGGAGAGGGCACTTTTAATAACAATGAGCCCTACATTGGGACTGCTCCTCTCAGATTACCAAATCCAAAATTGAAATGGGAGCGGACAGCGCAATTCAACCTGGGATTCGATATTGCATTCTTTGATGCAAGGGTGATGGTGACTACTGATTACTACCTTCAGAAGACTACAGACCTGTTGTTGTTCACGCCAATTCCAAATACCTCGGGTTTTTCAAACTTCTTTGATAATGTTGGAGAGCTTCAAAACTCAGGTGTAGAATTGGCAATTGATGGTCTTATTTTGGAAGACAACCCTTTCAACTGGCAGGCTACATTCAATATATCTGCCAACAAAAATGAGATCAATTTGCTTTCCGATGAAAATGACATTCCGGCTCCCGGCGTATTGTTGGTGCCGGCAGGATGGAATATAATACGTGTCGGGGAGCCGTTGGGAACCTTCTTTGGCCTCATCAGTGATGGAATTTTTCAGACTGATGCCGAGGCCCAGTCAAGTGCCGTACTGGTGGGTCAAACCCCGGAAGCAGGCCAAAGAAAATATCGTGATGTGAATGGGAGGGATGCAAATGGTGATCTGACGGGAGAGCCTGACGGTGTAATTAATGAAGCAGACCGGGTAGTGCTGGGACAGGCACAACCAAAGTTTACATGGAACCTGGCAAATAATTTCGAGTATAAGGGAATTGATTTATCCATATTCATTCAGGCTAGTCATGGTAATGACGTGATCAATGCCTATCAATTTGAATTGGCCGCGTTGACCGGTGAAACAAATGTGTACAGGGATGCTTATTTCAACAGATGGACATCTACCAATCCATCCAATGAATTTCCAAAGTTGGATCCCTCAGACCGTGGCACCTTCTCTTCAGCTCAGGTGGAAGACGGATCATTTGTCCGGATCAAAAATATAAGTCTCGGATACACTTTCCCTCAAAAGATCCTGGACAAGATGAAATTGAATAAGTTCCGGGTGTATGCGACAGCAAATAACCTTAAGACTTTCACAGATTATAGCGGTTATGACCCGGAAGTGAATGCTTTTGGACAAAGCGCTTTATTGCTCGGAATAGATTACGGAGGTTATCCTCTAGCGAGATCATTTATAGTTGGAGTACAAATTGGAATTTGATGAAAAAACTCAATATGAATTGGAATCGTAACATTAAAATAATTGCAGTCCTGACACTGGTTTTTTTTGGATCATGCAGGGACATACTGGATGAAGATCCCAAAGATCAGGTTTTCATCACAAATTTTTTTCAAAACGAAAATGATGCGATCGGGGCGGTGAATGCTATTTATGCTGCCCTGAATTCTACCAGTACCGGACCTACATTCGGAGGGGTTTATCACAGCACCCACTGGGTCATGCAGGGATTGGCCAGCGATGAGATGAATAACCGGCAGGCAGGGGCTCCACAAAATGATCAGTTAGAAACATTTCAATACAATGCTTCGAATTCTACCATTTTTGACATGTGGACCCAACTCTACAAGGCGTTGAGCTTTGCCAATTTCGCCCTGGGGGGTATTCCTGATTCGCCCATTGATGAAGGTATTAAAACAAGACTGGTAGGAGAAGCAAGCTTTCTGAGGGCAATTTTATATTTTGAACTTGTCAGATTGTTTGGAGAAGTGCCTCTGATACTTGAAGACGATGATGAGTTGAGACCGGGTAAGAATTCTGTTGAAGAGATCTATGCGCAGATCATATCCGATCTCAATACGGCGGTTGACGGATTGCCAACCAGCTACACAGTCGGAAACGGCCTGGGGAGGGCAACCTGGGGCGCTGCGAAATCCACATTGGCAAGGGTTTACCTGACAAGAGGTGAATGGCAGTCGGCGGCGGATAATGCGGAGGATGTTATTAATTCAGGTGAATATGCCCTTTGGCCGGATTTCGCCGATGCCTTCAGAATAGCGAATGAAAATGGCCAGGAGACAGTATTTGGAATTGGTTTTGGGGATGCCGGAGGAGCTATAACTTTCTGGGAAGTAGGTCAATTTAATGTCAGACTGCTTCCGCGATCACTTACTACAGTGATCCCCGGTGTAAACGCCCAGGGATGGCAGGTAGCCACACAGGATCTTTATGATTCATTTGAAGCAGATGACAGAAGGAGAACCGTCACCTTTATGACAGATGTTGGCGGTACGTCTTTGGACGATCCCTACATCAGGAAGTATTGGGATGATGTCGGAGAACCGATGGCGGGGAACACGGAAGCTGATTTTCCTCTGATAAGGTATTCGGATGTTTTGCTCATTTATGCCGAGGCACTGAACGAGGCAAACAGCGGGCCTACTGCCGAAGCATACGATGCAATAAACCAGGTGCGCAGACGCGCCCGTTTTGACGGTACGCAGGATCAGAATGTGCTGGCGGATCTGTCCGGAATGACACAATCGGAATTTCGTGATGCAGTTCTTTTGGAGCGCAGAAAAGAACTTGTGGCCGAAGGTCATAGATGGTTCGATCTTGTCAGGGTAAATAAACTACAGGAGTTGGTACCACTTGCCAAGCCGGGAGTTACTCCCCAGGCATATCACAATCTTTTTCCGATACCCCAGGAAGAGATTGACCTGAATCAAAACCTCCTTCCCCAAAATGATGGATATTAATTGAAGGTATTGTTAGGAAAACTCACACTGTATTGAAATCTAACTATGATAAAACTCCTGTAATCAGGATCGATGGCTACGAGCAGGACTGCATTGGAGGCTGGAGTGAAATCCGTGCTTATTTGACTGAAAAACTACGGCAAACGTCATCAGGCTGCAAAGTAGTGATCGAGTGCTATCAGGGATTGCATGAAGAAGAACTCATCGAGAACTTTGAGAAGCTTGAAGGATATCATTTTTTAAACATATCTTTTGCTTACAAAGATCCCGAAGAAGTGGCCCGGCTGGTCTATCCTGAAATAACGGATGACCGGATATTCGGAAAGCTCACGAAACTCTCGATCCTTGATTACTTTGATGAAGGGAGACTTGCATCTCTTCAGGAAACGATCAACAATTGGTCGGGTGAATCTTTAATCATTTTTGGCACCGGTGCGAGTGCTATTGCCGGATCGTTCGATTTACTGCTGTACGCTGACATGGCCAGATGGGAGATTCAACAGCGAATGAGAGCTAACCAGGTGAATAACCTTGGAGTAGAAAACAAGCGTGATGAGTTCAGCCTCAAGTATAAGCAGGCTTTCTTCGTTGATTGGAGGATCTGCGACCGGATCAAAATTGATCTTCTTCACAAAATAGACTATTTGCTGGATACAAACATTCCGGGTCAGCCGAAGATGGTGACCGGAAAGGCACTAAGATCAGGTTTGGATAGGATTGCTCAACGCCCTTTTCGAGTGGTTCCTTTTTTTGATCCCGGACCATGGGGAGGCCAGTGGATGAAAGAAGTCTGTGATCTCGATAGATCCGTACAAAATTTTGCCTGGTGTTTTGATTGCGTTCCTGAAGAAAACAGTTTACTGATGGCATTTGGTGATGAAACAGTTGAAATTCCCTCGCTGGATTTACTTTTTCATAGGCCCGGAGAAATTCTGGGTAATGACCTGTATGAGGTATTGGGGCCCGAGTTTCCGATCAGATTTGATTTCCTGGACACCATGGACGGTGGTAACCTGAGTTTGCAGGTTCATCCGACAGTTTCCTACATTCGTGAGCAATTCGGCATGACATATACCCAGGACGAAAGTTACTATTTGCTGGATGCGGAGGACGATGCCGAAGTTTATCTTGGTCTTAGGGAGGATATAGATCCTAAGCAAATGATTGATGAACTTAAAACCGCACAGGAGGGAGGTTCTTCCTTTGTGGCTTCAAGGCACGTCCAAACATGGAAGGTTAAAAAACATGATCATGTGCTTATTCCTGCCGGTACGGTGCATTGTTCCGGAAAGAACAGCATGGTCCTTGAAATAAGCGCTACGCCGTACATTTTCACTTTCAAACTGTGGGATTGGGGAAGACTGGGATTGGATGGGAAACCGCGCCCGATAAATATTGGTCATGGAGAAAAAGTCATTGATTGGAGCAGAACCAGGACGTGGACCGAAAAGAATTTGGTGAATCAATTTGAACTGATCGCTAAGGGAGATGGCTGGAAAGAAGAAAAAACGGGATTGCACGAATTGGAGTTTATTGAGACCAGGAGACATTGGTTTGAGAAGATTGTAAGACATCACACCAATGGTTTGGTAAATGTCCTTAATCTTGTTGAAGGAAGAGAAGTGATTGTTGAGAGCCCCTCCGGTGCATTTGAACCATTTGTTGTCCATTATGCGGAGACTTTTATAGTGCCGGCTTGTGTTGGGGACTATACGATCAGACCTTATGGCGAAAGTACCGGCAAGACGTGCGGCACGATTAAGGCATTTGTTCGAATGGATAAACTCAGGGCAATTGGTGATGATCTGTGGATGATACATCCCAATGGCAGACCTGAATAGACTGAGCCAAACTTAGAAGAAGAAACAATGCAGGACCAAACTAACTATAAATACATATATCTCATTTCAATTGTCGCTGCCGTTGGAGGTTTATTGTTTGGGTATGATACGGCTGTTATTGCCGGCGCAATTGGTTTTTTAAGAGATAAGTTCGAATTGTCGGCAGCCATGATGGGATGGGCCGCTTCCAGTGCGATAATCGGATGTGTTTTTGGTGCGATGTTCGCTGGCAAGCTAAGTGACGAATTCGGGCGAAAGAAAATCCTTCTGTTAACCGCAGTTTTATTTGCCATCTCGGCAATCGGTTCAGCTATTCCGAACAATTTGACACAATTTGCCATTGCACGGTTTATCGGGGGCCTTGGTGTGGGAGCAGCCTCAATGCTGGCACCATTGTACATATCGGAAGTGGCTCCCGCCAATATTCGGGGAAGGCTGGTCACTTCTTACCAAATGGCGATTGTCATAGGAATATTGTTGATCTACTTTGTCAACCTCAAGATCTCAAACCTGGGGGATGAATCATGGAATATTAATATGGGGTGGCGCTATATGTTGGGTTCTGAGGCTATCCCGGCCTTAATATTTATGCTATTGCTTACTATAGTCCCCGAAAGTCCGCGATGGCTGTCAAAATCGGGTGATGAAAAACGATCTCTTGAAATACTGGAACGGATCAATGGCCTCGCCAAGGCGAAAGAGATCCAACTGGAGATCAATGAAGTTTTGAAGGAGGAAAAAGGTACATTAAAAGAATTATTTGCTCCCGGTTTACGGAAAGCCGTAATTGTTGGTGTTTTTCTGGCCATATTCTCACAAGTGACAGGGATCAACGCCATTATGTATTACGCACCCGAGATATTCAAGAGCGTGGGTTTCGGCACTGAATCTGCTTTGTTTCAGACAGTGATCGTGGGGTCTTTTAACATCATTTTCACTTTAGTAGCCTTATGGTTGGTCGATAAGGCCGGAAGGAAGCCCTTATTGTTGTTTGGCGTCTCCGGAATGGCGATTTGCCTCCTTTGCATCGGAATGGTCTTCAATTCGGACAATGCAAACGGACCCTGGATTTTGATATTCATATTAGGTTATGTCGCCAGTTTTTCATCTTCCCTGGGGCCGATGCCATGGGTGATGATTTCAGAAATATTCCCAACCAAAACCAGGGGCGTCGCAATGTCTCTCGCAGTGCTGATGATGTGGGTATCCGTGTATTTTGTAACCCAATTCTTTCCGATACTGCTTGAATCCATCGGAGGAGCATTCACATTCTGGATATTTATGATTAATGCAATAATACTGGTGCTATTTGTATGGTTACGAGTTCCTGAAACTAAAGGAAAAACATTAGAGGAAATTGAAATGACCTGGATGCATTCTGAAGATTAATCCTATTTGTTATGGTAAAAAGATTGTTTCGATCCAGCCTGAACTTTTGGCTGATCTTGTTGAGCCTGAACCTGGTTCAGGCAAACCCTTATAATATCGCCCCCATGGCCAGAGTGACCTCATCAACAGATCAGTCTGATCAGTTTTTGAGCAGAAATGTTACTGATGGAATAATCAGAATTGACAAACAGGGAGAATGGGCCTGTGAAGGTCAAACCATTTTTTGGGGATATATACGATATCCCTGGGTACAGCTTGACTGGAATGAAGAAGTCAGTATCAATAAGATCATTATTTATGATCGGCCTTCAGCGGCTGAACATTCGGCAGGAGGTACACTGACTTTCAGCGACGGGTCTGAGATCAAAGTGACGGCAATACCCAATGATGGCTCTCCAAAGACTGTTTCTTTCGAAAGAAGAAAAGTAAAATGGGTGCGCTTTCAGGTTACTGATGGTAACGGGTTCAATTTGGGGTTGTCTGAAATCGAGGTATTTCCCTCACCCGATGATTACCAGGACCTGGTGTCATGGGTCAATCCCTTTGTGGAGACCACCAGGGGAAGGTATTTCTATTTCACACCGGGCAGTACCCCTTTTGGAATGATTGCCGCTGCCCCTCATACAAGAAACAAAAACCAATGGGGTGGTGGATATAATTACAATTCAACCGAGGTGTTGGGATTTGGTCAGGTTCACGGCTGGATGTTGTCCGGTATTGAAATGATGCCAACAACCGGTGAAGTGGACCCCACAAAAGGCGAGTCCGGATGGAAATCCTCCTTTAGCCACGAGGATGAGATCGCGCAGCCGGGATATCAGCGAATTTTCCTGGAGGACTATGGTATCTGGACGGAATATACCAGTACGGACAGGGTCAGTTTGTACAGGTTCGGGTTTACGGAAAACGATGATGCAAATATTCTCATCAACCTGGGTGGATACCTGGGGAGTACTACGATGACGGAAGCACGGGTGAAAAGAGTCAGTACAACGGAAATTGAGGGCTCCTTTGCTTCCGCCGGACGATTATGGGGTGGGCCTGACAAAGTGAGGATCTTCTTTGTAGCGAAGTTTGATAAACCCTTTCTACAACTTGACAGCTGGAATGGCGATGAACAGACAGCTGATATAAACGAGCTCACCGGTCCGTCTGAAATGGCCAGGAGAGACTCCATGACATTCTATGGGATAACGCAGAGCTACTGGGATGCGCCGGTTGCAGGAGTTTCTGCAAAGTATCGTGTGGAAAAGGGAGATGAATTACAGCTGAAATTTTCAATATCCTATGCGAGCATTGAAAATGCCAGGGAGAATATGACCACAGAAATGGATCATTGGGATTTTGATCGGGTCAAAAATGATAATCAGAGCCAATGGAATGATTGGTTAGGCAAGATTGAGGTTTACGGCGGTACGGAGAAGCAGAAGATCAAATTCTATACGGACCTCTGGCATGTGTTACTGGGAAGACACATCCTGAATGATGTGAACGGTGAATATCCCGATTACACACAGGGAAAGAGAGATTGGAAATTCACCGATGCAAAATTGAAAGTGAGGATGCTTCCGAAAAATGCTGATGGGGATGTGAAGTTCAATATGTACAATTCGGACGCCTTGTGGTTAACCCAGTGGAATGTGAATGTACTCTGGGGATTAGGTTGGCCGGATATTTTGGATGATTTTTCCGCCTCCATGGTCCAATATGCTGACAATGGCGGGCTATTGCCTCGCGGACCTAATGCAGGGGGGTATTCCTACATTATGACCGGTAATCCTGTTACCAATATGCTGGTCAGTGCCTTTCAAAAGGGGATGCTGACGAAGACGGATCCAAAACACGCCTTCGATGTTATGAAGCGAAATCACCTGCCTGGTGGGATGATGGGTGATACGCCTGAGGAATTATCCTTTTATATTGAGAATGGATGGTGTCCCGATAATGCCGGAAAAACGATAGAATGGGCTTTTCAGGACTGGGCACTGGCCCAGATGGCTGACAAGCTCGGAAAGAAGAATGATTTCAAAGAATTTTCCAGAAGATCAGAGAGCTGGAAAAATCTTTATCACCGGGAACTAAAATTGCTTTTCCCTAAAGATGCCGATGGGAGCTGGCTTCACACGGATGAGCTCAGCGGGTCCGGTTGGGTAGAAGCCAATGCATGGCAGGCTACCTGGTCGATTTCGCATGATATAGGTGAGCTTACCAATTTGGTGGGCGGTCCTGATGAAATATCCGAAATGGTTGACTTTGCTTTCAGACAGGCGGAACCTGACGATTTTGTGTTTGGGTACGGCAATGGATACGTCAGCTACGCCAACCAACCCGGATGCTCAAATGCTCACGTGTTTAACTATACCGGTAAACCCTGGCTTTCGCAATACTGGGTGAGAAAAGTGAATGAACAGGCATATGGGGATATAACACCTGATGCAGGGTATGGAGGCCATGATGAGGACCAGGGACAGATGGGAGGTGTGAGTGCGTTGATGTCAATGGGATTGTTCAGTTTGAAGGGCAATACTTCCGTTGATCCTGTCTATGAGATAACAAGCCCCGTATTCGATCGCGTAGTAATTTATCTGGATGAAAAATACTATGAAGGCAAGATCTTTGAGATCATCGCCAACAACAATTCAGAGGAAAACATGTACATTCAAAGTGCCAGCCTGGATGGTAAGGAATTGAAGGGACCGTGGTTCTACCATCGCCAGCTTGCGGATGGCGGTAAGTTGATTTTGGAATTAGGTCCGGATCCAAACGAAAATTGGGGTAGTGATCCAAAAGACGCACCGTAGGATGAAAAAGCTGATACCTCTTTTGTTCTTATTGGTCCTTGGGCAGGAACTTCAGGGACAGGATCAGATCCTTATTTCCAGTCATCTGATTCCCGACACGGATACCGTTTGGGTATTTACTCCCTCGGATTACGCGGAAGGGCAAAAATATCCGGTGGTATACATGCTTCATGGGTACAGCAGTGATTATCAGCAGTGGCACAAAATCATGGATGCTGTAAAATATGCGAATGACTATGATATAATCATTGTTTGTCCGGATGGTTTTTACAACTCGTGGTATATAAATAGCCCCCGGAAGTCTGAAAGCCAGTTTGCGTCCTACTTCTTTGAAAAACTTATTCCCGCCATTGAGGAAAAGTACGCAGCAGATACTGAAAACCGGTTCGTCACGGGCTTAAGTATGGGTGGTCACGGTGCCTTTCACCTGTTTTCACTCCGACCGGATTTATTTAAAAGCGCCGGTAGCACCAGCGGCGTGATGGACCTGAGAGGATCGGCCGGCTTGTTTGAGTTACATGAATACTTAGGAGAGTACGAAGAGAATCAGGACTTGTGGTTATCTGTTTCAGCCATCGGTAACATTGAGAAATTCAAGAACGCAAATAAGGAGTTAATATTTGATTGTGGAACGGAAGATCCGTTTTTCAGGTGGAATATGGATTTTTACCGGAAAGCGCTCGAAGCTAATGTGCCTGTGACATTTATAAGTCAACCGGGCAAACATGAATGGGATTATTGGGAAAAATCAATTAAAGCTCATTTTGAGTTTTTCAAAGCCAAATCCAATTAAGGCTAAAGCCATTGTTTGGTCGATCTTTCTCCTGACCGGACTCCTGGTGGCGCTCAATTCATGTACGGAAAGAAGCAAAACACGTCAAAGATTCACATTCCTTACTCCGGAGCAAACGGGAGTTGACTTTGTGAATCAAATTTCAGCTACGGATTCCCTCAATATTCTGAACTACATCTATTTCTATGATGGAGGAGGAGTAGGTGTCGTCGATGTAAATAATGACGGCCTGGAGGATATCTTTTTTACCGGCAACCAGGTTTCAAACCGGTTGTATCTCAATAGAGGGGATTTTAGTTTTCAGGATATCACGGAATCGGCGGGTCTAGGGAGTGAGAAATGGTGTACAGGCGTCAGTATTGCGGACATTAACTCCGACGGATACCGGGATATATATGTTTGTGTGACGGGACTAAATGAGGAAGACCGGGGAAATCTGCTGTACATCAACCAGGGAGACAATACATTCATTGAATCGGCGTCCGGATTTGGTGTTGCTGATAATGGCTTTTCCACGCAGGCAGCATTTTTAGATTATGATCGGGATGGAGATCTGGACCTGTATGTAATGAACCACGCCAACAACAGGGAGTCGTTGAACACACCTTTGCCAAAGAGGGTATATGGTGAAGCACCCAATAGTGACCGGCTGTACCGGAATAATGGCAATGATTCCTTCACGGACGTTTCGGCGGAAACAGGTATACTGATAGAAGGTTACGGACTAGGGATTGCTGTGAGCGATATCAATCGGGATGGCTGGAGTGATGTCTATATTTCCAATGATTTTATCAGTAATGACCTGTTATACATCAATAATGGCAATGGGACGTTCACCAACAGGATCGCTGATCTGATTCAGGAGCAAACTTACAACGGCATGGGAGCGGATATAAGTGATTTCAACAATGATGGAATGGCCGACATTCTGGTTTTGGATATGCTTTCTCCGGATGTCGTCAGGGCCAAGACCATGGTTGGGTCGATGACATATGAGAAGTTCAACGCCATCATCAGGGCAGGTTATGAGCCGCAGTACATGCGAAATACACTTCAGATAAACAGGGGTGATAAGGGCTTTGATGAGATCGGGAGGTTTGCCGGTATTCACCGGACAGATTGGAGCTGGGCAGCACTTTTCATGGATCTGGACAACGATGGATGGAAAGATATCTTCATTACCAATGGCTACCTGAAAGATATTACGAATAAGGATTTCATCGACTACAACAACAACCTTTCCATGTTCAAATCAGAAAAGGACGTGATGGAGGAGACGCTGTCCAGAATCGAAGAACTGAATGGCGTAAAGCTTGCCAACTACGCCTTCAAAAATCAGGCGAACATGAAATTCCGGGATGTGACCCATGATTGGGCATTCAATGTTCCTTCATTTTCCAATGGAGCAGCTTACGCCGATCTCGACCTTGACGGTGACCTGGACCTGGTGGTTAGTAACCTGGACGAACCTGCATTCATCATTCGAAACAATACGGATTCCACGGAAAACTATTTGCAGATTAATCTTTTTGGCCCCGGGTCAAATCGATCTGCTATCGGGGCGAAAGTTGATCTGTATGCAGAGGGAATTCATCAATTCTCAGAAAAGTATTTATCCCGGGGTTACATGTCAACTGTGACGGACCGGATGCATTTTGGTTTGGGTGATTCCGGCATGGTTGATTCCATCAGGATCACCTGGCCTGATGGAAAATATACCCGGTTTGTCGGGCTTGAAGTAAATCAAACACTGAAAGTCTCATATGATGAAGATGCTGAAGAATTTGCGGGCAAACCCCCGGATCAGAGTCCGGTACTTAAGGAATCAGACAATGATTATGGTATTGTGTATATCCATCAACAATACGATTACAATGATTTCAAGGATGGACCATTATTGCCGCACAAGTTGTCTGTAAACGGACCGATCCTGGCTGCCGGCGATCTGAACGGGGATGGTTTGGATGATCTTTTTACCGGAGGGAGCAAAGGTTTTCCAGCCTATGTTTTCTATCAAAATGACCAGGGTCGATTTGATAAAATGGAGTTGAAGGAACTCAGAGAAAGCGAAGTTCAGGACGCCCTAATTTTTGACGCAAACGGTGATGAAATAAACGATCTGTATGTTGCCTGCGGAAGTGTAAGACCTGATCCGAAAGCGAGCAGGGATAAATTGTTTTTGGGCCGAAAGGATCAGTTATTAGAATATGATCCCGGGCATGGGCACCGGGAAGTAAATACCTCGGCCGTTGATGCCGCTGATTTTGATGGCGACGGAGATCCGGACCTTTTTGCAGGGGGTTTTGTAATTCCGGGTAACTATCCACTGGCATCCCAAAGCTATTTACTGCTCAATGAAGGTGGAAATTTTATAGCATCTACTCCTGATGAACTGGCCGACATCGGAATGGTCCGGGATGCGAAGTGGATAGATTACAACAAGGATGACTATCCGGAGCTGATGGTGGTTGGTGAATGGATGAACATCATGTTATTTAAGAATATTGCGGGAAAACTTCAAAATGTCACTGAAGATGTTGGACTCGGTGATATGAAAGGCTGGTGGAATGCCATTTACGCAAATGATTTTGACAAGGACGGAGATATTGATATCATCTGCGGCAATACAGGGCTCAATTCACCTTTTTCTGCCTCAGCGGTGGAACCAATGAAGGCCTACATCACTGATTTTGACAGGGACGGGAATTATGAGCCATTGGTGACAAATTTTGTAAACGGGACTGAATCACTTCTGATTTCACGTGAGGAATTTTTGGCAGAAAATCCTTATTTCAGAAGGTTGTTTCCCAGTCATCAAAGCTTTGCCGAGGTTCGGATAACAGATATTTTTTCAGGGGAGGAAATGCTTGAAACAAAGATGTTAGTCTGCAATACGTTTGAGTCTGTTTATCTTGAGAACATTGATGGTGATCATTTTAAAGTTGTAGCGCTTCCCTCCGAGGTACAGTTGTCTCCTGTTTACGATATGCTCCATACGAGTGAGGGCATTATCGCTGTGGGAAATTTTGATTATGCAACGCGCCTGGGTGAGAGTTATGGTTCCGGCAGGGGCGTTTTAATGAAGGTGGATCATGGTGCCGGGGGAGAAACCAGTTTTCAAACCCGCTACCTGGATATAACGGGGAACGCCCGTTCAATCGTCCAATTGGACCGGAGAAACGGCGATCGTCTGATTGTGGTTGGCGTTAATTCGGAAAAACTAAAAATTTACGAATTTTAAAGATTCAATCGATTGCGAAACCAGTAATCCCTGGAGGATATTTGGTTGTATACTATCAGTAAAACAAATTTTATCAAACAATATGATCATGAGAATTAAAAGTAATTTAATGTGGGCATTGAGTCTTGTAGTTATGGGCTCACTACTATTATTATCCGCCTGCGGTGATGATGATAAGGACCCCATCGCTCCTGTCCTTTCTATTGATAATGGAACATTTACGGGAGATATTGGCGATCAGGTGACGGCCGTTATTTCCGGCGAACTTGATGGCGAGTTTGTTTCATTGACCATTACAAAGT
This sequence comes from Cyclobacteriaceae bacterium, assembly GCA_028278225.1. Taxonomy (GTDB): domain Bacteria; phylum Bacteroidota; class Bacteroidia; order Cytophagales; family Cyclobacteriaceae; genus JANQEU01. Next base: position 45,009 of record JANQEU010000022.1, read on the forward strand.
ACATTGGGACAGCTGTAGATGATACCTATGGAACAGGTGGTTCGATGGAAGTGACATCCGGTCTTCCATACACTTTCAATTACACGTTGGGTGTAGATGGACTACTGGAGCCTATTCGATTCAATTTTGAAGTGACAGATGCCAATGGCCTGACTGACGATGTTGACCTGGTCATTACGACGAATGTGACGCGATCTGGTTTACTGGTTTCATTTGACTGGAGATATACCTCTTTGCTTTGGAATGACCCGGTAGAAGAAGGCATAAGGGAATGTGAAGAAGATAATGTATTTAGTTTTGAATCGGACGGCACCATGAGTATTGACTACGGTGCGTTGACCGGTTCAGGTGGCGGATCATGCGACTTTGATGACGTAACGGACTGGGTGAGCTGGGAATTTAACGAGGACGAGTCAGTATTGTTTTTGAGACGAGCTGATATCATTGATGGTGTTTCTACCCCGAAGGACACACTTGAGTGGACCATTGTAGAATTTGATCAGACTATGTTTTCAGCTGATGAAGTAACAATTTTTGGTCCTTTCAGATACGTTTATTCCGCCGTAGCGAAAAACTGATTACCATAACGTTTATATACAAAAAGGTGGCTTAGGTCACCTTTTTTCATTTACATGCATCATTTCGTCACAGCCGTTATTAGATACCTCCTAATCTTGGTGATGATTACACAAAGGGTAGCCGGACAACAGGTGTTTAAGGAATCAGCAGAAGAGTGGGGAATAAATCATTATCACAGGGGGATGTATGGAGGTGGTGCAGCCATTTTTGATTTCAATAACGACGGGTTTGAAGATATTTATCTGACGGGGGGATTGTTCCGGGACAAGCTCTATAAGAATAATGGCAATAAGACATTTACAGACGTTACGCTCTATTCCGGATTTGCGGAAACATCCCGGTTCAATACCATGTCAGTTGCGGCTGGTGATATCAACAATGACGGCTACAAGGATCTCTTTGTGGGTACCATGAGGAATCAGAAAAACCTGTTATACCTGAACAATGGGGACAATACTTTTTCGGAGATCAGCAGCGCGGCAGGCCTGGAAAGATATGAATGGGCAATAGGTGCGGCATTCGGTGATTTTAACCTGGATGGAGCCCTTGACATTTATGTGATTAACTATGTGAAGAAAGAAAGCCTGACTTATGACGATCACGGCGTTGTAAATGGATTTGACCATGATTGTTTTCCTAACCAGCTTTTCATCAATAATGATGATCTCACCTTTACGGAATGGGCGTCTGACGGTGTAAAGAATGCGGGGTGCGGATTGGCAGTCACAGCAACTGATATTAATGACGATCATGCTCCGGACATTTATGTAGCCAATGATTTCGGTACGTGGATCACACCTAATACCTGTCTTCAAAATAACTACCCGGACAGTTCGTTCACGGACGTGAGTACAGAATCAGGTTTGAATGCTGCCATCTTTGGAATGGGCATTGCTGTTGGCGATTGTAACAGGGACGGTCTGCTTGATTATTATGTTTCAAACCTGGGGTCAAATGTTTTGTTCCAAAATGATGGCGGTGGACACTTTACGGATATTGCAGCGGAAGCCGGAGTATTGAATACGCATGCCGGTGAAAAATTTGCCACCAGTTGGGGTACGGCATTTTTCGACTATGACCTTGACGGGTTTGAGGATCTTTTTGTCAGCAATGGGTTTGTACCGGCAGCGGGATTCATTTCAACGTCCCAGGAAGATCCGAATCAACTATACAGGAATCTGGGAGACGGAACATTCGCGGACATTGCGCCTGAAGAGGGCATTGATGACTTAAGGATCTCCCGTGGAATGGCGATAGGGGACCTGGACAATGACGGGGACCAGGATATGATTGTCACCATTGTCGGAGAAAGTGATGATGTCGGTAGTGTACTGGTGTATGAAAACCAGACAGACAGCAACAATAGGTGGGTGAAAGTCAGTCTGATTGGAACACAATCCAATCACTTCGGGTATGGATCAAAGATCCTGGCCATTTCCGATGGGATCAAATGGATACATGAAGTGGACGGTGGCTCTTCCCACGCGTCCCACAATAGTTCGATTGCCCATTTCGGTGTAGGGAATGTGGAGGTGCTGGATTCTCTCCATGTAATATGGCCGGGTGGCTACAGGCAGACATTTTCTGATGTCAGAACGAACCAAATGATCGTGATTGAGGAAGATCAGGATCATTATTTCATTGCCGGGTGTACAGCTCAAAATTTTGATAATTATGATCCGTCTGCCAACTATGAGTACGGTTGTTACAAAGAGATAACCGGTTGTCTTGATCAATTATCATCTCACTTTGATATCAATGCGAATGTGGCTGCGGAAGATTGTGATGAACCTCTGTCCACAAATTTTGCAGACAACAATATTGTTGTGAGTCCAAATCCGGCGCTGAATACATTTACTATCACCCTGCCTGATCCGGGTCTGACTTTCTATACCCTGAGACTTCTGGATCTTTCCGGAACTATTCTCATGCATTATACAATTAGTAGTGCGACATTTGCCATTGAGAGAGGTTCGATCTCATCGGGCATATACTTGATCCAGGTCATTCATGATGGAGAATTGCTGGCCACAGGAAAGGTGATCCTGGAGTGAAGCAGTTATTACTTCAATGCTTCCGACTTCAATTTTATAAACCTCGGACGATAGATGTGTGCGTTTTCCTGTATGTCATTCCAGAAGTCTTCCGTAATGGTATTGTAACTGATGAGAAGCTCTCCCGGTCCGGATAGATTAGGATGTGCTTTTGCATTGTAGGGAAGAATTCCCGGCGGTTCATCAAATTCTGGTGTCGTCCAGATCTCATTGAGAGGGCCGAAGGGCCCTACCGGGCTTAGACCCACATTCATCCCGACTTTGTCAGAAATCCCGAATACCTGGTAGATCAAAAGATACCTGCCATCCTTCAAAGGGGTAACACTTAATTCATTTGAGGTTCCGTTTATTATTCCTTTGATATCATCTATGCTCTTGCTCCACTCTTCTCCGGTCCAAAACGTCCATGTATCAAAGTCCTCAAATTCGGCTGGCCTCGCCCTTGCCGCAACCAGGGTTTTATTCGGACCGATGCAGCCATAGACGTATACATAACCATCGGGATCCGGTGCTCCCGCCCATTCCGTATTTACCAGGACTCCGGCGCCAAGATCCCCTTCTCCAATACTGTCATTTTTAAAATGCAGGGGAGTAACCAATTGCCTGTGATTTTCGAAAGGAGGTTCGCCAGGATTGTCAATCGACAGCAGGCTTACATTGGGTAAAACAAAATCAAAGACATTGGGACCGGTCATTTCCACATGGTATGCGAAGAGATGGAGTCTGCCACCCAGTTCCTGGTTGACAAAGCCGTCACCGCCCCAGTAATACTGTTCCGGAGCTGAATTTTCGTTATTCGGTACGAAAAATGTCTGTGGTGTTCCTTCGGCATCTTTCTTATAATGGAAGAAGATCTTTTCCGGATCCGGATCCGTGCCTATCACGTACGCCACCGTATTGTTGACCATTTTATTTCCCGGGAGAGGTTTATTGTTTTCGACTTCTCCAATGTAGGTATCCCCAAACGTTAATAACGTAGAATCCCGTTCACCACTTTGCTCAAAGTCAACTCCGGACAAGGCGAAAGAAAAAATGCCATCCCCTCCGAACCAGCCTGACTTCCGGTAGAACAGGGCAGTCCACTCCGGTGACGCCTCCGTGGTATACTCAAAGGCAAAAGGATCTACTGGCTCCGAAATCTCATCCTTCGCGGATCTTTCTCCGGATTGATTGCAAGTGAAAAATGACATTGCGAATAAGACAAAGAAGAATTTTTTCATGATAGTTTTTTTTAACGCCAGTTACCAACCCTGATGAAATGAGGTCTGTAATTATCGGCATTGGCAAATAAATCGCCGAAATTAAAGCTGTTATTGTTGTAAGAGATCAGGATCTCGTCATTCGCTATAAACTGGGGATGCACAAAGGAATTATAGGTAAATATATTTCCTCCCGTCTCAGGGGTGCAATACAATGTCCTCTGATTGCCCCAGGGCCCTTCCGGGTTAGGGGCGTCCCAAATGTAAATTTCATCCCCAAAGGCAAAGTGATGCGTGACCATGTAGTAGTGCCCATTGTCTTCGAAAACAGCAAATTGCTCCGACACATTGCCAACCAATCCCACACTTGCATTGATATCCGGATCCCATCCGCTTCCGTCATAGTACTCCCAGGGATTACGCAGATCACCATTCGCAGCACGCGCCAGACTTGCCTGCTTGCCACCTCCGGCTTTGTTGGCGCCATAGATATAGATATAGTCTGAGGATTCCACTACACATGATCCGTATGCGATCGTTGGGTCAGGTATCCTGGATTCAATACTGATCAGCTCCAGGTCCGGAAGAGTGAATAAGGCCAGATCAATACTGGCATAGGCAAAATCCCACATTCCGCCCTCACCGACAGACTTAAACGCCGATAATAGCAGTTGAAGGGTGTCATTGTGTATGGTGCCGTCTGTCGGCCAGTACCACCAGGAGGGATCGGAAGGGGAGATCATGGAAGCCGGGTTGCTTACAGTTCCTCCGTGTAGTGTAGTTAATTCCTCTCCATCCTGGACTACAAAACTATTTCGGATTAATCCGGTTCCGGGCCTGGAACGATCAGCATTGACGGTTCCCAGGAAGGTATCACCAAAGATCCACAATGTCCGTCCGTCCGGTAGTAAAATGGAATAAGTGGCGTCTCCCCCCGTCCATCCATCCCCGTACCTGGTGAAAAGCGAAATGAACGCCTCATCCCTGGTGGTTGTAAAAGCCGAATCCCAGCATAAGGCGGGAGGCTGCATTGCTGTTGTATCCGGATCAGGATCTTCTTTTTGCGTGGTATCCGGTTCAACACCAAAATCCGGGTAGTAAGAACCGGAAGTGAAATCATCAGTTTCATCTTCTAAACAGCCTACGGCAGTAATCAACATAACAGATATCACCACCCAATATGATACATGATTCAATTTCATTCCTGACTCAAATCTCTTAAGACACTATCAGTACAAATTAAAATCGACCACGAATGATCCCAACTATTTATTAAACGATGATGCCAGGTGAAACCTTGCTAGTTTCTGCGACAAAACCTATAGTGGCACTCCTCAAATCATGTGCTGAAAAATTCACCAAAAAACTTGCTTGTCGTTCTCCAGGACAAAAAATCGAAGGTCATCGGTTTTCGCGGATTGTGAGAGAATATCAAATATGAATAAACCATCGGAGGGCATTTGCGGAACTATCAGGAAGTTTGAATTTCCGGATTCAAAATGTTCGAAAAGTTCCCACTGGTTTTCTTTCCATACGAATAAGTCATATGATGTTTCTTCCTGAATCGAGTCCAGCAGCCAGACACCCTGGTTGTAAATACTCAGCTTTGTATTCTGCAAGTTCGGTTCCTTACCCTTACCTTCTATAAATTCAATCTCACCATCTATTTTCAACTTAAACGGGCTGTGAATAAACTGAAGTCTGTTACCTTCATATCTTGCAGGTATATAAATATTTCCCCTTCCCATCCCTTTAAAAGTAACTTTTGAGCCTGACACATGGCCGTAATATACCGGTTTCCACTTTCCGCCATTAAATACGCATAGAAATATTAAATCGCTGCTTCCCGTATTTTCAATTTGCAGTACAACATCTGAGGTGGGATAGTAGTGATTTGTCACATCGATGAAATTGCCTTTCTCGAATATGTCGGGAGCACCCGTGTTATTGAATTCGGGATTATGTATCTGTTTCGAATAGGTGTGTCTGAAAATCTTCGGTGGTTGCACTGTTTTTGTTTTCAATATCTGGTATTCACCCACCGGTTCCAGGCCTCCCTGAAAGTGATGGGCGTTGCCCAAACTGTCAAAAATGACATTCCATATATGACTTCCCTTGGTATGCCCCCAATAGGGGACATAATCAAGAGCTACCGGAATTCCCATGGATCTTAGTGCGCAGGTGGCGTAAACTGCAAGGTCACCGCAAGTTCCAATTGTGGTTTTTTCCAATTCGGATATGCCTTGTTCTTCAAGTTGAAAAGCGCTTCGGTAATCCCACTTAATTGACCGTTTCATAACACTATCCATCACCTTTGTGATCTGAGTAATATTATCCAGCCGGTTAAAATATTCGATATCAAATGACTGATATAATTTCGGTCGCCAGTCTTCAAGCGGTTCATGGTAAGCCCTATAGGGTAATATATATTCACAAAAATCCTGAAAGTCCAGATTTCTGGACCACCTTGCATTTTTGACTGTGAAAGCCAGGTCTATATTGCGGATAAGGATATCTGATGTGATAACACGAACATCCTGGACCGTGCTTTTGATCATGAGGTTCTTTTGGATCAGGGAATCGTATCCCTTTTCGACAGCTTTGGCATCTTGATATGTGGAAACATCGAAGGGTATGCTGGCATAAGCCCTGGGGTCTCTAATTTCATTCTCAACATGAAAATGAGCATCCATATTTCTTATAAGGAAATATAATGCTTCAAGTTTATCTTGCTCTCCCAGGTCCCGGTAATGCCTGATTGTTTCCAAAAAAGACGTATCGTTGGCTTCCAAATTCGCCACTAATTCCCGGACGTCCCTGGGTACGGGATTACATGCTACCACCAACAAGGCAATAGCGCCTGCCTTCACAACCATAGAAAGAATTGAAGTATAAAACCTCGGGATATTAAGTCTCCTGACAGTATCCAGGGCCCTATTTACCGGATGGCATATTCTCATAGATCTTTAATGATTTCCGGGGCAGTTAATAAATCAAAAATTCAATTAACGTCAATATCAATCTGAACTATCCAGTCTCTTTAATCTCCGTTCCGTTTTGAAAATAACCCAGAGCAACAGCAAAATCCATAGACCAACGGTAACGAAAAGAGACACTTGACCGCCGAATGATATGTATAGGACCAGTTGACAACCGGCTGCAATCCAACTGATCTTGAATATCAAAGAAGAAGAATATTTATTAGCTTCCAGCCAATTGGCCTGAGATTTCATTGATCGTTTGGTCCTGTACCCAACTACGTCATTAATTTCCTTCGGGTAATTTCGTTTGAAAGCGTAGGAGATGCCCACAATCGATACCAGAAGCAAAAAGTTAAAAATATCTAAAAGAATATTCATTTTTTCCGTCTCAAAGAGTTCACATAAGTCTCAATTTGATAGGGCTGATAATAATTTGACAAATATAATATTAGGGCTGCGGTCATGGAAAAATAGAAAGATACCAGACCATGTATTATCACAATTACGAAATGAAATAGAATTCCCAAAATCAAAAATATCTTTCTTCTGATATCATGGGGATCCAGAAATATACAGGCAAACAGCAAAAACTCGAATGCCATCGTACCCCAGGTGATACTGGTGACGATGTAAGGTTTGGACATCAGATAAATTATTGCCGGCTTGATCCAATCGCCTGCACCGTGATAATGATGAGTGAACCAGTAATAAGTTGCCGTTCCATTTGTCCAGTCATCAACACCGATTTTAGCAAAGGCCGCATGAAGGTAAATAATGCTCACCTGTATCCTGATCAAAACAGTAAAGGCCCATGCTATCGAATTTGAGATAATAGAACTACTCTCTTGTTTTCCGGAGCTACTCCAATGCCACTTCCGCGAGTCCAGCAGGGTAAGGGGAACCATTAAAAGGGACAGCACCGCATGGGCATGATCTCCTCCGTCTATGACCTGACACCCGGCGTAAAAACTAAAAGCTATATACCAATGAAAAATGCCGGTGAATCTGGGATAGATCCCGATAATAACCGAGGCCAACACAACCAGGGCAATAAGTTTTGCAACTACAATGTGATTTGAAAGGAGTAGGAAAATACTAAAATTAACAGCCGGGGAAGCTGGAATTGTGACAACTTCCGTTGTCACAGGAAAGAGTGATTCAGTGCTGTTTGATACTAGCGTAAGAAACAGGCCGCAAGCCAAAAGTGATCTTGCCAACCCATATATGGTATTGACAGGGCTACCGGATAGCACTTTTTCATAATGTTCCAAATACGATAAGTACTTAGTCATTCACCACATCAATATGGCAGATTGAGAACGGCATTTGGATTGATGCATACCTGCTGCTCCACGCCCATGGCACTGGTTCCGTTCGGATCAGGACGTATTCCCCATTAAATTTGGGATTTTTAAAAGGGCTCTGTATCTGGTAAGGAGCAGATTCACAGTCCTGCCATTTTTTCGAGGGACAATTCATCCAGATTGAATCCGGCAGGACAGAAATAAGTTGTCCAAGTTCAATATTCTCCCGGCGACTTTCCCTTGATAATCCGAAGAGTTCGCTGGCGGTTGAAGCACTGCCATTTACCAAATTCAATTCATCACCCTGCTTAGAATATACCAGGGTGCGGAGTTCTCTGGCATCCCTTGTAAAAAATCCCCATCCCTGTGGAATAAAAGTGAATATCACCTGGGATTTGTTGTAATCCATAGAAATTGGATTAAACGGGACCGAGGACAGGATAGCCATATACCCAATTCCCCCAATTATCAGAGGTAGAAGTAAAAATGAAATAAGGTTAGAAGGAGGTTGCCTTTTAACTTGCAAATTTCACTGAAATTTCATTTACCAGCAGCTCCTTTTGGAGTTCATAGGAACCGGATATTCTGCCACCTTCACCGCTAGTCCAGGTGTATGTAGCTACCCAGAGAGCTACGGCAGCATAAACCGCAACAGCAACTCCTCCCACTACATTTACAGCGACCGCAGCACTTTGTGCAGCTGCCAGGTATACCCAAACCAAACATACAGCCACAATCGAGCAGGCCTCAGCCCTGCCGGAATATTTGTCGCCATCTCCCAGCATTGTCTCCAGGGATTGGTGCAGTTCCGCCAACCGGGCAAAGTCCACTTCACCACTACGTGTTACAAGCCCTTCTGTGTCCACTACGTCTACCAGCTCCAGGCTTTGCTCATAATACGGTGAAATCAAAGGTGATCGAACCATTGCTTCGACAAGGAGTCCGCTTCCGGCATTGAGCGCATTTTGTACTTCAAAGTGATCCCCACTCGTAATTGCGCTCTTAAAGTCTTTGAAAAACCACGGGTGTTTCGTTGAAATCATATTTATTAACTCATCCACCACTTTTGAATATTGAAGCCTTACCTCTTCGTTTGCCTCAAAATCATATGTGCTTTTTATTTTCTGAAACAAACTGATCTGGCTGGCAACCTCACCTTGCATTAAAAAAATCCCTCTAAACAATTCTTCACCTGTAAACTCTTTTTTTGGTTCGATATTCTCCAAAGAATTACCGCATTGAGTTGTAAAGAACAATAGTATAACACACATTATTAGTGATACAGGCCATTTCGAAGCAATCTTTCGCAGTTTATTCATTTGTTGATAACTTTAATTGTCAAATTTTTTCAGGCATAGTCTCAAATGTAATTAATTTTTTTTAGCATGCAATGGACCTTCGAATAAATGCCTGGTTAAAGTTTGTCTTTCCAACAGGTTTTTTTTTGATTTTCATTACGTCAATTGTTTGGTCGAATGAATTTAAATCCGGTGAATTATATGCCAGGGAAGCCTACTTTATAACCAGTTCGGCCATCATCTCATGCTTATTCATTGTGTTCATGATGATAAAACCCCAGGCTAAAATCATTGTGTCCAATTTGGATTTATTTATGGCATTATTTGTACTATACTTTGTCGTCCGCTTCCTTGCGAACAGCGAGAGTACCAGTCTTACTTATTGGGATCTACTCATAACCTTTTATCTTCTCTTGCTGTATTATGCAACCCGAGTTATTTTCCGGGAACAGGGCCCGGGATCGGTTTATGTGATTTGGGCCTTTATTATCGTTGGAGCGCTGAATTTGATCCTGGGTTTTTTTCAGGGAGTGGGACTTCTTAGATCTTCCGATCTCCTTTTTAAGATAACGGGCTCCTTCGCTAACCCGGGACCATATGCGGGTTATATTTCCTCCATCTTTCCAATGTCCCTGGCACTGGTACTATACGGCACTTTTTCGCATAGCGTGAAAAAAGGCGCATTAATTCTTATGGCCATTACCGTCTATGTATTGATTGTTTGCGGAAGTAGAGCCTCCTGGATAGCTATCACCGCCGGATCAGCCCTTGTCCTTCTCCCATGGCTGATTCGATTTGGAAAGTCATTCAGAAGATACTGGTTGCTTTATATAATGGTCCTGCTGCTTGGAATGGTTGTTTCACACAGCGTTTTTTTATGGAAGGAGGAGTCTGCGAGGGGTAGGTTATTAAACTGGAAAATCGCCATGCAAATAGCCCGGGATAACACGTTAGTTGGTGTAGGGACCGGTAAATACCAATCAGCCCATCAAAGCTACCAAATCCTGTATTTTCAAAACAAGCAAGGAACTGAATACGAAAAGAAAATTGCCGGAACCGGGGATTATGCCTTTAACGACTACATTGAGATACTGGTGGAAAATGGAGTATTTGGACTTTCGATAGTCCTTATTTTTCTGTTTTTGGTAGCTAAAGATGGGATAGTTATCTTACAAAAGTGTGGGAGAGATCCTTCAGGTAATCAAAATATAAACATTTATCGACTGGGCGCATTAGGAGGTTTGGCCAGTATTTTGACATTTGGATTTTTTTCCTATCCAAAATCAGTTTTGGCAATCGCAATAAATTTTAGCTTTCTTGTAGGCATTCTCCATTCAATGGATTCCGGCACCCGGTCGTTTTCAATAAAGAACAATAGCTTTTTCAGATTGGGTTTTCTCCTGATCATAACATCTATCTCTCTCTTTGCTTTAAGAACCCAAAAAATGATTCGCCATAGTTTAAATGACTGGCTGGCGGGATCCGAGTTAAAGGCCCAAGGTAAATTTGAAGGCTCAATAGAAAAAATGGAAAAAGCCTATCCTGTTTTGGAGAATGAAAAATACTTCATTTGGGAGTATGGGGAAATATTCTTTCTTAATGAAAATTATGAGAAATCAATAGCAATACTCGAGGAAGCTTCCAAAATATATCCGCATTCTCAGGCATTTGAATATTTGGGACGGGCTTATCAGAAACTTGGAAAATTCGAAAAAGCAGAAGAGAATCTCTACAAGGCCCATTACAGTTTACCGTATAAATTTGGTCCGCAATATTATCTTTTCAAGCTTTACACGGAAGTCGGTCAAAAAGAAGAAGCTCAGGCAAAAGCTTTGGAAATAATTGAAATGCCCGAGAAAAACCCGAGTATTCCGGTAAAGCTCATGAAAGAAGAGATGAAGGATTACATTAAAATGCAAAATAAATCTAAAGATGGATTCTCCAGGTAACCACCATTCCTTAAAAACATGAAACTGGGACTAGGACTTTATAAATCGGTTTTAACAGATGACAACTTTCGGTTTGCACGTCAGGCCGGGGCAACACATTTAGTGGTCCAGCTTGTGGACTACATTAAAGGAGGCGATAATCCTTCTCTGACCAAAAACTACCTGGATGGATGGGGAGTGACTGACAATGAGCACAACCTCTGGGAATATGACGATTTAGTGGCACTCAAAAAACAAATAGAAAGCCATGGATTAACGTGGGAAGCCATTGAAAATTTCGATCCCTCCCATTGGTTCGACATATTGCTGGACGGTCCCAAAAAAGCCCGGCAAATGGAAAACATTAAGCAGACCATCCGGAACATTGGTAAAGCCGGCATTCCTGTCATAGGATATTATTTTAGCCTGGCGGGAGTTTGGGGCTGGAGTAGCAGACCCTCTGGCAGAGGTGAAGCTCAATCTGTGGAATTTGATGCTTCTGCCATAGATATTAATACCCCGATCCCAAATGGGATGGTTTGGAACATGACCTACAACACTGATGCTCCCGAAGGTACAGTTGCGCCCGTTTCACCTGAGGAGATATGGGACAGACTTAATGAATTTCTTCATGAGATGATCCCCATTGCGGAAGAAAATAATGTTCGGCTGGCTGCTCACCCTGATGATCCCCCATTACCAACATTAAGAGGCGTGTCAAGACTGATCTATGAGCCTGATGGTTATGATAAGTTACTGGATGTGATTGACAGTAATGCCAATGGGATTGAGTTTTGCATGGGGACCACACAGGAAATGATGAAAGGGGATGTTTATGAGTGTCTTGATAAATACTCCGGAATGGACAAGATATGTTATGTGCATTTTCGAAATGTTAAGGGCAAAGTTCCGCACTACCGGGAGGCTTTCGTGGATGAAGGGGATATCGACATGATCAAAGCCCTGAAAATCTTGAAGAAGAACAACTTTGAAGGTGTGATCATCCCGGATCATACACCTGAAATGTCGTGCAACGCCCCGTGGCATGCAGGTATGGCATTTGCCCTGGGTTATATGAAAGGTGCTATCCAGTCCTTAGAGATTTAAGGCCATGAGAGATCCGTCCTTCCCTAAAAATGAATGCAGCATTTCCGACGACTGGACTTACAAGGGCATGCCTGTGGTCTACATGGAAAACGATTATGTGCGAATTGGAATACTGGTCGGAAGAGGAGGTGACATATTTGAATTTACCTACAAACCGCGGGCGGTAGACTTCATGTTAAGATTGAAAAAAGGCATCCGGAATCCCAATATGGATTTCTCCCAGTTGAGAGATACTCCAAACCAGCTGGAAGATTACTACTACGGGGGATGGCAGGAAGCCCTGCCGAACAGCCCTACGTTTGTTTATCGTGGCGCTTCACTGGGGCAGCACGGGGAAGTACACTTAATACCCTGGAAACATTCCATCGTTGAGAACGATCCTGAAAAAGTAGCACTTAAGCTTTGGGTCCGGCCATTAAGGGTACCATTGTACCTGGTAAAGACCTTAACCCTGGAAAAGGATAGTTCCTCCATTCGGATCGAAGAACGATTGATTAATGAATCCAACACGCACCTTGATACTATGTGGGGGCATCACATTGCTTTTGGGTTGCCTTTTCTGAAAGCAGGGGGCTATGTCGAAACAAACGCCACGACATTTTTTCCGGAACCATTAATGCCTGATACCAGGCGGTTCAAACCAGCCGGAATTCAAAAGTGGCCGATGGTTAAAAATATTGGCGGAGTGGCGGAGGATGCGGGAATAATACCCCCCGAGGAGGCAGAACCGTATTCGGAACTGGCATATTTGTCCGGATTCACCGGTAGTGCAAATTATACTTTATGGAATCAGAAAAGAGACCTGGGGTTCAACGTGGAGTGGGATCCAACGATATTTTCAAACCTGTGGTACTGGCAGGAAAGATACGCGACACAGGACGCCCCCTGGTGGGGATCGGCTTATGCCGTAGGTTTGGAATTGTGGACTTCCAGATGGACAAATGATCCGGAAGAAGCCATTAAAAAAAATGAATGGCTGAAAATGAAAGCAGGAGAGGAGATCAGTACCTCTCTGTCTGCGGGTGTGGTAGAAAAACAGTAATAAGAAAAATAAACATCAAAGCAATGAGCAAAACAGTAGTAGTAGTCGGCGGCGCAATGGGAATAGGCGGATCTTGTAGTCGCATATTTCACCAAAATAACTGGAATGTTGCCATTTTGGACATTGCAGACAAGGGAAAGGAGTTGGCAAGCGAACTTGGAAGTCGTTGCACGTTCATATCGTGTGATGCTTCGAAAGAATCCGATGTGAAGGATGCGATCGGTTCAGTAATAAAGGAATTCGGTGAAATAGAAGGCCTGGTGTGCAGTGTGGGCATCCAACATTATGGGACTGTCACGGAGACATCTGAAGAAGACTGGGACAGGGTAATGAATGTCAATGTGAAAAGTGGATTTCTGTGTTCCAAATACGCCATCCCGTCCATGCAGAGAAATGGAAAAGGAGTGGTGATAATTGTATCAAGCGTCCAGGCCTACATTTCTCAAAATAATGTTGCGGTTTACACCACCTCAAAGACCGCACAACTGGGATTGACAAGAAGTATTGCAGTGGACTATGGCCCCCAAATCAGGAGTGTTGCGATCTGTCCCGGAACGGTGGATACTCCTATGTTCAGGTCTTCAATTGCCTTATCTCCGGATCCGCAGGAAGTATACGATGAATGTGTTGAAATGCATCTTACAAAAAGGATTGGTCAGCCTGATGAAGTAGGTGAACTGATCCATTTCCTGGCAGGAGATAATGCCGGATTTATTACAGGACAGGCTATAAGGATTGACGGAGGCCTCGGTATTGTGGCTGCCGGAAGTAAACGGGATTAAACTAGGGGGCCTTTAAGAATTTGGTTAGCTTCAAAAAATGGTATTATGTTCCAAGTACGTTTTTAGCTAGCAAGCCAGTCCATAAAACCTCCGTATTGAACGAATTAGTATTATTTTGAGGTCTCAAGGGATCAATTCCAAGTCCTATGCTGAACTATGTCTTATCCTAACTTTTCTTTGCTTCTCCAAAGAAAAGTTCCGCGGCGGCGGACCGCCAAAAGAAAGGAGCCCACGATTTAAGCCGCATTTCCCCGCGAAACACACTAGCCAACCCTGCAGAAAAAGGTCTGGTTTTGTCGAAAAGACAAACTGACTGAACTCATGTTGACCTTTTAAAAGCCTGCCTGCCCCAAACCCTCAATGCGCCCACACAAATCGTGGATATAACCCTAAAAATTTACAAAAAACGGAAATTTAAAAAAATATCCTGCAATCATGAATTATCCAGAAAGCTCTGAATTAATTCTTTTTTTCAACGTCAATGGACGATTCCCATTGCAGATAGGGCTGGAAACGGGAAAATGTATGAAGAAACGTACTGTCATTAGCTGAAATCCGGGAATCAAACCAGCGGAAGTGCCAATTGTAATCTGTCCAGGTCACCCTGACCTCACCCGGGTAAGTTTGGGAAGGGTAAAACAGGTCCATGTACATGAACCCGGTGTTTCGTGAATTTTCCAGGGTCTTAAAATAACTCAGTTGTGGTTTTAGTTTCTGTTCATTTCCGTATATGTGATTTCGTTTTAAGAAATAACTGTTGATCCGCTCCGGTGTGATCTGACTACTCCCGGAAACTCCCAGCAGGCTGTAAAATACTTTAACAGGAATAGTAAGTTCATGCCTTATTCCCGACTCACTGATTGTAAAGAACGAACTTGTAAGTTTTGAGGGATTGACCCGTGGATTGTTCCCTGATGGATAAATCGTCATGATTTCGTCCCTTTGTACTTCTACATTTTCCAGAAGTGTATTTTCACCATTGTAAACGGATAAGAATGTTACAACCGGAATTTTTATATCTCCTGTCCCAAGCGTTTGCTGAATGATCAGTTTTTTCCAATCCTGAGTGATCATTTTGTATTCGAGCCGGTACTGGATTTCGTACCTCATCAAATCCATTATATTGACCTTCTCGCCATTCAAAGTACTATTCACATAATCAATTGAATGATCCAGAAGGATCCCGTTTTCATCACTTATCCGGAAATTTTGCAAAATCAGCCTGCCGTGCACATCCGCAAGAGAATCGAGGATGTTGATATCATAGTCATAGTACTCGTCGTGCCCGGGACGGTGAAAATAAACAAGATCTTCAGCCAGAATTTTGTACCGGACGATCAAAATACTATCCTCAATTCCAATTTCGACCCAGTTGAGAGAAACCGGATGTGAAAATCCCGGAATTGATATGAATAAAATCAATCCCAGAATCGCATAGCATGACGTCCTTACTCCGCCCTTATGGTTAAAATTTCCCACGGTCCCAGTGTGATCTCATTATCCAGAGCAGGACCTTTTTCTTCAAGTGGACTGCTCCTGTATAAATTTCGCGAAGACGAAACCCAGTTAATCGAGATGCTATTTTCCCGGTCACTGCTGTTGAATAACCGGATTAGCGTCGAAATACCATCGTAACCTGGTTTAAGGGACGTTACAAAAATCTCCCTCGAACCATCAATCTTCAGGATTGGGTCTATTTTCCTGTCTGATGGGGTTATGATCAAAGGCATAGACTTTTCCATTCCCAGTTTCTTGGCGTCTGCAGCATTAAAAGCTGCATGAGGTCTCAGGGTGTGCCTGAATACGATCTCACCCTCCTGGTGGGCTTTGTAGTTTACAAACCAAAGATTATTCATTACCCAGCTGATCAATCGCTGGGACGGAACATAATCCTTCAACCATGGCCTGTTTACCATATCGGACATCCAGAATTGTCCATACATATCACCTATTTCCCAAACCGGCGCGTCTTCACTTGTAATTGTTATGCCGTAATCTTTATTTGAGATGTCCAGGAACCTTTGTACGGAATAAAAATTATTATTGGCACCCTTGATCTGGTTTTTACCGGGTGCCAGGATGGTCCAGGGAATATCAATCCTGACTTCTCCATCAGGTATATCAAAGGGAAAAGTAAATCGTACATTCTCATCTTCGACAATTCTGATTTTATCCACGGTGTTTGTAATATTGATTTCACCAAATCCGGATACCATTTCAATTTCCTGTGAAATCTTGTTTGCTCCCTGACCCAGAGATTCCACTAAAAGGGTGGAAATCAATGGCCCATTCTCCTTAATACTAAAGACTGGAGAGTGATTTTTACTTAGGTTCTCCTTAATCTTCCCCGAATACCAATAGGTATTGAAGCCTAATGTATCATTCGCATCTATGTGTTCTCTGTTTGAGGACCTGGATTTGATGGATGCGAAACCGCCGGACTCAGTGTTCATAGCTACAATGACCAGATCGTTTTCAATACCGGAGGTGCTAACCCTGACTGATCCTTCCGGTTTGTCTTTTCCCTTTTTGAGCGTAAAAACCTTTGAGCCGAAAGGCGGAATATCTGAAGCGATGAACGCTAACTCGCCCGAGTTAAGCCGCTGGCTTGGGATCATCTTTCCATCCTCATTCAATACCTTATCACCTTTCAGGTTCCACGAAGCCGGGATCTTCACGAGATTTGTCCTGGACCAGGAAAGTGTGTTGATCACCTGAATGTTTTCTATGACTTCCTGGGAGGTCGTGATATCGTACAGTGCCTCATCTATCATCTCCTCCGCTGTTTTCTGAGCATCCAGTGCAAAACCTTTTTTTACGTTCCAAAGACTTTTAGTGAAGGCCGCGTCCGGATCGGATTTGCTGATATTAGCGCCCCAGGTGTGTTCGGAAAATAGCACAACATTTTTCCAGGCTTCGTCAAAAGTTTCTGCGGGATATTTTTCGGGTTTTATCATAGCCCATAGCGCTTCGGCCTGCACCAGCCGGTCTGCCGTATTCCGGTTGATAGCGGTCTCTTCCGCGGAAGAAGAAGCGCCATCTTCCCAGTAGGGGGTGAAATCACCGGTAGCTTCCGGAATAATATCTTCGTACCGGTCAACAAAATCATTCATCATTTCCATGGTTGTGGCGATCCTGAATTTTGGCCACTCGTATTTTTCATTCCAGGCTTTAAAAAAATCCGGCATGTCAGGGTCAGGAGGGCCATTATCATTACCGATATTATACCGTAGCTGCACAATATCGTAAGGGTATTTCTGCCGTTCCAACTCATCCAGGAAATTGAGTATGGGACTTCCGCCTGCATGGCTGATGTTTCCCATTAACCAGGAGTGAAACCATGAGTATCCATGAGAACTCATCCAGAAAAGTATCTTTTCCTTTCCGGACGGTGAAACCCAGTACATTGGTATATCACCCCAGGCCTCGAATGTTTTACCCACCTGGTAGCCGCCGTGGGCAAGCTGAGGCATATGGTTGGGACCGACTGAGAAGTACTTAATGCCGGTTTGCGCCAGTGCGGGAACAATGCCCCATGTATACCCCGGAACATCAGTGATCATGGCAGATTGAATATCAAAACCATATGCTTCACGAAGCCGCTGTGCATGCAATGTGTTCTTGAATAACTCTTCCTCACGCTGCAAGCCGGTTAGGACACTGCCGTACAACCCATCGATACCTATGATTCCATCATTGACAGCCTTTACAAATTTTGCCTTTCTTTCTTCACTCGCCTGCTCAAGGTATCCGTCCAGTACCCAGCTGATCTCAGCATTCCATTTATATCTGGAGCCTTCGGGATAGCCGGCGGTTTTTTCAGCCAGATCGATGGCCATATCAAGGTTTCTCCATTGTAACCTGGCAACCTCATCCTGCTCATGTGTAAATCCAATGTCTACATGTGAGTGGGGAAGGAAATATACTTCAAAGGGACGCACGGGATTTAGACTTACCTGCCGGGAAACCGGGTCTCTGCCTTCCAGGTCTATCACCAGATCATGGGTGATGGTTTCCTTTACCGGATCAATCAAAAGGTATATTTCGTTGGGTCCCGGGTAGATATCCTGTTGCACAATCCTGTTTCCGGCATAAAAGAATTGCCCCATTGTTGGTTTTCCCAGGTACGTCAAATCAATTTTGATACTTTGTTTTGAGCCATTTTCAGTCCTTAGGATCGCCGGTTCTGCCAGAATAGCCAGCGCCTCCTCTACAGGGTTCTGTATGGCCATGAAGAAATCACGGCTATTTGAACTTACCTCCTCCATGCGGATTGATATGGATCTACCTAAATAGTCTTTTGCAGGAACATTCAGGAACATATAACCGAAAAGATCCCCGTAGGCTTCACTCTCATGGGTGGACACAAAAGCCAGGTTGATTCCATCATCATTTTCATATTGCCAGTTTTTCAGTGATCCCTTCTTATGTGATTTGACGGTCAGGAATTCAGCATCATCGATAAATACATTAAAACCGGAAGGTTCTTCGTCGTCCTTGCTTCGTGCATAGCTAACCTGGAAGACAAAAGTTGCATATTCTTCCGGATAACCTGCCGGAACTTCGTCAGTTTCAAATTCAATCGATGTGTACCTGCCGTTTTCTCCAAGGTACAATGCGACATTTCCTTTTTTCAGAAAAGGGAAAAAGTCCAGCGCTGTTCCGGAATTTACATCCTTGAACCCTTGTAAGAATTGATTTGCTTTAACGGGCCAAAGGTTGTCCAGTGTTGAAATTTCCTGTGCGAACAAGTGCCAGGAGAGAGTTAGGAATAGCGAAAGTGCATATATTTTCAAAGTAGCCGAAGCTCTGGATAAATGGTATACTTTCCGAAACATGTTATTCGTGTTTTAACAAATACAAATTATACAATCCAATGAACTACTCCATTTAGCTGATATAAGATATTTGGTTTGGGGAAACCCGTTTGGGCAATCAATTGCTGATTTTAGTACAACACTTGATACTAATTTGGCCAGTCATTCATTGGCAGGCCTGTTTCCTTCTCAATTTCCAATAACCGGTTATATTTTGCCAATCTCTCCGATTGTGTAATAGACCCGATCTTGATTTGATCTCCCTGCCATCCAACCGCCAGATCAGCTAACCAGTCATCTTCGGTTTCACCGCTTCTTGCGCTGATTGTCACTTTCCAGCCTGCCTCTTTTGCCAGCGTGTATGCCCGGGCCGCTTCGGTGACAGTTCCGATTTGATTCACTTTAAGCAGCAATGCATTAGCGGCATTTTGCTCAATGGCTCTACTGATCCGGTCGGGGTTAGTGCAAAGAAAATCGTCCCCCAACACAAGTGATTTGCCTCCTATTGCTTCGTTAAGTTTCGGCCAGTTTTCCCAATCGTCTTCCGCCAGACCATCCTCGATACTGACCAGGGGGTTGTACCCAACCCATTTTCCTATTTCTTCGATCATCCCTTCCGAGGGCAATTTCCTGTATCCCAGGTCATAAAGCCCATCTTTGAAGAAATGACTCGACGCAACGTCCATGGCAAAGAAAACGTCCTTTCCCGGCTCCAATCCGGCGGCTTCAATGCTCTCATTCGCATCCTCGAAAATTGAATTCAGATTATTAAACGGTGGAGCCAGGCCTCCTTCATCTGCCGTTAGGGCTCTCATACCATATTTGGATCTGCTGATTTTAGCCGCAGCCTGATAAACCCTGTAGGTGACATCGAGGGAAGACATAAGATCCTCCTGGCCCGGAACGACAAGCAGATCCTGAATTGGGGTTTGTCCACCTGCATGTTTACCTCCGCTAAACAGATTAATGGTCGGTCTTGGCAGTCGACCCAGCTCATTACCCATCAGGTTAGAAAAATACCTATAAAGTGGTTCGTTACGGTCCGTAGCCAAAGCCCTCGCAAAAGCCAGTGAGACGGATAATATTGCGTTGGCGCCCAATTTGGATTTCTGATTTGTCCCATCCAGCTCAATCAATGCCTGATCCAGATCATTTTGATCCTTGAATGAAGTGCCACTAATAGAACCATTGATGACTTCATTTACATTTGAAACTGCTTTTAGGCAGCCATTACCATTGAATCGTGATTTGTTATGATCCCTCAATTCGTGGGCTTCTGCTTTCCCCGTGGAAGCTCCCGATGGTACTGATGCATAACCTATGGCCCCCGAATCAAGTTTGCAATAACATTTTATTGTGGGTTTGCCCCGGCTATCAAGAATCTCGATAGCGGATATCTTATTTATTGTGGTCATTTCAAAAGTTCTTTAAAGCCAAGAACCAACTGATCAATGTTTGCCGGTGTATCGTGAATCAATGCTTCACCAATGCGAATTTGTCTTTTTTTCTCCGAATCTGTTAAATACTCCAATGGTGAAAGTCCAAATACCCGGGCCAGCATACACCCAATAGCATGTCTTACCGCCCTGTTTTGACGCTTTGTAGTGAGTGTATTTTTCAGATAATACGAATTAAAAAATAGTTCAACTCCGCTAAAAAATTGCGTTTTGGACTTGCTTAAATGATTTGCCTTGCTTAACAAATGACAAATGAAGAAACCAAGGTCAAATGTACCATCTCCAAAATGAATAACCTCATGATCCAGCAGGATCAGCCGGCCATCTTTAATAAGAAGATTTTTTGGACTGTAATCGCCGTGGGTAAGAGTAAATGCATCCTCATCCGTATCAGAGATCAATGTTGTAAGAAATTCGCCTGATCGCGGAAACCTTTTGATCGTCTCATGGTAATAAGGATCCACCCTAAGTGTCTTGAAAAATGAATTATCACTGAATGTTTCAATGGCTTTTTCCCTGTTTTTTGTGGCAAAAGAATGGATTGATCCCAGAAGATCGCCTGCTTTTTCGAAATAACCTGGGTCATCGGGTCCATTCAGGAGGTAAGTTTTGAAGTTTTCAAAGGGCAGGGCGATCCCTTCCATTGCAAGTAAATAAAGCTCCCTATCCTCAAAGATCAATGAAGGTGCGATATTTTTTGGTCCGAACCTTTCAAACCATCGCATTGCGTCCGCCTCGTGAAAAATGCGGACGGGTTTACTATACCAATCACCTTTTACCCTTAATTTGGGCAGTGCTTGTTTCATTACCCATGAACTACCGTCTTTAAAAAAGATCTGTATGGTTTTGTTGGAAACACCCCCTCGCAGATTGATTGTCTTTTGGATCTCACCCGGACGTATTCCTTGCGAATTTTCCAGGTATTCAACTAGTTCTGATTGATTTTCAATATTCATTGAGTATTTTTTTCAATAGCAGGGCAAGATCATTTGTCAGGGTAAAGTTCATAACACTCACTTTTAAACCTATTGGCATGTGTATTAGCTTTGCTGTCCAAATTATTCAATATTACTAAAGATGAGAATTGGTTTTAGTTTAATTGCATTTTCCCTGATATTTTTTGATTTATCCGGGCAATATAGTGTCGCGCGTAAGTGGAATGAAGTGCTTTTGGAGGGGATCAGGAATGACTATGCAAGGCCTACCGTTCATGCCAGAAATCTGTTCCATGTTTCCGCAGCAATGTATGACTCATGGGCGGCATATGACGAAAATGCTGAAACTTATTTTCTGGGAAAAACGAATCATGGGTTTACAATTGATTTTTCGGGTATGCCCACATCCAATGATATCCAATCTGCGCGTGAGGAGACAATGAGCTATGCGTGTTATCGATTATTGTATCACAGGTTTCAGGAGTCACCTGATTTTACAGGTACCCGGCATATGCTGGATTCCTTATTTACTATTTTAGGATATGATGCCTCCATTACGTCAACAGACTATGCGAGCGGATCTCCGGCAGCCCTGGGGAATCACATTGCCCAGGGTATCATTGACTTTGGCATGCAGGACGGCTCCACGGAGCGATTTGGTTATATCAACATATTCTACTACCCCGTCAACCCGCCACTTAATCCCAAAACTTCCGGTTCACAGGAGCTGTCAGACCCAAACAGATGGCAACCGCTTGCATTCGATACATTCATTGACCAGTCGGGCAATGAAATACCTGCGGGAGTTCCTGAATTTTTAAGTCCCGAATGGGGTTTTGCTGCTCCATTCAGCTTAAGTGAGACATTCCTGGAGGTGCATCAAAAAGAGGGGAACGAATATTGGGTCTATCATGACCCCGGATCACCTGCTTTGTTAGATCAGTCAGACGATGACATGTCGCAGCATTATATCTGGAATCATTCTATGGTTGTGCAGTGGGCTTCACATCTGGATCCGACGGATGGTGTGATATGGGACATTTCGCCCGGCTCGATTGGGAACCTGGATATTGATGAATTTCCGACGGACCTGCAAGGGTTAAAAAGCTTTTATGATGAACTCAACGGGGGAGACCACTCGACCGGATGGGATGTAAATCCCACCACAGGAGAGCCTTATGACCCGCAACTCGTTCCCAGAGGAGATTATGCCAGGGTGCTTGCTGAGTTTTGGGCGGACGGACCGGATTCGGAAACTCCGCCAGGCCATTGGTTTACAATTTTGAATTATGTTTCCGATCAACCGGAAGTGCAGAAGAGATTCACAGGGCAGGGAGAACCCCTATCCGCATTGGAATGGGATGTGAAATCATATTTTTTACTGGGAGGAGCCATGCATGATGCTGCAATTGCGGCCTGGAGCATAAAAGGATATTATGATTACATCAGGCCTATTTCAGCCATCCGCTCAATGGCCGAAAGAGGTCAATCATCAGACCCGGGCCTTGACAATTACGATCCGTGGGGGATAAGACTGATTGATGGAGTTATTGAATTGGTTGATGCCGGGGATGAGTTAGAGGGCACGGATGGAGAGCATATCGGCAAGATCAAAGTTTACACCTGGAAAGGTCCGGACTACATTACTGACGAGGAAACGGATGTTGCAGGGGTGGGATGGATCCTGGCTGAAAACTGGTGGCCATACCAGAGACCTACTTTTGTCACTCCTCCATTTGCTGGGTACGTATCCGGGCACTCCACATTCTCCCGGGCAGCTGCCGAAATATTAACTGCTCTCACAGGGGATGAATTTTTCCCCGGGGGGATGGGTGAGTTTGTCGCGAAGAAGAATGAATTCCTTGTATTCGAGGATGGTCCAAGCCAGGATGTTATACTTCAGTGGGCAACCTATCGCGATGCAAGTGATCAGTGTAGCCTCTCCCGAATCTGGGGCGGAATACATCCGCCGGTAGATGACATACCAGGCAGATTAATAGGTGAAAAAGTGGGGAAGGCCGCTTTTGAAAAAGGTAGCAGCTACTTTGGTACGATCCTGGGAATCCCAAAAGGGAATGGCGGGAATTTGGTTTTCCCAAACCCGGTCGAAAAAGGAGCTGAATTGGTTATAAATTCCTCATACCGCTACGATAGCTACGCTATACATCTGCTCTCCGGAAAAAGACTGGTCGAAAGAAAAATACCGGATACCAATAGGATCACAATTGAGGTAGACCCGGGAATCCATTTTCTCATTTTGAAGAACAGTAATACAAGCTCAGTCCAAAAAATTGTAGTTAAATAGAACGAGTGATGATTTCTGCAAAAGAAAAACAAGATATCAATCCCTTTCGTCAGGTAGCAAAAAACATAATTGGAATCAACCAAAAGGTAAAGACACCCTATGGATTGAAGCCATTACTCTATATGGATTGGATTGCTTCCGGGAGGCTGTACGGCCCAATTGAGGATATCATTTCGAATAAGATTGGTCCGCTTATCGCGAATACGCACTCTGATTCGAGCGAGACCGGGAAGATAATGACAAAGGCTTATCATGAGGCTCATCATATCATCAAAGATCACGTAAATGCCGCTCCCGATGATGTGATCATCACCTGTGGGACAGGAATGACCGGAGCTTTATCCAAGCTTATAAGAATATTGGGTCTTAGGGTGCCTGAATGGTTCTACAAAAGATATAAAATTCCGGAGGGTGATCGCCCGGTAATATTTGTGACCCATATGGAGCACCACTCCAATCAAATAACCTGGCTGGAGACCGTTGCGGACCTGGTGGTCATCCCTCCGGATGACAACCTTTTGGTCAATCCTGATTTCCTGGAAAAAGAACTTCTGAATTATCAGGATCGAAATACTAAAATCGGAGCATTCACTGCTTGTTCCAATGTAACAGGTATTAAAACTCCGTATCACGATCTCGCCAGGATCATGCACAAGCACGATGGTTTATGTTTGATCGACTTCGCGGCTTCTGCTCCATATGTCACTATTGATATGCATCCCGATGGAGAAGGAGAACATTTGGATGGGATCTTCTTTTCACCTCACAAATTTTTGGGAGGTCCAGGCAGTTCGGGAGTTTTGATCTTCAACAAAAAATTGTACAAGAATACAATTCCCGATGAACCCGGTGGGGGAACGGTCACGTGGACAAATCCCTGGGGCGGGCGCAGTTATTTCGATGATATTGAATTGAGAGAGGACGGAGGAACACCGGGGTTTCTGCAAGCGATAAAAGCAGCATTGAGCATTAAGCTGAAGGAAGAAATGGGTGTTGAACGAATGGAGGAAAGGGAGCAGGAACTTGTTACCGCTTTTATCGGGGGATTGAAAGAAATTCCAACGATTAGAATTCTTGCCGGAAACCATGTGGATAGGATTGGCGCAATATCGTTTTATGCCGAAGGTATACACTTCAATCTGGTTGTTAAACTTCTGAATGACAGATACGGCATACAGGTACGGGGGGGATGCTCCTGTGCGGGGACATATGGGCACTATCTACTGCATGTGGACAAAAAATATTCCGATAAACTCACGCATCTGATAGATGAGGGTGATCTTTCCCAAAAACCCGGCTGGATCCGGGTGTCAATCCATCCTACTCATACCGTGGAGGAGATCAACTTTGTTCTCCGGGCAATTCGTGAAATTGTCGCGAACGTGAAAGAATGGAAGAAGGATTACACTTATGACAACCACACCAATGAGTTTCAGCATAAGGATGAAATAGATGCAGGCGAATTTATTGATGGATGGTTTGAGTGTTCGACTTGGTAACGCGGAGTAACACCTAATGCTATTCATACTTTGCCAGCATTCATTTGACCGTACTTATCCGGAAATTCAAGTTAATTTAGTGAGATTCCTATATCAGGGTTTAGGTTAGTTCATTCAGTTATACCACACCGCATAGCGCTGTCTTCGAAGTTTTAAGGCAAGTTTTTCTTCCATTCGCAGGGCTTCAGATCGCGTCATCGGACCTAAGTGATTGTAGAGGCTTGGCCGAAGGTATTTCCCGTATTTTTGAACAATATTGGAAAACAGTTTATATCCTTTCTTATTTCTATAGCCCCTTTTATGCTGTTCGAATCTTTCCATTGGGGTTTTGCTGGTCATCCCGACGTACAGGCATTCCAGCTCACCATTAAATTGAGGGTTTGCGGCGCGAAACTTCGCATTTTCTGTAAATACTTTTTTTGACAGTTCGATTACGTAGACACAATATTTTAATCCCGGCATGCAACTTGATCTTATGGCGCATTGTAATCAGGGAAAGGCACGTAGAATCCCTGTGTACACCCTAAATGTACTTAAATCATTGAGTTTTGAGCCATTTGGTCGTCAACCAACCTGAGGAGTCTGCTCATGTCTGGTCAATCCATGGATGACAACTGCGATACCACCTATAGCCGCTATTGCGATAAAGATTGGCGCTAAAAAGAAGCCTAGTGGTGTGACAGTAAGTATAGCCAGGATCCAGATGGGTACCATTTTCAGTTTCAACATAATACCACTTCTTAAGATTTAGTAAAATATAAGGAATAACATAGTGCTTTCCTATGAGGAAAATCAGGACCAACAAATTCCGCGGAAAATTGTGAAATGGAAATTCTAATGTCATCGAATGATTAAGATCATATTGTAAGATCCTGATATCATTTAATCTTGCACTTAACACAGGAAAAATAAATGGATTGACAGGGACTTCAACAGGTCAGCGTATGGAACATCAGGATATTAATCCATTTACACGGGAAGAGCTTGGCCAGGAGATATGCAGGCTGAAAGAGCAAAAAAATGCAATCATTCTTGCGCATTATTACCAGGAACACGCCATTCAGGATTTAGCGGACTTTATAGGGGATAGCCTTGGTTTATCCCGGCAGGCAGAAAAAGCAGATGTAGATCTGATCGTATTTGCCGGTGTGCATTTCATGGCTGAAACCGCTAAAATCTTAAATCCGGAAAAAAAAGTGATCATTCCGGACATCAATGCCTCCTGTTCACTGGCAGAGTCATGTCCTCCTCAGGAATTCCGGCAGTTCGTTGATGCCCATCCCGATCACGTTGTGATCACATATATTAACTGCACTGCAGACATCAAGGCAATGAGTGACATGATCTGCACTTCTTCCAACGCTGAGAAGGTAATCATGTCGGTTCCGGAATCACAACCTATCATTTTTGCACCTGACTGCAATTTAGGAAAGTATCTCATTAAGAAAACCGGGAGGGATATGCTTTTATGGGATGGCACCTGTGTCGTCCACGAAGCTTTCTCCATGGACAAAATATTAGAATTACACAAGATGCATCCTGAAGCGCAGTTCATCGCGCATCCCGAATCAGAAGGCCATCTTCTGGACATTGCCTCCTACACCGGGTCTACTGCCGGCATGATCAAATACGTAAAATCGAGCCCGTCCAAAGAGTTTATTGTCGGAACGGAGGTGGGTATTTTGCACCAAATGAGAAAAGTGGTACCTGACAAAGTACTCATTCCTGCGCCCATCCGGGAGGATAATACATGTGCCTGTAGTGAATGCGCCTATATGAAGCTTAATACGTTGGAGAAGTTGTACTTATGTCTAAGGGATGAAAAACCGGAAGTGAACCCGGACCCGGGGATCATGGAAAAGGCCAGACTACCTATCCGGCGTATGCTTGAATTATCCCCCTGAAAAACTGATTAACTCCTGAAGCTGGACAGATAGCCGGAAGGCGTCATACCATAATAAGCTTTAAATCGCCGATTGAAATAGGCCAGGTTGTTGAAACCGCAGCTGTAAGCGATCATGCTAATGGACTTATCACTCTCCCTCAGTTCCGAGCAAGCCTTGTTCAGCCGAACCTCCGATATGAAATCGAATAGCGTCTTTCGTGTTCTTTGCTTAAAAAATCGGCAGAAAGATCCGGGACTTAGATTAGCTACATCCGATATCTCCTGAAGGGAGATCTGTTTGCTGTAATTTTTCAAAATATAGTTTAATACATTATCCAACCTTTTACCCTCTTTTTCTCCGACAATGTCATCCGGCGGAAGCTTCAATAATGGGCGTAGTAACGTATTCTCAGCTAAGCATCTTAAGAGATTGAGGACATGTACCAGCTTTTCCACTCCCTTTTTCCGTTCAGTTTCCCAGATCTTCTCCTTAAAGTCATCTGAGATTTCGCCGGCAGGCAGATGCTGGCATTTGCGGCTCATACGGGCAATATTTTGAAGTTCTTTTGCCTCCGGCAGTTTTGTGAGTTGTTCGAAATGATCCCTGTGGATGAAAATTGTAAACATTTCGGCGAACAAGTTTCCTGTGTTTTCATAATATTTTGATTCACATCGAAAAACGTGCGGAATGTTACTGCCGATAAGGAACAGATCCCCAGGCTCAAAGCGTCCGATATAATTTCCGGTGATCAGGGTACCTGAACCCTCATTAATCAATGATAACTGGATCTCATCATGAAGATGATATGAGTCGTAGAAAAATGATTCCTGGTCTTTTTGTACAATGAAAGTCTCATCAGTCGAACGCAAAACTTTGAAAGGAAGTGCTTTCATGACAACGATAGTATTAATTTCACTTCATTGAATCCCATATTACTATAAATATGTTAAAATAGTGTCATATGAAGCTAAAATAATATGTACAAACCCAGTGGGATGCTGATAAATTTGGGGCCAACTAATCAAATTAATAAAAGAAATGGCGCTTACATGGAAGGGAGTTTTTCCGGCACTTACAACTCATTTTAAAAAGGATCTGAGTCTGGATCGGGAGCTATGCCAATCACATGCCAAATTCCAGTTGGATGCAGGTGTGGACGGATTGATCATTGGGGGATCCCTGGGAGAGACAAGTACACTTTTGGCAAGTGAAAAATCGGAGTTGTTTCAAATGATCAAAGAAGTATCTGGTAATGCTCCTATCGTTATCAATATTGCCGAACAGGCGACGGCTGCTGCGGTAGAAGCGGCTGAGATTGCCGAATCCGTTGGCGCGGATGGGTTGATGTTATTACCTCCAATGAGGTATAAATCAGATGATGATGAAACCATAACCTACTTCCGGGATGTTGCAAAGAGCACGTCTCTTCCAATTATGATCTACAACAATCCTGTGGACTACAAGATCGATGTAACGCTGGACATGTTTGAGGAATTAACAGAAGTGTCAAATATCCAGGCCATCAAGGAGTCAACCCGGGATACTACTAACATTACCCGACTGATCAATCGATTTGGAAACCGTTTCGCCATATTTGGAGGAGTCGATACACTGGCAATCGAAAGTCTCGTTTTGGGGGCCGATGGATGGGTTGCGGGGCTGGTGGATGCTTTTCCCCACGAAACGGTAGCTATTTACAGACTTATAAAAGCCGGTCGCGTAGATGAAGCAGTTGAGATTTTCAGGTGGTTCCTGCCACTACTTGAATTGGATATTAATCCGAAACTTGTTCAGAATATCAAACTTGCCGAAACCAAAGTTGGCGTTGGAAACGAGATTGTGCGCCCGCCAAGGCAGCCATTGTCAGGCGATGAAAGAGAAAAAGTGCTTAATATTATCGAAACATCACTGGCAAACCGGCCAGAACTACCTGACTATATGTCCTTATAAAACCTGTTTAAAAAATGGAGTTATCAGTTGTCAATCCTAAAAACGGCGAAATTCTTCCAGGGAAATACCCTGTAAATGATCTGAACGATCTTGACAAGGCAATAGCTGAAGCTAATGCGGCATTTGAGCAGTACGGCAAACTGTCAGGAGAAACAAAAGCAGCTTTTCTCGAAACTATCGCGGATGAGATCCTGGCATTAGGGGATGAACTGATCTCAAGAGCATCGGATGAAACCGGTTTACCGGAGGCCCGAATCACGGGAGAACGGGGACGAACAATGGGCCAGTTAAAGCTTTTTGCACAGTTGTTGCGTGCAGGCTCATGGGTAGAGGCTTCCATTGATACTGCCATCCCGGACAGGGAGCCAATCCCCAAACCTGACATTCGTAAAATGCTGAGGCCAATCGGTCCTGTCGCAGTTTTTACTGCAAGTAACTTTCCCTTAGCGTTTTCTACAGCGGGAGGTGATACCGCCTCGGCACTGGCAGCAGGTAATCCGGTTATTGTGAAAGCGCACAACGCCCATCTTGGCACCGATCGACTGATAACAAAAGCAATCACAAATGCCGTAAATAAGTGTCAGTTACCTAAGGGAGTTTTTGCCAGCCTTGTGGGAGAAGATTTTGCCCTGGGACAAAAACTGGTACAGCACGAAGGGATTCATGCGGTTGGTTTCACAGGATCATTTACCGGCGGAAAGGCATTGTTTGATCTTGCGGTGAAACGGGATATCCCGATCCCGGTTTACGCAGAGATGAGCAGCATAAATCCCACCATACTTTTACCGGGAGCGCTTGATAAAAATGGCAAAGCCTGGGCGGAAAAACTTGCCGGTTCCATAACACTTGGAGTGGGACAATTTTGCACAAACCCCGGCCTGGTCATCGGGATAAGCAGCCCGGCTCTGGATGCCTTCTGTGAGGAATTAGCAGCGCAGATCAGGGAAACTCCTTGTGGTGTAATGCTTCATGAGGGGATTTCAAAAAATTATGAGGCAGCCCGGGAAGAAGCCACCAATCAGGAAGGCGTTGAAGTACTGGGAATCTCGTCCGATGATCGTCAGGGTACTTTGGGCAGACCTTCGGTTGCCATGGTGGATGCCGAAAACTTTTTAGAAAATGAGCGGTTATCGCAGGAGGTTTTTGGTCCGTACTCACTGGTGATAAAATGCAGGGACGAGGGAGAACTCCTTAGACTATTGGAAAATGTGGAAGGCCAACTGACAATCACTTTTGCCGTTGAAGATGCCGATTTTTCAACTTGTTCCAGGCTGATTTCACAGGCAGAAAGAAAAGCTGGGAGGATCATTTTTAACGGGGTCCCCACCGGTGTGGAGGTGTGTCATTCAATGGTACATGGAGGTCCGTTTCCCGCCACAACCGACAGTCGTACCACATCAGTTGGAACAGACGCAATCAAGCGTTTTGCCAGGCCTGTATGTTACCAGGACGCTCCCGAAAGCATACTTCCTGCTGAATTGCGGGACTCCAACCCCCTGGGTGTCTGGAGGTTGGTAAATGGAGAGATGACGAATGCGACTATCGGGTGAAAATTCGAAAAACATTTTTTTGTGTGGATGGTCATACCTGCGGTAATCCTGTCCGTTTGGTTGCCGGCGGCGGACCACAACTAATTGGCGCCACTATTTTGGAAAAGCGCCAGCATTTTCTGAGAGAATACGACTGGATACGAAAAGGTTTGATGTTCGAACCTCGCGGTCATGATATGATGTCCGGAAGCATTCTTTACCCTCCTTCGGATCCTGAAAATGATATAGCAGTCCTGTTCATTGAGACCAGCGGATGTCTTCCGATGTGCGGACATGGTGCAATAGGCACCGTGACCTTTGCAGTCGAAGAGGGTCTCGTGCAGCCTAAAAAAGAAGGACATTTAAGATTGGAAACTCCGGCCGGTCTTGTACTTGTGGAGTATAGCGCCAGAAATGGGAAAGTAGACTGGGTGAGATTGCAAAATGTGCCTTCGTACCTGGCCGGCACTGATTTAACCTTTGAATGTCCGGAATTGGGTGAGTTATCATTTGATGTCGGTTATGGGGGCAACTTCTATGCAATAATCGATCCTCAGGAAAACTTTTCAGGGGTTCAGGACTTCAAAGCTGACCAACTGATCGGATGGAGCAGGGAGATCAGAAAACGGATAGGAAAGAAGTATCCTGATGATTTCATACATCCGGAAAACCCTAAAGTGAGAAATGTAACGCACATTTTGTGGACCGGTGATCCGGTGCATGAAGGATCCACCAGCAGGAATGCCGTCTTTTATGGAGATAAGGCAATTGACCGTTCTCCCTGTGGAACAGGAACCTCGGCCCGTATGGCACAGCGATATTTTAGAGGGCTGCAGAAAACAGGAGAAAAGTTCATTCACGAAAGCTTTATCGGATCAACTTTCACCGGAATGATCTTAGGTACCACAAAAATCGGTGATCGGGATGCGATCATCCCCTCAATCCAGGGTTGGGCCCGTATTACGGGCCATAACAACATTATCATAGATTCGGATGATCCCTATGCATTTGGATTCCAGGTAATTTAGCAAATGGGTCAAAAGCAATCCATTATTATCATAGGAGGAGGAGTTGTTGGCCTTTGTTCTGCATATTATTTGAGAAAGGAGGGGCATGAGGTAACCGTACTCGAGCGTTCTCCTGTTCCTTCGGGATGTTCATATGGCAATTGTGGAATGATGGTGCCTAGTCACTTTATTCCGCTTGCTTCACCGGGCATAGTTGCCAAAGGTCTGAAATGGATGTTTAACAGTGAAAGCCCATTTTACATACGTCCACGTTTCAGCATGGAACTTATTAAATGGGGGTTGATATTTTATCGATCAGCAAATACAAATCACGTAAACAGAACCTCCGGATTGATGCGTGACCTTAACCTGTTGAGCAGGCAATTGTATATCGACATCATCAAAAATGATCTGTCAGAAATAGATATCGATCTCGGTGGTCTTGTGATGTACTGCAAATCTGAAAAGGCATTTGATGAAGAAAAAAAAATAGGTGAAAAAGGGCTGGATCTGGGATTGAAGGTCGACTTTCTGGATCGCAAAAGGGTACAATCCCTCGAACCGGATATAGATATTGATGTAGTTGGCGGGGTACATTATCTGGACGACGGGTTTTTCCACCCCCTGGATTTTATGCAAATGTTGAAAAATCATCTTGAAGTGAACGGTGTAACCTTCAGGTATAACACTGCAGTTCAAAGTTTTATCACAGGGAATAATCAAGTATCCGGTATAATTACGGATCGTGGGGCACTTCGGACCGATCAGGTTATCGTGTCGGCAGGAGCATGGTCGTCCACATTGATCCGGAGGCTAAGAGTAAGTATGCCCATGCAGGCGGGGAAAGGTTATGCATTGTCATTACCCGACCCACG
Source organism: Cyclobacteriaceae bacterium (assembly GCA_028278225.1). Lineage (GTDB taxonomy): Bacteria > Bacteroidota > Bacteroidia > Cytophagales > Cyclobacteriaceae > JANQEU01. The sequence goes on from JANQEU010000022.1 coordinate 77,543, forward strand.
TGCCAAATTGAAGACATGCTGTATTTTCGTCGAATCCAAAGTTGCGGTGACACCGTTCAGGTCAGGCATTAGATTCGGCGGTACAATGGAAATAGCTGGTATTGACGGATCGATCACTGGGAATCGTCTGCATGGAATTATTAAAGCCATCCCAAAATATTTCCCTCAGTTCCGGGCTGATGATTTTGAAGGGCTTGATGTCTGGACCGGATTGAGGCCTGTTTCAGCAGATGGAGTTCCATATATAGGGAGATTAAATAATTTCAGGAATGTCATCGTAGCTACCGGTCATGGTATGATGGGAATGAGCATGGGCCCCGTGACAGGTCGAATTGTTTCGGATATTGTCGAAGAGCGACAAAGTGAATTTGATTTGAGTTTGGTTGATCCTAACAGGTTTAACTGACGCGGAAGCCCATATCCTTACCTATAAATTCAACCAATAGTTCAGTTTCAGCACTAAACCGCGATTTTTAGGCCCCCATTCTTCGATGGCATAGTTGTCGGTATAGACAAGATAGATATTGGATAGTGGCTTAAACTGCCATTGGAACCTGCTGTTGATATTGAAATTATCCCGCTGGGTATTGTACTGCAGGAAAGTGGTCCAATACAGGTTGCGGGAAAAATTGATTTCCACCTTAGGCCCGATCAGCGTTAATGATTCTGATCCGTACGGGTCCGGAAAATTCAACTCGTTCTGTACAAAACGAACCGCAAAATTGCCCCATGGCTGATGGCGGTAATTTAAGTCAACGGAAAGCTGCTGACGTTCTCCGTTATAAAAACCACCGGCTTCGACTCCTATCGTGTAAAAGAATGCTTTTCTGCTATCTGACTCGTACTTGGCTCCGAAAACGCGCCAGGTATATTTCCCTATGGGAAGTGGTTCGGCATCTGTAAAGTCGAATGGAAACAACAATTCAGCCAACTCATGCCCAAATTCCAGTTCCACGGAACTTGTGTTTGCCAGGTTGAGTGTATAGATCCCGCTAAGGCTTCCGGCAAACAGGATTTGATCGCGGGTAGTGTAGTCGAAGATATTTCTAAAGCCGAAGCGGTGGTTATTGATCTTCTTATTTTTTGGATAACGGATGTATGCGAACCTCGTGAAGCCGTGTGAATAACCCCGACGAATGGTTGTATCATTTGTAGCATCGTAGTGGTACAGTCTTGTCATAAATCCCATATCCGGTATGTAGCCATCACCTACGCTCATGAAGTTTGTATAGAATGAAATGCTTCTGCTGTTGTATGAGAATACGGCATGATAGGTTTTATCATCTTCAGAGATTCCATCATTTAGTGAGCCACCGTAACCACCGTTAACTCTGAGAGATCCGTTTTGATTGCGGTAATCAATTTCCGCCCCGTACGTTCGATTATAATCTGTCGTAGAAAACTCATCGTTTGTATAAGCCTGCCTGTTATGGAAATATCCCTTGAGGATTGTCCGTCCGAATACGCGCTGATTGAAAGCAAAACTGGAATAGTTTTGACCATCAAATTCTTCAACCCCCTTTGTTTGAAGGTTCATTACACCAACCCTCAGGTCTTTTGTAATATTACCACTCAATCGACCGCCAAAATTTATCGGTATGGCATTTCCATCATCATCGAGACCAATTTTTCTGCTGAAGAAGGGGCGCATGGGGGGTATGGCAAATTCACTGAAAATGTCCGTGTTTTCTATGAAGAATAACCTTCTCTCGGGGAACCGTATATTGACAGTAGTCAAATTGGTAACTTGTTCGTCAACATCCACCTGGGAAAAATCCGGGTTTAAAGTCAGATCCAGGGTAAGATTGGAATTCAGGGCGATTTTTGCATCCATACCGATTTCAGGATTATAATCGAGCGCCTCTTTTTCCTCGTAATCTTTAAAGCCTGATCCCAGTGCGTACGGGATCACGGAAATATTTCCTTTTGCTTTCGGAGGCTTCTCATCCCAGATCAGGGCGCCTGTAAATCCGAGATCAACACCTGTCAATTGAACCGGGACCGGTGCCCAGGTATGCCAGCTATTGGTTTTGGAAACACCTCTTACAAAGTTCATTCCCCAAACCGTCTTATCACCATACCTGATACTCTTGAAGGGAATGGCGATCTCAGTTACCCAAAAATCCGGATATTGGACCGAATTAGCAGTCCATTTATTGTCCCAGGCCGTATTAAAACCCGAACCGGAATTTCCTCCTCTTGTTCCGGTATTAGCACCAAATTGTGTGTCATGCTGAACGCCTGCCGGATTCACACCGAATCCCACACCATTGGTTCTTTCGTTTACAGCATCAAAAACAACCGAAAATACATCTCCGCCCCAAAATTGATTGTTATCCCTTTTCAGGGATGGAATAACCAAAGGACCAGGGCCATGACATATTGCACCGACATAAATAAACCTTTCATCATAAGTCAGCTTGACCTCCGTTTGGAACTCCTTTTCTACCATCCTGTCATCTACCGGGAAGCTGTACCAGAATTCTCCGACTTTGGCCGTTTCGGACCATACAGGTTCGTTAAGCTTTCCATCAACTACAATTTTTTCTGAAGTCTTGAAGATATTGTAGGTATAATTTTCCTGGTTAGAGGCGCCTTCCTGCCCGAATAGATGAAGGCTACAGGTAAGCAGCAGTAGTGAGATATTACAAATTCCGATTGATCGGGCCATATTGTTGCGAATTTAGCTAGATGACGCAGCAAATTGCAGAGAATTTGACCAATGGAGTATTTAACCTGTTGTACGCACGACTTCAAAGAAGGATCAACAACATTAATTAATTGTCTCTGAAGATCTTTATTTCAGTCCGGCGGTTGATGCGGTGTTTTTCATCCGAACACTGAACACCATCACTACATTCATTGAGCAGTTCTGATTCACCTTTACCTTCAGCGGCAATTTTCGCCGGATTTATCCCTCTTTCAATTAGATATTTCATAACCGATTCGGCTCTTTTCTGTGATAGTTCCATATTGTACTTGTCAGTCCCCTTCGAGTCGGTGTGAGAAACAATCAGTATGCGTGTATCCGGAAATCTAACAAGGTTATTAGCTACCGAATCCAGCGTAGGGATCAGGTGTTCTTTTAGCTGATATTGGTTAAGGTCGTAGAGCAGGTCGCGGAGCGTTACTGTTTCTGCGGGCTCAACCCGGTGGATGGAAAAGGTCTTTGTTACTTCAGGCTGGTTGAAATGGATGGTATCTGAATGGAAAAGGAATCCCTCCTTTATGATCAGGATGGCAACCTCTTCGCCTGACAGCCTTTCAACTTCAAAATAACCGTTGTCATTAGCTTTGATTTCCACACGGCTGTTATCCTTCAGGTTTCTCACGAACACATGCGGCTCACTTACGGTGTGATTGTCATCTTCCGAGAAAACAAAAGCTTTCAGCACAAAGTACTGATCCATATGATAGGTGGGGAACACAGGCTCCGATCCAATGTTCAGCGTGTCGCGAATTGTAATCAGACCAGGTCTCTCGATAACCATTGCGTAGGTGGCGTTTTTATGTAATCTGGCAAAAGCATTTCCATTTCTGTCAGTGTAATACACCTGTGTGTTGGTGGTACCCAGTTCTGAGATTGTGACTTTGGCGTTATTCACCGGCTGATCGTCCCACTCTTTTATTACATGAAATGAGTGCTCAGCGAACTCTTCCTTACCAATCTTAAACTCGAAAAGATCATCTTTCCCAAGGCTTTCCTCCCTGTTCGAAGCGAAAAAACCATCATCATCTTTCAAAAAGAATATCCCGAAATCATCGGCATTCGAATTGATCGGACCACCAACATTCACAATTTCATCCGTTGTTTTATCCACATAGTAAATATCAAGGCCTCCGAGGCCAGGGTGACCATTTGAAGCGAAGTAAAGAGTGCCATTAAATATATGGGGATAGACCTCATCCCCGGAGGTATTGATCTTCTCGCCCATGTTTATGGGTGCAGTCCATTCCCCATCTATTCTTATCGAGTAATAAATATCAAAACCACCCGATTCATTTTTATGATTTGATGACAGATATAATTGATTGGAAGCGAAATATAATGTGTCGCCATTAATGGATAGAGAGGGTGAGAGCAGTGAACTACCTTCCATATCAAGAGGAATTTCTTCAAAATCTTCCCACTCATTCTCGGAATTAACAACGCCCTGGTACAATTTCAGATTTACCCTGCGATCATTTTTTAAACCGATGCTGCTTTTATTGGCGCTGATAATTACCTTATTGGTTTCGAAGAATGCAGGTGAGTTAATATTGAACAACCCACCTTTGATATCAATTGGATTTCCGGGAAGAAAGCGGGATTTTGCGGAATCAAATTTTGAATAGTACAATCCAAAATCTACAATCTCTCCCATTAAGTAGTCATTGTCTACATATTTGGCAGCTTCGGATTTGGAAGAATAAACCAATCCATCCTTATAGACTATTGGCCCCATCTCAACCTGACTTGAGTTCATCCGCAGACCCCTGACATCTATGTATAGCGAATGTGTGAAGGAATTCCAGTCATCAATTCCTTTCGATCTGTTTTTACCTCTTTGATCTTTGGTTGATTGGAAATACCGGTCAAACCATTTCTTTGCATCTGCTCTATATCCACTGCTCAAAAGAGATTCCGCATAATTCAGCATATCGTCCGAACGGATAATAGCATCTTTAGTAGCAAGATCCATTGGAAATTCATAGTAGTTTGCCGCCTGTTTGTAATCCTTTAGGTTGGAATAGCATCGGGCGATTTTCAGGTAAATTGAATAATCCACCGAATCATTAAATACTACCCTATCAGCCGAATCAATATCAATACTCAATAGATATTGCTCTAATGCTTCCGAATACAATCCCCCTTCATAGAGTTTGTTGCCTTTTTCAAGGGAACTCATCCATAGATTGCTCACATTTTGCACCTGTGCGAATGAATTAAAGGAAAGAAGTAATGTGACGATATGTAGAAATCTGGAATTCATTAAAAATATCTGGGTGAAACCACATTTTTGCGTGTGTATCTGAATAAGTATTGAATTCCTATTTCATGTGAACCTGATGTTACCGGACCTAAATCATTGATCACGGTATCGTATGTGTAGCCCAATGAAAGCTGGTCGGTTATATAGAACTGTATAAGCCCGATGACTGCATTGTTAGGGCGATAAGCAGCTCCGGCCATCAGTATCTCTTTGTATACAAAGCTCAAATTAATATTCAGCTCAACGGGTTTGAGATCAGTTATTTTCAGCAATCCACCCGGTTTTACTTTGATATCCTCATTTATATCAAATACGAAGCCGCCCATTACAATAATGGGTCGTTGTGTTGTAATGTCGTCACTGTTTGTAATGATCAATTCGGGTATGGAAACTCCGGCAAAAAGTTTTTCATTGTGAATGAAAATTCCGGCGCCAAAACTCGGGGAGGTCGATTTAATATTTTCGCTAAATACCGGATCATTGGATTGCCTTGTAACGAGCTGAGTATAATTACTTTCCGTAATTCTTAGTCCGCCCTGAAGTCCACTGGAAATGGTGAATTTTCCAGCTTGTATTTTGTAAGCATAAGAGAAGAACATCCCCGTCTGCCTTGAAATCGCAAGACTTTGATTCCAGATTTGCAAACCAACTGCCGCCTGCTGTGACCGGAGAGGAGAGTGGACGGACAAAGTCTGGGATTCGGGTGCACCCTCAAGCCCCAGGGATTGGAACCTGTAAAAGGCACTGGCACTTAATGTGTTGTAAAAACCGGTATACCCGGGATTCACTGAAATCGGATTCAGCATGTATTGAGAACTTGTACTCTCCTGCTGACCAAAAACCGTGATCACAAATATGACCTGCATTAATATCGTTAGCTTCAACTTCATCTCTTTAAGATCACAAATCCACTGAGTGATTTACTGCCATCACCTAAATCGATAACGTAGTAGTAAGTGCCGTCATCAGCACTTCCTTTATTAAGGAAACCGTCTGCTTCACCCTTCCAAACCACCGATACATTGTTGTATCCCCTGGCGTCAAATACCCTGCTGTTCCATTGATTGAAGATCATCACCGTATTATTCGGATAGTCTTCAATCCCATCAATGATCCATGCGTCGTTGATTCCATCTCCATTTGGTGAAAATGCCTCATATACTACCGGTATTCGAGGTAAAAAAGCGACGTCGAGCACGACCGTTCCCTGGGCACACTCCTGTGGTACACCAAGGTCACAGATAGCATAGGCAAACTCGTCCATTCCCCTGTAATCACCTTCAGGTACATAGCTTATGGTGGAATCAGTCAATACGGTGACAGTTCCATGCTGAGCAGTGATCGTAAAAACCGAATCCAGTATGATACCTTCATTTTCAGGATCAATATCGTTGGCTGTCAGGTTCAATATTAAACCATCACCCTCCGTGACTGTCGCTGAATCCGTAACTGCAGTCGGCGGATTATTTACCGGTAAAATGTCAATGATCAGCTCAATAGAACTTCGACCATTATATTCTTTTCCATCCCAGGCTTCCAACAATGCTTTAAATGTCCCGTAATACTCAATTTCGGGAGTGAAGGATATGCAATGGGCTGTTGTATCCTTTTCAATAGTGATAATGCCATTACCTTCAACCTGAATGATGTTTTCGATGATCACATCATCACTTTCTGCATCAATTAAGCTAAAGCACTCCTCCAATACATCATTTTCGTTCATAGAAAAACGAAGCGAATCGACAGGATTATCATTTAAAATAAATACCGGAGGAGAGTTGAATGGAAGTACCTCTATCGAGACGAAAATAGATCTTTCGGAGACAGGATTTCCATCATCACTCACATCAATAACGAATTCATTTGTTCCGGTAAAGTCGAGAATAGGAGAGAAGGAAAGACATAACTCTGAACCCGGAGCGTCGTAATTGGCGGTCATAGCACCATTTCCGGAGAGTGTTTTCACATCGCTGATGATCAATGAGTCCCCGTCAATGTCAATCAAACTGAAGCAGGAATCAAACGGTAAATTGAATCCGGTTTTCAAAAACAAAGAATCTGCCAAAATCGTATCCTGAACAACCAGTCTTGGTTGATGATTTACTTCAATTTCAATCACAAGATCGCTGCATAGCGCAGGGTCCTGATCATCACAAACGGTTATTTCAACAATATTGACAGCTGAATCACCGGGATCATAAACAAAACATAGCTGATCATCAAGGACAGGCGTGAAACTGCCCGAGCCGGATGAAATACCTGAGCTGGAAATTGTCAACAGGTCTTTTTCCCTGTCGAGAACTCCAACACATGCTTCAAATGACTGTGCATCTGTTATATTATATCGTATGGTATCAACAGGATCATTGTCCACAACAAATTCCGGGGCTGTATTCTCAAACGGAAATTGTATGCGAAGTATAGCGGTATCGCATAGCGCCGGGACAATGGCATCACAGACCACTACTTCGACAAATTCTGATCCCAGGGTATCGGGAAGCGGTGTATAGTCGAAGTTCAGCCCGGACAAATTACTGGTATCACCCAACGCATAATCTGAATTCAATGCACTGATGAATGTGCTGTCACCATCAACGTCAATTGTTTCTATGGTGATATTGATTGGCGTATTAATAGCAGTACCTGCAAAAACGGTGTCGGCTTCGATTCCTGAAAAGATGATAGCCGGAGGATCATTCACCGGTGTCGTAGTGAAATGAACTATTGTGGTCGTACAAACTTCAGGTTCGTCTTTCTCACATAGTTCGAAAGCAAGGAAATCTTCTCCATTGAAGTCCCCCGAAGGTACGTATTCGAAACATTCATTTTCAAGTTCATTGATGATCCCACTCTCATTTACCAGGGTGCCCGGTACCAGGTTGTAAGGCTCACCAATAATGTCAAATTCGGTCGTACAGAATGTGACCGAATTATCCTCTGTAGTTGCAACAGCCAAGGTATCGATTGATGAAATCGGCGGAATAGGTACCGTGGTAAACCTTAGGAAGGAGGAGCTGCACAATCCCGGATTACTTACTTCACAAACCGTCAGCAACATTAAATCTGTTCCAAGAAAATCAGTATTCGGATTTATTTGGAAGCACCTGTCAGGGTCATCTGCCTGAATGATACTTCCGGAATCATCAAATAGATCCGTGTGGGTGACAACATAATCGTCATTATTATCATCAAAAACATTGACACAAAATGAAATCGCTTCGTTGATGAATGTTTCGATATATAAGGTATCTGCCTTGATATTTTGGTCTGTATCATAAAAATAGGGGGCGTCATTTCCCGGAGTAGTTGTGATTTCAATGATTGTCGAAGAGCAAAGGATGGAGTCAGTTTGATCACAAACGGTAAATTGAGAGTAGTCCACTCCGTTGAAATCGGGATCAGGTTGGTATTCGAAACAGGTGCTGTCAACTTTGGTTAATGTACCCGTAGCGTTGATGAGTGAACCTGGAGTGACAAAATAACTGTCATCTTCAGCATCAAAGATATTTACGCAGAATTCCAGGAGAGAATCTTCCTCGACTGAAAAGAAAAGGGTGTCTGTTGCAATCATAGGATCCGTGTCATAAAAAATGGGAGCCGTATTTCCGTCAACCGAACCTGCAGTAATTGTACCGCCGTTTACCTCAATTTCGGCGTCTGAGCTTCCTATTAGTATTTCACTTTCAACGGTGATTTCACCTCCGTTTACTATGATACTATCCCCATCGGTACTGTTATTGAATTTCAGATCATCAGTCAGTGTCAGTGATCCTCCATTCATTATGATTATCGCACTACCATTGTTATCAAAATCAATATCCTCCATAAGAATTTCTGCCCCTTCTTCTATGATCAGGGTGGCATCACCACGCATTTCGATGTCATGAGGTCCGGTTACCGGGTTGGTATTTTCGATATACCCCGATACGGTCAACGAGCTATTCTCAATCACCAGTTCATTTTCGAGATATAATTCAGATCCATTTCCAATCGAGCCTGTTGCTCCATTTTCAAATAAAAGGTCATGTAAGGGATTAGTATCTCCGTCAATAGTGAGGGTACCATCTGTCATGACCAATTGGGAATTGCTCCCGTCTACGGTTATGAAATCTCCCACGAGCATTGATCCACCAGAAATATAGAGTGTACCATCGGTTATCTCTACATTCCCCTGATTTCCACCACTGTTATCCAGGTTGATGTTCCCACCGGTCACGATATTCAGGACTCCGCCATTAATGATGTCAATGTCATCAATAGTTACGCCGAGATCGTAGTTGATCACAACGCTGTCACCATCGATCACCACATCATCTCCATTGCCGGGCAGCCCGTCCGGATCCCAGTTTGCCGCGTCGGACCAGAGGTGAGTACCTGCGCCACCATCCCAGGTGATTTGACCGAAGGTAAGAAATCCACTAAACAGGAAAATAAGCCCTACGAACTTTTTGATCGCGTATGTGTGTGTCAATCTTCTGGTGAGATTAGGTTTATCGCGGAGACAATAAGGACCCCTCTTTATAGCTGCATTGAACGCCATCAATGAATGTCGGTAACTAGTTGTAGGATATTGGAATCGGTAAAATTACAATTTCCTCTAGTAATTATACAATAATGTGCAATAAAAGTAACCCTTTATCAGCTATTCCAACTTTGATTCCAACATACCGGAGGGTCAATTGGCTCTATACCCGTCGATTGAATAGTTATCCGGTTGATTTATCTTATTTTCACGGCTACTAAAACATGATTCGTTAAAATGACTGAATTTGCACTTCTTGACTGGGTTGTCCTGGGCCTTTTTGTAGCAGCCTTAATTGGAATTATTGTCTGGGTTAGCCGAATGAAGGAAGATACTTCATCTGATTACTTCCTGGCTGGCCGGGATGCTACCTGGATAGCCATTGGCGCTTCGATATTTGCATCCAACATAGGATCCGAGCATTTGGTGGGGTTGGCTGGAGCTGGTGCGTCAAGTGGGATGGCAATGGCTCACTGGGAGATGCATGGGTGGATCATCCTCATATTGGGGTGGCTGTTTGTGCCCTTTTACTCGAGAAGTGGTGTTTTCACTATGCCCGAATTCCTGGAAAGGAGATATAATGCTGCCTCAAGATCAATCCTTTCAATTATATCCCTGGTGAGTTACGTTTTGACGAAGGTGGCGGTGACAGTCTATGCCGGGGGGGTAGTTTTCAAGGAAGTATTTGGTATTGACAGTATTGCCGGAATTGATTTCTTCTGGATCGGAGCTATAGGCCTGGTGATCATTACCGGGATCTACACGGTGATCGGGGGAATGAAATCCGTATTGTATACTTCGGTGTTACAAACTCCGGTGTTGTTGATCGGCTCCATAACCATATTGGTTATAGGCCTTTATAAAATTGGAGGATGGAATGAGCTGATGGAGATCTGCGGAAATATTAATGTGCAGTATACCGATGATAATGGAAATGTTACCTATAGCAGCAATACAGACATGATGACTCACCTTGTCAGGTCGGCAAACGATCCGGAATTTCCATGGACAGGTGTTTTATTCGGCTCTGCTATCATTGGATTTTGGTACTGGTGTACGGATCAGTATATTGTACAAAGGGTTTTATCAGGCAGAGATCAACAACAGGCGCGGCGGGGAACAATATTTGGAGCTTATTTGAAGATAACACCGGTTTTCATATTTCTGATCCCGGGTATGATTGCCTTTGCATTAAATGAAAAAGGATTATTGGATTTGAGTTCCAGCGATGCTGCTTTTCCGGCATTGGTTTCAAGCTTATTACCAGCAGGCTTGAAGGGAGTCGTGGTGGGTGGTTTGCTGGCAGCTTTAATGAGCTCACTGGCATCGCTGTTTAACTCGTCAGCGATGCTTTTCACGGTTGACTTTTACAAAAAGTATAAACCAGATTCATCTGAGAAACACCTGGTGAAAGTAGGGCGTATTGCAACAACGGTTATTGTGGTTTTGGGTGTCCTGTGGATACCGGTGATGCAGAACCTTGGGAGTGTACTGTATGAATATTTGCAGCAGGTTCAGGGGTTGCTTGCTCCTGGTATCGCCGCAGTATTTTTTATGGGCGTTTTTTACAAGAGGGCAACTCCAAAGGCCGGAATGTGGGGTTTGATCGTTGGATTCGTACTTGGCATGTTCAGACTTTTCGTTAACATTTTTGAGAACTCAGTGAATCCTGATGGCATAATCTATCAATATTTTATTGCCACAAATTGGCTGCACTACACCATATTCCTGTTCATATTATCCATAGGTTTGATAATAGTAATTAGTCTCTTCACTGAGAAGCCGAAACCGGAGCAAATCAAGAGTTTGACATTTGGGTCCGGGACCCCAGAAGAAATTGAGGAGACCAAAAACAGCTGGAACAAGTGGGATGTGATCCATACAGCGGTCATCATTGGAATAGTAATAGGATTTTATATCTATTTCTGGTAAGGCAGAAAACCGGTATCTTAGGTCAGTATGAAAAAGTTAGTACTGACAACAGTTTTCATTGCTCTTGTAGCATTTTCCTGTAAGGAAAACGAAGTACAGGACCAAAGGCCACACTATCTTCAGAACAGGGAGCCACTTCTGCAAAAACCCTATCTGGAACTTCCATTAGGCACCATAAAGCCAAAGGGTTGGCTTGAAGATCAACTCTTTAGAATGCGTGATGGTATGACCGGAAATCTCGATGAGATCTATGCAGAAGTGGTCGGTGAACGAAATGGATGGCTCGGAGGTGATGGTGACGGGTGGGAGAGGGGTCCTTATTGGATCGACGGACTATTACCGCTGGCATACATCCTTGGGGATCAAAAACTGATTTCCAAAGTACGGCCATGGATAGAGTGGACACTGAATAATCAGGCTTCAAACGGATATTTAGGTCCGGTCCCTTTTGAGGAAGAACCCAAGTATGAACCCGGGTTACAACGGGGAATGAGAAAAGACTGGTGGCCTAAAATGGTAATGTTGAAAATATTGCAACAATACTATACTGCAACCGGTGATGAGCGTGTGATCACTGCTCTCACCAATTATTTCAGGTATCAGTTGAAAGAATTGCCGGAGACACCTTTGGACAATTGGTCACTGTGGGCAAACCGAAGAGGAGGGGATAACCTGATGGTGGTGTATTGGCTTTACAACATTACGGGAGATCAGTTTTTGCTGGAGCTGGGAGACCTGTTATTTGAACAAACATTTCCCTGGACCCGAATTTTCCTGAACGATGAGAACTATGAGGACCCGGTAAACCCCTGGCACTACTCACAATTACAACGATATCCTTTCGATGAAGGTGAGATAAAAGCCCTAACTGTTTCCAAAATAGGGGGGATGCATTGTGTGAATTTCGCACAGGGTTTGAAGCAACCGGTGATCTATTATCAAAAGGATATTGATTCAAAATATGTTGACGCTGTGAAGAAGGCCCTGATGGACGTTAAAAAGTATCACGGACAACCCCAGGGTATGTATGGCGGGGATGAGCCACTTCATGGTACAAATCCTCTTCAGGGAATAGAGTTTTGTTCGGTGGCAGAGGAGATGTTTTCTCTGGAATCAATGATAACCATAACTGGGGACATGTTTTTCGCAGATCAGCTGGAGAAAATTACCTACAACGCATTGCCGGCACAAACTACGGATGATTTCACTTCCAGACAGTATTTTCAGGCTGCAAATCAGGTGAAGCTGACAGATAAACTGCAGGTGTCTTACCAAACAAACGGACATATGGGAACGGATTATGTTTTTGGAACGCTCTCAGGATATCCCTGCTGCACAACCAATATGCACCAGTCCTGGCCAAAGTTTGTTCAAAACCTTTGGTATGCTACGGCAGACCGGGGAGTGGCAGCATTTCAGTATGCCCCAAGTGAAGTTTCCTTACTGGTTGGATCAGGGGTGGAAGTGAGGATAACCGAAGAAACCGGTTTCCCGTTTCGGGATGAAGTAAAATTCACTATCGATCCGGATCAGCCGGTACAATTCCCGCTTCATTTAAGAATTCCGCAGTGGACGGAAAATGCTTCCGTCTTTATCAATGGTAAAAAGTGGAATGTAGAAGCAGAAAACCGCATTGCTGTTATTGATCGTACCTGGGAATCCGGAGATCAGATCATATTGAAAATACCTATGAAATTGAAATATGACTATTGGCATGATTTTTCAGTTGCCATCAAGAGGGGGCCACTGGTGTATTCATTGAAAGTTCGAGGAGAAATGAAGGAGAAGGATCGCAATGATCGATTTGGGACTTTCCATGAAGTGCATCCCCTGGATGCCTGGAACTATGGATTAATAATGGAGGACCTCAGTGATTTAGGATCTTCTGTTCAGGTGATCGAAAATGAATGGGATGGAAGCTATCCATGGAATCTTGAGAACGCACCCATTCAACTGAAAATCAGGGGGGTCAAAGTGCCGGAATGGACATTGTATAACGACGCCCCGGTTTTTCCGGCTTTTTGGGGCAGGCATTCAAAAGAAGATTTCCAGAAGGAAGAGATCACTTTAGTTCCTTACGGCTGTACCATGCTGCGGATTACGGAATTTCCGGTTTATGATTTGAGGTAGTTATTCCGGGTTGAAGGATTACCAGAAGCTTATGGTTCATTGTTGCCTGTACTTTCCCTCAAACTCAAGAGCCAATAGCATGTGAGCCAGGTGGTGCTTGCAATGCCACGCATACAATGCTATGTTTTGATCCAGCGGGATCTCTTTTCCACTTTCCGGATGTATAAAGGTCTTCTTCAGATCCTCATTTGTCAAACTTCGCAGGAGAAAGACCCATCGCTCATGGAGGCCGTCAAGCATGGTCTGTGCAGAAGTGACCGGCCCGGACCTGGAATCAGGCAATTTGGCCCACTTATCTTCAAAATATGCCTTGATGGTCGGGGTGTCCTCCGTCAGTGCCCATTTGAACCGGATAAAGGAATTCATATGGCTATCAGTGCAATGATGTACCAACTGCCGGATACTCCATCCTTCAGGCCTGTAAGCCCATAATAGTTGCTCTTCGGTCAGCTCATTTGTGATCCTGAATACTTCAAAGGGAAAATTTTCAATGGTATCGATCCAGCTTTTGATATCTTCCGGGGAAATATCCTCAGGCGGATTAAACTTTCCAATGGGGAATCGCAGGTTTTCGATATCTGTATTAATTGTCATCTTTTGACTATGGTTTCTTGCCAATGAACATAAAGCCGGGAAAATAACCATTTAGTTCCTTCTCATCAGGAAATACTTCGGATAGCCTTTTTTCGAATATGGGAATGGGATCGCCCCCCGTCTTTTGATGGTAGATCTTAGCGCCAGACCATGTGCGAACAAGATTTATGAGGCTTTGTCTTGAGTGGCTTATCTCAATGCGAAATTCCTCCTTGTTCATTCCAAACGGGAATGAAATATCGCGATATTCACGATCGACATGTTTTCTTTCCTCATCCCAAAAGTCACCGACGACTTCGCTGTAAAACCAGTCAATACATTCATTAATTTCTGCCAATTCAAATCTTATTAACCTATAACCAAGTATGGCTAAGGATCCTCCCTGTTTTAGTACACGATTTACCTCCAGATTGAAACGAAGGTGATCAAACCAGTGAAGTGCTTGTCCCACAGTGATGAGATCAAACATATCTGTTTTGAAGTTTGTCTTTTCAGCCGGTGTGATCTTGTAGTGTACATTCTCCCTTTGGACAGCGCTGGACAATTGTTTCTCACTAATGTCAGTCGCATACACCTCATGGAAATGTTCTGACAATTCCGAGGCTATCTGTCCGTTGCCGGTTGCGCAGTCCCATGCTGTGTTCCTGATTAAACAGCTTTTTACGATCTTCCGGATTATGGAAGACGGGTATTTCGGACGATATTTTAAATATTGCTCCGATTGTGCTGAAAACCGGTCTTTTACCATTAATTAAAACAATGAACCCTGAAGATACTTAGGAGGTTTCGCATCCCCAAACACTGTTTTCCCTCCGTATTTCCATGAATCCTGCCGCTCCTTTTCAATAACATCCTCCAATTTGCCATTTGGCTTAAAATCGGATTCTACTTTTTGTGCGGCTTTGGATAAAGCCTTTAGCGCCTTCAATTTATCCGTATGACCAACCCTGGCCTTTTCAACACCTTTCTTCAAAACCGAAATACTTTCATCATACACTTTCGTGGGCACGGGGAAAGGGTGTCCGTCTTTACCCCCATGAGCAAAAGAAAATCTGGCGGGATCACCAAACCGGGATGGTGTACCATAGATTACCTCGCTTACAAGTGACAGTGACTGCAAGGTCCTGGGTCCCAGACCCTGAACCAGCAACAGATCCTCGAACTTATCCGTAGGAAGTTCATGCGAGATTGCCAGCACAGAACCCAGACGTTTGAGATCCACGTCTTTTTGCCGTACATCATGGTGGGCAGGCAATCTCATTTTCCTGATCTCGGCAATCATTTTTCCGGGATTTTCCTTTCCAATGCTAACTATTTTCTCTCTTGCCATCCTGGCTGCATGATGTGTGAGGTTCAGTATCTCCCCTCGATTCCGGCCATAGATGAAGGTATGCGGTTCATTGACATAGCTTGACAACTCCCCTGAAAACCAGTGATATCTCCTGGCATAACCGGAATTGCCGTCCATACCCTGTTGCACCACCGCCCAATCCCCGTCTTCACTGAGCACAAATGAATGAAGATAGATCTGAAACCCGTCCTGAACCGCCGTATTGTCCACCTTTGCCGAAAGACGACTGCTTCTTACCAGTTCCTTTCCATTCAGGCCCGTTTTGTCAGCAATTTCAAGGAGTTCATGCGGGGTCTTGCGCGAGTGCCTGCCCCGGCCACCGCAGATATAGATCCCAAGCTCCCTGGAAACGGGATTGATCGCAGTTTTCAAAGCGCCCATGACGGACGTTGTGATACCGGAGGAATGCCAGTCCATGCCAAGTACGCAGCCCAATGACTGGAACCAGGCCGGATCGCTCAGCCGTTTTATGACTTCTCCTCTTCCATATTCAAGAATGATGGCCTCCACAATTGCGCCGCCAAGCTTAGACATGCGCGTGGCAAGCCATTTTGGGACACGTCCGTTGTGTAGTGGGAGATCTGCGAAACCGGACTTATGCATAAAGACAGAGATATTTTTTAAAAATACTAAAATTTTTAGTAAAATACTAATTATTTTACCAATGCAGCTTTACTTTCGGGGACAATTGGCAGCGCTCGCTCTCACCTCATCACTCTTCACGGAACTCCGGCTGGTCATCGACGAGCAACTGTTAACTTTTATTGACCACAGCGTCCGCCAATTTACTATTGTCAATTGATTCATACTTTTCTCTTATTGCCATCTTGAACATACGATCTACCTCGATCATAGGATAGCCAAAATCTTCAACGACCTTGCCGATTACGCGATAAAATCCTCTTCCGCGGAAAGGATACTGTTTTGCAACCGGCGGGAAATTTACCGTATCGTAAACTTTTCCTTTCTTGTCATAAAAAGTCCCAAAGTGCATGCGTTCTCCGTTTTTGGTAGTGGTATCCTTTGTAGTGACCAGATAGCCGACGATATTCACCCGGTGACCCAGTTTGGGCATTAGATCCTCCGCGTAAGTATCTCCAATATTCTGATCCTTCAGCAGCAGAAACGGATCGCACAAGGCGAACCCCAGTATTTCCATTTCATCATAGGCATCTTCCAGCGGCTGATCGACAAGTTTCGGCAGGGTGTATTCTTCCGGTTCTTCATCGAAGAGATCCTGGCCGATAATCGGTTTGGTACTTTGTTTTCCAAAATAAAGCTGGACCTGCCAAAGCAATTCTTTTTTCGATTTGCCGGTAAACCGGAACGCTCCGATCCTGACCAGGATCCGCATTTGTTCGAGTCCGACCGGAATTCTGCGGATGAAATTATCCAGACCCTTATAGCGACCATTCCGCTCCCGGTCCATTACGATAGTCTCTGCCAGTTTTTGTTCCAGGTCTTTTAAGTGCACAAAACCTATGTAGATAGATTCCCCGTAAATATTCGTGTAGTAGTCACTGTAGTTGACACATGGGGCTTCAATGGCAGCTCCCCACATTCTGGCTTCATGGAAATAAAATTCGGTTTTATAGAATCCTCCGAAATTGTTGATCACACCCACCATAAACTCAAGCGGATAGTGGGCTTTCAGGAACAGACTTTGATAGCTTTCCACGGCATAAGACGCCGAGTGCCCTTTTGCAAAGGAGTAACCTGCAAAGCTTTCAATTTCAAACCAAACACGATCAGTTACTTCGTCCGGGTAACCAAAATTCCGACAATTTTCAAAGAACTGATCCTTCACCCGCTGAAATTCTTTTCTTGATCGATATTTTCCTGACATTCCACGACGCAGCACGTCTGCCTGTGTGAGGGTAATGCCGGCAAAGTGATGCGCGACTTTGATAACATCTTCCTGGTAAACCATTACTCCATAGGTTTCCTCCATCAGTTCGTTCATCTTCGGATGAATGGTCTCGTAAGATTCACCTCGTTTTACAGCATGATGCCTCTCGATATAGGCGCGCATCATTCCCGATCGTGCTACGCCCGGGCGAATAATCGAACTCGCTGCAACCAGCGTCCGGTAATCATCACACCCCAGTTTGCCCAGCAGCATCCGCATGGCAGGTGACTCCACATAAAAGCAGCCCATGCAATTGCCGTCATGAAGGAGTTTTTTGACTTTCGGATCTTTTTCGAACTCATGAAAACGGTCGGTACCGACTTTTATTCCCTGGTTTTTTTCGATGATCTCTCTTGTATCTTTGATATGGCCTAATCCACGCTGACTGAGGATGTCAAGTTTGTAAATGCCCATATCTTCCGCGTTGTGCATTTCAAAATGTGCAACAGGAAAACCTTTGGGAGGCAGATCCACAGCGGTGTATGTGTAAATGGGCTTTTCAGTGATAAGTATGCCCCCGGCGTGGACGGATAAATGGTTAGGGATATTTTTCATTAACCGGGCATAGTAAAAGATCAATCGCGTGATCTCATCCTGATCCGTGTGTTCATCCGGATACTTTACGATCTTGTCGATTTCCTCTTTTGGCAAGCCCATAACCTTACCGAGTTCCCGTACCGGGGATCGCCCCTGAAAAGTAGCATGTGTACCCAGTAAAGCCACATGGCGATCGTTGTATTTATCAAAAATATATTGCGTGACCTGATCCCTGTCCCGCCATGAGAAATCAATATCAAAATCGGGAGGTGAAGTTCGCTCAGCATTCAGAAACCGCTCAAAATACAGATCCAGTTCGATAGGATCCACATCAGTTATTCCAAGGCAATAAGCAATAATGCTGTTAGCTCCGCTGCCGCGTCCGACATGGGCAAACCCCTGACGGTCGGCGTACCTGACAATATCATGAGCAATCAGGTAATAGGATTCAAAATTCTTTTTTTCAATGATATCAAGCTCTCGTTTGAATCGCTCTTCCGATTCAGCAGTAATACGTCCGCTATACCGGTACTCATACCCCTTGTGAGCCTCGGCAAATAAATATTCATGATCTTCCCGCTTACTTCCAAAGAAGCACTTCTTGTTTTTATCCGTACCCAGATCAAAATGTATTTTACAATCCTTCATCAGCATTTCGGCATTTGAGATGAGATCCGGATTGTGTGCGAATTGTTCCCGCAGGGTCAGCTCCGGAACCATGACTTCGCTTACATGAGCCTGCTGGTCAGCCGGGAGTTTGCTTAAAATGGTATTCCTGTCTATTGCCCTGAAAAGACGGTGCAGGTTGAATCCCTGCTTGTTCCTGAAAGTTACCGGATGCCATGCTACAAGCTTTTTTCTCTTATTTCTAAACCTTGAAGTGATGATCAGGTTTTGCTCATGGGAACGGATACCGACAAACTCATTTTCCCTCAGTTGATCCGGCGCATTTGCCAGCGGATAGATCGTATAGACATGATCGAAAGGCGGTGCCTGTTTCCGCAGGGGTTTGTCAGTCTTATTGTGATAGGAAAGATACCGGTTGAGCTCTTCAAACCCTTCATTGTTTCGGGCCAATCCAATATAGAGCAACTCATCGTCACGCCTGAATTCAATCCCCAGCGCAATTTCCAACTCCCACTCATCGCTGCTTTCCCGGCAAATTCTAAGCAGTTCAATGTAGCCTGAAGTATTATTGATGTCCGTGAGAATGAGCTTGCGCACACCATTAAGTTTAGCCTCATTGAATATGTCCTTAATGGATAATGTGCCGTAACGAAAAGAAAAATATGAATGACAATTCCAGTACATGATTGCTTGTTACTTGTTACTGGTTACTGGTTTGAGCATTGCTGTATTGTTGGGTAACCAGCAACCAGCGCAACCAGTAACCATCGAAAACCAAACATTCAAATAGCAGATAATTATACACTAATAAAATTAGTAAAAATTACTAACAAAATTAGCAAACCACTCACAATAAAGCATGATTTTTACGCTAATTTTTTAATTATTTTAGCCCGGATCTTAAAAAAGAAAAGTAAAATGCGAATCTCTCTGACAGGCCTTCTGACCATCTTTGCCATAAGTATAACCACCGCTCAGCTCAAATCACCGGCAGAGTTCCTTGGGTATGAACTCGGGGATAAATTCACACGTCATCATCGGGTGGTGGAATATTATCAGCATGTAGCTGAGAATTCTCCGATGGTCACATTGCAGGAATACGGGAAGACCTACGAAGACAGACCGCTGCTGTTAGCATATATTGCCAATGACCGGAACATGGCAAATCTGGAGAACATTCGGGCGGACAATCTTCGCAGGGCAGGTTTGATGGATGGCACTCCCTCAACCCAGATTGCGATCGTTTGGCTTAGTTACAATGTGCATGGCAATGAGGCTAACTCCACGGAGGCGTCTATGGCCACTATTTATGAGCTGGTCAGGCCGAACTCAGATAAGCAGGCATGGCTGGAGAATACTGTAGTAATTATCGATCCATGTATCAATCCGGATGGCCGTGACCGGTATGTCAATTTCTTCTGGCAATACGGAAACATGCCCTATAACCCTGATCCGCAGGCAGCCGAGCACCTGGAACCCTGGCCCGGAGGAAGACAGAATCACTACCTGTTTGACCTCAATCGCGATTGGGCCTGGCAAACGCAGGTGGAATCCAGGGAACGAATAGAAGAATACAATAAATGGCTCCCCCATATCCACGTTGATTTTCACGAACAGGGATACAACAGCCCATATTATTTCGCTCCGGCGGCCGAACCCTATCATGAGTTGATCACGAAATGGCAAAGAGACTTCCAGGTACAGATTGGCAGGAACCATGCCAAGTATTTTGATGCAAACAATTGGTTTTATTTCACCAAGCAACGCTTTGACCTGCTCTATCCAAGTTATGGAGATACCTACCCAACTTACAATGGTGCGATCGGTATGACATATGAACAAGCCGGTCATGGCATGGGCGGACTGGGAGTGATCAAGCAAGAAGGAGACACCTTAACGTTGTTGGACAGGTTGACCCACCATTTGACGACCGGATTGTCAACAATTGAAGTGTCCTCCCAAAATTCCGGTCAGCTGCTTACTGAATTTGAAAAATTCTTTAGTTCTCCGGTTGCAGGTTCCTACAAGTCATTTGTGTTGAAGTCAGACAACGTGGACAAAATGAATCACTTGAAGGTCTGGCTGGATACCCATGACATCAAATATGGCTCAGCGTCAAGTGTGAGGGGGTTGAGCGGCTACAATTACAAAACAAAAAGAACGCAAAATTTCACGATCAACCCGAATGACCTGGTGATTTCAACCAACCAGCCCAAAGGTGTATTGGCGAAGATCCTTTTTGAGCCTGTGACCAAACTGTCAGATTCCCTGACGTACGATATCACGGCCTGGTCGGTGCCCTATTTCTATGGCATGCAGGCTTATGCCACGACTACAGCTTTGTCAATACAGGAAGAGAAATTTGAAAACAGATTCCAGCCAAATGATCCACCTGAAAATGCATACGCTTTCTTCTTCAAATGGAACAGTCTGAGGGATGCTCAATTTCTATCGGCATTGCTTAAGTCCGACATCAAAGTTCGTTTTGCGGAACGCAGTATGCAGGTGAACGGAAAATCTTTTTCACCCGGAACGCTGATCGTTTCAAAGCGGGACAATGACCGGCTTCCGGAGGATTTCGAGACGACAATCATGGATATTGCCAATGATTTTCAGCGAACGCCTGAGGTGGTAAATACCGGATTTATGGATTATGGTCCGGATGTTGGATCTTCTGATATCAGGTACCTCGATCGGCCAAAAGTGGCCATGTTTTCCGGTGATGGTACTTCCACTACAAATTATGGTGCCACGTGGTACTTCATGGAGCAGGAATTAAAATATCCGGTTTCCATGATACAAACTGATAATATCGGCTGGGTGGATCTGGAAGAATATGATATTTTAATAATGCAGGAAGGCTGGTATGGTAATTTTGAAGAGGATCACCTGAAAAAGATAAGTGAATGGGTAAGGGGGGGAGGAAAGCTGATCCTTTTCCAGAGGGCTATTCAAAAGTTCGTGGATTCGGATTTTGCAGGCATAAGTAAGTTCAACTCTGAAGATGAGAAAGCTGAATTTGAATCCAGAAATGATGAGCGGAATGAAAAGGCCAAACTGGCAAAGTATGGAGACCGGGAAAGGGACTATGCCAGGAATATTATTCCCGGAGCGATCTTCAGAGTTTCCCTGGATAACACCCACCCTCTGGCGTTTGGGTATGGTGATACGTACTATTCATTAAAAACATCAAGAAACCGGTATGGGTATCTGGATGGACAAAACGTTGGCGTTATCAAATCTGCGGATGACCATCTCAGCGGTTTTGCCGGAAAGCACGTCATGGAGGACATTCCAAAATCCCTGGTGTTTGGAGTTGAGGACAAGGGAAGAGGACAGATTGTTTATTTTGCAGATAATGTCTTATTCCGGGCGTTTTGGTACGATGCAAAATTGATGGTTTCCAATGCCATATTCTTTGTGGGACAGTAGACCTGATGCCAGTTGCGGGTTGCGAGTTGCGGGTTGCCGGTTGAATTCAACCCGCAACCCGCAACCCGCAACTGTTAACTCCTAACCTGCAATCGGCATGAACACGTGGTGGAAGCAACACATAAGCAGTCCGGTCATCAATCATTTTGGGCGGCAGAAGGAATCGAGGTTGTTTTCAAAGCCGCCAATATTTATCGGTGGTTGTGGAAGATCCGGGACAACTTTGCTCCAGGCCATATTATCCGCACATCCTCGAATACATGTTTTTCATAAGGAAGTCGATGCATTCACTGATTGGCGACGGCAAGAAGATGGATTGAAGCCATACAGGATCGACAGGTTCTATAGAAGATTGCTGACTTCCAGGATCGCTGATAGTAAAACACGGTGGTGCATCAAAAGGCCCTACAACATCTATTACATACCGGAAATCCTCGAGTACTTTGTTGGGGATGTCCGGTTTATCCACATGGTGAGGGACCCACGGGCAGTGTGCACTTCCAAGCACCCTTCACTGTCAGGCCAATACTGGATTTCTGTTGATCGCTGGATACGGGATGTCGGGTCGGGATTGTTATTTCAGGACAGGCCACAGATGCTGACGATCAGGTATGAGGATCTGGTTGTCAAAACCGGTGAAACGATCGAAGAGATCTGTGATTTCCTGGGAGAAGTCTGCACCCCGGAGATTCTTGATTGGTACAGCCATGCGACGATCCTGAAAGACAGGGCATGGTCCGAAAGGCTAAAACCTATTCATTCCGATTCGTTGTACGGATGGCAGAGCGGTGAACACAAGGTGAGAGTGGATGAAATTACCGCTAATGAAACAGTTCTGAAAATGATGGATGAATTGGGCTATCAGCAAGTCCCTAATTTCAATTCCTGAATTTAACAACATCCGGTCCTCGCAGATCAAAATCTTCAACCGGTTCGGAAACCCTGGTAGAAAAAACAAAATCCCTGGCACCCATGTCGTCAGGGCGGAAAGGATAAAATGCAAACCTGAATTGTATCGTGTTAAAAGCCAGGTTTTCATTTCTCATTCTGACTCCAACTCCTACGGCACTATACGTTTTACCTTCAAAAGGCGTTCCCTTCAAGAAAGCCACATCAATAAAGTTAAATGCGGCAACTCTAAAGCCGGCCAGGTAGATAGGAGTGAATAATACTGTTTCCTGGCTGAATACGAACCTTCGTGTCCCCGCCAACAAAATACTCTGAAATCCCCTGATCCCATAAGGATCATTCAGATCAACAATTTCCAAATCTCTTCTTCGGATCCCCACGGTATATTCCAGATTGAAAAACAGCCGGAATTTCAAAAAATCATAGTTATACAGCCTGGTGAAATACCCAAACTTTGTCTGGACAACTCCCTGCTCCAGCTGGCCGTCATACATGAAACTTCCTGTGTTCAATTCGCCCCTCAGATATCCGAAATTTGGAATAAAGTCGCCTTTTGCAAACCGGATGCCGGCATATTTTCTTGATTTGAACTCACCGATTTCATAACCGGCAGTCCATTGAATAAGGTTGCCGGCCGGTATATCCTCGGTCCGCCCAAAGAAATTAACAAGAACGTCTTTGTAGTAATGACGCGACGATAATCCGATGCTGGCAATAAATCTAGTTCTGTGATGGAATAGTTCATTATTGGTTTCATTGACAGGAGGCCGGTCGCTAAATTTTACCCTGTTGATCCGGGCGGCTGCCAACAGTCGCCAGCGCCGTAAATCCAGGAAGATGGGCAGGTTTTCTATCCCTGTAAATGCTCTTCCGATCCATATGTCCTGGGTACTTTGCGTGCTGTTCAATTCAAAAGAATTGGTCAGATCGGAATTCGGACCGAGGATTTGTCCATTTGGAAGAAATATCTGTCTGATCCGGTATCGACTAATTTCGCCCCCACCTGCATACAGCGTATTGGGCGTGTAGAAATCACGAAAAAACTGGACGCCGGCACCCTCCTTCGAAAAACTATTCGCAACATTTATCGATGATGAAATAAAAGTCCCCCGGACATTTCTAATATTCAAATATGTATCATGGCTCACATTTCTATCCCTGTCATTAAACAGTAGTTCCGTCTCCAATTCGTGGCCGGTTCCAAAAAGATTGATATTACTAAAACCAAATCTATTTCCGGACAATACGCTCGGATTAATATCAAACCTCAGTGGGAAAACATCCCTTGTCACCACAGCAACGTCTGCCCCAGAGGACGGCCTACGGGCGACCATGATCTTAGCATCCTTTATAAAAGGTAACTGCCTTAGCACCCTCTCATTATCTGCCATGATCATTGGGTTTATCCGATCGCCTTCCCTGATCAATAGATTATTGTTGATGACCCTGTCATGCGTCGGGATATGAAACCGATTTAAAAAGTGATAAGGTCCCCTGACAACTTTAGCGGTATCCTTAATGTCTGTCCCGAAAACATTGAGTTCTTTGAAATAAAGATTCCTGATCGTCCTGTTTCTGTAAGGATGGAAATAACTTATGCTTGATTCAACCGTCTGGACTTGTTTTTTGGTTTTTTGATCCTTACCGAAAGTCACTTTATAAAGTGTTTTTGAAATCCGGTCATCACGGCGCTGCAATCGCTTTTTTAATTTACCATAAAACTGATCCGTATTTTTTTTGACATTCCTCTTTGAAATGAAATAGTCGATGGTATCAGCAAGTGTAAACTCCGTTTCCTTTTCGCAATAGGTGGTTTTTCCGCTGAAAGTAATGTACCTGCCGGCTTTCACCCGGATCTTGTTAAAGTGGACCTCCTCCTGTGCCGAAGCATAATTGTGGAGGAAAAATATCACCATTACAATTATCAGGTTCCTTAGGATATTGCTTCTCCGGTAGTTCAACATATGGCACACACTTCAAAATATTAAATAAACCTTACAGAACTAAAGATTTTGCAATAAATAAGATGAAATAGAACAAATGAGTCTTTGAAAAGGTATCGAATGGCCGGTATCTCCCCAACGGAATTCAGTCCATGATCGCAGACAAATCAACCTGCATGATCTTATTGTCAACCTCGTAGAAAAAGTATCTGCCGTCGGGAGAGAGCGTTGGTGTTAATTCCCATACTTCGGAGGCGTTTATTTTATCCACCGTTTTTGGCAGTGACCATTCTCCTTGTTCATTGTATGAAATGAACAGATCAATTTCGTTTGTGGAATGCACATAACGATTGAAAATGATAAATTTTTCCTCCGGATCAACAACAAGGTCATTTTCTTCTTCACCGGAGTTCAGTACTTCCAGGTTTACCGGTTCCGAGTAGTTCCCGTCAA
This sequence comes from Cyclobacteriaceae bacterium, assembly GCA_028278225.1. GTDB lineage: Bacteria > Bacteroidota > Bacteroidia > Cytophagales > Cyclobacteriaceae > JANQEU01. Next base: position 102,855 of record JANQEU010000022.1, read on the forward strand.
TAAATTTTGAGACGTAAATATCCATTCCCCCTTTTCCTCCGATGCGGTTTGAATTGAAATACAGGTTGTTATTTTTGGCCAGGGAGGGGTAAGATTCATATCCGGAGGAATTAACAGTTGCAACCAGTTCGGGGTTGGATAAGTCCGATGGATCTACTCTCCAGATGTTGTGTGGAATCTCATTACCGACCGAATCCGGGTGTGAGCGAGAATTGAAATACAGCCACCGGTTATCATAAGACAGTACCGGATGGTAGGCGTCCATCTCCAGTTCCAGTGGTTCCGGGGTTGTCCATTTGCCATTTCGATAAATTGATTTGAAAATACCTGCAAACTTTTTACCACTATCGAACTGTTTGTCAATAGGATTTGAAATAAACAGTGTGAAACCATCCCTGGAAAAATAAATCCCGTTGGTCGTTGTGATCGTACCTTCAGAAAAAACCATCGGTTTTTCAGTAGGTTCGGATAATGCAAAGGGGTATAGTCTCTGTTCACTTTTCTCACCGCTTTGGCTGCAACTCGCAAAAACCAATAGTACGCCGATCAACAGTTTTCCATTAAGAATAAAAGGTTGTTTCATAGATAAAAGCTCAGAACCGGAACCAAACTAAATCAATAATACTTAGAAGCACCAAATACATTATTATCAAATCTGATCTTGCGGGACATGCCCAGGCTTGCAGCACGGACGATCGCATCTTTTCCATGTTTCATTTTCACATGATCCATCGCCTGGTATAACCTTAGGGATTCTTCCGTATCCTCAAACAAATTGATCTGGTAGTTACCGTGAACAAGGTCACTGAGACGCACACCTATCAACCGAAGTAACATTCTTCTGGTGTAAAGGCTTTCATAAAGATCCAAAACTTCCTTAATAATGACCTGATCGGCAGAAGTGTAGGGGATATGTCTTTGTTTGGTTTCCGTATCAAAATTGGCATACCTGATTTTCACGGTCACGCAGGAAGCCAGCTTTTGCTCCAATCTCAGGGTATGACATAATTTTTCCACCATGGTAGTTAGCATCGTCTTCATTTTTTTCACATCTATTGAGTCCTGGTCGAATGTACATTCCGTAGAAATAGATTTACGCTCGCTATATGGTATGATAGGTGTATTGTCGATGGCATTTGCTTTATTCCATAACGCCCTGCCATTCTTTCCAAATGCCCGCTCCAATAGTTTAACCGGCATTTCCCTGAGGGTTTTGACGTAGTACACGCCCATATCATATAGGAATTGTGAAGTTTTTTTGCCGATCATTGGGATCTTCTTCACAGACAGCGGGGCCAAAAATTCCTTTTCATGACCTCTTTCCACATATTTTTCCCCGTTGGGTTTGTATTCACCTGCAGCTACTTTAGATACAAGTTTGTTTACTGATAGACCCATGGAAATAGGAAGTCCCGTTTCCGATATGATTTTTTCACGCAGGTCATGGGACCATTGAAATGTACTGAAGAAACGATCCATCCCGCTTGCATCAATGTAGAACTCGTCAATTGACGCTTTTTCGAATACCGGGGCATCTTCCCTAATGATATTAGTGACAATTCTCGAAAAATAACTGTAAGCCTCCATATCGCCGGAAATGACTTTGGCATCAGGACACAAACGCATGGCAAGTCTTGTAGGCATTGCGGAGTGCACTCCGAATTTCCTGGCCTCATAGCTGCATGAAGTGACGACACCCCGGCCTTCTTTACCACCTATGATCAGTGGAATACCTTTCAACCTCGGATCGCGAAGACATTCTACAGACACAAAGAAAGCATCCAGGTCCATGTGGATGATGGCGCGTTTGGAGTAGGGGATATTTTGCATGGAAATAAGCATTTTGCCGGTTGCGAGTTGCCAGTTGCGAGTTGCCAGTTGCGAGTTGCCAGTTGCGAGTTGCATCTGAGACTTAAATTATATCCTCCAATCTTTTATCACATATTGAATAAATCCGAATATTTTACTACCTAATTCGTCATATTCATTTTTCAATTGTGTGGCTGATTCTTCAAATTGTGGATATACAGCAATTATCTTCCTAAGATGATTTATAGTTTCATCATTACTTGCATGGGCATATGTTAAAAATTTGATAAAATCATTTTTATACCTTTTCCTGCCATATCCTTCAACAATATTTGAATTGATGGAATCCGCCGATCTCCTTAGTTGACTACCTAGTTCATATAATTCATGGTTTGGTAGTTGAAGAGAAAATTTGTGAGTTCTCTCAAATAATTGAAACGATATTTGATAGATATCCAGGTCTTTATATGATTTTGCCATTTTTCAACTTAATATTTTGCGATCAATAGCCTCATAACTCGTAACCCGCAACTCGCAACCGCTATAACGCCAACGACCGGGTATGCATCGACTTACGAAAATCATCCAACAACACATCAATTTCCTGGGAAAGATGTGCCAGATCTTCGTTGTAACCGTAGTTCAGGTCTTCACACAATACCAGGTAGTATTTGCATTCCTCCAGTGACCCGATAGCATGATTCAGTAACCTCATTCTTTCATTTGGTCCAGTTTTTCTGAAGGCTTGTGCGATACTGGTGGCTATAGCAATTGACGCTCTTCTGAATTGAACGATCAACCCTTCTGTTTCATCACTTGGAAATCTTCGTGTGAATTGATACGTGATCAATACAAACTCATGAGCCCTTTGCCAAACGATCAGGTCCTTAAACGTCCTGGCAGTTTTTTTTGATTTCTTCTTTACTAAAATGTTATCCATTATCTAAAATATTTAGCAAAATTTTACTTTTTAAATTAAAATTACTAATTTTATAATCAATAATACTAAAATAAATAGTATTTAGCAATGATCAGTACAAAAAATTCCAGGATTGAAGAACTAATGGATGTTAATACAAATGTGACCTTTGATGACTTCTATAAATTAAGATTGTCCACGAAAAAATTGAATTCCGGAAAATGCCAGGTTAAGTTTTACGCCACCTTACATGAAAAGCAGGATATGTATGGTTATGTACTTGTGGATGCAAGCAAGACATTGAAAGATGTAGTTGTACGGATTAAAGAAAAATTAAACACCATACGACTCAACCGTGATTTTCACCATATTCATTTGTACTCCATAGGAAAGTCGACTCAGGAGGATATGAATTTCATAATATTCGACTCTTAGTTATGATGTTAAATTTTTAAATTGGCTTTCTACTATTACTTGAAATTAATCATACATCATTTGAATAATGAGTATTGCTGATAACATAAAACATCTGAGAAAAAAGGCCGGGTTTACTCAGGAGCAATTTGCCAATGAGGTCGGAATTAAACGTTCACTGGTTGGGGCCTATGAAGAGGGCCGGGCAGAACCCAGACTGCAAACGCTGACATCCATCGCAAAGGTTTTATCCGTTTCCGTAGATGGACTTATCAATCAGGATCTGACAAATGAGGAGAATTTTGAAAAGGCAAGGGAAAAAATCAGAATTCTTTCAGTTACCGTAGACAGTGAAGACAGGGAAAACATAGAGTTGGTACCGTCAAAAGCGGCAGCAGGATATTTGAATGGCTTTTCAGATCCCGAGTACATTGCCGAACTACCTAAATTCAGGTTACCGATCCTGCCACATAATGCCACTTACCGTGCTTTTGAAATAAACGGAGACTCCATGACACCATTAGCGTCGGGATCAATCGTAATTGGGAAATACGTTGAATCCATCAGGGATGTCAGAAGCGGAAAGACCTATGTGCTGATCACCCGTCAGGATGGGATCGTATATAAACGTGTTTTTAACTACCTGGAAGAGAAAGGGAAATTATTCCTGGTTTCCGACAATAAATCATATTCGCCTTACGAAGTTGATCCGGTTGATGTCGAGGAAATCTGGGAAGCAATAGCCTATATCAGCATCCAGTTTCCTGATCCTGATGCGGCCGATGAAATCACCCTGGAAAAACTTACCGGGATAGTTTTAAATCTCCAGAAGGATGTGAATAAAATCAAGAAAGGTCATTTAAAGAACGATTAATAGAATTTTTGGTGACTGGATAGAATTCATTCGCTCATTTTTGCGTTAACGGATTAATCTGAATTCCCGGGCGTGAAGTTTTATCTGACAGTTGCTTTCTTCATAGTCATTTTTCATGGGCTGGCCCAGAGATCTGTCGTTGTATCAGGAAAGGTAACAGAGTCTGAAACCGGCACACCGATTCCGTTCGCAAATATTATTTTTACAGGTACCACAGACGGAGCGATCACGGATTTTGACGGAAACTTTGTGGCCCGCACTGATCTTCCCGTCGATTCTATTGAGGTCAGATATATCGGATTTGTTACCCGGCGCAAAGGGCTTTCGGGCGAGTCAACCCAGATCATCAATTTCCAGTTAGATGAAGACGTTCAGACATTAGCTGCGGTGGTACTGTACGCTGGTGAAAATCCGGCATTTCCAATTCTTCGGGAGGTCATTAAAAACAAAAAGAAAAATGACAAGCGATCCCTGGATGCCTATGAGTATGAGGCATACACGAAGATTGAGCTTGACATGGACAACATCTCCGACCAGATCAGGAGAAGAAAGGTCATTCAAAAAATCACACAGGTTCTGGATAGCATTGACCAGATAGCCGGCGAAGATGGAAAACCAGTACTGCCCTTTTTTATTTCCGAAGCAATTTCCAGGTTTTACTACCGGAAGAATCCAACCTACCGCCATGAGCACATACTCAAAACAAAGATCACAGGAGTTGGACTCACGGATGGTACCACCACCTCACAGGTGATCGGATCGACACTTCAGGAATATAATTTTTATCAGAACTGGCTAAATATTGTCAGTAAGGAATTTGCCTCTCCCATAGCTGATAGCTGGAAATTATACTATGACTATGACCTGATGGATAGTCTTTACATTGATGATGATTATGTATACAGAGTGGATTTTTATCCAAAAAATGATCAGGATCTTGCATTTCAGGGGACCATGTGGATCACAAGGGAAGATTATGCACTAAAGCGTATAGATGCATCTGTCACCGAATCTGCCAATCTCAATTTCATAGACAAAATTAAAATTCAGCAGGATCTCCGGAGAACTGCCGCCGGTGCCTGGATACCTGAAAAATCCAGGGTTGTTGTTGACGGATCGGAGGTGTCAAAAAACACGGCCGGATTTCTTGCAAAGTTTTATGTGAGTGCAAAGGATTTTGTGGTTAACCAGCCAAAATCTCCTGATTTCTATCAAAACCCGGTTTCCATGGAAATGGACGCCCAGGAATATCCTGAGAACTTTTGGGAAGAAAATCGGCATGACAGTCTCACGGCAACCGAGGAAAACGTATATCAGATGATCGATACATTGAAAAAGATCCCGATTGTCAAAACATCGCTGGATGCCGCAAAATTCGGAGCTACGGGATATATTAAAACGGGACCCATTGATATCGGTCCGTATACGGTCTTCTTCGGGGACAATGATATGGAGGGGATAAGGCTGGGAGTGGGAGCCAGAACAAATTTCCAATTCAGCAAAAAACTGACTATCGGAGGATTTTACGCATATGGCACAAAAGATAATCGTGGAAAGTACCTGAGTTACTTTGATTTTGTCCTCAATCGTGAAAAGTGGAGTACGATCAGGATCGAAAGACAAAAGGAAATAGACCAGATCTGGACACTGAATCAGAATGTCCCCTTGATGAGTTTCTTCTATTCATTCAGCAGGTTTGGGGTGCTGACCCAGCCTTTTATGTACACTAAAAATCGCATTTACTACCAAAAACATCTGTGGACAGGTTTAAACCAAACTATAGAATTCAAGCAACAATCATTTCACCCCCGGTTTGATTTTCAATTCACTCCCGAAAATGGGGATCCGGCTACAATGCTCAGTGATTTTGATATCTCGGAAATCACCTTTTCCACCCGGTGGGGGAAGGATGAAATTTTTGTGATCAATGACAATGAGAGATGGAGTCTGGGAACTATTCGGTGGCCTGCCATTACGTTTGATTATACGTATGGCATCCCCAATTTCCTGGGGAGTGACCTGACGTATCACCGGCTGAAGTTAAGGTTTGAGAAACGTCAGAAAATGGCAGCTTTAGGCATATCGTACTTTGACCTTTCGGGAGGTATCATTTTTGGGGATGTTCCATATCCGCTGCTATTTAATCATCTGGGAAATGAAACACCGGTTTATGCCAACTTTACTTACAATCTTATGAATTACTTTGAATTCTCAAGTGATCAGTATGTGGCATTGAGGTACCGGCATTCATTTGAAGGCCTGGTACTCAATAAAATTCCGTTGATGCGAAAACTGAAATGGAGACTGGTTGGAAACATGAATATGGTTTATGGGGGTATGAAAGACTCCAATAAAGATCTTACAATTTATCCGCAGGATCAGCTTGGCAATCCCATGATCCCATTTTTCACTTTGAGCACTAAACCGTACGCGGAGGTGGGCTACGGAATTGAAAATATATTCAAGATATTCAGGGTGGATGCATTTCATCGGCTGACCTATCTGAATCATCCAAATATTAATAATTTTGGGCTAAAATTCAGCGTCCAAATTATTATCTAAGTGTTCGTTCGACTTCTCTTTATTTCAATCTTTCTGGCTGGTTGCGGAAGCTCCGGGGACAGCGACAAAATTGTCATTCCGCAACTTGGAGCAGATTATTATTTGAAATCCGCCAGGTCCATAGAATCCAGGCTGGAAGATGACCCGGAAAATTTGAGATTGATCCGGCTTCAGCTTTCACATTATGAAAAATTGGGATGGCCCGAAGAATCGGGGAAGTCCATAGAACGGGCAAGAAAACTCATCGGTCTTGATCCCCTGTTCGTCAATCAGCAAATAGATTATTTCAGAACGCATGAGTTGTACAGGGAATTGTTAAACCTGATCTCTGAGCAGGAATTGGTCGGGGATATTCCGAAGAGCATGGTAAAAGCAAAAATTGAAGCAGCTGTCAATGTCGGCAACGTTGAATTGGCCAGAAAGGATCTGGATAGATTAATGGAGCTCGGTGACAGGGATGATTACATCTTCGGTGCGATCAGTTATCTGTCGCTGAAAGATACCGTCGCTGCAATGGACAGTTATCTTGAGGCCTGGGAAAGTGACCGGTTGGAGGAATCAGGTCTTCATAGATTCGTACCGATTTTGCTTCAGTCAGGGAGTGTTGCAGAGGTCATAGACCTACTAACGCAATATCTTTCTTCAAATAATGATCCGCAGCTGAACATTTACCTGGCAAATGCTTACTACAACGCCGGGGATACAACCATGGCGAAGAACAGATTAAAACCGTACGATGGAAATGAAGAATTGTTTTTGCTTTCCGAATGGTATCGAATGGAAGAGAACTGGGATTCAGCTCAACTTTGTTTGGTTGAAATACTGAAGGATGAGCCGGAAAACAGAAATGCCATATTGCAACGAGGTAATATCGATCAGGAAAGAGGTTTTTTGTCACGATCATTGATTTATTATAATCAGCTGATCGCTCTGGATTCTACTGATGAGGAAGCTATCGAACAACTTGATCTTGTAACCCGAAAAATTGCATATTTGCAGAAAATTCGGGAGACCGGGCAGGAAATCCCGATACTGGACCTTAATTCAAAAAAAAATAATCCCTGATGGGTGAAAAGAAGATAAAGATCACGCTTCCCGATGGAAGTGTGAAGGAGTATAATGCCGGTGTGACTTCTCTGGATGTTGCCGTCGATATCAGCGAAGGCCTGGCCAGAAATGTATTGGCTGCCAGGGTGAACGGTGAAGTTTGGGATGCATTCAGACCGATAGGCGAGGATGCTGATCTGCAATTGCTGACCTGGAATGATGAAGAAGGAAAATCAACGATGTGGCATTCGTCGGCACATTTAATGGCCGAGGCCCTGGAGTCTTTGTACCCTGGTGTAAAGTTCGGAATAGGACCGCCAATTGACGCAGGTTTTTATTATGATGTCGATTTCGGAGACCAGCATTTTGACTCCGAGCATCTTGAAAAACTGGAAGAAAAGATGATGGAGCTGGCCCGGCAGAAGAACGGGTATTCCAGAAAAGAAATTTCTAAAGCTGACGCACTGGCCTACTATCGTGAAAAGGGTGATGAATACAAATTGGAGCTAATAGATGAATTGGAAGATGGCTCCATTACTTTTTATACCCAGGGGAACTTCACCGACCTGTGCAAGGGGCCTCATATGCCTCATACGGGATTTGTGAAAGCTGCGAAGATACTGAATGTGGCAGGTGCGTTCTGGCGTGGTGATGAAAAGAGAAAGCAACTGACCAGACTTTACGGGATCACTTTTCCAAAGCAGAAAGAGCTGAAGGAATACCTGGAACTGCTGGAAGAAGCCAGGAAGAGAGACCATCGAAAAATAGGGCAGGAACTCGACCTGTTTACTTTTTCACAAAAGGTCGGCAAAGGACTGGCATTGTGGCTGCCCAAGGGAGCCGTTCTCCGTGAGCGACTGGAAAACTTCATGAGGAAGGAGCAGGTCAAGTCCGGGTATGACCAGGTCGTTTCACCCCACATTGGTGGCAAGGAACTTTATGTAACATCCGGTCACTACGAAAAATATGGTAAGGATTCTTTTCAACCGATAACTACCCCCGCGGAGAATGAGGAGTTTTTATTGAAGCCAATGAATTGCCCGCATCACTGTGAGATGTACAATTCAAGGCCCAGGTCTTACAAAGATCTGCCCATCCGATATGCGGAATTCGGGACAGTTTACAGGTATGAGCAAAGCGGCGAGCTTCATGGGTTGACAAGGGTGAGGGGATTTACCCAGGATGATGCCCACATTTTTTGCAGACCTGCTCAGGTGAAAGAAGAATTTGCGAAGGTCATAGACCTTGTGCTCCATGTCTTCAAAGCATTAGGTTTTACGGAATATACAGCTCAGGTTTCTTTGAGGGATCCAAATGATCCGGATAAGTATATTGGGGAAGATGATGCCTGGGACAAGGCTGAAGCCGAGATCCAGGAGATTGCAGATGAAAAAGGTCTGGAAACTGTTGTTGAGGTTGGTGAGGCGGCGTTTTATGGTCCGAAACTGGACTTCATGGTGAAAGATGCCTTGGGAAGGAAGTGGCAATTGGGGACGATACAGGTGGACTATAATTTGCCGGAGCGATTCAACCTTGAGTATGTTGGATCGGATAACCTCAAGCATCGTCCGGTAATGATCCACAGGGCACCGTTTGGATCAATGGAGCGTTTTGTGGCAATTCTTATTGAAAATACCATGGGAAATTTCCCGTTGTGGCTGGCACCGGACCAGATAGCCATTTTGCCGATCTCGGAAAAATACCATGACTATGCCAAAACCGTGTATGCCGATTTGCAGGAAAGTGATATCAGGGGGATAATAGATGAAAGAGATGAGAAAATCGGCAAGAAAATTCGTGATTCAGAGGTCAGAAAAATACCTTATATGCTGATTGTTGGTGAGCAGGAAGTAAATTCAAACGCCGTCTCCGTGCGTGCTCATGGCAAAGGAGATTTAGGTCAAATGCCGGTCGGTGAGTTTAAATCCATGTTTCGGAAAGAGGTCAATGAAATGTTAAAATGACTGACGCAGTATTACAATTAAATAGAAAATAATACGATATTTGCGTTTCATTTTTTTGAATGGTTAAATAATAAAGAAGGAAAACAATCGGTAAACAGAAAAGAAGACCACTAGGTCGGGTAAGAATTGAAGAACCCTACAAGGTAAATGAAAAGATCACAGCGACGCCTGTTAGAGTTGTAGGAGATAATGTTAAAGTTGATGTTTATCCTTTATCCACGGCTTTGAAATTGGCCGAAGAACAGGGATTGGACCTTGTAGAAATTTCTCCGAAAGCTGTTCCGCCGGTTTGTAAGATTATTGATTACTCTAAATTCAAATACGACCAGAAGAAAAAGCAGAAGGAGATCAAATCCAAAGCTCAGAAAACGGTTGTAAAGGAAATTCGGTTTGGTCCGAATACGGATGATCATGATTTCAACTTTAAGCTAAACCATGCAAAAAAGTTTTTGAATGATGGATCGAAGGTCAAAGCCTTTGTTCATTTTGTTGGAAGAACAATTGTATTTAAGGAGAGGGGTGAGATATTGTTACTAAAGTTTGCCCAGGCTCTTGAGGAGGAAGCAAAGGTTGAACAGTTTCCTAAGCTCGAGGGAAAGCGAATGTTTTTGTTGATGGCACCCAAGCAAAATAAAAAATAGATCAGAATGCCTAAAGTGAAGACCAATTCCGGTGCAAAGAAGCGATTCAAGCTGACGGGTACGGGAAAGATTAAAAGAAAACACGCTTATAAAAGTCATATCCTTACAAAGAAGGAAACGAAGCAAAAGCGTAATCTGACACATATGACGCTGGTTCATAAGTCAGATGAAAAGAATATTAAGCAGTTGCTTAATCTCTAAAGGTTTATGGTTTAACCCGATAATTGGTTATAAGAGACCGCCAGCCGGCGGTTCGCCAATTGTCAAAAAAGATGAGAAATGAGAACAGTTAATCGCGCAGCATCAAGAACCCGGCGCAAAAAAATGATGAAAAACGCCAAGGGTTACTTTGGTCGAAGAAAAAATGTTTGGACGGTAGCAAAGAATGCCGTTGAGAAAGGTTGGACATATGCATATCGGGACCGCAAGGCCAAGAAGAGGGAATTCAGAGCTTTGTGGATCCAGCGGATCAATGCCGGAGTCCGTCAGTACGATTTGAGTTATTCGAAGTTTATGGGCCTCTTGAAGGAGAACAATATCGAGATAAACCGGAAGGTTTTGGCAGATCTGGCAATGAACAACCCGGATGCGTTCAAAGCGATCGTGGACAAAGTAAAAAAATAAACTAACAAATTGTTTGGGTGAAGCCCCGTCCTCCTGAAGGTTACCTGGAGAGCGGGGCTTTTATTTTGGTCAATACGGGTACGTAAGCTTGTTTTTTAGACGTTATTTAGTCAATTTTAACATTGAACAACTAATACTTCGGTAAATGAGGGGTGCTTTTCTGATAATACTGTTTCTCATCTCCATTGCAGGTTACAGCCAGCAATTCCAGGTAATTGATGTAAGCCAAAGCAAGGGCAAAGTCATAATAAATTATAATGTGAACCCGCAATACCGAGGGGAAAAGTATAAGGTTGACATATATGGATCTCATGACAATTATACAAGGCCACTTCAGTATGTTAGTGGAGATGTCGGAGATGATGTGGTTTCTGATGGTAATACATTATCCATCGAGTGGAACGCGCAGCGGGAGCTAAAAACATTTGACGGACAGATCCAGTTTGAATTGAGGGGAATAGTCACCTATGTGCCGATCCACTCCGTAGGAGATCGGATATCGGCAAAACAAAAGAAGGAGACGACTGTCCGTTGGGAAGGTGGTGGAAGCAGTGATCGCATTGGCATCGATTTGGTCCGGGATGGTAGAATTGTAAAAAGACTGGACGATGTCAATAATACCGGAGAGTACAGGTGGATAGTAGGAACCGATTTGGATAAGGGTGCCGGTTACGAGTTGCAACTTCAAAATCTGAGTAATTCAGGTGAGTCATTTCAGACAAATCCATTTAAGATTTCGGGAGGTTTACCTATTTGGATGATCATCGGACCAGGTGCCGTGATAGCAGCAGGAGTGGTGTATATTGTAACCTCCGGGGGAGATGGGCCTTCGGGAACAGAAGAAGCGGACTTGCCAAGTGCCCCAGGTGTTCCGAGCGGGGGTTAATGGTGCAAGGATCTCTAACGCCGGATCAGCAAATTACAATTCCAATTAGAGTTTCATTTTATTTTCGCTACGGCAAACGTCTCTTTGACCTGATGGTCGGTATTTCACTCCTGGTGATCCTGGTACCGGTTTACGTTCTGGTGTCATTACTGGTTTTGTTTTCTTCACGTGGACCGATCTTCTACAGCCAGGAGAGATTGGGTCAGCTTGGCAGACCATTTACTTTTTATAAGTTTCGCAGTATGTATGTCAATAGCGAACCCGACGGACCGCAATTGTCAATCGGTGAAGAGGATCCCCGGGTTACAGGTGTTGGAAAGTTCCTGAGAAAAACCAAATTGGATGAGATCCCTCAACTTTGGAATGTGCTTAAGGGAAATATGTCCCTTGTTGGCCCAAGACCTGAACGGCCTTTTTATGTGGAAAAAGCCGTTGCACTTGATGGCGATGTTAAAGCGCTGCAGCGAATCAGGCCCGGGATCACATCTATCGGACAGATCGAGTTCGGATATGCGCATAATTTGAACGATGTGGTAGAGAGAATGCGGATTGACCTGAAATACCGGAATAGCATTTCATTGCGTACGGACCTTTCCATTCTTTTCAGGACCGTGCTGATCGTTCTGTTTATTGCGCCAAAGCCCAAAAAATCAAGGACGTACAAAGACTCTCATTAATTACTTCGAAAGGCCTGGGCTTTTCCAAGGTAGTAGGCCACCGCCCTTAGCACAATTCGAAGCGGGTAAAAAAGGAAAAGCATGACCGATCTGTTTTGAAGAATAAATTTTGACTCCGAACGAATAAATTTTAATCCCTCGGACAAAGACGGGCCAAATCTTTTGAACAATCTTCGATTCCTGGCATGAAAAGTGCCGATTTTGAAATACCTGGATAGCTCCTGCCGCATTGTGTAATTGTGCGAGTGAATAACTTTGGCCGATGGTGCATATCCAATGCAATATCCGTGGAGCAGGAGTTTTGCTGCTGCAATAGCATCCTCCCCAAAATCAACATTATTCCCAAAATATCCGATCTCCTTCAGGCAATCTTTTCTATAAGCTGCAAAAGAGTTTGAAAGGAAAAAAGTTCTGAAACCATATTTGCCTGCATCATTCATAGATCGGGAAAATGGTTGATCGGAGTAATTGTAAAACCTGGAATGCCGTGCCAGGAGATTTGCTTTTTCGTCAGGGATTTGTTTCCCTCCCACAGCTGCAATCCTTTCATCATGTGTCAGAGGCTCGATAATATTACAAATGGAGTTTTCATCGGCAGGGAGAGCATCCTGTGTCAGGAAGATAAGATAATCTCCCGAAGCGATTTCCGCAGCCAGCGTTCTGGTTCCCGCATGGTCAAACTCGCTCTTTTCTATTTTCTTTGTTTTTATTCCAGGGGCTGAAGCGATTTGCAATGTTTCATCAGTGGAGGAAGAATCGATTACCAGGATTTCCTGTGGAGGAGCTGTTTGGATCATCAGGGAAGCAAGTAATTCATCCAGAAATGAGGCGGCATTGTATGTTGGTATGATGATACTTACCTTATTCATGTTTTATAGCCAGAATGTCTTTTTCAATCTTTTTATCACGGAGTGCGGAAACAAGCCCACAAGATAATTTTTTATAATACCCAATCGCTTCAGCAAGGGGTCTTTTGAGAAATCTGAGATCACGTGGATCTTGGATTTGAATTGTGCTTTGCGCTGTTTTATCGTGATACCCCGTGGATTTAGTTCACACCTGGTCAGTACTTCCGGGATATTGGCAGTTTCGAAATTATTTACGATTTGATAAAAGTATGCGTAGTCCTCGGTGAAGTATTCTGTAGGATACGGACCAATCTCATCAAGTATTTCCGTTCGGAACGTAACAGCTGAGCCTCCAAAGCAATTCTGAAAATTCATCGCCTTTTTTATCTCCTTATGGCTCTCAGGTACTTTGTATGTGAATACGCTACGGTTACTTTCTGTGTCAAAAAAATCCACCCAGGATCCGACAAGTGATATTCCGGGGTTATCCGTTAAAAATTGTTTTTGTTTTTTGAGTCGGTTATGCATCATTTCATCTCCACTGTCTATCCGGGCGATATAAGCAAATGACCTGTTTCGAATAAGTTCCAAACCTAAATTCAGAGCCTGGGCCACTCCCTGATTTCTATTCAATGACCTAATAGTTAGGTGTAGGAGTGATCCATAATGGTCTTCCAGTCTTTCTTTGTCGAATTCCTGACTTCCGTCATCGATTACAAAAACATTTACCTTGGTGCTGTTGTCATTTGCAATACTATCCAGGGTTCGCATCAAACCGGTGTAGTTGTTAAAATGAGGAATCAAAACTGCGAGATCATCCATTTCTTCCGAAAGTGAAATTCGATGTAATACTTCAGCATTTTAATGAACATGTAAAATGTAGGAGCCAGCCATATGAATCTGAATGGCACGCAGCCGTTTGACACTTCTTTGATCCTGTGGATCTGACAAACTCTTTCGCTGACGGAAAGATCGGATCTATGTTTAAAATAGCAATTAATATACCCAAGTTTTGGATTGTCAGAAGTCCTGGGAAAGCCGTGCTCCTGGTCAACCACCTGCACCACTTCCTGAATCTGAAAAGCACTACCATACATTTTAAGTAACCTTAGATATAGATCATAATCCTGACCTGCGATCAATGATTCATCATACCCACCGACATCAATTATTCTTTTTTTTAGTGCCATAAACTGTCCGCCTACACGATTCCAAATTTTCTGATCGTTGTAGGATACAATTCTCCTATGGCCTATTTCATATTTCTTGTTGACATCATGGACAATACTTCTGGCTGTGATAAAAGACCATTTCGGAGAGAAATGCTTAGTGAATACTTCAATGCGGGTGCTGTACCAGTAGTCGTCATCATCTAATCCTGTGATGATGTCGTTTCTGGCAGTTTTTATAGCAAGATTTCTGGAGAATGAAGCCCCCTTCCTGGTGTTGTTTCTTAAATAAATAAAATTTGGGTTTTGATCTACAAAGTCATTCAAATAAGTCTCAGTGCCATCCGAACTTCCATCGTCCACGACTATACATTCATCTATCTGATGGGTTTGAGCCAATACCGATTCCAGAGACCTTTGCAGTAGTTCAAGTCTATTATGGGTCACTATGAAAGCGGAAATTCTCAAGGACAAAGATGAATTGATTTTAAAAGTAATCTTTAACCAATTAAGATAGTCCCTGGAGATTAGAAAGTGATCAATCCTTTTTCTCCTTTTCCTGATCAAGTTGCCGTGGTGATAACATAAATCCGCATAACCAAGCTATCCGCTTGCCGTATTTCAGGGCGTTTTGTGTATAAAAAATACTGAGAAGAAAGAATATTACGATAGGGACCCGGATCAAAATTGAAAATATCATTTTAAGTATTATTGGAAAACTTCCGGGGCGGTCAGCAATGAACCTGAAGGTCTTGCCGCTTTGAAATGATCTTTTTATCTGATAGACAAAACTTATTTTGTGAGGAGCCGTCCAGTGATAAACGATAATGTCAGGATCATACCAGAAATCGCCATTTTGTTTTGACAACTGTAAAAAGATATAGGTATCCTCACCGCCTTGAATTTGTGTATTCAGTCCGAGCTTTGGACTAAAAACAGGATCAAGAAGCACATCTGTCTTTGAAAGGGCCATATTACTGCCTGCAAAGCCATGAGATTTTACTTCACCTGTTAGGAAATGTGGCGTTTCACCCCAGGATCTCATTTCAATTTCCGGTGAGAACCACCATGGAGTTTTTTTTTCGAATCGTGGAATGATCTTACCTCCGATTGCAATTGGCTTTGGTGATACGGTTTCAAATGATGTGAGGATTTTTGACGCCCAATCAGGATGGGCACAACCATCATCATCCATGAAAGCAACATAATTACCCCGGGCTAATTTCCAGCCGGTGTTGCGGGCATTGGAGGGGCCGGGAGCTACCTCAGTCGTGTACCGGAAATTCGGATTTGAGCTGGTGAAAACCTCACAGATCTTTGCCGTATTATCACTGGAATTGTTATCGACAATGATCACTTCATACAAACCTCGGTCCAAAGTTTGGGCCTCCAATGACTTCAGGCACAGTTCGAGCAATTTGGCGCGATTAAATGTCGCCACCACGATGGTAAGCTGAGTGCTGATATGTTCTACTCTGCCCATTCTTTTACTGGAGATTCTGTCCGGACCTTTCGCTGTAAATGGAAGAATACGTATTCACCATCTGCAGCAGGTCATAATCTCTTTCTACGAGTTGCCGGTTGATTTTCACGGCGTCCATTCTTTGCTCATTGTTTAGCGCAGAAATGTGATGGATAAGATCAGCTAGTTTTTCAGGATCATCCGGATAGAAAGTAAATTCCTCCGGCAGCAAACCATTTGTGTTTGCTGGTTTTGAAATTGCACATACACATCCACAGGCGATTGCTTCCAAAAGGACATTGGAACAACCTTCTGAGAATGACGGAATTACCAACACATCCAGATCATAATAGAACGACGTAACATCATCCGATTCCGGCTCCCAGATAACCCTCTCCTCCAATTCATTGGTTTGTACAAGCCCTGCAAGTTCTTGTTGATACCTGATATCAAATTTCTGATCACCTTTTATTTTCAAGGTGAAGTTCAGCTCTTTTTTTAGGATTCCACAAGCCGCAATCAGCAATTCTATGTTCTTTATTCGGTCTATCCTTCCAAGAAAACCAATGGCATAAGCTCCTTTCCTTCGTTTTTCTGTTGGCATAAATGGAAATTTTTCCAGGTCTATGCCATTTTTTACGAAGTGGAGTGTGTTCCGGGGTGAAATCAGTTTTTGTAAATCCAAGTATGCACCTCTACTATTGCATACCAATTGCCATTTTAATTTGAACAGGCGCAGGTATTTTCGAACCAGATTATAATACCAGCCCAGGTGAGACCCGGAGCCCCTGATTTCAATGATCAGTTTACTATGACGAAGTACTCCGCAAAACATCATGATATGCCGGCTGTAGGCACGGCTGCAAATGATGGCCTTACGATACTTGAAAATGGTCCAAAACAAAAATGATCTTACTCTTTTAGTATGACGAGGCAATACGATTAATTCAACATCAGCAGGAATCTCATATTCGATTTTATCATGAAGCAACAAAAGAGAGACTGAAAAAAGAGATCTGTCGTAACCTTCAAGGAAATAAACCAATTGTCTTTCCAATCCGCCACGAACCAGTGAGGAGGATATAAAAAGGATTTTTTTCAAGGCTCAGTTGCTATTTTGTTCATAAGCTATCTCAAAAAAATAAGAATCGTATCCTATGAGAAAAAGCATTGCATGTTACAAACAGGATTTCAATCCCCGGAGAATGGTAATTTTAAGCAACTCTTAACTTATAGCTAAAGGATTTTCGCATTGGATCCGCTTGTTACCGTAATTATACCCAATTACAATCATGGAAAATTCCTGAGAGAGAGAATTGAATCTGTATTTAATCAATCCTACAACAATATTGAGGTCATAATTCTTGACGATAAATCAGTTGATAATAGCAGGGAGATAATTGAAGAGGTATCCGATGACCACCGGATAAAGGAGGTATTATACAGTCATAAAAATACCGGAAACCCATTCCGGCAATGGAAGAAAGGTATTGAAAAAGCAACGGGTGATTTTATATGGATTGCCGAGAGTGATGATGTTTCGGATACCACATTCTTATCCGAAGGAATTGAATCACTTCTGAAAAGTAAGTTGGGCGTATATTTCTGCAATTCCCGGCACATCGATGAGAAAGGAGAAATTCTTGAAAAGATTGAAAAACCATATGAAATATATGGAACAAGGGGAGTCCTGGGCAGGAGATTTCTGTTGAATAAGTATTTTACAAGAATGTCACCAATAAAAAATACCAGTGCCGCCATTGTAAAGAAAGGTGTTATTTCTCCTCAAATTCTTAACAGCATTAGAAGGTTTCGCTTTGCAGGAGACAAGTTCTTTTTTGTGCTCCTGAGTGAAAAGACACAATTTTATCACAGCATAAACTACTGCAATTACATTAGAGATCATTCCATGACCACCCGTGCCGGGAGAAAAATGGGTATGGAGATTAGAAGATTTCTTGAAAACATTTATATAACATTTTACCTGCTCAGACGAGGATATATAAGTGTGAAAGATTTCGTGATTTCAGTGCGTCATTACCGCAAGACTATTTTCCAGTCAAAAAGTGCCATCCTATAGTTATGTCTAAAGTCCTGGTAGGAGTCCTCCATTGTATAGAAAATGAGTTTGAGGCCTGTATGGATGCTATCAGAAGTCAAACTCATAAGGACTATGACTTGTTTGTAGTTGAGAAACTGCGGAACAAAGCGGCTCACCACAAGCTTTACAGTACCTTCATGGAAAATAAGAACGACTTTGATTTCTTCATTAAGATCGATGCTGACATGGTTTTATGCAGAAACACCTTCTTCGAGGAGGTTGTAGATGAAATGCAGGAAGATCCGTCAGTTGATCATCTGGAGGTAACTGTGGACGACTTTCTTACCCGGAAGCTGATCTTTGGGCTCAGTATTTTTCGAAACGATGTAACGTGGTACCAAAATGAAGATAACCTCTTCGTAGACCGGGTGGTAAAGTCTAAAAATAAGAAAGTTCTTTCCGATCCCACTCATCCACTTGTCCCGGCTGCCCGTCATTGTCCGGATCCGTCTGATTTTCAGGCTTTCCACTATGGACTACACAAGGCCGCAAAGGTAATTCAGGC
This sequence comes from Cyclobacteriaceae bacterium, assembly GCA_028278225.1. Classification (GTDB taxonomy): domain Bacteria; phylum Bacteroidota; class Bacteroidia; order Cytophagales; family Cyclobacteriaceae; genus JANQEU01. The sequence goes on from JANQEU010000022.1 coordinate 121,357, forward strand.
TGACCGGGATGCGCGAGACGAAAATGGTGCTGCCTACCACTTCTCTAACATTAAGGCGATTATGTCAAACTATCTTGAAACCGATTGGGAAAAGGCAGGATACGCACTTTTTGGAGCGCTTTGGGCTTTGAATAATAATATCGATCACACCTGGGTGGACTATGATTCGGACAAAGCTCATAAATTATTTAACGATATCCAGCCAGCTGATTTGAGTGATAAAATTGCAGCCGAGTACGATGAGAATAATCTATTTAGTGCTTTGGCCCATGATTATGCTTATTTTCACAATACCCGGATACGCAAGATCAAATTCCCGCTGTTGAAATTGTACATCAGGAAACTGCGTCAGAGATTATTTCCAACTGCTGGCTAATTCGAATTAGCCACGGTAATGTGCAATGCATTTGTCTACCGGGCCCGAATATTTCAGTAAGGATTGATCAATGATCAGGCAATTAACCGCAACTTTTCGAAGCAGATCCATGTTGTGACTTACGATTATGATGGATTTACCTATCCGGGCCAACTCTTCCATCTTTTGAATGCATTTCTTTTGAAATTCGAGATCTCCTACGGCCAGAACCTCATCTACCAGCAAGATATCAGAGCTTAAGTGCGTTGAAACCGAAAAACCCAATCGAACCTGCATTCCGCTGGAGTATCTTTTTATAGGGGTGTCAAGAAATTTCTCAACTCCCGCGAAAGCCACGATCTCATCAAAGTGGTCCCTGATCTCAGATCGTTTCATTCCCATCACCACACCGTTCAAAAAGATATTTTCCCGACCTGTCAGTTCCGGATGAAACCCGGTTCCCAGTTCTAATAAACTGGCCACCTTCCCTCTGATTCTGATCTTGCCGGTTGTAGCCTTTGTTATGCGGCTGATCAATTTCAGTAATGTCGATTTTCCAGATCCATTTGGCCCAATGATACCCAGAACCTCACCATCCTCAAGTTTGAAATTGATGTCTTTCAATGCCCAGAATTCCTCCCTGAGGATATTGGTGTCCGACCGGAAAATTTTCGAAGATATTAATTCACGAAGCGAATATTTGGACGGATCATTTCGATGATCTATGACGTATTTCTTACCCAGATGCTGAACTTCCAGAACTGTCATTGCCTCAGATGATATCTGCTAATTTTCTTTCCGATTTTCGGAAATATACAATCCCTACTATTACCATACACACAATGATTATTAATGAAATCCGGAAGCTTAGTATCGGAAATGGATCCCTGGAAAGTGAAAATGCCCAGCGGAACCCATCAATAATTCCAACCATAGGATTCACGGAATAGAGTGGCATCCATTTTTCCGGAATGAGTGAACTTGTAAACCCTACGGGAGAAATATAAATGCCGATCTGAATGATAAAGGGTATTACCAGTCCGACATCCCTGTACTTGGCGTTCATGGCGCTAAAAAGGAATCCCAGGCCGATTGCCAGTAAAAACGTTTGAAAGATAAAGACAGGCAGGGTAAGGATTCTCCAGTCAACCGGTTGCTGATATATAATGAAAAGGATGAAAACAAGAATCAATGAAATTAACAGATCGACGATATTGACGACAACCGCACTTGTTGGGATCAGCAGCCTTGGCAAATAGACCTTTGAGATCATCCTGGAATTGAACACCAGGCTTTGACTGCTTTTTGTAAATGAACTGGAAAAAAATTGCCAGGGCAAAATGCCCACAAAAACCAGAAGTGGATACGGAACGCCACCTGAGGGAAGGTGAGCAATTTTGTCAAATACGATTACAAAAATTACTATCGTAATCAAAGGCCGCAGAATACTCCAGGTGATCCCTAAGATCGTTTGCTTGTATCTGACTTTAATATCCCTCCAGGACAGGATGTAAAGTATTTCCCGAAACTTCCACAAGTCGGAGAAGTAGTGGCTGTCAGGCTTCTCTGCGTCGAGAATTACATCAAATTCTTCCTCCTTTTTCATTAGTTTCTCAATTTAGAAATTAATTAAATCGTGGAGCTGAGAGGTGATTTCTTTTTCTTCATTGACAAGGTCCTGTGCGAACCGAAACTTTCTTTCAATATTTCGCTTTATGTTGTTGTCAGCCAAAGATTTCATTGATTTAAATTTCAAATTAAATCCCCATTCCTCTCCCAGGAGATGGAATATTTTCTCATCATTTGCAATAATGTCCTTCGTGTTAATGAAAATTTTATTCGATTGATCGACTGTTGAGAGGCCACTCAATATACACCGATAATAATGATTCCATACTCCCAGATATTTCTCTGCCTGATTATTCCTGTTTTTCCATAGTTTGATCTTCGTGACAATTTTCCCGGCAGTTCCCAGGGATCTCAATCGCTGGGCTTCATAACGATTGATCAACGAGTAAATAACATCTGTATGTTCCCGGAAAAGGATCAGGTACCTGGCATTTGGAAGTAGTTTTCTCCAGAAATTTAAGAATAAACAGGTTCGGGGATCTTTCCATCCCCACTGTGGATATAATTGATTCTTTTGATCCACTATTCTGCGTCCCTTCTCCCAATCTTCCTGGTTGATTTCGATTTCAGAACAGTTCCCGTCAACATCAAAATCCAAACCATTTTTCTGCAGTATATGCATATGGAATTTCACAAAATCCAAATCCTCATAATGCCCATCGGGATTTCCCAGTTTTGGTCCGAGTAGATCGTCTCCAATTGGCAATCCGCATTCATACAGCCATCTGGCAAATAGAGAGCTGTAGGACCTGTGCATTCCGAGGATGATCAAAACCTTGTTATGTGATTTTAAGTCCAAGCTGTGAATGTTTCTTTAAGCTTCCTTTTCCTGTACTATATCCATTTCATTCAAAATGTTGTTTCTATTGGAGGAACCTGCCAATGATCCTTAGTACACAGGTAGACTGTTGGTCGATTTTTCGTGATAACTTCCGTGCAAGTGGCTTCATCATATCCCCGGGTTTTCACTTTGAAGTAAGTTTTCGTGAGAATATTGTGCTCATAGCAAATGGAAACTTCTTTAGGGTTTAATGCCATGCCTTTACCCAGGAATTTAAGATAAGACTCCTTTACACACCAAACTTTTAACAAGTAACTACTTACATCTTTGTGGTCCAACTCCCTGAAAGATTTCATTTCGTCCGTATTCAAAATCTGTGAAGCCATCAAGTTGGGATGTTCAAACGTCCTTGGTACTTCTAGATCAATACCTATTTCGGACTGGTATGTCGCCACTGCAAACCAACTGGAACTGTGACTTGTACTAAAATGAAAATCACTGCTATCCTGAACAAACGGCTTCCCGAAATCATTATGACCAAATTTGATTTTTTCCGGAGCTACTCTTAATTGATGGCCTAATATCGATCTTAGGGCAAATGTTCGCCAACGGTAAAGAGATCGCTCTTCCGCACCGGAATATAGATTTCCGTGACGTATTTCATCGTCATTCAGTACGAGGTTGTATCGAAATTTATGCTCAGAAAAATTACGGTAGTCTATAATCCAAAGCCTCATAAATCCAGGATCCACCTAATATGAAACTACGTCAAAACAGCAAATAAATAATAATTGCCAGCAAAATAGAATAGTCCTATTAACTTACTAAATTATATTTTCCGGATATCGAATAGGCTGAGGACATAGTAAATGCAAGAATTTGAAAATCGGGTTGCAATTGTCACCGGATCCTCTGAAGGTATAGGATTTGCAATTGCAAAATACCTTATTGAGAGAGGTGCTACGACCTTTATCAATGGTCGAAACCAGGAAAAACTGGATAAAGCCACCCGGATTTTAAAGGCAAATTCCAATATGCCCGTGGAAAGTTTCTGTGGTGATGTGACCGTCTACGAGAATTGCCTGCTATTTGCCGGTAAGGTATGTCAGCAATACGGTAAAACAGATATACTTGTAAATAACGTAGGAGGAGGTACTGAGATCCGGCATTTGGAGAATATTACACCGGCGGATTGGGACTTCACATTAAACTTCAATCTGGGTGGTGCTTTCAATATGATCAAGGCTGTGACACCTATCATGAGGGAGAAAAAATACGGGAGAATTGTAAATATTTCTTCAGTAGCCGGGAGAAACAAGGGGAGGTTGTCCGGTCCGCAATATGCATCAGCAAAAGCTGGTCTTTTAGGTCTCACGAGGCATTTAGCCTGGGATCTTGCTGCAGAAGGTATTACTGTTAATGCGGTTGCGCCTGGCTTTGTTCGTACAGATAGAGCAATCTCAAAGTGGAATGAGAGATCGAAGGAGGAAAAAGAACGTATGCTATCAGGAGTTCCGATGAATCGATTCGGAGAACCTGAAGAAATTGCTCATGCTGTTGCTTTTCTGGCTTCAGAAAAAGCCTCATATATTACGGGAGTTTCCTTAGATGTAAACGGTGGATCTTTTATGTCATGACCGTATTAAGATGACCTGAATGAAAGGGAAAAAGAAAACCGCCAAAAATGTAGTAGCCAGAAAGGTTTGTGATTGGATTAGTGGTTTAGGCGTATCTCATGTATTCATGGTTTCAGGATCACAAATTGATCCTATTGCAGAAGAAGTTGCAAATCATACCTCACTGAATCCCATTGTGGCATGTCACGAACTTGGAGCCGGTTTTATGGCCGATGGATTTGCCAGGGCTTCTTTAGGAACGGGTGTGAGCATAACTATTGGTGGTCCGGGAGCCTTGTATGTTTTACCTTCCTCCGTAGTATCCAGAGTTGATCATATTCCGGTTTTGTTTCTTACCGGTGATAGTCCAACATGGTTGAACAAAAGTTTTACATTCCAAAATACTGCGCATCACGGTTCCAGGGACAGGGAACTCTTCAATGCGGGTATTGACGATACCCAAACAGTATCCGAACCGTCAAAACTGGCTGAGATCATTCATCATTCTACCAGGCGTTTAAAGGGCCAATATCCTGCACACATAGTGATTCCGTACGATGTACAAAAAGCAACGGTTGAATACTTCAAAAAATCAACTGAAACATCTTCCAATTTATCAAATCAGGATAAGGTTTTTGCAATCGGTAAGAAAGTCATAAGCTTGCTGAAAAAGGCAAAATATCCCGTTGTTCTGGTGGGCAGGAGGTTGTATACCAATGACTCAACGGCTTCCCTGAAGAAGTTTATCAATATTTCACAACTTCCGTTTGCTACATCATATGACGCTAAAGGAATTATTCCGGAAGATCATCCATTGTCACTTGGTAATTTCGGTTTTGCCGGAACCACGAAAGCTTACAATACAATTCTTGGTTCAACATGTGATCTTCTTTTAGTGTTGGGGCATAATTTTGGGCAAAGAGATACCGGTTATTGGGATAGACGACTTTACGCTGATAAACGAGTCATTTTAATTGATGAGATAGAATTCAAGATGTCCTTGGAGAGAGTTACTGATTTGGCTTTCAGAGTAGGTAGTATCAGTGATTTATTACATTACATAACCGGGGAAATTGAAAACGAACCTTTGTCCATGCAGTGGTCAGAACAAGGTAATGTGCAAGCCGCTGACCTATCGATACCTGATACTTTATTAACAACTGATTGGGTCGTTTCTGTAACCAGGTCCGAAACACCCAAAAACACAATGTTGTTTGTTGACGCGGGCAGTCATAAAGTTGCAGCCGGGATATTTTGGAAGGCTCAAAAGTCAAACTCCTTTTTCAGTTCGGAAACACTCGCTCCGATGGGCTGGGCAATTTGTGCTGCCATTGGTGCTAAATTGGCAAGGCCGCATGATTGCGCAATAGTATTAACAGGAGACGGGTGCATGAGAATGCACGGAATGGAAATCGCGACAGCTGTAAGGTACCGGGTCAAAATAGTCTTTGTAATAATTAATAACAGAGGTTATGCAAGCATAGCTCCCAGGATGAACACTCTCAAATCCCGAAAGCAGTTGGCAGAGTTACCTGAGATTTATTGGTCCAAGTTCGCCGAATCTGTGGGGGCAAAAGGGTTTGCAGTTGGATCATGTCAGACCTACAGGAAAGCTTTGAAAAAGGCATTGCAACTACCACTACCCAGTGTGATACAGGTGAATATATCATTCAAAGATTCCACTACAAAACATTTAACGGTCCCCGGTAAAGTCTGGCCTGATAAGGATGACATTGATCATAACAGCAGTCTATGATATCCGCGGAAATTTAACGGGAGGAGGAATTCGATTATGTCTTTTCTCATAAAACTGAAACAAATAATTCACCAGGCGGGCCACAGAACTTTTTTGCTGACTCCGGGGAAGCAGGATTTATCTTTTGATGAACTGTTGAATTTTATCGAAAGGATGCAAATTCAGCTTCAGGAACTTGGTATTTCCAGAGGAAGCAAAGTTGCTATCTACGTCAACAGCCCGGATCTATACGCCAGCTCTGCTCTTGTAATTTCAAGTTTTGCAACGGCGGTTCCATTTTCAATCAATTCGACAGTTGGTGAAATAGAGGAATTGATACGGGTATGTCAAATTGATTTCCTGATAGCTGATAGCTCACTGCCTCCCGGACTGGAATCTCCGTTGAAGTCTCTTGAAATAAAAAAGATTGTTATAGCGTCAGACGAAAGCAACCACTGTGGTATTTTCCGGGTGGTTGAACCTGTCAGGCGATTTCGCAACCTTACAAAAAGACCAAAGCTGTCTGGTGACGTGGCATTTATCCTGCAAACCAGCGGCACAACGGCTATACCAAAACTGGTTCCAATCACACATGAGGCTATTGTTCATACGTGCATTGGATCAGGGTCTTCACTTGAGTTGACTGAAAAAGACCGGTGTTTGAATTTTATGCCGCTCACTCACGTACATGGACTTATCAGTGGTCTCTTTCTTCCCTTGCTTTCAGGTGCCAGCAGTGTCATTGCTGGACAGTATAAAAGAAAGGAGTTTTATAATTGGCTGAATGATTTTAAGCCAACCTGGTTTTCCGCAACTCCTGCCATCTATAAAGATATGATAGGTGGGCTAAGTGGGAAGGGGGAGTTTCGTAAACATTCTCTTCGTTTCATACGAATCGGATCAGCACCACTGAGTAGTGATTTCGGTTACAAGCTGCAAAAAGTGTTTGGCGTCCCTTTGATAGAGGCTTATGGCATGACAGAAACGCTTCAAATCACTGGTAATCCCGTTAACGAACCCAGAATTGGGTCAGTTGGGAAATCCATTGCACCGGAAATAGCGATTATGGACGAGTCCGGAAAGCTATGCTCTCCTTACGAAGAAGGTCGAATAATGGTGCGGGGTAAAACTATTTTCAACAATTACCTGAACGATAAACCCGATGCAACGTCCAATCCGGACGAATGGTATTTTACCGGTGACCGGGGTTGGCTGGATAACGATCAATATCTCTATTTAAGTGGGAGAAATGAGGAATTCATTAATAAGGGAGGTGAAAGAATCGCTCCTTCCTCGATTGAACAGGCTGTATGTCAGTTCCCAGGTATAGATGAATCACTGGCTTTTGGTGTACCGCATCGAACTCTGGATGAAGATATAGCAATTGCAGTTACGGTAAGCCCTGGTCACGAATTGGATGAAGAAGGGCTGAAAGAATATTTATATAGTGTGTTGTCAGCAAACAAAGTTCCATCCCATATATTGGCTGTAAATGATTTTCCCCGGAGTGAAAGTGGAAAGATCAAAAAGCAAGCTATTATCAGGGAATTGACTTCTACTTTAGGTCTCGAAAAAGTTGAAATACAGAAAGAGGAAGAATCGGCTGTGGAGGTTTGGCTGTCTTCGCTCTTTGCCAGAATATTGAATACCGAAAAGCCTCGGAGAGATCAGGATTTTTTCTTATCGGGTGGTACCTCACTTGATGCCGCGAGATTAGTAGCCGAAGTAGCTCATGAGTTGAAAGCCACCATCCATATCATATCATTTTTGCGAATGTCAACAGTTCAGAAATTTGCGAAATTTCTGATTAAGAATTATCCCCAAAATCTTAAAACCTATTTATCCAGGGATTTGATTGAGTCGCTCACAGTAAATGACAGTGAATTGAATCAGACACATTTTGATGTTTTTAAGTGGTCGCTGCCATCGTTAAATGATAAAGGATGGCAACCCAAAAACACCAAAGTTGATTTCTCGCCGGTATTTATTCTGAGCGCTCCGCGTACTGGTTCTACACTATTGCGAGTCATTTTGGGTAGCCATTCCCAAATATTTTCACCGCCTGAATTGCGGTTAATGCAATATGTCACCCTGGATCAATGGAAACAAAATCTTTCCGGCCTTTACACTTTTTATCAGGAGGGGTTAATATCTGCAGTGATGAGCGCCTTCAGGTTAGATTTCCAATCCGCCCAGAAGTGGATCAATGTCAGAGCGACAGAAAAAGTGGAAATAGAAATGATTTATGGGGAGTTGATCCGGAAGATTCATCCCAGGATATTTGTGGAGAAGACACCTCATTACGCTTTAGATCCCGTGGTGCTGGAAAGATTGGAATCCAGTTTCGATGATCCCCGTTATATTTTGCTGACCAGAAATCCATATGATATGGTACAATCATTCTATCATAACCACATGGAGCAGCTCTGGATGCACAGTGACCGGTTTCGTCCGAGGCATCTTGGTGAATTGATTTGGTCTGAATCTTACAACAACATAAAATCTTTCCTGGAAACCATTCCTTCCAACCGCAAGATAAATTTGCCTTTTGAGGACCTGGTAACCACCCCAAAGCGCGAGATCGTAAAATTATGTCACTTTCTGGGTATCTCATTCAATGAAGAAATGTTATACCCGCAGAAACATCCCGTGCGGACTATGACAAGGGGTGCCCGACAGGGATCGATGATGATTGGCGATACTTCCTTCTTCGATCATAAAGGTATTATCGCATCAAGAGCAAAGTCGATGTTTTCAATACCGGAGGACTGTAGCCTAAATAATAAGACTATGGTCCTTGCAAGGGATTTCGGGTACTCTCAGGAAGGTGAACATGAAGTTGAAGAAAGTGATATCACCGGATCATACAATTTTAAGACTGTCATTGAAGACCAACTTAAATTTCTTTCCGGTTGGAAAGGGAAAAGACTACAATCTGATAGCCTTGTCATTGGAAAGAATACAAGAGGGAAGTTACTTCCATTATTCTGGTGCTTTCAGGGTTATGAAGAACTTGATCACCTCGCCCGGAGATTAGGACGCAAACAACCGGTTTATGGCATGAGGTCGGGTCACTTGCTTTTCGGGAAAAATTCGGGATTAACCAAAGAATTAGCCGGAATATATGCCAAAGAGATGATTAAGATCAACAAGGGTAATAAATTCCTGATCGGCGGAAATTGTCAGGGAGGCACTATTGCATGGGAAATTGCACATTATTTGAAAAACAAAGGATTCGAAGTTCTTTTATTATTTCTGATGGAAGTTGAAATTTTACAATCCTATCCTGGGAGAGTAGCCCTCTTTTATGGAGAAAACAGTGAAAAACATAATCCATTTCTTACAAGAGAAGATCCGGAGAAAGATTGGGGAGACCGCTATGGATCCTACACGGTTGATATTATTAGAGGTAAACATGGCAAATTCTTTAAGGAAAGAGCTCATCTGGAAGACCTGGCTTCAAAAATAGAACTCAGGATACAGGAAGCAATGAGCCTGAGTTAGTGAGGTTTGGAAAAGTGATGTAATCCCGGGGTGATGTTCCAAAAACGGAAGTGCTGAACAAGATTTAACCACCATTACATTGAATATCATCCAAATCCTTTTTTTATTACATGAAAAGAGCTTCAACACTTGAAAAAACAGGAAATAGCTTTCTTGATCGTCATCTTCCTGGTTGCCATAACACACCTGTCCTGGACGCTGGATCAGGCTTTAATTGGTCGCTATGTGGTCCTTTGCGCCGGACTTGTGATCCTCCTATTGACAGGTGGTAGAAAGCTGGTCCTTGAAGATTCTGTTACCTTGAAATTGATCATTTTCTCATACCTGGGCTACGCCCTTATTTGCATTTGCTCTTCTTTGTGGGCCATCAACCCCTTTGAAAGCCTGTTTGAAGGATCTAAAGTATTTCTTGGTTTCATCATTTTCATAATGGTGATCCGGTTAAACCGAAATAGCAATTTCCTTCCATTGCTTGTAAAAGTAAGTGTCCTTGTTTTTTTGGTTTACGCAGTGATCGTGGCAATTGAAATTATGCAATTGGAAGGACTCACCCGAAATGACATCTACACCATAAACGGCATTAACGGCCATAAAAACCAACTCTCCAACTTCCTGTATTTGCTACTGCCCTTCCAGGTGATCGGGAGTCTTAGAGTCAGCGGGATCTGGAAGAAACTCTCCATAGTCACAGCAACACTCAATGTGTTACTGATCTTATTTCTCCAGACAAGATCAACCTGGGTTGCCCTTGTTGTTTTCTTGGGTACGATCTTTTTGATAGATATTAGTTCCATATTCAATTATGTCCGGAGGTCCCGAATCGTGGTTGGAGTTTTGGTATTGTTACTGACAGCCTTCTTAATCACAGTTTTCAGCACCGGTGTAATCGGCTATCTGAAAACATCAATGCTTTATTCGGCCAGCATTGAGGAGCGAAAGGACCTGTGGGACAACACTCTCGGTATAATCAGGGACAATCCCATCATCGGTGTAGGTTCAGGAAACTGGGAGACGCATTTTGCCAATTATGGCCTGGACGATTTTGATCAGCAAACACAAGCCGGGTACAGGATCCCTCAAAGACCTCATAATGACTATCTATGGATCTTAAGCGAAACAGGGATCATGGGATTCCTTTTTTACGCTGTGGTAATTTCCATGGCGATCCGGAAATCAGCTCGCCAGATCCGCATAAAACATTCATTGGAAGTATCATTTCTTTTTGCAGCGTTTTTGGGTTATCTGGCGCTGTCATTTTTCACCTTCTCCAGGGAACGTGTTGAACATATTGTTTTTGTCAACGTCATACTTGGGATTCTGGTGTCATTCGAAAGTAACAAACCCGGCGTTACCATCCGTATCAACAAACTCTTCAGTGCATTGATGCTGGCAGTACTGTTTTTCCTGGTAACCCTTGGTCTCTATCGGATCAGGGGGGAATATTATATGATGAAAGTGATCCAATACCGGCAGCTGGGCGATCCCAAAAGAGTAGAATATTTTACGAACAGAGTAACGTCCGTTTTCTATATGCAGGACAATTTCGGGATGCCCATTTCATGGTACAGGGGAGTGGCTTTGGTCGAACAGGGACTGAACAATGAAGCTTTCCCTAATTTTCAGATGGCAATGACAATAGCTCCCTACAACGTGCATGTCCTCAATAATTTAGCTTCATCCAATGAGCTGAAAGGTTACCATGAGGAAGCCAAAAATATCTATAAAGAGGCCGTCCGTATCAGTCCGGGATTTGACGATGCGCGGCTCAATCTGGCAGCCATCTTGTACAATGAAGGTAACTACAAAGAAGCCTTATATTGGGTCGAACAGACCAGGGGTGAAAGTGAGCGGAAAAATCGCTATCTTCAGGTTATCAAAGAACGTCTTAATTAATTGCATAATACCGCTAAATAATATAACTTTATTTATTTAGATAAATCGTCCGCCTCATCAAAATGACTAAAACCGCCAAAACACTATTCGTAATCTTTACCATTTTCGCCGCATATTCGTCGAATGTATTTGCGGGAGCACCGGGTAAAGCACATGAACCGGAAACCCTGGATGTGTCTTTCAGTGGGGATGAGGGGGAGACTTTCATGATGTTCACGGGTGACGTTTTCTTGAGCAATACAGCCGGTCAAATGGGGACAACCGTGGATATCACATTTACAGGTTCCGACCCAACAGGCGTGAACGGCCCCCTATTCACTTTGAATACCAGTAGTTGTGGGCCAAATGTCTATGAAGTAGATCCTAGTCAAAATGCCAATGTCTACTTCACGAATAACGGCACACATACTTTCTATCCTACATCAGCTACCGGTTCAACCGTTGCTGCCGGTGACTTTCAGTTTACCGCTACGTTCGATATTCCAATGGATGCCGATTGGACAACATATGATCTGTACATTTTATCGAATGACGGTTGTGCAGGTGAGGATATTGTAAAATTTGATGTTTTTGGTGTAACAGGCAATCCCACCGTTACCACTGACCCGGTGGAAGCCGTTCAGGGAGAAACATTGACAGTAGATTTCACCGGTTCGGGGGGAGCCAGGTTTACAATGTCCTCCGGCACTTGCAACTCTGGTGTGTATGAGATCAATACAACCTATAATTCGAATGTAAGGCTTGAAGGACCCACAAATTCAATTTACCCTGGTTCCACTACTGGAGATTTCTCATCCTCAGGTTCAACAACATTCAGTGCTACTTTCAACATTCCAGGTTCTGCTGATCTGGCAGATTATGATGTTGTAATTGATAACTTCACAGATTTGGGTTGTGTATCAGACCCGATCAGGGAAACCGATGCATTTACCATAGGTGTTTATAACCCCTCATTCTCAATTGATCCGGTTTCAGCTATTCCGGATGAAACCCTCACCGTGAACTTTACCGGTTCGGGGGGCGCAAAATTCAGTACTTTGACCCCATGTGCGCAAGGCACCTGGCGCGTGGGAGAAGCCCAGGCAAATGTTTTCCTGCGGGCACCTGATAACGGCCAGGTATTTCCAACTTCTGTTTCAGGATCCGCTACAGCTATAGGCTCTACCACATTCTCAGCCACCTTCACTATGGTAACACCAACTACAACAGGATTCTATGACGTGGTGATACAGGATGAAGCCAGCTGTGCGGGCTCGGACATGGAATTAACGGATTTCTTCGAGGTAGTGGATTTCGATCCGCATGTGACTGCAGACATCACAACAGCGTTGGCAGGGGAAACCGTGACAATCACTTTTACCGGAACGGGTGGTGCCAAGTTTACAATGTCATCGGAAACCATAAATAACAATGTGAACACGGTCTTTGAAATAAATCCAGCGTACAATGGAGGCGACAATGTTCAGCTCTGGGATGGAACAACGGCAATCTTACCCAATTCGGTAACAGGCTCATTTGATGTAGGAGGTTCATCAACATTTGAGGCTGAGTTCACGTTTACAGGCACCCATACACCAGGGTTTTACCGTGTGGAAATTGATGAAGACGGGAGTTTTGTAAACAATGGGATTTCAGATAAAATATTCAACCTTGGAAGATACCCGCATATCAACAGGATATCTCCTGAAGCTGCAATCTCTGGAAAAACGCTTTTAATAACGGGGAAATTCCTCAATGAGCCTGGAACAGGCGTCTCGTTTGATGGAGCTGCTCCGGTCACGCCAAACATGACCGGCAGCAATTTCCTGACTGTTACTGTACCTACCGGTGTTGGCCCAGGACCTATACAGGTATTTGTGATGAACGACAATGGGTCTTCCTTCATTTCAAATGGAGGAGGTTCAAACTTCACCGTCCTCCAATCTGATTTTGGCGGAGGATTCCAGGAAGCAAACAATATCAGCGCACTGGGTATTACCAAGATGAAAACAAACGACTTCAATAACGATGGCAGCCTGGATGTGGCTGTTTTGGATACGGATAATGGAAATGTTGTCATCGTTGAAGGCAATGGACTTGGTGGATTTAGTCTGGGAGCATCCATCTTCGTAGGTGATGGAAAAGATATTGAAACTGGTGACTTTGACCAAAATGGTTTCCCTGATGTAATAGCTACTGATGCTAACAGTAATAACCTTCGCGTCATGCTGCTGAATACAGATGGCACCAGCAACTTCACCTCTAATGTTGCGCTTGCCGGTGGGCTCAGAGGCGTGGATGTCGGTGATTTCGATAGGGATGGATTAATGGATGCAGTAGCTACCAGTACGACAACAAGCCAAATAAATATCCTGAATAATAGAGGATTCATCAATACCTACACCTCCTTATCAATGGCGTTTGATGTGGCCGTAGGTGACATTAATGAGGATGGATTTCCTGACCTTGCAGTAGTCGGGGGAGCTGGTGGAGGAGACAATATCCTGTTTAATGTAGGAAATGGGACTGACGATTACAGCGCGTTTTATAACAATGTAGGTGTTGGAAATGATCCTTCGGTAGTGATGTTTGGAGATTTCAACGGCGATAATAATCTTGATGCTGTCACAGCTAATACCGGCAGTAATGATATCACATTTTTACCGGGTGAAGGAGACGGGGGAATCGGTTTCTCCCGGGATTTGAATGTTGGCCTTGCACCCAATGATCTGGCAAAAGGTGATTTCAACGGGGATGGCGTTATGGATATTTTGGTTTCAAATGCCGGTAGCTCAAGTCTCACGCTTTATTTCGGTGACCTAACTGCCACACCGGCCACAACCGGGGGATTCACTTCATCCAAGACAATCAATCTTCCGGATGATCCCAATGGCATTGCTGTTGGTGATTTTGACAGCGATGGCGCATTGGATATTGCCGTTTCATATGGCCCGATTGCTACAGGAAAAATTGGTTTCCTTGAGAATCTGAATACACAGGCCGATTTCCTTGATGTAGATTTCACCAATCAGTTTGGGACTTCTGTCATAGATGCGGTAAACAATACGGTTACGGCTCAATATGTTTTTGGAACGGATGTCAATGATGTTTTCATTGAAAACTACACATTATCTCCGGGCGCTAACATTTCCCCTGATCCGACGACCCAGGTCTGGACGGATGGAGCTTCAATTGACTTTACGATAACCGCTGAAGATGGTACCGATGAAACCTGGTCTGTCAACCTCACTGAGGAAGCAAGTGCGGAAAATGACATTCTGGATATCACTTTTAATGAAGTGGATTCAGGGGATCCGGGTTTTTCCATTGCGATAGACAATAACACATCAGCTGTAAATATTCAGGTACCTGTCGGCACAGACCTCACATCACTCACACCAAGCGTGACAGGTTCTCCTGATGCTTCTGTGTTGGTAGATGACGGTCAGGGAGGATTTATGGATCCTGATGGCGTGACGCTTGATTTTTCCGCTCCCGATGGTATGCTGTTTGAAGTAACCGCTGAAAATGGAGATATTCAAAACTGGACCGTGTTCGTAGTTGTACAACCCTCCATTACATGGAGTGGGGATTTTTTCGAAAGTGTGGACAACGATGGCAGTATTGATGGCAGCAGGACGGCTTCTCTCGCAGGAGATACATTTACGGATTTTCTGGCCGGAGGCGCTGCACCTGATCAGTTTTATACGGTTGAAGGCCTTCCACCGGGATTGGATGCCGTCATCACCAGAACCAGTTCGACAGAAGCCATCATAACACTTTCAGGAAATGCCGAGTTTCATACTTCGGCGAATGATTTTACACTGGTAGTGACCTTTGTAGACGGAGCATTTACCAATTCCACAGCGGACCAGGTGGCCAACAATGTTGACAATTACAATATTTCATTTAATGATGAACAAAGCCTTTCCTATAGCGGCAGTTTCACCGAAGTAACCGCCAATGATGGCAGTGTATCCGGTGAGATCACCATTACATTATCAGGTGACGCGTTTGCCAGTCTTGCCACAGCATCTTTTACGGAAAGTACCCATTATACCATCACTAATCTTCCAGCCGGTATGTCAGCGGTACTCACACGAACCGGAAATACCGGCGCGTCGCTGATCCTGGCAGGTAATGCTACCAGCCATGAAGACGCGGATGATGTGACGGATCTGACGATCACATTCCTCGATGCAGCCTTTACAAACTTCCAGGCGGCGGACATTACAAACAGCACGTATGCCGCAGGTGAAATTGACTTTAACGATGCGCCATTGTTAGCATTTGCCGGAAGCTTCACGGAAGTGGCTGCCAATGACGGGAGTGTTTCCGGTTCCAGGACCATTACCCTTTCGGGCGACACGTTTGTTGATCCGGGGGCGGATACGCCGTTGACTTTAGACACGGATTATACGCTTACCGGTCTACCAGATGGATTGACACCGGAAATGACATGGAATAGCTCAACGATCCTCGAATTGACTTTGTCAGGGAACGCCACGGATCACGAAGCAACAAATTCCGTAACTGATTTTACCATCACACTCCTTGATCCCGTATTTACAACAGTGTCTGCAGACGACATTCCAACAAGTACAAATAATGCTGGTTCCATAGCCTTTACAAATGCTCCTGTCATAACCTATTCGGGGAATTTTGCGGAGACTGCTGCCAATGATGGAAGTGTAGAAGGTACCCGAACAGCTACCATTTCAGGTGACCTGTTTGTAGATGCTTCCTTCACGGAAGGAACGCACTATACGTTGCAAGGAGTCCCTGCAGGATTGACCGCATCTATGGAAAGATCAGGAGGCGGATCTACAGCGACACTTTCATTCTCCGGTAATGCCACCAGTCATCAGGACACGCATAGTGTTACCAGCCTCACGATCACATTCCTGGATGCAGCCTTCCAGACAGTTGCAGCGGCTAACATTCCTACAAGCTCGGATGCTAACGGAACCATAACATTCACTGATAATGCAGGAGCGGCTCCCGTTCCACCAACTTTGAGTCTGGATGGTGTAACCAACACGACGGCCACCGTGACATGGACAGAAGTCAGCAATGCCACAAGCTATGAGCTGGATGTTTCCGGGGATGATTTTACTACTTTCGTAAGTGGGTATGGCCCCAAATCAATCAGTGGTACCACCACCGAAACGGTCACTGGATTAGATTCAAGTACACCTTATAAAGCCCGCATAAGGGCTGTGAACAATAATGGCACCTCGGACGATTCGAATGTAGTTTCCTTTACCACCAATGATCCTGGTGGAAATAGTGCGCCCACCTCGATCGAATTGGACGGTACATCAGTTGTAGAGAATATGCCGGTTGAAACGGTCGTTGGAACATTATCCACTACTGATCCGAATTCCGAGGATACTCATTCCTATTCACTTGAAACCAACGAAGAACTCTTCTCAATAATTAGTGGCAATACCCTGGTGACCGATGTTTCATTTGATGAGGATACCAGAAACAGTTATGATGTTACGGTGAGATCCACCGATCAGGGAGGGTTATTCATCACCGCTGTTTTCAACATTACAATTTCACCTGATGTGGTCGGACCCACCTTTGAGTTCAATGAATTTGATGATGAATATAGCGGTAGCAGCATTGAAGTGATTGCAACCATTGAAGACAATGCCGGTATCCAGAGTGCATCAATCTTTACAAAGAATACTACTGAAACCAATTACCAGGAAACTACGGTTAGCGAGTCCGGAGGTGCAGGTAAATACCCGTTTACATTCGACCGGGGAGGGGTTTCATTCTATTTCAGCGCTATGGATAATGAAGGGAATCCTTCAAGTTCCCGCATTCAGTCGATACGCGAGCAAGCCACAAGTGTGGATGCCGAAACATTCCCAAGTCCTCCGGCCATTGAAGATTTTTCTAATAATGAGCAAATTATCAAAGCATACAGAATAATTGCGCTACCGTACGATGGTGCTCAGGTCAGTGAACTTTTCAATGAATTGCAATCATTAGAGCACAAGAAAGACTGGAGGTTGCAGCGGTATACGGGGGTAAGTACAAATAATGGGTATGTTGACGTGACACTGACACAGAGCCTTAACGCAGGTGAAGGCTATTTCTTCATCACAAAAGATGAACTCTCAATCAGTGTAGGTGGCAGCAGCGTCCTTTTGGACGACGGCGTTTTCAAAGTACAACTGAGAGAAGGATGGAATCTGCTAGGTAACCCGTTCAGGTTCAATATCGATTGGGCGGATGTGATTGCGCATAATATAAATGAAGGCATCACTGTAGCTGCAGATATCGAAAATGGTGACATGTGGGAATACACTGGCACATGGCTTGAGGTGTCAGTACTCAATGAGTTCACCGGTGGATTTATCAAAGTGGATAAAACCGGAGGTATTACGAATTTTGAATTTCCTCCTGATGCATCCACAGGCGGAGGCGGACGTGCAGCCAACCAGGCGAGGGTACCTTCCTTTGTAGATATAGACAATAGCAGTTGGAAGTTCCATTTCTACATTGCCGGGGAAATATTGAATTATAGTTTGGGCGCCATTGGCATGGATCTTCGTGCTGAGGATAGCGATGACTTTTTGGATGGTTCATCTATCCCTCACTTTGAGTACTTCATTGACCAGAGATTTGATGATGGAAATACGAGAAGCATCAAGGAAACCGCTGATTTCAAGGAGTGGACTTTTACCATTCCTGCTAAGACATCGGATAAAACATTTGAATTGAAATGGGATTACCCGATGTCAGACCGGAATACGGTCATCCTGGTGGATGAGGGTTCCGGTAAACTGTATGACCTGAGCCGGCAAACGGCAACTCAGGTAACCAATAATCCATCGACGCAATACCAGGTGTATTTCGGAGAACGGGATGAGATTTTGAACCGGTTGGATCTGGATGTCATGGTATTTGCCAATCTGTATCCAAATCCCGGAAACAACGACATAAATGTTGAATTGATCGCACCCAGAGATCAAATCATTAACTTTGTAATGATTGGATTGGATGGCAGACAGGCCTTTGAGTCCGATGTTGCCGTAAATACAGGATTGAATCAATTGAATCTTGATCTGAGATCGGCAGAAATCCCTGCCGGGGTATATCAGATCATGATCAATGGTGAAGGATTTAAACCTATCATTTCGAAATTCATAAAACAATGAGATATCTGCAGAACATGTTGAGTATCGCAAGTTTTGAAGATATCTCAGGTAGAGTAAATAAAAACACTTCGCACAAATGAAAAGAATGATCACTGCCATTTTTGTGGTGCTATGCAGCTACGGGATGGCGCAGGAATTCTCGGCGAAAACAGAACCCATTCAGCTCACACTGGATGCCAACGCGCCGGAGGTGAAATGGCTCAGTCCGCAGCAGGACAATGTTGTCAGCAAAGACAAATCCCTGACGCTGGAACTTGAGATATCAAGTACTTCTCCGATCTCATCCGTTAACATGTTTAACAATGGCATGGAGATCCCTATGTCCAGGGGTATCAGCATAGGAGGAGGAAGCAGCAGCGCCACTACCAAAGTCGAGCAGACGGTGAACCTGAATCTGGGTATGAACCAGATCACTTTCATCATTGAAAATGAGGAGGGTGGCGTGATCGAAGTAACCAGGAATGTCGGTTACAATTTCGAAGTATCCGATCGATCTGACTATGCATTGATCTTTGCAGTTTCAGAATATGATGAGTGGGGAGACCTGACGAATCCCGTCTACGATGCAATCGCGATAGAAGGTGAGTTAAGCGAATACTATGGATTCAAAACGGAGCTTGTCATCAACCCTACAAGACGTCAGATCCTCGAAAAGATCCGGGAGTATGCCGGAAAATCCTACCAGCCCAAGGATCAGCTTCTGGTTTTTTATGCCGGACATGGGAAGTTTGACGAGGTGACACGAATGGGCTATCTGGCTCCCAGTGATGCCGAGTTGGACGACCTGGTAGGCGACAGCTATATTTCACATTCCAATTTAAGGGACTACGTCAACCGCATCCCTTGTGATCATACATTCGTCATGCTTGATGCATGCTTCGGAGGTACCTTTGATCAGGCTTTGGCAATGTCCGGCAGCAGGGGAGGTCAATCCATGTTCTATGAACTTACCCGCTCGGAGTTCATCGAGCGAAAACTCAAGTATAAAACAAGAAAGTATCTGACCTCCGGAGGAAAGGAATATGTTCCTGATGGAAGGCCGGGCGCACATTCTCCGTTTGCAAGAAAGATGCTGGAAGCGCTTCGTAACTACGGAGGCAACGATAAAGTATTAACATTCACCGAGCTAATGACCTACTTTGAGGCATTGACACCACAACCGAGGAGTGGTGAGTTTGGTGAGAATGAACCGGGTAGTGATTTCATTTTCGTCGCGAAGTAAACTACTTGTCATATTTTTTTGCTGTGCCACGCACTGGTGCGTGGCACAGCTTGAATATCCTACAGGCACAAAGTCTGATGATGCCGCATATGACCAGATTGAGCCATATGATATCAATCTATACAAAGACCTGAACCTCCCCCGGACCTATTCCCTGAAAGGTTTTTTACCGAAAGTCGGTAACCAGTTAAAACTCCCTCAGGATATTCCCTGGTCCATTTCACATGCCGTAACCATTGTCCTTAATTCCCATAGCATTGCTACGGATGTTGTCGACAACCGGTCACCGTATTTTATTAACATGCTGCTTTCGCAGCATATGGATCCTTGCAATGAAAGCATCTCGTTAAACCAGGCGATCGACTTACTTGAAAATACGGGCCTTCCCAGCATCAGGGAATATTTCAACCTGTGTCCGGATAAAGTCGATCAGCAGATCGTCCAGTTGTCCAGGCTTTATGAAAAAGGGCACTACGAGAAGGTGTTTAAACGGGATGGAGATAACGACCACAAGATCCGTCGGATTAAGAGCAAACTGGCATTGGATCAGCCGGTGGTAGCCTCCTTCCATTGCCCGCCTTCGTTTGTTTTGGCAAAGGATTTCTGGTCACCCAAGGAGCAGTATAGTGACGAATATCCATTGCACACCGTGACTATCGTGGGTTATGACGATGAAATATACGGGGGGGTATTTGAAGCGGTGAATACCTGGGGAAAAAACTGGGGAAATAACGGCTATATGTATATCAGGTATGAGGACATGCAGTTTTTCAGATATGGTTATTCCGTATCCACCTATGCTGATGAGGGGGAGAGTTTCACCATCATCAAGGGTAATTTCTCCCTGAAAGAGGCTACAACGAAGGAGCTGCTGGATGTGGTACGGTTCAGTTCCAGGGGCTACTTCCAGCTATCTGTGGAGGATGATGAACTGGACTTTTTTGCTCATGCGGGTACTAATAAGCCTTTCTACCTGAAGATGTATTATAAAACAGGCGATGAAGTAACCATGATCTATCCCAATCCGGCATGGCGCAGTTCGCTGTTCCAGTTCTCTTACGATTCATTTGATCTGCCTGGGGATGACAACTTTTATTCCATTACTAAAGATCTGTTTTCCGCCATCTACATCTTCATGTCTGTTCATAATATTGATGACGAGAATTTCGAACCTCTTGTATCAAAGCATGATAACCTTTCGGATATCCTGGAAACGGATGAGTACAAGATGTCCAGGACCGTGATCTGGGACCGGAACACTACCTTTTCAGGTAAACTTCTTGATGAGGAGATCATCCCGGTATTGATTGATTTGAGTTTTGAGAAATAAAAAATCCCTCCGGGCGGAGGGACTTTTTTGGTTGAAATGTAATACTCGCTTAACTCTAATCTTTAAAGGCTCAGGCCCAAATTGTAGTACTTAAACCTTTTTTCTCTTTTTTCCAGGAACTTCCAGAGACTCTCAAACATCATAATTGCGATATCTCTTAGAACTACCTTAAATTCTTCAATTTTCTCAGCCATCAATCCTATGATCTGGTTGGGATATTAAAAGTAAAAAGTTCTGTCAATAACGTAAATCTCCGGGTGGTGAACCGGAATTTTTTGCGATGAACCGGAATTAACTTAAAACGAACGAGGATGCCCTGGAAAATTCAATCCGGTTGGTCTCACCGGAATTTTTATTGGAGGAAATACCTTAAGACGCCATAATCACAAGGAAGGTCATGTTTTGCTGCACGTGTCTCCCAAACAGAATTATCAAAAAGAATAATTTCGGTTTGATATGACCGCAGTTATCAAATGTTATGAATACAAACTAGAATAATTCGATCTGAAAGCTCGATGAACTCCTTATTCCCGGTTGGACTTCAATGAGACCAATTCCATTGTTAAATGCGTTGGGTATACATGTCATAGGCTCGACGGCCAGGCAGTCCCGTGTGGGTGGAGTGTAATATTGGACGAATCTATAGTGTTGGTCCTGGGTGACCTTGATACTGATATCATTTTCCGGATCGAAAATAGTGGTGGAATTAAGATCCTCTTTCAGTTTAAAACAGGTATCCAATTCAGTATTCCCAATTTCAGTGAGTGTATCAAAATCGTCCAGCGTTGCAGTTTCTCCAGTTGGTATCATACTTGAGTTTACCAGATAGCTTTCATTGCCAGGAGCTTGCAACTGCATCTTGCTGACCGGGGTGCCTGTATGAAAATAGGGATGCCAACCCGTTCCAAATGGGATGGAGGCATCACCTTTGTTAGTGACTGCCGTTTCAACCACCAAATTGGCTTCATTCAAGTCAAATCTGTGCTCAATGGTAAACGGAAACGGGAATTCCCGGTAATTACCCTCGTAGTTGTAAATAAAAGTTACGCTGCCTGCCTGAAGGTCTTCATTGATAAGGTGATAGCACTTATCAAAGACGAAGCCGTGCAAAGCATTGGTTCTGCCGAAATCATTATGAGGAAAACTGTACTTTCTGCCTTGCCAATTGAATTCTCCCTTCTCGATCCTATTTGGAAATGGAGCGAGGAACGCTCCGTTAAACATTGGTTTCAGGCGACTTTCAAACTTTGTGTATTCTTTTGAAGTCAAAAGCAAGGGGAAACTCCTGCCGTATTTTCTCAAAGCAAGGTAATGGAGGCAACATCCGTATTCGGGGATCACCTGGATCGCGGATCCTGATGGATGACTGAGTTCAATTATTTTGTATGAGCCGAAAGGGAGTTCATCTATTGAGAATGCCATAAATAGGTAAGTATCTGTCCGGGATGAATTACGATGTGAAGTTAAAACAGGAATACATTAGTTACTAGTTGCTGATAGCTAGTTTTACCAGTAACCAGTAACCAGCAACCAGCAACTAGTAACTAGTATTACCTTTTCTCGCGACCTGATTTTGATTCGGTCTCCAGGTAGGCACTTTCTTTCAGGGCCTCGAGGTGAAGTTTATCGATGGATTGGACCGCTCTGATGTTTAGCCTTTCAAAAAGTCCGTATTTTTCCACAATGGACTTTAGTTTCTTGTCTTTATTGTAAAGAATTAAATAATAGAACTGGATCAGAACTTCCTGCTCCGATAAATGGGGCTTTATCAGGTTCATGTAAAAAACAGGGTCCTTACTTTTTTCATTGACGAGGAAAACCAGCGCCTTGAAGTTTGCTATATAATGTGAAAGCGTATTGCGGTATCCGTCGTAGACATTTCGAAAAGCCGTTTCAAGAGCATGCTCGTCTAACTCGGACGATCCTCTGTCTTTCTTCCGCTTTCGCTTTACACTATCAATACCTTTTTTAAGGTCAGCAAACATTTTATCAAAACCGTCGCCATCCTCCTGTGAATGAATTCTTTTTCCGGTTTCCAGGTGGAAATTAAGTAATTGAAAAAAGGTGTTTTCAAACTGCTGAATTTCGATAGTTTCGGACTGATGACTCAAAATCATTCTGCTTTCTACCAATTCTTCTCTTTGCAGCTCAAGCTCTCTTCGTTGGTAGATCAGTGCGAGATAGAATAGGATCACACCGGCCAATGTCCAAATCGATCCGATTGTTCCGCCAAAAAATTCGCCTATGGTATTCAAGGCATCCGGATTGACGGGTTGGCTGGGATCGAGCCTGAAAACCTTTGTGAAAACGAAAATTATTATCCCGAAACCTGCAAGTATTGACGCTGCGGCACAGGCTCCCAGGAATACAATGAATAGATTACTGCGTTTGGAATTTTCTTTGGCCATTGGATTACAATATATATAGACTTCGGAAGTTTTTAAAACTTCGGCAATCCATATATAAAAAAAGTCCCGACTCCCATTCCTTGCTCGACTGCAAATACCGGAACGAGATTATCGGGACCCCACTGTAACCTATGAACCGAACGTATTACAGGATTGACCTGATATACGATTTTTGACCGGAAATTGTAATTTCCACATTTTCACTTTCCACCTGCCTCAGATCAAACCTCTGCTGAAAATTGGAATCCTGGAGATATGTCCTGCTGTAAATTTTCCTCCCTTTTTCGTCCCTGATGGTTATCAGGACCGGAATGCCTTCATGACGTACCGTTACATTGTAGATCTTGTCATCTACTTCATCGATGGTAGCGTATACATCCTTGGTGTGAAGTTTACTGTTGAAGACCTCCTGTTCATACAACAGGCCATTTCCTTTTACCACGAATTTAAAAGTACCTTCTTCTTGCTGTGAGAGATCAAATGGCATACTGAATGACTTCTTGTATCCCACTGATTTCTCGAATAATTTTTTACCGTCATCCTTGAAGATCTCGATGTTTACCCTGCCTTTATTTTCATCCCTGACAATAAGCTTTACCTTACCCTCATCGGTTACTTCTATTGAGACAGGTCCTTTCTTGACGCGATTATTTTTTTCATTGCCAGTATTGGCAAATGCGGCTCCCGCAACTATTGCAGCGAGCGCAAAAGATAAGAATGCTTTCACCGAATTTGAGTTTTGACCTACCTATAATTACGATAATTGAGCCAAAAAGGATTTAATACAATCTTAAACGGTAAATACTCTGGCTGAATCAGGATATAGATCCGATGAAAGGGACTAGTCCGTTAAGATGTTGGTCAGGAATGTAGACTTGAACATCAGCCAAATCAGGAAAAATGTGATTGCCCAACGAAGGTAGATGTAGTAGTAATCCGTAGTGTCTTTGTACCTTGTTTCCTTGATTTCCGCCTTTTCGAGCTGATCTATTTGCTGGAAAACCGCCTCGAGCGCACGTTTGTCTGAGACCCGGTAAAATTTTCCATTCCCTATTTTGGCAATCTCCCTGAGGTTGGTCTCATCAAGAGTGTTTTCAACATACCGTGTCCTGCCAAAAAAATCCGTTCCGAATGGAACCCTTCCCTCTTTGCCAATTGCAATCGTGTAGATCTTAATATCATAGGCAGATGCGAGTTTGGCAGCAGTGATCGGGTCAATATTTCCGGCAGTGTTGTCACCATCACTCAACAGGATCATCACCTTGGATTGGGAATCCGATTCCCGTAAGCGATTTGTTCCTACGGCCAATGCAGATCCAATGGCTGTACCCCTGTTCTCGATCAGATCAAAGTTGATATCATCTATATATGTGTAAAGCAACTCATAATCCGTAGTCAGGGGAGAGCGTGAATAAGCGTCACCTGAAAAGACAACTAATCCGATTCGATCCTGAAACCTGCCGCTTACGAAATCACGCGCTACTTCTTTTGCAGATTCCAGCCGGTTAGGTTTGAAATCCTGGATCTGCATTGATTCGGATATGTCAATAACCAGCATGATGTCTATTCCCTCACTCCATTGCTCCACCTGTTCATTCGTGGTTTGTGGCCGTGCAAGTGAAATGATCAGCAGTGCAAGAGTGAGTGTCAGAAATAGGGGAGGGACGTGTCGGAATAAGCTGATCGGGTCATTCCTGATATCCCTTTTGGTCAGGGCAACGGGAAGCTTTTGTCTGGCCCTGACAATGGTGTACCAACGGACCAGCAGAAACAGTGGGATTATTGCCAGAGCATACAGCCATTGAGGGTTTTGCCATTCAAAGCTCCTCAATAGTTCAATATTGAACCACCGTGTCGAAAACCAGCTTAATGAACTACTTCCTGTTTCCATGCCTTAGTTCTTCCAGTTTAAGGTTGTACCGGTGCTGCGTAAAATCTTCAATTGACTGAAAACTTCGGTAGAGACTTTCATCCATAAGATGACCATACACACACCGGTCAATCGACCTTAGCGCATCCTTTAATTCCCGTGTATACTCGAGCTCCAGAATTTCTGCCGTTGTCAATTTGCTGATGGGAAGGGTTTCCAGTTTCTCATAGTATTTTTTCCAGTATGAGACCGCTTCTTCAGCAAGTTGCGGCGAACTGCTCTCTTTTAACCGGTGAATGTATCTTGTAAGCCGATCGGAAAATTTGACGTAATCCTTTTTCAACTTTCTTATCTTAAGTGTTCTCCGGATCTTATCTCCGTATACCAGGAAGATTATCACGGCAATTAAGGCCAATGCTCCGGTTATTATCCACATCAGCGGGTAGTTGAAAAACCTTTTTACATAGTGGTATGAGAGGTTTGTTTTCAGCTGAGTGGTGTCGGATGCCACAGCAACCAGTTCCCGGAAATATATGCTATCCAGGGGTGACCGGATGATGGTGGAATCCGATTCATTGAAAATGACTACAGGAAGCTGCAGATACTGCACGGGATCAATTTCGAAGGACTGCAACTTGTATACTGTCGTGTCGTATGCCTTTCCGCTTTGAGTAGAAGTAGGCTCAAATCTTTTTGCAACGTATTCAAAAGGGGAGAAGTTGTAATTGCTGTCCGGAAAAAGGATCTCTATGTCCAGCGGATAGGAGGCTGTCAGCCAGAAATGAATTTCTTCTCCTATTCCTAATGTATCTTCCTTGAATCCGGCTTTGACCTCGATGTTTTGCGCCATCTGGGTAAAACCTGTGAGTACTAAAACTATGACTAGAAAAGATCTACCTGGCACGTTGAGAGCTTGATTTATTTCTGTAAGTAAAGAGTTTTATCAGCTTTGGCACATAGTCTTCCCGGGTGTCAACTGACAGGTAGCTGACATCATTGCGACGACAGAAGTCCTCCAGTGATTCTATATTTCCCTGGAAGGTTTTTCCAATTACATTTCTGAACCTGGAAGATGATGTATTGACCCAAATGTTTTTGCCTGACTCTTTTTCGTACAATGGGACAATTCCCAGGTTTGGAAAATGTGTTTCTCTTTGATCAAATAATTGAATGACGACCAGATCGTGCTTCCTGGCCATTCCCTTCAGACTATGCATATAATCCTCATCCACAAAGTCGGATATCACAAAAATCACACTGCGTCTTTTAATTAGGTTAAGCGTAAATTTCAAAGCTTCGCTCAGGTTGGTCTTTCGGGATTTTGGCTTGAGATCAAAAAGCGCATTGACAATTTCATATGAATGTTTGGTGCCTTTTGCCGGCTTTACATACTTTTCCAAATGGTCCGAGAAGCACATTATACCAACCTGGCTGTTTTCCTTAATGGCTGAGATCGATAGCAGAGCTGTGATTTCTTTCCCAATGTCTATCTTCTGGCTTCCTTCCTGACCTATTTCCTGCGAAGCAGATACGTCTAAAATAAAAAAAACCGTTTGCTCTTTTTCCTCCTTAAACGTTTTGACGTAAGTGCCATGACCTTTGGCGGTCACATTCCAGTCGATGGTCCGTATATCATCACCATATTGGTAAAGCCTCACATCGTCAAACTCCAGACCGGAACCCTTGAAAATGGATTGAAAATCACCTTGCATCTGGGAGTTGATAGCTTTCCTCACCCTGATCTCGTATTTCCTTAATTTTTTGAGGATCTCCTTCACCTGCTCTAATTTTGGCCACAAAATTATATTAACGAAATTTCTTACAAATGAGGCTGCATTTTTTTCTTATCATAATTATGTTAACGGCCTGCCGAAAGGAAGTTACGATTCCAAAAGATGTTTTGTCTCAGGAGAAAATGGCTGAAATCCTCGTAGAATTCCACCTGCTGGAAGCCAAAATTGATTTACTGAATATATCCATGGATAGTGCTACGGAAGTTTACAGGCACTTTGAACCACAGGTCTACAGTCGATATGAGGTGGATTCGGTCCAATACCGGGAAAGCCTCGCATTTTACATGGACAATCCCGCCCTTATGCATAGCATTTATGAAACGGTGGTGGATAGTCTCATGCTGAGAGAAAAGAACAACCGGATCGATTAAATGCTCCTGTACCCTGACAATATTGAGGACAAACTGGAGGTAGAGCGGATTCGGAATGCCATTAAGACGTTTTGCATCACAGATGCCGCAAAAGTCAGGGTGGAACAGTGCAGGCCAGGTGCAGACATCAAAAAGCTCAATTCGGAACTCCAGCAGACGGCTGAATGTATTTTGATTTTAGGTCTAACTGAAAAGCCTTCAAATCAGTTTCAGGATATTATTCCTCATATTACAAAACTTGGTACTGACGGCACATTTTTAACGGCGGAGGATTTTCTTGAATTCAAAATTGCCATGAAGACGACCTATGACTGGACCCGGTTTCTAAAAAGGCATAAGGAATCATATCCCGCCCTTTTCAAGCTCACATTAGGCTTCATTTCCGATAGATCCCTCGTAGATGAAATAGAAACGAAAATTGACAACCGCGGGGAAGTGAGGGCAAACGCTACAAAAGAGTTGGCAAGGATCCGGGATGAACTGTTCAAGGCTGAAACAAGGGTCCGTAAGTCAATCAGAAGTATTCTGAAATCTGCAAAAAAGGACAATTACACTGACGAAGAAAGCGAAATAACGATCAGGGAAGGCCGACTTGTGATCCCCATTCGGGCCGAACATAAACGGAAGATATCGGGATTTGTTCATGATGAATCATCCACAGGGCACACGGTCTTCATGGAGCCTTCATCCGTCCTGGAACTGAACAACCAGGTCCGGGAACTTCATTATCAGGAAAAACGTGAGATTCAAAGGATTTTACTGGAATTGGCCGATAAGATCAGGCTGCAACTGGATGATCTTGAAAAAGGAGGGAAATTCCTGGTACTCCTGGATTTCATCCTGGCAAAGGCGAATTTCGCAATGAAATACAAAGCCCATATCCCGACGGTAGTTAAGACACCCTCCGTGAATCTGGTCAATGCGTTTCATCCGTTATTAAAGATGTTTAATGAGGAAAACGGCAAACACACAGTTCCACTAAACCTTAAACTGGATCACAGGACCAATCGACTTTGTGTAATTAGCGGACCGAATGCCGGCGGCAAATCAGTTGCGATGAAGACGGTGGGTTTATTACAATATATGCTGCAATGTGGATTTCCGGTAACGGCTGATGAGGAATCCGTATTCGGGGTGTTCAATAACATATTTATTGATATTGGCGACTCACAATCGTTGGAAAATGATCTGAGCACTTACAGTTCCAGGTTGACAGCGATGAAATACTTTTCTGAATTTGCCGATAAGAAAACGCTGATCCTTATTGACGAATTTGGGACGGGTACAGAGCCACAGTTTGGCGGTGCTATTGCTGAATCAATATTGACCCGGATTTCTGAAACGGGATCATATGGCGTGATCACCACTCATTATGCAAATATCAAGGAATTTGCCGATCGTGAAAAAGGAATGGTCAATGGAGCTATGAGATATGACACTGGGAAACTGGAGCCCCTGTTTCATTTAGAAGTTGGCAAACCCGGGAGTTCCTTTGCATTTGAAATTGCCAGGAAGATTGGGTTGTCACAGGAAATCATACGGGAAGCCAAAAGGCATGTTGGATCGAGCCAGGTCAATTATGACAAATTATTGACAGAGCTGGAAGGTGATAAAGTGAGGTATGAGAACCGAAACAAAGAGATCACCCGAAAAGAGCAAGATGTCCGGGAGTTGAAAAAGGACTATGAAGCATTGAAAAAGATGGTCGAGACGGAAAAGGGAAAAATCCTTAAAGAAGCCAGGGAGGAAGCGCGTCAGATTATTGCGGGGGCTAACAGAAAAATAGAAAATGCCGTAAGAGAGATACAGGAAAGTAAAGCCGACAAGCACAGGACAAAAAAAGTACGTGATGATATTGAAAGTTATCGGAAAAAGCTAACGTCATCGGAGCCCAAAAGTGTGAAGATGAAATTAGAAACCCGAAAAGATTTTAAGACGGGGGATAGGGTCAGGATCAAGGGTCAGGAGAGTGTTGGCGAGATCCTCAGGATCAAATCCAGGCAGGCACAAGTTAGTTTCGGCAATCTTACTTCCTACGTTGATACAAGTCGGCTGGAGCTCATTTCAAAGAAGAAAGCGAAGGAAATTACAAAAAAAAGGATCGGCGGGCTGGATCTCACTTCGAAAATGGCTTCATTCAGTTCGGAGCTGGATGTACGGGGAAAAAAGGCCGAGGAGGTCATAGCAATGATAGATCAATTTATTGATAACGCGATCCTGTTGGGAGTTGGAGAATTGAAAATTTTACATGGCAAGGGCTATGGAGTGCTTAGAGAAGTAATCAGAACTCATTTGAATGAAGACCCGAATGTTATTTCCCTGGCGGACGAACATGAAGACCGCGGTGGAAGCGGGATTACCCTGATAAGATTGAAGTGAAATATTATACTAAAGCTCAGCTGGCGTTAAGAAATGGAACGGAGAAAGAGGAGGTTTGGGTGGCATATAAAGGCAAGATCTATAACTTGACTTCCAGCAAGCTTTGGAACGGCGGTAGACACTATGAACACTGGGCTGGTCAGGATCTCACCGGGACCCTTGACGCAGATGCACCCCACAATGACAGGGTCTTCCGTAAATTTGAAGTAGTTGGGAGATTGGACACAAGATCAAAGTATTAATAATGATTTTAATTGCTGATGCAGGTGGTTCTAATACTTCATGGAGAGTGATCCGGGATGATAACCGCATTGAACAATTAAAAACAGCCGGAATAAACCTGGTTCATTCCCGGATTGAAGATTTTCTATCGGAGGTGAAGGACCAGTTGGCTCCCTTTAAAGAAGCAGACACCGTTCATTTCTATGTTGCGGGTCTGACAAGTGTCGATCAACACGATGAGGTTGCTATGAATTTCGGGTACTTTTTTACAAAAGCGAGGATCAGGGTTGAAAGTGACCTCCTGGCGGCGGCGAGATCGCTGTGTTTGGACGAAAGAGGATGGGCAGGGATTCTGGGTACCGGTGCCAACATGGCCTATTTTGACGGGAACAAAATAGTACGTTCCATCTCTCCATTGGGGTACATTCTGGGAGACGAAGGGAGCGGCGCCTATTTGGGTAAGAAACTTCTGGTGGATTATTGCAGGGAAAGGATGCCAAGTGAGGTCAGAGAAAAAATCAATGATCGTTTTTCCCTGTCCCTTCAGGAAATTTTAGAGAAAACCTACCGGGGAGACGAATCCAAACAATTCCTGGCGTCATTCAGTAAATTTCTTTTTCAAAACATAGCGCATCCCTATTGTTATCAACTGGTATATGATGGATTTACAGATCACTTCAGGGCCTTCCTGACCGATACGGATGCTGAGGAAGTTGTCCATTACACAGGTTCAGTGGCATTTTATTTCAGTAACATCCTTCGTCAGGCGGCAAAGGACCATGGAATTAAGATTGGTAATGTCACGGAATCACCAATAGCGGGGCTAACTTTGTATCACCAAAAATATAGTTAATGTCTACCACTGAATCTCCTTCGAACTACGACAACCTGGAATCAATGCCACTTTCAGATCTCTTACTGTACATGAATGACGAAGATCATCGCGTTGCACCGGCAGTGAAAAAAGTTTTGCCGAAGATTGAGGGTTTGGTAAAGGCAGTCGCCCCGCGAATGAAGGAGGGAGGAAGGTTATTCTACATCGGTGCAGGTACCAGCGGACGCCTGGGTATTGTTGATGCCTCAGAGTGTCCCCCGACATTTGGAGTAGATTATGGCCTTGTTATAGGTTTGATCGCCGGAGGTGATACCGCTGTTCGTAAGGCGGTAGAGTTTGCGGAAGATAATCCTGATCAGGCCTGGGAGGACATGCAAATTCACCAGGTAAATGATA
The DNA here is from genome assembly GCA_028278225.1 of Cyclobacteriaceae bacterium. Lineage (GTDB taxonomy): Bacteria > Bacteroidota > Bacteroidia > Cytophagales > Cyclobacteriaceae > JANQEU01. Next base: position 152,853 of record JANQEU010000022.1, read on the forward strand.
ATGATACGGTTATCGGTATCGCGGCTTCCGGCAGGACGCCCTACGTCATTGGCGGTGTAAAAAAAGCAAGAGCAAACGGACTGCTTACAGGGTGTATCACATGCAATTCCGGTTCGGAACTGGCAGCTTCGGCGGAGCATCCTATTGAAGTTATTGTAGGGCCGGAATTTGTGACAGGAAGCACACGGCTTAAAGCAGGAACTGCCCAGAAAATGGTCTTGAACCTGCTGTCGACATCAATTATGATCCAGCTTGGCAAAGTCAGAGGCAACAGGATGGTGGATATGCAACTTTCAAATGACAAACTCGTGGACCGCGGTGTGAAGATGGTAGCGGCAGAGTTGCATTTGCCGTACGAAAAGGCCAAAGATCTGCTGATACAATACGGTTCCGTCAGGAAAACTATCGATCAGGAATCTTCCTGAGAATCCTCGCATTTGGCTTTTATCTTCCGTAAGAGCAGGTTTTCCCCCGCCAAAACCACCTGGTTGACGACATTCATAAAGAAATTCTTAAAATAATCCACTGATCTAAATCAACAAACATTTGATATAATTTTTATATTAAAGATCTTTTAATATCAATTTGAAATCTTAATTTTATCGTAATCATACTTACACTTTTCTATATCTAATTTTACCACCATTAAACCAAACTATTTGTGATGAGAAAGCTTGTACTATCATTGATCTTAACCTGTATCTCCCTAAGTGTCCTATTGGCACAGACCGTTACAGGTAAGGTAGTTGATTCGGACACCGGAGAGGGACTACCTGGCGCAACTGTTTCAATCAAGGGAACATCAGAAGGAACTGTCACCGATGTTGACGGTTCATTTAGTTTAAATGTATCCGGCATGGATGTGGAACTGGAAATTTCATTTGTGGGATTTCAGACAATTACATTGCCGGCTTCTGCGGACCTGGGATCTGTTCGGCTGGATGCCGCTTCCGTAGGACTTGAGGAAGTCATGGTAATGGCTTCCTATGCGCAGGATAGAAAGACACCGGTAGCCGTATCTACTCTGAGAGCCAAGCAGATTGAAGAAAGAGTGGGTAACCAGGAGTTTCCTGAAGTTTTAAGATATACACCTTCCATATACGCTACCAAGCAGGGAGGAGGATTTGGTGATGCACGAATTAACGTCAGGGGCTTTGATCAGCGTAATACTGCCGTTATGATAAACGGTATACCAGTAAATGACATGGAGAACGGATGGGTATACTGGTCTAACTGGGCCGGCCTGGCAGATGTTTCTTCCGGTATCCAGGTACAAAGAGGATTATCTGCGTCGAAGCTGGCAGTCTCCTCCGTAGGGGGTACCATCAATATCATCACCAAAGCAGCCGATTTGAAAAAAGGAGGTTCTGCTTACATTTCAATGGGAAATGACGCATATCAAAAGTATGGTGTCTCCTACAACACCGGACTATTGAGTAGCGGATGGGCAGCAAGTGTGCAGGCTACCAGAACACAGGGTGATGGCTATATTGACGGCACGCAATTCAGTGCATGGTCATATTTTGCTTCAATTTCGAAAACAATAAATGATCAGCATACGGTTGTATTGACCGGACTCGGAGCACCCCAATGGCATCACCAGCGACTTTGGAGTAGATTTGATGACATCACCCTTGATGATTATAAGAATGATCCTGACAGGGGAACTAAGTACAATGACCTCTGGGGCACTCTGGATGGGGATGAATTTTCCTGGAGGAGAAACTTTTACCACAAACCAAAGTTCTTTTTGAATCACTATTTTGATATTTCGGATAATGCGAGGCTAAATACCTCAGCATATTTTTCATTGGGAAATGGAGGAGGTACCGGCCCCCGGGGTCGTGGAGCCGGATTCCGGTTCGATTCTCACCCTCAATGGAGAAATGCAGACGGAACAGTTCGATGGGATGATATCGTTACCTGGCAGTCGAATAGTCCGAATAGCGGATTTGAAACCGAGTTTGATACTACAAGTTTTGATCCCGCAGTTGGGAATTACACCACTAGTTCAGGGGATGGCCTGATAAGAAGAGCATCTATGAACTTTCACACCTGGACCGGCATACTTTCAACATTTGATACGGATTTAACGGAAAATCTGAATCTTACAGTTGGATTCGATGGCAGATATTACAAAGGAGAACATTTCAGGAGAGTAGAAAATCTGTTAGGATTAGACGCTTATGAGTCAAGGTCAAATGATAATCAACCATCCAATTTCATAACGCAGGAAGATGCCGCAGATTTTGGTAACTTCAGAACTGATACTTACAAATCGGGATCAAATCCAAATGTGTTAAACTACTGGAATGATGGCCTGGTTAGCTGGTTTGGTCTGTTTACGCAATTGGAGTATTCTACAAATAATCTTTCCGCATTTGTTGCGCTTTCAGGTTCAAATCAGGGCTATAAAAGAATAGACTATTTCAACTATCTGGATAGCGATCCCGAACAGGAAACAGACTGGGAAAGAATCAATGGCGGAACAGTTAAAGCGGGTGCGAATTATAATATTAATGCAAACCACAATATTTATGCATACGGCGGTTATCTTTCAAGACAACCGTTGTTTGATGCGGTTTACGTCAATTTCCAAAATGATCTGAATGAGGATTATGAAAATGAAAATATTACCTCTTTCGAAATTGGCTATGGCTATACTTCAAGATTTTTAAATATAAAGTTGAATCTCTACAGCACGAATTGGGGTAACCGATTTGTTGATCAATCCCAGCCAGACGGGCCAAATCAACAGGATGTATTATATAGCTACGTGATTGATCAGACACATCAGGGTGTGGAAGTTGAGGTATTCGCCAATCCAATTGATAAGCTGGAGGTTCGGGGTATGCTCACACTTGGTAACTGGAGATATACTGATGACTTTACCGGTACCGGTGCCAATACCGACAGTACTGCAGACCAGACAGTATATACCTCCACTCTTGAGCTGAAAGATGAAAAGATCGGTGATGCGGCTCAGACGGCAATATCCCTGGGTGCGTCGTACGAGGCTATTGACGGTTTATTTATCAACCTGGATTATATCTATTATGACAATTTGTTTGCGCAATGGAGTGCCGGTGATGACCTGTCTGAGGGAGTATGGCAAATTCCATCTTATTCACTATTGGATTTGGGCTTTTCTTATAATGTCTTTTCAAATGACAATCTAAGAGTCCAGCTCAGAGGAAATGTTAATAATGTACTTGATGAAGAGTACATCTCTGAAATGTTTACAAACAATCATGGTCCTGACAGGGGAGATGGTCTGCCCTACACGATATATGATAATGAAGGATATTTTGGTTTCGGAAGAACCTGGAATGCGACTGTGAAGGTAAGCTTCTGATCATATTTCATATTGTATCTAAAAACCGTTCCTGATTGCAGGAACGGTTTTTTTATTGCCTAAAAACTGAAGTTGGCAATGACAGGTCTGTGATCGGAAATATTTCGATCATAAAACGCCACACATGCCTCCAGTTTCAACGTATTTACCGTATCAATTTTATCATATAGGGGCTGATTTATCAATATATGATCGATATGACTTGGCCAGCCGGGATAACTCCATTCGCTGCTTGGTGAGTTTGCTATGCCACTATCCACAAACATGTAACGCTCCTGGTCAAGATTGAAAACCTCCAGGGCGGTATCATCAATCTCATCATTGAAATCTCCAAGAAGAATTACGGATTGTGTGGTTTCCTGTATATCCAGATAATCCGTTATGGCCAGACTTGCTTCTGATCGTTCGTCCACACCATCATCACAGCACTTCAGATGGACATTCAGAAAATCAATCTGGTGCCCCCTGTAGTCACAGATCCATTTAACCGGAGGCCTTGGTTTGACCTGTCCCGTCAGGATTGTCGTCGCAGTAGTTAATGAATTGATTTCACAGGTATTGTAAATAAACCCCAAATCAAGACTTCCCGTAACATCCACAACCTCGAAGTCATATAATGGCATAGCCTCAACCATTTCCACGAATGCTGAAATGTCATTGATTTCCTGGACAGCAATTACATCCGGCCTCAGATTGTCCAGGATGTCAATTACAGCTTGTTGGGTGATCGCTCCCTTATCGGGGAAGAATCTTAAATTCCAGGTCATCACCGTCAAAGTAGTGGCGTCTGAGAGGAACGCGCAACCGCTGAAATCATTCTGAACGGTAAAATCATTACAGTCAGATTTTGAGCTAACCAGATTGAGCCCGTCATTAGCCGGGGAATCATTGCCACAATTTGTGAGACTCAGAAGTGCGAGAAAACAAAAACAAAAAAATATCGATCTCATTATTAACAGGAATATGATACTTCTACCCAATTGTGCGTTAAAATTGTAAAGGTAAGTGAACTGAATGCACCAGATAGAACCATATCATCGATGGTTGAATCTATATGACTCGAGTCTGGATGAGCGATCGCCATTTTACGGAAAGGAATATAACTATGATCTGTATTCCGAAAACATTTATGGTTACTACATCGATCCGGGATGGGATTTTATGGGATCGGAAACCCTGTATATCAAAGTGCTTTACGTTGACTATGATGAAGGATTTTGTGTAATCGAATTGATCGGTGAATGGAATGATGCCATTAACAATGATATTATGCATTTCAAGCGCAATATTATTGAGGAGTTCGAGCTTGAAGGGATCAATAAATACATACTGATAGGGGAAAACCTGATGAATTTTCATGGAAGCGATGACAGCTACTATGAAGAATGGTTTGAAGAAGTAGGAGACGGGTGGATTGCATGTGTCAATTTCAGGGATTTTGTGGTCAGCGAAATGAACAATTATGGCATTGACATGTACCTGAATATGGGTGGTAGTCTGGAACTTCAAAACTGGAGAACACTTAGCCCTTCCAGGTTTTACCTGCTTGTGAGCCAATTGATCCAAAGGAGGTTATCCTAAAATATCACGATTGGTGGTTGGGTGATTTGTGCAGAGGCGCAGCGTTTATTACAACGCCAACTGAATACCCAGACCCAAACTGGGGGCGATGGTTGTTGCATTTCCGAATACAAGGTCATTTTTAAGAACAACCGGGATAGTCAGTGTTTCTGTTATGGGGATTGTCCTGCCTACCCCAAGGGCCAGTCCGGCGGTATATGTATCATCCCAAAAGAAGTGCTGCAGACTTGGGGAAGCATGTAAAAACCAATCTCCAAAATTATAATTTGCTATTACGGAAACTTCCAGTGTCCATATCGTGCCATAATCAAATTGAAACTGGGTATCAAAAAGGTTCCTGTATCGCTCTTCCCAATAATACAGTCGATTAAATCCCAGACCTACCCCTAAGTCCAGCCCTTCGTTCCATGTTTTCAGTAGTTGAACTTCTCCGTTGTAGTAGAACCTGTCCCACTCCACTAACTGACGCGTGTCTGCCGGCAGGTTTTCATCAAACTCAGGTGAACCGGTGGCTTTCTCCAGGTCAACAAGATTGAAACCCCAGCTATTGTGAAGATTTAGTTTCAGTTGGGCGCAGGTGTGATGTGAAACTATCACAGCCAGAAAATACAATAAAAGGCATCCCGTTTTACGCATGGGTTAATTTACTAAATAGCGGGCAATGATGCCTATTAATCCCCTGGCAATTTCTTTACCTCTGCAAGCTGCGAGATCATATATTTTCTTTTGGAATTTAAATCCTGCGCTAAGATCCTGGTCCTTTTCTTTTCCAGATACCGGAACGCTTTACTGTTGAAAACAAAAGAATCTCCCACATGGAGAGAGGACAACATGACTTTGCCATTCGGCCTGTCAAACTTCTTGAGCAGGTTATGCAATACCGGATCGGAACAACTGGCTGCTTTGGGATTTTTAAGGTAATTCTTAAAAGTGTGATAGACAGGCTCCGGAAATACATTGCTACTCAAAACAGGTTGTGAGACTTTTCTGAAATTATTCTTCCATTCATCACCATGGGGATTTACACTTCTTCCGTATTCATCGTATGTGATCAGGTGCGCTACTTCATGCAGGTACGTTATAAGGAAAGCGTAGGGGTTCAGATCGTTATTTATTGTGATGACATGTTTTTTAATGGCAGGGTCAAAGCGATAATCTCCAAGCTTTGTTTGCCTGGCTTTTTTGATCCTGAATTCAAAACCATAATAATTGTAGAGCTTTAAACAATATTGGGCAGCCGGCCCGGGCACAAACTTTTCAAAGATATGGAGGTACTGACTGCTCAATTACTTCTTGCGTATGACAACTTTAACAGAAACCCCTTCAAAATTGAAGTGGCTTCGGATCTTGTTTGTAAGAAATCGTTGATAGGATTCCTTTACATCCTTGGGGTGGTTGCAAAAAAATGCGAAAGTTGGCGTTTTCGAGGGTAGCTGCGTGATGTATTTGATTTTGATATATTTCCCGCGCACCGCCGGTGGAGGCGTTTTTTCAATTTCAGGTAGAAGTATATCGTTTAGTTTCCTGGTGGTGATACGCCTTTGCCGGTTCTCATATATTTCGATGGCTTTCTCTATTGTCTGGAAAATACGTTGCTTGTTGATCACACTTGTATAGACAATGGGCATGTAAGACATGGGACCCAGCTTGTTTTGTATCTCCTTCGTCAGTTTATCGGCTGTTTTGGTGTCTTTTTGGATGAGATCCCATTTGTTGATCATTATGATACAGCCTTTCCTGTATTTATCCGCCAGCGCCAGTATATGCATATCCTGGGATTCAAGACCCCTGGAAGCGTCTATCATCACAATGCAGACATCACTGTCCTGCAGTGCCTGAATTGCCCTTAGTACGGAGTAAAATTCAATATCCTCTTTTACCCTGGCTTTTTTCCGGATCCCGGCGGTATCAGTGAGCAGAAAATCTTTACCAAAGAGGTTATACCTGGTGTCTATCGCATCACGGGTAGTACCGGCGATATCGGTAACGATACTTCGGTCTTCACCGACGAGTGCATTCAGAAAAGATGATTTTCCAACATTCGGTCTTCCAAGAATTGCGATTCTAGGAAGCTCTGATTTGGAAGTGTCTTTTTCTTCTTCCTCCAGGTGCTTCACTACCTCATCCAGGAGATCACCGGTTCCCGATCCGCTGGTTGACGAGATGGTATGGATCTCGCTGTCCATCCCCAGTGCATAAAATTCGCTTGCAGACATCGCTCTTTCCTGATTGTCGGATTTATTGGCAACAAGAAAAACCGGTTTATCCAGTTCGCGCAGGACATTGGCAAAATCCTGGTCAAGCCCATGTAATCCCGTTTCAACATCAACCATGAACAGGATCACCGTAGCTTCATTCAGCGCTTCCCTGACTTGCTCCCGGATTGCTTCCTCAAAGACATCTTCGGAGCCCTCCACGTATCCTCCCGTGTCAATGACTATGAAATGTTTCCCATTCCACTCGCTCATTCCGTAGTGACGATCTCGTGTTACTCCGGCTTCATCATCCATAATGGCCTTCTTTTTTTCAATCAGCCTGTTGAAAAGTGTGGACTTGCCGACGTTTGGACGGCCTACTATTGCGACGATGTTACTCAATTGTCAATTACGAATTACGAATTACGAATTACGAATTAGAAATTACGAATTAAGCATTACCTGCCAATTTTTGATTTCATGGTTTTCTGAATCGAACCCAAAATTCTTAATAATTCTTCAGAGTCGGCAATGTAATTATTCGCTAAGTCATTTTTAATGATATCGGAATCTCTCAATAATCTTAACCAATATCTTATTTCTCTTGTTTCCTTGTACGAAATGGTCAGCTTATTTAAAAAATCCTTTTCACTGGCTCCGCCTATTGCTTCTTCCACGTTTGATCCGATAGATGTACCAGCTCTTAATACCTGGGAGGCAAAGTCATATTCCTTTATTTCCTTGAGAAACTGATAAAGCTTAACAATTTTCAGGGCAAAGGCGTAGGATTTTTTTTGAATGATATTGTCTTCTTTCATAGTCAATTTTATAAAAAATGGTCCTTAATAATGTTTTATGTTAATAATCAATAATTCGTAATTCCTAATTCGTAATTCCTAATTCGTAATTCCTAATTCGTAATTCACAATTTGTAACTGATTCAATACCCAAACCTCTTCAGCGCCCTCTTTTTCTTTCTCCAGTCCTTTTCGACTTTTACGAATGTTTCAAGGTGTACCTTTTTTTGAAAGAACTGTTCCATTTCGATCCTTGATTCTATCCCAACTTTCTTGAGACTTTCACCATTTTTCCCAATGAGGATTCCTTTTTGACTATTTCGCTCCACGTAAATAATAGCTCGCATCCGGATGATATCATCGGTCTCCTTAAAGTCTTCTATGGTGACTTCACAGCTGTATGGGATTTCCTGCTTGTAGTTGAGAAAGATCTTTTCACGAATGATTTCGGCCGCAAAAAATCTTTCAGGTTTGTCAGTAAGTTGATCGCCGGGAAAATAGGGGGGATGGACAGGAAGATGATTTTTGATTTTTGTAAACAGGTGATCGGTATTTATTTGGTGTAAAGCGGAAATTGGTTCGATCTCTATACCGGGAATCTGTTCCTTCCAATAGACCATCTTATCTTCCACCTGTGATCCCACTCCTTTGTCGATTTTGTTAAGTACTAAAACCAGTGGTGTGTCCATTTCAATGCAATGATCCAGGATACCGGATTCCTTGTACTTTTCTCCCAGTTCAACGACGTAGAGAATCAGATCGGCGTCTTCCAGGGAAGCCCGCACAAACTTCATCATATTTTCCTGGAGTTGATATTGCGGATCAATCACTCCGGGGGTATCACTATATACCATCTGGAAATCCGGTCCGGTGAGTATCCCAAATATCCGATGACGGGTGGTTTGGGCTTTCGAGGTGATTATGGAGAGCCGTTCGCCAACCAAAGCATTCATCAGCGTGGACTTGCCTACATTCGGTTTGCCCAGAATACTGACAAAACCCGATTTGAAATTTGAATGGCTCATTGGTGAGCAAAACTATCCGATATGTTTGAAACACGTGGAAGACTAACAATTTGAAAACATATTGGGAAATATGAAATGGTGTGCTAAATTTGCAAACTCATATCGCGGGGTGGAGTCCCGATAAAATCGGGAGTAGCTCGTTTTAAGTTTATCACTTAGCGGGGGACAACCACCAGCGATAAAATATATCGCGGGGTGGAGCAGTTGGTAGCTCGTCGGGCTCATAACCCGAAGGTCGTAGGTTCAAGTCCTACCCCCGCTACTATCCAGGTCAGCAATAGCTGGCCTTTTTTCTATATCTTGGATCACTACGTTGTTTATGTTCTTTATTCAAAGGTTTACAATAAGATTTATGTAGGTTACACCTCAAATCTTATTGCCAGGTTTCACTCACATAACCGTTTAGGGACCAAAGGTTGGACAGTTCGCTACAGACCT
>JANQEU010000058.1 GCA_028278225.1 Cyclobacteriaceae bacterium
TCATTTTCATAAATCTACTCTTTGAATTATATGGAGCTCAGGTAAGATGAAAAGATTTCTCCTTGCGTCGAAATGACCGGGTCGCGTAGATCGGGTCGCGTAGACCGAGTCACGCAGACCGGGTCGCAATAAATGCCAGGATACTGACAAGTCCGGTAAAAGGAAATGGTTAAGGATATCTTGTTGATGGTGATGCTTTCATAGAGCTGCCACAGGTTAGGAGATTCCCTGCCTGTGCAGACAGGATCGTTGCACTCAAAAATCGGGACTTTTTTGGATAGCCTCATCACCGGTATGTTCCATCATGACGAAAAAAGTAAAAAGTCTTAGGAATCAGATAAACTAATCTTCGAAAGCGGAAGCGGCCACACCGGACCACTTGACCTGGTACTTTGAAAATGGATTCTGGTTGTAGGCGTAGCTCAATGCTACCTTATCATTATGAAGGTATTTGTAATGGACAAGGCCTAATCTCTTATCCAGTTTTGCGGATACTTTATGTCCATTGATCTTCTTTACCGCTTTCATGAAAGGATCATACAATGCAGGATTTAACTTGGTCACATCAATGAAAAAGGTATAACCAAAGTGGTCCTCACCTGAGGCATAACCATTTGTCGAAATCACACTCTTAAATGTGATCTCGTCCAGTACATTGCCGGTCTTGTTTTCCACAAAGTACCACGCTGTATTGGGGTACTCGCGGTAGCCGTTTCCCCTGTCTTCCACAATCACTCCGGGAATTGTCCTGGCAGCCAGCAGGAATCCGTGTCTCGAAGGCCGGACAAAACTCCAGACCGTGTCTATTACCAGTTTACCGTTCCGATTAATTGCCCCATATGAATTTCTACCGCGTCCTTTGACAACAGCCAGTCCCTCATTAAAATCCATGGCATTCTTGAAGCCCCTAAGGTCCAGTACCAACTCCCCCGATGAATTGTAAAATGCGTAATTGCCCCTTTCCACTCCCCTGATAAGTCCTTCTTTCTCTTCAAAAAACTGGACTGTGGACTGTCCGGCACTCACCATCGGAAACGACAAGAGCAAAAAAAGAAATACAATATGTTCGATACTTCTGCGCAAGGTGCTGGTGGCGTAAATTGTACTGAACCTTGATTTAATTTAGATATTTAAATACTGATAATGTGTCTGCCGGCTCCGGACCAGCAGAATAGACGCTGATCGGGAATAATTTGCGTTGAATTGTTTCAGCTCTTCCGGCTCTTAGTATTAACATCCGGATGAACATAGTCATCAGGGGTGTCAATATCGCGGAGAATGCGATCATCAGTCATCGGGATCTTGCTGAGGTGTTCCCGGTTACTTTCCACAATTCCTTTACATCCACCCATTTCCGGATGCTGTAGCATCTCTGTTTTGTAAATAGCGGAAAAAACTACCGGATTACCCTGCTGACCATTAAACACCGGAGCCGTTATGACTTTCGGGTCCAAACGCAGGCTGTGCTGAAAGGCACTTATGATGTGATCGTAATCTTCAGTGGTGATTGCAGGAAGATCTCCGAGACAGATCATGAAACCACCGGTATCACCTGATGCCGCCTTTATTCCAGCCTGAATGGAAGTAGTCATTCCTCGCTTGTAATCATCATTGAGTACGGTAATTACATTACCCAGCTTTAAAGAACGAATCTCTTTAATAGAGAATTCACTGGTCACAAGTATCACTTCAGATGCCTGACTTGCTTTCACCTGCTCGGCCACATGTTTGATCATCGGAACGCCGCCATATTCCAGGAAAAGTTTATTATCTCCCTTCATCCTGGAGGATGTCCCTGCGGCTAGAATGATTGCTGAGACCCTGATCACTCCGAAAGAAATTAACCGGAAAATTTAAAGTCGCTCTTGCCCCCTGACTTTTCAATAAGCCTGGTTTCTTTGATAACAATGTTATGTGAAAATCCTTTGCACATATCATAGACCGTCAGCGCTGCCACTGATGCTCCTGTTAATGCCTCCATCTCCACACCTGTTTTCGAATTGATTTTAGCGGTACAGTATATTTCTACTTCCTTTTTGTCGTTTATTTCTATCTCAATCGAACAGTTGTCCAAACCGATCGGGTGACATAAGGGAATTAACTCACTCGTCTTTTTTGCTGCCATCACCCCGGCAATTATCGCTGTTTGAAAGACAGGTCCTTTTTTGGTATGGATCTCATCATTTTCCAGCCTGCTGATGATTTCGTCATCCAGTACTAAGATAGATCTTGCCACAGCGATCCGTGTTGAAATGGATTTACCGGAGACATCCACCATTTTTGGATTGCCCTCCTTGCTGAGATGTGAAAAGTGCTTTTCCATAAAAACAAATGTCGCATATATGTTTTTATCACTTGCGATTTGTAGCTAATAATCCATAACTTCAAATCGATGAAGCTGAGTAAGGAAGAATATTTAAGGTACAGCAGGCACATGAATCTTCCCGGTTTCGGGGTAGCCTCGCAGGAAAAGTTGAAGGCTGCAAAAGTCCTGGTTGTGGGGGCGGGTGGTTTGGGGGCTCCGTTACTTCAATACCTCACAGCTGCAGGAGTGGGTACGCTTGGCATTGTTGATTTCGATGTGGTGGATGTAAGTAATTTGCAGCGACAGGTGCTTTTCTCGACTGAAGACCTGGGTAAATCGAAATGCGCCACGGCCATCCTGAAACTAAAAGCCCAAAACCCTCATATCCGTTTTGCTGAGCACAATTTGAAGCTTGATTCTTCCAATGCACTGGAAATCATTAAGAATTACGATGTTGTAGCGGATGGTACGGACAACTTCCAAACAAGGTACCTGGTGAATGACGCCTGTGTGCTTACCGGAAAACCCAATGTGTACGCTTCGATCTTTCAGTACGAGGGTCAGGTAAGTGTATTTAATTATAAAGACGGAGATGGTGAAACCGGTCCCAATTACAGGGATCTCTTTCCTACCCCACCGTCTCCCGGTATGGTACCCAGCTGCGCCGAAGGAGGAGTACTCGGTGTCCTGCCGGGCATTATCGGCAGTCTCCAGGCTTCGGAAGTGATCAAAGTGATCCTCGGCAGCGGCGATACACTATCAGGTAAACTTTTCATCTTCGATGCACTGGAATTCACCACACGGAAACTGAATGTAAGAAAGGATCCCGGCAATCCCCTGACCGGAGACAATCCTACGATAAAGAAATTGATTGATTACGATGAGTTCTGCGGCATAAAACCGGCTACGATCAAGGCAGTAACCGTTGAAGAAATGAAGGAGTGGATGAATAACAACACGGAATTCCAACTGATTGATGTCCGCGAACCCTATGAATATGAGATCGATAATATGGGTGGTGAATTGATCCCGGTGAAAGCAATTGCTGAAAACGTGTCTAAGATTTCGAAGCATAAAAAGGTTGTTATCCATTGTAAAACGGGCGGCAGGAGTCAACGTGCAATTGAACTGCTTCAGGACGAATTCGGATTTGATAACCTGTACAACCTCATCGGCGGTATTGAGGAATGGAACAGATTACAGGGTTCACGCTAAAACGTGGAAACGCAGAAACGCAAAGACGCAGAACCGCAGAGACACCAGGAAGCTAAAACGCAAAGGTGAACAGACGCGGTAACAAAGTATTTTCCATACCATACCTTTGTTAAAGCCAATATCACCAGGCACCAAAAATGAAAACATCTCAACCATTCCGTCACCTCCTTGGTATAATCTGTTCAATCGCGTTCGTTTCCTTCGCTCATGCACAAAGAGATCAGCCGAACATCGTTTTAATTGTTGTTGACGACATGCGGTATGATGAATTTGGCGCCGGCGGTCATCAGTATCTTGAAACGCCCAATATAGACGCTATTGCTAAAAATGGCATCATGTTCGATCAGGCCTACCATGCGGTGCCGCTTTGTTCACCTAATCGCGCCAGCATACTCACCGGTCAATATCCGTCCAAACACGGCATTCTTGACAATACAGCCCGAAACCAGGCAAGCTTAATGCTGCCTCTTTTTCCAAAATACCTCCAGGAGGCCGGATACAGGACGGCGCATATCGGTAAATGGCATATGGGTAACAGCGCCAGACCCAGGCCGGGATACGATTACTGGGTGAGTTTTGAAGGTCAGGGCCGGACCAATGATCCGGAATTGTTTGTAGGAAACGAAAAAAAACAGGTGAACGGATACATTACGGATATCTTTACAGACCACGCAGTTGACTTCATTAGAAATAGCTCGGCGGAAGATGTGCCGTTTTTTGCATACATCGGCCATAAGGCTGTCCATCCGGAAGCTATTCAATACGATGACGGGACCGTAGAATTGTCCAAACCACATGAATTTATTCCGGCCAAAAGGCATTCCGGTAAGTATGCCGATCAGACGATCACCAGAAGTCCTAGTGTCCCGGATAGTGTGAAAGCCGACGAAGACAAGCCTGTGATAAAAAGGGCCTTTGACATACGAAACAGAATTTTGGCGGAAGATCCGCGGTGGCTCAATACGCTGGATCCGGGTATAGCCGAGCGTACCATCAGGAAACGGGCGGAGATGATGCTGGCCGTTGACGAAGGTCTTGGTCGTATTGTGGCAACCCTGGAGGAAACGGGTGAGCTTGAAAATACTGTGTTGATTTTTACCAGTGACAACGGCTATTTCTATGGAGAGCATGGTTTCTCAGTTGAAAGGAGAATGCCCTACCAGGAAGCTATCCGAACACCACTGCTGATGCAGTACCCGGGGATCGAGGATCCGGGCCGCAAAGCGGGCGGATTTGTGCTGTCCATCGATTTGGCTGCTACTATCATGGATGTTGCGGGCATTAAGAATGTATCAACAATTCAGGGAAAGTCCGTTCTCCCAATCCTGAAGAATGAGGCGGAAGACATCAGGGAATCGGCATACGTTGAGTTTTACAGTCATGAGAACCCGTTTACCTGGACTGCAAAACTTGACTATAGGGTTGTACTGAAGGATAACTACAAGTACATCAAATGGATAAGGTTTGAAGATGAAGCAGAACTTTATGACCTGGCAGCTGATCCCTATGAGATGAATAACCTCATAGATGAAGCCTCATTGAAAGAGGTAGTCCGGGAGATGGAAGAAGAATTAAGAAAATTACAGCTGGAAGCACTGGGATTGTGAGGCTTGATTTCCGTTTATTGGTGACGCTTCATAACCCGACCCTGACGAAGCGTTTTGGAGTTCAGGGATTTCGTTCGGAGCCTTAGGAGATTTTCGCTCAAAAAAGCTGTCATATCGAATGAATGAGATATCATTTCATCTCGTCAGGCAAATAATATTTGATTGCTTTCAGCTTGTAGGTAAAAAGATTTCTCCTTGGGTCGAAAAGACAGCTTTTTTGAGTTTTTTAGCCAGGG
>JANQEU010000100.1 GCA_028278225.1 Cyclobacteriaceae bacterium
CACTGCTGTCCGGTTGATTAGGTTGAATTTCTTATTTCGCTTGATTGTGTATATTTGTGTTTTTTCTGTTTTTTCCTTGTTCTTTGAAAGCCTTTCCACGCTTTGGATATGGTCATTTCATGCAACACCTGAATTTTGATGAAGGTGAGTAATTTGCTTGCTGTGATGGTGTCATTGGCTTGTTTATGCGTGACTTTCAGCAGCAACAGGGCAATCATCGCAATCCATAACTGGATCATTACCGCATTTTTGCTGGTTCCGAGAAAAGTTTTGATTTTCAGGTTCTGTTTGATCCATTTGAAGAAGAGTTCTATTTGCCAGCGTGCTTTGTACAGATCAGCGATCTCTTTGGCATCGACCTCCATCAGGTTGGTCAGGAACTCAAATTCCCTTTTGTGCTCTTTGTCATAGTAAGTAACCAGACGTAAGAGTCGTGGACACTGGGTTCCAGGTAATCCGGTAAATTGACCGATCCAGTCCTTGCCTACCCCGGTTTCACGGTCGACAGGACGATATTCGTCCCATTCAAACCCGATATTGTCTTTTATTCGGGTAACGAAGTAGACGCCTTCATCGCAAAGCTTATTGAACCAGGTGCTGTCAAAGTAGCCGCGATCCATCAGGACAGTATCGCCATTGTTGAACTGCATATCCCGTCCCACACGGACATCATGGACTTTCCCATCTGTAACAATAATGGCTGCGGGTATCATATCATCATGATCGAGGAGCGTATGCAGTTTCAATGCCCCTTTTCGTGTTTGAAATTGCGCCCATGGGTAAAGTTCAAGACAGAGGGGAATGGTGCTGCTGTCAAGGGAAAATAGCTTCCCGGGTACCTTGAATGCGTGACGGCTTACAGATGACTTGTACTTTGTCAACAAAGCGAAAAAGAGGGCTTGGTAAAACTGCCAGGAAATCCGTTTGTTGGTCTCTGCCAGGGTTGATCGACACAAGGGAATCAAAGCCCCAAAACGTTTTGACGGCTTGATCGATGTTGTCGCCTGAACAAGGGAACGTAAAGAATCGAGACCCGTGAACTGCGCAAAGAGCAGCGCGGAAAAATGTTTGTCCGCAGTAAAATAGCGTACGCCCTTATTCACATTACAAATTGTGGCAAGATTGTCAAAGAGCTCTTTTGGAACAAGAGCGAGCATTTGCTCGAAAATCGTTGTATTTTCTGCCATGGCTTGAATCTCCTGTCGTGGTTGAGAAATTGTAGCAAAACAAATCTGCAACCATGGCGAAAAAGATTCAAGCCATTGTTTTTTCTAAGGCTCTGCACACTGCAAGCAAATTATGTACCGGACAGCAGTG
>JANQEU010000006.1 GCA_028278225.1 Cyclobacteriaceae bacterium
GCGTTGAGCTTATGCTTAGGCTTACTGGAAGAAAAATCCAGCTGCGATTGCTTCACTCACTTCGCTGGATTTTTCCTTCACACAGTTTTCAGTGACACAAAGCCTAAGTTTTTTTATAAGCAAACCAAGAATGTATCCAAATATGTGGTTTCTGATTTCGCCGACTGGTGTCCTGAAATCGCCACTGATCGCCACGATTCAGGGGTTTCAGGCCCGAATCTTGAGAACAGTTGGTTGGATTGACTTCAGACTGATCTCAATCAAAAGGAAATTAAATTTTCCATCTAGTGCAATGTGGCGAGTTAAATTTTCCATCTGCTGATGACCTGAAATCACCACCGATCACCATGATTTGGAGGTTTCAGGCCCGAATCTCAAGACTGGTATGTCAGATTGAGTCCAGACTAGTTTCAGTTCGAAAGGAAATTAAATTTTCCATCTGGTTGGCTGGGTTTAGTTAACGTTCCTTATACCAGTTCCCAGAAATCGTCATCGATCTCCTGGCTATCCAATGTTTCAGGATCTTTGGATCCAGACCACCGATTCAACTCCAGCAACTTTTATTCTGTAGATCTTTGTCCCCGAGGTCTACAAAAGCACGGTTTTCATTTACAATGGTTTCATCATTATTTGGAGCTCCTGGAAAATTTGGCGTTTTTAAAAACACCCTGATCAACAGCTGAATTTTTCGATTTTTGGATCAAATTCGAATCCTGTAGGGGAACGAAAAACTGTACTTTCGCAGAAGGGTCTAGAGAACACCTGTACCAAAAATCAGCTCTCCAGCCCATATCCTTGTGGTACTGGATCAAAAATACTGCCAAAATCGTAAAAATCGTCAAAACCGATTTTTGGCCGAATCGCCGGATCCAGGGTTTCGATTCCAACCTGACAAGCGGAATTTTGAAGATCTTCGTATGGGTCATCTGTGGTATAAATTTCGTCATGCTGCTTTCAGCCAATCAAATTTCCAAAGGGTCTCAAAATCCCCATAGTTAAGCCGATTTTCGGCCGAATTTGATCCAATATCTCAGCACCGGAGCAACTTAGCAGAAAAAGAAAAAAGTGTATTTGAATAAAACGCATGACTGACGTCTGTGCCAAATTTCAGCTCTATAGCTTCAGTGGTTGATGAATGGTGAGGGTGGGAATGGGAAAAAAAA
>JANQEU010000007.1 GCA_028278225.1 Cyclobacteriaceae bacterium
AGAAGCAGGATCAAAAAGCAGTAATGTCAAGCACCGTCAATTCTGGCAGCATCATAATAAGCCCATTGAGCTTTGGAGTCCCAAAGTGATCGATCAGAAAGTAGATTACATTCACATGAATCCGGTTGTAGCCGGGTTCGTCTTAGAACCGGAACACTGGAAATACAGCAGTGCAATAGATTATGCAGGCGGGACAGGCTTGTTAGCTATTGATTTTGTTTAGGGTGATACTATTTAATTTAAGGCAATTTTATTTAGGGCACACGCGTGCGCCAACTTCGGGGTGCCAACCTTGGGGGATTTGCTCTGGCAAGTTCCACATCTGTTGCCCCGGCAGCAGATGAAGGGCGAGTTGCTCAACTATTTGCAAAGAGCTCAGTTGGCCATTCGCCATATCGCTTGTTATCTTGAGTACAGTTTCATTTAAGCTTTCTTTCTTTCTTTAATTCTTCTTGAAGAGCCTTCATCTTGGCTGGCTTCATAAAAACTTCATAGGTCATATGCAAGAAAAGATCATGAACCCCATTTGCCTGTTCATGAGTAAACGAATGAAGATCAACGTCATCGTCTGGATGAGCACCTTGATTCCCAATGTCTTTTATGATTTTTGCATTATCGTGAAAAACATCAGTTAAGTCAATTTTCAAGTTATTTTCGTTGTTTTTCAGCCATTCTAGCTGGTTGAACAAGGTTTTCCCTTTAGCACCAAGTTGTTTTGCAATTACTTGAATAGCCCTTCGAAACATTATGGTTGCTGATGTGTATTTGCCGTTCGCCAGACAAAATGAAGCTTCACTAACAGTTTCAATCAATGTCTTATTTTCCTTGGTGTTAGGGATGTGTTTAGCTGAATAAGTTTCTTCAATAACAGGGATTCGATACAGTTGATAGTATTCATAAACATGATCATCAGTTTCGTCTCCATCTTCATCTTGCTTATATGTCATGAAGCTTACGGTATGGAGAAAACTTAACCTGCTACAACTTGGACATTGAATAAAGAAAATGGTGAATTGAGTTGCTGGATTCTGTCTGAATTTTGGCGTGTTATAGGCACGGTCATGAATCTTAAGAAAAGCGTCCTTTTGACATGCATCACATTTACCACCGAACTCGGTTTGGTAGTTTTGTTCGGGGCTTAGTGTGAACAGAAGTTTATAGTTAGTCCTGACGTATTTTTCAAATTCCTCGGAGTTAAAAAGTTCCATGATTGCAGGTATTCAATATAACGTCCAACTATGGTGCGTGTGGCTACCAGTCGCTGGATTGCAGATAAAGGTAATGAATCCCCGGCTAAGCAATTCAAGTTGACCATAAGGAAATCACGTATCCATGATCCAGACCAAACAAAACATTACTCAACGTGCACCGCAGTTCCAAGTCGGGGATGAATGGCCTATGAGGACATGAAGCCTGTAAAGAGAAGTGGTGCCACATGCATTCCATAGTGTTTGTTGTTAGTAGTTTAGTAAAGTTCAGGATTAATAAACCTTAGTACATTGAAGGTATCATCAATATTTCTTATTAATGCTCTATCTGCCCTAATTCTAAACTTTTCTATCAGACTACCAATCTCAACTGTTTCTTCTTCACTAATTAGCCCGCTGCTGGCCAACGTTCTATAGGCAACCAAGATTACATATTTTGTATATAGTTGTTCGCAAATTTTTGATAAGCTATTAAGAATCGCCAAACTCTCTTCATCAGGTTTGAGTTCGACAGCATATGCTAATGCCAAATACATTCCCTCTTTTGGGTATTGCACTAGTAAATCATTTTTTGGCAGATCGTGTCTAACAACGATTTGTCCCATTTTTCGACCAAGTTCTGCTTTCAATTTTAGTCGTTCGGCATAATCAGGTATGCTGGTTCTGGATACATATGAGTCAACAAGTTTTATTAATGATTGTATAGCATCAGTACCTGATTTTTCAAATGAATCTTTTTTAATATTTTTTAAACTTACAGCCAACTTGACATCCTCAATTCTTTCTTGTGTAGAGCTTAGTTCGACCTTCGTAGTCTCCATTTGTTTTTTGGTTTCTTTGGAAGTTTTTTCAGCTTTCTTGGCTGCTTCCAAGATCTTCTCTCCAACTGTATTTATAAACCGTCTAGAAAAAATTGCGGCAACTAGGCAGAAACCGGCAAAAATCAGATAGTTTATTTTATTAAAATCTTCTTCGTTTTCAATTAGGTTGGAAGCTATCATTTTGAGAAATGCTGGAACCAAAATGGCAGCACCAATACCAAGGAATATGTATTTATACTTTGAATGTTTCTTATAGTCAGGTTCTTCAATATCAAAGTTGTGCAGGTAGTTCAGTAGGCCACCAAATCCACCAATTAGGATAATTATAGCAATAAGAATTATTATATGGCTATCCATCTCCGATTCCCTAACTACTAATTACTCACAACTATAAATAAACACAATCACTCTTATTCACCTTACAACTTTTTTCACGTAACTTATTGATAACCAGACCAAAATCCGTTTGTCATCGCTTGAAGCATTTGTACACGGATATTGGGTCGGTTACCAAATACTTCAGAACGGAATCTAGTTAATTACAATTTAATTTCAAATGACTTTCTGTGCCGCCATTTGTAATCATGGCTTGTGCCGGTATAAACCGTGCGTGCGTAGAAAAACAACATTATTATGGTGGACACCGATTCGTATGTGGGATCTCAGGTGGACTCTCATAAAAATCTGCTAGATCCAGTTATTCTCCCTGTACCACCTTACAGTATCCTCAAACCCGCTTCCCAACGAACGAAAAGGTCCGAACCGGGATTTATCCTCATCATCTGATATCGACCAATCCCTGGCAGAAAGTTCTTTAGCCTTTTCGGGGGTATAGGTCCAGTTTCGATTGAACATAATCTTCATCCAGAGGGACATGACCTTCGTGAGGATCATGAACAACCATGTTGGAATATTCAGTTTAAAGGTTCCTTTTCTGCCGAGGGCATTCCTGACAGCTTCCGATATGCTATTCTGCGTATAAACGTGTCCGTCAAACCCGTATAAAAGCGTCATACCCCTGGTAGCAGCCTCGAATATCATATCCGCCAGATCACGGCCGTGGATCATGGTCAGTTTCCTGTTTTTACTGCCCAGGGTGACCTCCAGCCCTCGTTTTATTGCTTTGACCAACGCAAGAAAAGCTTTATCTCTTGGCCCGTAAACCGCCGTTGGTCGCACTATCAGATAATAACCGACCAAATCCTGTACCACCTGCTCTGCTTCTCTCTTACTTTGGCCATAAGTGGAAATGGGTGAGTCTTCTCCATTCCGTACAAACAGATCATTCGGTCCCCTGGCGGCAAGACTGGAAAAATAAACGAATTTGCCACTCATCTGATCCGCCTGTAAAAGTGCATCGATCAAATTCCTGGTCACTCCCACATTACCGCTGTAGAATCCATCTTTATCCCTGGCCTCGGTAACACCCGCACAGTGAATGATCAGATCCAGTTTATCCATTTTCGCCAGATGGTCTTCAAGGTTTTGAACCTGATGATAATCGACACGGTGAATAGCCACATCGTATTTTTCGATGTAAGAGACATCGCTGTTTTCCCTTACGAAAGCTATTACCTCATAACCGTGGTCAATTGCACTTTCAACCAGATGGCTGCCAATGAAACCATTCGCTCCCGTGATGAGAACCGACTTATTCATGTACCAAATATATAGGCGCTGAAATGCCCATGATGGGTAATTGACAGGTCCACCTCCAATAAATTGTTATCCAGGTAGAAACCGGGAACCTGGTTACTGTCTTTTTTTATTGACAGCTGACTAATGTCAAAGTTTTTCAGTTGGGACAACTGCTCGATGGCGGCCGTGTATACCAATGACGACTGCGTATAATAATCTGTAGATGAGTTGGTTAAGATCCTTGAGATAAAGTTATTCGGAGCGATAAATGAGGTTGCGTAAATATACTCCGCCTCCACGGCACACGTAGCCGTGATCTCCGAATTCCCAAACCGGACAACAGCGCTCATTTCTTTGCCCGAACAGTCCAGGGACGCAATCTCCATTGATTTGGGATTGAACCTGTTCCTGTTTCCTAGCTTAACCGAAGATTTGTAGGCCGATTCTTTAATAGCCCATAGCGCCCATCTGTCCCGTGGGTTCTCAATCTGCATCCTGAACCGGGAAAACTCCGGTGCGGTGAAGACATGGGAGTTGAATCTTTTATAAAATGGATCACTTCCTTCTTTGACATGGTCAAGGTCGACAATGTCATTCCCGAGGGCGTTCATTCCATCTTGGATTGGATTAGATCAATGGATGAAGCTACGGTGGTCATATCATTTATCGCGTCATCGTCAATCATTATGTCAAATTCGGATTCAATATCCAAAACGATATCTACCACATGCGCAGAATTTATCTTCAGGTCATTAATAAGATCGGATGCTTCGGTGAGATTGTCAAATGCTTCGCCATCCCCCACATAAGGTTTTATGATTTCCTTTACTTTTTCTAACAATGCTTCTCTAGTCATAAGTAATTTATTTCCACTTTCGTAATAGGATAACGCAATTTAAGTCACCAAAACCAAAATTGGCTTTTATGACGGTACTTATCTCCCTGTCGACCCTTGTCGTGGGTATCCGTTCCGCAGGAACGAGTTCTGATATTTCAGGATGGATTTCCCCCAAATTCAGGTTCGGGTGAATGTACCCGTCCCTCATTTGCAGCAGGCATGCCACCAATTCTACAGAACCGGCCCCGCCAATACAATGGCCAATCATGGATTTGGGTGTATTAATGTACGGGAACTCCTCTTTGGGTAAACCCAAAGTCTTGCTCCAGTTTTTAACCTCTATAACATCACCCTTAGTAGATGTTAAATGTCCCGAGATCAGGTCAATTTCCCGGATATCTATTCCACTTTTATCAATACATTGGCTGATGCATTCCTGTACGGCGTCAGAATTGGGAGCGGTCATACTTCCGCCCTCACGCTGGCCACCCGAATTAAAGTGTGAAGAAAGTATCTCTGCATATATTTTGGCCCCTCTTTCCAGGGCTGTATCCAGATCCTCAATGACCAATGCGCCGGCCCCCCCCGCTGGCACGAAACCCATAGGTTTGATGTTCATCGGTCTGGAAGCTTTCTCCGGCTCATCATTCGATACACTGCATAAGATCCTCATCGCATCAAAACCGGACCAGATGTAACGACCATCGCCTTCCGTACTTCCGCAAAGCATACGTTTCGCCATGCCACTCTGAACGGTTTCAAAGCCCAGTGCCAATGCTTCCGAACCCGTGATACAGGCAGATGAATTCGCCATGGTACGATTTCCAAATGCCAATGTATTATTTAAGAATGCACTTGCGCCGCTCGCCATGGTCTCCGGTATGGAGATGGTCCCGAGTTTCTTATGTTCACCCTGATCTATGGGATAGATCTTCGTATCAATGTAACTGTCCATACTTAGTGCACCTGAGCCGAAAACAGATCCCGTGTCCGGATCCCTTTTCTCAGGATGCGTATCCAAACCGGCATCGCGCCATGCTTCCAGGCCGGCGAGACAGCCGTATATAACCGCATTATTGGTGATCTTTTTTGCAATGAAGGGTGGTAATTGCTCCTCTATGATCTCACGGGTCACAGGGGGTTTGCCCCCAACATGACATCTGAAATTAAGTCGCTTTGATTCCTCCCAAAACCGGATTCCGGACTTGCCTGCTTTCAATGACTTGTTAAAATCCTCTACTCCTACTCCATTAGGAGCGACAACACCCATACCAGTAATTACAACCCTCTTATTCATTAAGCAATCTCATTCATTTTTGCCTGCGATCATACCTGAAATTGAGCCCTTCAGCACAACATCTCCCCCCTCGTTTGTCATCTCAACGGCACATTTCAATTTATTAAAGCGAAAATACTCTTTTTTAGCAGTTACCATAACTTTTTCACCGGGGTAAACAGGCTTGAAAAAGTCAACATCAGCTGACGAGAACAATGGAACAACATTTTTGACGGTCTGGTTCTCTTTTGTCATTTCAAAGTAGATCCCGAACGATACCAGGCCAATCTGCGCTGCTATTTCAGTTAATATAACTCCCGGTGTGACGGGATTGCCCGGAAAATGGCCTTTATAGAAATATTCATCTTCCCTGAGACGATAAAACCCTATGATGTGATCATCGTCTACCTCGGTAATTTCATCCACAAGAAGAAAGGGATGTGCGTACGGCAATGCTTTCAGGATTTGGTCAGGTCGGGGATTTGCCATATTAAACCAGGTGTTCCCCTCCGTCAACAATGATCCTCGAACCGTTTATCCAGTCTGCCTCGTCCTGTGCCAACAGGTAGATGACATTGGCGATATCCTCCGGGGTGGTAAGACGCTTCATAGGGTTTCTGAATTTCGCAGACGCCATCATCACGTCACTGCCCGGGATCATGTTCAACGAAGGAGTTTCCGTAATGCCCGCCTGAATGATGTTAGTGGTAAGTCCGGTGTGGGCCAGCTCAACGGCCATATACTTCGAGATGACATCCAGTGTGGCTTTTGCCGCGGCCACTGCTCCATACCCCTTCCACACCCTCACATCGCCCTCGCTGGTGAGACCTATTACGCGGGCCTTTTTGCTAAACAGCCCATTGTCCAGAAGATCCCTTGTCCATGATAACATGCTGGTCGCCATTGCCTGGGTGGTCAGAGTGAAATCTATCTCCTCCAGGTTGGCTTTGGGGTATTCTATGTTTTCAATAATGGATTGGGTCTCAGCAAATTTCTTTGATATCTCATCTGATATATCATCCGGCAGTACCTTTTCCGCCTGCTTCATCAATTTCAGGTTTCCCTTTGAAATACTGTGAACGAGCAGCCGGAATTTGCCTTTGACGTCTCTTCCGGACAGATCACCGATAATATCTTTTCGTTTTTCTTCGTTCAGGGCATCTATATTGTATGAAACTACCGCTACATTATTCCGTCTGAACGACTCAAATTCCTCTTCTACTTCCTGCAGACGACCTTTCCGGTCGCGATGCAGCAACACCAGGTTCATGCCGGCTGCCGAAAGTTTTTTCGCACACGCAAGACCCATGCCACTGGAGGCCCCTAAAATAATGGCCCAATAACCGGTATTTTCAAAGACTCTCATTACCGGAACATTTTTTTGTAGGCCCTTCGTCGTTTATATATTTCAGTGTTTTCCTGGTATTCATTGAATTGTGAAAGAATGTTGGCATTTTCTTCCAGCATAGGATTTGTTACTGCAGTCTTGATACCCCTTCGATTGTAAGCTTCTATCATATCTCTGAATATCAGGGCAGTAACCCCCTTCATCTGGTATTCCGGATGTATTCCGATGAGATACATATCAGCCATATCATTTTTCTTAAGCGCTTTAAGAATGTGGAAAACACCAAAAGGAAACAATCTTCCCTTTGCCTTTTGGAATGCTTTTGAAAAAGATGGCATGGTGATGGCAAAACCAATTAACCTGTCATCCTCATTAACGATCAGACTCAGCATATCAACCACTACGAACCCGAGGTACTGCTCAATGTAAAAGTTGATCTGCTCATCTGTCAGGGTATGAAATCCATACAGGTCCGCGTAGGAAGCATTCAGAACGTCAAATAACTCCTTCCCGTACTTTACTGCTTCTCTCCTGTTGCTCAATTTCAGACTCTTGAACTTAAACCGGTTTTCAACCAATTGCGCTCTTCGTGTCAAAGCCTTTGTAGGAACCGGTACATCCGCTTTTAATTCCACCCAATCGGCCGATTTGGTATAACCCAGCTGCTCCAGATGCTTTGAATAGTAAGGATAATTGTAAATCGTGGCAATGGTGGCAGGCGTATCAAATCCTTCAACCAGCATGCCTTCGAAATCCATATCCGAAAATCCCATGGGACCGTGGATCCCATTCAGATCATATCTGGCAGCCCACTTTTCCACGGTTTCAAGCAACGCTTTACTTACCCCCATGTCATCCACGAAGTCTATCCATCCAAACCTGGCTAACTTTTCCTTCTTCGATTCTGTTTCGTGTATGATCCCGGCAATTCGTCCTACGGCCCTGCCATTGTCAAATGCCATCCAGTAACGGATCTCACAGTGTCTTAATGCCGGATTTTTCTTTGGGTTGAAGACTGTTAGCTCATCTTTAATGAGGGGAGGAACCCAATATTGATTATTGGAGTATAACCTGAAGGGGAACTTTACGAATTTTCTTAGCCCACTTTTCGTTGTGAGTTCTCGAACCTCAATCCCCATACGCGGATCAACTTGCTACTTTTACTTTTTCTTCCAGTGGAATGTGCAGCTCCTGTGCTATCTGCACCATCTTATCCACTGCATAGTCAATCTGGCTTTTGGTATGGGTAGACATCAAAGAAAATCGGATCAATGTATCCGTAGGACTTACTGCCGGCGGAACGACCGTATTTACAAAAATCCCTTCTTCCATAAGCCTGGTGGAAAACATAAAGGTCTTTTCGAAGTTCCTGATATAAATTGGGATGATAGGCGTTTCGGACTCACCGGTGTCAAAGCCTACTGCGTCAAATGCGTCTTTGGCATACCTGGTGTTGTCCCACAGATTGTCAAGGACCGATGGATCGCTTTCAAGGATATTGATGGATTCAATGACAGCTGCTGCCGAGGCCGGAGTCATGCTCGCGCTGAAAATGAATGACCTGGAATGATGCTTCAGGTAGTTGATCGTATCCTGATCACTGGCAATAAACCCTCCCAGGGCGGCGAATGATTTGCTGAATGTCCCGCCAATAAGATCGACTTCATCATTTACACCAAAATGAGCCGCAGTCCCTTTACCATTCGGACCCAAAACTCCAACCCCATGCGCACAGTCCGACATGACGGAAGCGTTATATTCCTTAGCCAACTCCACGATCTGATCAAGCTTCGCAATATTCCCTTCCATGCTAAATACGCCATCAACGACAATCAACTTGAACGCGTTAATCGGGCAATTTGCCAGTTTGCGTTCGAGGGATTGCATGTCATTGTGCTTAAAATACAGTGTTTTGGCTTGTGAAAGACGACTGCCTTCAATAATTGAAGCGTGATCATTCCTGTCAAGGATAATGAAATCACCAGCTCCGGTAAGACATGGAATAACGCCAATGTTTACCTGGAATCCCGTACTGTAAGCCAGAACGGCTTCCTTATCCAGAAAGCTGGCCAGCCGGTGCTCCAGTTCTACGTGTAAATCCAGCGTCCCATTCAAAAACCTGGAACCGCCACAACCTGATCCGTACTTGTCAATAGCTTTTTTGCAGGCTTCTTTCACTCTTGGATCGCTGGTCAGTCCAAGGTAACTGTTGGATCCGAACATCAGGATCTTTCTCCCCTGGTACATGACTTCAGTGTCCTGCTCAGACTCCAGTTCCCGGAAATAGGAGTAATATCCCAGTTTTTTGACCTTTTGTGGCTCTCTGTATTGGCTTGTCCGTTCTCTTAAATGGCTCATTAGCTCCGTCGCTAAAATTAATCCGCAAAAATATTAAACAAATTCCTGGATGCAATAAAATTTGTTTTAAAGAGTTGACCGGACGCGTTAACCAAATTATCTTTTACGTTTTGCTTTTATCAGGCCAGGTATATCCTATTTCAACTGTTTGCAACCCAGGTTTTCAAAAAATAAGGTCTGTAGACCTTATTGTATAAGGTCAAATAAATTATTGATTACCCCTAAAGAGGGAATTATTTTTTTTAGAGCCCCGGAAAAGACATTTTCCGTCCGGGCTGGCAGTTAAATGTTACGTTTGTTTGATACGGGCTTCAAGATTATCCAGCTTTTTATAACACCTCTTGAAAAATTGATATCTGGTCGTTTCCGAAATACCGCTGATCAGGTGGGCCTTTTGCTTTAAATTCTCAAACCAATGACTGGTTTCGGCGCAATATCGATCGCTATGGGTTTTAATGGACCTAAAACTTAAATGACTCAGGTAAACTGTATGAACGTCCCCTGACTGAATAAGTATACAATTATTCTCAAATTCGATCTCACTGTAATACAGGTTGTATTTACCCCCCTCCGATTCTTTTTCGTTTTCCCTGACCATCTTGTGCCCGAGTTTGGCCTGATTCTCAATATCACTGATCATTTCCCGGAATTCATCAAGGACCCTGAGAGCGTCTTCCTCATTTTTAAAGGCACCTGAATTCCAGTAGAACATAAGCTGCTCCATCATCCCGGAAATTGTAGTATCTGACCAGAGCTCCGTAGAGTCTACCTGCTGGTAATCTTCATAAAATTCGCGGCTCATCTCTATTAACCGCTCATCTACATGATCCGGATGGAAATGGTCCATTTGCAGCTCCCTGACATTGAGAATTGCCCTCATCCAGTAATGTAATTTCAATGCACCCAGCCAGGGATATCCGAAATAATGGAAAATCGGGATACCCTGTGCGGTATAACTCAATAGTTTGTTCTCCGAACTGGAAAGCTTCATTGCCCTGAGATCGTCCCGGAGTGATTCCAGGTACTGTACAAACTCTCCCTGCGTCTCGCCAAGATGATGATACTGAAAACTTACAATATTCCGCTGGGTAGCTGTGATCGAATCAAAAGAAAGGTTGAAACGGTCACACAGCGTCACAATCTCTTCGAATGTGAGGCTGGTTTCTCCTCTAAGCCGGCGGTATGAACTATCTATGCTGATTTCCAGTATATCGGCCAACTCGTTCACCAGCGACACGTTTGCAGGTAAGATCTGACCGATTTGATCTAAAAATTTGAGCTGGCCGGTTGGATCGGGCTTCATTTTTTTGAAGTATTTCAGTTTTCAATCTAATTCTTTTTGCAAAAAACGCCAATAAAGACTACGGGCTTTTGCAAAATATGCAAAACTCATTTAGTGGTTCACATGAAACTCTTCCGTATACACCATATTTCGCAAAACCCGGGTGATGCCATTTGACAAAGCAGTTTCGTATCCTGCGTATTACAATAAAACTTTGATTAACCAAACGAAGCTAATCATGAATACAACTGGCATTCTTAAAACGGTTTTGGCGGTATCTTTTGTAATTGCCGCTTTCACTGTGTTCTCGCAATCCCAGGCGAAACCGAGCATCGCAGTGGTAAGTATCGACACCAAAGGACTCAGTGTAGACAATGAGACCATGAGCAACATTGTAAGACTCGAACTGGAGAAAATCGACAAATTCGAGGTATTGGATAAGTATGATGTCACTGACATAGTAGAAGAAAATGACATCATTCCTGATCAGTGTTTTGGGAAAAACAAAGTGATCAAGGTAGGAACACTACTCAAGTCGGACAAGATGTTGACGGGAAGTGCCGAAAAATTTGGAGAGAAGATCATTGTCATACTCCGGCTTATTGATGTAAGTGAGGAAAGAGTAGAGACAACGAGCGTTATGGAATATCTGAATGTACAGAGTGAAATTCAGACCATGGTGATGATATCCCTGAATGAACTACTTGGAATTCCGAATGATCCTCACCTCGTGGATTTACTGATCAACTACAATCTCCCTATCACAAGCACCAAGACAACTGTTAATCTGACAGGCCCACGCATTGGAGCCACTTATGCACTTGGAGACGCCGGCAAGCGATTGCAGGCATCCAAAAACGAAGGTGGATACAATATGTTCCCCATCACCTCCATGTTTGGCTATCAATTTGAGCAACAGTACCTGAGCTCCGGTGATTTCCAGGCTTTGATAGAATTGATCGGGGCGGTTAACGGGCTGGAATCAGGAAACTTCATACCCTCTGTCACATTTATGAATGGTTTCCGGTTCAATAATACCGGCTTTGAGTTCGGTATTGGTCCGGTTTTCCGGCTGGTCAAGGTATCCGATGGCTATTATAATGAAAATGACCAGTGGGTACGGCTTAAGCCGGATGAAGAAGTGCCTGCTCAATATCAGAATTCCATTGAAGAAGCCATTGACCACCGGGGTACTTTGCAAACATCACTCGGCCTGGTGGTTGCAATAGGCAGGACATTCAGATCAGGATACTTGAACGTCCCGGTAAATGCCTACCTCATACCACGGAAAGAGGGAACAGTAGTCGGGTTGAGCTTCGGGTTCAACACGAGTAAAAGACCAAAATTATAAAGCCCAGTGTCCCTCAGCATAGAAAAAATAGTCTGATCCTCTTCTGAACATTGTGGGGGGTCTCATGATTTCTTACCGTTTGAGACCCCCTGCTTGTTCACTTCCTGACCATTTACAGAAGCTGAATTTCATCACAGGTAAATACTTGAAACCATGCAAAAACCAATTAAAACATCAATAGATCTTGTCGCTGCCACTCTTGTCATTCCCCTCATCCTTGTTACCGGATGTGCTGACCTCAGTGAGAGCATTCATGACAGGAGCGCCGGAATGAATGGAAGTTTTGAATTTGCGCGATCAGGCCTGCCTGTGAATTGGTATGTCTTCACACCAAATACGGTCCCTGATTCGGATTTTGATATCGTAGTTGACCAGGAAGATCCTAAAGACGGAAAAAATTCTCTGAAATTTGTGGTGAGAAAATGCGCTTCGGCAGGAGGCCGTCTTTCGCCGGGATTTACCAATGAATTTGAGGCGTCACCCGGAAAGTTCTATAAAATCAGTTTTTGGATCAGGAACCGGGGCAGTCAATTCATCATCAAAGCAGGAGGCGTTACGGCAAAGACCGGCGAAACCAAAACAATTGTCAATTCCTCCGAAACCATAAATTCCTGGCGTTTGGTCGAATACAAATATGCCCTTCCGAAGGAATACAACAGGATTGCCTTTGAACTCAATATCATCCAACCTGGCACATTCTGGATTGATGATATAAAAATCGAGGAGATCAGACTGCCACAATAAGACCCTGAACTCAACAGTATTTATTTAACAAAATATCAAAACCATGAACTCGCTAATAAAATCAGGATTATTTTATTCCGCATTTATCATTTCGATGGCCTTTTCATCCATGGCTCAGGATGATGAGGAAAGTAAAAAGCAAATCCGGCCAGTGGCCATAAGTGTCAAAGTGACCCAATTGGATCTTATGGAGTTGAATTTACTCAGTGCATTCCCTGGCAACGTCATTGGGTTTTCCATTAATACAAATTATTTCCGGCTTGAACCGTTGATCGGATTTGCCTCTCAAAAAAGTGAGGTAGATGGCGAATCTATGGAGGCCAGGGCGTCAAGGATCGGATTGGGTGCTTACGGTATCACCAGAAAGAACAGGCTTAATTACCTGTATGGATTGAAGGTTGAAAGCATTAACGGCACTAATGAGTACAGGTACGCAGGAGAATATGAAAAATACGATACAAAGATCTATTCCTGGGGTCCTGACTTTGGGGCAGAATATATGCTTTCGGACAGGTTCAGCATCGCAGGAATGGCAGGGATATTTCATCTGAAAGTTACGGATGGTTCAACCTACAGCGAAGACGAAGAAAGTACCGGGTGGCGATCTGAAACAAGTATCGCCGTGAGGTTCTATTTCTGATGAATCGGCCATGCTGTCTTCAAGAGCGCGATAAAATTTTGAAGACAGCATGTCTCCTCCTATTCCCGAGCTTACTCCTCTTCCAGATACCTGTCAAACCAGGCAATGGTATGCGCAACCTTTGTGATAAGCTGACTGGGCCGGTTGGAAATATTGTGATAAGAGCCCGGTATTTCCACCAGTGCCGTAGGGATCTTTCTCAGCTTTAGCGCGTGATACAACTGCTTCGCCTCCGAAAGAGGTGTCCTGAGGTCTGCCATACCTACCATAACCAGGGTGGGTGTTTCGACATCTCCTACAAGTGATATGGGAGAAAACTTCCAGTAATTTTCAAAATTCTCCCAGGGCTGACCCGGATAACGATAATCGGCGTACCCATAATAATTATCGGCCACAAGTGTTTTGCTGATCCAGTTCATTACAGGCTTAACCACGGAAGCAGCCTTAAAACGGTTGTTTTTTCCAATGATCCAGGCAGTCATGATTCCTCCGGCACTTCCACCGGTAACAAACAGCTTGCTTTCATCGATATAGCCTTTCGCTATCATGGCATCTACACCATCCATTACATCCTGATAGTCATCACCCGGATAGTTATTGTACAGCAGGTTTCCAAACTCTTCACCATAGCCGGTGCTCCCTCTCGGATTAGGATAGAAAACAACATAACCTGCGGTAGCATACAGTTGCATCTCCGGTGAGAAGCGATCACCGTAATTGGCAATCGGTCCCCCATGGTTTTCGACGATCAAGGGGTATTTGCCGGCAGGATCAAAACCGGGAGGCTTGACGATCCATCCCTGGATCTGGCGCTGGTCCACAGTTGATGCGTACCATATCTCTTCCACCTCTCCAAGATCCCTGTAATCAAGCAAATCATTATTCAATGTTGTCAACCGCTCAGACGAATTCCCTTTCGTAATGGTTACCACGTCGGAGGGATGGTATGGCGTACAATATGTGTACGCGATCTTACCATTATCGGCAATGGAATAAGAGCCGCCCCCATAGGGCCTGCCAATAGTCGTCCCACCGACATCATCAGCTACTTTAGTAATTTTGCCCGCCAACGTAGTATAGCCAATCTTTGTATTGCCCTTATCGTCATACTGGAAGTATAATCCGGCTCCTTTGTTATCCCAGTTTAAACTGCCGATGCTTCGATCAAGGTTGGTGGTAATTTCCTTTTTGCCACTTCCATCTACATTCATCAGATACAATCTCGTTACCTGGTAGGTTTGAACTTTGTCATCAAATCCCAGGTAGGCGATCTTGCTGCCATCCGGAGACACTACGGCGCCATAGTCAGGACCATTCCGGTCGGTAAGTGCTGTAATGGTTCCGTCTTCTATATTTAACTTATATAACTCCGAATTTCGAAATTCAAATTCCCAGTTCTCATTTCTATTGGAGGAAAAGATCAATGATTTACCATCCTTGGTCCATTGTGGGGTTCCGCGATGATGAAAGTCCCCGGATGTCACCTGCCTCGGTGTCGTGCCTTCGGCAGAAATAACGAAATAATGTGCGTATCCCGGTGTGATATATCCTGAACCATCCTGTTCGTGTTTCAGACGTGTCGTCACCCTGGGTGGGTCGGCCCATTTTGCGCCTTTCGGTTTTTTCGGTGATTTCACCAATACGGGATTTTTCTCCACTATTTTCATTGAAAAAGCGAGCATTGTTCCATCCGGTGACCAGCTTAGCCCCGAGGGCGAGCTCTCCAACTGACTGATCTTCGAAAATTGACCTGAACTGACCCAATAAATGTAAATTTCGCTACCCTCGTCCGTGGAGCTGACAAAAGCTATCCTGTCTCCTGCCGGTGACCATCTGGGGTTTGACTCCCTTATCTCGCGTGATGTTAGTTTCCGATGACCATTTTCATCAATGATCCAAATCCTGCCGAATTTACGGTCGGTCATGATATCCATCCCGGTCCTGACATAGACCACCTTTTTCCCATCCGGGGAGATTTGCGGATCAAGCGCAAATTCCAGCTCAAAAACGTCAAGATCGGAAAAGGAGGGTTTTTCATTTTGAGAATGAGCACTCAATAAGACCGCCAAAGTCAATATGGTGGATAATAATATCTTCATTTTTTAAATCAATTAAAGGGCCAATTTAGTGATTACCTGCCATTGTGAAATGCAGAATATTGCAGGGAGGGATCTATGTTATTTAAAAGGTCTTAGTCCAACCTTATTATGTCACCATCCTTAAATATCTCTTTGCTAACCTTCAGGCCCAGCCCCGGAAATTCATATAATTCCGGCGGCACACTGATATCACCAAGATAAAGCTCTCCCCTGTACTCTTCTGCTTTTTCATCGTACAACCCCCTTTTGGGAAGCGCCAGCGTGAGTGTCGCATCTGCCCGTACGGCCGGATCATGTACCCGGCCATTGGCAATATCTATACCGGAGGGAGTATCAAGCGCTAAAACGGGTGTTTCCTGATCATTGATCCAGTGTATTGCTTGCTTAAATGCTCCCCGGGGATCTCCCTGCAGGCTATAACCAACGATCCCATCGATGATCAATGTGTAATCATCCCTGCCCGACAGGTCATCAACTGATCCAATATTGACCTCCATCTTTGTAAGTGTTTCGAGCTGGTGTTGTGGAACGGATGTCATTCGGTCAGGTGAAACAAGGAAAACATCCACCTCGGCATCCCAGGAATTTAAACGCCTCGCACATACAAGGGCTCCACCGCCATTCCCACCGGGACCGGCTATGATGGCCACTTTATTTCTACCGGAATTTAAATCCAGGAAGCGAAGTCTGGCGAGAATTGCAAGACATCTTCCGGCATTTTCCATCATCTGAATTAACTCTATCTGATACTCTTCTTCCATCAGACGATCAACTTCTATCATTTGAGTTGTGGTTATAGATGGAATAAATTTCTTATAGTAAGGAATTTGAAACATATTTGCCGTAATTGTGTAAAACTCTATAATGACAGTAGCGCAAAATTTAATTTTTCTCATCATAATTTCGCAGGTATTAGCAGCAGCCCTGCTGTTTCTCTCATACTATACGGACCGGTCCACCCATGAAAAGCTGGGAAAAGCCAGGTTCATAGCTATCCCTGCATTCAGGAAAATCGTAAGATTGTTCAGGGAAACGGACAAACCACTGGCAAAGGCCGTGTATCTGTTTAGCCTGATCTTCGTGATCTTCTCATACGTTGGGATCATCCTGTTATTGATCCATCTCTTCTGGCAGATCACGGGGTAATTGATCCGGGAATCTGAATCCTGATATTGCACTTTTGCGATATCCGCCTTCTTTTCTATTGGGAATTAATTGCCGGCTCGAGGCGAGATATGGTTAACATGAAGTAAAAACACACAGCATCATTTCGCAGGTGGTGTGGTAGGTCTTACTTCAATCTTACTGGGCAATGTTCTGGGGTGTATTTTCAAGAGATCTACCACCATCTGACCAATATCTTCGATCTGTATTTTCCAGTTCTCCTCATCCGTCGGCGTTCTGTTATTGAAATATGTGGATACCGAGCCAGGCATTATCGTTGTGGTCTTGATACCGTAGTTGCGCAAATCCAGCATTACCGCCTGAGTAAATCCGGTGAGGCCGAACTTGCTGGCATTGTACGCCGATCCACCTGCAAAGAAATTAGTACCCGCCAAACTTGAAATGGTAATGAAATAACCTTTCGAGTTTTTCAATGCATTCAGCCCCGCCTTGATCGTGTTAAATACACCGGTGAGGTTGGTATCAATCGTATCATTCCACTGTTCAGTTGTGAGATCGTCAATTGAAGCAAAATGGCCTACGCCCGCATTGGCAATCAGTACATCCAGTTTGCCCCATGTCCCTAAAACCATCTCTACGGCTGTCTCTTGTGATTCCAGGCGCTTCACATCAGATTCCACTCCAATGACATCTCCATATTCTTCAAACTGTTTGCATGCCTGCTGCAGCGTATCCAGTGACCGTCCCGTAATCGCCACCTTCATACCCTCCTTCAGCATTGACTCAGCAATGCCGAATCCAATTCCCTTTGATCCTCCGGTAATCAGGGCTGTTTTTCCCGCAATGTCAGTCATTATTTTTCAGCTATTGTTTTACCAAATTCAGTTTATTCGATCTTGGTTGTTTCCAGATTCCAGACTTTGAAGCCGGTTACGGTTTCTCCGTCCAACATGAAAGTGTAGGAAGTACCGCTTTTCTTGTTAAAAAAAGCCGTATCATTTTCCGGCACCAGGTATACGGGTTCGTCAAACCAGCCTTCCCTTCCTTCAAGTCCCATGTCTTTGATTTTGATATCTACTATCTCCCCCTCCGGAAATCTGTACTTTCCTGTGTACTTCATCCGTTCCTCCTCTGAAAGGTCGACAATGGTTTTCACATCCGGCTCAATTCCCGGGAGATCATATTCTGTGGCAATCGCCAGCAATACTTCCTGGATGATGCTGCCATTATCTGAGTTGACCATCACCACCACGGCATTCGGAGTGTCCTTCCAGGCAATCAGTCTGGCCCTGAAACCCTCATCCGCACCACCATGTCCAAAACTGACATCACTTACACCCGGTCCCAAACCATGCCCGTTCATACCTGGTGTCAGCATTTCATCTACGGTTTCCTTTGTCAGCAATCCGTCTTCTCTCGTCTGAAGGACCTTCTGGATCTCGACAGCCCACAAAATAAGCTGCGAAGGTGTTGTCCACAAGCCGGCGGCGGCCATTTCAGGGTAGATCGGCCACTTTCCCTCCACTTCATCTCCATTTCTTCTGTACCCCGTCGCTGCAATACCGTGAAATTTTCCCGGAAGCGGATTTTCAAATGTACTTTCGGTCATTCCCAAAGGATCCAGCACATTCATCTTCATAATCCCGGGGAATGGGCTTTTCTCAAGGTCGGTTATCATTAGTTGCATAATGGTGTACCCGCCGCCTGAATACATCCAGCTTTCACCCGGCTCCTTATATACACGTACGGAATCCGTATTGCCTTTTCCATCAAGGACTTCTACCGCCGTGGGTATGGTATCTCCTTTGTCGTATCCCGGGAAACCCCAGACGGTCAATCCGGCAGTGTGATTAAGGATGCGACGGATAGTTACCTTTTCATTGGTTGTAAACTCATTGTCAGGAACCTTCCAGCTTGCCAGGTATTCATTGACATCCTCATCAATATCGATAATTCCCTGCTCGGACAGCTGATGCGCCCTGGTAGCGGCTACAGGTTTACTTATGGATCCAGCCAAAAACATGGTTTCCACATCAACTTTCCGGTTCTCAGCACTATCAGCCATGCCGTATCCCCTGGCCCACTCAATCTCTCCATTATTTACAACTGCTATACTTACTCCCGGTATTCCCAATTCTCTCAATCGCTCTTCGATATTGTAGGTTGGCACCTCCTCTCCTTCAATCTGGAGGTTGGGCTGGAGACCATTTTCGATTCTTTTTATCCGGTCTTCTATTTCTCTCCTGGCTGTATCTTTCTTTGGTCCGCAGTAACATAATACAATGGCAATGGCAAACAAACTGAAATAACGCATGTGAATTCAAAAGGGATGTTTGGTGTAAGATAATCAACTCCTGCCTCAGGGATCGGGTTGAGATTTAATTTCTACCCGACTCCTGAGATCCTTTCATACATCTTCACGTGCCACGGAAATGCAATGGTCCCACCGACCAGTCTGAATCCCTTTGATTCAATGAATTGGTGTACTTGTCCAGGCGGGTGAATATATGTCCGGAAAGGATTGTTGGTGACTTTCATATAAATGGCAGCTATTTCCGATAGAAACCTCGAGATTATCCCGCCAATTGGAAATGACAAAGCGATCACTTTATTTGATTTGGATATGGCATTTCCCAACAATACCTCGTAATCAGGATAGCAACATATCACTTTGTCAAGTGTAACAAAATCATGCTCACTGACTTCCCCGTACAGATCATTAAAGTCACCATGCAAATACTTTGTCCTGTCCTGCCAGTTGTTATCTGTGCCAAATGCGGAAGCAACCTCGATATATCCACCTGATGCATCCACATCCGTTGTTTCGGAAGCACCATTTTTCAAAAAATGCCATTGGATAGCACCCACACCCCCTCCAATATCAAGAAGGGTCGAGTCTTTTAATTCATACTGTGAAATAAGTTCTATTATCTTCTTGGTTGCTCCCCCGGACCCTTTTTTACGATAGGATCTTAGTTCTTTTCTGGCAGATTTGATGTCAAAAAATTGATCGGCACCACAGCAATGTCTGCAAGTCATGACTTAAAGTTGACCAGATTCAAATTAATTCAACACTCACTTTCACAAACAATTGTAAATCCTTCCTAATTTAAGGACATGAAAAGTCTATACATACTCTGTATTTGCGTGTTTGCCATTGGTTGTAGCAAGCAGAAAATTGATCCGGAAGACATAAAACAAGAGATTCTTCAGGCTGAAACTGAGTTTGATAAAATGGCCAACGAGGTAGGTATCAAAGAAGCGTTCATCGCTTTTGCCGCTGATGACGCGGTGCTCAATCGAAATCGTGACGTAGTAGTAGGGAAAGCCGCAATAGCAGCTTTCTACGAAAACCAATCCGATCAAAAAGCCACACTTACCTGGAAGCCGGATTTTGTTGACGTTTCAGCCTCCGGGGATCTGGGGTATACTTACGGCAAATACACCTATGTGACCTATGACTCCCTGGACAATAGCCGGGAAATAAAAGGTATTTTTCATACTGTCTGGAAACGTCAGGACGACGGATCATGGAAGTATGTTTATGATTAGTCCCTGAATGTCATTTCGACCGAAGGGAGAAATCTATTTATTTCAGTAAAGACGAAACTCTCTCTAGTCGAACACCTCTGGTCGAACACCTCCAGTCGAGCATCTCTGGTCGAGTACCTCTGGTCGAGTACCTCATATCGTCGAGATTCCTGGAATATGAATTTTGAAAATATCACATACAGTACAAAAAGTAAAAGTCATTTCGACCGAAGGGAGAAATCTATTCAGGATAGTTATGAGATCTTTCCTGCGTTCGGATGACTTTTAAAAGTGCAAATTATCCTTCCGCCTGAATTTGTCTTGCTATTTCCTGTACTTCATCGAGCACTCTTAGCAGATTGCCACTCCAGAGCATTCCGATTTGCTCTTCGGAATACCCTCGTCGAACCAGTTCCAGCGTAACATTAAAGGTCTCCGATGCATCTTCCCATCCATAGACGCCCCCGCCCCCGTCAAAATCGGAGCTGATACCTACGTGCTTGAGGCCAATCTTACCCACCAGGTAGTCTATATGGTCTGCAAAGTCCGAGACATCCACCGGCGGAGCTACGGGATGAACTTCCTCCTCAATTAAAGGTTTGGCCTTTTCACGTATTTCAATGTACTTATCCCTGTAAGCATTTCTCTCAGCTGTCTCCATCTTCCTGACTTCCGACCATTGCAATATTTCGAATCCCTCCTCTTCTGCGATTCTCGAAACTACTTCTCTCGCCTTTTCATTGTACGCATCGTGCTTGACTTTATTGACATAGCTTTTAAAAGCCACCGTCTGTATCACTCCTCCATTCTCCTTCAACATCATCAATTCTTCATCATCCATATTACGGCTGACATCGTTCAACGTCCTTGCCGCAGAATGTGAAGCAATCACCGGTGCCCTGGACAAACGCATCATTTCCATGTTTGCAGCCTTGGATGGATGAGAAAGATCAACCATCATCCCCCACTTATTCATTTCAGCAATGACTTCCCTGCCAAGGTCGCTCAAGCCACCATGTAACCAGACGCTGTCCCGCTCACCTGTATTCGAATCACATAATTGACTATGGCCATTATGAGCGAGGGACATGTATCTGGCACCGCGGTCATAGAATTCTTTGATCCTGGAGATGTCCTCCCCCATCGGATACCCATTCTCAATGCCGATCATGGCTACTTTTTTCCCGGACGCAGCTATCCTCCTGACATCAACTGAAGTAAGTGCCAGCTCAATGCGATCCGGAGCGATTTCGTTGCACAGTCTGTGAATGGCCTCGAACTTGTCATTCGCATTTTCATAGGCCTTCGCGAAACCTTCCTCCGTTAATTCACCCTGGCCGGTATAAACAACGAACCAGGCAACGTCAAGACCCCCTTCTTCCATTTTTGGAAGATTGACCTGTGTAGATAGTCGCTGCGTATAGTTGGTTTCCTCTGTAAAGTTCGATGTACTAATGTCATCGTGGGTATCCAGTGTTATTATACGCTCATGGACGCCTTTAGCGTATGCCACCAATTCTTCTTCTGACATTTCTTCCACCGTTTTTTCTTTGGGCGCCTGACAGCCCACCAGGTACAACATGATTACGGCAAACAAACTGACTACTCTATTCATAAGCTGAAGTGTTGGAAAGACGCAAACCTATTGGTTTTCTTGTCATTATTAAGTGAGATTACACGGATGGTTTTGAAAGGCTATGAATCGCATGACAGGA
The DNA here is from genome assembly GCA_028278225.1 of Cyclobacteriaceae bacterium. Classification (GTDB taxonomy): domain Bacteria; phylum Bacteroidota; class Bacteroidia; order Cytophagales; family Cyclobacteriaceae; genus JANQEU01. The sequence continues at coordinate 21,975 of JANQEU010000007.1, forward strand.
TAGCGTCCGCCCACCTTCCACCAAAACCGTACCTCAACTACTCCATCCGCAAAGAATCCACAGGATTGGCCCTGGCCACTCGAACCGTGTGGTAACTGATGGTAATCATTGCGATGATGAAAGCCATCAACCCTCCGATCAGGAATACTATAGGATTTATCGTGACCCGGAAGGCAAAGTTTTCCAGCCATCCCGAAAGAAACAAATAGGTAAGCGGAGTGGCAATTATAAATGAAACAAGAATAAGCAATGCAAACTGTTTGGATAGCACGATCAGGAGCTGCTGAATATTTGCTCCCAAAACTTTTCGGATACCGATTTCCTTGACCCTTCTTTCCATAGTGATGGCGGAGAGGCCGAATAATCCCATGCTGCCGATCAGGATAGACAGGACTGCTATGATGGAAATGACGGAACTCATCTGTTGATCGGACCTGTAGAGCTGATCAAAATGATCATCCAGAAATGAATACTTAAACGGGTAGTCACCGACAAACTCATTCCAGGCCGATTCAACCTGTTTCACCCCCTCCTCAATATTTTGTCCATTGAGTTTGACTGAAAGTTCGTCGTATCCCCATCCGGAATGAACCACCATGGACAGTGTATTTACCTTGAAATGAAGGGAGTTGAAATTAAAGTCTTTTGTCACCCCGATAATTGTCCCCAATGAATCATTGGGGTACCATGAATGCCCTACCCTCCTTCCTATGGGATCCTCTTCAAATCCAAGTTCCTTTGCAAAGGATTCATTAATGATGAAAGCCAATCCATCGTCGGTCGCAAACTCCTTCGAAAACGATCTTCCAGCTACCAATTCTATTTCGTATACGTCGAGGTAGTCATAATCAACGTGAACGTTAGACGGAGTGATTTGTAATATTCCTGTATCAACCTCCGCTTTAAATCCCCACTGATGAAAGTTATTGCCGATCCGCTGACCGGAGGCCGTAACACCCTGGATATGGCTATTCTTCAGTAATTCCTGTTTTAATGTCTTAAAGTTTTCATTGGCCGTACGATTCATATCAACCAGCAGAATGTGATCCTTCGTGAATCCAATGTCCTTGTTTCTCATATAATTCAGCTGTTGAATCACGATCAGGGTAGCCACGATCATTGCAAGTGCCAGACTGAACTGGGTAACGATCATCGAACTTCTGAACAGCGATTTACCCTCCGTAGCTTCAATGCCCTTCAGCACCTTTACAGGTTTGAATGACGCCAGATACACGGACGGATACAGACCAGCCAGGCCGCCAAGTCCGATACTTGCCAGCACAATGAGGCCAATGATCTTCGCATCCAGCAAAACAGTAGAAATTGATAAGGTGCGACCGATCAGATCATTTAAATACGGAATGGCAGCAGCACTGATAACCAAGGCCAGTATACCAGCTACTAAAGCCATCAAAACGGATTCAATAGTAAACTGACGAATCAGTTGACCCCTGTTAGCGCCGATCGACTTTCGGACGCCCACTTCGCGGGCCCTTGTGCCGGCTCTGGCGGTAGACAGGTTCATGAAATTCACCGCGGCAATGATCAGGATGAATATTCCAACCAGAGTGAAAATACCAAGGTACTTGCCATTGAATTTGCGATAATTCTGATAGTCATGTTCAATATCCGTTGATCCCAGGTGAACTTCTTTCAATGGCTGAAGAAAAAGTTTGTAGTTTTCATTGATGCGCTCCCTGCCTGAATTTGACAGCAGGTATTCGGGATAACGTTTCGCCATTTCGTCAAGATCTGCGTCCGGGCGAAGCACAAAATAGGTCACTAACCAATTTCCGCCCCATTGGGTATTTACTTCGGGATCTTCCCTGGTTATGGTTGTGAAAGACACTAAAATATCAAACTGCAAATGCGAAGTCTCGGGGATATTGTCCAGTATTCCGGTGATTTCGTAGGTGTTGTCGATCATCTCCAGTGTTTCCCCTACAACATCCTGTCTTCCGAAGATTTTGGTCGCTGTTTCAACGGTTAAAACAATCGTATTGGGTTCATCAAGTGCCGTGGCCGGATCACCTTCCAGCATTACGAAATCAAAGATTTGGAGAAACGTGCTGTCCACATATGACATTTTATCAATTATGAATTGCTGGTCACCTCTGACCCAAAGTCTGTTTTCTCTGCCTACGTACCTGGTATAGTTGACAGCTTCAGGAAAATCCTTGATAAATGCCGGTCCCATTCCGGGCATTGATAAAGCCACATTTTGTGTGTTTGTTCCCGGAAAGCTTTGGACCTCACAAAGCCGATAGATATTTTCAGCTTTGGAATGGTGTGCATCAAAGGCTGTTTCTTCGGAAATAAACAGGAAAATGATAATACAGGCCGCAATTCCAATTGCAAGACTCAAAATATTTAACGCCGTGTGGAATTTGTGTTTTGACAGGTTGCGGAACGCGGTGATCAGGTAGTTTCTTAGCATTTCGTACAGTGTTTACTTTAGTTATCTACTCAAAATCCTTGACAGGGTTACTAAATGATGGGATAATTAAACCCGGACTTGTCATTAGAATTTTGTAATGAAGGTTTAATTCAAATTAACGCCAGCTCAACATAAAAAACAGCAAAAACCCGCCTCATCCTCTCTCAGAGGGTCATTCGCAGTGATTTGCGGGAGGTGAATGGCCCGTGGAGTCTCCCATTGAAAAGATTCCACGGCTTTCTTCCGCTCATTCCTACCCCTGGAAGCCTCTGAAATAGGGTTTATGCTGTTTTTAAGAAATTCCATTGGAATTGTTATATCGAACTCACGCTAAATTGAATTTTTTTGATTTGGGGGTTTTGGGAAAGAATTCTTAGTGCTTCGGAACCGTCTGAATATTTCCAAGACGCTTCACTTCATTGCATTCCGCTCAGAGTGACGTCTGGTTTCGGAGTGTCCGGTGGCTTTTCTTTCTATCCAAAGTGATACTGCGGACTCCACCACAAGCCCTTGACTTATCTTGTAAATACTCTCGTTCTTATTCCGTCATTCTGATGAGTTCCAATGCAATTGGAACGAGGAAGAATCTCGGAATTCTTAGTGCTTCGGAACTGTCTGAATATTTCCAAGACTCTTCACTTCATTGCATTCCGCTCAGAGTGACGTTTGGTTTTGGAGTGTCCGGTGGCTTTTCTTTCTATCCAATGTAATACTGAAGACTTCATCATAACCCCTGACTTATCTTGTAAATACTCTTGTTCCTTTATTCCGTCATTCTGATGAGTTCCAATGCAATTGGAACGAGGAAGAATCTCGGATTTCTTAGTGGTTCGGAGCTGTCTGAATATTCCCAGGACGCTTCACTTCATTGCATTCCGCTCAGAGTGACGTTTGGTTTTGGAGTGTCCGGTGGCTTTTCTTTCTATCCAATGTAATACTGAAGACTCCATCATAAGCCCCTGACTTATCTAAGTAAATACTCTCATTCCTTTATTCCGTCATTCTGATGAGTTCCAATGTAATTGGAACGAGGAAGAATCTCGGAATTCTTAGTGGTTCGGAACTGTCTGAATATTTCCAGGACGCTTCATTTCATTGCATTCCGCTCAGAGCGACGTTTGGTTTTGGAGTGTCCGGTGCTAACGTTGAACTAATCATCCCATTTCCCAAAGATCCAGTTGCCGTCAGCTTCAGGATCGGAGGACACAAAGAAGTCCTTTACGGCCTGGATAAGTTCGCTCTTGGAGATCACTTCATCGTGATTGGCATCCAGCCGGATGAAACTTTTCGCCGTGTATTTCGAATCCAGGCCATAGATCGTGAACATATCCACAAACTCTTCGACGGTAATCAGGCCGTCATGGTCCTGATCGTAGAGGTCAAACACATAGCGAACAGTGATCTGGATATAATTCTTCAGTAAAGTGACATTTTTTGCACTAATGATCTCTTCATCAAAATAATTGAGCCATTCCTCCAGTACAATTGACTCACCTGATTGTTTCCCGAGATCCTTTATCAACTGGTAGTACAGATCCTTGGACTTTGTAACCAGGTAATCATATTCCTTCGCATTGGGGCTGATCGCAAGATTGATACAAATATTGACACCAATACCCTCGAAATCATTCTCTTCCAGTTTGCCATTCTTATTATGATCAAGGATATTGAAGAAGTGGGTTAGTTTTTTTTCTTGAACAGGCTTCAGCATGACGGCATAATTTAAATAAAAATTGTGTTTTCAAACGGTCTTTCAAAAGAATGAAAAATCAGCAAAGGTTGGCATTGGTTATTCAATCACAATGATCATTAACTATTTTAGTAATTGAATTATTTTTGAAAACCAACTAGTGTAAAATGGCGAGTAAGCAACCTGTTTTGACTTTCAAAAATATTTGGAATGATAATTCCTATCATGAACGCGTTTTGGAGTACTGGAGCAGTTTGAAAGCGCTCCCCCCTTATGTGAATCCCATTCAGAGGGTAAAACAACTTGTTTTCATAGCTCTGGACGGCGAGGACATAGCTGCGGTTACGACGGCAGAACGCAAATCGATAAAAATGCTGGGAGGAATACCCATGTGGTCATTCCGTATTCTCATCCATCCGAAATACAGAATACCCGGGCTTATGGACAAAATGTCCCTGATGACCAAGGAGTTTCTGGAGTCGTTGTTCAGGGAGGGCAAGTCTGATTGCATCGGAATGATCACGGCTGTGGAAAACAGGAAATTGCAAAAAGCACGAAAGGAGGCCGTTTATCCGGTGACCAAACTTGCTTTTGCGGGCTATACATCTGAAGGTCATCAAATAAGATTAGTCTACTTCGATGGCGCTACCGTTTAAGCCCGGATTTGTCATTAGAATTTATAATGAAGGTTTAATTCGAATTAACGTCAGTTCGGTATAAAAAACAGCAAAAACCCGCCTCATCCTTTCTCAGAGGGTCATTCCCAGTGATTTGCGGGGACGGATGACCCGTGGAGTCTCTCACTGAAAAGATTCCACGGCTTTCCTCCGCCCATTCCTACCCTTGGAAGCCTCTGAAATAGGGTTTATGCTGTTTTTAAGAAATTCCATCGGAATTGTTATATCGAACTCACGCTAAATTAAATTTTTTTGGTTTGGGGGTTTTGGGAAAGAATTCTTAGTGGTTCGGAACTGTCCGAATATTCCAAGACGCTTCACTTCATTGCATTCCGCTCAGAGTGACGTGGGGTTTTGGAGTGTCCGGTGGCTTTCTATCCAAAGTAATGCTGAAGACCCCATCATAAGTCCCTGACTTATCTTGTAAATACGCTCATTCCTTTATTCCGTCATTCTGACAAGTTCCAATGCAATTGGAACGAGGAAGAATCTTAGAAATCTATGTAGTTATGGACTATCTTTCGATTTCTAAGACTCTTCGCTACATTTCACTCCGCTCAGAGTGACGTGGGGTTTTAGAGTGTCCAGTAGCTTTTCTTTCTATCCAAAGTAATACTGCAGACCCCATCATAAGCCCCTGACTTATCTTGTAAATACGCTCATTCCTTTATTCCGTCATTCTGATGAGTTCATCCGTTTGGTCACCTTGAGGCGCGAAGCCTCGAAAGGTGACTGTGATGACGAGTCAATGACATATCAAGTGGTTGATTTTGAAGTAATTTAAGTCCTAAATAGAAAGGCCAATGGCAATTCCGGATCAATAGCTAATTCAATATTGCAGGAAGTGAGGACAGGGTCCGAATAGAAAGATTATTGTTCCAGTCGGGGGTAGTGTCCCTGACACAGTAGTCCGGGTGGTTGGCGATGATCTCTTCCAGCGCCATAGCACCCTGCAATTTGGCCAGCCAGTCTCCAAGGCAGAAATGGATGCCAGCGCCGAAAGCAAGATGATTCCTGGGGTCTCGATCCAGCCGCAATTTTTCTCCATTTTCGTATTTGCTTTCATCACGATTAGCGCTGGCAATACATAGTGTCAGGGTATCCCCTTCCCTGATCTCATGTCCATTCAATACCGTATTTCTTTTTGCTATTCTCCCCAAAAGATGTACAGGCCCGTCAAACCTCAGGAGTTCCTCGATGGCCAGGTTCATAATTTCCGGATGATCCGTAAGTTTTTTGCGTTGATCCTCATGAATAAAGAGGTTTCTCAAACCCGTTCCGATCAATCCCACAGTCGTTTCCTGGCCGGCAATCAGAAGAAATATACATATTGAAATAAGCTCCTTATCTGATAATCTCAGCGTGGTCTTGTTCAGTTCGACAATTTTGCTGATCAAGCCTTCTCCACCATGATCTTTAAGTTTTACCAGGTGATCCTCAAAGTACCGGATCAGATCGGAGCTTGCCTTTTCGATCCGGACAAGATCTTCAACCTTGTTGTACAGGTCCAGGACTTTCACCAGTGAAAATCCCCAGTTCTGAAGCTCCTGACAATCCTCAATGGGAATCCCCAGTATCCTGGCAATAGTCATAACCGGAAGCGGACGGGCAAAGTGCTCAATAAAATCGAAATCCGCCCGTCCGAAATATCCCTTCCTAAGCTCCTCTATATGTTGCCGGATCTGGTCTGCTACTTCCTTGTCATCCCATGCCCTTATCACAAACTTTCTCAGCTCAGTGTGGCGTGGAGGATCGATCAATAAAATGAAAGTGTTGATGGCATCAGCTATCGCCGTGAAATCCCTTTCCTTATGTTTGAAATAGGTTATGCCCCTGTCCATCCATTCACGCTTGTTGCCGACCCGGAAGTCGGGGCTTTTGAGTATTGACCTTACATCTTCGTACCGGGTTATGATCCACTCTCCGGATGAGGCCCTGTATACCGGATCATTCAGACGAAGATCTCTGTACATGGGATATGGATTTGAAATGTTCTCCGGATCCAAAGGCGCCCAAAGTGACATCAGAGGTTGTTTTTTTCCTGAAAAAGAAATTCCGAAAACGACCGGATCGTAGGATAATCCCAGAAATAGAGCTGATTGATCTCAATCTCAAAGTGCTTTTCTATCCTTTCCATCAGGTACAGGGAGTTGATGGAATCAAAGCCAAATTCAAAAAAGTGCTGGTCCTCCCCGATGGATTCCACCGGTTCCTTGATTTCTTCCGATACGATCTCCTTTAAGAATTTGGTGATATCGTCAAGCTTCTCAGCATTTTTCATACCTGAAAATTGTAAATATTCAATTATACTTTTTCAAACCATAAATTCCTTACACGGCCGGCATCCAGCCTGAAGCCCGAAGTATTCCCTTCTGCCATTTCAAATCTCATCTTCATGTAATTCCCGGCGGAAAATTCGAACCCACCAGCCGGAGCACATTCCACTTTGTCATTGTATTTCACCTGGACCCAGTACCTGTCTTCTTCCAGGAACAGATCGCAATAGGTATCAAGTTCTTCGGAGTAGTATCTCCCTTCAAATTGTGAATCGGTGAGCTGCAAAGGTTCTTTTTCTTTTTCCGAAGAAGCATCCTCACCTGAAGGGTCATCGTCCTCTTCCTCGGGTCCCAGGTGGTCCGCAAGCAAAATATCAGCTACTTCGAAGACTTTACCGGCTGATCGGAACTGGGCAAAGTTTCCCAACACAACAAATGAAGTGTTAACCTCCGGAAATTGAACATAATATGCCCTGTAACCAGCCAGGGCCCCACCATGACCGATCGTCCGGAGACCTCTATAATTTCCGTTAGCTAGTGCGAATGCATATCCTGCTGGACTGCCGTCATTTAATTTTCCGTCCGTTTTCATAGTATCCACCAACGCCTGCCTCTTTAGTCCAAGACGGTTATTGTAAAAATTCTGATCCCATTCATAAAGATCCTCGACCGTAGAGTATATTCCTCCGGACCCCACCAGGTCAAAGCGAAGGATCATATTTTTCCAGTCATTATTATCGTTGCTGTAATAGCTGAATGCCCTGTTGGGGATCAGGTTTGTGTTATCATCATGAAATCTGGTATTACCCATTCCGAGCGGTTGAAAGATGTTTTCCTGTGCAAATTCATTCATGGACTGCCCCGTAATGCGTTCCACAATAAGTGAAAGCATGAAGTAACAGGAGTTGCTGTAAAGGTATTGGGATCCGGGCTCGAAATTCAGCTCTTTTTGACGACAGATCATATCGATAATGGCATCCTTAGGCACATGATCCAGGTAGGTGTTTCCTGCAAGTTCCCAAAGCGTCAGGTAATCGCGAACGCCACTGGTATGGTGTATGAAATGCCGGATGGTCAGTTTGTAGCCGTAATCCGGGAATTCCGGAATATATTTCCTGACATCATCATCAAGCGATAGCAATCCTTTCTCTTCAAGCAGTAAAATACTGAACGTCACAAACTGTTTGGACACTGACCCGATATAAAAGACTGTCTGCGGGGTGATCGGAACATTGTGCTCCAGGTCAGCCATCCCATATCCTTTTGAATAGATGATCTCTCCGTCCTGAATTACAGAAAGTGCACAACCCGGACTCGTGTTGTCAAAGTCCCTGAAGACCTTGTCTATCTTTCGGGTGATATCCACAGGCAGCTTACCGGTTGCTGATTGCTCCGAGGTGGATTCGGGAGCACAGGATGTCAAAATGATACTCAGGATGCCTAAAATTGATAAAATTCTACTTCGCATTTATTCCACTAAATTTCGAGTCAAAGTAATGACTTTATCCTAGATTAGGAAATGATATGGCAGCTAAACCTTACGTCCTGGAAGCTTGTGTCGAATCACTGCCGGAAGCGAAAAAGGCCGAAGCATTGGGAGCAGACCGGTTGGAGCTTTGCGGTCGTTTGGATCTGGACGGATTGACCCCCTCTTTGGACCTGATCGAAGATGTGCTGGCAGAGGTAACCATTCCGGTGAAAGTCATGATCAGACCCAGAGCCGGTGATTTTGTCTATACCGGAAACGAAATCAAATCAATGGCCGGATCTATGCGGAGGATATCGAAGCTGGGAATACAGGAATTTGTACTCGGACCTTTGACCACCGGGAACAAACTGGACCTGGATCAAATAAGTTATTTATCCGGCATCGTCCCCGGATCGTCTATCACCATACACAAAGCCATTGATCTGACACCGGATCCAACCGGAGAAGTCCGGTCCCTGACGCACATCGATAATGTCAGATATGTCCTCAGCTCCGGTGGCCGGGAAACGGCACTGGATGGTCAGGCAACGCTTCGGGAAATGATTGAAGCCGGACGAAATAAGATCACCATAATATCAGCCGGAAGGATCACCAGGGATAATCTGCAGGATGTTCATGCCGCCATCGGAGGTGAGGAGTACCATGGTAAAATGATCGTAGGTAGTCTGAAATAACATGGAACTGACCTCATCACGGCTCATATTCGTCAAAATGAAATCCCACGACTTCCATTACTATCTTCAACTCAATACCAACGAAGAAGTGATGAGACATATCACCGGTCGTGCTTTATCGGAGTCTGAGGCTAAAACAAGATTCGAAAATAACCTGCGCATCAACAATGAACATCCCGAAACTATGGGATTCTTTATTGTAAAAGAAAAATCTACGGATCACTTAATAGGACTGGCTAAATTCACCTTCCTGAACGATAGCCAGGCTGAAATCGGGTACAGCGTCCTACCTGCTTACTGGGGAAAGAACATTGCTACCGAAATCGTGGCCTTTTTTACGGATTATGCCCGGAACATCCCTGAGATAAAGGAGCTGATCGGAATCGTGGAGCCGGACCATCCCGCATCGATCAGGGTGCTGACGAAAAATAATTACACTTTTTACAGGAACGCCCTGAAAGAAAAGACGAATGTAGTGCACTATAGATATATCCTGTAGCTATTCGTATTTCAAGACCTCTACGGGATTGATGTGTGAAGCTCTGAATGCATGGTAACTCACAGTGGCTATCGCAACGATCAGCGTGGTAAACCCTGCGATCAGGAACGGCCACAAGGTAATCGCAACACGGTAAGCAAAACCATTGAGCCACTCATTTAGCAAAAAATAAGACAGTGGTGTAGAAATCAGAATTGAAATTGCTATGATGATGAGAAATTCCTTTGAGAGCAACCACATTATATCTCCCGGGCTAATACCCAGCACTTTGCGAACACCGATTTCTTTGGTGCGCTGCTCAACACTGTAAGTCGCCAGGCCAAACAACCCCAGGCAGGCCACAAGAATTGCCAACATGGAAAAGGCTATGGTGACTTTGGTCAGTTTCTGTTCTGCCCGGTAGGAGTCATTCAGTTTGTCGTCCAGGAAGAAAAAATCAAACGGCCTGTTGGGGATAAACTTTTTCCAGGTCTGATCCAAATGGTCGATGGCAGCTTGTGTATTCTCAGCCTGTACCCTGACCGCAACATATTTTATAAAAAGTTCGAATGCCCTGGAATGTAAGTTTAACTGTAAGACCAAAGGAGCAATCGGGTGATGCTTTGAAACGAAGTTGTAATCCTTTACAACACCTACAACTCTCCCGTTTGGCCTGCTGCCAAATTTGACCGGCTTACCAATTGCACTTTCTGCATCTTCCCATCCAAGATTTCGTACCAGTGCTTCATTAATGACTAATGCGGCACTGTCATCTGACAATATGTTTTCATCATAAGCACGTCCCGCAGCCATCGGAATGTTGAATGTCCTGACAAAATCATGGCGCATTTGAAAATGTGGAAACGGTTTGGACCTCTCCATTTCACCAAACTGGTAATTGGCAACCTGATGTTTGGCTCCCACAATCTCTTCAACAGCCGTCATCGAAATAATATCCGGACTTTTCATGGCCTCGGCCTTAAATGATTTGTAGTGTTGACCCATTGGAGACCGGATTACCGGGATCATTATGACATGCTCCTTATTGAATCCCAAATCATCATCCTGTAAATACTGAAGTTGACTAATGGCAATGATTGTACTCACAATCAACATCATTGAAATTACAAACTGGGCGGCTACCAGAACCCTTCTGAATCCGAATCCGCGGATTTTGAGATGGCTGTTTTTCAACACCGAGATAGTACTGAACGATGACAATACGAAAGCAGGGTAGAATCCCGAAGATAAGCCAACAAGAATGATCAGGCCAAACAATGAAATGATATAGGTTGGCGTCAGAAGTGTGATAAGAGAAATCGATTTTTCAGCTAGTTGATTAAAATATGGAAGCGTCAGAAAAACAATGACCAACGACAGGACCACAGCGAAAAAAGTATACATGACGGATTCCAGGATAAATTGATTCACGAGTTTACCCTTACTGCTTCCCAGTGTTTTCCTGATCCCCACCTCTTTCGCCCGTTTGGATGCCCTGGCAGTCGAAAGGTTGATAAAGTTGATTACAGCAATCAGTAATACGAGTATTGCTACACCACTAAAGATGTAAACATTGTTGCTGTTGCCGTTTGCCTGAATTTCGTAATCGAGCTTGGAATGCAAATGAATATCTGTCAGGGGCTGTAAGATCAGCGTGAGGTCTTCTTTTATAAAGTCAGGAAAATACTTGTCAATGAAGCCGGGCATTTGATCATGAAAGGTTTCGGGAGCGGTATTTTGAGGCAAAACCACATACGTCCAGCATGGATTCCAGTACCAGGTGCGCGGGTACCGGCCTCCATAAATATTTTTCAGACTTGAGAAGGAAATAATAAAATCAAACTGGAAGTGAGCATTGAGTGGCGCATCCTCCAGTATCCCGGTAACCGCATAATTCTCGGCTCCCTGAAACTCAAGTATTTGTCCCATCGGATCGTCATCATCAAAATATTTCTTTGCCATGCTACGGGTGATCAAAATAGAGTTGGGCTCGTCCAGCGCTGTCTCTTTATTCCCGGCCAGCATTTCAAAGTCGAACACATCCAAAAATGTCGAATCGGCAAAAAATATGCTGGATTCATTAAATTCCTTATCCAGCTTACGATTTGCCAAAGCAAGTGTGGGAGACTGAAAATTGAACAACCGCACAGATTTCTCTACCAGTGAGGGGAAGTCATTCACCAGGGTCGGCCCAACCGGAAATGGCTGACTGGCGGAGTGTTCGCCGACACCATCACTTTCAAACTTCTCCGTAAGGCGATAAATGCGATCCGCTTTACTGTGCATCCGATCGTAGCTTAACTCGTCCAGGATGTAAAGTGAAACCAAAATAAAGCAGGCCAGTCCGATGGCAAGTCCGGTAATATTGATCCCGGAATAGATCTTTTGATTTCTGATGTTTCGAATGGCTACGATCAGGTAATTTCTAAGCATATCCGTAGAGTTTATCTTGCGTGTTCTTTTTCTTTTAATGGCAAATGGCCGGAGCAGATCAAAGACTTCCGCGATGAAAATAAGATTAGCTTTGCTCCGCCCTCCCCTGCTTAATCGCTCATGGTACAACTCGTGAAGATCACCCTGCAGGATCTCAACCTGTTCCGGTGAACAGAACCATCTCAGAAATCTGTCAGCCCATTTGGGTGGTTGAGGTGCTTTCATTGCATATTCATTCCCGGTACCAGTTTGTACAGCTCAGTCCTCAGTTCATACGCGGTTTGAATCGCTTTTTTCCCGGCATTCGTGATCTGATAGTATCGTTTTCTCCTTCCTCCCCTCTCCTTCGTAGCGCCTCCTTCCGTTGAATTGATGAAACCTTTTTCTTCCAGACGGTTCAAAGCTGAATGCAGTGCACCAATGCTCGGGTTTCTGCCGGTCCTGTCTTTCAGTTCTTTCTTCACTGAAATGCTGTATGCATCGTCATGCAATGCTCCCACGATAAGCAATACCAGTTCTTCAAACTCTCCCAGTTGTGTCCTTTTCATATGGCTAAAGATTAAGTACGAAAACGGTTTCAATTAGTTTCCTAATTGTATATGTAATTATGCATATAAGACGTAGACATAATCCCGAGATTGTCAACACCTCACAATTTTTTTTTTGTTAAATATTTTGACAAAATATTTATTGTCACTCCTGGGGTTAGTCTCATTCGTTTTAATATTCTCAGTCAGAGGCCCTCAAAACCGCTTATGTATTAAGTGGTTAATCCTGACTTCAAATCCGCTAATATTTGCTTCCAAAGCACTTAACTAAGCCAAATGAAAACTAAACTATTCCTTATCCTGTTTTCAATCTCCACGCATGTAGTGATTGCCCAGAACACGGAAGACGTGGTCAATGCCATTGTCCGGGAGGCTGATGAAAATTCGCAACTTGAGAGTCTGGCCCATGAATTACTGGATGTGATAGGCCCCCGGCTGGTAGGGACGCCTGAGATGAAGCAGGCACACGACTGGGCCGTTGAGAAATACGAGGGATGGGGCATCACGGCCCGAAATGAACAATGGGGAGAATGGCGAGGCTGGCAAAGAGGCATTACGCATATTGATCTGGTCCATCCGAGAGTTAAAACGCTTCAGGGCATGCAACTGGCCTGGAGTCCGGGGCTAAAAAAAAGTGTCACGGCCGAACTGGTTACACTCCCGGAAGTTTCTGATTCACTGGAATTTGCGAACTGGTTACCGGATGTGAAAGGGAAATTTGTGATGATATCCATGAATCAGCCCACCGGAAGACCGGATTACAACTGGGAGGAATTTGCTACTGAGGAGTCTTTTGATAAAATGAAAGAGGAACGCAAAATACAAACAGAAGCATGGCGTGAAAATATGGGCAATACGGGCTATGACAGAAGGACTTTGCCGGTAGCACTGGAAGAGGCCGGTGCGGCGGGGATCGTAATGAGCTATTGGAGTAAGGGATTTGGAGCAAATAAGATCTTCAGTGCCAGAACCAGGGAAATCCCGACTATTGATCTTTCACTGGAGGACTACGGGTTGCTGTACAGGATGGTGGAATATGGAGATAAACCTCAGATCATGGTTGAATCCGAATCCAGGGAACTGGGGGTTGTGCCCACTTTCAACACAATTGCAGAGATAAAAGGGACCGAAAAGCCGGATGAGTATGTAATCCTCTCAGCTCACTTTGATTCCTGGGATGGAGGTACCGGAGCTACCGACAATGGCACCGGGACTTTGGTTATGATGGAGGCAATGCGAATTCTGAAAGAAGTATATCCCAATCCTAAACGAACTATTCTTGTCGGGCACTGGGGAAGCGAAGAACAGGGGCTGAACGGATCACGTGCCTTTGTGGAAGATAATCCCGAAATCATTGACAATGTCCAGGCTGCCTTCAACCAGGATAATGGGACCGGAAGAGTGGTAAGGATCACAGGCCAGGGATTTCTTCACGCCTACGAGTACCTCGGACGGTGGCTAAGTCAGGTACCGAAAGACATAACCAAGCACATTGAAACGGAATTTCCCGGAAGACCGGGCCGGGGTGGTTCGGATTATGCATCATTTGTGGCTATGGGCGCTCCTGCATTCTCGCTTAGCTCACTGAGCTGGTCATACTGGAACTACACCTGGCATACAAACGTGGATACCTATGACAAGATTGTTTTTGATGATGTCAGAAACAATGTCATTCTAACCGCAATCCTTACGTACATGGCTTGTGAAGACCCTGAGAGAACATCCAGGGAGAAAAGTGTGTTGTCGATCGACCCGGATACTGGTGAACCACGGCCATGGCCTCAGCCTCGAAAAGCAAATCGAAGGGGAGGGATTGATCAGTAGGCAGGGATCAGTAGGCAGGGAATCAGTAGGCAGGGAGCAGTAGGCAGGGATCAGTGGGCAGGGAATCAGTAGGCAGGGAGCAGTAGGCAGGGATCAGTAGGCAGGGAGCAGTAGGCAGGGAGCAGTAGGCAGGGAGCAGTAGGCAGGGAGCAGTAGGCAGGGAGCAGTAGGCAGGGAGCAGTA
>JANQEU010000021.1 GCA_028278225.1 Cyclobacteriaceae bacterium
ATAAAGGAATTGAATGAATTATAGGATTGATCACAGCACTTAATCAACGCCCTGGTAGGAAACGAAATCATTATGTCATTAAATCCAACGTCACTCTGAGCGAAATGAAATGTAGCGAAGAGTCTTAGAAATCGGAAGACAGTTCGAGCCATGTAGATTCTAATATTCTTCTTCGCTCCAGTTGCATTTGAAGCTGCTTGTACCAGGTCAATTATTTCACATTCCAAAAGAGACGTTCCGCGTCTTGAACTTGTCAATTTCCGGATTTCCGAAAATCATGTTCCCAGGACTACTCGTCTCTTCACTGAGGAAAAAATCTTTAATGGCCAGAAACAGCTCATCACGGCTCAGCAGGTTATCGTGATTCAGGTCCAGGGTCTTAAAGCAGAAATTCGCAGCTTTGATGGAAACCCTTAAAGAAACAAAAAGACATAAGTATTCCTGCTTTTCCAGGACATTGTCAAGATTCTTATCAAAAATGTAAAAAATATCCCTTATAGCCTTTTTGAGCATTATGTCAAGCGCCCGCTCGCTGGTGCCCTCCCCTATTTCATCCCACATCCGAAGCCAGTTCTGGAGGTTGCATCCTATCAGTTCATGGACATCCAGAAACCCTATGATAGCTTCCCATATCTCCTGGGATCTTCGAACAATGAAGTGTTCTATCTCACTATCCGGTGGTAAACACCTGAAAATTCCGATGTTCTCGCCTACACTGATGAAGTCCGACTCCTGCAAAATACCATCGTGGTCAAAATCCAGGATTCTGAAAAGATATGTTAGTTTTTGTTCGCGAAAGGGTGAAAGCATTGTTGCAAAGTACTAAAAACGTATCATTTACTTTGAAATTGCAATTTTATGATCGGTGGAAATTGTGAGATCACACCTTAACACCGGGAAAACCCGTCTTGAATCAGTGCTGACCCTTAAAAATCAAAAAAATGACCCTGATCCATCATCCGGTTGAGGACAAAAGTCAGGGTCATGAAGATCGTTTTTCAGTTACTCACTGTAGGCCGTCCACCAACCGAAGGTAGGCTCGCCAATCACTCCGGCATCCTGCATTACCTGTTTCATCTCTTCCGACGCGACCATTGCGTCAACCGCATCGCGATCGCTTGCCGCAAACATGATATACACCACATTCGCGTTATCGGCATCCCGTGCCATACCGACAAATGTCATACCGGCATCATTCCGGTTGGACTCGTCACTGTCGAAAGCTTCCAGCCATGTGTCAAAGTCCTGCACCTCGTGACTCACAAGAAATCTTTGATCCGTATCCGGTGTTGCATCACTCAGCCTTACAAGGTCATAGTAATAAAACTCCACATCGGTCGCTCCGGACTCAGCAATATCCGCCTGGGTTTCCTCCGAGGCAAATCGTTCCTTTGCAGTTGCATGATCTTCTGTTGCCTGAAAAACAAACACAGTATTGGGATCATCAGCGCTCCGCAAAATTCCCATTTGCACCTCTTGGGGAACACCCTCATTATACGCTGCCAGCCAGGTATCCCAATCTGCAATTTTTGCTGTAGCTCCCATTGCAGTAGAGGGCGCTTCAGAAGTTTCAGGGGCTGCTTCCGCCGCTTCTTCCGTTGAAGCCTGTTCACCACCTTCCGATTGTGAAGATCCGCCGCAGGCAAAGAATAGCATACCTGCCAGGACCAGAAAACTCAAGGCATTTAGAATTCGTCTCATTTGTTAAATTGATTTGGTTATTAATTGATTTTAGTAGTATCATCTTGATTTTCAGGGTTCTCTCCACCAGGTCATATTGGGTTCGCCAATGACACCCGAATCGGAAATGGCCCTTTTCGTATCTTCCGAGCTCATGAAATCATATACCTTCTGCTGATCTGCGCAGGAGAACAAAATGTAGACCAGGTTGTCATTTTCAGAATCGGTTGCCAGCCCGATAAGATTGAGACCAGCTTCTTCCCGGTTAAATTCATCCCGGTCAAAATCTCCTTTCCACATTTCGTAATTCAGGACTTCCGCAGTGACAGCAAGCCTGTATTCATCGGTCGCAGGCGCATCTGTGTAGTACCGTATATCATAGTACTGAAATTGCGGGTCCGATGACATTGTACCCTCCTTCATGATCTCCAGCGCCTCCTGGGAACTGGCCATCTCCTTCGCGCTAGTGTGATTTTCAGATCTTTGGATTACAAATATCAGGTTTGGATTTTCGAGACTTCTGAGCATTCCAAGCTGAATGCTCTTGTCAACTTCCCTGTTGTATACGGATGTCCATTTACCAAAATCGTCGACCTGGAACATGGCTCCGATTGCAGTGGTGGGAACATTTACAGGTTCCTCGGCTACGGAAGGTTCCGTGTTTGGGTTAGCCGCGGCCTGTTCCTTTTGACTTTTGTCACCACAAGCAATAACAAAAAGTAATACAGATAGAATAATAATTGGATTATTCCGTGTTTGCATAGTTTTATAGTCGGGATATAATTGCATTTTACTACTATATTCTAAAATTGTCAACTTTTTATATGCTAACCGTCGTTTCGACAAACTGTTTCTCAAAATGGCAAAAAATAAATACTACGTAATACTGGGACTGTTATGCTTACAATATCCGGGTCTTTCACAAACGGAATCGAACCCGGTGATTCCGGACTTTGGGACTATATGGAATATACAGGAAGTATCAAAACCCAATCCGGAACTGAACTACAAGATTGTCGTTGACCTGAAATCTCCTATCACCGACCCGACCCTGATCAATGCCGGGCTCAACAATGTTGCGAGGATGCTAAACCTGCACGTTACCGGGGGTATCCCGAAAGACAAGATTAGCGTGACCATCGCCATCCATGGGCTGGCGACCGCCTCGGTGATGAATAATGACGGTTACAGCCTGAAATATGGAGTCGACAATCCTAACCTGGAGCTGATCAGGCAACTCAAAAATGCCGGAGTGGATCTCTACGTATGCGGGCAGTCCCTCATTGCCCGTAATTATGACCGTGAAAAGGTCAATCCCGACATCAAAATTGCATTGTCCATGCTTACAGTTGTCACGGAAAGGATGATGCAAGGCTATGGACTACTGGTGTTTAACTGAGAAATGCGGATTGACTCGCAGTTTTACATTTAGTAGCTTTGAAAATTGACCGAAAAAATTATGAAAAGATCCATCCCTATTGTAATCGTATTGATCAT
The DNA here is from genome assembly GCA_028278225.1 of Cyclobacteriaceae bacterium. Lineage (GTDB taxonomy): Bacteria > Bacteroidota > Bacteroidia > Cytophagales > Cyclobacteriaceae > JANQEU01. Next base: position 3,178 of record JANQEU010000021.1, read on the forward strand.
CTTGTCTTCATTTGGCAGGGTCAACGAGCCGGACATTAAAGACCTTATCACCGAGGACATTGACTACCTCGTGGCATTTTACAAAAACATTCATCAAAATCCCGAGATATCTCTACGCGAGGAAAATACAGCGAAAACACTGGCAAACGAATTGAAGGAGATCGGGTTTGAGGTGACTGAAAATTTTGGCGGATATGGGATTGTGGGCATTTTCAAAAACGGGAATGGCCCCCAGATCCTGTACAGGACTGACATGGACGCACTGCCGATGTATGAGAAAACCAACCTGGATTATGCCAGCAAGCAGGTGATCGATTACAATGGCCTGACTACGGGCTCCATGCATTCCTGCGGGCATGATATGCACATGGCCACCTGGCTCGGTACGGCGAGGGCCATGGTTAAAATGAAAGATCAGTGGAAAGGCACACTCATGATGATCGGTCAGCCTGCGGAAGAAATTGGCGCCGGGGCTAAAATGATGCTGGATGAGGGATTGTACGAAACATTCAATGTACCTGACTATGGGCTTGGGCTTCACTGCAATCCTGAGATACCCGCCGGACAGGTAGGAGTAGCCGAAGGCTTCACCATGGCAAACACTGAAAGTGTGGATATAAAAGTTTTTGGTGTAGGGTCGCATGGCGCCGCGCCGCATATGTCCATCGATCCGGTGGTAACGGCAAGTATGATGGTGATGGAGCTGCAGACCATTGTCAGCAGGAACCTGAAACCGATTGATGATGCGGTCATTACCGTGGGAGCAATTAAAGGTGGCACGAAACACAACATCATCCCGGATGAGGTTACACTCCAGCTCACGATCAGGACTTATACCGACGAGGTAAAAGCACTGGTACACAAAAGAATTGAAGAAATAGCAAGAGGTGTAGCCATTGCAGCAGGACTAACTGAAGATAAAATGCCTGAAATAACCTTTCCCGATACCTACACGCCTGCCAATTACAACCATCCCGAACTGGTTGGTTTGTTCAGGGGATCGGCAAGCAAAGCTATCGGTGATGAGAACGTGATCTATGCCGAACCGCAGATGGTAGGTGAAGATTTCTCAAGATATGGCCAGACGGCGCATAAAGTTCCAACTGTTTTGTTCTGGCTGGGAACAGTGCCGGATGAACGACTGGACTGGGAGAACCTGCCCGGGTTGCACTCCCCGTTTTATTATCCCGCGCCTAAAAAGTCGATCGAAACCGGAGTGGCGGTCATGACGCAATCTTTGGTGGATCTGTTTAACGGGGAGGGGTCGTAGGGATTAGCGTGCGTGAGCACACCTGACAAATACTGCGTCTACATATTGAGGTGTGCTGATAATTCCTATTACACAGGAGTAACAAATGACCTGGAAAGGAGAATGTTTGAGCATTCGAACGCTTTCAATCCAAAAAGCTACACGGCTACAAGAAGACCTCTGGTTGTCGTTTTTGAAGAATACTTCTACGATATTGAACAGGCAATTTCATTTGAAAAACAGATCAAGAAGTGGCGTAGAGCAAAAAAGGAAGCTTTGATCAAAAGAGATTGGGTTGTTGTCGAAACTCTCAAAAAACTACACGCAATTTGGTCGTCATGGTTCGACAAGCTCACCATGACAAGATCCCCTGTCACCATGAGCCCCGTCGAAGGGTGACTGTCGAAGGGTGACTTCGCACCATCCAAATAACATAATCCCCCTATGGTTGGATCTGGTGATTTTCGATTAAACAATGTGAGATTGGAGGACTTGAACTACAAAATAGTAACGGGGTCCTCACTAACCTGATAATGATAGTTGCCGCGGTAGACAGGCATCTCTTTCTGAGCGTTATGAGAATCCGGAATTCTTTTGACCGTACTTATTCTGAAATTCATGTTAATATAACAAGATTCCTGTATCACCCTTACGCAATACCTCCCCGGAGGTTCACAGGAATGACGCATTATAACCAACCGTCATTCCTGCCAGCAGGCAGGCAAGGCCTGATGGAGCGTAGCGGAGTTCAGGAATCTCGTTTCTTCTCATCGATTTGTTCAAAAAATTCTGCAACGATGCCCTTCAGGCTCCTTGCCGTGTGACACTAGATAGCAACCTTATAGCTTCCGATTGACTCTACTCCTCGGCGGTTGGACCTGGTGATTTTCGATTAACGATTAGCGATGTGAGATGTGAGATTTTGGATTTTGTACCGGGCTAGAACTCCACCAGACACGAGCTCTCCTTTAAGGTAAGCCGGCAGGATCTTTTCAGATCCCCATTCGTGACGATGGTGATATTTTGCTGTGTAGGATACAGCTCCATGAAATAATCCGCAGTTATTTCTATCTCCTCCCAACCGGTTTTCGGAATGGTGAAGTAGATCCGGTAACTGTCGCCCTTGATCTCCGACTTTTGAAAATCCAGGTATTCTTCCTCCGTTTCCACTTTCAATCTCAGATGCTGGTTGAAATAGTCCTGTATAAGCTGCCGGTTGACATCGCAGTAGGAAGAATCGCCCTCATATTTCGCATCTTCCGAGAAATTAAGGATGGCGTTTTGGAGATCATCCGTGAAAACCTTTACCAGGACACTGGTGTCGTCTTCTCCCTCCTCGATTTCAATCAAAGACAAATAGATAGCATGATCAGGCGGAATAGTGACCCAAAAAATAAGACCAAAGATGAGACCTGCCATGAATACCAGCTTAAACAAACCAATATTCAAAGTAACATCATTCCCCTTTCATCGATCTAATACGATCCGTGTTTGGACCAGGAAAAGCCCTGTTTTCGGATTTCTTTCTCTGAAATTCAGGGCAAATACAGTTAAATTGTAGGAAAGATATTTGTCACAATGAGTATCAAAGCCATAATAACCGGGTCAACAGGAATGATCGGCAAAGGAGTATTATTGGAATGCCTGGACCGGGAGGATGTCGAATCTGTTCTTTGCATAAGTCGCGAACCGCAGGATGTAACCCATGAGAAATTGCTGGAAGTCATACACCAGGATTTTTTTGATCTGAGCAAGGTAAAAGAGCACTTCAAAGGATACAACACATGCTTTTTCTGTCTGGGTGTCTCCGCCATGGGCCTGAAAGAGGACGAATACCACCGTATTACCCATGATCTCACGGTCAACTTCGCGAAGGTCGTTTTGGAGATAAATCCTGATATCACTTTTTGCTACATTTCCGGAGCCGGCACGGACAGTACCGAGAAAGGTCGTACCATGTGGGCCCGTGTCAAGGGAAAAACCGAAAATGACCTGTTGGAGATGCCCTTTAAGAACGCTTATATGTTTCGCCCCGGTTTCATACAGCCCATGAAAGGGATCCGGTCAAAAACGCCTGGTTATAACAGGTTTTATTCAACCATCAGACCCTTTTTCCCTATTCTGAAAAAAATGAAAAAGTTTGTCACCACCACGGAGATACTGGGTCAGGCTATGATCAATACGGTCTCCGGGGGATACGACAAAAGAATCCTGGAATCCATCGATATCAATAAAATTGGTGCTTAGAAATAATTTTAATCAATCAACCTCGTAAAAATGAGATCTATACTTATCCTTTCAACACTTTTACTTTTCCTTTATGAGTCAACAGCACAGCAAAGGATCAAAGTGCCTACGCTTAGCCCCTTTACAGAAATCACACAAGAGGTGGGCTTAACTAAAATTTCCCTGAGCTACTCGAGACCCAGTGCCAAAGGACGTACCATTTTTGGCGGTCTTGTTCCCTATGACCAGATATGGAGGACCGGTGCCAACGCATCCACAAAACTGGCCTTTACGGAGGATGTGAAAATAGGTGGAAATCCTTTGGAGTCCGGAACATATGCACTTTACACTATTCCGGGGAAAGAGCGCTGGACGATGATCATACACACAAACACAGGCCACCGGTCTATTGCGGGTGATACGTATAAGCAGGAAGAGGATGCCTTGAGGTTCGAGGTAAAACCTGTTTCAAATCCACTGACAGTAGAAACTTTTACCATCCAGTTTACAGACATCACCACAAACGGATTGAATGTTGCCCTTTCCTGGGAAAACACGATCGTAAAATTCCCAATCGAAGTAGAGGTGGATGCTAAGATAGAACAACAGATCGCTGCGATAATGGAAAATCCCGAGGAGGTCAGCGCATTCAATTATTTCCGGGCGGCAGAGTATTATCTTCACAATAAGAAATCTCTTGATAAAGCAGCGGAGTGGATCCTGGCCGGACTGGAAAAAAGCCCAAAAAATTTCAGGTTTGGTTTGCTTTATGCCAAGATCCTGCACGCCAAAGGAGATAAGCAAAAAGCCCTGGAAACCATCAGGGAGGCCAATCAGTGGGCCAGGGAAGCCAATAATGCCAATTACATTGGGCAGACACAGCTTTTCATGGATGAGATCCAGGGAAATTGACTATCCGGAGGTCTCTCGGAACTTGCTGATCCTGTAAAACCCAATTGTTAACACCGGGATCACAAAAGCAATGATGTAACCCCATGTCAGCGCGGCATACCCTTTCGCGATGAGATCCACGATACCCACGGCATCCGCGATAAAAACGGACAGGATCAATATCCCCAGTGCAATGCCAGCTCGAAGTGACCGGGGCATTTCCCGGCCTTTCTCCTCATAAACACCCGCGATACGCTCATTGAATCCATGAATTAAACCGACACCGGTTTCGATAAACGTCCCGAAAAGTATGATCCTGAACACCAGCATAAACCAGGAAATATTAAGTTGTCCCAGGATGTAATCCACGGGAACACTTTCCTTTAGGATTTCAGGATAACCGCTCAACATGGCGATATATATGAAAAATCCCGGGATCATCGCAATAGCTCCTCCAAACAATCCCGAAACCAAGGCTTCCTTTCTTGAATGAAGGTGCCTGACTACAAAGATCATTGCCGGCATTATTCCGATATTGTAAGCGGAGTAGGTAATCCCTCCCATTATCCATTTTGAGTCTTCCGTATAAATGCCAACTGTCTGTCCTATGTCATTCCAAAATTCAACCAGGCACGTGACAATCAGAATGAAAAAGGCGGCGTAGAGCCCGATGGACCAGATGGACAATGCCCTTTCAATTAAGTAAGTACCGTAAAATGCCAGAAGACCAACCATCAGCATCATTGCCACAATTCCCGCAATAGGCGGAATATTAAACATTGCATTTACCAGTTCGCCCGAGGCCGATCCAAGCACGGACACTACCAGGATCATCCCAATGCCATAAACCACTTCGTATGCAGGCCATCCCTTTCCCAGAATAGACCTGATGAATGACCTGTAATCATAGCTCCTGGTTAATCTCGACAATTCGAAACTCACAGCCAGCACCAGGCTCCAGATCAGCATGGAAAGTATCATGCCGAGTAACCCTCCCAAAGGCCCTTGCGTCATGAAGAACTCTACAAGCTCCCGGCCGGTTCCATAACCTCCTCCGATCGTGATCGACTGAAATACAAATCCCGGTAGTAAATAGGTGCTGAAAAACTTTGATCTGAACATTTATTTTTTGTCAATCGCCAAGATGCCGGGTTGCAAAATAGATAAAAATAAACACCCGTCTGCTTAAATAAACCTCTGCGTCTCCGCGGTGAATAAATATTTCTTTTAACCGCTAAGGCGCTGAGGCGCTAAGCCTATGTCATATTGAACATTTCAAACCTCTGAAGTAAACCTCCGCGTCTTTCGCGTCTCCGCGGTGAAAACATTCTTTACTCTACCGCTAAGGCGCTGAGGCGCTAAGCCATTATCATTTATTAAACATTTCAAACCTCCTGAAATAACCCTCCGCGTCTCTTGTGTCTTTACGATGAAAACATTCTTTACTTTACCGTTAAGGCGCTGAGTCGCTAAGCTGGCATCATACCAAATATTTCAAACCTCCTGAAATAACCCTTTGCGTCTCTCGCGTCTCCGCGGTGAATAAGTATTCCTTCAACCGCTAAGGCGCTGAGTCGCTAAGTAGATGAATATATACACCTGGTCCTTTGCAATAATCTCTGCGCCCTTGGCGTCTCTGCGGTGAATACATTTCTTGTTTTACCGCTAAGGCGCTGAGTCGCAAAGCCAAGGTCATATAAAACATTTCGAAACCTCTGAAAATAATCCTCCGCGCCTCTCGCGTCTCCGCGGTGAAAACCTAAAAACATCTATTTTTAAACTACCAAATCTTAGGTATCAAAGAACAAAAACACATTTTGATATGAAATCACTGATCCAATTCTTTCTTATAAGCTCTCTGCTGGTGGCCTGCTCAACAGCGTACGATTATGACATCCTCATCAGAAATGGTCAAATCCTGGATGGAACGGGATCAGATCGGTTTACTGGTGATATTGGTATAAACGGGGATAAGATAGGGGCAGTGGGCAACCTGGCCGGTTCGCGTGGCAAAGTTGAAATAGATGCGGAAGGAAATGCTGTCACACCTGGATTTATCAATATGCTGAGTTGGGCTACGGAATCATTGATCATAGACGGCAAATCGGAAAGTGACATCCGCCAGGGCGTAACCCTCGAAGTAATGGGTGAAGGTTGGTCCATGGGTCCGCTGAACGAGGAAATGAAGGCAGAACAAAAAGCTTTTCAAAAGGATTTCTATTACGATATCGAATGGACTACTCTTGGCGAATACCTCCAATACCTCGAAGATCGAGGTATATCCACGAACATCGCTTCATTTGTTGGCGCAACCACCCTGAGAATTCATGAAATAAAGGAAGAAGACCGGCCCCCGACCGAGGAGGAGCTTGAGCGCATGAAAGCTCTTGCCAGAACCGCAATGGAAGAAGGGGCCATGGGGATCGGTTCCTCACTGATTTACGCACCTGCATTTTATGCCGAAACGGAAGAATTAATAGAGCTGTGTAAAGTAGCATCGGAATACGAGGGCATGTATATCTCACATATGCGAAGTGAAGGCGATAACTGGCTGGAGGCGATCAACGAATTGATCAGAATAGCCAAAGAAGCCGACATTCCTGCCGAAATATACCATCTGAAAGCAGGTGGTAAGCATAACTGGCCCAAATGGGAGGCGGCAATTGCAAAGATCGATTCAGCTCGTGAGACCGGACTGAAGATAACCACTGACATGTACAACTACACAGCAGGTGCAACAGGCCTGGATGCTTCGATGCCACCCTGGGTGCAGGAGGGCGGTTATGGTGAATGGGCAAATCGATTGAAAGATCCGGCAATCCGTAAGAGAGTAGAGGCTGAAATGAAACAAAAAGGTGACAATTGGGAAAATCTGTACTTCGCTGCCGGAACCCCTGAAAATTTACTGTTGGTGGGATTCCGTAATGACACGCTCAGGTACCTGACGGGAAAAACATTGATGGAAGTCAGTGAAATGCGGGGTACTTCCCCGGAAGAAACCGCCATGGATCTTGTCATACAGGACAGCAGTCGCGTCGGGACGGTATATTTCCTCATGTCGGAGGAGAACGTTAGAAAGCAGATCGCCCTGCCCTACATGAGCTTTGGATCAGACGCGGAATCATCGGCGCCGGTAGAACCGTTTACCAATTACAATCCGCATCCGCGAGCTTACGGAAACTTCGCGCGACTGCTTGGCAAATATGTACGGGAAGAGCAAATCATCACCCTGGAAGAAGCTGTCAGAAAGCTCACATCACTACCTGCTTCCAATCTGAAGATCAAAGATCGCGGGATACTCAGGGAGGGTTATTACGCTGATATCGCCATTTTTGATCCGGAGACAATCATCGATAAAGCAACTTTTGCCGACCCGCATCAATTCGCTGAAGGGATGATCCATGTATTGGTAAACGGAGAGCAGGTCCTGGCTTATGGAAAACATACAGGAGCTACACCCGGGAGAGTGGTGAGAGGTCCGGGCTGGGAAGGTCGTAAGTAACCTGGGACTCGGGATTGGATTGATTTGTCTGCCCATATCGAAAAGATGGAATAAGATTCCTGAACTCCGCTACGCTCCGTCAGGCCTTGCCTGGCTGGCATGAATGGCGGTTGGTGATAATGCGTCATTCCTGTCAACCTCCGGGGAGGTACTGCGTAGGGGTGATACAGGAATCTCACTGTAGAATTTCAGGACAAGCACAGTGAATATAATCTTGCCTGCAGGCCACGTAAAATACCCCTTTCTCTAATAGCGAGGACCATTTTTCAGGCATGACATTACTCGGTATTCCAAACTCGGGCCAAGTAACTTTTTATTACCTGATTTTTCCCAATCTCAGAAAAGACTCTCCGTGGATGCTGAACCCAATTTTGAATTACACCATTAACCGGACACAAGTCATCATTCTGTCACAATTTCGACACGCAGCGTAATATCCTCGTCCACAAGCTTTTTCTCCAACCAACTGCCTTCGGTGCCAATATTCCAGTCAAACCGGTTGAAGCTGAAACTGCTGGAAAACCTGTAAGTACTTTTATCCATGAACATAACTTCTGCCTGAATTGTTATGGGTTTGGTAACATCCTTGATGGTCAGCTCACCCCGGATATCGATGGCTTCCCCAGTACTGTAATCAACATCAGTTATTTCAAATTTCGAAACCGGATAAACATCCGTTTCAAAGTCAGCATTCAGGTGGTCGGTAATATTCCGGATCGGTACCACTTCATGGGGTGGTATATCCGTGACGGTTATCGTATGCATGTCAGCGATGATGGAACCTCCGGCTAATTTCCCTTTATCAAAATACAGACTGCCATTCATTATTGACAGGGTTCCCTCATGACTTCCCATCCGACGAAGTTTGGTCCCTTTCCAAGTAATAATCGACTTCTCGATGTCTACATTTAGTTTATTCCCAGCCTCTTCCTGTTGATAAACCTCAGCGACCAACCGCGATTTATTGCCTGTGATTTCGGTGGAAATATCAGATGGACTGAGCCAGGATACCATCAAGGTTATTAATACAGGTATATGATAAAATGAGTGGATCATGACGAAATAGTTTATGTGAAACAGTATCCGATCAGAATTGTTGACCTTCGGGTTATCCGGACTTAGACCACAGTAAATATCCTGCCTATGACATCCACCTTCCCTCCTGCCGGCAGTTTGGCGCGCATATCCGTGAAGAAGAAAGTATCACCTTTCGTTAAGGCCCTCAGACTCTTAAGCATATCATCTGTCAATATCTGTGACTGACCGTCAAAGATGGTTTCTTTTCCATTGGCTTTGACATGAAGCTTAAATTGTAAAATCCTGGAACCGGCTGCGCATCCGGCAATCCCGATACTGGAGTATGCCCTGAGATCTTCTCTGGTCACTTCCCCTCCAAATTTCCCGGCAAACGTAACGTACGCTCCCCCTAATACATCATATTTAGCTGTTTTTTCAGCACTACTCGCCATTTCAGGATTGTTGTCATTAGGAACTACCTGGGTTGCAAATAACAACAGGACTCCGGCCATGAAAGATTTAAAAATGCTATTCATAATTTGTGGTTTGTTTTGTTCGACTTATTCAAATTACGAGGAAAGGACAGCACAGATTTCACAAAGTAGACAAACTGCAAGATCCCGTGGGTAAAATCCGTAAACAGGGGCGCATCTGCAAGCCAGGTCGTTTCTCTACCGATTGCTGTCGTTGATCTATTGAACAATGGAAGGTTTGTTAAATTTCGGATATTTAACAATATGAATTCATCCGGTTTGAGAACCATCCTGATTCATGCGCTTTTCTGGTCGTTGTATGTTATGTCCGAATATGCAGCGAACTACCTGCACCTGGGAGATGCAGATCATGCAAGGTTTATTCAAACTACATTGATGTCCCTGCCCGTTTTGATGCTCCCCACTTATTTCATTGTGCTTTTTGCAGTTCCACGTTTTCTAAAACCGGACAAAAGGATACAATTTGCGCTCATCCTCCTTATGACTGCCGCGTTTGCTTACTGGGCCCGTTTGAAATGGCTGGATATGGTCAATTTCATATATTATGATTACGTGGGGTCCATGCCCGCCTCGAAAGTATTGAAAAATGTGATACGGGATTATTCGGTGATTGCGCTGGCAATTTGTATCTATATTATCGGAGACTGGCGAAAAAAAGATAAAGAAAACAAATACCTGGTGGAGGCCAGGGCCAGGTCCGAATTGGAACTGCTGAAACGACAATTGCATCCACATTTCCTGTTCAACACACTAAACAATATCTACAGCCTTGCCTTAAAAGAAACCCGTCATAACGACGAATCGGTCAAAGCCATCTTAAAGCTTTCTAACCTCATGGAATACCTGGTCTACCAGTCCGGAGAAGATGAGGTTAAACTAACCCAGGAAATAGAACTGGTCAAAAACTACCTGGACCTGGAGGTGCTTCGGTATGGTCCGGAATTGAAAGTGGACTTTGAAGTAAAAGGAGTCGATGACAACTTAAGAACAGCCCCACTGATCTTATTGCCATTCGTGGAAAATTGCTTTAAACACGGAGGAAAAAATGAAAAAGGAATATTTTGGGTCAACATTAGAATCAAGGTGTTTGACAATATTCTGACTGTTTTTGTAACCAACAGCAAAAACCCAAACCGCAAACAAAGCACAAGGCAAAAATCAGGAGTCGGGCTTCATAATATCCTGGAAAGACTCGAACTCCTATACCAGGGACTTTATAAATTGGATATTGAAGACAGTCAGGATTTTTATGCAGTTAATCTTGAATTGAAGCTATGACCTATAAGTGTTTTATAGTTGATGATGAACCGCTGGCCATAGATGTTATCGCCAGTTACCTGGCAAAACTGAAAAAATTTGAAATATCCGGAAAATATACTGACTCATTGGAAGCGTTTGCTGACCTGAAGGAAAACCCGGTAGACCTGATATTCCTTGATATTGAAATGCCCGAGCTTACCGGTCTTGAATTCATCAGATCCATAAAGTACAAACCTGAGATAATCATCACAACGGCCTATCGTGAATTTGCCGTTGAAGGATTTGAGCTGAACATTCTGGACTACCTGGTCAAACCGATCGAATTTGAAAGATTTATGCAGGCATTGGACAAATTCCTTGACAAGGTAACTCCAAAACAGATCGATGCTCAGGAAGCGGAAAGCCATATTATGGTCAGAGCCGACCGCAAAAATGTCCGGGTGGCACTTGACGACATCCTCTACATAGAAGGTCTCAAGGATTATGTCCGGATAATTCTCAGGGATGGCGAAGTTTTAACCAAAGAATCAATTGGTCATTTCGCCAGCCATCTTGACAAGAATAGTTTTTTGCGTATCCATAAATCATTTATTGCGGCCAAAAACAAGATCACCGCATATACCAACTACGATGTGGAAATCGGAAATATCGAATTACCCATAGGGCGGGTATACAAGGAACAATTCCTGAAAATGATGCAATAAGAATGGCTGTCTCAAAAAAGCCAATTGCCGGGCTTATTCAGGGATTAAGCTATTTCTCCTGAGATCCCGATCCCTGAACAAATCCAGAATTGTTTTCAAATGAGACAGCCACTGCGTATCAGTTAAAATCTTTACCTTCCTCAAGGGTTTTAATAAAACCCTCAAGGAATCCTTTGCTTCCGTCCGGAGCTTTTTCCAGGGCCACCTTTTCGTACTTCAGTGCCTTTTTGTAGTCGCCTAATGCAGAGTAAGCTCTGGCCAGACCATGCGGCGCGTACCAGCTATCAGGCCACTTCTCATTCAATTTCTCAAATACAACCAGCGCTTCCTTATCCTTATCCAATCCAATGAGCCGTCGGCCATATCCGTAAACAGCACCCGGACTCGCTGAAGGATCACCATATGCCGTTTCCATAGTTTGCTCGGATCCCTCGGAATCGCCCATTTTGGCCTGGATAATGGCTTTGGTACTGAGGTTATTGAAATTCTGCGAATTCCCGATAGAGGTGTTAGCCCATTTCAATGCCTCCTCCAGGTCTCCGTCATTGCTCAGTGCATAATTTGCCGCTGTATTATATCCCTGCCATCCGAATCCACCTGTTGTTCTCAATTCATTGCGCATGCTTGCGAGGACAATTTCAGGAGAATTGAATTCTACCTTGAAAGGGAATCTTCTGTTTTCCCAATCCAAAGCCACAACAGCCGATGTGCCGGTGAGATCGACAAAATTGAATGTTAATCGTTTTGTGAAGGAAATTTCCTGACTTGTGGTTGAAACCTTCAACACCGTTTCAGCCTCATCATAGAAGTAGCTGCCCCAGGAGCTTGTGTTACTGGAAAAAATAACATCTCCTCCCGTCTCATTCAAGGCAATGAACAGTCCATAACTTCCTGCAGCGATATCCTGACCCTCCACTTTGGCATCATGCGAAAATGTGATGATCGTGTTTTCATTCGCACCTGCTCTCCATGGGAAGTCATTGCCCGATCCGAACCCGGCCAGGGCTTTTTGATATCCATAATGCGCCACGTTGGTTCCGTATATCTTTCCCGTGCGGTCGGTACCGTTTGGAGATACCACGGAAGGCCGGGAGTATTTCACCGTAATCTTCGATAGTCCTACTGTCTGGGAAACTTTCGCCGCCGGGCTGGCATCCCGTGGTGAAGTCACTACCTGTGCCAATACCTGGCTGTGGATCAGGCTGGCAACAAGACAAAAAAATGTCGCTCTTAGATATTTGTTTTTCATAATGGTAAATGGTTTTTTGAGTGAATTGATCTTTGAAAATTGTACTAATTCATGTACGGAAGGGTGTTTTGTGGGTTTTAGATTATTTATGAAGGGTAATGAATTGGACATTTGCAATAACCCTCAAATGCTAAAGCGGAAACCAATCGGTTAATAATCCTTTATGGAATTATTCATTGAGTTTTGATGATATACATCAGTTTTGAAGTTAAATTCAAGTACTATTTTGCCGCATCACGCTACCAAAGCCACCAATGAAAGACACTTTTACAAAACCAGGCTGGATAGATATAGAAGAAGGTTGCAGACATATAGCAAACAGCATGAGCGAGTCGCAGCCAGGCATACACTACGTTGTGGGAATTACCCGGGGCGGGTTGATACCGGCGGTTATAATCTCTCATTTGTTGAATATTCCTGCCGTCACGGTGTCATACTCTTCGATATCCGGAAGTGGAAATGACAAATTCTATAACAACATCCTCCCTGATATTCAATCAACAATTAATGTACGTCGCATAATTTCCGGCCCACTCCGACTATTGATCGTTGATGACATTTGCGATTCCGGAAAAACTATCGGCGATGTTAGCTCAGCATATGCGAAACAAGGCCATGAAGTTTTTACAGCTACTTTGTATTACAAAAACGGAAGTGAGTTTTCCCCTAATTTCTATTGGCAAAAAATCATGAGAGACAAGGATTGGATCACTTTTCCGTGGGAATTTGAGTCATGACCAGTGCGTCACTTTGCATCATACACCACATTCTTTAGTATCTTTCTCGTTGTCTGTTTCCAATTTTAATTCGCTTAAAATATGCACAAAATAAAGTCTGTTTGTCTTCAGAATTACCTGGTGAGCTTCCTGTTGGTTTTCATATTTTCATGCCGGGAGAAAAGTGATATTAACGAAAAATCCGGTCTGCCAAATATCCTGTTTGTTATGTCCGACGACCATGCGTATCAGGCTATCAGTACGTACGGATCCACCATCATCAATACTCCAAATATTGACAGGATAGCCAATGAGGGAATAAAATTCAGTCAGGCTTTTGTGACAAATTCAATTTGCGCCCCCAGCAGGGCTGTAATACTTACCGGGAAATACTCCCATCTGAATGGCGTAAAGGGCAATGGTGAAGTTTTTGATGGCAGCCAGCAGACACTTCCTAAGTTGATGAGAAGCAATGGCTACCGGACTGCAATCATTGGCAAATGGCATCTGAAAAGTCACCCTGTAGGATTTGACTACTGGAATATCCTGCCGGGTCAGGGAGATTACTACAACCCTGATTTTATAAAACTTGGAAAAGATACGACCTACACAGGCTATGTGACAGAAATTATCACCAGGGAAACATTACGGTGGTTGGAACAAAGGGACAAGGAAAAACCCTTTTTTCTGATGATGCATCATAAAGCCCCTCACCGAAATTGGATGCCGGCACTGAAAAATCTTGACCTGTTCAAAGATTCAACATTTGTACTTCCCGGCAATTTCTTTGACAGCTATGAAGGTAGAGAAGCCCTGAAAAGACAGAAACTGACAGTGTCTGAGCATATGGATGTCCGGCTGGACTTCAAAGTGCCGTGTGATTCCTGTGATACAACTGATGTCAATTTTTGGGCACCTGAGGAGTATTATCGACGTATGGCAAGGTTAACCGGAACCGAAAAAAATATTTGGGATGCGGCATACAAAAGTGATATTGACCGCTTTTATGAAGGTATGAATGACAATGAGATCACTCAATGGAAATACAACCGGTATATGCAGGATTATCTCAGATGTATTGTGTCGGTAGATGAAAGTGTAGGCCAGGTCCTGGACTATCTGGATGAGAGCGGACTGAAGGAAAATACCGTGGTTATTTACACTTCCGATCAGGGGTTCTACCTCGGAGAGCACGGGTTGTTCGACAAGCGATTCATGTACGAGGAAGCATTCCGCACACCTCTGATGATCAGGTTTCCAAAAAACATCTCACCCGGCGTGATCAGTGATGATTTTGTATTGAATCTGGATATTGCACCCACCATACTTGAGCTGGTAAATGCAGAAATCCCTTCTGATATGCAGGGAACCTCGCTAAGGGACCTGTGGTCCGGTTCCAAACCTTCCGGATGGCGGGATGCTGTTTATTATCATTATTATGAAAAAGGGTTTGGAGCCACCGCTCACTATGGAATCAGGACAAGCAAGTATAAACTCATACGCTTTTATGATCCGATTGATTCCTGGGAACTCTATGATCTTGAATACGATCTCAATGAAATGAACAACATCTATCAATCGGCTGATGAGGAATTAATCGCCGGGCTGAAAACCAGGATGAAAGAACTCCAGGAGGAATTCGGAGACGAAATAATCCGTTAGACTTCCATTTTAATAATTCCACTACCTTGTATAACATAGTTCCGATTTGGGCGTTGGAATTATTATGAACAGGTTAAAACACTTTTTTTGGTTATGCGCCGGGGCTGATAAAAAATTGTTAGAAAAATGTCCTACGGAATCAAGCAAGTACGTAGGTATCGGGGCCTCAGTTTTGTTTACAGGGATATTCGCTGCAATTGCCGGGGGTTATGCACTTCACACCGTATTTGACAGGGTCTGGATCGCCATTTTCTTTGGAATAGTATGGGGACTCATGATCTTCAACCTGGATCGCTTTATTGTGGCAAGCATGAGAAAAAATGGAAAGCCCAGGCAGGAATTTGCAATGGCGGCTCCAAGGATCTTTCTGGCGATCATCATATCTCTGGTCATTGCAAAACCGCTTGAATTAAAAATATTCGAAAAAGAAGTAGACTCGGAACTTGTGCTGATCCGGCAGGAAGATGCTATCGTGAAGGAGCAATTGATCAGGGATCAGTATAAGACCAGTACTTCCACGCTAAAAGCCGAGATCAATCAGTTGCAGAATGATATCTCCGGCAAGGAGCAAAAGCGAGATGAGCTTCGACGGATCGCTCGTGAAGAAGCCGACGGTACCGGAGGCACAAAAAGGCGAAATGCCGGGCCTATTTACCGTATTAAGAAAGCGGATGCTGATCGCGTAGAAGAAGAATTGGCGGCCCTGAAGAAACTTAATGAAAAACTCATATCGGAGAAACTAGGGCAGATCCGGGAGAATGAGTCGACCATACAAACCAACATCAGCTCCCTTACCCCTGTCCAACTAAATGGTTTGGCCTCGCGAATGGAAGCCCTTGACCGGTTGACGGATAAGAGTGGGGCAATTGCCATCGCCCATTGGTTTATCATCCTTTTATTCATAGCCCTGGAGACCGCTCCCATATTGGTCAAAATGATTGCTCCGAGAGGACCATATGACTACCTGCTAAAGACTTTGGAATACGGATTTGAAGCCAATCATTACCAGGATCAGGCTAAAACCAATGCAACCGTCAAGAAAAAAATTAAACACCTTTCGCAGGAGGAAGTGGATTATGTCACGGATCAGTTAAGATTGGGGCTCGAAAGGTAATGGGATCAAAAGGTCTTCCCTACGGCAAGTGCCGGCCATGGAAAGTTTGGAAAATCGTCATTGGGTAACATATTCCATTGTATCCCAAATCTGAAGATCCAATCATTATCATTCGTGATTCGATACCCCGTACGGAGAAAAAAGATGCGGGGAATATCTTCGGGATGAAGCGGTTCCTCGAACCAGGCTGTGAGACCTCCGCTTAACTCCAGGTGCTCACGCCTGCAAAGCAATGCACCAAACTCCAAAGGCACCATGATGATGGATGGAATTAATGATACTCCCAACCTGGCGAAGGGTTGAACATTGGCACTTGCAAATTTTCTTGCCAGCTCAACATTCAATGAATAGATAAGAGCAGGGCCTCCGGCTTCCAGGTATACGGCACGATCCGGCAAGGGATCACCCTGCACCGGAGCCTGACTAAATACGGCGACGGAAAAATGTAAGTATATGCTTGTGAAAAAGTATTTCACGGTTCTCCCGGTAAAACCGCCAAATATAAAAGTTGCAGCAGATAACTGTGCGAACTTCGGAGATCAACTTTCAATCAAAGTTCTCATTGAAGACCAGGGATCCTGCATCATCAAGTAATCTCACATAATCCACCTCGCCGGCCCCCAGGAAGTTAAAACGCATACCGGCCAGTTTTCCGGGATCGTCGTGGAAGGTCACTTCCCTGACCAGCCGATCATTGATATGGATTACAACTTTTTTGTCCCCCGATTTCAGCTTTACCTTTTGCCAGCCTGAAATTTCACAACCGAATGCCGAAAGGTCCTCTTTCTTCCCATCAAAGTATTGATCAAACAGCAATAATGACAATTCACCAACACAGCCCGGAATAGACAATGGAAGTATGATGACCCCATCGGTAAACTGCATTATAATGTTTGTAAAACCACACATGGCCGTACCTGATTGAAATCCGTTTTTTACGGAAGCCTCCAGGGTAAAAGCGTCACCGCCTATATCGAAACTACGGCTGTAGTAGTGGAACCCCTGGATAAAAGTGTCAGGTAACCCCGATAGCGTTTCAAACTTATCATCAGACAACTTCATGGTACCACCCGTCCGTATGAAGTCTTTCTCAAGGACGTATTCGGGTACGGGCTCCCTGTTGACTGTCGCCATCCACCCCTCTGTTTCAATGAAAATCCCGGTTTCCTTCAATACTACCTCATCCGCTATAAGTTTTGCATCGAAGTATCCTGGTAAATAATATGTAGTGCTGGCATTTTGCTGATCCGGGGAGATGGAAACCCGCTTTGTCTTATCCCATGACTGCTGGATAAAAAATTCCTTCCCATCTATTTTTGAAACATCGAAGGAAAAAATAACTGTATTCGGAAGCCCTTTGGAAACATATTTTCCGGAAAATTCCATGGAAGAATTATCGTACACAGTTACTTCACGGGTAGTCACAAAAAGCCAGATCACCAATACTGATGCCAGCGCCGGCAGAACTATCCACCTGAGACGTACGGTTCTTTTTTTTGCTTTGGAAGCAGGATCTGTCCTTCTGCTTTTTTTGGGATCACTACTTTGTTTGAAGCCTCTCCAATTTTCATAACCCAGATATGATGCCAGAGCATTGAGTGTTGTGGTCGTTGGAAGGTGATCATATTTTACCCTCCCCCACAGACGTTTTAGCGTGGTGTGGCTCAGGCTTATACCGGTCTTGTCCAGGATATCTGCACTCAGATCCTCAAATTCCTCATTGTGCCAATGAGCCACAGGACCCCACTGAAGTTTATTCTCTATTTGTGTTTTACACAATTCCAGGAAATGCGCTTCATCCACGGACATAACATTTTGAACAGGATTGTACAGTCTTGTACGGAGATTGGGACATTAAAGTACTCTTTTTTCAGGAAAATTATGTGTCAATCAAATTTAAAATCATGAGACTAAAACTGTTTATTCTTTTTGCAATATCCTCCCAGATAACCTATTCCCAGCAGCAAATCCCTTTTGACAGTACCAATTGGGATCTGGGTGAAAATTCATTTATTGAGACTTACGGTGGCTACGAATGCCTGAATGCCAATAACGCGACCACACTGAAAGATTTTATATTCAAAAATGGAATAATTGAGTATGATGTCCTTATACAGCCTGGTGTCGGGTTTCCCGGATTAAGATTCAGGGATGATGAAAAAGGGAACTTCGAGCTGTTCTACATCCGGACACATCAAAGTGGTAATCCCGATGCCATGCAATATACGCCCGTACCCAATCAAATGTCCGGCTGGCAATTATACCATGGTGACGGATATAGCGCAGCAAAGCAATATCACTATGATGAATGGTTTCATGTGAAAATAGTGGTCTCCGGTGACAGAGGCGAAGCCTACATTGAAAATATGGAGAAGCCGATCCTGGTCATTCATGAACTTAAACTTGGAGAACGGGAGGGTAAGATCGGTTTTGGTGGTCCTGCGAGATACGCCAACCTCAGTGTCACACCCATGGACAACCCTCCGCTGAATGGAAATTTTAAGACATTTGAAAAGGCCGGTTCCGAAGTATTTGATCAATATGAAATATCCGGGACAGTATCGTTCGAGGATTTGAAAGTTTCACTGAAATTACCAAAGGACGATGAGCTAAATTTCAGCACATTACAAACGGAGCATGACGGACTCGCAAACATTTCAATGATCACACCCTTTTCACGCGAAAAGAATGCAGTATTGGCCAGGGTCACTCTTAAAGCCTCCGGGGCAATGCTGAAAAGAATGGATTTCGGATTCAGTGATCATGTGATTGTCTTTGTAAATAGCAAGCCGGTATTTTACGGAACTGATAACTTCCGAAGCAGAGATTATCGATACCTCGGAACCATAGGCTATTTTGACTCGATCTTTCTTGATCTGAAAAAAGGAACAAACGTCATCACATTCGTTGTTGGTGAAAACTTTGGCGGATGGGGGCTGAAGGCCAAATTGGAAGATCTGGAGGGAGTGGAGATCATCAACTGATCCTATTGATGACATATCGTTTGCAATTCCAATCAGACTAATACCTGAACTTCGGTTTAACGATCTCTAAAAAGCTGTCATATCCCATTTTGTCCGATATGACAGCTTTTTGGAGATCAGACTATTTATAGGTTTATAGGTTTATAGGTTTATAGGTTCTTCAAAAATTCCAATATTGCCGTGTTCACTTCATGGGGTGCCTCCTGCTGTATCCAATGGCCCCTGCCGGGAATGATGGTCTCTCCCCGGAAATCCGAACAATGCTGACCAGGATCTTCGAACAGATCCATTCCCGGAACAAAGTTTCTAACAGGATCTTTGCTACCAGCGATAAAGTAACTCGGTTGAGTGACTTTCAGCGTTGAAAGCTGAGGTAAATTTTCCCAATCGCGTTGTTGGACACGATACCGGTTCAAAGGTCCCCCGAATCCGCCCTCCCTGAATGCATCAATGAAATATTGTAAATCACTGCTATTCAGCCAGGGAGGAAATGGGTTTGGATCAATAAGCCCGTCAAGCATGTTGCTTTCCGGCCCTTTTTGCATGAAGCCAGCCAGTTCTTCAGATCGACAGTCACCACCGGCAAAATAGAAAAACTTCCTCAGGGTGCTGCCAATGTCCTTTTCAAATTCAGCCTCGGCCACACCTTCTTTCTGAAAATAGAGTTGATAAAAGAACTTACCTTCATACAGTTTCCGCCACAATTCTATGGTTGATATCTCTCCCCTTTGCCTGAAAGGTACGCTTAGACCAATCACAGCGCTTACTCTTCCCGGATGTAGGGCTGCCGTATTCCAGCAGATCGGAGCTCCCCAGTCGTGCCCGATTAAGATAGCCTCATCTTTTCCGCAGGCTGCGATCAGGTCAACAACATCCTTTGTCATGTTGAGCATATCGTAAGACGCTATTTCCGGAGGTTTATCACTACCACCATACCCCCGTACATCAGGCGCAACCACCATAAACCCTTCTTTAGCCAAAGCATCTATCTGGTGACGCCAGCTATACCACAACTCCGGAAATCCGTGGACCATAATTATCAACGATCCCTCCCCGGCCACTGCAGTTCTTATTTTTATATCATTTACCTGAAATATCTCCAACCGAAATTGATCCGCTGTCATGGATATCTTTTTGAAAGAATAGTTACAATTGACAATTATAATGTTTTATAAATGACAATCAGGCACTTTAATTTTAAGTATTTTCAAGGTTTGATCTGTCCTATCGTAGTAACCGACATACAGATAAAACATGCCAGGAACGTCATCAATGGTAATCCTCAGAAAAGTAATATTTTTCACAGTTCTGGGAGTTTTTGGTTCCTGTTCGGACGAGGTCTCCGAGAATGGCTTTTATGAGATCCCGGTGGCGGAACCGGACGGGATATCCGTAGGGTCCGCACGTGACTTAGGCCTGGACGTCAATTTGCTTTCTGAAATGGTCCGGCTCAATCTGGACGGTACATATGAGAATATGCATTCTATCCTGATAGCAAAAGACAATCAACTTGTTTTCGAACAATATTTCCGGGGAAAACCCATCTACGGTCAGACCACCGACTGGGATAAAAGCAGACGGCACAACCTGCATTCTGTTACAAAGAGTTTCAACTCCGCATTGGTTGGAATTGCCATAGATAAATTCGAATTATCACTCGATGATAAAATACAAACGTTCTTCCCGGAAATTCACTCCTCTAACTGGGAGGGACAGAAAGGAGAAATTACGGTTGAAGACTTGCTGACCATGTCAAGTGGACTGAAATGGGATGAATGGAGCTACCCCTACGATGATGACAGAAATGATCATACGGCCATGTATGAAAGCAGCAACTGGGTACACTTTGTCCTGGAACAACCCCTTGCAAGTTCGCCCGGTACGCAATTTGTGTACAACAGTGGACTATCTATCACATTAGGTGAGATTGTAAGCAGAGTTTCCGGGATGGAGCTCGGGACATTTGCAAGTGAACATTTATTCCAGCCCCTTGGTACTACCAATGTCGGTTGGCATACAAGTCCAAACCGGATCTTTCAGACAGGAGGCGGACTCAGCCTCCGCCCTCGCGATATGCTGAAGTTTGGCCTCATGTTCCTTCACAACGGGGAGTGGGAAAGTGAGCAGATCATCAGCCGGCAATGGGTTGAAAACTCTACGAAACAGCAGGGGCCAAATCCGGATTATGGCTACCAGTGGTGGATGACCTCCTATCGAACCACATCAAAGAAATACAATGCTTATTCAGCGGCAGGACGCGGAGGCCAGTTTATCGTTGTAATCACAAAATTGAACCTCGTGGTCGTTTTCACGGCAGGCAATGACAATGCGCTGTCCGTTTCTCAACCAAGAGAAATGATGATCAAATATATTCTTCCCAGCATTGAAATGTAGGTTATGATCTGAGCGCCAATCCCGGGCTTCAAGGAATTAAATCCGGGATTTCATATTTATCTCTAAATTCGCCTCCACTTCTTCAGTATGAATAAACTCCCCCGGAATGTTTGGATACTCACCATAGCTCAGGCATTGATGATGTCCGTCAACTCCCTGGTCGTTTTTGTCGGTGGGATTGTCGGCGCCAAGATCGCCCCCGTTGAGAAACTGGCCACACTGCCGGTAGCATGCGGTGTTATCGGCACTGCGGTTGTAGTAGTGCCTGTGACAGCACTTATGAAAAGAACAGGCAGGAGAAGATCTTTTATTCTCATTGCCGCTTATTCCGTAATAGTAGCCTTGCTCGCAGGGTACAGTATTCATATACATTCTTTTTACCTGCTTTGTTTTTGCACCTTTCTGTTTGGGGTCACAAGTGCATGTGTCATGCAGTTTCGGTTTGCGGCTATGGAAAGCGTCAAGGTGGAACATATCCCAAAAGCGGCATCAAGTGTTTTATTGGGAGGTATTGCAGCTGCTTTCATCGGACCTGAGACCGCGCTGCTTGGAAAGGATCTTTTTCAGGTCGAATATGCCGGATCTTTCGTGCTGCTCTCCGTATTGTTCACCATTGCGCTGCTGATCATCCGAAATTTCAGAAACCCCGAGATCAAAGAATCAAAATATGATGTCAACCCCAGATCTCTTGGCGTTATTTCGAAGCAACGTGTTTTTTGGGTGGCCATTTCCAGCGCAGCAGTGGGATACACTGTGATGAGTTTCATTATGACAGCTACTCCCGTAAGTATGCACGTATTGGATGGTCACGCTCTTCACAACACCAAGTGGGTTATCCAAAGTCACATTGTCGCCATGTTTCTACCATCACTGGTGACTGCCAGGATAATCGACAAGATCGGACTAAAAAACCTCATGATAACAGGCATTACCGCATATTTGGTCTGTATTGGAATAGCTTTTTCCGGGCACCAGCTAGGCAATTACTGGGTATCCCTCATTCTATTGGGTATAGGTTGGAATTTCCTTTTTATTGGAGGTACTACACTGCTGCCACAGTCATACCGGCCGGAAGAGCGATTTAAGGTTCAGGCTATAAATGAATTTTTGGTTTTCGGTACGCAGGCCGTTGCCTCATTATCCGCAGGATGGTTTGTCTTTGCGATGGGTTGGGAAGCGATATTACTGTCGACACTTCCTGTAATATTGTTTCAGCTTTTAATAGTGTTCAAGTGGAAATATGCCAGGGGATCGTTGGGCAATTAATCATGCGCTGATTTACCCCTGGAAAACAGAATTCTCGGATTCAATGCAATCCTGTTCACGGAAATCTATAAATTCAGCGCCTGATTACTGATCACACAAAACACCGGAATGAAAACCAGAAGAAATTTCATTAAATCCTCCGCATTTGGAGCAATGGGCGTGATAACGACATCGGCCTGCAGCTCCGAAAAAAACAACCCTCCGAGAGCTACTGAAAATTTGGTAAGAAAACCTACAGTGATCTCTACATGGAACCATGGAATGCAGTCCAATGAGGCATCATGGAAGATCATTGAAAGTAATGGAACTGCATTGGACGCCGTCGAATCCGGCGTGCGGGTGGTGGAGTCGGACCCGACCGGTCACTCTGTGGGTATCGGAGGCGCACCTGATCGCGATGGGAAGGTAACCCTGGATGCGTGTATCATGAATCACCAAAATAAATGTGGGGCTGTCGCTTTTTTGGAAAATATCGAAAACCCTGTCACAGTTGCACGAAAAGTCATGGAGGAAACGCCTCATGTGATGCTTGTTGGCGAAGGGGCTTATCGTTTTGCCCGTGAACAGGGGATCCCGCATCAAAACTTACTGACAGCAGAATCAGAGAAAATGTGGAAAGAGTGGCTAAAGACATCACAGTACGAACCTGAAATTAATGTAGAGAACCATGATACGATAGGGGCACTGGCATTAGACCGGTTTGGTAATTTGGCCGGAGCTTGTACGACGAGTGGTATGGCCTACAAAATGCGGGGAAGGGTTGGTGATTCCCCGATCATTGGTGCCGGCCTTTTTGTCGACAATGAGGTGGGTGCTGCATGTGCTACCGGACTGGGTGAGGCCATTGTCAGGGTGGCAGGCAGCGCCGTCGCGGTCGAGTTGATGCGGGCGGGAAAATCCCCACAGGATGCATGTGAAGAAGTGATCAACAGGATCATGGAAAAGCATGACGACCTGGAAAACATTCAGGTGGGTCTGTTAGCCCTTGACAAGTTTGGTAATGTGGGAGCCCACAGTATCTACGAAAACTTCAACTATGCCCTGACAAGACAAGACCGGCATGAGTTGGTTGACTCACCATTCAAAATATCATACTAGTGTTCAATTACTCACTTCTGCTGTTTTTACAGGATTTGCTCCGTGAACGGACAATTGATTCAATCGCTTTTTTTTCAGAAAAAGAGTCAAAGATCTCTATTGCAGCATTTGACATGTTTATTCGGATAGCTGGCTTATAACTCCTTAAAAGACACCGCCAGTACAATATCCATTGACCTTGTTTAGGGGTTTACCTACATTTGATTGATCACCCTTTGATCCAATTGTCATTACAAGTGTGTTCTAATCAATTCAATCCAATCAATATGAAGAAGTATTCAATTGCCTTATTTGCCTCTTTGATGACCCTTGCGGCCTTTTCACAAGAAAGCAAGAAAGATTATACCGAAGCCATTCAGCTAATAGAAGTTTGGCTGGAAGCACAAAAAGATTTCGAGAACCTCCCGGGAATTTCCGCAATTGTGGTAAAGGACCAGGAAGTACTTTGGAAAGGGGCTTTTGGTAAAGCAAACATAGAGGGAGATGTGGATGCTGAATCATCAACCTTGTACAGTATCTGCTCGATTTCCAAGTTATTTACATCTGTTGGGATCATGAAGCTGTATGACGAAGGGAAACTGCGTCTTGATGATAAAGTAGACGATTTGTTGCCGTGGTATGATCTGGAGCAGCAATTTCCGGAAAGTGGTCCGATCACAGTCAGATCCCTGTTGACCCACTCTTCGGGACTGCCAAGAGAGTCTGCCCATCCTTACTGGACGGGTCCTGATTTCCCGTTTCCCACCAGCGATGAGATCAGAGCCAAATTAGGCGATCAAAAAACGTTGTATCCATCCTCAACATACTTTCAGTATAGTAACCTGGGTCTGACATTACTCGGTGAAATTATAGAAGAGGTATCAGGAAAAAGTTATGATGACTATGTGCAGCAAAACATATTGGACCCGCTAGGCCTCAAAAGTACGAGGACAGAACTGCCGGAGAGTCTTCTCGGTTCCGGGCTTTCCATGGGATACAGCGCGCGCGCAAGGTCCGGGAGCAGGGAAAAAGTAAACTTCTTTCAAGCCAAAGGCATAAAAGCTGCCGCCGGCTTCTCATCAAATGTTGAAGATCTGGGAAAATTCGCATCGTGGCAATTCAGATTATTGGATAGCACGATAACTGAGGTTTTAAAGCCCTCAACCCTGAAATACATGCACGGAGTGCACTGGACAGATCCGGATTTCGGCACTACATGGGGACTGGGTTTTGTGGTATTCAAGGGAAATGGCGGAACGAAGACGGTAGGTCACGGTGGCAGCTGCCCCGGATACCGCTCCACATTGCGCATTGAGCCGAAAAGCGAGACGGCATTTGCCGTGATGATCAACGCAAGCGGTACTAATCCCGGAAAATACGCGAGAGAGATATCAAAAATTATCGGCAAAGTGAAGCCGGTGAAGGATGATGATAATGAGAAACCTTCCGTGAACCTGGAAGATTTTGTTGGCTACTATAATTCACAGCCCTGGTGGAGTGAATCCTACATCGGCACCTGGGAGGGTAAACTCGTATCCATTGGGCTGCCATCTGATTCGCCGAGTGAATCCATGACCTTTTACAAACATATTGAGGGAGATACATTCAGGAGAGTTCGTGATGATGACGAATTGGGAGAAGAACTGAACTTCGTCAGAGATGATAAAGGAAAGGTGATCCGAAGGGAAAGCCATGGGAATTATTCAGCTAAGATTGACAGATAGGTCAATTTTCTTCGTTTAAACGCCTTAAACTGCTTTTTGTCAACTATCTTGATGAGTTAACGCATTTAGCAGAAAATTATAACACTTTTATTTTGCCCTTCGCGGTAAAAACAGCAAAAAATGGCTAACAACATCTACAGCGTAATTACCGGTACCGGTAATTACATTCCTCCCGTACGCGTGAAGAACGAGGACTTCCTCACGAACGAGTTTTATGACAACAGCGGCAGGAAACTGGACAAATCAAATCGCGAGATCATCGACAAGTTTCTTGAAATCACCACCATCTCCGAAAGGCGTTATGTACCTGAAGATATGGTGACTAGCGATATCGCACATTTTGCGGCTGAGGATGCCATAAAATCCGCCGGTATCGACAAAGAAGAACTCGATTATATTATTGTAGCCCATAATTTCGGTGATGTGAGCAGTTGTTCCAGGCAGGTAGATATAGTACCCAGTCTGGCTTCCAGGGTGAAAGCCAAACTCAAAATCAAAAACCCGAATGCCGTGGCATATGATTTGCCTTTCGGATGTCCGGGTTGGCTGCAGGGTGTGATCCAGGCAGATTATTTTATTAAATCCGGCGACTCCAAAAAAGCGCTTGTGATTGGTGCGGAGGTAATATCCAGGGTCTATGATCCTCATGACCGGGACAGCATGCTCTACTCGGATGGTGCCGGAGCTGTCATATTGGAAGCAAGAGAAAATGATGCCCCCACCGGAATTTTATGTCATAAAACCAGGTCGGATACCTATGAGTATTCGGAAATGCTCTATATGGGCAAATCCTATAAGCTCAGTCACAATAAAAAGGATGATATCTTCCTGAAAATGAATGGGAGAAAACTGTATCAATATGCCCTGGAGCATGTTCCAAAAGCAATAAAAGACTGCCTGGAAAAAAGTAAAGTTCCACTGAGTAAGATAAAAAAGGTCCTTATCCATCAGGCAAACGGAAAGATGGATGAAGCCATTTTAAAAAGGCTTTTTGGGTTGTACAAAATCCTCGACATACCTAAAGACATCATCCCAATGACCATTTCCTGGCTGGGCAATTCATCTGTGGCGACCATCCCGACGTTACTCGACCTGATACTGAAAGGAAAACTCAAACCACATCAGATAGACTCCGGGGATTACCTTGTTTTCGCTTCCGTGGGTGCGGGGATGAACATCAACACAGTGATCTATAAGATGCATTAGCATATTGTAAAAA
Source organism: Cyclobacteriaceae bacterium (assembly GCA_028278225.1). Lineage (GTDB taxonomy): Bacteria > Bacteroidota > Bacteroidia > Cytophagales > Cyclobacteriaceae > JANQEU01. The sequence goes on from JANQEU010000021.1 coordinate 29,926, forward strand.
GTCCGGTCTTTGCAGCTCACTTTACTTAATATTGAACTGATTATGGGAGTAAAGGGAGATAAACTAACGAAGGATTCCGTAGAAATGACCCGGCTATTGGTCACTAAACTGGAATCAATAGGGAACATCAGCAGCAAAAGAATGTTCGGAGGTCATGGCGTTTTTCACGAAGGCAAAATGTTCGGTATTGTTGATTCTTCGGGGCAGATCTTTCTGAAAGCCGGTGACAGCAACAGAGAGATGTTCGAAGCCAAAGGATCAAAGCGGCATTTTAAAATGCCGTATTATTCCGTACCGGATGAGATCCTGAATGATCATGATCAGCTGTTGTCCTGGGCGGGGAAATCCATTGAAATCTCGAAATGAACGGCGATTGGTTTCCTAGTATCGAACCGCTTTTGTTGATACACTAAAAGAAATTCCGTGAAAATCACTTTTATACAAACCGGCGGTACAATTGACAAAGACTACCCGAAAACCACAAGAGGGTGGGCCTTCGAGTTCGGAGAACCGGCGGTAGAGCGTGTACTTGAAAAATTGTATCCTTCTTTTGAATATGAAATCATCACTGCCTGTCAGAAGGACAGCCTTGAAATAACTAATGATGATAGAAAAAATCTTGTTTCAATTATCAATGAACACGGGAACAACAAGTTCATTGTTACCCATGGCACGGACACAATGATCGAGACGGGACTTTTCCTGGAAACATCAGTCAAAGACAAATTGGTCATTATCACCGGCGCCAGATTGCCGGAACGATTTTCGAATTCTGATGCCCCCATAAATATTGGTGGGGCCATTGCCGCAGCCAACACACTGAAGAAGGGGGTTTACATTTCAATGTCGGGTATTGTCAAATCCAGCGATGAAATTAAACGTGACATGGAAACCGGAAAATTCTACTAGTCCGGTATTGACAATGACTATTTCACCTTTTTGAAGCGCTGAGTTTCATAGCAGGAGTCATTGTCAGGATCGACAAATGAAAAAATATCCTCCTCAATATAGAATGTCAGGTTTTGCGATTGATCGTCATTCAGTATGATCGAATTCCCCCGGACTTTGTAGGTCCCCTTCATATCCTCCTTGTCACCCTCGTACATAAGCATCGTTCCATCCGGGTAAAAAATTAATCCGGCGTTGGCGGCACACGCTTCAACTTTATTCAAATCCGGGTCGTCACAGTTTTCAGTTACTATTTCGAAACATTTCCAATTTCCGATCAGCCGGTCTTCTGCTTTGCCCTGACCGGCAACTTCATGGCTTGTCGCTAAAGTGAAAACAAATACGCAAATAATTGAATATACACTTAACCTTGCTTTCATGTTTTTAGGTTGTTATTCACAGGTTATTCAGGTCACAGAACTGGCTTCTGCGTATCCACCCATAATTTACAACGATGTGATCTCCTTATATTTTATAAACATGTAAATTTCCTTCCTATGTCTAGTTTATTATTGAAATAATTACATTGTTTTTCAAATTTTCCAATTTAAACTACATAATTTGGCGACAGGCTTGATGAATAAACACACAATTTTTTTCCTTTTCTTACTGGCTTTCTCCTGCTCGCGTAATAAAAACGATTTGCCGGAGGGGTTTGTTTATCTGAAAGAACATATTCCGGATATTGTTATCGATTTGAGATATTTTTCTTCAGATAATTTCATCGGAGATACCATTGATGGATATGAATCCGGGAATTGCATTATCAGCTATGATGCGGCTGTGGCATTAACAAAAGTGCAAAAGGAGTTGAATGAACAAGGTTTAGGCTTGAAGGTTTTTGACGCTTACAGACCTCAGACTGCTGTCAATCACTTTGTTCGGTGGGCCGAGGATTTAGGAGATACCACAATGAAAGCCAGATATTATCCGGAGGAAAAGAAAAGTCAGCTATTTGAAAAAGGATACATAGCCTCCAGGTCAGGCCATACCCGGGGAAGTACTGTAGATCTGACCATTGTATATCTCGAAGGAAATGATGCGGGAAAGGAAATGCACATGGGTACGCCCTGGGATTATTTCAGCACAAGGTCATGGCCATCCAGCGATAGTGTTACACCGGCCCAAAAGGAAAACAGGATGCTCCTGAGAAATGTAATGGTGAAATACGGCTTCAGGCCCCTGACCGAGGAATGGTGGCATTTTACATTGGAAGATGAGCCCTTTCCGGATACATATTTCGATTTCCCGGTAAAATAATTGGCATTCAGCTTATATTTCATCAAATGTTCGAATTATGAAAGACCAATACACAACCGGAATATGGCTGGCTATGGGTGCAGGTATCGGTGTAGCACTAGGTACCACATTTGGGGCAGTCTTTGGTAATGTAGGTTTAGGTGTTGGAATGGGTGTGTCCATCGGTGCGGGAATCGGAGTTGCCATAGGCGCAATAATTAGTAGCTTGAAGGAGCATAATGAAGGACGGGAAGAGCAGAAAAATTAGCCGGACATACTTTTTTTCCAGTTGTTATTACACCTCAGCATTCGACCTTAATTTAGCCGGATGCAGTCCACTAATGAAAAAGAAAGCTTCCGCTTTACGGCGGGAGAAATGAAAGAAATCGGGTACAAAGTAATTGATTCCATAGTTGACCATTACACCAATCTGGATGAGAAGCGTGTCCACAATCTAAAACGAAAAGAAGAGCTCCGTCCTTATTTCGACACGGAAATACCTGTAAGAGGCACCGATCCACTTGACATGATTGATCACTTAAACCAGCACGCGTTTTCCAACATTATGCATACAGATCATCCCAGGTTTTACTCGTTTATACCCGCACCGACAAATTATATAAGCGCGATGGCGGATGCACTGGCAGCAGGATACAATGTCTTTGCCGGTCATTGGATGTCAGGATCGAGTGCCTCTGAAATTGAAAATATCACCATCGACTGGCTGTTGAAACTTTGCGGGTTTCCTGAAAGTGGTGGAGGAATATTCGTCAGTGGCGGATCTGTCGCCAATCTAATGGCTATCGTAACCGCCCGGAATACAAAATTGAAAGGAGGCGAGCAGGGAGCAGTATATTTTTCGGAGCAGACGCACTCCTCACTCACGAAAGATCTTCGAATACTTGGCATTAGCAAAGAATATCAGCGTCCCCTTGCAGTTGACAAAGACCTGAAAATTGATATAAAAGAACTGCGAAAAACCATACAGGAAGACCTGAATAGTGGATTGAAACCACTGATGATCGTCGGTAATGCCGGGACGACGAATACAGGAGCCGTAGATCCGTTAAATGAGCTATCCAAAGTCGCAAAACAATATGACCTGTGGTTTCATGTAGACGGCGCCTACGGGGCTGCTTCGATTGTCACGGACTATGGCAAAAACGCGCTGCGTGGCATGGAGCTTGCTGACTCGCTCACACTTGACCCTCACAAATGGTGGTTTCAGACCTTTGAGATAGGCTGTTTACTGGTGAGAAAAGAAAGCCACCTTTTCAACGCGTTCAGTACGTCAGCAGAGTATCTGGAAGACACCAAAAGTCCGCTACCATCGGAAAAAAACTACTATGACTACGGCATTCAGCTAACCCGCTCATTCCGGGCGCTAAAATTTTACATGTCAATGAAAGTCTACGGGTTGGATCTTTTCAGAAAATCCATAAAGAAGGGGATTGAAATGGCGGAATATGTAGAGAGAATGCTGAGAAGGAATCCCGACTGGAAAATAATAAGTCCCGCACAGATGGGAATTGTCAATTTCCAATACCAGCCCGATGGTGTTGGTGACGAAGGTGCAAATGAACTTTCTAAAAGGATATCGGAGCAGGTGCTTCAGGATGGCTATGCCCTGATCATTACTACCAAAATCAAAAACAGGACCGTCCTCAGAATGTGTCCAATTCATCCGGAATTGACCAGGGAGGAGATTGACGAGACGATCCGGAGGATGGAGCATTTTGGTAAGGAATTAGTTGATTAGTCAACTGTTCAACCGTTTAACTGTTTAACCATTTGACTACTCTACAGTTAACTAACTATCAACTAATTCCCAACCATCACAAAAGCGCCCCAGAAATAAGGATGATCAAATTCCTCACGAACAGATAGCTGTGCCTGCTCGAATGCTTTGTTTTTAGGCATACCTGTCAGCCAGTTTTCGTAAAAATGTGTCATCAATTGTTGAGTGGCTTCATCATTTACTTTCCATAGGCTCATGATCAATGATTCTGTACCAGCTACCTGGAAAGCCCTCTGCAAACCATATACTCCCTCCCCACTCTTCACTTCCCCCCTTCCTGTTTCGCAAGCTGACAACACAACAAGGTCCGTATTATTCAGATCAAGATTCATCGCCTCGTAAGCAGTGAAAATCCCATTTTCCGTCCTGTTTTCATATTCACCCTTTACCGTCTGGGCAGCCCCAGCCAGCAACAGCCCTGATCTTAGTAACGGATCTTTCCGGCTCTGTCCGGCCCGTACCCCCAGTTGCAATTGTTTTTTATCACTTACATCATCCAGGAAAAAGCCATGTGTAGCTATATGTAGTACACGGGGATTATTTACTTCTTTCAATATTTCTTCCAGTGCCTCTGTCCCCAGGTAGAGCTCAGCCTCCCACTGGTTGCGGGACAGGATCTGTTCGATAGTTTCAGTCTCTGTTTTGGTACCGGGCAATTCAGTAAAACCAAACCTGGCCAGGTCTATGTCACGTTCTAATGTTCTGCTCCTTTCAATCGCTCTTTCTATGACAATGTTTTCGATCGAACTGTGTGCCAGGTCGTACGTTGGAAAACCAAACAGTGCCGCTACATTAAGGTCCATTGCTTTCTTCGTTTCCTTTTCAAGCAAAAGGATATCTCTCGTGCTGGTGAGTACCTGTACGTTGTAGTGGTCCAGTACGTAGCTGCCATCCGGCCGCCTGAAAGTATTTACATTGATCTGGTTGTAAACCGCGTCAGGCGAAAAATACACGAGCGTCTTTCCATTCAGCTTTTCATCAATTACCTGCCAAAAATTTGAATACGAATATGGATCTTCCGTTCTAAAATTGATGGATGCCCGATAGCTTTTGAAGTACTTATTTTCCAGCTCTTTCCCATTGGGTAAAATCACCAATTCAGGACTCCTCCTGGTTTCGCTTGTAAGTATCAGCGCTGCATAAATCACCGAATCAGTAACCTGTTTATCAAAATACCGGAAGCGTATCATTTCTACAGCTGCTTCATTCTCCTTCAGATTCCTCTGAATATCGCGCCAGCGTATCTTTTTGGCACGTTCTTCTTTACGAAGATTTTCTGCATTAAGGCTCAACTGTTTTTCATAGTCATTTGCCAGAGTTTCGAGTGAATCCAGATCAATTGCTTCCTGCTGCAACTGTTCATCCGTGTATCCATAATACTTTGCAAGTCTCTCCTTAATATCGACATACTCGAAATACCTGGCTGTCAATACGGAATCTCCGCTATTCATAATCCTTCGCCGCTCTTTTGTACTCGTGCTTAGTAGAATGGATTTAATCTGTAGCTGGTTGTCGTACATTTGCCCGATCGCCTTTGGTTTTTCATTTCCAGCCGCCAGGGCGTAACTGTTGAAATATTCAAAATTGGCCTTGTGAGAATCCCAGAAATTAGCCTTTTCACTTTCGGACATGTAGGCAAAATCCGTATTGATCTTTTTCAGTAATTTTTCTGTAACCGATAGCCAGTATTGCTCGGCCAGATCGAGCTTGCCCCATGCCAGGTAGAGAGCAGCCATATTGTCCTCATAATTTACCAGCTCAAGGTCCGTTACGGTTGTTTTATATTCAAATCTTTTTGCCCCTTCCAGGTATAACTTCTCCGCCATCTCATGGTTGTCCTGCATCAGGTACACAAAAGCGAGGTTGTTTGAATAGGTGAAGTAATCAAAATTTTCCTTGCCCCAGATCCTCATGGCTCCATCCCTGCATTTGGTCAGATAGTAATACGCCGAATCTATCTGATTGATATCCGAGTAAACCAATCCCAACATACTAAATGCACTGAAATAGTCTTGCTCCCGGACGCTCTCAATACTGTCCAGGTATTGTACGCTTTGCTGGAGTCTCTCCTTGGCCAGATCAGGTCTGCCCCACCATCGATACATTTGTCCAAATTCGCGCAATACATCCGTATGCGTATAGCTGAACTTTCCGTAGTTTTCCTCAGTAAGCGCAAGCAGATCCTCATAGATTTCCTCCGCCTCGACATATCTGCCCAGTGCATCGTATAGCCGGGCCAGGTTCCACCGCGCTTCCATATAATCCCAGGAATTTCTTCCCATTACTTCCAGCTGCACCTCAACTATCAACTTCCTTATGGATTCTGCTTGACGGTAGTTTTCGAGGTAGTAGTAAATATCTCCGAGGAGTTCAGCGTAGTAGGCATATTTCTGATTTCTTTCACCATGTGCTTTCTTTACTATGTTGGCGGCCGGTATAAGGTAATGCAGCGCTTTTTCGATTTTGCCGTTGCCCTTGTAAAATCTTCCGATTTCTCTCAGGTAATATGCATGATCTTCATGCGAAGCGCCATACACTCTTTGGGAAATTGCTATCATCTCCTTAAACCGTTTTTCAGCTTCGGGCAGATTCTCCATAAAGTCATAAGTGTCAGCACTGGCCTGGAGCATGTCGAGATAATTCTCATTGTATTTGTCTGAAAAGGCAAGAAGTAAATTTTCAATTTCCTTAAAAACCTGGAGGGCCTCATCGTACTGTTTGTTGATCCTGTAGGTCACGCCCAGAGCGTTTAATGTACGGAGGTAAGACTGGTTGTATTTGCCTATTACCTTTTCCTTTATCTCGATGGATTGTTTATAGAAAACAATGGCATTCTGATACTTTCCAATTACACGATTGTGATAACCAAGCTGCGCCAGCAAACCAGCATAATCGATGTGGTCTTTCCCATAGGCCTTTTCGAAGGAATTGAGGGCCCTCAACAGATATTTTCCACCTTCGTCATAGTTTTCCTGATCCTCATAAGTATCAGCTATATATGATAAGACCCAGGCTATGTCACTTGGGCTGGATTCGAGCTGCTCATAGATATCGAGTGATGCCTGAAAGTATTCCCTGGCCAATTCGTAATTATATTCGGAATAAGCGACATTCCCCAGGTATCTGAGCGCCCTCGCCTCGTATAAGCCACCTGTCTGGTTAAACTTTTCAAGGTAGCGGAGGACATGATTGTACTGTTTTTTGGCATTTTCGTAATCCCGCGAACCCTTCAGGAATTGACCGTATAACAACATCGAATGAACATAGTTACCGTTATAATTCTCCTCATCGCGAAAAATAGAAATTGCTTTTTGATAGCTGTCTCTCGCTATATCCAGATCATCGGGATACACTTCCTTTTGACAAATGGAAAGGCCCCAGTAAGCCTCCCCCATCAAGTCCCTTCCGTCAAATGAGGCATGCTGTAGTTCTTTAAGTGCATATTCACAGAGTTCTATGGATTCCTGGTAACGATAAGTTGATAACAGCACTTTGGCCCTGCCCAGGACAAAGTCAAAATAAACCTTGAAATGCGTGTAGTTTTGATCTTCACATTTACGTTTCCCCAAATCAAAAAAATACTCAGCGGAATCATAAAGATCAATTCCATAGTAGTAGTCTCCCAGTTCCTGGAGATTGAATAAGAAACCCGTATAGAGCGTATCATTAAGTTCCCGGTGTTTGGCAATCGCTTTGTGATAAAATATTGCGGCACTGTCATAAAGGGTTAGCTTTTCCAGGCTATATGCCATAAATCGTAGAACGTGGGGATAATCAAAGTCCTCATCCACACCTGTTTCATCCATATAATTTATGAGACGGTTGTAGTATGTCAATGCTTCCTCCGGCCGGTCAATATTATAACTGGCATCGCCCAGAGCCTTCATGGTGTATATAACCAACTCCTCCGGAACAGAATCCTTTGCAAAAAGATTTTCAAGCTCCTCAGTAAGAAGGCCCAGGCCTTTATTATGCTCACCACTGTTGATCGTGGCCTTTGCCAAATGTACCAGCACAATATTGCGGTCTTTATCCTTCTCAGGGTAGGTATCGATGACTGCAAGTGAACGCGCAAACATCTCAACCGCCTCAGGATAAGATTCCTGATCCGAATAGGTTAAGCCGATATCATTCAGTAAAAGTTGATAATTCCAGGATGTGTCTCCTTCAATCCTTTTTACCTCTTCGAGGGCTTCCAAATGTAGACTTATGCCCTTGTCATAATCACCAAGTTTCCTGATGATATCACCTTTAAGCACAAGGTAACCATGATAACCGGCGTCATTCCTGTCATACTCCTTTCTCCACTGTCTGCGCGCCTGGTTGCGGATCTTCGTTGCCGCTTTGCGGTCCTGTAAATCAGCGAGATTACGGGCGCTATCCCCCAGGTTTTGGAAATTGAGCAAAGTGCCTCTATGCCAATTGTCAACATAATCTTTCTTTCCATTTTTGTAGTAGGTCCACTTCCCGTGTTCCACATTATTTTCCCAGTATCCTTCCGAAGTTTTATTGCCCAGCGAGTCAAAATAAACCCACAGGCCTTCCCCTTTGTCATCCCTGGTCTCTCCCATATAATTCAGGTTCCCGTTACGATGATAGTATTTCCATATTCCCATCCTTTCATCACCAAACTCCTCTCCTTCCTTCCTCAGGTTACCATTGTCGTAGTAATACTTCCAGTGGCCTATGGAATTTCCATTCTCATATTGACCCTCAGTTGAAAGCTTGCCATTATCGTGATAATATTGCCAGAATCCTATCTTTTTACCTAAATCAAAGCTGCCCCTGGACTTGAGGTTACCATTGTCGAAATAATACTCGAAATACCCATTTTCCTTACCTTCGATGTATTCTCCCTTCTTCTGTAGACGGCCATCTTCCAGGTAGCTCTCGAAATACCCGTTTCCAAAGTTATTTTTGTAGATCCCTTTTGTCTTCAGTTGGCCATTGGGATAATAAAATTCCCAATATCCTTCTTTGTGGTCGCTACCGGTCAGGACACCTTTTTCCAGCAAGTTGCCCCGTTCATCGAAGAACTCCCGGTAGCCGTTGATTGTATCTCCTTTGTATGGAGTGATACTTTGGATTTGGCCATTCGGATAGTAGAAAGTCCAGTCTCCATGATATAGTCCGTACACCATTGGTCCCTTAGCAGTAATATTTCCCTCCTCACTATAAAAAGTGATGTTACCATGCCAGTGGTTGTCCTTTGTCTCTCCTTCAGCCTTGATTTTCCCGTTTTTATGGAAGTACGTGCAATACCCATTTTCAAGATCATCTACGTAGTGCCTTTCAGAAGATTTTTCACCGGTCTCATAATAGAATATCCATGGTCCCTGGTAGAGATCATCGACGATCTGACCCTCCTCCTGTACCTGGCCATTTTCGAAGAAATACTGGTAAAAACCATTTTTCTTCCCTTTGGAATAGGTCCCTTTGTTTGAGAAGTTACCATTTTCATAATAGCCAAGATGCATGCCTTCCTCCAGGTCATCTACATATGTGGTTTCCCATTCCACTTGTCCATTGCTGTAATAAAACGTCCATTTTCCCTGATATAACCCGTTGGTAATGGTCCCTTTTGAACGTAGCTGGCCATTGCTGTTGTAGAATTCCCAAAATCCATCGTTTTTATCATTTGTGAAATTGCCTTTCGACTGAAGATTTCCGTTGTCATGGTAGAACTCCCAGTAGCCTTCCCTCAAACCTCTCGAGAAATTGCCCTTCCCTGAAAGCTGACCATTTGGATGATAAAGTTCCCATGTGCCTTCCAGACTGTCACTTTTCATTGTCCCCTTATAGGCCAATTGTCCATCTTCATAATATTCTTCGTAAGGCCCGTTTTGAACATCGTTTACGTAATGCGTTTTGATCTGTATGTTTCCCAGGGGGTAATAGAAAATAGCCTCGCCGTGTTTGATCTCAGGCTCAAGCGAAAGCAGTCCTCCGTCCCATTGCTTGACACCGTTTATATAGAAACATTCTGTTTTTCCTTTCGGCCTCCCATCGACCAGGTTGACAAGACAGTAGTAATGCGCCTCTTCAACACTCTCAACAATGTTGTCATATGCACTGTCGAACATTACTACCCACTCTCCCAGGCGGTTACCCAGTGAGTCATACTTGTTGGGCCTTTCCGGTATCTGAGAAAATCCAAAGGTCGGAATGAGGCAAACAATTAAGAGTATTCGCTTCATTATTATGGTAGTTGGGACCGGTTTTGAAATTACTTGATTCCCTTCAAAATCAGGTTGATTTATCTGAATTACTACATCAAAATACCGAGAGGTCGGTATGTTCTCATGCCACTTCCGGGAGTATTTGCACTAAAAAGGATCAAATTCAGGTCATTTACCTTCATTGAATATCACTAAATAAATAGTGTTAATCTACGTTTTAATACCGTTCATCGAAAGATCCGTTTCAAACACACCGCCTGTTCTAAATTTGCATTCTACCACAAAAGGTTAACCCATGAAACGCTCTGTAACCCTGGCCCAATTCCTTTTAGCGCCGCTCATTCTATTCGCTCAGTCAAATCAAAGATTGTCAGTTTTCCTGGATTGCAGCAATACCCGGTGTGACAGGCAATTCATAATGACTGAACTTTCTGTAATCGATTATTCGATGGATCGAATAGCCTCGGATGTGCACATACTGCTTACTTCTCAAAGAAGTGGCAGCGACGGGAGAGAGTATCAGATCATCATGTATGGGCAAAGAAACTTTGGACATATCCGGGATACGCTCAATTTTGCCGTTCAGCCTATGGCGACGGATGTTGAACGTCGCGAGGCTATTGTGAACTACCTGAAATTGGGTCTCGTACCTTTCATTATTTCCAACAGTCAGCAGGAATTGATAGCTATTGACTACACGGAAAAAGAAGAACTGTCAACGGAAAATGCCACTGAAGATCCCTGGAATTACTGGGTTTTCCGGGTCGGTGGGAACGGGAGAGTAAATCTGGATCAGAACTATACGAATACCAGGATTGGAGGTAATTTCAGAGCGAGCAGAGTGACTGATAAAAAGAAATTTTTTGTGATTGCGTGGGGGCAGAAAAACAAGTCCACATACACGTATGAAGAGGATGGAGTAACCGAAAAAACTATTGTCAACAACAATGATTATGGGTTTCGGAATTTTTTCGTCTGGAGCCTTGGTGAGAAATGGGCATATGGTTATACCATAGGCTTCAACAGCGATTCATTTTCCAATCTGGAAAGTCAGTATTATGTCAGCCCCAGCATCGAATACAATTTCTTTCCCTACAAGGATGTAAATAACAAGCTACTAACCTTACGATATGGAGTTGGATTCGGCAGGAATAACTATCAGGATACAACTATTTACAATAAGATCAATGAGGGCATCACAGCTCAGTACCTGAGTCTGGCCTCCGAATTCAACCAGAAATTCGGTGTCATTGAAATAGGCATGAAGTATCAGCATTTCTATCATGACCTTGGATTAAATAACCTCAGCTTCGATGCGCAGTTTGAAATACGGATTACCGGAAATTTGTCCGTTGATATTTATTTGTACGGAGCATTGGTACATGATCAGATCTACCTGGCCAGAGGTGATGCCTCAGCCGAAGATGTACTTACACGGGTGAGAGAGCTCGAAAGTAGTTTTGAGTTTAACACATGGTTTGGTATCAATTATCGGTTCGGGTCCAGGATCAACAATTTCGTAAATCCCAGATTCGGAAGCCGTGGAATTTAAAGGAGGATCGTGATCACGTTTTTTTCTCCGGATAGATTCAGCGTGTATATGCCTTCTGTCTGCTCAATTTGAACCGGTTCATCATTCAGGATAAGTTTTCCCTCCTCCCGGATTTCAAATGTGATTTCCCAATCGCTCCTGTCCTGACTGACCGTGTAAGAGATCACATCACCGGATTTTGAAAAGGAAATATCCAGGTAATTATCACCTATCATAATATCCTCAATGGAGGCATCTTCCCAGGCAGAAGGAAAGTCCGGACTAATGTAAATGCGCTTATCGAAGGCATTTGGATAAACTCCAAAGAAATGATTTACAATGGGAACGGCCACGGCGTAGATATTCCATCCCTGGGCAATCATGCCAAAATCGGGACTCACTTCGTACATTGACCCGGGAAGGGCATAGCTGAAGGAATTCCCAAGCATCTCAAGGTAATTCAATGTTTCATCCGGATTTCCGTATTTAGCTTCCGCGATGGCCTGAACACCGGTAGGTAAGGTCATAACCGCGCCTACATAGCTGAACGACTTCCATTTTTCCGCCTTTTCCTGCTCTTCATTCCGGTCGATACCCGTAACAAACATACCAAAGCGGTTTCTGTATTTTTTTGCTGTTTCCAGCGCGATTTTCGCTTTTGCCGGTTCGGCCAGTCCCATTTCCATCGGGGTGTTGACCACCCAGTTGTGATGCACCACGTAACCTCTCAATTCCTCGCTTCTGAGCTGGCGTACATCCTCCCTGGTTTGATTTAGTTCTTCAACTGACCATGGTTTATTGATGGTGTCCGCACGCACTATGGCAGCATCGATCAATGCCATGGCCTGTTTTTTTGTAGCCCGGAAATCAGCGTATGAATTAAATTCCTCCACCCACCATTCCGTATTGATCTTTTCAATCAGGATTTCCGATTTTGACTGATATTCTTCCATAAGGGATTGGTCTCCGTTTACCATTGCGAAATTGGCTGCCGCCTGATATGCCTTGGCCAGGTAGGCGACCACGTCAATCATCTCAGTATGGAGCCCATGGATCTCCATCATACCCGGTCCGTCAGGATACCCGTTTTTATCTTTATCCTGCGCTTCGATCCATGCGATGCCCTTTTTAACATCTTCATAATAATTTTCCGGAATCGCCGGATCACCGGTCCATTCATAGGCACGCCAAAGTGCGTATATGAAGTAGGGTGTCGTATTCAGATTGCCGGGATTGTAAACCACACCATTGGTAGAAGCTTCGTGCATGATTCTCCCATTTTCGTTGTTTACCTCTCTCGATAGTTGCATGATCAGGTCAATTGTGGCCAAAGCTTCTTCGTGCATTCCGGCGGAGAGTAAACCCTGCAAAATGTACCCGTTGTCCGTCCCGAACCACCAGGGGTAATCCGGGATACCTGCCGACATAGCCCGGCCCTGGTCCGGAACATCCCTAACCAGCCAATCCGTATTGAATTTAATCCAGCGATACATTTGATCAATATCCTCGTCGGGAGATGCAAGAGATGTCACAGAACTCAATTTCCCGTATCTTTCGACCTTTGCATTCAAAAGCTGAATGGTGTTTTCCTTAAGATTTCCAAATGTGTGCCTGGCCGCCTCCAGAGAAGTTGCCGATCCGGCTATATAGTAAGCAACATCCCTGAAAGACCCGGCCTCTATTTCAAATGAAGTAGTCAGTGAAACATCAAGTCCCAATCCCCTGCGATCAGCTTTGCATGGAGACCGGTAATGGTAGTCAGCAGGTAGATCTGTCCCAAAAACCGTAAACCAATTGTTCAGGGAATCCTTAGCTACAACCATTTGCTCCTCCATATTCCAGAAGGCTCCATCCATTCCATCGGTAATACCCAGCGAGTCCCATAGCCAGACGGGAGAAAGATCGATCATCCCTGTGAATGTCAGGTCTACAAAACGATTCTTAGTATCTCCATTTCGAATTCGATAGACGATCACTGCTCCTTCCACACCATCCGGAACAAACTGATACCGCCGGACGGTTAGCACCTCATTTTTGAATGTATGTACATTACCAACTGGAAAGTTCGTGAAGGAATCCGCCGCATCAAGGCACCAATCCAAGCCGTTTTGGTCCCTCAGATTAAGTGAGTATCCGTCCATCAGTTTGACGGGATGATCCCAGACGCCACCCATCTCCCCCGTAACATGCCAGCCAAGATCGGGAAAAGATCCATCCTGGTGTCCAACAATGTAGACCCGGTCTCCGGCGGCAACAAACGGACTGTTTATGTAATCCGGATTCCCGTCGATTGATTCCTGGCTTTCTAATATTGAGATTATTGTAGTCCGGGAACTCTCCCGGCATGAAAAAATGATGACCAATATCAACATTGGGAACAGAATAAATTTAAGCATGGCTCCTAAAGCTCTTATTTTGTTTGAATTGTAAGATGGAAGATAATCAAAGATAAAAACAGATAGAGTTTATCATGGCTGAGTTGGTTTTTGTGGCAATGAATTATCCGTGAAAAAACTTAGTAAATCAGGCGGCAGGCCGTTTACATCTGAATACGGATTATCTGCACCTGAGAAACTTCAATTTATCCCAATTCCTTACCGTGTATTACATATTCCGCCGGTACTGTCCACCCACTTCGAACATAGCATGTGTGATCTGACCCAGGGAACAGTACTTTGTGGTTTCCATAAGCTCTTCAAAAGTATTTTCATTGTGGAGAGCTTTCTCTTTCAGCTTTTTCAGCATCTCACCGGACTTTGACGCATTCCTTGCATGAAGATCCTTTAAATCATGGATCTGTCTTTCCTTTTCGGCTTTCGTCGCCCGGATCACCTCATCCGGAATAATCGTTGGAGATCCTTTGGAAGACAGGAATGTATTCACTCCGATGATCGGTAATTCTCCGGTATGTTTCCTCGTCTCATAGTAAAGGCTTTCCTCCTGGATCTTACCCCTTTGATACATGCTTTCCATAGCACCCAATACCCCGCCTCTTTCCGTAATTCTGTCGAATTCCATCATCACGGCTTCCTCTACCAGATCTGTCAGTTCCTCTATTATGAAGGAGCCTTGCATAGGATTTTCGTTTTTGGCCAGTCCCAGTTCTTTATTGATAATTAACTGGATGGCCATCGCTCTTCTTACCGAGCCTTCCGTTGGAGTGGTGATTGCTTCATCGTAAGCATTGGTGTGCAATGAGTTACAATTATCATAAATGGCGTAAAGGGCTTGTAAGGTGGTTCGTATGTCATTGAAATCGATTTCCTGTGCGTGCAGTGAACGGCCGGAGGTCTGTATATGATATTTCAGTTTCTGTGATCGATCATTACCTCCGTATTTCAACTTCATCGCTTTCGCCCAGATCCTTCGTGCTACCCTGCCGATAACGGCGTATTCGGGATCAATACCATTCGAGAAAAAGAATGAAAGGTTCGGTGCAAAATCGTCTATATGCATCCCCCTGGAAAGGTAGTACTCGACGAACGTAAACCCATTTGCCAGGGTGAAGGCCAGTTGCGATATCGGATTTGCTCCGGCTTCCGCAATATGATATCCGGATATGGAAACGGAGTAAAAGTTTTTAACGCCACTATCAATAAAATACTGCTGAACGTCCCCCATTAATCTGAGTGAAAACTCGGTAGAAAAAATGCAGGTATTTTGGGCCTGATCCTCTTTTAAAATATCAGCCTGAACCGTACCCCGGACAGTCGACAGGGTTTTAGCCCTGATTTTTTCATAAACATCATTCGGAAGGACCTGATCTCCCGTCACGCCCAGGAGCATCAATCCAAGACCATCATTACCTTCCGGCAGCTTCCCGTAGTATTCCGGCCTCTTCGTGCCTTTTTTCCTGAAGATTTCCCCGATCTTTTTTTCCACTTCGACCTCAAGCCCCTGTTCTTTAATGTAAAGTTCACATTGCTGATCGATGGCTGCATTCATAAAAAACGCCGTGATCGTTGTCGCGGGACCATTGATGGTCATGGATACCGAAGTGGTAGGATCACATAAGTCGAACCCCGAATAGAGCTTTTTTGCGTCATCAAGACAGCAGATACTTACGCCGGAATTACCAATCTTCCCATAAATATCCGGTCTGTGATCAGGATCCTCACCGTAAAGCGTGACCGAGTCAAAAGCGGTTGACAACCTGGCTGCCGGCAATCCAAGGGAAACGTAATGAAATCGCTTGTTGGTTCTTTCAGGCTCTCCTTCGCCTGCAAACATTCTGGTAGGATCCTCGCCCATCCTTTTGAAAGGAAAAACGCCAGCCGTATAGGGAAACTCCCCGGGAACGTTTTCCTGCAAGCACCATCTCAGTATATCACCCCAGCCTTTGTATTTGGGGAGCATAACCTTGGGGATCCTGGTGTGTGAAAGGGATTCCGTTGCTGTGGCTACTTTTATCGCCTTATCCCTCACCTTGTAAGTAAATTCCTCCCCTTCGTAATTTGCTTTCCTCGCCGGCCACTCATCCAATATTTTTTGGTGGTGAGGGTCCATGTCAAGTTTTAACCGGGTGATAGCTTCACCGATGGCTTTTGAAACCTCTCCTTTATCCTTAAGTACTTCTTTCGAACATTCAAGACTATATAATTTTTGGGCTATATCGCTTTGTTCTGTAACACGATCATTGTAATCACGGATAGTATCGGTGATTTCCGACAGGTACCTAGTTCGCTTTGGTGGAATGATGAAGATCTTTTCACTCATTTCTTCCGTGCTCACAAAGGTTGACTTCAGGTCGGTATTTGTTTTTCCGGATATCAGGTTCATCAATGCCAGGTATAATTGATTCATACCAGGATCATTGAACTGAGAGGCGATTGTTCCGAAAACAGGAAGCTGGTCCTCTGCTTTATCCCATAACTGATGATTTCGCTGATATTGTTTCTTGACGTCGCGCAGCGCATCGAGTGCACCTCTTTTGTCAAACTTGTTAAGAGCTATCATATCTGCAAAATCAAGCATGTCGATTTTCTCCAGCTGCGTAGCAGCACCGTACTCAGGGGTCATCACATAAAGCGATACATCCGAGTGGTCTGTGATTTCCGTATCTGACTGCCCGATTCCGGAAGTCTCCAAAATGATCAGGTCAAAATCTGCAGCTTTGGCAATATCAATTGCATCCTGAACATATTTGGACAGTGCAAGATTGGATTGTCTGGTCGCGAGTGATCTCATGTACACTCTGTCGCCAAATATGGAATTCATGCGAATTCTATCTCCCAGTAAAGCTCCACCTGTTTTTCGCTTGGAGGGGTCAACGGAAATAATAGCCACGGTCTTATCCGAAAAATCATGGAGAAATCTTCTGACAAGCTCATCTACCAGTGAAGATTTGCCGGCACCGCCCGTGCCGGTAATCCCGAGCACAGGAGCCGATTTGCCGGAAGACAGTTTTTTGATCTCCTCGATCAAACCCCGGTTCTCCTCCGGGAAATTTTCAATGCCCGAGATGAGCCTTGCAATCGTATTATGATCCCTTGAGTTTAATTTTTTGATTTGACCATTCAGGTTTTTACCCATAGGAAAGTCACTGGACTTCACCAGATCATTGATCATTCCCTGAAGGCCCATTTCCCTGCCGTCATCGGGTGAATAAATTCTTGCTATGCCATAGTTGTGGAGTTCGCTGATCTCCTCGGGAAGTATGGTCCCACCGCCTCCTCCAAATATTTTAATGTGCTCTGCTCCCCGTTCTGTCAGCAGATCACACATATACTTGAAGAATTCCATGTGTCCGCCCTGGTAAGATGTGATGGCTATGGCCTGGGCATCTTCCTGAATGGCGCAATCAACAATCTCCTGCACGGAGCGGTTGTGCCCCAAATGTATTACTTCACATCCCGTGGCCTGAATGATTCTCCGCATAATATTAATAGCAGCATCATGTCCGTCAAAAAGGGACGCAGCGGTCACAATTCTTATATGATTGGCAGGTTTGTAAACTTCAGTTGATTGCTGGGACATATTGTTAACATTGAAAGCTACAAAATTACAAAAAGCTTGATTGCCGCTCTTTAGCGCAAGCAAGAAGAGAAAATTCGGAATTTCTGATCAGGGAAATTCTAAATAACCAAATATTCAACTACGAAAATACCTGTTCGTCAAAATCTCAATTGGGTTCAATCTCAAGGGTATTCTTAAGTTGTTTCAGGGCTTTGATATTATGCGGAAGGTGAATATTCTCACGAATATTTCTTTTTTCCTTGCTGGTCAAATGCCAGCTTAATGATGCCCGCTCGATTTCTTTTCTTTCAACTTCCTGTTCCTCAGTTGAAAATGATATATCCCGGATTAAAGTATAGGTATCGTATTCAAACGCTACGGTTTCCAACGGTACTTCCAGCCAGGTCTTTGCATTTTCGATCTGGCTTTCATTATTCACATCCTGAATATTTCCCAGATTGTTATAAACACTGGAAATCGGATAGGTGAAGCGATCTGCCAGCGATGGAAATGATCGCTTTTCAATTGGAGCTGTCTTTCTTGTATCCCGGACAATCATGAGCACAACCCCGGCCGTATGCTCCCGGATCCAACGCTTCATGACAAAAATAAATCGAAGTGCGTCCTGGATTCCAAAATTATCGGCAATGCCGGCATCCATCACTTCTATCCTGGGTTCACTGGGCAGGCTAATGGTCGGTGTGATGTAGGGAAAAGATGCCGACATCCTGAGTGCTGATAAAAATCCCAGTGATGAAGCGCCATGATCTTTAAACAACCTGTTAAAATCAACTCCTCTCACTTTCTGATCACTCTCCGAAGTTTCCAGGCCAGGCTGGGTGATCGTCATAAACGAAACGGGTGAGGCTGAAATGTACAGTTTGCGGCCGTCATTTGAAATGATGGGCGACATCAACAAAACCGGGATATCGGCATTGTTTTCATATATTGTATAATCCGATAACTTCTTATCCAGGATTCCGCCCAGGTTTTGATTCAAATGATTCTCGAATACAAATCCCCTGTCTTTGTAGTATGTCCGGTTCTCATATTCAAACTTCCTTATTTTGAAAAAGGAATCATTCACAACCAGGCTGAAAATGATGGGATTTAAATTGTCCTTGGCGATGTTCATCATCCACTGCGGATTACCCATATCTATTTCCTCACCCATTTTTTTACGTAAGTACAGTTCTCTGTAATACGCAGCCCCTATCATACCACCGGAGGCTCCCGAGATCATAAAAACATTCCTAAAAAGATCCCCTGACAGGATACTATCTGATTTTTGCAGAACATTTAGCGACCAGAGGGCGGCCCTTTGACCACCCCCGCTGACGCAGAGGAATACTATTTTGGGTTTCGAAACCTCCGAACCATTTTTCTCCCGCCAGTGGGTCAAAGCGTGCACCATTTGAAGTTTATCCTCCTCGAAGTTTTCCACGGAAGACATTATCCTGAGGTTTTCTAAGGAGTATTGAGCTTTTTCTTTCTTGTAATCAAGACCTTTCGCAGGATTGATATTTTGAATTATTCCTGTTCTTGATACGAAATTAGCCAGTAAGAACAATGCCAGGATAAACGCAACTCCCCATCCGCGAAACCAGTACGAAATTGCTCCCACCAGCATCACTAAAATCGAGAATAGTAATAGCGCGCTGGCAGCCGCAGGAATTTGTATCACCGGATTTTCAATAAAAACTCCCAACAAAAAAATGATCAGGATTATCACCAGCTCGAACAGGACGGAATTGAAATGATTCTGGTCAAAAACCTTCAAAATGGTCTTTCTGTCATAAAAGTCCTGAATACTCCGGCATGACCGGAACCTGAGTTTCAGATCAAAGTAATAATCAACATTGTATTCTTTTTTTCGGGACTCCTGATATTTGTCCATCATCCGCTCACGGCTGATACGGCTCTTTCTTAACCTTTTATCTACACTTCCGGCCAGATACCTGAAAATATCTTTATTGGTAAATCGAAAGTAGTAATACATGATTACCAACATTACGATTATACCAAGCACGAGTCCAAGGACGTAAATGAGGACATCAAATATGAGGGTTTGTTCGCTCCTTATCTGAAAGCCCAGAATAGCGGCAATGTATACCAATACCACAATGACGGGAATGAGGCTATTATTCAAAGAGTATTTCCCAAAAGGCCATTCCAATATCCCGAGAAAAGGGAACCGGTGTCCGTCCAGAATATAAGATGTGATTTGATAGGCAACAATGAAATTCCCAAGCGCCAGGCCGACCCACAGAAAACTAAGGAAACTGACCTTACCCAGGTATTCAGGATCCAGAAAAAGGTAATGAATGCCGTAAACTTTGCCCACCCCTCCGAAAATGACAGCAATAAAGAATGCCCAGAGTAGCACAAGCAGAAGGTTTCTTTTGAACTGGTGAAACAAAAGCTGAACGGGAAATGAATATAAAATTTTGTCGAAAAACCTCTGTGTTGCCAAAATTGACCGCCGTTTTTTTGAAAATTAATTTATATAAATTGAGGCACTTGGATATCAATATGCCAGAGCAAGATCAATATATATACGGCCGGGACGGCGTGAAATTGTACACCTACTCATGGGAAGTATCATCCCCGAAAGCAATATTTTGCATAGTCCCCGGATTTGGAGAGCATGGTGGCAGGTATGATCACGTGGCGAATCACTTAACCGACCATGGATATTCTACGATTTGCCTGGATTGTCGCGGACATGGTAAATCAGGTGGATTGAGAGGGCATGCCGGATCACTTGGGATTCTGATCGATGACATCGAAGAACTACTGAAATATGTCAGAAGTGAACACAACGAGTCAATGATTTTCCTTTTTGGACATAGCATGGGAGGAAACCTGGTACTTAATTACACGCTTAGAAAACCGATCGGTGAACTGTCCGGATTTGTCGCTTCGAGCCCCTGGCTGAAACTGGCCTTCCAACCCCCGGCATGGAAGCTAAAACTTGGAAATTTCATCTCGGGCATTATTCCAAAGCTGCGACAGCCAAGCAACCTGGATGTAAGTGCCCTGAGTAAAGATCGTGCTGTTTGCCGTGCCTACACCGAAGACCCATTGGTAAATAGTAAAATATCAGCAGGGCTTTTTCACTCCATTTCTCTTGGGGCGGAACATGTAAGACAAAATGCATCAAAAATCTTGACTGACGGTCTCATTTATCACGGAACGGCCGATCGGATCATAGACTATGAAACAACTCGGGAGACTGTGGAAAGCACAGGAGAAAACGTGAGTTGGATATCTTATGACGGTGTTTTTCACGAACCCCATAATGATTTGGAAAAGGAAACTGTACTAAACAACCTGGTCGATTGGCTCGATTCCATGATAAAAAGAAAGGCCACATCCGATAATTCCTGGAATTAGCTGATAATGGCCCTCCGCTGCTGGCTGAAAAGAATAAGTCTATTTTCTTCTGTCGCTGGTCACCAAATACTTGTCTCTTTTTCCGTAGAAATACAATTCCTCAACGATGCCGGAATAATGGCTCAGTGATATATTAAAAAAAACACCTCTCAATAGCTGAACAAGGCCGCCATGAGCTTTAGGCATGCCACGCACAAATCCTTCAATCCCGTTTAATATATAATCCTCTCCTATCTTTTCCTGAATTGTCATGAAGATCCCCTCTTCA
>JANQEU010000094.1 GCA_028278225.1 Cyclobacteriaceae bacterium
TCCTGGGGATGGTTCTCATTTGGGATGAAGTGATCCTTGAGGCCTGCGAATTTCAATTGAGCCATGAATAATTCCTTGTATTTTGCCGCCTCGGATTTCTTCTTTCTTTTCTTCGCCTCATTCACTTCTTTGAGATAATTTTGATAGTGCCGATTCGTCATATCGGGGTCTCCTTTTCTTGATGGGGGGCTGAGAGTCGCCCCACGAATAAACCACATTTCACCCCGCTTGAATATAGGGGGTGATCGTCCAAGTCTCCTTTCGTTCCAAGCGATTATTGAATCACTTAGATTTTTTGGCGGCGATGAGGGCCGTTCTTTCTTCCGCATCCCTTAGCCCGTAAGCGCCCATAGAGATTCCGAGAATCTCGGCCAATCTGAGGATTTTATCTGATATGGGAAGGTATATCCCGAATTCAGGTAGAACCAAATCAACAACAAAAGCGACGGTTGCTATGATTGCCCCGATTTTCGTTTTCGATTTCTCGAATTTTTCCTTTCCGGTCGTTTCGTCGATGACTTTTTTTGCGACGAGCTTAATGATCCACTCCTTAATTTTCGTGAACATGATTTTCTCCTTGGTATTATTTCCCGAAATCGGAACGAATATCTAAACCAGTAACGGCCATCGTCCCGTTTGAAAAGATTGAGAATCTTAGCGACGAAATTCCCGAGGCTGATAGGCGGCCCCCTTCTTTTCAGCGATCCACAACATTTCCAAATCCTCTTTGAATATATCCGTTTTCTTAATATCGGGCCGTTTCAACTTCCGAAATTTTATTCCCGATCTCTTGATTTTTCCATTTAAAAGTTCTTTGAAATTTTGGTGAACAATCACGGGGACGTGTTCATCGACGGAAAGGAGTTCCTTTGTCATATTGATATAGTAAGAAATGTAGTCGTGAGAAATGAAGCCTGGACATGGGGAGCCGGTTTGATGACAAAGGGATTTGTCGATTCGGAATTCTTGAAACTTGAGGCCGTCCCCCTCGGAGATTCGGATTCGGAATCCATAGGGCCTGGGTGTGAGGGACTCGTCGATTAAATGGTTGATGGCTCGGCAACATTCAAGGGAGTTATTGAGAATGGAAACTGGATTGATTCGTCGCTTAACTTCAAAGACGGCCATGAACCCATCCCCTAAAGTTTTGAATCCGTCGGCGCTTTTCTGAAATCGAATCCATTGGCTCGATATCTCCATGAAAACCGCCTTGAGATTGTCCCGTCCGGTTCTCTTAATCCACGACTTGAAGCCGGATATGTCCCCAAAGACGGTGACAATCCTCTTTTCGTGTTGGCAAAATTTAATCCTTTCATGGTTCACTAACCGAGAATCCTCTCAACTATTACCCACCTTTGAACGTGACGAGTCCGAGAATAATCGCTGTGAAAACTACCAGGATAAATCCTCGGATCAGCCAATCGTATTTTCCCTCGATCTTATCATCCCTCTTATCCAACTTGGTTAAGAGTTCCTCGTGATGAGATAGCATTGTCATTGCCTTTCCAAAGTCACCAGTCATTTTTTGTACCGCTTCCCACGTCTTATGTCCGGTTTCCCTGGAAAAGCTAAAGCCTTTTTCCATCCTGTGAAATGAATCGTTCAATTTGTCCACCTTATGATAGAGGTTGGTATCTGCCAAGAGTAATTTCTCCACGTCCTTTCGTACTTTGTCGATGTCTCGTTTGTTTTCCAAATATAGCTCGGAGTTTATTTTATCATCGCCGCTCATAAACCACCCCATGCGAAATATGTCGGGACGGATCGGAAAGCCCAACTTGCTTTCTTATGTAGGAAAACCGATCCCCCGACGTTTAAACATTTTGGCGCTGATTGTCCCCATGTCCCCGATGGTTCCGGTCGCCCTGGCCTTAACACGAGAACGTGGCCTGGGCCGCCTGGATTCTTGATCGAGGCCACCACAAGGGCGCCTTGATTCGCCAATTGTTGCGCTTCGGGCATTTTCACTTTTATCCACTCTTCCGATGATTCCATGATGTCGTGTTGCTCATTTGCTAGTTTAGCGTCAAATGGATCGAGTGTCTCCGATTTATTAAATTTTTTGTAGCCGAATTTGACGGCGATATAATTCACGGCCTCGTTACAATGCGTGATGAGTCTTTTAAGTTCCGGTGAATACTTCGGAGCGAAACGGCCATCCCCGAGGGCCATCGAATGAGCCTCACAAATTGCGTCCATTAATGTCGGCAAGTCCTTTCTCATAGTCCGTTTCCTCTCTCTATATTTTCGGATTGAATCCAAAACCCAACACACTATCGAACCATCCCATTATCGAGCATCGGGGCTTGTCGGCTCCGAGCGTTG
>JANQEU010000028.1 GCA_028278225.1 Cyclobacteriaceae bacterium
GGTGGAAGTGATAGATGGGAATCCTGGGTCCACGGATTTCAACACGGTAGTCGCCACCGTTCCGGTAGGCCCTGATGCCGAGGGCATTGCCATCAATGAAGATACCAACCGGATCTATGTAGGCCAGGAAGTTGATCTTCCTTCGACCGTACATGTCATTGACGGAAAAACCGATACATTGGAAACAACGATAACCGTTGGAGTGGGTGCCGACCAGATCGCTGCCAACCGAATATTGAAACGGGTATACACATCAAACGACGAAAGTCATTCCATATCCGTTATCGATGCAGACCCATTGAGTGCCAATTTTCACACCGTTATCGAAACCATCCCCCTTTCAGGAGAACCGGAAGATCTACTGGTAAATGAAGCAACCAACCGGCTTTATGTGAATCTGGATGATAATTCTACGCTAGCCGTCGTCGATGGCAGCTCGAACACTATTGAGGCTGTTATTTCTCTGGAGGATTCAGAGGAGGTAGATTTTGCGCTGGATACGGGGTTAAACCGTATCTATGCAGTGGATGAAGAACTGGGTGCCTTATTTGTGATTGATGGCAATCCATCTAATGTACACTTCAACACGCTTTTAGAAACGATTATCCTGGGACGAGCCCCGGGTAGCCCGGTGGTTGATGAGGCAACTCACCGGGTTTATGTAACCAATCGTGGCGAAAATACAATTTCGGTAATATTTTAAAAACGTCGGTAGGGGACACTTTTGTGTGGAAGATTGGGGGTCGCATCTTGAACAAAAGTTGACAAATTGGCCTTATACAGATGGAGCAGCTACAGATGCTATGCATATGGGCGCAGAACTCCTGATTGGCTTTCAAATGATTTGGTTCTTTCTCAATAATTTACTACGATTAATTCACTATTCAAGATATGACCCCATAATCTTTTATAATAATATTGGTTTAATCAATGAAAAAAATAATGAGAATCCCCGTGTCGGCAGTTCAATTCTGTCCCTCGACACCAGAAAAATAAGGGGTTCACGTAAATCATGTATTATTTTATCAACAACTGAAAACTTTCAGAGAACCGCAAAATCAAATAGAATGTAATTGCGGTTAGGAGGATCCCATGTGTAACCCGCCAAGGCCAAAATGCATCAATATTCTTTTCATTATAGTATTAATTCTTACCCTATCAATGCTGACAATCGGTTGTCCTGGCGGCGGAGGTGGTGGAGATGATGATGATTTAATTACTTGGTACGAAGATTCAGATGGGGACGGGTACGGGGATCCGCAATCAACAACTGAGGCTGAGTCCCAACCTGTTGGCTATGTATCAGATAACACAGATTGTGATGACACCAACCAAACCATTTTTCCAGGAGCAACTGAGAATTGTGGGGATGGAATAGATCAAGATTGTGATGATAATGATTTACTTTGCTTCCCAACAGATGGTTTGATTGCCCATTATCCCTTTAATGGCAATGCAAATGATGAAAGTGGAAATGGAAATGATGGGATAATTTATGGAAACAGTGTACAATTTGTGTCCGGAATATTTGATCAGGCAATAAGTTTTGATAATAGCAGTTCAGGAACCTTTACGGTAAATGATTATGTCGAATTACCAAAACTAACTGCTAGTGATCTAACTGTATCCCATTGGGTAAAATACATAAGTGGGAGCTCAACATCATATTCTGGGTGTACCTATTCAATCGGTACGTGGTCAAGTAACCATTTTCAGTTTGAAATTAAAAATACGGGTTTTCTAAGAGGAAAAATTAGAAGAAGTGGTCAGACTGGCAATTCTATAGCCACATCCGAAATTGATCTCAGTGACCATGAGTGGCATTTTATATCGATTACAATTAATAATGAATTTATGAAGATATATGAAAATGGTTTAGAGATCGATTCAGTTAATTTAGGATTTGATCTTGACTTTGTAGATTCATTTCATCAGGTGGCTCTACATCGATTTCCTGATGGCATGTCATCAAGATTTACAGGAGAAATGGATAATTTACGTGTTTATAACAGAAGTCTGTCACCTTCTGAAATCTCTGTCCTTTATAATGAATAGAGCTAAAATCTGCGTGCATCAAGAGAGTTATCACATGAGCCATGATTCATCCAAGCTTGCTATCAATTGGCTGATTGAAAAGAGATTGGGGTCACATCTTGAATAGTGAATAAAAGCGGAGTCTCTCCTACTATATTCATCGCAATTTTTCATTACGCAAGAAATTAATAATTTAATGGACGTCCCTACTATCTATAAAACAAAAAATTACTACGATTAATTCAAGATGTGACCCCAATCACTATGACCCCAATCACTCAGCGAAGGATTGATCAAAAAAAGGTGATGAATACCTTAAAATGAGGTAGAGGGAACAGAAAAATGTCAGACTTATCAAATTACTATCAACGAGATCATCGAAACCATAAAGACGCCTCAATGGAACGCTTCCCAAGAAATCATGTGAAGTTTTCTGCATTATTGAAGCCACTTAATTGGGTAGATAGTGTTTATGGGATATTTGGTTCTCGGGCGTTCAAGACTATGGGTGCGATGTTAAAGGAATACGACAGTGCGGCACCACTTGATAGTTATATAGGCAGCAAGAATGAGCTGAAACAAGTCAGAAATTTGGTAATATTATTTTGCGATTCCATTGATAACAATCCGTTTCTTTCTTCGATTGGTAGATTTTTATTGAAGAAAATGGCTCTGAACATATTAAAAAATCGCAAAAGATTGCTTCAGTATTACCATTCAAATAAAGATTATATAGAAGCCAAAGGAAAGCTTAAGGCACCAGTTATAATAACTGGCGTACCTCGATCAGGGACAACGCTGCTGCACCGATTAATGAGTGAAGATCCAAATACACGGTCACCTTATACCTTTGAAATGGAGGTGCCGACACCTCCGTTGACCTTAAAATTCAACCCAATGGAGGATCCCAGAATTAAAAACAGCGAGGAAGTTATAGGCACACTTTCTCGCTTAGCGCCTGGTTTCATGGAGAAGTTTGCAGAATCCCACTTTTGGTCTGCGACCGATATGGAAGAATCCTTGATTTATATGCTTGCCCACAACGGCATCCATACAATGAACTGTTTTACCGCAGGAAAAATTTATTTGAATGCCTTTTTTAGGATTGAAGATAAGCGCCCTGCATTCCGATATGAACGTCTATTTTTCACGATGTTAGATGCGTATCGACCCGCCAAGTCACATTGGACGCTTAAAGCCCCGGTCTATGCTATTTTTTCCCCACTATATTTGAAGAGTACCCCGATGTAAGAGTTGTTGTTACACACAGAAATCCTTTGGTTGCACTCCCCTCTCTATGTCGACTTTGGGAATCCTGGTGTATAGTATTCGATCATGATTGCTCCTTCGATAAACATCGGTTCGGCCAGTTCAACCAGAAATATATAGAGAAGTGTCTAATGGTACCATTCCGTTACCGTAACGAGCACTCAGAAAGAGAAGGACAGATTATCGATTGTATCTATGATGAACTATTTTCAGATCCAATTGCGATGGTAAGAAAAATATATGAGAAATTTAGCCTTGAATATACTGATGAATTTGAACAAAGAATGAAAGTCTATCTTAAAAACAACAAGCAAGGGAAATACGGACGACATAAATATTCCCTGGAAGAATATGGGTTTAATGGAAAGAGTGTTTATCAAGAATACAGAGATTATATGGAGCATTATGGCTTTGAAATTCCTGATAAAATAGAGCGACCAGTTTCTTTTGACTTCTCACTCGAATAGTAGAGAGATTGGGGTCACCCATTAAAGGGCGTGTTGCTACTGGGGTCGGACCAGGCTAATAGACTGAAAATTCAATAAAAAACATATAAAATGGCGCTATAGAAAGCCTTAGACGGTCTTTTTTGAGGCGGAAAACACGATTCTAAGACATATACGCTATAACGGATCCACATTTAAAGGGATTATGAAATTAACATGGCTCGAGCCAACCGACATTTTGTTTCCGGCTATGCCTGGCACCTAACCCATCGTTGTCACAAACGTGAATTTCTTCTTAAGTTTGCAAAGGATAAACGTTGCTGGATATACTGGCTATTTGAGGCTATAAAGCGCTTCGGACTCTGCGTTTTGAATTTTACCGTCACGTCAAATCATGTCCACCTCCTTATCTATGATACTGGAAACGGGAAGGAAACAATTCCGAAATCGATTCAATTGATCGCCGGAAATACGGGTCAGGAATTCAATAGCCGCAAAGGCAGAAACGGTGCTTTCTGGCAGGACCGGTATCATGCGACCGCTGTGGCCACAGACGATCATTTAATCCGAAGCTTTCATATCAAAGTATTTCAGATAGGGCGGTAAGACTCCAGACCGATGATAACACTATTTACTGGCAAAATGGGCCAAAAAACTACCTGGGCTCAAATATGAGCTTAGAGGAATCATTTTGATACTAAAAAGAGGACTCTAAGCCAGAAAACAAGCGAATATTTTGCATCAATACATATAATATCAATATGTTAACTTGGTCCGACCCGGTTTCCCAAGCCGGCCGGCATCCTTACTCTTCCTGAAATTGGCAGTGGCCCTGTCGAAAAATTGAACCAATTGCGAAAAAAGCAGATCCTGGATCATGATTATAGGAGCCCTTTTCGGGTCGGCTTAACCACCCACATTCATCCCCATGCCCAGTGCACCTGGCGGCAAGTGGGGAGGTGTTGCCGGTGTTCAGAAACTCATCGGCATCAGAGCCCTGCGACGACTCGAAATCGAAGAAACAAAGCGCGTCCAAAGCGTTGCCCAAAAATTTTTAGGAACAAACGGAAGGATGGCAATCTTTCAAAAAAATGCTTGGAATGCTCTAAAATCCGATGATGACCCGGTGTACAAACAAAAATTAGCAAAAAGCGGAATGCTGCGGGGAACCTTGAGAGGCACTTCCAATATCAAAATTTTCGGCGTCCCACCCACTCGTTTAACCGGGCCATGCAGTCGGGTTCTCAGCCAACTAACACACCAATGGGGCCAGCATCGAAAAAGATTATGAAAATTAACGCCCTTGATTTCTTTGACTTACGAATTCCATCACCCAACCACGAAATACACGAAACCAATAAACTATACCGCTTTTCAAAATAATATTCGGAGGCTGCTGGAAAAGAAGGGGCCGAGGATTCCAGGGGTCAAGGGTTCAAGTGGTTGTTTTACCAGAATATTTTCTGGGTCTGCTAAATACACTAAATTCACTAACTATAGCTGGGTCAACGGCTATATTTCAGTTCGATTAAATATAGTCTTGACTATTTTTCATTTGTATGAATAATAGTCGCCATGGAAGAACGAAATATATATCGACATATCTGGCATGAACTGAGCGCTGGAAAGCAAATGATCTTTCTTGCCGGGCCTCGCCAGGCTGGTAAAACGACCTTGGCCCAGATCATCTCCCGCGAATTTACCAATCATATCTACCGGAACTGGGATATCGCCGACCACAGAACCCAATTTATCGAAAACCCGCTTTTTTTCGAAACCTTGGAACGCAAGGACGCGTCCACTCCCCTGGTCGTGCTTGATGAAATACACAAATATCGGGACTGGAAAAATTATCTAAAAGGCGTCTACGATCAATTTCACAATGAATTTATTTTTCTTGTTTCCGGCAGTGGCCGTCTGGATCTTTATCAAAAGGGCGGAGATTCCCTGGCGGGCAGATATTTTCTATTTCGTCTATGGCCTTTAACCATCGCTGAACTCGGAAAACGAAATCGATCATTTGAATCTTTCCTGAAAGACCCGCTGGGAATAGACATGGAGGATGCGGCCGCGATGAATGCCATATGGTCAGGGCTTTCCGAGTTCAGCGGATTTCCGGAGCCATTTTTGCGCCAAAAGAAAGCCTTTTATCGCCGGTGGTCAAACACATATTCAAAGCAGCTGATTCGCGAAGATATCCGGGATTTGACCGGTGTAAAGTCTGTCACCGACATGGAAACACTTTACCTTCTGCTTCCGTCAAAAATCGGCAATCCACTTTCCATTCCCTCTTTGGCCCAGGACTTGAAAGTCGCCTACAATACGGTCCGAAACTGGCTGACGATTTTTGAGCGATACTTTCTGACAATCAGTATTGCACCATGGACCAAGAAAATATCCCGAGCCATTCAGAAAGAACGAAAAGTATACATGTGGGACACTCCTTTGATAAAGGACCCAGCCAATCGGCTCGAGAATATGGTCGCCCTGGAACTCTGGCGGGCGGTAACCGGGTGGTCGGACTTGGGGCTGGGAAATTTTTCTGTGCATTTTATCAAGAACAAGGAACGGCAGGAAGTCGATTTTCTGATTGCCAGCGACGGGCAGCCGATACTTCTGATTGAAGCTAAACTTTCAGCAACTCAACCTTCCACCACTCTAAAAAAATTCCAGCTGGCACTGGGCATCCCCGCAGTCCAACTGATTGCAGAAGGTGAGGGATTCCGCCTGATTCGAAATGAAGACCAGCGTATTCTGGTGGCCACGGCTTCTCAGTGGCTTTCCGCTTTACCTTGAAGAGTGTAATAGGGGAGGCTCTTTATTTCTTTAACTAAATCATTCGGCATAATGCAGGACATTCGTACTGAACATGCATCGTGTCCAATTCTTCAAAGTGTTTTAGATCTATTCATGCCCTTTCTATGCTTTTGATCAATTCGCTTGCAATATTAGGACCCTCAATCCTCATGATACTCTCCTGGGCCCTCCCGTAGCTCAATAGGTTGATGCTGCCGTACCAGGGTAACCGCATTTGGAAATTATGCGTTTAAGATTTTGAGCAAATAATCATGATCCCATCCAGCCCTAAGTCGTTTGGCCTTGATGCTCTTTTTTACAGAGTTTTCTTTTTTAATCATATTCAAGGCGATATGCCTTAATACAGCAAAGTTATCTGGTGCATGGTCCTTTCTGATTCGGCTGTCATCTTCACGAAAAGATACATCTAATACCCAATGCAGGCTGTTTTCGACTCGCCAATGACTGCGGATGGCATGAGCAAACGTTTTTGCATTGTTTTCAACACTGCCGATATAGTAACTTGTCTCGTTTTCAGTTTTATTTGCAAACTGTCTTTCACGGTTAACCATACAGATAGTGGTTAGATTCTTCCAGTTCTCTTTTCCTTGAAGCCAATCGATATTCGATAGGGTCCAGTATTTGCGAATCTCAATTTTTCCATGCTCTGCATCAGTGGTCTCATGGTAATCGAACGCTACATCTGTAAACGCGTTTTCTCTTTGGTTTTGAAAATACAATTTGACATCTTCATGTAAATTGCCCTGATTTGCTTTTAACGAAAAAATATAATCGGCCCCTTTTTCAATGATCGTTTCGCAAATTTGTTTCTGACAGCCCATGGCATCAATGGTCACAATACAACCCTTGATTTCAAGCATCTTTAAAAGTTCCGGAATCGCTGTAATCTCATTGGACTTTTCGTCCGTTTTGGTTTGCCCGAGCACAAGGCCGTTGGCACACGCCCATGCGCTGACCATATGGATGGCCGATTTGCCGCGGCTTTGATCATGAGATCTTCGCAGTGTCTTTCCGTCAACAGCAACAACCTCTCCTTTCGTCAAATGGCTGATCGCTTGTATCCACTGAATGAAACAAGCTTTAAACTCTTTGGGATCGATTCTGGCAAAGACCCGTTCAAATGTATCCACAGAGGGTATTCCATGGGCAAGATCTAAAAACTTTTTGAACCAATCATGCTTTGCCTGACCGAATTCACAAATATGGGTGAAGCTGTCGGCATTGCAAATGACCGCACAGATTGCGATTGTGATGATGTCGATAAGTTTATGCCGTTTGTTGGCCCTTCTTGGGTCTGTCAGGTTTTCAAAATGCTTTGCGATAGACGGATGCTGATCTTTTTTCATGTGGCCACCTATTGAAATAGTTAATAATTTCAATAGGTAGCACATTTAAGAACAAAAGTCTAGATTTATATTGTTATTTCAATAGGTTGTATTGAGACACCCTTTTGGGGCGTTATTACATGATTTTTTTAACTTTCCAAATGCGGTTACCCTGGCGTAAAACCCAGGCAAAAAACCAATTCAATGACCAGGGGTAAAACCGCTTGATGGTAATTGTTAAGGGATCATTTTATCATACAATCTCTTCTAAGCCTTAAGTTCAGTTGACGAATTCATTTCTCTTGGATACAAATTCAATTTAAAAAGGAGGAATGTATGGGCACGACGATATCATATGGGCTTGAAAATAAGGTCTTTGTGGTCACAGGCGGCAGCCGCGGAATCGGTCTGACCATAACAAAAAAATTGCTGGAGAATGGCGCCAAGGTTGCGATATGTGGTCGCAAAGAAGACGGATTAAATGAGGCTGTGGCTGGCCTTGATGCCGGGGATCGCCTATTGGCGGTTGCAGCCCATGTGGCCAGGGTTGAAGATGTTGATAACCTCATGCAAGGCACCATCGAAAAATTTGGCGGCCTGGACGGTTTGATTAACAATGTGGGTATGAATATTGTAACCTCGTGTGTGGATGCGGAACCATCTTTGTGGCAAAAAATTATTGATAGCAATCTAAACGGGGCATTTTTGTGTGCCCGCAAGGCCGCCCAGGTCATGCGCGATCGGCAACAGGGCAAAATCGTGAATATTACCTCTCTGGCCGCTAGCCGGTCGGCGCCTGCTATGGGGATTTACGGCATAGCCAAGGCCGGTATAGAGATGATGACCAAAGTCCTGGCTCAGGAATTGGCCATGTTCAACATACAGGTGAATGCGGTTGCACCGGGTATGGTACGAACCAAATTTAGCGAGCCTTTTTGGTCCAATGAGGATTTTCATCAACTGATTGTCAAATCGATTCCCATGGGACGGATTGCTGAACCCGAGGATGTGGCCCATCCGGTTTTGTTTCTGTGTTCTGAGGGTGCCGGGTATATTACCGGACAGGTTTTGGGTGTCGACGGGGGTGCCAGCGCAGTATAGAAACAAAGGGATGAAGGAATTAAGGGCTGGAGGGTTTGAGGGACTGCGTGTTATTTTGGTGTTTCGTGTTTTGTGTTGCGGGTAGTGAGTTCCCTGATACGAGTTGAGGATTTCGGGAGAAAAAGCTTTTAGCTCTTGTTAATTAGCTCTTGGGTCTCTAAGAGCCAACAGCTAAGAGCCGCTAAACGTCTTCAGCCTAAACCCCTAACGCGGACAAGCCGCAACAGTCGGAATCGAAATCGCTATCGGGATCGGGATCGAGTTTTAAGTCTGAAAAAGTCGGATTCGATT
>JANQEU010000059.1 GCA_028278225.1 Cyclobacteriaceae bacterium
GACAGTGCCGTGGCCGAGACCCTGGCAACGGCGGATGTGGACGGTAATGGGGAAGACGATGTGATTGTCAGTTTCCCGGGTGCCGGGACCTTTGTCTCCAAAAACCAGGGCGCGTTGACGCAGTTGGACACCAGGACAGCGGTACAGATCACGAAGGGGGACTTTGACGGCAGTGGTCAGGAGGACCTGTTATTGGATTTTGGTGCGGACAACCTGTGGCTGGGGTTGAACGACACCAGTCCCACCCAGTTTATAGATCTCCCATTAGTATCGATGGCATCGGGAGACCTGGACAGTAACGGTCTGGATGACATGGTGCTGTCCTTGACGGGTGTGGGCACGCTGATGTTCAAGAACCTGGTGACCCTGGACCTGCTCGATCCGGCGGTCGCACTCGATCTTGCCACCGGCAATGTCGATGGGAATTGAGCCTATATTAAGTGGTGAAAACAAACCACACTATTTTTTCAGAGGACAAATGAAAAACAAAAAAGCTTTATCCATCAATAAAATCTATTTTTCCATTTACTTCATGGTAATTCTCATTTTTGGTGGTGAATTTCCCTTCCTCGCCAAATCCGCAATCACGCCTGCACTCGGCGCCCCAATACAACTAAAGGCAAACGCCGATGCCAATGTGATCATGGATGGTCAGAGTACCACAGACCGTTTTGGTACGTCGGTATCTTCTGCGGGAGATTTCAATGGAGACGGTCTGGATGATGTCATCGTACTTGCATTTGGTCGAACCGGTATAGGCACAGCATATATTTTTTTCGGACAAAATTTCACAAACAAAACATTCCTTAGAGCAAATCCTGATGCAGATATCATCATCAACAACCTGGGAAATATTTTTGATCAATCGGTTTCCTCGGCAGGAGACTTTAATGGTGATGGTTTAGATGATGTCGTTATTGGAGGCTCATCCGGGAATGTTTATATTTTTTTCGGTCAAAACCCCGCCAGCCAACTGGTATTAGACGCTCAAACCCACGCGGATGTGATTATCAATGGACCTTTAAATTTCGGTATCTCCGTAGCCTCAGTTGGGGACTTTAACGGAGACGGACTTAAGGATATTATCGTTGGGTCACCTCCAGGTGCTGGCATCGGAAAAGCTTACATATTTTTCGGGCGAAATCCTCCAAGCCAACTGGTTTTGAATGCTGGAACGAATGCAAATGTGGTGCTTGATGGCCAGGATGCTTTTGGAGAATCTGTTAGCTCTGCAGGAGACTTTAATGGCGACGGACTGGATGATGCCATTGTTGGGGACCCTGGCGGCACGTTAGGAAACAGTGCTGGGAGCGCCTTTATCTTTTTTGGGAGAAATCCTGTCGGTCAGCTTTCCCTCAACGCTAATGCCAATGCGAATGTCATTCTCCAAGGTCAGGTTTCATCCAGTTTTTTTGGAGGAGCCGTTTCAACAGCAGGAGACTTTAATGGTGATGGCCTGGATGATGTGGTTGTAGGAGCAGAGCGATATACTCCTAGCGGTGAATTCAATACCCAATCTGGCAGAACATAT
The DNA here is from genome assembly GCA_028278225.1 of Cyclobacteriaceae bacterium. Lineage (GTDB taxonomy): Bacteria > Bacteroidota > Bacteroidia > Cytophagales > Cyclobacteriaceae > JANQEU01. Next base: position 1,532 of record JANQEU010000059.1, read on the forward strand.
ATATTTTTTGGACAAAACCCTTTAAGTCAATTGACACTTCTCGGAGATAGCGAGGCAAATATAATTATTGATGGAAATGGAAATGGGAATGTCAATTTGTATCAATTAGGGTTTTCAGTCGCTTCTGCCGGAGATTACAATAACGATGGATTGGATGATGTCATTATAGGAGCCAGGGGACCAAGCTCTAGCGGTTTTCCTTTGGGAAGAGCTCATGTTTTTTTCGGACGAATTCCTGCAACTCCAACCCTGTTTCAAACCGATTTAGATGCTGATGTGATAATAGATGGCCAGGATTTTGGAGACGCATTTGCAAGAAGTTTAAAGACCGCTGGGGATTTTAATGGTGATGGAACACCTGACATTATTATTGGGGCACATAGTGACAGCAATAATGGCGAAAGTAGTTCCGGTAGCGCCTTCATCTTTTTCTCTCCCTTTGCTGATCCCATCAGAAATGACATGGTCTTGAACCTTCCGGGAACAGGAGTCGCGGTATTATTTAATGACAACTCTTCTTTGAATGTGCTTCATACCGATACGGCCGAAGCCGTAGCGACTGCGGATGTGGACGGCAACGGAGAGGATGATGTGATCGTGAGCTTTCCCTCCGGCACCGGTCCCACCAGTTCCGGAGGCACCTGGATCTCCCGCAACCAGGGA
>JANQEU010000063.1 GCA_028278225.1 Cyclobacteriaceae bacterium
TTGAGCAACATAAATGTCCAAAATATCCTGTTTCGTATAGCTACTTCCTGTCCCCAACTCGTCAAATCCTCCTGATTGAAAAGTGAAATTATCATCAAACAACAGGTAATTCAGATATGCACCTTCGGTCGTACTGCCGTCCCCTCCGAACCCAAGTATGTTCAGTGCTCCCAAAAAACCGTTCTCCAGATCCATACCGCCCTCCAGCAATGCCGTACTGCTTCCCGTCAGTGCATCCGTAAGCGCACCGACCATACCGGCCAAGGTAGGTGTATTCGCCGTTCCGCTTGATAAGCAAGTGTCCAAGAAAAAGCTAAAGGATACACTAAGTGTGCGCTTAGTCCCGCCTGACTTTATCTGGTGTTGCGAACTCCTCGTTTACTTTAACATCTTCAGTATCATGGATTCTATATTTTTCTGGTAGTGAGCAATCATCGCTTGAGATCATCAATTCCCGCCCAACTTTTGCCTTATTTGCAAAGTAATTGAACTTTAAAAAGCTTTGATTATTGGTTGCAAAGAGTTTCCTAATAAATTGACTGTCATCATAAGATATTAACCATCTGAAGTTCTCTAACCTTTTGAAGTATTCTGCAAAATTGATGTGATCATCTTTCTTGAAGTAAATGCGGTACAGATCATTTCCCTTTCGATAATACGGAGGATCCAGGTACACAAGTATTTTTTCATTCTGAAGAGGTAAATGAGTCAGATAATTGTCCAGGAACTCAAGAGCGTCATAATTATAAACTTCAATCCGTTCCGCATAAACGGCTATTCGTTGAATACGACTTATTAAATCTTTCTTGTTAAACCTTGCATCAACTTTCCATTTTCCAATTTGGTCTTTTCCGCCAATGGGGCCAGCTGTCAATATTCCTGAACGGTTACATCTATTTAAAAAAAAAGCGGCAAAGCCTTTTTCTAAAATGCTATGCCGCTCATTTGGATCGAACAATATTTTACGCTGACGGTTGTACTCTGTAATATCTACAAATGTCTTTTCGATTTTATCAATAAAACTTTCGGTATCCCCGAGAATTGACTTCCAAAAACAATAAATAAAGTGATCTTTGTCATTGAGTACTATTTTGTAAACCTTCTCAGAAAAAAGGAGCGATAATGCCGCTCCCGCTCCTCCAGCAAAAGGTTCAACATAGGTACCTCCCTCCAAATCATTTAGGTCTATCAACTCTGAAAAAAAATCCGATAATGAGTTCTTCCCCCCAGGATAGCGTAGGGGGCTGTAATAATTACTGATCATTCAGTTTCAACTTTCTTTAAGATTATTTTCATGTACTCCTCCAAGTCCTTCCAGATGTTTCTAAGTTTTTCTTCATTGGGATGCCAGGTTGAGTTATGAACAAACTGATTTAAAGCGGACAAAATAGGCATTGAACTTTTGTCATTCACTATCAGTCCTAGAGTTTTTTTGATTTGAGCCTCTTTGATGAGATCATTATTTACAATTCGGTTCAACATTGGCTTCATTTCAGGTACCCAAAACTTAGGTAATCTTTCCCCTTTAGATTTCAATTCTGCTTCCCATTTAATCAATTCACCAATAGCCTTCAGATATTCGTATGTACTCAGTTCCAATAACATCCTTAAGCTCATGGCGCTTGCATTGGGGTAAGCCCTTGGGGATAACTTCTTTACTTCTTTAAATACCTCCTTGACTTTGGCATTTTCAGTGGTACACACTATCCCACTGGGGATTAGTCCAGTTGGTGCTCTTGGTGGCCTCGGTTTTGGTGGCTCGGGTTCAGGAGTTTCATCTCCCTCTCCTTCTTCTTTCGGTGGGTCAAAAATCTCCGTTAATTTTTGGCCTGGTTGACTCCTGGAAAGGTCTGGTCTGTCTTTATCATCAATTCGATCTGTAAGGTATTCTTCAATGTCCTCTGTTTTATTCAATGACCTGGAATCCTCCTTTTTAAGGGCTAGATCGGTTACTATTCGTTTAAGGCCCTTTTTAAATTCTTCTGGCTTGATATTTACAATTACATTGCCATTCTCGTCATTCTCAACACCTAAAAACTCCTTGCCCTTTGGTTTTGTAACCACCCTTTCAAATGTTGATAATTCAAATTTGTATTCATCCTGAACGACATTATTTGTCTCCTCATCCAAATCCAGTTTTTTTGATGCTTCATAAAGTTGTAAGCTTGAGATAGCTGACCTTACGTCCCCTTCTGGCACGCCCAATAATTCCGAAGCTTCTTCTATGGATAGTCCGTCTTCAATTGGCCTTGCATAAAAATGAGCTTTCATAATGGGTTTCCAATCCTTGACCGTAGGCTTGGTATGTTTCCGTACAATCATTTTGTAAGCAGATTCCCGATCGGGAGCAAGAACCGTCCTTAACTTACTTACATCACTAGGATCTATTTTCTTGGCTTGTAGCTTGTACTTTTTCTTGTACTCGTCTGGTGCGAGTTCCGGATTGTGGAGAAGCTTACAGGCCGTCAGTCTCCTGTTACCTTCTAGCACATACTTTTTCCCGTCTTCTTCATCCTTGAACACAACTATTAATTCCATCGGCCCATAGCCATCATCAGCAATGTTTTTAGCTAATTCATACACATCATTGCGCTTAACTAACTCAGCAATGATTTCATTTTGAGTGTATGGTGTATCCTTTCTGGGAAGCCTGGGATTTTTTGGATCGAGAAAAAGTGATCCTAAACTATGTTCTCTAACTGGCCAATTATTGTAATTCATCTATCCTTCAGTTGTTCTTAACGATTAAAATATCAATTTTATACCAGTATATCCCTATTATCTCTAGGAAGTCTAATTAAAACAATTGACACTCCTGGCTTCTTTCACCTTGCTTATTCCCCTTAATGGACTCATAGAATTGGAGAATCATAGTTGTGATGCAATTTCTACAAAATATTCATTGCGCTGTGAAATTTCAACATCTCCCCATACTGGATGAGGAAAAATTATCCCACACGACCATTCCTTTATACTGCTTTTTGTCAAATTCTTACCATCTACTTCTTCTTCATAGATGAAGTAGTTATTTTCTGACTCATAGATTTCCCCATTAATTCTGAACAATGGAATTATTGGGTTGGTTTCTCCATTTCGAGTCATCAACAGAACAGACTCATCTGAAAGATAAATTTTTGCCGTATACGTTTCTCCCACAGTTAGCGTATCCTTATTTGTCTCTATTACAATTTCAGGTATACATTGACTCCTGTTGTCCCTTGGTCCACAGGCAAACAATAAGATTATTAGAAATATTCTAGTAATGTAATTTTCCATCCTTTCCTCGTTTAAAGAAGTAATTTGACCCAGGAGGTTTATCTTTCAAGGTATCACCTTTAACTCTGTCTATAATATAAAGACCAGTTCCCATTCTACCAGGAAATGAATATTCTACAGTGTCTATGTTTGATGATTCAGACCTAGTAGATGTTTCTCCCGTTTCAGCATTGTTAGGATCCAATTCGTTCTCCGCAGAATTTGCACTGGATCTACCCCCTGTCAATTTAACCAAATTATTAACCTTCGAACCAGATTGAGCCAATGATTTACCAGTGCTTGTTTTACTTGGCAATTTACCTGCTGTTCCCGTATATGGCTGTTCAATGGGTTTGCCCGTAAACTCAGCAGTACCTTTTGTTGATGATTCTCCAGCTGTTTCACCTTCAATCGGATTACCTCCAGGTTGTCTATCACCTTCTCCTTCACTGAATACTTCAACTGCTTTGTTCGCTAACCACTTGACACCTAACTCCAACCAATTTTCCGGTATTAGCGGTTTCTCTTCTTCTTTAGGGTCCTGTTGTTCCTGATCACCAGTCGTAGGAATCATCCCATCCGGATCTATGAACCTGATCGGATTGTCAAACGCATAGTTGTAAGGTGAGTGTCGTCTCATCAGATCCGCGGCAGGGTCAACCTGCAAAAATCTACCTAAAGCAGGATCATAGAACCTGGCTTGATAATCATACCATCCCGTTTCCTTCTGTTCTTCAAAAGAGTTGTACTTGTAGAGGTTTTCATCCCCACTGACATAGCTTTCGAAGGTCAAGCCGAAGGGATAATAGTCATCCTGCTGGATCACGGCAGACTGTGTATGAGTGACCTTGAAGTCATCGAAAAAGGCCCGATCGGCATTGTCGCTTTCGTAAGACACATAGGCTACCAGATAACCGCTATTCGAAATGGATATATCCGCAATATCAAGTTGGGTATAGCTACTGCCGGCTCCAAGTTCCTTGAATCCGGCATTTTGATACACAAAACCCTCATCGAATACCAGGTAGTTAAGGTAGGTTCCCTCTGCCGTAGAACCATCCCCTCCGAATCCAAGTATGTTCAGCGCTCCCAAAAAACCGTTCTCCAGATCCATACCGCCCTCCAGCAATGCCGTACTGCTTCCCGTCAGTGCATCAGTGAGCGCACCGACCATACCGGCCAAGGTAGGAGTATTCGCCGTTCCGCCGCCCGTAGCATATTTTCCCCATACCTCCAGGTCCACCTCGTCTCCCTTGGCTACCTTCAGCGCGATCATCGGTCCGATACGGTTGATCCCATCCAGCAAAGCTAACTCATCTCCGCCATGTGCATTCGCAGCATCAAGATGCCTGTTGATATTACTGAATACCTGGTCCTCCTCCAGTGCATTTTCAGTTTCCATCGTGGCGTCATATACAAAAGTATCCGGCCTTTTGACGGAAGCCCTCGCATTGCCCAGGTGGTCCTTCATAAAGTGCTCATACTGCCAGTGCTCGTATTTCCCCAGTATCCGGGGTACGGCCCTGCCGGCATCCGTCATCAGGAAGCTGAGTATGTCCTGCTCGTATTGTTCATTTCCCCTGTAGAGCGTGGTAGTCGTCTCTCCGCTCAGGATCACGCGTTTGGCCACCTTCTGTCCGTCGGCACGGTAATCGTATTCTACGATCGTGCCGTCATCCATCGCGACCACTTCGGGCAGGTTCAGTACATTGTAGGTGATCGAGGTAATGCCCTTATTGGCGTCGGAGATCATGTTGCCGTTCGGATCGTAATGGTATTCGTTCGATTCCGAAGCGCCGTCGATAAAACCGATGCCATCCTCCCCGGTATCCTCTACGCTTATCAGCTGGTTGCCCAGGTAATCGTAGGAAAGATAATCCATGTTCACACCGGTACCACCCCCGTTGATACCACGCCTGTTCAGGGTGGTAATATTACCGTTTTCGTCATAGTCAATGGTATTGACGTCATACCGGGTATCGGTTAGGATGCCGCCAACACCATAGTCCGCCTTTATCAGCCGGCTAAGCGGATCGTAGTTGTAGGCGTACTGGCGATTTTCCGCATCCAGCAGGTTCTTCCAGTAGATCCTGCCGATGTTGCCATTATATTGCTCATACCCGGACCCTGAGTTGTCGTATTGGATCTCCATTCCGAAAGCATCTTCACCGCCCAGCTCGGGCCCCGTTGACAGGTCGGGCGTATTGATATGCGTCAGCCACCCCCTGATGTTGTACCGGTAATCCGTCGATGCGGCAAATGTGGTGCCGCTGTCGTCGGAGTCCACGTTCTCCTCCGTCAGTTCACCGAGCGTATTATAGTGGAGCTCTTTCATCACTATCCTGTCGCCCGCGTCGTTACCCAGTTGATGCTCGATCTTCGTCAGCCGGTCACGATGGTCATAGGTGAACCATTGGTATTCCGGTACATCAAAATTGCCCCCGCTTCGTTCCACCTTGGTCACCAGCAGGTTGCCGATGAAATCATACGCGTTGAAGGCCTGATCAGTATTGCCGTCCTGGTATTTTACAGCCACTTGGAGGGGCCGGTATTTCTTGTCATAATAGGTTACGGTATACTCGTACAGTCCCGTACCCAGGATGTTGGTCTTGGTCCCGGTCACCTGGCCCCTGACAGTATCCAGCTTGTCACTTGCGGTGATGACCAGGCCATTCCCGCTCTCACTGATGGCCTGGAAACCCAGACCGGATTTATTCTCTATAACCGCATAGTCATCATAGTAGGTTACCATATGTACCTCATCGATACTGACGGGATGCGTCAGGCCGGTCGTATACCCGTGGGTCTGACCGATATCCACGTTTTCGTATCTCGCTCCGGACAGGTTATCCTGGATATCACCTGCCGGTCTGCTGTCGGTGGTCAATCCCGTCATGACCGGCCGGTTCAGGTGATCGTACTTGGTAAACATCCACCTGTTGGCAGACCTGAGGTTGGGGTCCTGTGTCAGCACCAGCCTGTCCCACTGGTCATACACCATGTAGGTCCATCCCTGGCCCGGCACTTTTTTACCCGTCATCCTGCCGCGCTTGTCATATTGGTACTGGAATGACAACTCTTCGAATACAACGATATCCTCATTCCCGGCAGGCAGACCGGTTACGATCGACAGCTCTCCCGAAGCATAATTGTGTATAAAGGGCTGGCTGACGATGAGCGCTGCGCCCCGCTTCACAAAGATTGTATGGGGGAAGGTTTTACCGGCAAGATAAGTATCGGTAATGGTAGCGTCCGCCTGTACATAACTCAGGTTCCCGGTAAATGAGTCTGCCGTCAGTTCAATGTCTTTGAAATGCTGCACCAGTTTCGGCGGCAGCACAAACCTGAGATAACCGAAATCGTCATAGACATAGTAGGTTTTGTACCAGTCGTCTTCGGAAACGGCCGGCGCCCCTGCCTGAACCTTCTTCAAAACAACACGGCCTTCCTTGTCGGTAAACTCAATCGTCTGATTACCATTTTCATCCGCGGTGATCACTTTTTCCAGCTCCCCGTCCGGATAATATTTTTCTCCTCCCACTTTATTGTTGAGGTAAGCGTTTTCATCCACATAGAAAACGACGACACTGTCGGAAACGGTATTTACCAGATAGTCGAATGCGGCAGGATTGTTCCGGAAAGCGTAGCCGGGATCCAAGGTTTGTTTTACCCGGTTCAGCGGGGAATCGTCATAGGTCCTTTTTGTGAAAGCATGATCCGCATCATTCGTCCCAAACGTGTTTTCATAATAAAGATGCTGATAGATCAGCGGGTTCGGCAGGTAGTCTCCATAATCGAACGGACTTTCGAAAGCCAGATAATCCATGGACTGACGGCCATACTGGTCGTAGGCGTATTGGACGATCTGATCCTTGCCATCCGGCGTCCCCCATCTTACCACCTCCTGGTTTGGTCTCCCAAATCCATCCAGGTAACGGATCTGTCTCATCACGGAATCCATATCGCTGTATATGGAAGGGTCGGAGGTCATTGCATACTTCGGCACTATCTCCTCTACTTTCACCAGTTCTTCCGGCCATACGGGGATGGTCAGCACGTCCGTGCTCCAGCAGTTGTAGTTGGTAAGGGCCCGCAGGTAAATGAAAGTCCCCTTCAGAAAATCATAACTCAGCGGATTTCCCGGGATATAATCCGTCTGTGTGGCGGAAACGGTCGGTTGCCAATAGTAAGTAGCGTTATATGGCTGATCGACAATGGTGATATTGACCTGGGTGGAATTGATCTCCACCGGAGGGTCGTAGTCCGCATGATCCAGTACCGGATCGCCGTACAATTCGACGTTGATAGCCGTTGTGGTCCTGTTGAACGTGCACAGGGTGAGGCTTCCGACTTTATCGTCATACGATACCGTATAGGCTTTGGTCTCCGTACTTTCACTGCCCGACACGGGTTTGAATTCATGCGTCGCAGCACCCGGGATCAGGATGCCGTCTTCGTACCACTGATAGTTTTCCTTATCTGCCGCTATGGAAAGTGTCATATCAACTCCCGGGCATATCGAAGTGGATGTGCTGCCTGTATAGCCGATGGTCTCCAGGACCGGCATCTGATTTTCGGCGATGGAAACATCCTTCAGATCAAAGATCAGGGCCGGACATGAAGGATTATATCCTTTGACAATATAATCACCGGCCGAAGGCATACCCGAGAAGGTGTGAACAGAAGCGCCCGTTTTAACATCGCTTGTCCATGTAGCATCGGATTTCTCCAGGTAATAGGCGAAAGATGAAGAAACGCCTCCGATCTCGACATCGGGAGTCGATGATCCTTCGCAATATTCCACATTGAGCTGGGCGCCGAGCGTTCCAGGCTCGTCATAGACCTGAACGGTGATCGAATCCATCGCGGGATTAGGTACTACACAGCCCGTATGGGTGGTGGACAGTTTGACCGTGGTTTCCGCAGTGATATTGGAAACGACAATACTGTCATCGTCCGTGAAAGGTGTACCGCCGTCTATCTGCCAGCTATATTGGGTCACAGCCGGAGTCACTACTGCCGAGATCGTTACGTCCGAGCCGCTGCAGACGGTGGATAAAGTACTCGAAAGCGTAATATCCGGAGTCACATTAGCTGTAACGTACGCCGTGATCCCTATCCTCGGATTTACCGTATAGTTGCAGCCTGAGCTGTTGACTACCGTGCCGCCAAGATGGTAGGTAGTGGTGGAGGATGGACTAACATTGTATGTACTGCCGGTATGCAGCAATGTGCCCCCTGTGGAACCTGTATACCACTCATAGGTCGTGCCGCTCTCTCCTCCGCTTGCCGACAGATGGAAGGTTGCCCCATCACACTTCGTGTCGATCCCGTCTGAAAATGATGCTGAAACCGAGGGAACCGAGTTGTCACGGTAAGTACCCGTAACCTTTGTACGGCTGCTCTCACATCCGTTGGCATCCACCAGGGACACCCAGTAGGAAACGTTGCTCCCCGTCAGGTCAAAGGTGTGTTCCGAGGTAAAGGAGGGTGATCCCGAGCCATTCACATCTTCCCACGCTATTGTATTGTTTGTCGCATGACTGTACCAGACATGTTTGCCGTTCAGCGCGCCCGTGGGTGAATACGCCGACAGCGTCACAGAATTACTCGTACACGAGTTGGTGTCGTCAGTCACCGAAGGTGCCGAAGCAGAGTTGATGATCGCCGTCACCGTGGACTGGGGACCCTCGCAGCCGTTTACACTCACTTCCGACACTTTGTAGGAGGTAGTCGAACTCAGCGATGGCGTTGTATAACTTGAGCCTTCCTCCAGGAATGTCCCCCCGTTCGTGTACCACCTGTAATTCCCCGTTCCGCTGAAGGTTACCGTGCCCGTTCCGCACCTGGACTGGTCGGACAACGACGGCGCTCCCGGTTCGCTGTACACG
>JANQEU010000025.1 GCA_028278225.1 Cyclobacteriaceae bacterium
TTATAGCGGTTGTCATAATTATGTTCCGTTTGGTTTAGGAAGCGGATCAATTATTTTTTCAATCCGTCATATCAATCCAAAGCATCAGTTGTGCCCCACGGATTGGTGATGAAGGTATGCAGATTGGTAGTAAAATCAAGAAGTCGAAACATCACCAATCCGTCTGGGCACTTCGCTAGCGAGGCAGATTCACGATGATATGACGGATTGAAAAAATAATTGATCCGCTTTCACTCAGGCTTTTATTTCGGAAAATACTTTTGACAATTAGTATACTACTTCAGTGAAGCTTGGTTTTGATGCTGTCGTATGCAAACAATGGACGTGGATTTAAAGAAAGCAGGTGGATGCGGTCAGAAGATAGTTCGGTTATAGGTCCGAAAAATTGTATTAACCCGTCAAGGGACTTATTTCACCATTTCCGCTAGGGCCTTTCCATATTGCCGGCAAATTCCGATTCCCTCTTCCGTATGGGTATCAGGATGTCATCAGGGTTTCAGATATTATACCTTGGATGGATTGAAATGAGTTAGAGAGCCTTGTGTAAACCATAGCCAGGCCAATGATCTCGGCTAATAGTAAAAGAGAATCCACATCGTGGTCTGAGATATCCCAGGTCTCATAATGGTAAAGTCGCAGTGCGCCTATGGTGTCTTTATTGAAAAGGATGGGGATGGACACAATTGCAGCCACACCTTCTTGTCTAGCTTCTTCAGGGTATTGAAGCACGTCGGTTGCTTCAATATCCTTGATAACAATGGTATCTTTTGTCTGGATGCAACCAATGCTCTTATCGAACACGATGGGACCCTTATTCATATACTGAATGCTCATTCCAGAGCTGGCAAGCACTTCCAGTTCTTTGGTTTGCGGATTTAAAGCAAATAAAGTACATCCTTTGATCTCCAAAGCACTGATCAGAAGCTGACTCAAATGATCAGCCATAATTCCAAGGTCATTGGATTGGGCAATGGAACGGGTAACCGTTTTGAAAATATTTATATCAATCTTTCTGTCGGCATCCATGCAATACCTCCTTATGAATGAATCCTTATTGATAATATGATTTAATGCTGATCCTATGCGAGGATATCAGGTCACGACACAGACAGCACAGTTACTCATTGCATTAACCACCTTACTGAATACGTTACCGGTAAATAGGTGCGTTGCCTTGCCGGGTTTGTGATTAAGAACAACTAAATTGAAATTCTCGGTCTTGACCATCCGGATTATCTCACTGGCGATATCTTTTTTTCTGGGGACAAACGAATACGCTACCCGGGTTTCGGAGAATCCGCCCTTTATCAGTGTAGCTTGTGCCTCTACTAAGGCGGTTTCGAGTTCCTTATTTTTTTGCGCTAAATAAATGAGGTTATTTTTCATTTTTTCCATAATAGGCGATCCGATGGGTTTGATCTCGGGGACGGATGAATAGACCGAGAAAAGGGTAACTTCGATATTTGGTTGTTTGGCAAAATTCCGAATAACAAAATCGAGTGATTTTTGATCGTAAGGTGTGAAATTAAATGGAATTAGCAATTTCTGAATAGTCATATCGCCCCCCTTTGGTATGGAATTGTCTGTCGGGCCTATTATCCAAACTGGATTAACCCCAATGTTGCAAAAGCTGGAGGGCTTCAGAGCCAAGGCGCCAAGGGTGAAGGTGTACTTGGGTACTGCGAATCCTTGGCAACGCCGG
>JANQEU010000087.1 GCA_028278225.1 Cyclobacteriaceae bacterium
TCCGGTGCTCTTTCTCATATAAATACTCCTTCGCACATCTCACATCGTTAATCGTCTATTCTCAATTATGGCTACGGGCAATTATCGCCGGATCCGGAGAACATCAACTTATGCCGTACTCAGACTCATTCGTGGAGATATGAACCCTGGTAGAATGAGATTCCTGAACTCCGCCGTGTATTGCTCAAGGATGATACAGGAATCTCGCTGTATTTATCTCACTTTGATACATTTCCGGTTTACCGCGTCAACGCCTCCTTTTTACCCTTCAATTCCATAAAGGGGAGGAGGCTTCAATCAACCTGACTCCCTTTGGGGCCAGGGCGTGACGATTAGTTCTTCGGGTGCTCTTTCTCATATAAATACTCCTTCGCACATCTCACATCGTTAATCGTCTATCCTCAATCATGGCTACGGGCAATTATCGCCGGATCCGGAGAACATCAACTTATGCCGTACTCAGACTCATTCGTGAAGATATGAACCCTGGTAGAATGAGATTCATGAACTCCGCTACACTTCGTCAGGCCTTGCCTGCCGGCCGGCAGGAATGACGATTGATTATTTTCCCAGCATGACGATTATTCCTTATCCGAAGCTAATTGCCATCCGTCCTAAACGGCGATGCCGGTAATCCTTCCTTGTTATAAAGATTAGCATCATCCGGATTCACGCCCCAGGCGTATCTAACCGCTGTTGGGGTTTCGATGCTATCATTCCAAACCACTACGCGATCACCTTCGATCCCGGCTTGCGCCCAGACAAATTTGCCGTCTTCCCCGGCAATTGCGAATCCCCTGACATATCCGTATTTTGATCCGGCGGAAAGACCACTGCCAACCTGATCAAATGAAATGATCACTTTGTTTCCCTTTACTTCATGACTTTTATACACAGGACCGGAATAGACGATGTCCTCTCCATATGCCAGCTTCCTTGCCGCGAGCGATAGCCTCTGGCCAACGTCCTGTTTATTTCCGGGGTGGATGTCATCAGCTTCTCCGATATCAATGATCACGGCCTGGGCCGTATTCGGAGTGGCCAAAGCCGCGCTTTGAGATTCCCTGAGCAATGCCCAGCTGTGGTCGGCCGGTTCTTCATCGGGTTCCAGGAAATTGGCAAGCTGAACGAACAGGAAAGGGAAATCCCCTGAATTCCACCGGCTCCTCCAGTCTTTGATCATGGCAGGAAACAGCTTCCGGTATTCCAATGCATCTTCGTCATTCCCCGCGTTTGATTCTCCCTGGTACCAGATAACGCCCTTGATTGGAAAATCCAGGACCGGGTAGATCATCTTATTGTAAAGCAGGGTGGGTATTTGATTGTGGTATATCGATTGTGACGCCATGAAAGCGCCTACCCTGAATTTCCAGTCCCCCGTCAGGGTTCTTGTGTCATTGCCGGTTTTCAGGTACATAAGCTCCGGCTCACCATATATACCTCCGCCACCACCCGTGTCCTCCACCCTGACGGCGATTACATTTTTTCCGGGTTTCAAAATCGAAGCATCAACTTCATACACTCTTTCCACATTCCATTTCTGCTCCATTCCGCCGACTTTAATACCATTTATCCAAACCACATCGGAGTCATCGATTTTACCCAGCCCCAGCTCAACAGGCTGATTGGACTCTCCCTCTGTCAGGTCAATGGTCTTCCTGAACCACCCAATGCCATCCAGTCCTTCATATCCGGCATTTTCCCACAATGCCGGCAATGACATTTTGACCCACTTGCTTTCGTCTAAGCCGGGATCAGCCCAAATGGGAACTTCTCCTTTCATCCCCAGATCCGTTTCCGGGATTTCACCAAACTGATCGCGCAATTTTTGCAGACGCTCTTCACTTTCCAGTTCCTTTTTTCTCAGGAGGTCCGCCATCACACTTTCCGGATCCTCAATTCCCAACGCCTCAGCACTCATCCATGGTTCTACCCTGCTTCCGCCCCATGAGGTGTTAAGCAATCCTACTGGCACATCTATATTTTTACGAAGTTCCCTGGCAAAGTAATATCCCACGGCGGTGAATGCTCCAACGGTTTTCGAACCTGTAACTTGCCATTGCCCTCCTGCAAGTTCATCCCCGGGGACATTCGCGTGGGAACGTGGAACCTTGAAATGACGGATCAACTCATCCGAAGCGCTTGCTATCTCTTTTTCGGCATTGCTGGACTGCTCAACGCTCCATTCCATGTTGGACTGACCGGAGCATACCCATACATCTCCCACCATAATATTCCGGATCTCAATACTGTTCTGTTTTCCAACGATCTCCATGCTATAGGGGCCTCCCTGTGACATCGAAGGCAGTTTGATCATCCACTTGCCGGACTTGTCCGGGGTGGCCTTAAAAGTCTTGTCGTTAAAAGTCACGGCAATCCTTTCACCTTTCTCAGCCCAGCCCCAGACAGGGACCTGCACATCTCTTTGAATGACCATGTTATCAGTGAAAATTTTTGATATCCGGACCTGTGTCTTGCCGGTCAATGGCAACAAGATCAGGGCAAGGAAGTATAAATAATAGTTTTTCATGTGTTTGATTAGTATGTGAATAATAACAACTGTAAATATGGGGATATTGAAGTCTGAACAAAGAATAAAAAGGTCACCGGAATTATTGTATTCTTCCAACAGGACGAACATTAGATCCATCTCTACCCTGAAGATCGTCCCCAAGGTCACTTCTGGCCACTTCAGCCAGCGCCTGTAGCTCATCTACAACATCCGGATACAATTCAATTACATTGTAACGCTCTCCGGGATCCCTGATCAGATCGAACAATGCCAGTGAATCAAACTGTGCTTCAGGCTGAGGGCCCGGGTGCCCGTCATTGCCTGGCAATTGATTTTCATATGTACGATATGGATGTGGAAATACCAGTTTCCATTTATCTTTTCTGACGGCTTCCAGGCTATTGCCTCTGTAGTAGTAATAAAGATGGTCCCTTGGGTTCGCTTCCGGATCTCCCTCGAGCAAAGACAGGATGTTGACGCCGTCGATTTTGTGATCAGGCAGTTGCCCGCCGGTAATGGCTGCTAAGGTAGGCATGATGTCGATGGTAGCAGCTATTTTATTGCATATCTCCCCGGCGGGTATGGTTCCGGGCCAACGCATGACGGTTGGTTCCCGTTGACCACCTTCCCAGCTTGTCCCTTTCCCTTCCCTCAATCCTCCCGTGGTCCCGGCATGATTACCAAAATTTAACCAGGGGCCATTGTCACTGGTGAAAATGACGAGTGTGTTTTCGTCCAAACCTTCTTCTTTGATTGTCTTAAGAATCTCTCCAACGGACCAGTCGATCTCCATGATCACATCACCATAAAGGCCTTGTTCGCTTTTGCCTTTGAATTTGGATGAAACAGCCAACGGAACATGTGGCATGGTATAGGGCACGTACAGGAAGAAAGGCTGCTCAGCATTTTTCCGTATGAACCGGACAGCTCTTTCGGTATACAATGTCGTGATCTCAGCCTGATCCTCCAGGGTTCTTAATTCGCGGACCTTCTCATTTCCTTCGATCAAAGGGAGCTGTGGAAACCGGGTTTTGCGATGGACCGTATCCACCTGGTTTCCATCATAGTCAACCGGCCACATGTCATTCGAGTATGGAATGCCGACGTACTCATCAAAACCATGCTGGAGCGGCAAAAATTCTTTTAAATGGCCCAAATGCCATTTGCCAAAGATCCCTGTGGCGAATCCCAGGGGTTTCAGCATTTCGGCTATTGTTAATTCATCCGGGTTGAGGCCAACTTTGGAATGTGGAAATAAGGCGCCGCGGACCCCGATCCTGTTCGGATAACATCCTGTCAATAAGGCTGCTCTCGATGCGCTGCAGACAGCCTGTACGGAATAAAAATGGGTGAACCGCATGCCTTCATTTGCCATGAGATCCAGGTTCGGTGTTTTGAACCCGGCGGCGCCCTGGGAACTCAGGTCCCCGTAGCCCATATCATCCGCAAAGATGATGACGATGTTTGGAAGCCGGTCAGTCTGTGGCTGACATCCTGACCAGGCAACAAACATGAGAATGATTGTGATCAACCGGGATAGATTTTTCATTGATGTTTTGATTTAAGATTCATTACGGAATGGTCATAGGATGATAGCCGGGTATCGGATTAAAGATAATATTTTGCCGTCAGTCCTCATGGGTCCCAATTGAGTTTCTCCGAGAATAACCAGCCGGAACCTGATAAAGTCACATTTCGAGAGCCTCACATTTCGAGAGCCTCAATGTGACATTTTATATTGCAATTCGCAAATTAATCGGGGAGCGCAAAGGCTACATACTGATCTCCGGATTTTGTACCGAGTTTCCCGCCACCACATGCGATCACGACATATTGCCTGCCGTTTACCGAGTAGGTGCTTGGAGTAGCATAGCCGGCTGCCGGCAGGTCTGTTTCAAACAGTATATCTCCGTTGGCCTGGTCGATCACCCGGAATTTTTCGTCCTGGGTGGCGGCTATGAACAATAACCCACTGGCAGTTGCTACCGGGCCGCCATAGTTTTCGGTACCAGTTACCGGAATGCCCCTTTCCGTCAGTTCTTTGTGTTCCCCGAAAGGTATTTGCCACCTGATTTCTCCCTTTTTCAGGTCAATGGCGGTCAGGGTTCCCCAGGGAGGTTCGATCGCCGGGTAACCCTCAATACCTTTGAACTTTATGTAGCCGGTGCTCGTAAATTTTTTTTCTTTGCTTGCGGTTTCTTCAACTGCAACTTCTCTTTCATCCAAATCCAGCAAATACGCCTTCAGTGCATCCACCTGCCAGTCTCCCAGCCACGTGAACATGGGCATCGCCCCTCTCCCATAGGTCAGGATGCTGTCAAAGGATATTTCATTCAGCCGCTCTTTCAGACCGATCAATGAAGGCACATTACCCATAAATGTGCCTCCCTCCAGATTTGTGCCATGGCAGCCCGCACAAAACTGCTGATATAGTCCTTTACCCTGTCCGATGTTGGTGCTGGATCCGTCTTTGATTTCCACCATTGTCAATATCCAGGGCATCTCGTTGGCATTGACGAAGAGGGTTTGCGTTTCTGGGTTGAAGGCGGGGCCACCCCATTCACCACCGCCATCGTAACCGGGAAAGATCACGACCCCTTCCCGGCTTGGGGGAAGAAAGGGGTTTCCATTACCCGTGCGCGTCAGGACATCCAGCACATAGGCCCTGGAAGAATCTGAAATATTTGTCACATTCCCGGGACCGAAAACCTGCCTGGCGAACGGAGGCGGTACTAGAGGTATGGGCTGGGTTGGCCATGCCTCTTCGTTTGGCATATTTGACTCCGGAACCTGTATCTCCTCTACAGGGAAAACAGGTTCCCCCGTATCACGGTCAAGGACGTATACAAACCCCATTTTTGTAATCTGTATGACTACTTCACGGCGCTCTCCGTCCACGTCGATTACGGCAAGGACAGGAGGTGCAGGGAGGTCCCTGTCCCACAGGTCATGGTGTATGGTTTGGAAATGCCACAATCTCTCACCGGTCGTAGCATTCAGTGCAAGGACACAATTAGCGAATAGATTCTTGCCGATCCTGTCAGCCCCATAAAAATCATATGAGGCTGATCCCGTAGGCAGGTAAACTACGCCCCTGTCTTCATCCAGGCTCATACCGGCCCAGGCATTGGCTCCACCACTTTTTAGCCAGGCATTCTCAGGCCATGTCTCATATCCGAATTCACCGGGATGAGGTATGGTATGAAAGATCCATTCCCTTTCCCCGGTATGTATATTATATGCCCTGATGTGACCCGGAGCGGCCCCCTCTCCCTCGTCAACTCTTGTTCCCAGTATCAATTTGTCCCTGTAAATTATGCCCGGCGTATTTGAAAGTACCAGCCGGTCGTCAACATCCCTGTCCAATCCCTTCCTCAGATCGACCTTTCCGCCATCGCCAAACCGGGCGATCAGCGTACCCTCCCGGGCGTTTAGTGCGTAGAGATACGGACCGGCGGTGAAGTAGATCCTTTTATCTGACCCCCCGGGACCTTCCCAATACATTAATCCGCGATTTACACCCATGCCAAACATACCGTACGCTTCACCAAACGGATCAAACACCCACTTTTCCTCTCCGGTTTCCGCATTTAATGCAAAGATCTTCAGGGAGGCGGAACTGCCGTAAAGGATACCATCGACTACCAGCGGGTTACACTGAATTTGAGAGCGGTTATCCGGATCGGCATCCCAGCCGGAGTAGGTCCAGGCAGCTTGCAGGCGAGCGGCATTTTCCCGCGATATCTGTGTAAGACCTGAATAGTGGGTGGTTTCCGGATCACCAAGATAGTAGGGCCAGTTTACATCCTGCTTTTCCGAACAAGCCAGGACGAAGATGAGAGAAAAAAATGCAATCCGATGTACTTGTGTAATAAGCATCAAAATTTTGGGGTTAAATGACATTGATGTTATTACGAGTCCCGACCCCCGATTCATTGGGTCTTGCGATAACCATTAATACTTTGGATCAATCCACGCTTCCATAGGTTCATACTTGCTGGCACTGGCCCATTTTATGCCCCGTTTGATAATGGTCATGCCCTCGGGAGCATCCAGGACGTGACTCAGGTTATGGCCCAGAGAGGTATAGAAAATACGGCCCTTTCCATAAGATTTCTTCCAGATAACAGGCATGGTGCATCCGTCGATCCAGTCATTGTGATCGGCATTGAATCGTGTAGTGGCCAGCACATTCACATTGGGATCAACATGCATGTAATATTGCTCGCTTGTCATTTTAAAGTCTTTCAATCCGTCGGTAATGGCATCACCTGAATCCAGGATATTTACTTCATAGTCGATCACACCTCCCGGGTGGGAAACCCACTGCCCGCCTACCATGTACTGGTATTCCGTATTTTGCCTGAAGGCGTCTCCCATGCCGCCATGCCAGCCGGCCATACCGGCGCCATTTTTTATAGCTGTCAAAAGACCTTTCTGCTGGTCGTCAGTGATCTGTGACATGGTGAAGACCTGGATGACAAGATCAATGGATGACATCAAAGCCTCATCCGTATAAGGACCCAGCGTATCATGGGCCAGGACTTCTGCGCCTTCTTCTTCCAGCCAGGGTTTCAGGTAATCGAGGAATTTTTTTGGCTCATGACCTTCCCAGCCTCCGTAGGTAAACAGTACTTTTCTTCCTTTTAATGATGGCAGCTGTTGTGAGATCCCGGGGACGGGGAGGATATTTCCTTTGGCGGAAAACCCGGCAGCGATTCCCAGGCCTCCGGCCATGAGTTTGGAGATAAATGATCTTCTGGTTTTCATTTACTTGTGTTTCTGGTTTCTCAGGTACAATAAGATGACAATGACAGTATCCTTCATTATTCATTCGTCCTAAACCGGACGGGTAACCTGGCCGGTATGGCCTTCATTTTTAGCTTGATCCAACGAACCGCGACGGCGGACCGTCAAAAAAATCAAGGCTGTGAGCAAAATACTAAAATTCAGTGAGTAAAGCTGAAAATCCCTAAACTCACTTCGTTCAAACAGTACGGATTTTTTAACCGCTTTTCTCTCTGAATTTCTAAACGTATTTTGCTCAAGGCCCTTCAAAACCCAAAGACCTGCATGTAGTACATACATTTAGGATTTTAACATTTACTTCCAAGGTGATTTTAAGTAGACCAGCAAAACAATAGATGGGGCGGACCGCAAAAGAAAAGACACCGTGGTTAAAGACACACCTGCCTTTCCGGCAGGCAGGTTTCAGCGCGAAACACACTATTGGAAACAGAACAAAGATTTATATCATTTTACGATTTAGATGGATAGGGTTGGTGTCCACGAACAGCGTGGGCCATTGGAGGCCAAAGGGATGAGGCGTGGTTGGGTGGGTTGTGCGATAATGTGCGGAAAATGGCCTTTGTTCGTGGTGCCTTTTTCTTTTGCTTCGTTTTCTTTTGGGCATGCAAAAGAAAATGAAGATTTAAGGATTTGCTGATGAAATTCAACATACTGTTTCTAAAGAGATAAAAGAACAAAAGCAGAACTTTAGGCAAAACTCCAGGTTTTTGAAGCTCCGGTCGTTTTCAGTGAGAAAGGAGTATGTGACTGGATCTTTTCAATGTTCCCCAGCGTAATCCAGCGCCGGTTCACGATCACCCAATATCGGTTCATAAACAAAATCCTTACCCCGCCTTTCTTCCAATTCTGCTTTTGCCTCCTCCACTATTGAGGGATCTTTAAAAATGTCGATCACCGTCATTGCCATGGTCTTGGCGGAAACCATCATTCCTTTTACCCCCATACTGGTGCCACCGGCGGCAACAGCCTGCCAGCTGTGCCCGGGAGTACCCGGAGGCCATGTGGCCGATGACATGCTTATCATCGGAACGATCCAGCTCACATCACCGGCGTCAGTGGAATAATTTCCCGCTACTTCCGTAATTACGAATGGCTCAACTTTCGCGGCCATGTCCGGTGTGAGACCGTCCGATTTATAGGTGGTCATTAGCTTTTCCGCAAAAACGCGTTCTTCGTCAGTGTAATTCACACCCCCGACTATGGTAAGATTCTTATGCATGACTTCCGCCAGTACCCTGTTGGGCAGGATGTTGAAAGAACCGCCGGTCATCTCGTACTCCATGGTCGTTCCGGTACCCATGGCAGCTCCTTCCGCGGCTTTGATGGACCTCTCCAATATGTCTTTTACTACCCTCATGTCAGGATGGCGCATGAAATAATAGACCTCGGCGAAGGCTGGAACGACGTTTGGCGCCTCGCCTCCTTTCGTGATCACGTAGTGTATCCTGCTTTCGGCGGGAACATGCTCTCTCATCAGGTTCATCATATGATTCATAGCTTCCACACCATCCAGAGCGCTTCTTCCACGCTCCGGGGCGCCCGCTGCATGCGTGGAGATCCCTGAAAAGCGGTACTTCACCGAAGCGATGGCCAGGTTGGAGGCAACTCGGACGGAATTCTGATTGCCTGCGTGCCAGTACATGGAGACATCCACATCATCAAACAGTCCATCCCTGGCCATGTAGACCTTGCCGGAACCGCCTTCTTCGGCGGGAGTACCGTATACGCGGACCGTTCCGGTGGTTCCGGTTTCAGCCAGCCAGTTTTTCACTTCCACAGCAGCGGCAACGCCACCTGTTCCAAACAAGTGGTGGCCACAGGCATGACCCGCTTTGGTACCATCCTCACGTTCTTTCCTGAAGGGGACAGCTTCCTGGGAAACACCGGGCAAGGCATCGTACTCGGCCAGGACACCGATCACCGGGTTACCTGAGCCATAGGACGCTATGAACCCCGTAGGGAGGGACGCTACGCCCTCCTCCACTTCGAAGCCCTCCTTTTTCAGAATGTCCTGGAGGAGCTCACAACTTTTAAATTCCTTATATCCGATCTCGGCGTGATCCCAGATCTTCATGGCGGTTTCGGCATAGGCGGCCTGCTTTTGATCAAGTGCGTCTATGATCTTCTTTTTCTCCTTTGAGATCTTTTGTCCAAAGACAAACGGGGAGAGTATCAGGAAGACCGGGATTAGAACGTTTCGGCTTTTCATGGTGATTGTGGTTATGCATTAAATATAGGAACTCGATCCATCTAAATCAATGGGAATGTGATGGTGGAGGTGAAAGGCAATTATATTCAACACGAGGTATTATGTAATGTCCACCTTAGTATATGTTCAATCAGCCCCGGGTAAAGGACTGAAACTGCAAGCGGGCAGGCATGAAGTTTTTTTAGAAGTGGGAGAAATACGTGCTCTTAGCTAACTTAACGTGAACTCGGGTTAATAACCTCAAAAAAACTGTCTTATCGAATGATAATGAGATATCTTTCCAGTTCTGATATCTGCTTTTGATAATCAGCCGAGCTGCTGTAAGATGGGAAGATTTCTCCTTTGTCGAAATGACAGCTTTTTTGAGGTTATGATTCTGAATTAGTATTTCTTATCCCGAGTTAACTTAGAAATTGTAGCTTCAAGCTTCTTCACTTGAAAACAAATGGATAAAAAGGCCCGGGGATACGAAGAACAACCTCTGTTTTACAAAGGAAGACCTGTATTTGGCAGGCTCAGAACTCCCTATTTTGATCGAATACCTAAAGAATATTTCAAGGACGAATCCTGTTTTATCTTTTTGGATGAGGGCAATATGAATGTTCGTACCCAGCAGGATCTGATCGGGCTTAACGCTGACAATGCCATTTTGGGTAAATGCATGAACTATTTTTTCGAAACTACGGCGGCGAATCGCAGGGAAGGGGGTATGATACAAATGACAGCTGTATTGCTGTTCCCGGCCATAGTGGAAGAATTGTTTGAGTTTAATATCACGGATTCGTCATACACATTAAACTATAATGTGAAGCAGGTGGTGGTAAACAAACTTCTGAAGAACTTTCGTGACAGTCTCGATATCCTTTTCGATAACCCGGAGCTGGCCGATGATGAAATGATCCGGAATAAGCTAAAGGAATTTGTTCTTATTGTCTCAAAATCTGAAAATGCACCTTCACACCTGGATTTTCTGTCTGCTTTATTCAAACCCGCCAATGTTGAATTTAAAAGCACCATCAAACAAAATCTCTACAGCAACCTTTCAATCGATGAGCTTGCCCGGCTTTGTCACCTGAGTACCTCTTCCTTCAAAAGAAAATTCGCTGAAGTCTTTAACGAAAGTCCAAAAAAGTATATTGTCAGAAAAAAATTGGAACGAGCTGCGAAACTGCTTCGGTCTACTGAATTACGTATTTCTGAAATAGCATATGACTGTGGTTTCGACACCATCTCAACTTTTAATCGTTCTTTCCGCGCTCAGTATGGAAACTCACCGTCTGATCACCGGCTGACCCAAACTGCATAATCTTTGGACTATTCTGCAATATCGTTCTTGTAAGTCCCCCGGACCTTTGTGATGTAATGAATTGTAAAACCAAAATCTTACATCATGAATAAGACAATTATGATCACGGGAGCAAACAGCGGATTAGGAAAGGAAGCTGCGCGCCAATTAGCCCTCATCAACAACACAGAGAAGATTTACCTGGCATGTCGCAACATGGAAAAGGCCAAAGCTGCCAAGGCGGAGCTAATTGAGGAAACGGGCAGGGATATATTCGAAATCATTATTATGGACGTATCAGATCCCGGGTCTGTAAAAAATGCATTAAAAAACCTTGAAGAGCCGGTCGATGCACTCATCATGAACGCGGGTGGCATGGGAGGAAAGAAACCCGCGGAAATTACCGGGGATGGCGTAACACTTCTTTTCGCATCAAATATGTTAGGCCATGTAGTATTGCTGGAAAGTCTGCTAAAAGATGGTAAGCTGAACAATGTGGCAATGTACGCCGGATCGGAAGGAGCAAGGGGAGTACCGGCCATGAGCATGCCCAGACCGGAACTAAATGGTAGTTCAGAGGATGATTTCGCTTCCATTTTCGATGGCACCCGCTTTGAGGAAGGATTTGATCAGATGATCGCTTACGGGTATGTCAAGTATGGAGCGGCCATGTGGATGGCTTCCCTGGCACGTAAATATCCAAAGATCCGGTTCGTGACCATGAGCCCGGGATTCACAAAAGGAACGGAAGCTATGGGCAACCTTCCACCGATGAAGAAATTTATGTTTAAGTACATCATGTTACCTATCGTAGCGCCACTCAGAGGAATGGTTCACAAGCTGGAAGTGGGAGCTAAAAGGTATGTGGATGCCATTAATGATACTTCGTATGAAAGTGGCGTTTTCTATGCCAGCAAGGAAAACACACTCACCGGACCGGTAGTGGATCAAAGTACGATATTCTCCGATCTGAAAAATGAGCGTTTTCAGGATAATGCGTATAAGGCGGTGCACCGTTTTGTTAGCATTTAATCTGGTATTGTCATTGGTTTCCGAGCCTGCCATAAGCGGGCTTTTTGCTACAATTGACCTGGCTGGGATGAAAATCTGTAGGCTGTTATATGATGTGCTCCGTGTTATCCGTCCGGACGGTCTGCGGTCGGATGGGTGTTGAATGGTTTGGTTTGGGGTGGGCAAGAAAGTTTTTGGAAGAGAAGGGGATGTTAAATGTTGATTAAAGGCAGCGTATCCATATTTTAGAATGTCTAAGCACTCTTTCAACTCTCTATAGTTGGAACAGGGGAAGCAGAGAGGTGAATGTGTGCGGTTTGATTGTGTTAAATCAAGTTATCAAATTACAAAAAACTCCCTATGATTTTTGATATCATCTGATTTAACCCATTTCACCTTTGAAATACCCTTTTTACCAAAATGGGTAGTTCCATTTCTATATGTAGAATTATAAGTTCTTCTACCGCCTGAACTGTACTCTACACGAACATGAATTGATTCCTTGAGTTTTTCAATCTCTTCCGACTGGTAATTCATACGTTCATTACCAACACATTGGTACATTCTAGTATAAGTTCCATCGACAGTGACCGTGTCACCGCTCTTTATTGGTTTGCTTTCGAATTCTTTTACTGAACGCGGGGATATTTTGGAATCAAAGTACAACTTTGGCTTGTATGCGCTTATTTCACTTTCGTTAGTTATTTCGATGGAGAACTGCTGAGAAAGCTCAAACAGCCGAATAGCCTCATGATCCCGGATCGCCCATCTCCCATCTTTTTCCTGAACCTTAGGGCTGTCCCTATTAATTCCCTTTGGGACATCACTATGTGCCTTCCATATAACAACAATTGATAATCTTGCACGCTTTCTTAGAGTACTGGCAATAAACCTTTGTATAAGATATATGAGGGGAGCACTGATAATTCCAGCAATGATTATTGGTACAATTCTATTCCAATCTAAATATTCCGTAAGCATTTTGCAGATACCAAAGTTTTTAACAGAAATAAAATTAGAATAGAAAATACAACATTCAGGTACGTGACTAGGGGTAATAGTACCATGGCATGATAAATAAAGATGTATAACTGTAGTAATTGATCTTCAAGGTAGTTTCGGCAAACGGCTACCAAGCACTTTTGACGCTTCTATTGAAGCGGACCACTTATCGAGGAATTATCATGCCACATGGAGGGACATTGGCTTGTAGGTAGGAGATGGGCAAATGTTAGCAGTTTCTTACAGCTGAACTAATGCGTTGGGATTGAAACGAAGTATCTCGAACTTCTGAGAGCCCGATCTAAAGGGTAACGTCATGATCATATTTCTAGTTTAATTCCAAGCCACTAAATATTTGATAAATAGCGGAATATCGACTAAATTGGATTAATGAAAACTGCCACTGAAACACTAGCAGGTCAAAAAGTTCTAGATTTTAATAAGCCCAAATGGCCAGATGAAACAAGATTCCCCTTAAATATTCCCGATTTAGGTAGAAAAGTTGGAGATATCCTTGAACAAGATTTATCTATATCAAACGAGTGTATTGTCATAACTGGCTTTACGTCATTAACTCGGATAGTAGAGTGGCTTGGAACTGATAAGTTTCAAAACCTAAAGAGAATTAGGATACTATTAGGGAATGATCCCATTTTAAAAAAAAAGGCAAAATACCCGTTTAGTTTTTTACCTGTTGATCTAAAAGAGTACTGGCTGAGCAAGAGGATTTCATTATATCTGGGATCATCGGTGTTGAACGTGATAAACAAATTAGAATCCGGTCGCATATCTATTAGATACAGGAAAAAGGCACACGCCAAAATATATGTAGGAGACACGCATGCAATCTTAGGCTCATCAAATTTTAGTAAATCAGGATTGGAGCAACAGTTAGAAGCTAATATAAGAGAATCCAAGGCAGGAGACTATAAGTCTGTAAAACAGCTCGCAGACCTATTTTATTACGAAGGTCAAAATTACAACAATCAATTAGCTGATTTATTAAAAGAACTACTCTCTGATGTTACATGGGAGGAATCTTTGGCTCGGGCAATTGCCGAGGTATTAGAGGGGCGATGGTTTGCGGACCATAATGAGTTTTTTCAGAATTTAGAATGCAAAAAATTCTGGCCTTCTCAATACTCCGGGTTAATTGAGGCTATCAACATTCTTATCGACAAAGGGAATGTATTAATCGCCGATCCCACTGGCTCTGGGAAAACCAAAATGAGTGCAGCAGTGATGGTTTCATTTATTTATTGGCTTTGGCAAAATGGAGAAAAGTATCGATCGAATCTTCTTCTTTTTTCACCTCCTGTTGTTTCAGAAAATTGGAAGCGTGAGTTTGCCGATTTGAATTTTCTAAACTGCACTTTAAGGTCACTTGGTATATTAAGCAATCCAAATGAGACTAATCTAAAAGACATTCTTAAAGAGCTCGAAATAGTAGACGTATTGGCAGTGGATGAAGCTCATAACTTATTAAATCCATTTTCGAATCGGAGCAAGAAAATCTCTAAAAACGAGGCCAGCTATAATATTCTTATTACTGCAACGCCGGTCAATAAGCGCTTAGATGATTTAGTTAGAATCATTGAATTATTGGACATAGATAATCTAAGTGATACCGATTTTGATCACTTTAAAGAAATAAAAGAGAATAAGAAAGGTAATGCGACTACTGAAGATATTGAGAAGCTTAAAGGTTTCATAGATCAATTTTTAGTTCGAAGGACAAAAGATGATTTAAACAAACTAATCGATAAGGAACCGGACAAATACCTGAATAAAAGTGGAAATAGATGTAGATTTCCAAACGTTAATGATCAGTCGTATAAAACAAAAGAGTCCCCAGAAGACTGTTCACTTGTTGATCAAATAAGCGAACAAGCATCAAAGCTATTGGGTCTTAATTATCTCCAAAACTTTGATCCTCCTACGTATTTGCTTAGAACCGAAAAGGATCATAAAACCTACATAAAGCAACGCTTAAACGGTGCAAAAAGCTTAGCAATCTATATGATTCGGTCTCGCTTGAGGTCTTCTAGTCTGGCTTTACTTGAATATATTAAAGGCACCCTTTTTGTCAAAAATGAATTTGGAATTGATACCAGTAAAACACAAACCGGAAATGTTATTGAAACGATTGAGTCATTGATTGGTCAGGTTCCTGAAAAAAGCAATATTGACAAAAAGTATTTCCCGCCATGGTTATGTGATCAAGATCTTTATGATAATGTCTGTAGAAAAGAAATTGAGATATATCATAATATTCTCAGTTTAAGTGATAAGCTTTCCCTAAAAAGAGAAGAAGGGAAAGTAGATGAAATCGTTAGGCTCCTAAAATCACACAATATTGTTATTGCATTTGACACCAACCTCATCACCCTTGACTTCTTTAACAAATTACTTGTTGAAAAAAATACAACTATTAAGTCCTATGTTGCTTCAGGTTCAAATGCCTCAATTGTAGAAAAGGTGTTAAAAATATGTTCGCATGAAACTAAATATACAAATACAGTTATTCTCTGCTCTGATATGATGTCAGAGGGTGTGAATTTACAAGGAGCCTCTTCGTTGATTTTGCTTGACTTACCCTCTGTTATCAGGCTCGTGGAACAAAGAATTGGTCGTATTGACAGAATGGATACAGACCATGAAAATATAGAGGTATTGTGGCCAGATGATTCTGAACAGTATTCCCTAAAAGGTGATAAAAGATTAATTGAGACTTCAGCGTTTGTCGATGCCACACTAGGAGGGAATTTCTCAATTCCGGTTTCATTGCGAAACAAACACTTTTCTCAGGTTGATACTGTTCAAGATATTCAACAAGAATTAAGTGAGCATAAGGGTGATACTGGATGGGAAGGATCACATAATTTTTTTAAACCAATCGAGAAATTGAAAGAAGAATTTGTACCCAAAGAAGCTTACGAGTATGTGAAAGATGTACATGCACAACTCAAAACTAGGGTATCATTTTACGAGTCAGCGAATAACTGGTGCTTCATATGTACTCGTGGGAGTATAAACACTTCACCCAAATGGATTTATTTGGAAAGGAATAGAAAACCAGTTACCGATTTCATTGATGTAACAAGCAAACTCTCTGAGCGATTACCATTTATAGAAAAGCAAAGACTGGAGTGGAATCAAAATATTTTAGATGATTTTTTAAAGGAATTTCGTGGGAATGAAAAAATTCTCTTACCTGAAAAACTTAAAAGGTGCTTGAATGTAGCTCAGTATATTTTGAAACAAAAACGGAAAAGAGCAACTATTCCAAGGGAGCTAAAATCACTCATCGATAGAAACCTTTCTTTGTTTGAAATTAAAATTACTGATGAGATAGTAGATTATAATTCCTTAGCCAGACTCTGGCTCGAAGTTTTGCAAAGTCCACTGGATACACTTAGGAAAAAAAGGAGTAATCGAAGAAAAGCTTTGAATTTAAATGATCTAAAGGATCGCTGGAGATCTGTAAAAATAAGCAAAGAGCAATTTGAGAACATTTTAAGGAAGTGTGATACTACCAATAGTATTGACAATCGCGTTGCTGCATGTATTATTGGAATAAGCCGAGATGATATGAATTAAACTATGGAATTTAGGAATATTTCCGCCGATCTTACCGCAAGGGGGCTAAGTAACTGCCATTTAGAGGCATTGGTTCCAGACAATAATAATTATCAAATTCTGGCATATCAGCATAAAGGAGAAGTCGAAGGTGATAATCAAAATGAGATGTTTGTCAGGAATGTTGATCGAAAGCTGGCACTCAATAAATTCGATGCATTTGTAACATTGGTTAGAGAAGTGAATGTTGAACTTGCACTAAGTCCAGAATACTCTTGCCCGTGGGAAACAATTGAAAATATTATTAATGATGATCTATTTCCCAATTCAGGAAAAGTATGGGCATTTGGATGCGAATCAATAAAGCCCGAAACCTTGAGAGTACTGATGAGAAAACTTGAGAAAGAGAATCTTTATTTTATCTACGATGAAACAATTGTTGAAAGTCAGGAAAAAAGGTTTTTGGATCCCATATGCTTTCTATTTAGAACGACGAGGATTGAGGATAATCAGAGTGTGATTGTAATTGCGATTCAGTTCAAAACGAATCCAATGGGTGGAACACCTTTTGAACAAGATGGATTACTTGAGGGTCGTTATGCTTATCGTTTTAAAAACGAAGGCACATCTGTAAACCTTGTATGTTTCATATGTTCCGATGTACTACAACTTGATATGGGCGAACTAAAACGTCAGCTTGATTGGAATGAATCATATCTATTTATCCATTTACAATTAAACAATAATCGCGCGGATAATTTTGAAATGTATAAAACGCAATTTCTGTTAAATGAAGCTGAAGATTCAAACAAGGAAATTTTTGCTCTGAATTGGGCAAGGGGTTCAAAACTAGCAAGCAAAGATATGATTTATGGTGGGTCTGCATTTTATATCAAGTCAACACATGTAAATGAGGAAGATTCTAGGGTTAATCAAAATGACGACCATGGATGCTATTACTCATATTGGAAAAATGCCAGAGTAAACACCTATTTTTTTGATTATGATGAATACGTTTTTTCAGTTAGAACGGACAAAGCTTCGAAAGCATTAGTACCAGCCGTCCAGAATAAGATGAAAAGAGGGGCGATTATGGAAAATCGATATTATTGGAACAGTGGTTGGGAAATCTTTAATGAAAAAAGGTGTGATTTAGAGATTTGTTGTGAGCAACAAACAGGGTTGAATTTCGGTGTATTGAATAACCTTGAGTCAATAAACAAAGAGCGACTTATCTGTTTGGCTAACGGAAACGGAGATATAAAAGACTGGTTTAAGCCGAAATTGAATGGTCACTTTCTTTTTGGAAATAATCAAGTAAATAAACGAATTGTATTTCATCATGATCCGGATACGGAGACACAGACAACTAAGGAAATTGCCATTGCACGGTATGGAGAAATGGTAACTTCACTGGTTGTTAATCCAAATAGTTTTCCTAAAGAGAGATTTTTAGATATTAAGGATGAGTGTGAAATATTCTATAATCCAAATTCGCGAGACCCCAAAAGTTACTCAATTAATGCACGAAATCGTACCTCAAATGATATAAAAGCAACCGTGGTCTATTTAGGTGATTGTCTTGATGATTTAGCCAGGAAAAAGCTTATGTGGATGTGCGAAAATTTTGGTGAGTCACGGGACAAAGAAAGAATTTTAGTTTGGTATAGGAATAATGGGTTGAAATCCGAATACCTGGGTAAAGGGGGTGATCCTAGCGTGCTAGATAATACAAGCACTTCAGGTGTTTCATATAAAAAACTAAGAGAATAATGTTAGGAGAAAGAATAGTAAAGAAACATATAAATCCCTATTACGATGATATTCAGAAGGTAGCTGATGGACTCTATCGATGCGAAAGGGAATACCCACAAAAAACTCCGTATCAGGTATTCTTCTATGATTTTTCGGACCGACTGGATAGTATCAATAATGAAAGTGCAATCAAAGAGTATTCGCGTCGAATTTTATCTTCTGATTATTTCAAGAATTCAGGTTCCTTGCAATGGAATTATTATTTAGTTTTTCTCACCGAAAGGAAAAAAGTCACCAATAGATCACTAATACTTAACAATGAAGACTATGCAAGGAAGTTTGTGTTTAACCTTGATGAACTTGATGAGTGGCTTAGCAATAGCTTCAAGGTCCAAATAAAGGAAAGGTTAGAGCTTCCTGAGGATTTGGGCAGTGTTTGGAGAAATGAACTAATAAAAAACAACCTTGACCCGATTTATAGGCAAGACATTAGCTTCCCTGACGGTAAAGAAATAGTTCGAAAAAATCGTAGAATATCACCACATGTTATCTCTGATGAGATTATAGAATCTGATCCGATAACATTTGACTTTCTTAGGGAATTTCAAATAGAAAAATTTAGAGAATGGTCTAAGAAGCATTATCAATTCGGCAAAGTAAACCTTATCGAAGGCCCTAATGGTTCGGGAAAAACTTCTTTGTTAGAGGCTATTGAGTTATTTACCTGTGGTTCAATTTACCGAAACGATGATGTAAAGAGCTCTTGGTCATTGAAAGCAAAATTTGGGGGACAAGAGCATTTTGAGGATCTAATACTAGGTGATAACAATCTGTTTCGTTTCCGCGATAAGGAGTGGTACAATAGAACAAATTACGAGAGGAAGAATAGGTTGCCGGAGAGTTTCAAGAAATTTAATTTTTTTAATACCGATGCTGCGGCTGAATTATCAATAAAACACGAAGACGAGTCCGGGCTATTAGAATCACTGCAGCAGATAACTCTTGGCCCGGATATTAATTACCTCAAGACACAGGTAGATAAGTATTATTATGACTTAAAGAGGAATTGTGAATCTGATAAGAAGGAACTTGAGAAATCAAAAAGGGAACTTAGACAAGAAGAGCAAGTTCTGAAGAAATTAGCGGATGAAGAGGATCATTCTGACCATATTTTTAAAAAGATGATCAAATCCGCTGAGAGGCTCCAGTGGAAAAAGAATTTACCAAAGGGCATTGAAGTACGTATGTCCAAATTTGGATCAGATGTTCAAAAATGTGTTGACATTCTCAATCCCCTTAGTCGAACGCTTTATTGGATCGATTCGCTCAGCTTTAATTTCTTGGAAAAAGAAAGAATCAAACTCCAACAATTAGAAAATCAGTTTAATGAGCTTCAAAAGAAAATTTTTGAGGAAGACAAAAAGATAACTCAGGCAAAAGAAAACCTAGAACCATTAAAAAGAAGATTGAGTCTGCTAGAGGAATTTTTACTTTATACTAATGAAAATGCAGGAGAAGAATTAGACGGGTTAGGTTCGAAAAGAAAACATTTAGACTTGACTCTTCAGAATCTTTCTAGAAGTGAAACTGAGCTGGCAAAAACCGACCTTGGTTTGATTAATAACATCCATGAATCTCTTAAATCTGCGTTGGAAGAAAGAAGAAAAACCTTGGCATCATTGCAAAGAAATAAAGAGAAATTGGATGAGGCAACCAGGAAATTAAAAGAGAATATATCGGAGATTGAAGAGATTTTAGGAGCAATAAGATCACATGGAAAATCATTTGCTCAGATTGAATCTGAAATAAGTGACTGCCCATTGTGCGGGCATAAATACGAATCGAATTCTGAACTTAAAGGGAAAATTAGAAAGTCAAGAATTGAGGTCCAAGCGGGCAAAGTCGGTGACCTCAAGGATTTGACGGATGAATTACGAAGGTTAGACCAAAACATTAGAAGAATAAAGAAGGAAATTGACACGCTTGATTTAGTTGACCTTGTCTGTAGTATGCTTCAAATTGAAGTTGTTAATGCAGAACTTCCTAAGTTGATCAAGAAAATTCAATTAAGATTAGATGAAATCCCTAAGAAGGAAAAAGAATACAAAATCTGCCAACAGTTAACAAACAGGTATCAGGCAAAAGGACTGAGTGAAGAAAGGTATCAGGAGTTAAAGACAACACTCAAAATTAGAAAAGGAGATTCAAACTCTACTTTTGTTAGAAAGGAAATAAAGAATTGTACAGATCATATTAAGGAATCTGAGTCAATTATGGAGCAAACTATTAATCAATTGAACTTGCTCGATAATAAAATAAAAGACTTACCAAGTAAGCTAGGATATTCGGTGAATGTTCCTGACTTTGAAAAGGAATTAAAGGTGAGAATCAAAGAAGTCATTACATCTATTAAGAAACTGGAGTCTCTCAAAGATTTGATAACAGTTAAAAATGAGGATGATCTTGCTGAATTACTGAGTAACCTGGAAATGCTCAATAGCACATTTAAAGATCTTAGAAACCAACTTGCTGCAGCTAAGCAATCTTCAATTGCTACCGAAAATTCGAAGCACAAAATCAAGGAGCTTAGTACAAGCATTGAAGAGAAATCTGAAGAGATTGATCGCCTAGAAAAAGTTGTCCAAGTCCTAGATAAATTAATCAAGAAACATAGTGTCAATGAACATTTTCAAAAGTTCTTCAATAATTATAAATCCGAAATAACTGAAGTGTTTAGACTTATTCACAGCCCAAAAGAGTTTAGAGACTGGTCTTTTACTGAGAATGGGAAAATGGAGTTGACCACAGAAACTAATAAAAAAAGAGACCTGAAATCAATAAGTACAGGTCAAAGGTCAGCTCTGGCTATTTCAGTATTTCTAACACTAAATAAACTTGTTAAGAAAGGGCCAAAATATATTCTATTTGATGATCCAATAGCATTCATTGACGATCTCAATGTGTTATCATTTCTGGATTATATGCGAGAATTCATTAAAGAAAATGATAGACAGTTGTTCTTTGCTACCGCCAACGAAAATCTAGCATTTTTATTTAGGAAGAAGTTTGATTTTATGGGAGATGAATTTAAAAGCATCAAACTCATTCCTTAACACAGAAGAAGTCAGGACTAAAATACACCTACAGAACAACCTATCAGTGCTCTACAGACAAAATAGAGTGGAGTGGTTAATTCAATCAACTTCAAATTTTAGAAGCAACACTAGAAGCCGTGAATCACTTATTTAGGACTTTGTATGTAGTTTAAAAGGCGTACTCGACGTTTCAGTTATGAAGAAATAAACAAACATTATGAACTGTGGTAAAATCCAAGCAGATCAAACAAAATTTACTTCGTAATCCGGATTGTACTGTGATCCGGAACTCACCATCCCAAAAACTTGTCGAATTAACTTATTTGCTACAGCCATTAAAGCAACCTTACTGGGTTTCCCGGCTGCGGTAAGTCGATCATATAGGATCTTGCATTGTTTATTGTATCGAAAGGCATTGAGTGTGCACATGTAAAGAATAGCTCTTGTGTGACTGGAACCTATCCTGGAAATACCTCGGTAACCGCGAATGGTTTTTCCTGATTCGTTGATGGATGGACATATACCGATAAAGGCAGAAAACTGTTTGTGAGATTTAAAATTGCGGAACATTCCGGAAACGATGATCAGCTCCAGGGCTGCTTTGGTACTTATACCTGGAATGGTCTTTAATTGTTTGAATAATTGTTCACAATGCTCAATGGCCAACTGCTCCATTTGGAGTTCGACCTTACAGATCTGAGTGTTGATGTTAGAGACGATTTTCATACATGATTTGATGGTTTCATTATCCGGATCCGGGAGATGTTGTAATGCATGAAGTTGATTACTAAATGCTGTCCTGGTTTTAAACAACTGCTTCAATAATGTCCTTTTCTGTTGCAATTGGTGAATAAATGCGGGAGATGGCTTAAATAGATCCGGCTGCATCTTCTCACCATACTCAGCGATCAGAACAGCATCAACTCTGTCAGTTTTAGCTCTCTTCAATTTGGTCTGAGCGAACCGCTTGATCTGCAGTGGATTGATGACCGAAACCCTGAAATCCTTCTCATGTAAAGCCATGGCTAGTCGTACACTATAGACTCCGGTTGCCTCCATGATGCACCAGGCATTTGAGGGTAATTTTCCGATGAACTTAATAATTCCTTTGCGAGTATTGGAATGGGAAGTGAGTAGGGGATCCTTGGATCTTTGAGCCGTGACGAAATCATCTTTTGCCACATCGATCCCAACGAAAGCGTGGTTCATATTGGTTAAATTTAGGTTGAACAGAGATCGAAGAGTTCAGCTTCTGTTGAATCTCACATCCTGAATACAGGCTCAAGGCCTAATAGAACTGTTCAGATTAAAGAAGCAGGGAAAGGTGACTACCATAACACTCGGTTTCGAACACCCTTGTTAAGTATCGGTCTTACTCCTTTCCCTCTTTTTATCTTCAATTCAAAAG
>JANQEU010000080.1 GCA_028278225.1 Cyclobacteriaceae bacterium
GCAAACACTGAAAACACAGGGCTTTCAGTATGAGGAGTTCTGGGAAGATCTTCTTGTCTTCATAGAAGAAAAAAAAGTCATTCCCGTTGTTGGGCCCGAACTGAACGTCGTAGAGCTGCAAGGCAAGTCAATGCCGCTCAATCGCGCGCTTGCTATAAAGCTTCTGGAAAATTACCATATCGAGTTTGCCCATGATCAAGATTCTGATCATGCCAAGGATTCCGGTGTAGTATTACGAGATCATCTGGAGCTTAACGATGCTGTCTGTGCGATCGCTCAGCAAGGCAAAAAGCGTGTTCAGGACCTTTCTCGGCCAATATATAGTCTGCTTCAAGAAATTCTTGACTCCCAGCCGGCAATACCTGAATCATTGCGTGAATTATCGAGAATAAAAGATTTTGACCTTTTTGTCACGACAACGTTTGACGACCTCCTTGTCAAAGCTTTGAACGAGTCAAGAAAAGGAGAGATCATTACCGATGAAATTTTTTTCGCTCCTAGTTTGCCGGGAGACCAGCGAAATGATATCCCCGAAATACCCCCACCGAACTATTCCGCAGTGTTTTATCTGTTCGGGAAAGCTTCTTCTTCGCCTTTCTTTGCCATCCATGATGAAGATATTCTTGAATTTCTCTATAACCTCCAGGCCGGAATATGTAATCTGCCGGAAAGGATGCTGACGGAAATACGGGATCGCAATCTGTTGCTCATCGGATGCAATTTTCCTGAATGGTTGAGCCGTTTTTTTATCAGGCTTTCAAATAATGAAAGACTATCCCGGAATGACCGCCCAAAAAAGGAATTTCTTGTGGAAAGGGAACTGATACGCAATAAAATGGGTGCGATTTTTTATGAACGTTTCAGCGAAAATACACGGCTGTATCCCGATAGCGCAAAATCTTTTGTCAGTGAATTGGTGCGGCGCTGGACGGAGCGGCATCCGGCAGATGAGATGTCTGTTAGTGCCCCCCAGTCAATTCCTTTCCACGAATCAGGCAGCAGTGAGGTATTTATAAGCTATGCGCATGAGGATATATTATATGCCAAAAATCTGTATGAAGAGCTCAAAAAAATAGGGTATGGAATCATCTGGTTTGACAAAAGCAATCTGTTGCCTGGTGATAACTGGGAAAACAACATAAAAACAGCCATAAGCAAGTGCTCAGTATTTCTTGCCCTTATGTCATCAACAACCGAACATCGTGATGAGGGTGTCTTTCGGAAAGAATGGAGCATGGCTGTCCGACGTAACGAGGGAATACAGGGCAAAAGATTTATCTACCCCATCGTTCTGGATCAGGAGTTAAATGACAATACTGAAACGTATCGTCTTATACCTGATGCATTTAGAGCCTTTCATTTTTCTCATGCGCCCAATGGTCATATGACTGAGGGCTTAAAAAATCACTTCATTGATGTTTTGCGGGACATCAGAAGAAGGAGAGCCGTATGATAAAGTATCAAACTCGGGAACACATCGATCTCGATATCGAAAATCCCTGGCCGGGGCTCCACGAATTCAATGAACAGGACGCAGATTATTTCAATGGCCGGGTGGAAGAAACCGCTGCTCTTGCCCGGCTCATTCGCAATGAAACATTGACGGTACTGTTCGGAAGATCCGGTCTTGGCAAGACATCTCTTCTCCGGGCGGGTCTTTTCCCCAAATTACGGCAACAGCATTTGCTCCCTGTCTATATCCGCCTTGACTACAGCATGGATTCAGGCCCGCTGATCGAACAGGTCAGGCGCCGTTTTATTGAGGAACTCGAGAATGGTCATGTCGACCATCAGGATTTTTCAGACGGTGAGACGCTGTGGGAATATCTCCACCAACCGGAAAGGGAACTCTGGAGCAGCACAAACGAACTGCTTACCCCGATTTTTATTTTTGACCAGTTCGAAGAAATTTTTACCCTTGGGGCCGCAAAACCAGAAGCGGTAAAGCAGTTCCGGGCTGATCTTTCGGACCTGATCGAAAACCGTATTCCTGGATCTCTTGTTGAAAGCCTCGAGCAATCCGGTTCTTCGCTTGATTTTCGAATTCAACACTACAAAATGCTGTTGAGTTTCAGGGAAGATTATCTTCCCGACATTGAAAACTGGCGTAATGAGATTTCCGCAGTCATGAGAAACCGGATGCGTCTGATGCCCATGAATGGCAGGCAGGCTTATAATGCTGTTTTCAAAACCGGAAAAAACCTGGTAAATGAGGAAGTCTCCCGAAACATTGTCCGATTTGTTGCAGCAGCACAGGAAGAC
>JANQEU010000033.1 GCA_028278225.1 Cyclobacteriaceae bacterium
TTCTAGTACTACAGTTGTATTTACGATCCGTTGGTCCTAAGATTCAAGGATTGAATGCAACAGGAACCTTATGAAAAACGCAAATAAATCAATGCTTCAGACGGTCGCATCATGGGCAGATCGCTTTGAAAAGCTTGTGGAAGACATGGGGGTGCTTTTTTCTCGAAGTGAGGCTCGACTCACTTTTCGGCTTTATCTTCAAGGATTGCTTGCTTCGGTTGAGAGAAAAAATTCATGGCA
The DNA here is from genome assembly GCA_028278225.1 of Cyclobacteriaceae bacterium. Lineage (GTDB taxonomy): Bacteria > Bacteroidota > Bacteroidia > Cytophagales > Cyclobacteriaceae > JANQEU01. Next base: position 241 of record JANQEU010000033.1, read on the forward strand.
ACTTTCGGAAACTATGGGACTCCAAAAACCATATGCATTTCAACATCTTCTCGGGCGAGCCGTGTGGAAGGCTGATGAACTCAGAGACAAGACTATTGATTATGTTGTTGGTGAACTAGGTCGTTCAGATGCAACTCTTGTGATTGATGAAACGGGTTTTGTCAAAAAGGGAAATAAATCAGCAGGAGTAAAAAGACAGTATTCAGGAACAGCCGGTCGGATAGAGAATTGCCAAATAGGAGTATTCCTAACTTACAATACTCCCAATGGCCATGCTTTGGCCGATCGAGAACTTTATGTTCCACAAGAGTGGATAGCCGATCGAGAACGTTGTAAAAATGCAGGCATTCCGAAAGAAAGAATTTTTCAAACCAAACCTCAACTTGCTCAGGAAATGTTGACACGAACTTTAGAAAAGACAGGAAAAGTTAAATGGGTTCTAGGTGATTCCGTTTATAGTGCATCAAAGCTTCGCCAGTTTCTCGAATCCAAGAATCAGCCATATATTCTGGGTGTAACAGGTTCGCAATTGCTGTTTTTTAATGATGGAAGATATCCACTGAGTGACATTTGGCTGGAAATTCCTGAAAAAAAGTGGCAACGAATAAGTTGTGGATATGGAACAAAAGGTCCTCGCTTTTATGATTGGTATCTGATGAGGTGGAATGCTACAAATGACGATTTTTACAAAGGAATACTTTTTCGTAGAAATCCAAAAACCAAAGACAATCCATCCTTCTATTCTTTGTTTGCCCCGATAGGAACATCATTGGAGGATCTGGCTCTCGGACAAGGATTTCGATGGACAGTCGAGGAGAGTTTCGAAGAGTCCAAAGGAGAGGCAGGATTGGACGAATATGAGGTCAGAAGTTACACAGGATGGTACCGTCATATAACACTTTCGATGTTAGCTTATTCGTTCCTCGTCATTCAACGTTCATTGGAGCAAAAAAAAGCACCCTGAACTGATCGGATTGTCAGTATCTGAAATTCGTAAGCTTCTCTTCGTCCTTTTTCTAAGCGTAGAACATTCGGTTGACACCATTTTTTCGTGGTCGTTCTTTCGACGTTTTCATCAGGGGGGTTCTCGACGTTGTCATTATAAAGCGAGAAAGGCGATTCCCCCGTAAATACAACTGTAGTACTAG
>JANQEU010000097.1 GCA_028278225.1 Cyclobacteriaceae bacterium
TGCTTGAAATAATGATTTCAAACTTATGAAAGTGAAAAGATATCTCATTTTATTCGATATGACTGTTTTTTTGAGGTTGTTATCTCGAACTCACGTTAAATAATTAGCTTAATTTGTGCGCAAAACAGATTCGGATGGAATTAAGTGAAATCGCGTCAGTTTCCGGTAAGAGTGGCCTGTTCAGGGTAGTCAAACCTACAAGAACAGGCGCGATCCTGGAATCTTTGGACGAGGAAAAGAAGAAACTCGTCGTTGGAATGCAGTCCAAATTGTCCGTGCTATCGGACATTTCTATTTATACCGTAGATGGAGAGGGAGCTATCCCCCTGGAGGAGGTCTTCAAGAAAATACATGCTGAGTTCAATGGTGACACCGGGCTGACAGGCGCTTCCGGAGCTGACGAGCTTAAATCCTTCCTGAAATTCATTTTGCCCAATTATGACGAGGAAAGGGTTTATGTTTCCGATATAAAAAAGGTCGTAAACTGGTACAATCAGCTGGTTGGCTTCGACCCACAGATCCTGGAAAACAAGAAAGAGGTGACGGATGTGACGAAAGAAGGGAGTACGGAAGAAGGTGCTTCCGGGACGGAGGAAAACAAAGGGGATTGAGGTCAGTGTAAAAATCACCCGTCAAAGCGGATCAACGCCGTAGATTGTCCTGCTGACGTATGCTTTTTCAGGCTCATACAGTTATTTGGCGGTTAGTTCAATATTTATTTCAAAAAGTTGTAAAACCAATTAGGTTTGTGACTCATTGAGTTAAACCAGACCACTATGGAGATGACAGAGACTACTAAATCTGATCGGCGGATCAGGAAAAGACCAAGCAAGGAATTTTCAATCCTGTATGTAGATGATGAATCGCCCAACCTGAGGGGCTTTCGAACAACATTCCGGAGATTCTTCAATGTTTATACGGCATTGGGCCCGATGGAGGCCATGGAGATTGTAAGGAATAATCCGATCCACCTGGTGGTATCAGATCACAGAATGCCGGAGATGAACGGAACGGATCTGCTGCAGGAGATCTATCTGTTCAATCCCGCAATACGGAGAATGATCTTGAGTGGGTTTATCAAGAGAGATGAACTCAAAGATGCTGTAGAAAGTTTCGGGATCCACGGATTCGTAAGCAAACCCTGGGATTTCGAAGACCTGATGGGGATATTCAATCGGCTTTTAAAAAAGGGTGAGCCTGACTTGATTTCATTCGGTTAGTACCCTGCTTTTAACCTGTTTTCCATTAAAAAAAGGTTTTTTACAAATTTTATTCGAGACTGAATTCGCCAAAAGTGATTTAGTGAAATAAAAAAACTACTTTTGAGGAATGACAGGTCATAGATGTCAAATCGTTACTTCTCCTTTGAGTGGTCCTTTTCGATGTTTATGCCACTATTTTTAATTAATTATTTTATATCATGAACATTTTTGTTGCCAGATTAAATTATGGCACATCTGAAGAATCACTACGTCAATTGTTTGAAGGCTTTGGGGAGGTGGAATCTGTTAAAATTATTATGGATCGTGACACCGGGAGGTCCAAGGGCTTTGGTTTTGTCGAAATGCCGAATGATACTGAGGCTACCAATGCGATCAACGATCTTAATGAATCTGAGTTCGACGGAAGATCCATCGTAGTCAAAAAGGCAAATCCAAAATAACAGCTGGTTAGCAAAGACTCTTCCAAAACCGGATAGTATTCATCCGGTTTTCTCATCTTTTAGCTCGACATATGCTCCACTATTGCATCTGCTAAAAGGTCTGCAGCTTCCGGTTTATTGCGAAAGAACAACTCCGGTTCGATAAGTTCCAGTTCCGAGACCAGGAGGTCATATGTTTCATTTCTGACTACATCCACCCTGGCGTAGATGGGGAAATACGGGCAGGCGGCAACAGCTTTTTCGGCAAGGCTGATTTCGTCTAAAGAGGGTTCATACATCTCGGTGGAGCCACCGAATTCATCCTGTACCCGGAAATCACCGAATTTTGCCTTTTTCAGAATGGCATGTGAATATTTTCCATTGATTACGATCAATGAGACCTCTCCTTTCCTGATGACACTCTCCATGAAAGGCTGGATCATGAGTGATTCCATACGGATCAATCGCTGAAATATCGCTTCATGGTTGGGAATGTTATGAGGTTTCAACCGGTAGGTATGCCTGGCAGATGCGGAAATGGAAGGCTTCAGGACCGCATTGTCTGCCCAGCCTCTGCGATCTACCTCCACCTGCAGCGTGGTCTTGGTGAGTGGTTTGATAAAATTCGTCGGCACAACGGGTATTCCTTTTCTTTCAAGGTCCAGTAAATAGTGCTTGTCCAGGTTCCATTGAGTTAGCTTAAATGGGTTGATGAGTTTTGTAGATCTCGAAGCTCTACCCATCCAGCGTATGAACTCATCAAATTTTTCATGATAATCCCACGTGGTTCTGAATAAGGCATACCTTGTATTTGCCCAGTCAAATGCAGGATCTGCCCAACTTTTTCTGCCGACTTTTAATCCCCTTGCGTCCAGTGCCTTTGCGGCCAGCGAGTCCTCAGTGAGAATATTGTCGATGTAATCATTCCTGACGGAAGGGTTAACATACCGGTTGTCCGTGAGAATGATCAGGTCGAATGGATCCATCTGGAAAAATTATCCTGCAAATCAACAGAAAATGTACTAACAATAAAAAATCCCATCCGCACAGGGCAAATGGGATTTACCGAAACCTATTCTTTCAGGTAGTTACTGGTGAGGCACCTGGTTTGCCAGGGCAAACAGATACATTCCCATGAGTGATAACCATATTATTAGCCCGAGGATTTTTCCGATTTTATAGCTTCTATCCTCGTTCTTAGCAGGTTCCCGCATTGTATTTATATACCCTTTCGCTTTCATGCTCTTATATATTTGCTTTAAATATAGCAACATAACTTGTTAATAATCAGCATTTTTAATAAAACCGAAAAATTCATGTATCGACAGGAATGTATCGGGGACAAGCTGGAATCGCCGGGAAATCCCGGTTCAAAACAGTATCAGATGTTTTTGGGTGTATGAAATGCGATCTGTCTTCCTTTTACGGATTCTATATCGTCCCATTGAGAAATATCAAATTCTATTCCGTAGACCGAGCAGGTGGGGATATTGCCAATGAAATTACCGGTCAGGATATTGGCCAGATCAGTAAATCCGGGATTGTGGCCGAATATGGCAAGGCTGTCTCCTCTTGCATCATTTTTAATGAGTTCAATAATTTCTTCCTCATCGGCATGATACAGTCCCGGCTCGAGACTTATTTCCTCCTCGGGGTAATTCCATCCGTCAGCTAAATACAACGCTGTATAAAAGGCCCTGCTTGCCGGACTACAAATGAATTGATCCGGACATGGATGATGAGAAGCCATGAATTTGCTCATTTTGATCACATCTTTCCTTCCCCGTTTTCCTAATGGGCGATTGAAATCATCTAACTGGTTAAAGCTCCATGATGATTTTGCATGCCTTACGATGTAGAGTGTTTTCATTTACCTAAAATTAATCAGCAATACTAATCCGGGATATAAAAGTCGAACTTTAAATCTTTCATGCACCTGAAGTGTCCTTTCGGGCAGTGATCAAACCCGATTTTTGAACATGGGCGGCACTTCAGGCCCTTTTTTTCAAAAATCACAAAAGGGGTCCGGTAAGGATACATGCCAAATTCCGGAATGGTGTTGCCCCAAATCGAATAAATCTGTTTCTTAAATGCCGCTGCAATGTGCATCAGTCCCGTGTCGTGTGTAAATACCAGCATGGACTGCCTGAGGATAGAGGCCGACTGGTTGATATTGAATTTCCCGCAGGCGTTGAAGATGATGGACTTCTTCCCCAGTTTCCGGACCAGCGTTTTTTCCACCTCGGGCTGATCATTTCTTTTTTCAAAAAATACTTCTATGCGTTTGCCGGTTTCTTCGTCTTCATTGCCTCCTAACAGGACAATGGGCTTATTTATCCTGTCGCACAATTCCACGAGGCGGTCAAAAGGCAATTTTTTAGTATAGTGCCTGCCGCCGATCACCACAGCCACGAATTCTTTCCTGAAATCTTCAGGTAGCCAGTCGATTTCCACCTCATCCTTTTCCGGAATGAAGTATTCCAACCCAAGTGTGTCCGGTTTGATCCCGACAGGTTTGGCTGCAGCCATATACCGGTCCACCAGATGGTGGTTTGGTAGCAGGTCGATCCGCAGGTTGACCCTGAGCCATTTCTGGATATTGAGTTTGTAAAAACCTGAAGACTTTACCCTCAACCTCGATTTGATGACCCTTGTTCTGAGATTGTTATGCAGGTCAACAATAAAATCGAATTTTTCCTTTTTCAGCTTTTTTATCAATCCATTCAGATCAGCATCAAGGGTGTGGATCTTATCAAGGTACGGATTGGCCTGAAGGATAGCCGCATACTCCTTTTTTACGGCAAAGTGAACTTTGACATTTTCAACTTGTAGTTTAATTGTTCTGATCACCGGTGTAGTCAGGACAATGTCTCCTATTGATGAAAAACGTATGATCAGAACCTTCATATTTCCACAAAAAAACAAATATCAGGAACTTGAGCTCCTAATTTCTGTTTATTTCTTGTAACTTATTTTCGTATACTACTATGAACTACTGGTTAATTAAAACAGAGCCTGGTACGTATTCCTGGGATGATTTTGTGAAACTTGGCAGGGATCACTGGGACGGTGTCAGAAACTACCAGGCGAGGAATAACCTGAAAGCTATGAAAATCGGAGATCAGGCGTTGTTTTATCACAGTGTAAATGACAAGTGTGTGGTTGGAATTGCGGAGGTTGTGAGTGACTTTTATCCCGATCCCACCACGGATGATGACAGATGGGTTGTGGTGGATCTGGTACCTGTCAGAAAGCTGAAAAGACCAGTTACCCTGGATGAGGTTAAAGGAGAAAGCGGACTGTCCGAAATGGTTTTGGTAAAAAACACAAGGTTATCCGTTCAACCTGTAAGAAAAGAGGAATTTGATTTGATTATTGCATTGAGTGAGTCCTAATAGGGTTTCGTAATGAAAGGATGTTTTACGAATATGCTCAGAACACTTCTGTTGACAGCTGTTGTTTTCATCAGCGTGTCAGTATTGGCACAAAAGCGCAAAATCCCTGATACGAGCGCTTACATTCAGCAGCCTGATCGCATCGAAATTCAAATTGATGACTATGACAATGAATTTACAGTTATCAATGGGGAGGAAGATGGATTACTGGTTGTGAAAGAAACGTCAGTGCGAAATCAAAATGGATATGGCTGGGTACTATACAAACTTGATACCGCCTTGCAAATTGAGTGGACCAAATTGGCGGTGGTACCGTATGCATATACTTACAGGGGCTGGGATTATTCTGAAGGTGACTTTTTTTTACTGTTTGCCAGCGGACAATACAAGCCTGAGGAATTTTCGATTTTCAGGATCGATGGAGAGGATGGCGCAATCGAAGAAACTGAGGTATCTACAGTTTTTCCCATTGGACTTACACATTTTGAGATCATAGACAACACCGTAATCTTCGCGGGTGTAGCAAACATGAGGCCGGCTGTTCTCACCATTGATCTCGATGAGAAAAAGCCAAGAGTTCTACCCGGGGTTTACAATGGGAACAGTGAGATCATCGACCTTTACCTGAATGATGAAGACGCCGTTTTTTCCGTTGCCCTGCTGGAAAGAATGAATAACAAAAGGTTATCGGTTAATATAAAAACGTATACAACGGACAATTTGATGGTTCAGAACAATACCATCATTCCCGGTGAAAAGAGGAATTTAATTGATGGTGCACCCACTGATTTTTCTTCCGGATTTCAATATGTGGCCGGTGCTTATTCTGCAAAAAGCACCCAATACAGCCGGGGCCTGTACCTCGCGAAATTTATGAACGGACGACAGCAGTTTATCAAGTATTATAACTACGCTGATTTGAGAAATTTCTTTGATTACATGGGAAATAACCGGAAGGAGCGGGTCAAGGAAAGAATAAGTCGCAGGAAATCAAAAGGAAAGAAAAACAAGTTTAATTACAGGGTATTGGTACATGAAATTATAAAGCAGGGTGATGAGCACATAATGATAGGGGAGGCATACTATCCCCGGTACTCAAGTTACCAGACGATGGTCCCTTACGGGACCGGATTATATGACAGAAATTATAACAATGTAATAGGGTATAAGTATACGCATGCCATAGTGGTATCATTTGACAAAAACGGAAACATCCTGTGGGATCAGAGTTTCCCGATTGACGATGTTTTCCTTTACGATCTTGAGGAGTTGGTGACCGTCAATATTTTGAAGGATAGAATTGAATTGCTGTACCTGGAAGAAAATACGATCAGAAGTAAAGTCATCAAAGGGAATGAAGTCCTTGAAGGCAAATCTTATACTCCGGTCCGGTTAAACTCATCAGAAGACGAATTTGCCAAGAAAGATCCTGAGGTGGAGGGATTGGAAAAGTGGTATGACAGAACCCTGTATGCCTATGGTGAGCAGGAAATAGAACATCGCAGGGAAAACAGGGGCCGGAGCAGGCGCGAAGTGTTTTATGTGAATAAGGTGCGCTATAACCCAAATGAGCATTCTAACTAAATCAAAATGATGGTATATTTGCGCCGATTCTGTCATGCAACAACGCCTGCTACTTGATAGCGAATTGCTTCAAATCACAATTCAAAGATTGTGTAGGCAGCTTATTGAAACTCACGAAGATTTTTCCAATGCCGTAATCATCGGTTTACAACCCAGGGGTATTTTTCTGGCTGACAGGATCAGGTCCGTACTTAAGTCCCTGCTTAAGATGGATGTCAAAGTCGGGTACCTCGATACCACATTCCACAGGGATGATTTCCGCCGAAGGGAAGAACCCAAAAAGGCGAAAGAAACAAAAATCGATTTCCAGATAGAGGGTAAAGATGTGATTTTAGTGGATGACGTGTTGTATACCGGGCGATCAGTTCGCGCGGCGCTGGATGCAATGATCACATTTGGCAGGCCAAACAAAGTCGAGCTATTGGCGCTGATCGATCGATCATATAGCCGTGAGTTACCGGTGGAAGCCAATTACATAGGAAGGAAAGTAAATACACTACACTCCGAAAAAGTACTTGTTGCCCTGCGCGAACAGGATGGAGAAGACAATATTTGGCTAGTCAATAAGGAACCGAAATGAGTCAGTTAAAAACCAAACATCTGCTCGGAATAAAAGGGATTACGGAAGGGGAAATACAATTGATATTTGAGACAGCGGATAATTTCAAGAACATCATTAACCGGCCAATAAAGAAAGTTCCGTCCCTGAGAGATGTTACGATTGCCAATGTCTTCTTCGAGAATTCCACACGAACCCGGCTTTCTTTCGAACTGGCCGAAAAACGGCTCTCAGCTGATGTCATAAATTTCAGCTCAACCAGCAGTTCCGTAAAAAAAGGTGAAACCCTGCTTGATACTGTGAATAACATTCTGGCTATGAAAGTGGATATGGTCGTGATGCGACATTCCAGTCCGGGAGCGCCCCATTTTCTGGCGAGACATATAGATTCAAATATTATCAACGCAGGAGACGGAACACATGAGCATCCGACTCAAGCCCTGCTGGATACTTATTCCATTAGAGAAAAGCACGGTGATGTTGCGGGTAAAAAGGTGGTGATCATTGGGGACATACTCCACTCACGGGTGGCCCTTTCCAATATTTTCGCATTGAAGATCCTGGGTGCGGAAGTCATGGTCTGTGGTCCTGCGACACTGATGCCAAAGTTCGTCAGCAGCCTGGGAGTTAAAGTGGAGTTGGATCTGTTGGAGGCACTGAAATGGTGCGATATAGCCAATATCCTCAGGATACAGCTTGAGCGTCAGAAAATGTCCTACTTCCCGTCTATCAGGGAATATGCCATTTATTACGGTGTAAATACTGAGGTCCTGAAATCACTGGACAAGCAGATTACCATTATGCATCCCGGACCTATCAATCGTGGGGTTGAAATTACATCGGACGTGGCTGATTCCGACCATGCCATTATCCTCGACCAGGTGGAAAACGGAGTGGCCGTTAGAATGGCAGTCTTGTATTTACTGGCCGGAGCCGGAGTGAATTGAATAACCTGTCTCGGGCGTGGAATACAAAACCCGGCTGAAGAACTTAAAAACACATAAGAACTAGTACTTATCACTTGCCGGTTACCAGGTGAAAAGATTTTTACCAGCTTGTTCTCAGGTGATAAATTCGAGGTAGTTGTCGGACGTTATGACCTCATACTTACTTGATGGGTAGGCCTTTATCCATGCCGGTGGAGGTTTGGGATTTTTTCTACTGTTCCATTTCAATTCATACGCGTGCAGTTGCCCGTCTTTTTCTTCAATCCAGTCGATTTCCTGTTTGCGGTGTGTCCTCCAAAAAAAATGGTTCACGTGTGATCGTGTAAAGGATAAGAATTTAATGCGTTCCGAAATAATATAGTTTTCCCAGAGCTGGCCATGATCATCCCTCAGGTCAGGCATATTGAAATTGTTGATCAAGGCATTTCTGATCCCGTTGTCGTAGAAATACCACTTGTTTTTTTTAGTTATTTCATTATCCAGGTTACGGCTAAAGCCTGTCACCTTGTGTAGGACAAAAACTTTGGACAACAAATCCAGATACTTGTCCACAGTGTTTTTACTTATTCCCACTTCATTACCTAATCCCTCCACAGAGACCTCACTTCCGATACGAAATGCAATTTTACGCAGTAGAGACAAGATCAATTCCCGGTTCTTTATTCCTTCGAAAGCAAGCAGATCCTTTAGGAGGTAGGCATTTACGATCTCTTTCAGATAAGTGATCTTTTCATCTACCGTACTTAGTCCTTCAAGTTCCGGGTAGGAACCCAGAACAAGTCGCTCAGGAAGCTTCGCTCTCGTTTGCAGGTAGTTTTCATAACGGGCAAGTTCCATCTGTGCGAACGGGAACAAGTGAAATGTGGTCTTTCTGCCCACCAATGGCTCTCCAAGCTTATTCGTCAGGTCGAATGCAGAGGAGCCTGTAGCTATGATCCTGATACCTTCTATCGTGTCGACCATGAGCTTGATCTTAGCACCGATATCAGGGATTTCCTGAGCTTCGTCGATAATGAGGAGATTTTTCCCTGTCAGGAACCTTTGAAAGTTAGCGGTACTTTTTTCCCGGAGTAATTCCAGGGTAGCATTATCACCGCCATGAAGAACCATAAGTTCCGTTTCCTGGATATTTCCGATGTACCTGATCAATTCGGTTTTACCCACTCTTCGGGCCCCTATCAGTACAACAGCCTTGTTAGGAACCAGGCTTTTGCCTATGGCTTCTTCTATGTGTCTGTGCAGGTATTTCATTGACTATTTGACACCTGGACACCAAAATTATGTAATTTACGTCAAAAGTATAGCGAAATAACTGTAATTTCCGTCATAATAGTGACGGAAATTACATAAATACCGTCAATTCTTTGCGCCTCTTTTCTGAAAAGCTTGCTGGCTCACTTTGTCCTAAGAGATATTTGCTTATAGGATTCCGGTTTTAGTCATCCATACAAATCCGTTTGATTTGACAGCAAATGTGGGAGATATCAATTCACAGAATGTTGAAATATATGAACTATCTTCCGGTATAATTGAAAGGAGTGATCTCCTTCAATTCCCTTTTCACCTCATCAGAAACATCCAGTTGATCAATGAATTCGTGGATCGCATTTTTATTGATCTTCTCGTTTTTCCGGGTCAGACCTTTCAATGCTTCAAAAGGTGAATGATACCCTTCTCTTCTCAAAATAGTTTGAATTGCCTCCGCAACTACCGCCCAGTTGTCCTCAAGATCATTTCGAATGACATCTTCATTGCATACAAGTTTATTCCATCCCTTCATCAGAGACCTGATTGAAATTAAGGTGTGCGCAACGGGGACCCCGATGTTTCGAAGTACTGTGGAGTCGGTTAGATCGCGCTGTAGCCGTGAAACAGGAAGTTTGGCAGAGAGATGGTCGAAAAGTGCATTTGCCACACCCAGATTACCTTCGGCATTTTCAAAATCAATCGGATTCACTTTATGCGGCATTGCCGATGAACCTACCTCGTTCTCATTTATTTTTTGGGCGAAGTAATTCATGGAAATGTACATCCAGACATCACGACTCAGGTCAACCAATATCGTATTGATCCGCTTGAGAAGATCGAATAACCCCGAAAAATGGTCGTAATGTTCAATCTGTGTGGTTGGAAAACTCCTGGTAAGAGACAATGTCTTCGTAATAAAACTATCGGCAAATGCATGCCAGTCTTCATCAGGGTATGAAACGAAGTGAGCGTTGAATCCACCGGTAGCCCCTCCGAATTTGGCAGCATACCGGACGTTGTCGAATTGGGCCCTTTGATTTTTTAGTCTTGCAACAAAAACCTGTATCTCCTTACCAAGTCGTGTGGGCGAGGCAGGCTGACCATGCGTCTTTGCCAGTATCGGGATTTCCGACCAATCCCCGGCCGATCGGTCCAGTGTGGAGATGAGCCCGTCCATTGCAGGTAGATATTCGGCTTCAATCGCATCTTTCATTGACAATGGGACGGCTGTATTATTTATGTCCTGTGAAGTCAGGCCGAAATGGATGAATTCTTTGAATTGCTGAAGCCCAAGTTTTTCAAAATGTTCCTTGACGTAGTATTCTACCGCTTTTACATCATGATTCGTTACCGCTTCGATTTCCTTAACCCTCTCCGCCTGAGTGACATCAAATTCAGAGTATATTTTTCTTAGTTCAGGATATACTTCTCCTGGCACCTCCTGTAGTTCTGCCAATGGGATTTCGCAAAGTGCAATGAAATACTCTATTTCGACTTTGATCCGGTATTGGATCAGTGCAAACTCGGAAAAATATTTACTCAAAGGTTTCACTTTATCGCTATACCGTCCGTCAATTGGTGAAATCGCGGTAAGTGAATTTAGATTTTGCATTCCTTGAATATTAAGGCGCAAAAATAGCTTATCTAAACCATTTTGTTTCGGGATGGTTGTCGATATAGATTTGCGCAACTTTGATGGAACATGGCCCTGGGATTATTTAAAAAAAAGAAGAAAAAAGGATCGGACACCGGAAATTTGAAATTGACGATCAAAGAAGTGATCAGGGTTGCGGATGATGCTGTAAATCTTGTTTTCGAAAAACCAGGTGTCCAATTCTCATACCTGCCGGGTCAATTCATCACCCTGAGCGATAACATATCAGGCAAGAAAATATTCCGGCCCTATTCATTTTGCTCCTCACCTTATGTTGATGAGTTTCCCACCGTCACCGTGAAACGTGTTCCCGGTGGTTTGATGTCAAATCATATCAATGACAATTATCATGCGGGACAGGAAGTAGAGGCACAGGAGCCAATGGGATTGTTCACCACCGAGTATAATAGTGATCGATCAAGACATGCCATATTCTTTGGAGGGGGCTCAGGTATCACTCCATTGTTTTCCATCTTAAAAACCATACTGCAGAAGGAACCGGACAGTAAAGTTTCGTTGATCTATGGCAACAGGAGGGAGGAGTTTATCATTTTCCGGGAAGAACTGGATCAGATGAATGAAGCATATCCCAATTTTGAACTGAAGCATATTTTGGAGGAACCGGGCAATGCCGACCCCGATTTTACCGGTCGTCCGACACCGGATATGATCGCACATATCTACGATTCTCTTGACGCGAATGATCAAACAGAGATCTATGTTTGTGGCCCGGAAGGCATGATGGATACGGTTGCAGATGGTCTGCAACTGGCAGGAGTGAAAGACCATCAGATTAAAAGGGAGAGTTTCGAAGCAGGCAAGACATCACCGGCTGAAGTAACCGGTGAAGTAGCTGCCGGTGAAATGAAAAGCGAAGTGATAATCGTACTGGATGGAGAAACTCATAACCTCACCCTGGACAAATCCAGGCCTATTTTGGAGCAGGCCCTGAAAAAAGACCTTGACATGCCGTATTCCTGTCAAAGTGGTCTTTGTACTGCGTGCATGGGAAGATGTATCGAAGGTGAAGTAAGTGTGGATGAGGCGGAAGGTCTGATAGAAGAAGAAATAGCAGAGGGATATGTGCTGACATGTGTCGGTAAACCTGTTTCTGATAAGATAAAAATTGAGATCGGATAATTTCATTTGTCTTTCTCCCTGATAATCATCGAAAGCGGTGACACTCGTCATAGCAATGGACAGGTAGTGCGTTTAATTTAGTCGCATTATGAAAACGATCCTGTTGGTCGGAGCTACCGGCAATACCGGCCAATGCACTGCCAAACTACTTCTTCAAAGAACAAAGGACTTCAAACTCATTATAGGTGGTCGTAATCCCGATAAGATCCGGAAAATGCGAAACTCATTGCTGGATCAATATCCGGACACGTCAATTGAGATGATGGTGATCGATCTTAAGGATGCCTCCACCTTTAAAGGTGAATTGGATAATATTGATCTGCTGCTGAACGTGAGTAGTGCCGTTGGCGATGTGTCCGAATTGTATGTTGAGTTGTTACGGTCGGGGACCGATTATTTCGATTCCAACTTATCCTTACCTGCAAAACACGAAATCTTAAGGAAACAGGAGCAGGCCATCATGGCAGATGATTTGACATTTATAACGGATTGCGGGTACCATCCGGGTATACCGGGGGCCATGGTGAGGTGGGCGAATGAAAACATGAAAGACTTGACCGAAGCGAATTGTTATGCCGTTATGAAGATAGACTGGAAGTCCCTGAAGTTTGCTGTGGAAACGGGGCTTGAAATGATCGAAGAGTTCAAACACTTCCAACCGTTATATTTTGATGAAACATGGAAGAAGTGGAACTATAGCAAATTCCTGAGCTTTACTTTCTCTCCACCATTTGGTAAAGAAAACGTCACGCCGATGTTTCTTGAAGAGCTTGGAAATCTCCCGAAACAGATTCAAAATTTGACAAAAACGGGGTTCTTTATTGGCGGATTTAACCCCGTGATGGATTATTTTTTGATGATGGTGATCCTTTTGGGCATAAAGGTGCTTCCCAGATCGATGTATCATCATTTAGCGCGGTTGTTTGTCTGGGGAGCAGGATTGACCAGACCTCCTTATGGGGTTCAGTTGGTTGGAGTTTTTAAATCAAGTAATGAAACGAAAAAAATGACAATTAGCCATCCGGACGCCTATTTTATGACAGCCGCACCCATCGTGGCCTGTGTTGAACAATATCTTGGCGGGAGCTTATCCAAAGGCCTGAACTTACAGGCATTGGCCGTTCAGCCCGGACCATTTTTTAAGGCAATTGAAGAAATGGGTGTCTCCTTGAGTGTTGACAAAGCCTGATCATTACTTAAACAAATATTAATTATATTCGTATCATTAACTTAAACAAATATTAATGATATGAACGATTACTCATTGGGGGCGCTGGAAGAACTAATACTCCTCGTTCTGCTATCTCAGGGGAAGACTTACGGCGTGGAGATCGCAAAACAATATGAGCACCATTTCAATCAGAGTATTTCTTTACCGGCTATTCATGTTGTCCTGAAGCGACTGGAAAAGAAGGGATTTGTCAAATCGGAATTTGGCGAGCCGACGGCCGAAAGGGGAGGGCGAAGGAAGCGCAATTATGAAGCGACTGATCTGGGTTACAAGCTAGCCGTGAAGTTGCAGGAAAATCGAAACAGGATCTGGAGTACCATTCCAAAGATGGAAGTGAAATATGCCACTATCTAGGCCACCCAAGTGGGCCGATAAATGGCTGGAGCACATTCTTCCGATTCACCTGGTGGATGAAGTGATGGGGGATCTGCATGAAGCGTATCGATGGCGTCTTTCGGAAAAAGGAGAATCCTACGCCAAAAGAATGTTTATCTGGGAAGTATTCCGTTCTATGCGCTTTTTCAGTCAAAAATCTCAAAATAACAATCAACTTATGCTGCTGGGTAACTACGTCAAAATTGGATATCGCTTCCTGTGGAAAACCAGGACCTATTCCTCCATAAATATTTTCGGGCTTGCTATCGGAATTGCAATCGCCTGGCTCTCATCAGTCTACGTCGTTGAGGAGTTGTCCTTTGACAGATTTCATGAGAAATCCGGCAGAACCTACCGGATAGTTGCAGATCTGGAGCATAATGGCATCCATAAAATTGGAGGTGCCTCCTACATTATGGGAGAGGAGTTTCCCAAACAAATCCCTGCAATTGAGTCCATTTCGAGGTACAAGAGTTGGTATGTGCTTTTGAAAACGGGGGAAGGGACCGTTCCCTATGTTGCGCATCGGGCAGATCGTGACTTATTCAATATTCTGGATTTTGAATTCGTGAGTGGAGGCTACAGCAGTTTTGATAATCCGGATGCGGTCGTGATAAGTGAATCGGTAGCCAATCGACTGGGAAAGGAAAGCATACCTGAGGAACTGGAGCTGACCACTTACAACGGCGCTACAAAAAGATATCAAATAAGCGGAGTATACAAAGATTTTCCGGCGAATTCCACCATTCGTCCCGGTATATTGATTTCAATCAGACACTACGCAAACACCAACCAACATCGACTTAAAACATGGTTTGATATCAATATGAATGTGGTGTTGACGCTAATGAGGGATGCTGATGCGGCAGATGTATCTGCACTGATGACCAAAATCCTGTTGCAAAACGGAGATTTTTCGGGGTCAAATGTGGAATTGAAACTACAGCCTTTCACGAAGATCCACACCAGTAGCGAATATGAAACAGGAAATGGTTTGAGAGCTACTGCGAACAAAGAATTGATTTACCTCGTCCTGATAATCGGCATATTCTGCCTGGTGATCTCAAGCATAAACTTCGCCAATTTTTCAGTTAGCAATTATATGACCAGGATGAAGGAAGTGGCGGTAAGGAAGATCCTGGGTTCCGGCAGAAAACGGGTTTTTCAGCAATTCATAGTCGAGATATTTCTTTCCTCTTCATTGGCGCTTGTCTTATCACTTGTGATCATATTGATCATTGCTCCCTTGTTTTCTGTCTATGCGGATAAATCGTACACCGTTTTTACTTTTTTGCATTGGAAATATTTGGTAGTCGGTTTTGTCATCCTTTATATTGTCACGCTGCTGTCCGGCTTTTATCCTTCCATCGTACTTTCGGGATTTGATCTGGTTTCGGCTATCAAAGGGAAACTCCGGATCAGCAGCAAAGGAATTTTCAACCGGTCACTGCTGGTGGTACAATTTGCTCTTGCCGTTTTTCTGGTTACGGGGATGATCGTTTTTGAGCGGCAGCTTGACCTGATGCTGGGATTTGACCCGGGGTATGACGATAGCGGAATTTTGTACATGGAGATACCTGATCCCGATGAACAAAAGGTCGATTTCGTTAAAAGTGAAATGCTGGCGATTTCCGGTATTTCCGCGGTAACGCGATTCGCAGGAAACAACAATACGACATACAAAGCTGGTGAGACGGTGTTTGATACTTATCATAACAGGGTCGATGAGCATTACATACCCATATTAAAATTAAAACTGACCGCGGGACGCAATTTCGATCCGTCCAGGTCTTCGGATATTGCGGAGGGTGTGATTGTCAATGAATCTTTCATAAGAAGGGCTGGTCTGAAAGATCCTGTCGGAAAACGCATACCCTTCAAATATGGGGATTTGAACAACCCTGTCGTCATCGGAATTGTCAAAGACTATCACTTTCTGGACCTAACACGGCAGATGGAACCAATGGTACTTTATATGTCACCGCAGTATGTCTATCAGCATGTACTTGTCAAAAGCGAGGCCCATGATATTGCTTTTATAAATCAGCTTGACCGTACCTGGAGACAGGTGTTTGATCCCTTTCCGTTCAACTATACGCAATTGTCCGAGTTGAACAAACGTCAGTACGAATGGGAATCACAGATAAAAGAACTTACTCAATATGGAGCAATAATTGCCATTTTCCTGGCATGCATGGGATTAATGGGAGTGGTTGGAACCCACGTCCGTCAACGCCTGAAGGAAGTTAGCATCAGGAAAGTGAATGGGGCTACCCCACAACTTATTTTCCGGTTGTTTCTCACACGGTATGTTGTTTTCACCCTGGTTGGATTTATGATCGGCATCACAGGTGCTTTCTATCTACTTGGATCCTGGCTCGACAAGTACATCGTGAGGATAGCCCTGGGATGGGAGATCTCCCTGATTTCACTGTTGATCATCAGTGTCATTGCTTTTGTTGCGATCCTCAGTCAACTGTACAAACCGATGTACTTAAATCCGGTGAAATATTTACGGGATGAGTGATCTCTATTGTTGAGTGGGGCCTGGATATCATATACTATTTGGATTTATGAGTTGAATCATGACCAAAATGACATAGTCATTTTATATTGAGCTTTTAAAATCCATATCATGAAAAATCTACTTGTTCTCACAGGAGGAGGGGATTGTCCCGGGCTGAATGCCGTGATCAGGGGGATAGTGAAAAGATCAATAGCCGAAAAGGAAGAATGGAAAGTATGGGGAAGCATTGAAGCGTACCACGGTCTGCTCAGAGATCCGATGGAAGTGGTGCTGCTAAGCAACAGCAGGGTGGCCGGTATCCATGTCAAGGGTGGTACTATCCTGAAGACCAGTACAAAGGGCGATCCGTTCAATTATCCGGTTCAGAAGGAAGATGGTACCTGGGAAATGGAGGACAGGTCGGAGCTGTTGATCAAACGACTGAAGGAACTGGAGATCGATGCGGTCGTCAGCATAGGTGGAGACGGATCGCAAAAGATTTCCAAAAGACTTCATGATTTAGGTGTACCGGTCGTTGGCGTTCCCAAAACCATTGATAATGATCTTTCCGCCACTGATTTCACATTCGGATTTCAAACGGCTGTGGAGGTGGCCACCGATGCCGTCGACAAACTTGTAACAACCGCGGAAAGTCATCACCGGGTGATCATACAGGAAGTGATGGGGAGGGACGCCGGTTGGATTGCGTTGCATGCCGCAATTGCCGGTGGAGTGGAGGTATGCCTGATACCCGAAATTCCCTATGACATCAACAAAGTGGTAGACAGGATCAATCAGCGGTATGAGAGGGGGAGAGGGTTTGCCAATATCATCATAGCCGAAGGCGCAAAACCACTGGGAGGAGAGATGCTGTCAAAAGAGAGCGACGAGGTAGGATATCAGATGAAAAGGCTGGGCGGAGTGTCTTACGTGCTTAGCCAGCAGATGAAAGATGCGGATTGCGCGGCAGATTTGAGGGTAGTGGTTTTGGGTCACCTGCAGAGAGGAGGTACACCAAACGCGTTTGATCGCATCCTTTCATTGACTTTTGGTGTGAAAGCTTTTGAAATGGCAAAAGACCGTAAGTTCGGACGGATGGTCGTCTACAAGAACAATGACTTCAAAGAAGTTTCACTGGAAGAGGGGACCAATGCCTATAATACCATCGATGTGGAAAATAACTACCTGATCAAAGCCGCCAGGGGGCTGGGGATCTCTTTTGGAGATTAGAAATCCGGACTCACGACTTATGTAGGCACCGCTTCCCTTTCCTCTTTCTCACTTGTTGTTTTTTCAATGGTGGCTGTATCTTTCTTTGCAGGTTTTACCAATAAGATCAGAACGGTACCAATTAGTACAGTAATGCCTGAAATGGTAAACGCCATGGGGAAATTCCCCAGATCACCGAGTTTGCCCCCCAGGATTGGGCCGAGAATACCACCCACACCGTACGCCAGAAAGATCCATGGGTAATTCTGTCCAACGTTCCTGGCGCCAAAGGTATCTGCTGTGATGGCCGGGAACAAAGCAAATGCACCTCCATAGTTGAAACCGATCAGTGTAGCGCCCAGGTAAAGTAAATATTCATTTCCAGCCATGTAGGTAAATAAGATGACAATTACGCCCTGCAATCCCGTCATAATGGTTATGGAGGTTTTACGGCCAATGTAGTCGCTGAAAAGGCCCCACAATATTCTTCCCAGCCCATTGGCGAGACTGAAAAATACTGCCATGGCCGTCCCCGCAATGGCACTGGCTTCCAGGGCTGATATTCCTGTAGCCTGTAGCGCTTCCATCGGATAGAGTTTCATCAATCCTATTGACATCAGACCTGCTCCGGCGCTGAACGCGAATGTCAGGAAGATCAGGTAAAACTGGATTTTCCCCAGCATTTCGTTGCTGGTAAATTCACGATCCTCCTGGGCTGTGCCTTTAGCAGTTTCAATGAAGCCTTGAGGTACCCATCCTTTCGGTGGAAATTTCATCCAAATACCGCCGATAATTATAAGGGCAGTAAAGGCAATTCCATAAGTTACAAAGGTTTGACTTAACCCTATATTCAGGATCAGATTACCCCATGATCCTGCGAGTTTAACCCATAATAGTGCGCCAAATCCAAACCCTGCAACGGATAATCCTGTGATCATGCCTTTTTTGTCCGGAAACCATCGCATACCAACGGCAATCGGTACCACATATGCAAAACCAACGCCGGCTCCACTAAGCAATCCAATTAAAAACAGTAGTAGCCAGAAGTTGCTGCCACCCAATATACCGGCAAGGAAATATCCGGATCCAAATATCAAGCCTCCCAACCAAACCAGTTTTTGTGGTCCCCATACTGCAAGCTTCTTTCCCGCCAATACCATAAATGCTGCAAATGAAGCCAGTCCTATCGCAAATACCCATTGCGTATTGGCTTTGGACCAACCCCCTTCCACAAGTGCAGGTGTAAAGACTGACCAGGCGTAAATGGCGCCGAGAGCAAGTTGAACAAGGATGGCTCCGACTACTACCATTCCCCTGTTTTGGACTTTGGAATTTTCCATCTTCTTTTATTTAATTTTTTTGTTGTTGATCATGGTTGAAAATCAGGCCCGAAGGTATTAACCGGCCCTTTCTTATTACATGATCATTGTCATTCCCGGACGTCAAGTTAATCATTTCCCTGTGCACGAATGTGGGGCCAAATCAAACTGATTTTGTTCATGATGGCAAATGATACCGGACAGAAAATTTTGTGAATTGGAGCCTACATTGCAACCCAAAACCAAAGGGGTATAATCATGAATGGCGTTTCGAAAATACTGTGCACTAACTTACTGATAATCAGTATAATAGCTCAGTCTTTTGGACAGGGGAGTGAAATAGTGCCAACGATTGACAGGTCTTACAAACCGATGACATTGAAAGTTGATGATTCCGGCTATAAATATATCAGGTTCCTGATGTGGAATCAGTTTCTTCTAACCGGTGAGAACAATGAAAATGGAGATTTTAAGATCACGCCGGGGATCAAGCGATTCCGGTTCCTGACATACGCCCAGTTCACTCCGGATTTTATGATCTTAAGCCATTGGGGAGTAAATAATCTGGGCGTCCAGAATATGGATCCGGTGGGCAGCCGTTCCGACGGGCCACAGCTCTTCCTTCATGCTGCATGGATTGAATACCATCTTTACGGACAGGCGCTCACTGTTGGAGCGGGTCTGCACTATTGGAATGGACCTTCCCGTCAGTCCAGTGCCAGTACATTGACATTTTTGACCCTGGACAATTATCGCCAGGGCTGGAGTAAATTGGGATTAACGGATCAGTTTGCCCGGAATCTGGGAATGTTCGTAAAAGGGCAATATGGAAGATTTACCTATAATGTGTCATTGGATGCTCCCATAGTCAATTCCCTGGACGTAAGCAGGATCCCTGCTGTGGGCAACGGAGAAACGCTCTATACGGGGCGGTATACTTCAGAAGATGCGTCTTGGATGTCTCAGGGATATTTTAAGTATGACTTTTTCGACGTTGAATCCTGTGTTTTGCCTTATAAAGTTTGTTCACATTTAGCCCAGCAGCATGTTCTGTCAATTGGCGCAGGATATGTGGCCCATCCAAAGGGGAGCATCACGTATCAACCGGATGGAACCCTGCAGTCAAATGATGTATTTCAATATGCCGTTGATCTGTTTTATGACGTTCCTTTTGCCAGAACGGCTTTGACGACTTACCTGGTGTATTACTACTTCGATTATGGACCAAACTACAGTTTGGGGACAACCTATGGTACCGGAAATTCCGTTTTTGGGAATGTCGGTTTCTTATTGCCGATGATAGCCAACCGGTACCAGGTACAACCCTATGTGGCTTATAGTTACCGGGATTTTGAGGCGTTTGAAAAACGAGCGACCACCTTTCAGGTCGGCACAAACTTCTACCTTAACTTTCACCAGGCTAAATTGACCTTTGAGTATCTCAATACGCGCCCCAACTATTCGGAAATAAAACCGGATAATATTGAGCAATGGCGATTACAGATGATGGTGTACATGTAAAAGTTTTCTGTTCGGGAAAGAAAGCTGCGAGGTGAAGAATGATCCTGATCTCATCTTAATTTAAAACCTGGGAAAAAGCTATTTATGTAACCCGGTCACATTTCGAATGAAGTGAGATATCTTTTTAAATTTAATAAAACTGGAATCTTATGGTGGGCAGTTTATTATTATGCAAAGATTTCTCCTTCGTCGAAAAGACCGGGTCACGCAGACCGGGTCACGTAGACCGAGTCGCGTAGACCGGGTCACAAGACGGTTTTTGAGGTTATTGAGTTCGGGTTATCTTAGCGATCATGAAGAGTATTTTGGTTTTGGGGACCGGTTATGTGGTCAAACCCATGGTCGACTATTTTATAGACAAGTGCAAATACCAGGTCCTTGTCGCCAGTCGTGATCCTAACCACCCGGCGCCTATCATAGCAGGCCGGACACTTGGCAAACGAGTACTTTGGCATGCCACACCACCTTACGACGAACTGGATTCCATGGTCGAGGGGGTGGACCTGGTGGTAAGTATGATCCCGCCGCATATGCATCCCATTGTTGCAAAAGCATGTATAAAACACCACGTCAATATGGTGACTACCTCCTATATCAGTCCCGAGATGGCGGCAATGGAACAGGATGCGCTGGATGCCGGGATCCTGATACTGAATGAAATGGGAGAAGATCCCGGTATGGACCACATGGGCGCCATGCTGATGGTAAACCTGGCCCATGCCGAAGGTGGAAAGATCATTGATTTCAAATCCTACGGATCGGGTATTCCTTCCTTCGAGTACAATAATAATCCCTTCGGATATAAACTGTCCTGGAGCCCAAAGGGGCTATTAAAGGCAGGTCAGACACCGGCCGTTTATATGAAAGATGGGAAAAAGGTACATGTCTCCAGTGAGGAACTGTTTGACCATAGCTGGCTGGTAGATGTTGACGGCCTCGGCACTTTCGAGACCTATCCTAACCGGGATGCAACGAATTACATCGACGACTATGGTCTTCATGGCATACCAAACTTCTACAGGGGACTGCTGCGTTATCCGGGGTATTGCAACTCCATGCAATGCTTCAAGGAGCTGAACCTCATGGATGAAGAAAAAGGACATAACCTGGAGGGAATGACCTACAGACAGTTTACAGCCAGGCTGTTAAAGGCTGATGTAAAGGGTGTAGAAGAGGCCGTAGCCGATAAACTGAACCTCAGGATGTCTTCGGATATCATGAAGCAGCTGAAGTGGCTGGGATTATTTGACGAGAAAGAGATACCCACGATCAAGAGCACAAATGCCGACCTGTTGTTGGGATTGCTACAGGAAAAGCTGGCCTACCGCGAACATGAAAAGGATATGATCATAGTGCACAATGAAGCGCGGGTTGAATTCCCTAACCGGATTGAAAAAAGAACCGCTACGATGCGTGTGGAGGGCATACCATATGGGCATTCCGCTATGGCACGGGCGGTCTCATTACCTGCTTCCATTGCATCCAGGATGATCCTGGAAGGAACGATCAGAAATAAGGGTATCCTGAAGCCCACGATAAAGGAAGTCTACCAGCCGGTGTTGGATGAACTGGAAACTCACGGGTTCAAGTTCGAATACAAGATGAAGGTACTCTGATCAGATCACCCACAGGTCCAGCAAAAGCATCACGCAGCTTAGCAGAAACAGCCATCCCATCAGCGGCGTTACAAACCGAATCCAGGTGTTGTAATTGAGATTTACCATGGCCAGCGATGGCAGGATCAGTTCGGTAGGTGAAATGAGGTACATGAGACCTGCGCCGAAAAGATAGGCATTCACTACGGTGTCGCCCGATACGCCGATGGCTATTGCCAGTGCCCCAATGATCGGCATGGTAACTACAGCCAGGCCCGAGGTGGAGGAGATCAAAAGGGCCAAAACAAAGAATACAACCAGGAGCCCGATAACAAAGATCCCGTGAGGAACACCTGACACCATATCCGTCAGATGAAAAAGGATCGTATCGATGATATTGCCTTCCTGTAGAATGATCGTAACGCCCCGGGCAAAACCAATGACCATGGCCACACCGATCAGTTCGGCTGCCCCCTCTACAAAGGACTTTACAAATTTCTTTTCACTCATTCTCAGCAAAAAGGCGGATACGATAGCCGAACCCAAAAAGAGGGCGGACATTTCGGTCATCCACCAGTGCAACCGTACCACGCCGAACACCAGCATCACGAATGTCAGTCCAAATACTACCAGCATCAGCTTCGACCTGAGATCGATTTTGGTGGTACCGGTTTCGATCAGCTCGAAATGATTCTTAACTTCCGGTTCCAGCCTGTGTACCAGGGAAGTTTTCGGGTTTTTGCGCACCCTTTCCGCATACCGGATGATATAAACCAGGCTGACAACCATGGCAGAGGCCAGCATGATCAGGCGAAGAGTGAGGCCCGTTGTCCAGTTGACGCCGGCGGCGTTGGATGCGATGATCACGGAAAAAGGATTGATCGTGGCAGCCATATTGCCGATATGGGCGCCCACAAAGATCACAGCGAGAGGGACAAGAAGATCATACCCCGCCGCTACCAACACCGGTACCAGGATCGGGTAGAAGGTGATCGTTTCCTCCGCAAGGCCAAAAGTGGTGCCACCTGCAGCCATCAGTAGTGACAATATGATGATCAGCCACTTTTCCCTGCCGCGGAAGCGTTCGGTCAATAACCGTGTTCCCTTTTCCAGAATGCCGGTCTCATTGAAAACCCGGATGAACCCCCCGATCATCAGCACAAAAAGGATGATGTCGACCGTGTCGTAGATCCCTTTCAATGGCGCCTGTATGATCGCGATCAGCCCCCGGGGATTTCGTCCGGTTGGGATGTACGTGCCCGGAATGGTGACGGCCCTGGTGATCTCATTGTTGGTGAATTTTTCGAGCTGTATGGGTACGGATAAACTATCCAGGACATTTTGCGAAGCTGCTATCCCTGATACCTTGCCTGAGGGATCTGTGATCAGGAAAGTATTGTTGTCGTAGGCAAGTGTGGAATACTGTCCGGCCGGGACCAGCCATGTGGCCAGTGCACAGACAAGAATGACAATGAAGATTACGGTAAGGGGAGTGGGGAAGGACTTAAACAAGGCTGTTATCGGATGGTTAAGATTGGGTCAATTTATTTAATAATTGACAAATGGGATGGATGTCAGGGTTTTCATCAGGTGTAATCCGTACTTAGCCGCTTATAAGTACTCGTAAGCATTTAATAAAATGGATAATTCAGGATGCCGAATGGCAAAGTCAAGTAGCGTTTTTATGTTTAACGGCTTTGTGGGTTATCTTTACATGTAGGCGTTTAGGCGGTTGCGCTTATTCACTAGTTAGATTTAATAGTCCTCCGAGAAATAAATCACAAGTTTTAGTTTGATGTATGATTTTTTTGAACTATTTCATTAGTTACATGATTATATTAGCATGTATGCTAATATAATCAGAACACTTGACTTTTTCAAGAAAATTCCATAAATTTGCAATACCTATAGCATATATGCTATAGGTATTTAGTAATTCGCGAAAAATGACAAAAAAAAGGTGGTTCCATGAGTCAAAAGATATCATTGAGAATTATTTTGAACAGAACGATCAAAAAGCCTACTCCCTAAGAAACCTACAAAATTTAATCAACGAAAAAAAAAGGGAGTGGAAAGCACCACCAAAAAAATCATCCAATAAAATAATTGACGAATTAGTTGAGAACTCTAAGCTAAATGAATATCTCATTAGCCAAGGGACAATTATATATACTTGGAACACTCGTGACGAACTAACAATTGTCAATGCAATCCGAAATACCGGGTATTTCACACATTATTCTTCTGTTTTCATTCACCAGCTTAGTCTCCAAATACCTAAGGTGTATTATCTAAATTATGAGCATGCCCGTTCTAGCAGTAGCAAAGGTATTTTGACTCAAGATTCAATAGATAACGCATTTTCCAAACCTCAAAGAAAAACAGAAGCCACGGTATCTTTCCAAAACAAAAAAATCTACCTTCTAAACAGTAAATACACCGGAAAACTTGGTGTAATAAAAGAGTTGGGTCCTGACAAGTACTATCATTATACTGATTTAGAACGCACTCTTATCGATATCGCAGTAAGACCTGCATATTCAGGTGGAGTATTTGAGGTCATAGATATTTACAGAAATGCCAAGAATTCGCTTGATCCAAACAAGTTAAGAAGATATCTGAATGAATTAGATTATACCTATCCTTATCATCAGGTAATTGGCTTCTATCTCCAAGTTTCAGGGTTTGATAGCGAGTATATCAAGCCTTTTCATAAAGATATTCACTACAACTTCTACTTAACATACGATATTCGTACTAAGGAATATTCTAGAAAATGGAAATTATACTATCCCAAAGGGATCAAGTATGAAGATGTTTAAATAGTTCGATTACCAGATTAAAGTAATGGTCAAATGTCTCCAATTCAAAATCCTGATTTAGGGTTTGCAAAACACTTTCCCAATCACCGTGGTGAAAATCGTGATAATTTGGTATAAGGGATATGAATTTCAGTGGAACCCTTTTAGCATCGAAAATCAGCTTAGCCAAATGAATATTTTCATTGGATCGAAAATCCAAATTGAAATGCTTTGTTACATTGACAATATCGTAGAAATCACGAGCTCTGGGTCTGTTAGTCATCGATTTTACAATCTTGCGGTATTCTTCTGTTTGCTGACATATTGCTCTCAATTTTTCAAGACAAATCATTTCTGGAGAATAAACTTGAACAATCGCTCCATCTAAATCCTTTGTCTTGCTTTTCCCAACATATTCGTATTTGCTAATGTCGACCGTGAATTTTGTCGAACCTTTTTTACCAATGGCCAATGATTCTCTTCTCAACTTGTCTAAATTGTCCGAATACTTTTCATACTTAGTATTTTCAATCAATTTGAACTCCAGCAAGTATCCTCCCCAAAATTCAATGAGGGATTTATCAATTATTGAAGGCTTATCATAAAATTTCACATCGAAAGCAACTAAATTTTCCTTTTGAAATTCATTGTTGAGAAGGAAGGTCGCTTGATTCTTCATTCGGATTTTTTCTTCTTTAGAAAAGTCATTTTGAATTGAAAAATCAATATCAATAGAACCACGGCTCGTAATATCATAAGCCAAATCCAGGGCATTGCCTCCTTTCAATACCAAAATGCCCATGAATATTTCATCTGACACAAGAGCCGATACTGTCCTTTTTTTAACAACTGCGAGTAGTGAATCGCTCAATTGGACTAAGTAGATTACTGCAACCTTAAAATACTAAAACATAAACTAAACAAATAAATCCGAATGACTACTAAATCTAATATTAGGTAAAGAACGCATGGTTGAGCTGAGTAATCTGTAGACTTGATGAGAAAAAGCCCCTCTCTTGCTCTCCTTGAGGGTTTTGGTTATATAGAAACACCTGAGCATTTCGAGACAAGAGACTTCAGATGTGTTCAATCAGATACTTTGACCGATTGGAGCAGAAATCGCTATCTTCATGGCAGTTTAGAGTCTTGGGCAGCCACGCGCTTTACCAAGGCCGTCCCATCCATGATCTGTGGCGCCACAGACCATGGATATAATGATACTTTCCATGGATGTAGACGTTATGGAGTATTGAACCACTTGGAGAGGATTTCGTAACTTTACTGCTATGAACTACCACGAACTCATAGAAATTAGAGCTGACAAGAGATTTGGAAAACCTTGTATCAAGAGTACAAGAATCTCTGTTTATGATGTGCTCAATTGGCTGTCTAATGGAATGAGTCGGGAAGACATCAAATCAGATTTCAAAGAAATATCTGACGAAATGATTGATGCTTGTCTAGCCTATGCAGCGGACAAGGAACGTAGATTAATTACTGTTCCGTGAAGCTGCTGTTTGATCAGAATATATCTCCCAAAATTCTTAAACTACTACCCAAAGAACTTTCAGAAAGTCAACGAGTACGTTTTGTTGATCTGGAAGATTCCGGAGACAAGGAAATATTTGAATTCGCAAGAATGAATAATTTCACGATTGTAACATTTGATCCCCATCCATGGTCTGTGGCGCCACAGACCATGGATATAGAAGTGTTCAGTCTGGTACTATCGGCTGTTCCGTTATCTTTATTGGAAATTCGGAAGCTGTTGGGATGACAGACCGATAGCTGTACGTTGGATAACATTTTCCTGGTTATGATGAAATTGATCACGCCTTTGATTCACGTTGCTTTTCTCATCCCTTTGACCGGTATTGCTGTTGGGGTTGAAGCGTTTTTGCGATCAGCTGCTGTTTTAGGGGAATATAAAGGTGTTATAGACCTGCCTCTCTTCATTATGTTCCTCAGCAGTATCATTATTTTTGGTATTCCATTATTCTGGCTTGCCAATTTGCTCATGCAAAGATTTGAAAAGCCGCATGGTCCCACGGTTTATGATCACTTCAGGCAATCCCTGTTCTTTTATTTAATTGTCATTTATAGTTCGGCAACCTGGATTGCTCGAGGTTTTGGTAATACTGAAGAAGACGGTTATTTACTCTTATGGATAGGTATTTCGTTAGTCGGTATCGTGGTTAACTACAAATTCCTATCCGTGCGGCGCAAGGTAAACGTTACCTGACAATTAGATAAATAACTTTCATATTGCAAGTTTGCAAAGCCCCCATCCATGGTCCGTGGCACCACAGACTATGGATATAGCTACAGGCCTGCGGTGTTGGCGGAAAAATGATATTTTTATAGATATTTGAGAAGTCCGGCTTACGGATGTTGGCCAGGTGTAAGCAGTAATATACTTCAGACTGTAGCTGATACAGATAATCAAAATGAATTCTAAGGTAGATATCTATTTGGACGAGGGTTGCGGGCGCTGTTCACTGTACCGGACACCCGAATGCAAAGTCCATAACTGGACTGAAGAATTGAAGCAATTAAGAAGGATAGTTCTTGAATGTGGACTTGACGAAGAATTTAAGTGGTCTCAGCCTTGCTACACGTTTAAGAATAGTAACATTTTAATAGTAACCGCATTTAAGGAATACGCCACGCTTGCGTTCTTCAAGGGCACCCTGCTAAAGGATCCCAATAATATTCTCGTCGCACCCGGGGAGCACTCGCAGGCGTCACGCCTGATACGGTTCACTGATGTCCGGGAAATCCTGAAAATGGAGCCCATTCTTAAGACCTACGTATTTGAAGCCATTGAAGTGGAAAAGGCCGGGTTGAAGGTACAGTTCAAAAAGAACCCGGAACCCATTCCCGATGAATTGCAACAGAAACTAAACGAGCACCCTGACTTTAAGACGGCTTTCGAAAGATTGACACCAGGACGCCAAAGAGGTTATATTCTTCATTTTTCCCAACCCAAACAATCAAAGACGCGGGTGGCAAGAATTGAAAAATGCATGCCGAAGATCCTTAATGGAGAGGGATTGAATGATCATTACAAGCCATGAGAAAATAATACCACCCTACGCTGTCCCCCATCCATAGTCTGTGACGCCACAGATCATGGACGTAGAAAAGAGAAAACGGAGTGACTCTGAAAAGGAAAAGGACTTACTACTTTTTCTGTTCAAACAGAAACTGATGAGGACACAGCCACTTGTCAGGATCGTTAGACTTAAGCAGGCCCCTGGAAATCATTTGAGCTTCTTCATCCGTATCTTTACAGTAGATGAGCACTATTGGAGGTCATATTACAGTAGATCCTGAAATACAGAATGGACAACCTGTATTTACCGGAACGCGCGTTCCGGTGCAGACTTTTTTTTGGCATTTAGAAAAAGGAATTTCTATCGAGGAATTCCTGGAGGATTTTCCTAGTGTAACAAAGGAACAAGCAATCGACGTACTCGAAATTGCCAACAAAATCGTCAACTCTACACAGCTGGATAAAATCTATGAAACTGTTGATTGACGAAAACTTACCGAAACGTCTCAAATTAGGTTTTCCAGAACACGATATTTACACAGTCACTGAAATGGGATGGAAAAGCAAGATCAACGGTGAACTTCAGCAACTTATGCTCGAACAAGATTTCCAATAACGCTGAGGATAACACCTATCCAACATTGAGAACATTAATTCCTTCAATCACTGCATGCCTCAACCGGAAATTGGAACCGGGGCCCATAGAGGTAAAAGCCTGAATCTAACAATCGTTGATATCACATAAATTTTGCTCACAAAAACGGATACCTGATTCAAAAATAATTATAATACCCTAAGATACGGTCTTACTCTGTCCTTAAAGACCTGACGGGATTGCTGACTGCAGTCCTATAGGGTATCATAGCCTACCGTAAGCGTGGTGATGACGGAGACAGAAATACCCGCAACCAGGAAAATCCACACGTTTATGTTCACTCGGTATACAAAATTATTAAGCCAATCATCCATCAGCAGCCATGAGGCCGGAACCGCTATGATAAAGGCAATGGCAACCAATTTTAGGAAATGAGCCAGGAGTAACCTGATCAGGTTTCCACTTGTAGCTCCGAGCACTTTCCTGACTCCCAGTTCCTTTTTTCGTTGTTCCGTGACATATGACGCCAGGGCAAAAAGCCCCAGAATGGCAATGAAAATGGTGATGCACGAAAACAACAGGAAAATACTGCTCATTCTCCTTTCATTTTCATACAGACGGCCAAACTCGTAGTCCATAAACCAGTTTTCCATGGGGAATCCCGGGTTGATTTCTTTCCACTTTGCATTCAGTACCGCAATCTTTTCCTGGTAGTCTCCAGGTGTCATTTTCACGTATAGTATGCGATCGATCCAGCTGGGTCTTCCCCAGATGGTCAATGGTTCAATGGCCGCATTCACTGATTTGTAGGGGAAATCCCTGACCACGCCGATAACGATGCCGTCCAGGTCTACTTGTTGCTGAAACTGGGCGTCCCAGACCCTGTCTCTCACGGTCAAACCGATGGCCTCTTCGGGCGTCACTTGCAGGTTACTTACCGCTTTCTCATTTAATATTACCGCATTACTGTCGGACTGAATCTGCGGATCAAAATCCCGGCCAGCAATGAACTGAAGATCAAATGTTTTGGGGAAGTTGAAATCCACATCGAATTTGTTCCACTCCATTTCTTCGTTATCCCTTTCGGGGAAGCGAAAAGTTCTGTTGATCAATCCAAAATGCGGTAACCTGGGCAGATGATTGGCTACTGTTACCGACTCAAACCGGCTGTCTTGCTCAACCTCGTCTCTGAATGTCTCCCATCCGTTTCCAAGGCCGAACCCACCCAGGCGAATGCTTAATATCCTGTCCTTATCCTTTCCAAGATTACTGCCGTTGATAAGATTCAGTTGATTGAAGACCACTATGGTGCTGATGATGAGAATGGTCGACACTGAAAATTGAAAGATCACCAATCCTTTCCGGATGTTTTCGGCCGAGCGTCCGGAGCTAAATAACCCACGCAGCCCGGCTAATGGTTTGAAACCGGATAAGTAAATGGCAGGATAACTGCCCGATAAAGTCCCGACTACCAGGGTCAGCAGTAGCAGAATGCCTACGGTTCGAACGTTGAGAAGAGATATGATCGTAAAAGTTTTACCCGTGAGTATGTTGAAAGAAGGTATGGCCGCGGCGACGACAAAAAGTGAAGCGGTGACAGCGATTGCAGCGATCAAAAATGATTCCCCGTAAAACTGACCTACCAATTGCCCTTTGGAACTTCCGAGTACTTTGCGCAAGCCCACTTCCCTGGCTCTCCTGGCTGAACGTGCTGTTGCAAGATTCATAAAATTGATACAGGCGATGATCAGGACCAGAAATGCGCTGAAGGTGAAAATAGGGACATATGACCTGTTTGCAGGGGCTTCCAGTTCCCATTTCATCTCCGGTTCGAAGTGCATATCCGCCAGAGCCGTAAACTTCGCTTCGTTGTAACTGTCAGCATTTGTGTTAGGATTGTTGGCGAGAGATTCTTTCATAAAATCCTTCCAGTCTTCCCTGATCTTCGGGATGCCGCCCGGATTGGAGAGTTTCAGGTATGTGAACATGAATGCATCACCATTTTGGTTAAGTGCGTTGTAGTTCCACGCATTCATGTACAATTGATTGAGCCTTTCAATATTCCCCAGAAACTCCGGTTTCAGGTGTGAGTTGTCAGGGGCGTCATAAAATACGCCCGACACCGTCAGTTTTGCCTCTCCGGCGTTGTGATTGAACTCGATGATCTCCCCGATCGGATTATCATCACCAAAGTATTTTGTAGCCGCGGATTCTGAAATCACTACATTCTCCACCTGTGAGAATACCGTCTCTTTCTCCCCGTACTTCAACGAGAAATTGAACAGATCCAGAAAGTTGTCATCCACCCAATAAAATTGGGGTTCCATGAAGGCGTCGATGTAATCCTCACGATTTACATAACCCGGATAGCCTGAATGACACAGTCTTACAAAATCCTCTACTTCAGGGAATAATTGTTTATACCTGGGACCCCATGTGGAACCCGATGTGGCCATGGCCTCAATGTTTCCGTTATCCCATTCCCGGAAATAACTTAGCCTGTAAATCTTCTCATAATCGTGATGAAACCGGTCATAAGTAAGCTCATCCTGGAGATAGAAATAAATGAGTAAGAAGCTGGACAGCCCGGTTGTCAATCCTAAAATATTAATAAGTGAATAGAGACGCTGTCTGGTCAGATTTCGCCAGGCAACTTTGATGTAGTTTTTGAGCATGACCTTTTGAGTTTACCGGAAATCAGTTTCATGATTCTACTACATCAAAACCTAATGGGTTACGATTTAGATGTAAAAAGATGTCAAAAATGACGTTTCAAGTTTTTCAGACGGATGAAAATCCCCTGGTCAGTTGCATCTAATCTTCACGCCTTAAATCTTTCAAAAACCCCGCATCTACCCAATAAATATCGTTGAAGCCGTTCCCGTGTTTGTTCATCCTTTCCGTGTAGTATTTCAAGCTATATATGGAATCGCTGCTGATTTTGGGGTCAAGTCTGTTGGAAACAAAGAACAGGTATTTTCCATCCGGGGAAACATAAGGATAGCGTTCCTGTGATTCGGGACCGTTTATCCCCGGTCCCAAATTTTCCGGATCAGTCCAGGTACTGTCTATTTTAAAGGTTATGTATAGATCACCGCTGCCATTTTCATCTCTATGGGAAGAGAACAGCAGGTAACTTTCATCCGGTGCTATAAAGGGCGTCCAATCCAGGTATTCAGTGTTAATGTTGGCAGGGAGGAGTTCCGGTGTCTGGTACTTTCCGTCAACCAGCACTGATCTGTAAATTCCATAAAGGTATGTTTCCGGATCAATCTCACCAGAAAAATACAGCGTCATGTCGTTTGTCAAAGTGGCACTGAACTCATGGTTGGGACCATTTACGGGTGATCCCATATTTCTTGGAGCTGTCCAGCCCGTTTCTGATTTTTCGATATACCAAAGGTCGAAGCCACCAAGACCCCTTTCCCCATCGGTTCCTTCCGAACCTGACGAAAAATAGATCCGCTTTCCATCCGGTGTGAAAAATGCTTCACTGTGGTTATTCAGTGTGACGGCCGAAAAAAAATCCGGTTCCGTCCATGTTCCGTACTTTCTATTTGCTTCTATCACCTTTTTGGCTTTGGGAAACCCTCCGTCATTGCGAAACTGAGAACTCCACAATACCTGGTCACCATCCGGTGAAAACGAAGGAAAACTGTGTTCATGCAATGCTGTGGACACTATTCCAGGGGCAAATATTTTCGGGATCGTACCGGGAGGTTTTTGTCCAAGATATGGTCCCTTCAGTGTGGGAAAATCGGATCTATCCCCCAAATCTTTCCGTGGGGCACATGACAAAAAGGCCATCACACATAGACACATCATTAAGATTTGCAGCTTCCCCGTCCATGGTTTGAGATACCGCAGACTATTAATTGAAGGGTTTTGTTTTGAGTTCATAACTTCTTTTCCATTTAATTGATTTTGTAACATACTAGGCAAGACTCGACATTCAATAATATTTTTTACAAAATAATAATAAATTATGAATTTAGTCCGAGCCTATAGAGGTCACTTTGTCAAAAATTCATTTTCCACAGCCACAATTCCGGCACGATTTAACCTCCTCTATGACCTCTTCCCCACCTATGGTCTGTAGCGTCCAGACCATGTATCAGATAATTGCCTTTTGGAATGAAAAATTGCATGGAGTGTATCTCTGAAGACCGTTGTTTGTTTATATAAGCCGTACTAACTTAGTGCCAAATCGAAAAGCAAATGAAGAGGTTAGTCAAAATTTCATGCTTACTGCTGTTTTTAGCCTATAGCTGGTCATGTAAGCAGGATGACAACGATGTCACGATACAAAAAAAGGATATAAGCGGATTTGTCCAGAAAGGACCATTCGTCAACGGCACAAACATTACAGTTTCGGAATTGACCGATGAACTGGCCCAAACAGGAAAGACATTTACCTCTCAAATTGAGGATGATAAGGGCAGTTTCACCCTGGGACAGATCCAACTGGAATCTAATTTTGTCGAATTGAAAGCAGACGGTTTCTACTACAACGAGAATTCCGGCAGCACATCCGGGGCACAGTTGACGTTATTCGCGCTATCAAATTTGACAGATAAAAGTACACTCAACGTGAACATCATGTCCCATCTTGAAAGAAATCGGGTGAATTACCTGATTGCTAATGGATCAACCTTTGAGGAAGCAAAAGATCAGGCTCAGCAGGAAATACTGGGTATTTTCGGTTTCGAGAAAAATGATATACCAGATTCCGAATTACTGGACATTTCTCAGGGAGGCGATGACAATGCCATCCTGTTGGCTATTTCAGTAATTTCCCTCGGATTCAGATCAGATGCAGATTTTTCCGAACTCCTCGCAAACATAAGCACGGATATTCGGGAGGACGGCGTGTTAACTGATCCGGCATTGGGAACAGCTTTAATAAATGATGCTGTTTTTCTGGATCCGGAACAAATCCGGGAAAATCTTGAATCCCGTTATACGGAAGTTGGTGTAGATGCCAATATTGCCGATTTTGAAAAATACATTCAAACTTTCATAGACGATACTGAATATGAATTCACAAAACTTATCGAATATCCTGAATTCAGTGAATACGGGGAAAATTTACTATTTCTGGAAAAAGACAGTTTTTACGTCAGCAAGGAAATCCCCTTAAGCTTGTCAGCGATATTACCTGTTGGCGCATCTTTGAAGGTTGTGGTTAGTGAAGGTTCTCTCAGTTGGCATGCCGGTTTTGACGGACCGGTTAATTGGGATGTGTCAAATGAATTAATACCTACACTGGAGTTTACTTCTATCGAATCGGGCACAGAATGTGATGTGAAATTGTCCTTTGATGGATTTTATGTCCCATCACCAAGTGACACACTTGTTAATCCAACCGTAGAAGCAGCATCCGATACGATCAAAATCGATTATTATGAAAATGCTTCAGCGGAAGCGACAAGATCAAGATCGGTGATTGTCCATGGTCTTAAATACTGAACAGACCTCACCTTTCCCTCGTTCATGGTTTGTAACACCACAGATCGCAGGTTAGGTACATACCCCCAATCACCTCTTTACCCAGATCATCAATCCTGCAGCCGGCAGGTCAATATCATATGAATTTCTACCTTTTAGTCTGTTCAGCGATTTCGGGCCTTTTACGCCATTAAGGTGATCTATTTCCTTGTTGGTGGCGATCAGTTGCCAACTTCCATCGGGTAAGGAAATATTCTCAAATGTAGCAGCAGTATTGCCGGCATTCAAGAGGACCAGCACCCTGTTATCCACTATGTAGCCTAACATGCTCAGATCTTCCGGTGTGATCCACTGGTAATAGTCATCGGCAACCGCTTCGCTCACCCGGAATACCTTCCCATACTCACTTTGCCGGAAGGCGTTCATCCCCTTCCAGAATGCCAGCATGTTTTTGTAATCATTGCTGTTTTCTGATGATGGCGTTTGTCCAACCGTTTCCCAGATAAACTGATTGGCGATCCTATGATTATAGGTGTCGCGGTAGCCATGCATATACACCTTGTAACCTGCATTCGTTTCTTTCACCACCTCCCGGAGGGGGGCATGTGCTTTGCTGCGCATGATCTCCGATCCGCCATGGGTCACTATGGGTCCGAGTGTGGTGTACAGCAGGGTGACAGCGATCTTATAGGCATCCTGGTCTACAGCAAAACGTCCATCGAAATTATTGGTCCCAAACTGGTCCGCCAACGCAAAATTGTCATGGATATCCAGGTAGCTGATCCCACTCAGCGGTGTTTTATCATCCGGAAATTTATTGGCCAGACCTTTCATCACATTCTCACGTTCTTCGAAGTTACCGCCGGGCCAACCTCGGTCTTTTTCCTTACTGTTCAACTCAAATACAGGTCCCTTAAATGCGTTTCTACTATCATCCTGAAAAAAAGTGATGGGAGAATCTTCCTTGTACCAGTCCCAATCCGGGTTGTTCTCAAAGTCAGGATCATTGGACCCGATCCAGGCCTCTCCATAGACGATCTTATCCGGTCCTAATGCTTCTTTCAGCGCGATCAGGGTTTGCTCATCAATCTGGCCGGCCAGGTCTATTCGAAATCCGTCAATCCCAAACTCATTGATATAGTGGAGGCACTGATCGATCAGCCATCTTTGTACCATAGGACGATTTTCTGTTTTGACTTCATTGCCATATGCCCCGATATGATCGAAATCTTTGGTGCGGTAGTAATAAAGCTTGTCCAGAACATTGAAATGAAAGAACCATCCGTTTCCGTCCATATTTTCTGCCGTATGGTTTGGGACGATATCGATGATCACGGCAATATCTCTATCGTGAAACGCCTGAACAAGATCGCGGAACTCGTCACGCTCTTCACCGGGTTCTTTGCCTTTTGATCTGTATTTGGATTCGACAGCCATGGCATGTGAAGTGCGATAACCCCATTGATAGTTCTCTTCGCTGACACCCTGGGATATCATATAGGGGTCATTTTGGAAGGACGCTTTCCAGTCATCATCCGGAAAATGGACATACTCCTGGACAGGCATCAGGTGGACAGTATTGATGCCCAGGTCAACCAAATAATCAAATCCGATTTTTTCTCCGCCTGTGTTCTCTAAGCCAGGTGTGATCATGGCCCGGAATGTTCCCTTCAGGTCTTCCGAAACCGGGAGCTGGTCCGTGAAGTCCTGCACGTGTACTTCGTAGGCGATGACGTCCTGCATTTTGGGAATGCCATTTTTAAGTGGAGTTGCCGGGGTAGTCCTCTCCCAGATCCTTGCTTTGCCCCAGGTGTTGTCACTCACCCTGGCATAAGGGTCAGTGATATGAACCGGGTTTGTTTCATAAAAGTGATTTCCCGGATCGGCCGGACCATGGACGGTGAAATCATAATAGATACCATGCAGGTTTTCGTCAATGGTTAATTCCCACACTCCATCCTCGTCCCGGATCATATCCTCTGTCCTGAATGCTTCAGCATCGTCTCTCCCCCGGTAGAGGTATAGTTTTACCAGTGTTGCCCGCGGTGAAAATATTCGAATGGATGTCTTCCCGTTATCAATGTTTGCCCCAAGTTCCATTGTAGAATAAGTCTCTCTGAACCATCCGTCATACGAACAGAAAGATCTTAATCCAAGCGAGGGAATTTCCAGGAAGTAAACCCTTCTCAAGTCCAATTTCAGGGCAGTTGTGACAATGATTTCTTTTGCCGTATTCGGCAACACCCCGGCAACCTCAATTTCATTACCGGCAGCGTCCGTCACTTTATAAGCGGATTTGCTGAGCGGCCGCTCGCCTGTAACAGAAGCCCATATTACCGTTGGTGACCTCAGCTCGGCTTTGAGTCCGGGTCTGATCGCGTTTTGCATAAAGACAAGATTTCCCCCTCTTTCATTCGGTGCGCCTGAATGAGGATCGAGCCATTTTCCGTCATCAATCCTGAATTTGAATTCACTGTTGACCTCCAGGACACCGTAATCCGTATTATCGATTGACAACAACCAGAGCTCCCCGGTTTTTGCCAGTGTCCAGTCCGGGTCATTCATATTCTGGTCCCAATTGCGAAATTCTCCTGTCACAACCACTCTCTGGGGGGATACATCATAGAGTTGGGGGTCAAACAGGAATGTGACTTTGTCTCCGAACCTGGCATACCCCTGACTTTTTTGATCTCCCGTGAATGATTGCGCAGGAAGAGTTGAGGACATTGAAATAGCTAACAATAAGTGCAAGGCTTTCAGCATTTTCATAGATTTTTGATAAATAAGTAAGTAGGTGCGCGGTGCTTCACCAAAGGGATTCACACCGGCAATTTGTCATATCTTCGAGTATGTGATTTCACTTTCCGACGACGCTGATCTTAACTTAAAACTTGTAAGCATCGTCATTGTTCTGGCCCCCATCTTGAAAAAAGGATTGGTTGTTATCAACCAGATGTCATCAATTTTATCACTTAATTCCAGAAGAGCATTCTTCCAGACCTTTGCGGCCAACGGACTGTACTTTTTCATCTCCAGGCAGTTCCAGATAATATTCACCCTTTCACCATCGGTGACATTCGAACCAAATTCCTTTTTCCAGTTTGAGATAGCGCTTTTTGCCACCTCTTCCGTCAGATGGCCCTTAAACGAAAATCTCAGAAAGCGTTTGTCATTTTTCCTGTCCCAGGTTAACAATACATCATCCATGCAAAATGCAGTTGGGGAAGCCTTAATCTAGTTCATTTTCAATCTGGTTCCAAGAAATCCGGAATCATTATAAATATGTCATCATTGAGACGGTTACTTAAAAAATCATTAGAAAATCAGGGATTTTCTAGGTTTCTGGTCTACCAAGGCCGTTTCACTAGTAGATATGAAAAAATCACTATGTCTGCTGGTTTTGGCCATGATCGATAGTCTGCCAACAATTGGTCAGCAGGAGATCAGACCATCACAGGTATTCAGGGAAGTAGACCTGATTGAGCAAAGGGTTTACCAACTGCTTGATCTCTTAGGTGAAGCACCCAGACCCGAAATAAATGTGGACATTAGCGATGTACAACCGCGGGAGGTCTACAGCATGGCCAGGTTGCTGGCGGTTAAGGCCAATGCTATATGTCAGGCCCAAGGCAGTGAACGTGTGGAAATCCCACCAAATCCAACCGGCGCCATTACTTCCGAACATGTATTTAAGATGAGCTTGATAACTCAGGAAGCACTTTCCATGGTTCTTCGGAAGAACGGGATCAGGCCTGAAACGGATAAAAAGGAAGAGGACCACACTAAACTGCCAACCGATGTATTTAAAAAGATTCTTGCGGTAAACAGGTTACTCAATCAGATCCTGCCTGCGGACATCACACCAAGTCATGTTTTTGTTCAGGTTTCCGAGTCCGTGAATTATGTGAACCTGTTCATTGATCAGTTCGGTTTGAAAAATTCCGGTCAGACCCCATTCGTCGATGGGTACTCCCCCTGGCAGGTAGCCAACCAGCTCCAAAAATGTTATAAACTCCTGGAAACCGTGGCCCTGGCGCATGATTATCAGCTCATGCATCTTGAAACGACAGCAGCTTCAAGAGATACCCGACCGGCGGACGTTTATGACTGGGCCACAATTCTGCTGTACCAGTTGGCATATATATATAACGTGACGGCGAGTGTTACGGAAATACCACCGAAGGTCAATTTTGAAGAAGGTAAAACGCCCTCTCATGTTTATCAGAAAGCGAGGGAACTTGAGTCAAGTCTGAACTCGATGATTGGAAGATAAAATGGACATAAATGTCGTGAAAATGAAATCAAATGATGTTAAACAAGGATTTATAAAGCGTATAAGCTTCCGGTTTGGTGACCTCAGGATCAGCTATAAAATAGGTTCACTGGTGGCAATAATGGTATTGCTGTCGTTGATCTCATTCCTTGTAGTGAGAAATTTCCAGTCGTTGCTTACAGCAGACAACAACAAAATTGAAATTGCCAGCAGGCAGCAGATGTTATCCCAAAGAATAGCTGTGCTCTCCGAGATGGTTGTGGCAAATGTGGAAAGTACAAGGGCGGAATTAATAGAGGCCGTAACCATTTATGAAAAGTCGTTCACATCGCTGATCAATGGGGGCAGTGTGCCCGGCCACGACGAAATGATCCTGGACAGTACGAACAAATCCTTACTCAATGGTACGCATGAGGAAGTTGGAAAGATATGGTTATCCTACAGTGAAAATGCGTTGCAGGTTGCCAATCTCCCGCTTCTGGCTAATCGCGAGGTCGAAACGGCATATGGCAAAGAGCAGGTTATTGGTAAAAATCCAGCGGTACGCGAGGCCATTGAATTGGTCAGATCAAAAGCGCCGGAGATCAATGAAGCAGAAGGCAGGATGATACTCGCCTTCAATGCCATTTCCGGATCCAATCAGCTGCTGATGCGCAACATGATTGTTGCAATCTTTATCTTCAATCTGGTTGTGGCCGCACTGGTACTTTGGATTGCCCAACGCCATATTTCGAAACCGATAAAGGAGATCGCCAGTGCTATGGATATAGTGTCTACCGGTGATTTGAATGTAAAATTACCACATGAAACCGGGGACGAAACAGGCAAGCTCAGCAGGGCGGCAAGATCTGTGATCCGGAACCTGGAGGCGGGTGTGCAGTTTGCCACAGGTATTGGTGAAGGAGACCTCGAAGTTCAGTACAAAGTAGCCGGCAAAAACGATAAGCTGGGTTATTCCCTTATAAAGATGCGGGACAACCTGATCACCACCATTAGAGAAACCAATCAGGTCGTTGTCCAGGCTGGTGAAAGAGGTGAGTTGAGTTCCAGGATAAATACGGACAAAAAAGAAGGCGTTTGGAAAGAACTGGGTGATTCCATCAACAATCTGCTGACATCAGTGAGCACGCCGATACTTGCCGTAAATAAAATTGTTAACGCCATGTCGGAAGGAGACCTTACACTTCGCTTTACTGATGACTCACAGGGGGACATTTTGAAATTATCAAACAGCCTGAATCAGGCGCTCGAAAAACTGAACGAATTGCTGCACCAAATAGTGGATAATGCCAGTATCGTCGATGAGTCATCCATTGAAATGCTGGGAGCAAGTGAGGAGATGAATGTAAATACCGGAGAGATTGCTTCCGCAATTGCCCAGATGAGTTCCGGGGCACAAAATCAGGTTACGAAAGTTGACGAATCATCATCTCTGGTTGAGGGGATACTGCAGTTTTCCGGGGAAATGGGAGGGAAAGCGGAAACCATCAATGAAGCAGCTAAAACCGGAGTTAAAAATAGCGAGAAGGGAGCTGGCATGATGAAAAAGGTCGTGGACAGCATGAATGAGATCTCTGATTATTCCATCAAGACCAATGAGTCAATGAAGGTATTGAGTGAGCGGTCGGACCAGATCTCGCGGGTTTTGGGTGTGATCACCGACATCGCGTCTCAAACCAACCTGCTGGCATTGAATGCTGCCATTGAAGCCGCCCAGGCGGGAGAAGCCGGCAGGGGATTTGCAGTGGTTGCGGAAGAGATCAGAAAATTAGCTGAAGACTCCAGGGCTTCTGCGCGGGAGATTGAAAAGCTAATAGAGGACGTTCAAAACGACACCCGGGAGGCTGCAAATGTCATTAAGACTATGACCAACAGTGTAAAAGCCGGTGAAAGTGCATCCTCCGAGGCATCTGAGGTATTTGAAGAGATCTCCGCTTCATCGAAAGCCACTTTACAACTTTCCGAGGACATATTAAATGCGTCGGAAGTACAGGTGAAAAATATAAACCAGGTGGTTTCGATTACGGAGGCCATTGTAATAATTGCAGAGCAGACAGCAGCCGGAACAGAAGAAGTTGCAACATCCTCATCGGAGTTATCTGCCGGGATGGTGAACTATACCCGAAAATCCAAACGACTTGCCGAAGTTGCCACCGTATTGAAAAATGGTATTGGCAGATTCACTCTTTCTGATGGAGTGAATTCCGAGATTACCAGGCTGATGGGCCACCCGATTCAGAAGACCGGATGATTTTTTCAGATCCGTTTTCATCGTTTTGATCTGGAACTATCATCGAATAAAAACTGTCCGATTTTGATCAAAATGTACGTTTTCAGTACATACGGACACTTTTTCGGACATTTTTAAAGAATTAAGAATTCACCTTTTTGACTACTTGACACACCGGATATCCCGATTCAGGGGGATGATTGTCTGATTCAGTTCCTTTAGACCGATAACGTCAGCGATATGCGGCAGAACCCCGTTGATATAATTACTCAAAATTAAAATTGGTCAAAACACTTAAAACAAGAGGAACTATGAAAATTATTACTGCATTAATGCTAACGCTATGCTGTGTGCTTGTCTCATTTGCTCAGGCACCGGCAGAAAAAGACAAGTCTGTTGTGATGGTGGTCAACCAGAACGCAATAGACGAAAACCGATATGAAGGAATAGAAAAAACCCCTTATCTGTTCCAGGAATTTGCCAAAGCAAAAGCCTACAACAAAGGAAAGAACGAAACGGAGGAATACGTTATCAATTACAATGGAAACTCCAAAGAATTTGAGTTTATTTTCAATGATATCAAAAGTGAGATGGACGCCGCTTATTACGATGTGATCGAAGTTGAGAACTCCATTCCAAGCAAACATTACAAAGACAAATACACTTCCGGGAAAGTCACTTTTGTAAAAGGAATTGATCCCAGTGATCCGAGAAGATTGGATATGCTGGTATACTCTGATGAAACTATCGTCATATTTAAGAAGTTCAGCGCAAAAAAATTCAAAAGGACAATGTCCAGCGGCGAAAAGGTCGAAGCTTTTGTTCCAAAGTTTGATTACTTCATGATCAAAGACGGAAAGAAATCTTTGTTCAGGATGAGTAAGAAGAACATACTAGCTACCCTGGATAATGCTGAAGTCGAGAAATTTGCGAAAAAGAACAAGCTCAAGTTAGATTCCGAAAGCGACTTGAAAGAGGTGCTTGCGTATTATAACAAGGTCACGCTTGGTGACAAACCGTCTTCGGATGCTGTAGCTGCGAATAAGAACTAAAGGTAAATTCCTCTTCAATAAATAATAAGGTGTCTGCCAGTCTTGGTGGATGCCTTTTTTTATTTGTGGAACGAGGTACAAACTAGTGAATTTTCAAAGCCAACATCCAAATCGCATAAATTCTCTCCATTTTCCGGAGTTTGAATTTGATGATGCCGCGGAAGAGGCCTCAGCTCAGAGATTTATCGATCCCCTTTTTCTTTTTGTAGTAGCCCACGATAAATAAGGCGCCAACAACAATAAACGGGACGGTTATAAACGCGATGATGCCCAGACTCATCATGACCGATTGGTTCATTTGGTAATTCTGCCTGAAAACAAGGGGAGTCATAACCCACCCGGCAACTATGAAAATGATCCCCCCGGCCAATTCCCGTTTCCATGCAATGATCAGAAAGATCAAAAGTATGAATGATGGGGTCAGGTGCATAAGAAAACCTCCTATTTGCTTCCACACGGTGGTTTCATGCGAAAATGCATCAGTGGCAAAAAGACTGATAAACAGGATGGCAAGGATGCAGATAACACGTGGCAGCCAATATAAGATTTCGGTGGACTTTTTCATTTTCCCGGATCTGATGTTTTCTGCAAGTCAGGTTTTAGCTCAATGAGGTAACCACCGGATTTTACGATTACCATATTTTGTTACGTCGCAATTTGAGGTCATCTGAAGATAGGAAAACTCTTCAAAGCCTGCAAACCGTGCAGCTAAAAGAATGGTTATCGGTCAATATTCCCTCCGATTCACTACTGGTTGTAAACTATTTTTAACCATTTGGGCATTGCTGTTGCTATGCTATTTCATATTTTATATCTTTTAAGGATTAAGTTTAACTACTAAATTGACTGAACTACCTCCATCTACCGGCTTTAAGGGTATCCTCCATCATTGGAAAGAGGATCTCGCCGCCGCTGTAAGCGTAGCCCTGGTTGCC
The DNA here is from genome assembly GCA_028278225.1 of Cyclobacteriaceae bacterium. Taxonomy (GTDB): domain Bacteria; phylum Bacteroidota; class Bacteroidia; order Cytophagales; family Cyclobacteriaceae; genus JANQEU01. The sequence goes on from JANQEU010000097.1 coordinate 42,315, forward strand.
CTTCCGCTGGCTTTGGGTATCGCTTTAGCTTCGGGTGCACCACTTATGTCGGGCATTCTTGCGGCGATTATTGGCGGAGTGGTAACCACCTTTTTCAGGGGATCGTATGTAGCCATTAATGGACCGGCAGCCGGGCTTATTGTGGTTGTGCTCACGGGTGTAGAATCACTTGCTGACGAAAATGGTTCCGGTTTTCCCTATGTCCTTGCAGCAATTGTGGTAGCAGGCATGATACAGGCAGTGCTGGGCATAATGAAAATGGGTAAACTCGGTGATCTTTTCCCTGCATCAGTGGTCAATGGCATGCTGGCGACCATCGGGATCACTATTTTCATCAAGCAATTTCATGTTGCCCTTGGAGTGAATTCCAAAGGCGGATCTGTGCTTCAGTCACTTACCGAAATACCAGAAAGCATTTTGGACTTAAATCTCGTGGTGACCATCATTTCACTTGTAAGTCTTTTAATCCTGATCTTTCACTCGCACATAAGGAACAAGTTTCTCAAAAGCATTCCGGCGCCTCTGCTGGTATTGCTGTTTTCCATTCCCTTTGTGTTTATTGTCAATTTTTTTGGCGATGAGAATATGCTGGTTCTCGGTAAACCACTGTACGTGGGAGCTGAATACCTGGTCGACATACCTGATGACCTTTCGGATAGCATAATATTCCCGAATTTCTCAAAGATCCTCCTTCCTGAATTCTGGCTGGTTGTTTTGTCATTGACACTTGTTGCCTCAATAGAGACGCTGATAAGTACCAAAGCTGTGGATAAACTGGATCACTACAAACGACGAACGAATTTGAATAAGGACCTGTTTGCGGTGGGTCTGAGCACGGCCGTTTCAGGTTTCCTGGGTGGCTTGCCGATTATTACAGTGATTGTCAGGAGCTCTGTAAATGTCAATCACAATGCCAAAACAAAATGGAGTAACTTCTATCATGGGATTTTACTCCTGGTATTTGTATTCCTGTTCCCATTCATTGTCAAAGAAATACCTCTTGCAAGTCTTGCCGCGATCCTGGTCTACACTGGCTATAAACTAGCCTCACCGAAAGTATTTCAATCCGCCTTGCTTAAAGGATGGGAACAACTATTGATTCTTATAGTAACGCTTGTTGCTTCTTTGTGGCTGAATCTTCTGTGGGGCATCATTATAGGCATAGTGACCACTTTACTTATTCACTGGGTGACGTCCCAGCTCAATCTTGGCACTTTTTTCCGGCATCTGATCCATACCGAGATAAATGTAGTAGAAGAATCCAAGGAAGTTGTTCACGTAGAGATCAAAGGGATTGCCAATTTTGCCATTCTCTTAAAGCTGATAAATACCCTGACTGGTATTGGTAGTGAAAAACATTTTATAGTGAATTTCAGCAGGACAAAACTTGTTGATAGCACGGTTCTGGATTTCATTCACGAACACAGAGAAAAATACTTCACCCAAACTGACTTTGAGTTTGTTGGTCTGGATGTGCACCGGACATCCTCACCACATCCCCTGGCGCTGCATATCCTGGAAAAACCCATGCAAAAAAGGCTGACCGGGAGGCAAAATGAAATATATCACATTGCGCAGGAGAAGAATTACCGGTTTGTACCTGAAATCAACTGGGATGTCCGGCATTTTGAGAAATATAATTTCTTCGAATTCCATCTTATCGAGTACCATAGAAATAGGCTAATAGGAAAGTTCGACAATATTCAATGGGAAATTTCCGATCTAACGTATAACGACGGAATTTTGATGGCAAGCGAGGAACATCATATAACCATCATGGTACTTTATCTGCCGAAGGAAATAACACCTTTTTCAATTACAAAAGAAAATGTCCGTCAGTTGAAATCCATGATCCGGAAATCTCAGGATGATGACGATTCGTCCACAAAAAATGATCTGAGCGAGTTTCTGGCTAAGAATGCTTCATACTATGTTGAGGGGGTGGACAATGAAATTCTGATATACAGAAAAGAAAGACTTCTCAGCACAAAGGAGATAAGAGCACTCCACGACTATACTGCAGCGTTTACAAAGTTTGTATCAGGTGGGGATGTCGATGAATCTGACTTCAGGAACTATTTGAATTAATAGAGGAGTAATTCCATCTTTTTGATCAGATCAAATCAGACTTACATCTTAAAAGTTGCCCAATCAATTCTTTTAGGATCATTTTGGAATAATTCATGGTTGAGATGACACATGTCATTGTAGTTCTGACGGTTATTTAATAACTACATACGGATTAGAGTCCGGTCATTAAATAACAAGAAATTATGCAAAACGTCATTCAATTCAAGTTGAATAACCAACCCATGGAATTGAAGGTGAACGGCAATGCCAACCTCCTGTGGGTAATACGGTATTTGTTACAGCTAACAGGTACCAAGTACGGATGTGGTACGGGTGATTGCGGGGCCTGTACCGTTCTGGTGAATAAAGAACCGATCAAAGCTTGCATGGCCTACATAGAAGATGTTGAAGATAAAGAGGTAATTACAATTGAAGGTTTGGCCAAGGGTGAAGATTTGCACCCGATGCAAAAAGCTTTCATCGAAAAAGATGCAATGCAGTGTGGGTTTTGCACTCCTGGAATGATTGTGAATGCTATAGGATTACTAAATGCAAATCCCGGTCTTTCACCGGAGGAACTTAAAAAAGGTATGGATCAGAACCTGTGCCGGTGCGGATCATACGGAAGGATACTGGCTGCTATCAGTGAGGCATCTGAAAGAATGAACGGTTAAACCTTAAAAAGAACTGACAATGAAAACGTACATAAATGAAACTGACGGGCCCGTCAATAAAGATCGACGCGATTTTCTCAAGAAATTAGGTTGCGGGGTTGTTGTTGTTTTTTCTGTTGGCACTCCCATTTACGGGATAACACGAAAATCGGTGTTGGAAGACTTTAATGCCTACCTCCGTGTCAAGGAAGATGGCAGGGTTGATCTCTTTACCGGCAAAGTCGAAATGGGGCAGGGGGTATGCACCTCCCTGGCGCAAGTCCTGGCTGAGGAGCTGGAAGTTGCCATTGATAAGGTGGATATGATCATGGGGGATACCGAATTATGCCCGTTTGATGCAGGAACATGGGGGTCCATGACTACGCCATATCATGATCCGCTCATCAGAGCCGCAGCGGCTGAGGCCCGTGAGGTATTTATTAAAATGGGGGCGGAAAAACTTGGCATCCCTCAGAAGAGGTTGAAGGTGGAAAATGGAGTGGTTTATGATACCGCAGATAGAAACAACAATGTTAGCTATGCTGAGTTGACAAAAGGGAAGAAAGTTATCAAAGGGGTTGCCAAACCAAAGTTGAAGGGGTCATCGGATTTCAGGATCATCGGAAAGCCTGTCCTTAGGCTGGATGCAATGCAAAAAGTGACCGGAAAGGCGAAATACGCCGGAGATGTCACTTTGTCCGGCATGTTGCATGCCCGGATCAAAAGACCCGAAGCGTACAATGCAAAGCTGGTAAGTGTGGACACTTCGGCAATTGAAAACATAAACGGACTGGAAACGGTCAGGGACGGTGATCTTTTTGCGGTTTTACACGAATCACCGGATGTGGCACAGCAGGCTATTGTGAAAGTGAAGGCAAAATGGGATACTCCCAAAGCTAAGACGGATGATGTGAAAGTATTTGACTATTTCAAAGACAGCAATCCGGAAGAGGAAGAATTTGAGAGTGGAGGCAATGTAGAAGAGGGAAGGAGCAACTCCACTGTGGTTTTGGAAGAGGAGTACTATGACGGGTATAAAGCCCATGCTTCGATCGAGACACATACGGCCACAGCTGAATACAAAGATGGAAAACTTACGATGTGGGTTTCCACACAAACTCCTTTCGGCACAAGGCGGGCAGTGGCCGAAGCATTGGGTTTACCCCAGGATAAGGTGCATATCAGGCAAAGTTTCCTGGGAGGTGGCTTTGGGGGTAAGATCTATAATCAACAGGCGATCGAAGTAGCAAAAATAGCCACTAAAGTCACCAAACCGGTTCAATTGATATGGTCCAGAAAGGAGGAGTTTCTCTATGACAGGTTCAGACCGGCGGCAGTCGTAAAGATCAGCTCCGGTATAAACACGGAGGGCAAGATCAACTTTTGGAATTATAATGTGCTTTTTGCGGGAGACCGGGGGGCTAAACTGTTTTATGAAGTTCCAAATTACAAGGGTGTAACCTCCAGCAGGAAAGACACTCATCCCCTGCAGACGGGAGCATGGAGGGCTCCCAGTAACAGCACCAATACTTTTGCGCGTGAATCCCACATAGATATGCTGGCAAACGCAGCAAAGATGGATCCGGTAGAATTCAGGTTGAAATGCCTGAAAAATCCGCGGGTAATTAAACCGTTGAAGGCCGTTGCCGATAAGTTTGGATGGAAACCAAATATGACACTTGATTCCGGGCGGGGATGGGGAGTGGCTCTCGGAGAAGATGTGAACGTCTATGTTGCGATGATGGCAGAAGTGGAAGTGGACCGGATAAATGGGGATGTAAAAGTCAGGCGTGTGGTTTGCTCCCAGGATATGGGGCAGGTTGTGAATCCTCAGGGAACCAGGCTGCAGGTAGAAGGAGGGATAACGATGGGACTCGGATACGCACTTACCGAACATGTCCGGTTTGAAGGAGGCAAAGTAAAATCATTGAATTTCAGCGATTACGAAATTGCCAGATTTTCCACAACACCGGAAATTGAGACTGTTTTCATTGATGATATGGACTCACAGCCTTTGGGCGGTGGCGAGCCTTCCATCATATGTGTTGGGGCCGTGGTCGGTAATGCCATTTACAATGCCTGCGGAGCCAGGTTATATCAGATGCCTTTTACACCTGAACGTGTTTTGGCGGCTATTCAAAAAGGCGGGATGTAAACAGGGATCACTTCCTGACCCATTTTAGTCGCAGACCTGCGTTTTGGGATTCTTCGGGCTGTATGACGAGGGTATCTCCGCTGAATGAAAACTTTCGTCTGACTACAGCATTCCATTCTCCGGGATTGGAGTGCGAAATTCTTGTATGACGGACTACACCTTCATTTTCCAGTACCTTGTACCTGCCCATGTAGAAATATGATCCTGTCAGGTGTTTCAGGGCGTCAATGGATATGGTATCCGTAAAATTTGGGAAGCGTAAATCCGTATCCTGATACCCTTTTACGGTCAGATGTAGTGCCATATTCTCGTAGTTATCATAAAGCAAATAGCCTTGCATTCCGTTTCGCCATTCATTCCAATCACCGGTGATAGTATCCTGCAATTCCATGATGTGCAGGGACCACAAACCACTGATGTTGCCAGCGGTTTTTTCTTTTTGGTCCTGACAACAGTTGAATGTCAGGGCAAGGAGGGTCAGTTTGATTAAAGTTGCGGTGTTCTTCATTGGATAGCGTTCCAAACCATAGTAACATTTAAATGCCATGGTACTATCACGAAGCTGTAACATATATAATAAAGAGTTAAGATTAGAAAGTTGGCTGGTGCGATTTGGTCAGGAATGGGATTTTTTCAATAAAAATCGATTACACATAAATAGGGATAGTTTTGATCTTACATGTATTTATACGTATATTAACCGTATATAATACGATTAATAATATGAATTCTAAACGGAAATGCCTGCATTGTGGCGAAGAATTGGATGGCAGGGCGGACCAGAAGTTTTGCAATGACAGTTGCCGGGCCAGGCATCACAACACACATAAAAACCCCGGTGAACAGGAAATCAGAAGGATCAACAGCCTCCTCCGTCATAATCGCAAGGTGCTCAGAACGCTGTGTCCGGAAGGCAAAACTACCGTAAGGAAAGATGTACTTGACCGAATGGGTTTCAACTATGAATACTTTACCCGGATTTACAGGACGCAAAACAACCAGGTCTATTTCCTGAACTACGATTACGCTTTCCTGCCGTTGGTGCAGGAAGGGACAAAGAAGGTCCTGATCATACAGCGCCAGGACTATATGGACAGGTATGAACTGCCTCTTTGGCCTGAAATTGATAAAAACTAACTATGAGTTCTTTTGTTTCGTAGCTCAGTCCAAGCTCCATACAGATAGCATACCGGTTGTGCCCATCAATAAGGATTTTTTCGCCATTTTCTTTTGCCCACAGGATCAGCGGATCCCTGCATCCTTCTTCCAGAAGACTCTGTTTCAGGGTGAATTTTTCTTCACCGGACAAAGGTGTGATGAACGTTTTGAGTTCATCGAGGATTGTAATCGTCATTTTGGATGTGTAGTTTACGGTCTTAAAATTAGATTTAATTCCGGAAAAAGCACATTTTCCAATTGCACAATTTGATTTTTGCTCCTGAAGCATAGTGGTCCGGAAGCAAAACAAGACTGACAAATATACTAATAATATTAGTATTATGCTAATATTATTAGTTAAATATGTAATAATATGGTAGTTTTTTAAACGAAGCAGACCTGACCGGTGAATCGCTTTTTTACTTTAATAAAACCTCTGACCTCTTTAAATAAAAAAAGAGCGGCCAACCCTGACCGCTCCTACTCATCACAACTGGCACTCTTCAGTTGCATTGGCGATGGTCACAAGATATGACCCCCGAGGTAACCGATCTGTCCAAAGCGGGATATTCAATCCCTCAATGGCATGGTCATCCTGAAGAAAAAAAGGGCAGCCCTAAAAAGGACTACCCTCACATTTACCAGAACTAAATCTGTTTCTATTTCTTTGCCGGTTTTAATCCTATTTAGTTGTACACATAGTTCTTCCATTTGCCACCAAAGCACCTCGGCGTACGAAGCACCACTTTCTTGATTTTGTCCACCTTGAAGGTCACGTGTACCTCGTGAGATGCGCCGGGGTTGAACCCTGATATCTCATAGCCCATGTCATAAGCATAGTCCAGTTCTATTCTATCATTGATCTTGAAACCTAACAGGAAGAATCCATTGCCTGTGTTTCGGTAACCTCCGCCCACAAACCAGAGATCATTGAGGATCATCAGTATGTTGCCTTCCACTGCCAATGAAGTAGCTATCTCCGACCTGATCAATATCGAAGGGCGAAGTCTTACCCTGCCGGATACGACAAAATTGGATCCTGCATTGATGTGCAAGCCATTGGTGAGAGCCTGTCCCAGCCGGATGTTTTCCCTTGAGAATTTGGGCAGACTGATCCCTGCGAAAAACAGCTCGTCATAATAGAACAATCCGAATCCCGGCTTCACGTCCAAAGAGGCTGAATAATCATACTGGTGATCCCCTACCTGTTCTTCGGTAGCCTGGAAATTATCTACACGGATATTCCACCTCATCCCAAAACTTAAAACGCCAAGATGGGAGAAATTCACCGGTATACGGTAAGAACCGTCAACTGAAAGGTTGGTTAAGGATGAATTGCCCACCTGGTCCGAAACCAGCATCAGTCCTGCACCGGCACTTAAGTTGATTGGCATTGTACCGGAGACACCGATCGTTCTGGGAGCTCCTTCGACATTAAACCACTGCGCCCTGTAAAACGTGTTAGCCTTCATTTCTACCTGCAAACCGCTGGTGGCAGGATTAAAGTACTCCTGGTTCACGGAATAAAAACTGAACCTGGCGATGGATTGACCTCTACTTTGACAAACAAGAAGTAGAAACAGGATAACGGCACTGACCTTCAGGATAATCTTTCCTAAGAAGCTGATAAACGTAAATAAGTAGTCTGGTAAACTTTTCATTTTGGTAAACTTTAAATGTGTGACCAAAGGAAAAGTGCAGCGATAAAAGACACCAGAAAGTGACATAGACAAGGGCTCACCCGAATTCAGATATTCATAGACAAAGCGTCACACCTAGTTCAGATAAAAATGTATATACCTGTAAATCAACAAGTTATGGTTTTAGACGTGTTTTACTCCATATCCATAGATGTCATCGAATTTCCGCTCGATCAGGGGATATCACGGGTTGGGCAGCATATAGAAGGTGGCAGCGGACATTCAGAGATTTATAATTTTTTAGCTGACAGATACACATTTATAATGAATGCAGAAAAGCCATTTCCATGGCCAACCTTCCATACCTGGGGTGGGGTTGTGGCAGAGTATTGATTGTCAAAAGGTCAAAAAGTCCCGGACGTGCGGGGATGCCAGAACCGGGCTTTCAGACAGCTTCCATCCTATTTTTTCGGAAGCCGTCCTGCTTCTTTGAGGGCCTTGTGAATGAGCCATTCCAATTGTCCGTTTGTGCTTCTGAAATCGTCGGCCGCCCATTTTTCTATGGCCCTGAGACTGGATTCATTGAGACGCAGCACAAATGGTTTTTTCTTTGCCATGCTAATTCATTTCCCAGTTCAACCTGAGCTGATCAATTGCCGTTTCCAGTTCCTTAGGTTTCTGAGTGCCCAGCAGAAGTCCTTTGCCATTACTGAAATCAACCTGCAATCCCCAATTACCGCGTATATTAAATGCTTTCTTCCTGAATCTTATGCGATAGCCCCATCCGCCATATTCCAGGATTGGTTTGTACTTTCTGACGTAAAGCCTTTTTACATTATCCTGGGTCAATGTTCTGAATGTGGAAAAATACGGCAAGAATTTGTATCTCACCGAACCCTCATCTACCTGGATGACAAGCCTGTGAATACTGATAAATATTAAGATCCCGGTTATCAGTACCAAAGAAAACAAAGTAACCAGGATCAACGCCGTATCGGACATAGGGTTATTTCCCCATGTTTCGCCCACAATGATCTGCTTGTAAAAGCCGCGCCCAAAGATCCAGAACATTAATAGCGTCATGGCAATGACCAAATACCAGGACCATGTGAATCGAAAGGTTTGAGTTTCCTCAAAGATCACTTTTCCTTTCATGCTTCTCTAATTGTAGATCGTGCCCGAATTGATAACCGGGGCTACGTCTTTATCTGCACAGAGGACAACCATCAGGTTACTTACCATGGAAGCTTTTCGCTCCTCGTCCAGATCAATGATCTCTTTCTTGGAAAGCTCGTCCAGGGCCATATCCACCATACCGACCGCTCCTTCCACTATCTTGTGCCTGGCGGCCACAATGGCGGTGGCTTGCTGTCTTCTCAGCATAGCGCTGGCGATTTCCTCTGCATAAGCGAGATATCCTATTCTGGCCTCAAGGATGTCGATCCCGGCGATTTTCAGTCTTTCTTCGATCTCTCTTTCAAGGGCATCGTTCACCTCATGCAATCCTGAGCGCAGCGTTATTTCAGCCTGGGCATCATCGAAATTATCGTAAGGATACCGGGCTGCCATTTTCCTGACTGCTGCGTCAGTCTGTACTCTTACGAAATTTTCATAGTCATCCACTTCAAATGCAGCCGCATAAGTGTCCTGAACCTTCCAGACCAGGATCACTGAAATCAATATTGGATTCCCCAGCTTGTCATTGACCTTTACACGCTCACTGTCAAAGTTTCTCGCCCGGAGGGATATTGATTTTTTGAAGTAAAAAGGATTGGCCCAATGAAATCCATTTTGTTTTACAGTTCCGATGTATCTACCGAATAAGACAAGAACCCTTGAACCGTTTGGATTTACGTAGAAGAAGCCGGGAAGACAAAAAACAAAAATTACAACAGGTATGATCCCTACCGGCCCCATCTTTAAAGTGAAGAGGGCGGTAATCCCCAGGATCAGTTCAATCACAACCATGAGATAACCTGATAAGGGTCGGTTCGATTTTTCTTTGGACTTCATAGCGTTAGAATTTTTTATGAATTAATATGATATCAAAATGATATCAATATAATTTACGTAATTTTTCATAATAGGTTATGAATTCTTTTGTGATCTTTGCCAGGTACATGAAGAAGCGATTCAAAAACTGGTCTGAATTCTATCAGAGAATCAACCTGGTTTTTAATGGGATCATTGCATTCTCGCTACTTCCTTTTGCATGGGTATTTCTGGAGCTGGAAAGGGGGGGAGGGGGATTGTCAATAATCACGGGATGGTCGAGATATGTATTTCAGGCGTCAGTACTGATCATGATCGGATTAGGACTTAACTGGGCGCATCGTTCAGGGAAAAAGGCAATCGAAGCGATTCCGGTAAAGATGACATTACGCGATAAACTATGGGAGTACTACCAGGTTCAGGTAAGGAAACTCATTCTCTTCGAAGCTACTGCGGTACTTGCGCTCATAGCCACATACATTAACAGTGATTACTTATTTGTATTTGCCTATGTCTTTATCCTTTTCCTGTTTTCGATGAACCGGCCCAGATATGATAAAGTGGTGGATGAGCTGAAACTCAGTAAAAAGGAAAGGAAGCTCCTTGAGTCCGGTGTCGATCTGGAGTGACGCAACTATACGATGCAGGTTTAAATGTCCCATAGTGGGAAATAATCCGGCGCGGAAGGAACTTCCGCGCCGGATCAATTATACTGTCTGTCCGGTATCTTGGGTTAAAATATTATTCCAAAGGAAATGGCATTCAACTTTGGCCCTTTGCCCTGTGCGAATACCTCATTCAAATCATAATTTGCAAAGAAATCCACCCCTTTATAGCCCATCTGTGCCCTGATGCCATAACGGAAATTGGTAAGGTAGAAGTTGTCCCTGTTGATATCCTTTTCCTTGTTACCGGCGTCTTTGTATACGAATTTTGAGCGGCTTCCCAGGCGGTAACCAGCGTATCCGCCAACACCGAATCGCAATCCCTGCTTCCTTGATCTTTTTACCCGGAAAGAACCCCGTTCGAGAGCGTTGACTTTTCTTCTCCCCTGGGCAAGATCGAATATCGGCACCACACTGAAGTTAAGGTAGGTTGCGGAAAGTTTGCTTTTTTCCGGGTTTATGTCCGGTGCGAATTGAGTAATGAACTCTACGGAATCCGCCCCTTCGAGAGCTTGCACCGCATCATCCTCAAATTTCCAGTTGTACCATGACACGCCGAATCCCCATTCGACGAAAAGCGGACCTCCGACCCATGTCTTATTTATGTTTGACAATCCCACGTACCATGATCCCCAGGGTCTTACGGAAAATGGTTCATTGGTTTCATTCGGGAAATCTGTCCCGTCTATCAACCAGTTGTTCGTTCCCAATTCAAAGTTGAAGGTGTTGTCGGTCCGATCGACATTGCGGTCAATATATGAATATGACCTGAAGTCATCATCACGCCTCCATTCGTCTTCAAAGTCGTCCCAGTTATCAATATCTTCCGTATCTACTCCAAATTCAATGTCTCCCAGCTTGATCCGGGCATATTTATCACCATCCTGGTAAATTATGGTCGTATCACGGATGTAGCTGTCTCCTTCGTCATCATCCAATTCCAGGTAATCGGCGCTTGTCCTGTTTACCTTGCGATTCAGATCCCGGATCATCTTATTGATATCATACTTTTCGATTTCCCTGAGATCAGACTTATTGCGGGTGTAGATCACGATCTTATTGTTGTTCTCAAGTGTGATCACCACTGTGTCCGAATCATTTTCACTCATTGCGAATACCACCGGTATCGTAAAAAATGAAAGTAATATTATTGTTGCTGTTAACTTTTTCATTGTCCTTTTTTTGAAATTTGTAAGATCAATCCAAATTCAATTTTGAATTGATAAAATCATCTTTCGCTTCCCGGACTTTCGCTAACATCTCCGCGGGTGATGTATTTTGGGCGTATTCGAAAAGCCTTCCGATTTTACCCTTAGATGCTTCATCTTCCACGGGCGTTGCATATGCATAATATTTTATCTGAATTTTAGATTCTGCGGGTTTCAATTGATATATCCCCGGAATATCAGGCTGCGTGAATTCCGGCATAATTTTTTTACGCTGCACATTTTGCAAAGTGATGAACTGTGTTTCACGCTGTACCGGTTCAATTGTCAATTCCGGCTCAGTGGTAGCTTCGGAAACGGCATCCGTGCTTTCCGTAATTTCCTTTTGCTTCTCCGGGATCGAGATTATGGCTTCTCTTACATTTTGGGGATGGTCGATCTCTGTTCGGGCTGCTATGGAAGTAGCCGTCTCCTCCTGATCAACCTTTAAGAGGATCAGCACTGTTGATAATACCACGCCAAGCAATGCGGCTACCTTAAGGTATTGTTTCCAGTGTTCTCGTTTGGGATGAATCTGATTATCTATCACCTTCCAGGCATCTGCCGATGGCGTGGGCTGATAGTTGTCAGCCTTTTCCCGGAATAACCGATCAATTTTAGTTTGATCCATGGTTCAATGTTTTTAGTGTTTCGTTTTGCTCAAGCTTCAACAGCTTTGTCTGTAAGATCTTTCTGGCACGACTCAGCTGAGACTTTGAAGTATTTTCACTGATATTCAGTTTTTCTCCGATTTCGGCATGATTATAACCTTCAATTGCATAAAGGTTGAAAACCGTTCTGTAGCCAACCGGTAATTCCCTGATGAGACCCATCAACACTTCCGTATTTATATTGTCCTCCAGGTTATTGAAATCAGGCTCCCGGTCAGCATTTTCAATTTCGACTTCCAGGGACATGGAACGATTCTTTCTCAGATACATCAGACACTCGTTTACGACGATCCTTCTGATCCAGCCTTCGAAACTCCCCTCTCCGCTGAATTGACCAATTTTCTCAAAAACCTTTACCATTCCGCCTATCATTACATGTTCCGCTTCCTCCGCGTCCATGATATATCTTCTGCAGACTCCCAGCATTTTGGGTGCCACCCGCTCATATAATGTCCTTTGAGCCCTGGCTTTCCCTTTCTGGCAGCCCGATAGTAAGTCGTCTTCGGTTACTGACTTTTGAATGATTAACACTTTGGTAAGTTTCATAAGGGTGATGCCAACACTCATTCAAAGGTTGCATCATAAGTACACTTTTTATAACGTAAAAATGGCCTGGAAGTGGGAGAATAAAATTTCAGTACTCAAATTTCGTAAGGATGAAAGAGGTACTAACATCGTATTTCAGAAATTTAACCAGTCTGAGTTTTCCAAATCTTGCAAATCGGGGCTCGTATCTTCCGGTTATTTGTATTTATCGTTTAAACCTATGCCCTGCTCAATCATGGGTATGATCTTTTCCAGTCTCGCAATTTTTGTTTCGGTCTTCTTTGCTGACTCAATGTACTCGGCATAATCACGTTGCCTGGACAGGCTCAGTTGCTGAAATGCATCTTTCACATTAGGACGCTCACCGAAGACCTGAAGTAGTTCTTCCGGTATGACAAGCTCCTTATTGCGATCCGGCTTGATCTCTCTTCCTCCTTTTTGATTTTCAATGGCTTCCTGCACGTATGCTCTTATGGATGCAATACTTTCTTCCACTTCCCGGGACGTGCCGAATCTCCACTGTCGTAATGCCTTCGTCTTACCCTCCTGTGCGTTCACCAGTACCTTGTTTTCATCGCGGAGCAATGCACCCTGAAAGAACCAGATTGCCACAAAAGATTTGAACGCTCCCAGGCCTACAACATTTTTTCCTTTCACTGTGTAGACAGGACCACCCCATTTGATCGCTTCTTCCAGTTCTGTAGATGCCAGTACTTTTCTGAGAAGCATCAATGAATCTTTGCGATCAGCGTGATTTTCAATGTATTCGTCTACGGTTTTAACAGCCATTTCAGTATCAGTATAATAAAACTAATGTCAAAGTTAGCAAAATGCTCGTGGTATAAATTGTTCTTAATTTGTTGTGATCTTTTTCGAATTCGGAGGTGTGGTTCAGGTTTGTGAAAGATATCGGAAAGTGAATAAGTACGGGTTAATCGGGTTTAAGTAGTTTTGCAAACGAAGCGACGCAGCAAGTCGTTTCCATTGACTCAATATTCATGAAAATCTATTACATCTGCTTGGCTCTGGGCGGACTGTTATTTTTTGCATGTTCTGATGCAAATGATCCGGAACCTGTTCAGCGAATTGATAAAATCAGCATATTTGACGTTGGGAATGAGGGAAATGCCTCTGATATCAGCGTTGTCTTTTCCATCCGGAATATTGCCCGAATTGGTCAGTTCAGAATATTGGTAATACCCTCCGAAATTTCGGGCAGCTTCGATAGAAAGCAGGCTTTTTTATTGACTCCGGAGAGATACAGTACTGTAGCTTTATCCAATAGCCAGGAATATTCGGTACGACTTTCATCAGTCCTGGATGTTGAAGGGAATCCAATAGTTGCTAACAAAGAGTACGTCGTCAAAATACTAATGGTAGGTGAACGATTCAATCAGCTTTCGCAGCTCGAATCAAACTGGTTAACGCTCAGGGAGCAAGGAATTTACAATGGCTATTACCAGGGAGTGCTTGTTCATAATATCCTTGCCCAGGATGTATTTTTGCAGCAGGGGCAGGAGAGGACCCTGATACTTCGGGGTGAAATCACTGAAAGTGGAGTGACCGATAAGTATCTGGGATCATTTACTACCGAAAGTCCGGGTGGATTTGGGGGACCAATTATCGAAAGCGGTACGGTAATATTTTCGCTGGAGTCAGATAGTATTAAAGAATTTGGGGCCAGCGGGAGCCTGGCCACCTATGTCAATACTTATGTGAATTGCAGGTTGATAGATACCGGTATCATTAATGGTGTTGCCAAAAATGAGTTACAGCTTGAAATACTTGGTGAGGGTTGTGGGCGAGGGAAGTTTGAAATGCAGCTGGTAAGGGCAATGCCAGGGGGGTGAATTTTTGATATTGACGGTAACAGATCTTTACCGGCACCGAACATGTGATTTTAGATATGGCTTGCCGGGTTGAAGCGGATCAACAACAAGAAGCTAGTTCAGATTCACCCTTTTCACCAGGTATTCGTATTTGGAATCAGCAAGACTGCTTTGAAACAGGAAAACTGCAAAAAAACCTTCCCGGACATCCTCGGATATCAACTTGTATTTTTTCCAAAGTAACTCAGTATCGCCGTCCAGTCCCTTAAGGATCGTGTGGTTGCCTGTTACATTCCAACTATTATCTATAGTCAGGAGATCTACGGATATGGTGACTTCCGCCAAAAAATCATGCCTTATTTCTTTTACCTGGGAAACACCCGTTATCAAAAAGACCTGATCTCCCTTTGTAAACATCTTCAATATGGTGTTCTTGATATCTTCCCCGCCAGTAAGGATGTCCGACAGATCAAGATCATTTTGCAGTACTAACTCCTGACTATGAATCTCCAGTTTGAATCCCTCTTTCCTTACCACCACCTGATCTCCAACGGGAAAAATGTTTTGTATATAAGATCCGGTATTAATGGATACGATATTTTGATTCTGAGTATTGTACCGGTATATCTGCGATTGGATGGCAAGGTAAATGTGGTCACCATCGATGAATCCGTCAAATATTGATGATTGATCCAATAGCAGGTCGGTCACTGTAATCCTGTGACTGGACAGGGTATCTAAAGCACCTAATGTTGTTGTGTATTCGACAATGAGGATGTCTGCGTCAAATTTGCCGGAGCCACCCTGGTAAACAGGTGACTGTAAAAGCCCATAGAATGTGTCCGGGCTGCCTGGAAGGAAAATCCCTTTCTCGAAATTGCCATGGGAATAGCTAAAAGCTTCAAATTCATTGTCCATTAATTTTATTCCATATTCGGGGACAAAGCCGGAGCTGTCAACCATCCCAAAAACGAATTTGCTGTCTATTCCCAGGGGGCTGGCTACCTGGCCCGCCGACTGATGAAACTGGCTTAAACTTTCCTTTCGGGTAGGGGACAATGTACCATCGACACCCAGTATCTCATAAAAATTGCTTCTAAATGCAATGGTGGGATTCGATTCCCTGTTGATTTCAATTGCTCCGATATCGGACGTTTCATAGATTATTCTTGTCCAGTTCCCATCAAAGAAAATGACATCCTCCGTGGTACAGGAGGTGAGTATGGAAATGACAAGAAGGAATGATAAAATTCGCATCAGAAACGTTGCTTTAAAATGCCAATTGAGAAAATGAAGTAGTTGAAGCGGGCATTGTAATTAATGAAAGAAGGATCATTATACGCAAATACGGCATTCTCGCTATCGGCTATCTTTTCAGACCTTGGTGTAGCACCCATCCAGTACTGGAAATTTGGCCGTAACACGATATTGCCAACCTTCCAGTTGATCAGTGCTCCAACCACCCAACTGTAATTTAATGACGATCGGATGGCTGTCGTATTGTTGCTCAATTTCTCTCCTATTCTGTCACTGTGTCTCCAGGAATCGAGCCATGAGAAATTTATCCCTGACTGTACCGCAAGTGTGTTCCCGCGAATTTTGACAGGCGGGCGATAGTTTATGAGCAGTGGGATTGTGAAGTCTTCCACCCTGGTCTCCCTGGTGACATTACCAAAATGATCGAAGTATTCAAATCCGGTGGATTGATATCCAAAACCGGTTTCCAGATCAACGCTGTTTAATATTCTTTTCACAAAAACAGTGCTTACGTAAAAACCCAGGTACTCTTCGAAATTTGTGAGAAGTTTTCCTTCAGTGAGTCCGTAAATTGTAAGTGCATTTTCCCTGTCTAAAATGGCGTCGTAAATATCGTCCACTTTTACCACGGGTTTATTCATGCCCATACTCAATCCAAACTGCAATTTTGGGGAATCCCTAAGCCGGGAAAGGCTCTGTCTGAATTTGAATACATTCGATTCATCCGCATGATAGCTCAAACTTTTATTCAGGATGTTTCCAAGGTATTCGATTCCCCTGGCTGTAGAATCCAGGTTAAAGGAAACATTTGCAAGAAGCCTGTAAGCTTCTATCATTTCCTCGCGGGTCAGCTGTCCGTCCAGGAGACATTCATTCAGTACATCATAAATAAGGTGTAACTGACCTGCGTCGTAGTATTGCCCGGCTGTTTCCAGATTTTCAGTACAGTTCTGACCATACACATTTACCGAGTAAATGATAAGGAGGGAAAACAAATATTTGATACTATTCAGCTTCATCGTCCAGTGTCAGTCTCTCATATTGCTTAGAAGGGTGAAGAGCTACAGGAATAGGGATCATAGGTAATATTTTCTCCAACATACCGGATCCATTCTTTCTCTGATAGTGGATTTATAACGGTTGCACACAGTTGCTCAATACTTTCATCGCAGTCAAGATTGTAGTACTTGAGGGTGCCGTCAACTTCTCCCACCATTATAAGGTCATTTGTTTGATCATAATGAAGGGCCGTAATGAACGAGTCATGGTCGCTGAATTGTATGGGTTCCCTGGTAAAATCTTCCAGATCCCAAATGTTGAGTGTACGGTCATATCCTCCTGATACAAGCCTTTTCATATCTTCTGAAAACTGCAGCGAAGATATTCTGGCTGTGTGACCTGTCAATTGTTCGATTTGTCCTTTTGTATTCAAATCATATAACGACACTTCCCCGGATGCGTACCCAACAGCCATGAAAGCAAAGTCGGGAGCTACACTTAAATTGGTTGGAAAAGATCCGATTTTCAATCCCACGGACGTTTGCTGTATCGTGGAAATGTCAAGATCATATACTTCGTCTGTACCCAGCAGGTAGTAGCCATTTTCGGACCTGATAGCGCTTAAAGCCTTGCGTTCCAGCGGATAAGTGTTTGAGGTGATCTGATCAGGGCTAGTGGCTGTAATGTGTGTAAACTGGGATGTGGAAATCACATGCCAGCCAGTGACAGCCGGGAATATTTTTATTAGCTGCCCTTCAAAATCGTCTACGATGATTTCGTAAACTTCGTCCGTTGACTGGTTGATTTGCAGGAATCGTTTTGAGCCTGTGCTTACCAGGTATGTGTTTTGATCATTTGCAGCCAGGGATTGGATGTTGTGACTATCGATCGAAGATGCAATTATGTCCATTTCACCTTCTTCCCAATAATAAATAAATCGCAGGTCGATTTCCCTCCTTGAGAAACCTGCAGCAGTCCTTTCCCAAATCATCAGTTTTCCATCATCCCCAAGTGTGTAGTGCTCTTCATTGATGATGTCGATCTGATTGATCCTGGTACCATCATGTCCGGTGAGTTCATTAAAGTAATCTCCCGCGACATTCTTCCTGGCATAATAAAATGCATTGTAAACGGACGACTCAAACGGGTATTCGCTGTTTTGATTATATAAATGGTAAGCTTCTAATGCCAGCTGATTTTTGAGTGGCTGGGTACGCTGTAAAATGGATTTATTTGCCAGTGATATTGCTATGGAGACCATTTTGTGCCTTGTTGATGCTACCAGTGCTTTTTCCGCTTGCTCGGATTGTACCTCCGCAGCCATTTGTTTCTCCTCGGCCAGAATTCGCTGTCTGTCTGTTTCCTCTTTCTGCTCCCTGGCCATCCTCGCCTGATTGACTGCGTTGCGATAATTTTGATTGGCCAGCTTAGCCTGTTGCTTCGCTTCGTTTTCTCTTGAGAACGCTTCTTCCAACTGTTTCTCAGCCACGGCGGCCCTTTCCAGGGCTTTCCTGGATTGCTCAGCCAGTGCTTCCTGATCACTTACGGATGCCTGAGCGCTCAGCCTGGCTTCATTCATGGCATCGGAACTCCGGTCTTTTTCATTGTAGATCAGTATTGATAAGAAGACCAGAGACACAATTACAGCTGATGTGGCAACTACTTCAATTTTTCGTTTTACATTTTTTCGACGTACAGCTTTCCTGCTTTTTTCCAGGAAGATTTTTTTCTCCTCTTCCAGGTAAAGTCCTCTTTCGAATAGTTTAATATGCCTGAGGTCATTTTCACTCAGTAAGAAGGATCGTTTCAAATGCTCCGCATAGGTGTAATCGATGAACGCTTTGACCTTACCCAGACCGTGTTCGAACCGGTCGGTTCTCAACGTGATTTCCAATGCCAGATCAGGTGACTTTAAAGCGTAGATGCCACTCTCTCCCAATTCCGTGATAATTCCGCCTTCGATCAGATAAGTAAAAGCCTCCGATAAGGTCCTATCCTCAATCGGCCCGCCGATAGCAAGTGCGAAACTTCGTATTTGTTCTTCCCTCAGGAAAGTTTTATCACCTTTTTCGGATGCCAGTGATTTCAATACTTTCAGCGTCACCCCGGGATCGGGTGCCGAAAGAAGTATTTCATAAAGATCTATCTTAGGGTCTGATGGTTTGGGTTTATCGGTCATCAATGGGTAGGGGAATGGCCGCGAGCACCTTCCCGGTTTTGAACAATATTCTGGCGATGAAATAAGGCTCTATTCTTAACAGGAGAATCCGGATTCTCCCGTATTGGCCAATGGACTTTTTTCCACATATCGGATGTTTACCATTTTGCAAAGCGCAATTTAAACCGACAGGTCGGAAAGCAAAATAAATATTGGATGAAAACCGGATAATTGTGATGCGCAGTGGGCATAAAAACAGGTGGATGGTTACGCCCATGTACCCTGGTGACAGAACGAATAAAAAAAGGCTCCCGTTGCGAGAGCCTTTTGAAGCATAAATCAAAAAGTTGATTCAGGCTTTTTTGCCCATCATCAACAGCTCACTGAGATTGATCTCGGTGATGTATTTTGTACTGCCGTCTTTTTCGTAGGACCTGTTTATGAGTTTACCCTGGAGGGCAATTTCACTTCCTTTATGCAGGTAGCTTTCGACTACGTCAGCTTTCTTGCCCCACACCACCACATTGTGCCATTGCGTGTCTTCTACCTTTTCGCCTTTGTTGTTGTAGTACACATCATTTGTGGCGATGGAGAATGTTGCCATTTTCTTTCCGCTTTCAAAACTTCTGATCTGCGGGTCGTTACCTAATCTGCCAATTAGTTGCACGTTGTTTCTTAAAGTTGTC
>JANQEU010000032.1 GCA_028278225.1 Cyclobacteriaceae bacterium
CGGTAGGTCACCTCTTCCACCGTTCCCTGAAAATGGGGAGAAGGTGTAAAATCCACCGACTCGCTCAATAACACCGCCGATAACGGATCGAAGGAGGGCGCGTAGTACGTGTCGAGTACTTTGGACTTTTCTTTCTGTTTTAACCGACCCACCAGGAAGGCTCGCGGCAGAGCATCCTCCCACACTTTTACCCGATTCGGAAACACCAATGGTTCGCCCTCCATACTGAAACGGGCCGGGGAGTCCCAATCGATCCAATACTTCACGTTGCTACGCTTGAGAATCCGAAACCGCTTTTCCGGTTCAGCATCGATCAGTTCGTAAAACCAGACTAAATGTCTTCTTAACTCAAGACCCAATCCCGGATGTCCGGCCACATGTTCCACCTTCCATGCCATTCCGGTAAACGGTCGTAGATATTGTTTCGCCAAAAATAATTCGTCCATCCAAGTAGGCGCTTGAGGGTTTACATCGGGATCAGGCGTCTTTTCAATCCGCCCTGAGTAGACCCTGTATTTTCCAAATGAATCTCCCACGGTCTCCATAACCACTGGTTTCTCTTCATAGAACTTTCGGTCAATCATGGGAAGAAGACGCACATCTTTTATGCTTAAATCCATTAAAATCAGAAAAAAGACTGCTGTGACAAACATTAATCGGCTGAGCTTTCTGAAATAAAGCATCGCCAGCGAACAGCTGAAGACCAACAAAACAGCTACAGGAAGCCTTGCGTCAAGGTACGAGTGACGCATGGAAAGGATGACGGTTGCTCCAAGCAATACAATCAGAGTCGCTGCAGTTGGAATAATTTTAATTTCCCGTTTCTCAATACCCTGGGTTAAAACATCCAATACATATCCTGAAAGAAAAACAACCGCAAAGGAAGAAATATAAAAGTACTTTTCAGGAAAGCGAAACAGATTCAGCAAAGGAACCCAGGGATAAATGATTTCATAGATCGGATTGAATTTGCCAAACGAGAGAAAAATACCCAATGCAAAAACAACCAGCCAAAACCGGATGGGTTTCTCCCGGCAAAGTAGAAAACCAATCAGAACAAACGCCAAGCCCAACGAACCCATATACACGGTGTGAAGAAAACCCGAGAACCACGACGGATAATCGCGGGTCTCCAACAGCCCCCCATAATCAGGAGATAAAACCAGAGTAGACAGTTTTGCAGGCTCTAAAGAATTCTGTGCATGAATTTCATAAGTCATCCCCTGATCTCTTAAAGAATGCTCCATGAGTTTTGCAGTCGGCAGGAGCTGTAACGCGCTTAGGCCCAGAGCCAGGACGACGGACAACACCAGTGAAGCCGTCATGCGTGCAATTCCGGGAAACCCCGGTGCCCTGGGCAAAAAGTAAAGCGAATGCGCGTATAGCAGACACATGGTCATGATATTGACTTCAGGAGAGGCCGCCAATGTCTGTGTGGCGATCGCCAGTACCAACCCGATAAAGTAACCGACATGTCTTTGCGTCCAATATTGATGAAACATCCAGAACACCAGAGGCAACCAGACTGCAGCCATAAAAAAGTTACTGAGCAGTGTGGAGGCAACCATAAATCCGCTTAGCATCGCGGTTACGGCGGAACACAAGGCGGCGACAAAAGAAATTTTCCAGCTGCGCGCGAGAAGAAACGTGAACACCCCGAGAATCACAAAATGCAGGATATAGAATAGATTCAGGGCATAGCTGGTGTCATTCAGAAAGAGTAAAAGACTGGGAGGGTAAAACACACCAGCATGGAACCCCGCCATGAATGGCATTCCGGCATATACGTTGGTATTCCAGTAAGGAATGATTCCTTCTTGAAAACTCTGCGCAAGAAAATGTTTAAACGGAAAGGTGACAAAATTGAAATCACGATAGAAGATAACCTTGTCCCCGAACAGCAATGGCGAAAAAAAGGTAGCTACGATTGCAAGCAATATCAGGATGCCAAGACTATTACTTTCAGGCCTGAACAGTTTCGAATTTGCCCGAGCTTCGATTTCTTTCATATCATTAATCAAGCAGACTTCGTCAAATATTTTTCCCAGGCCAGGCATGCCGTGATGAGCAGCAATACACTGATCCCGCTGATGATCAGTCCCATTTTGAAGCCTTCGGGGAAGTAATCAAATTCCAGGGTATGAGACCCGGAATCCAACTGAACTGCACGGTAGAAGTGATTGGCCTGTAATATGGACTGCTCTTCTCCATCCACCGTCACCGTCCAACCCGGAAAATAAGAGTCCAGCAACACCAGGAACCCGTTACCCTCCTGAACAGTTTTCACCGTGACA
>JANQEU010000062.1 GCA_028278225.1 Cyclobacteriaceae bacterium
AGACTGAGAGGCTGATTCCGAATCCGTTTGCAGAATTCAAATCCGCTCTACGGTTGCTGAGATATAGGGGTTATGACCTTTGCTAAAGGTACCTAACTTCAAAAAATAAATAAAAATTTAATAGTATTAGGGATAGGTGCAATATATGTTTTTAGAAAATTTGCAAGGTCTGGATGTATATTGTTAATCCGTTTGCCTAATTGAAATCAAATATATTGTTCGGGGGATTAAGGTATGATCATCGTAAGTAGGCGCACATATGCGAAAAAATAACAATTCAATGACGGATGCGAGATAAAAATTGGCTTAGAGGCAAACTGAGAGGCTGATTCCGAATCCGTTTGCAGAATTCAAATCCGCTCTACGGTTGCTGAGATATAGGGGCTATAACTGTGCTAAAGGTACCTAGCTTCAAAAAATAAACAAACATTTATTAGTATTAGGGATAGGTTCAATATATGTTTTCAGAGAATTTGCAAGGTGGAGATCTATATTGTTAGTCCGTTTGCCAAATTCAAATCGAATATATTGTTCGGGCGATTAAGGTATGATCCTCGTAACTGGGCGCTAATATGGGAAAAATGAACAATTCAATGACGGATGCGATATAAGAATGGGGTAAGAAGCAGACTGGGAGCCTGATTACGAATACCTATGCAGAATTCAAATCCGCTCAACGGTTGCTGAGATATAGTGTTTATAATCTTTCCATGCCGTGTTCGAGCTCGATCGCGGGACCCATCACGATCACATCGTCTGCATCCAGTGCGGTCGGGTGGAAGAGTTCGTCGACGAGACCATAGAGCAGTGTCAGAAGCGGGTAGCGGAGACCAGTGGTTTCGCGATTCGCGACCATTCTCTCATCATCTACGGCCATTGCCAGCGCGAGAATTGTCCCTACGCGTCGGATTAGGAGATGCGGAAACCATTGAATGCTCCATAAGGAACTCAGTCGGCGGTTCGCCCGCAAGGCGAGCGTAGCCAATTCCCGGTTAGTGGGCGTAGCCGAACCTAAACCCTTC
>JANQEU010000073.1 GCA_028278225.1 Cyclobacteriaceae bacterium
GCGTGACGTGGAAACCTGTTCGATCGGTCTGGAAGCCTCCCTGACCGGTCATCTCGTGTTCAGCACCCTGCACACCAACTCGGCGCCGGAAACCATCACCCGTCTTCTCGATATGGGAATGAATCCATTGAATTTTGCGGATGCGTTGCTTCTGATCATGGCTCAAAGATTGGTAAGAACATTATGTAAAGAATGTACGGAAGAATATCATCCCTCGCGTGAAGAATATGACCAGTTGGTTCATGAGTATGGAGACGAGGAGCTTTTTAATAAGAATATTGGTATCGCTTATTCCGATGAGCTGATGCTCAAGAAACCGGTCGGTTGTTCCAAGTGCAACGACACCGGTTACTCTGGCCGAACCGGTCTTCACGAAGTTCTGGAGGGAACCGAGGAAATCAAGCGCATGGTCATGAAGCAGGCTTTGATGGAAGAACTGAGAGAGCAGGCCCTCAAGGATGGAATGACAACTCTGAAACAGGATGGTATTTGGAAAGTTTTCAAAGGAGATTGTGATTTAAAGCAAGTCATGTCCGTCTGTATTGTTTAATTGATAAGACACCTCAGGCGAAACACCACAATACCTGGCAGCGTTTATTACTATAAACCGCTTCCTCCTCCTTTATTTTTATTCTAAACCGCACAGGAATTTTTTATGCCTATTATATCATCTTCAGAGAACGAGGCCGTCCAATCCATCCACTCCCGGATTGCTTCTGCATCCGATGCGATATCTCTACTTCCCGGCATCGTCAATGACTTGAAGAATATTCTTTCCTGTGAAGCCGTCGTCCTGTTTCTGGTAGACCGGGAAAGCAAACAACTTGTTTCCCTGAATCATATTTCCAACAAAATACCTCAAGTCCAAGTGGATTTATCTCCCAAAACTCCTGTGGGATATGTCACTTCTTACGGCAAGGCACTAAACATCAGCGATAAGATCTCCAAAGCGGAATTGGCGATGTACAATTCCAGCATGACGGTTTCTTCCAGCTTGGATAAGCATCTGAAAATGGAAACAAAATCCATGATGGTCATCCCTCTCCCGTTTCAACAAAAACTGGTGGGCGCCCTGGAAATCATTAATAAGCAGGGAGATCAAAAGTTTACCAACTCGGATTTTAAAATATCCAAGGAATTAGCGCATCCCTTGGGTTTACTTGTTTCCAAAATCAAAAATGAAAGCAGCACCACACCCACCCTTTCGCCTGCTGACCCACAGCAAAAACTATTTCAAATTATCAACTCTATTCATTCTGCAAAAAATGTAGATGAAATATTACTCGAATTGAAGCTGTCTATCTTGGAACTGTTTAATGCTTCCCTGATTACAATTTATGCTATCGATACCAGCAAGAACGAGATTTACTCCAAGCTCAAATCCGGCGACGCAATCAATGAAATTCGAGTTCCCATTTCGTCTAACAGCGTTGCGGGTTATGTTGCGATGTCCCAGCAAACGGTCATGATTGAAAATGTTCATGATCCCAAACAATTAAAGCGATACCACGCGGATCTCTCTTTCGACGGGTCGTGGGATAAGAAATCCGGCTTTAAAACCAAAGGTATGCTGGCGTGTCCTTTGCTTCATAAAGGCAGAATGATGGGAGTTATTCAGCTCGTCAACAAAAAGGGAAGTGGTAAATTCAATGCATCGGATCAGAAAAATGCCCAGATGATTTCTGAAACCTTAGCCCTTGCATTTTTCAATCAAAGCAAGTTTGTCCATCAAAAACCCACAAAATTTTCCTATCTCACGAACAATGGAATCATTACGGAGCGGGAATTGACGGAAGCCATCGGCAAAGCTCGCAGAAATCAGATGGATATTGAAACGATTCTCCTGGACGAACTGAAGGTAACGCGAAAGGAGTTGGGAAAATCACTGGAGCAATTTTACAAAGTTCCTTACCTCGGGTATAGCAGTTCCATCGTATTGCCAAACTCAGTATTTGAAGGTTTGAACTTAAGCTTTCTCTCCAAGAATTTCTGGGTTCCCGTTGAGAAAACCAGCAAAACTGTAGTCGTCTTGATCGATAATCCTTTCAACAAGGACAAGATTCAAAACATCAAGCTCATCTTTCCCAAAAGAAATGTTGAATTGAAAGTCGGCCTGAAAGCCGATATTCGTGATTTCCTAAACTCGACGGTTAGTGACGATCGGGAAGAAACACCGACATCCGTCGAGGATATGTCTGACCTTTTGCATGCCCTGAGATCAGAAAAAGAAGAAGAACTAACCGTAGACGCTGAAGATACCGATCTCAACGCAATCAGCGAAGAGGACAGCACCATCGTCAAACTGGTCAATAAAATCCTGATTGATGCCTATGACCAGGGAGTTTCGGATATCCATGTCGAGCCTGGAATCGGAAAAGACAATATGGAGGTACGCTACCGAATCGACGGTGCTTGCCGGGTCTTTCAGGAAATCCCGCCCATGTACAAACAGGCGGTAATTTCTCGATTGAAGATCATGGCCCGTCTGGATATTGCTGAACGGCGTATGCCTCAGGATGGAAAGATCAAGATAAAATACAGCGGTAAGGAAGTTGAATTCCGTCTGGCCACTTGTCCAACGGTAGGCGGTAACGAAGATGCCGTTTTGCGTATTCTCGCTGCCAGCAAGCCCATCCCTTTGGACAACATGAACTTTACCAAGCGAAACCTCAAGCTCATCAAAAAGATGGCTGCCAAGCCTTATGGACTGATTCTGGCAGTTGGCCCCACAGGTTCCGGTAAAACAACCACCCTTCACTCCACACTGGGTCACATCAACACCAAGGACAAAAAGATATGGACCGCGGAGGACCCGGTGGAAATCACTCAGAAAGGGTTACGCCAGGTCCAGATGCTTCCAAAGATCGGTTTGGATTTCGCACGCGCGATGCGTTCTTTTCTCCGTGGTGACCCCGATGTCATCATGGTGGGTGAGATG
>JANQEU010000082.1 GCA_028278225.1 Cyclobacteriaceae bacterium
AAAATACGTCATCAGTAGAGAAAAAGGAAATCCTAAACATGCCCAATGTCACCCTTCGAGGCTGCGCACCTCAGGGCGACAGAAACGAACTGAATGTCATGCTGAGGCCCTCGAAGCATAGACATTTCAGCCCGGGTGGTGCTGTCAGTCTGAGAAATAATATTTTAGGTTTCCAAACATCCAAAATAAGATGACGAGTATTAACAAAATACGTCATTGGTGAAGAAAAGCGAAAAGATGCAAAATCAAAAAGAAAGTGCCCTGAAGACCGGGTCACGGAATGAACTCAAATGCCCCAATGTCCGGTAATTCATCTCTTGGGTTTCCTTTCAAATCGTCCAGGATCCCGGGGAAACCTCTGTCAATCGCAAATGAAGTGCTATCCAACTCATAATTGAATCCAAACGGATCGAAAAATCCCGGAAAGTTTTCCTCAGTGGACGCATAATTCAGGATCAGTTCTTCCGTTGTTTTGATAATATTGTTACGGATTTCAATCCAGTTTGATGGCATTGAGGCACTGATCAGCATTTCTTCTTCCGAAGAACCCCAAACAATTGAATTGATCATTTTGAAACCCAGCCGTTCCTCAATGATCCGGTCTTCACCTATGATCAAGTTATCGGCGATTTGTACAATAGGATCTTCGGCAAAGAAAAAGCTAGGCTGATTTACGATCGTACAGTGATCATAAGAATAATTTCCGCCTGCTACATTGAAAATGGCTTGTGATCCCACATTGTAGATCAGGGTATTGCTTACGGCGATATCGGATGTATAACCTTCAATGCCTGATTGACTCATATGCCGGATAATTGAATGGGAAACGGTGATATCCGGTATTGTATCCTGGTCCGGCGATCCGACCCGGAGACCGATCCGCGCATTTTCTATCAATGCATAGTCCATGCGATTGCCACTACTTCCCTCAAGGATATATATGGCATCCCATTGACCGGGGGCTTCCAAATAATTGATATCAAACCTGGTATTTCGAAAAGTAACTACGTTTCCGGAGTCACCATTCACCCGCAGCTGTCCTCCGATAAAAACGGCGGCCCCGTTGTCAAACAACACATTGGTGCCTGCTTCAATGGTAAGTGTTGCCTGGGCTTGTACCAGGAGGGTGTCCATTATCACATAGGGCTTTCCTGCAGTCCATACTTCCGTGTCAGAAAGTACTCCCTTCGGGATAAAATGAGCATCCTGACCCCAGGAAATCAGCTTCACATTTTCTTCTCTTTCATTCCAATTGACAAGTATTGAATCCTTTACCAGGTAAGGTAGCTGTGCATCAAGCGGGTCTATCTCCACTTCCACCAGGATCAACAAGCTATCCCCTCCAAACAGGACCTCGTCCAAAACCTCGGGACCATCTTTTCCATTAACAACAATATTGTATGCGGAACTTGCGCCGCCCGCTACAGCGATCCGGCTGATCTCGATGGCGTTGTCATTGGGATTTGAGATCCGCAGGCGCCTGGTGATGCTGGTCCTCTCCGTAAGCAATGTATCAAAAAGTACAGTATCGGTGCTGAAAACAAGCTCCATTCCTCTTTTTCGGGAAATGATCTCGTCGTCGTGTTTGCAGCCCAGGATAATAAAAAAGGAAAGAACTGAAAAAAGGCAGGAATTCCGGATCATTTCAAATGTAACGTTGAAATCTTACTCAACGTCTCCAACTTTCATTTTTTCAGCATTTTCAGCAATTCTCAATTGTTCTATGAAGTCGTCAATTTGACCGTTAACAATGTTAGGTAAATTATAAACCGTATAATTGATTCGATGATCGGTGACCCGGCCCTGGGGATAGTTGTAAGTACGGATCTTGTCAGAGCGATCACCGCTGCCCACCATACTTTTTCGCTGTGAACTTATTTCCTCATTGTGCTTTTTCAGCTCCATCTCATAAAGCCTGGAACGCAGGACTTTCAGAGCTTTGTCATAATTTGCATGCTGTGAGCGACCATCCTGACATTCCACCACAATACCGGTTGGATTGTGGGTAAGGCGAACGGCAGACTCCGTTTTGTTGATGTGCTGACCTCCGGCGCCGGATGCCCTGAAAGTGTCTTTGCGAATATCGCCCATGTTCAACTCAACATCGACATCCTCAGCTTCGGGAAGGACCGCTACGGTAGCAGCGGATGTGTGTACCCTGCCCTGGGATTCCGTAGCCGGCACGCGCTGAACACGGTGAACACCAGATTCGAATTTCAGCTTGCCGTACACGTCATCACCTTCTATGGATGTTACTATTTCCTTGTAACCTCCGGCTGATCCTTCATTGTAGTTGAGCACACTAAATTTCCACTTTTGAGATTCCGCGTAAAGCTTGTACATTCTGAACAGGTCCCCGGCAAAGATGCTGGCCTCATCCCCACCTGTCCCGGCCCGCACTTCCAAAATCACATTTTTGCTGTCATTAGGGTCTTTCGGGATTAGCAGCACCTTTAGTTCACCTTCGAGCATAGCAATCCTGGGTTCGAGATCATCGATTTCGGCTTTTGCCATCTCACGAAACTCTTCGTCCTTCTCCGTTTGCAATACTTCCCTCGCACTTTCCATGTGTTCTCTCGCGTTGCGATACTCATCGTATTTTTTTACGATCTTTTCAAGATCCTTATACTCCTTGTGGAGTTTCGAGTAAACATTCATATCCGCCATTGCATCCGGCTGAACGATCAGTTGTCCAACTTCCTCGAATCTGTGTTTGATTGATTCTAACTTTTCAATCATTCCCGTTTAATTTTGAACCCATAAAATTAACATGAAGGAGGGATATTGAAGTCGCTGATTCCTGCACATTTCTATTACGCCCTGATCGTCTTTTTTCTGATCCAGGGCTGTACTCCCGACAAACAGGTTGACCGGGAGGCCGTCCGGAAGGAAATGGCGGACCGGGAAATCAAAAGAGTGACGATGGTGGAATTGCTCGAAAAAGGGAAAGAGATAGGGAACGAAATCTCTCAAAAAGCACAGGAAGAGCTTCAAAAAAATCTACTGGAAGCTATCGGTGATAAGGGTATCGCTTACGCGCTTCAATTTTGCAGCACCAGTGCAATTGACATTGTGCGCGAGGTAGAAGACAGCACCGGTGCTCGAATTTTGCGGGTCAGCCATAAGTTCCGTAACCCGGCAGACGAACCCGATTCACTGGAATCCCTGATCCTTGAGGCGTATCAATACAGTCATGATAATGGAACATCCATCGATCCGGCAATTCAGGAAGAGGATGACCGGTACCTGCTTTACAACAAACCGATCATTGTGGCTAATGCACTGTGTCTCAATTGTCACGGCGAGATCGGGACTGACATAAGTGAAGAAAACTATGATGTCATCTCCTCACTTTATCCATCGGATGGGGCGACAGGTTACAAGCTCGGTGATTTGAGGGGAATGTGGAGCATCAGGATCCCAAAGAAAGTGGTGGTTCATTCGCTCTGACGCACAATAAGATTGATCCCTCAACTATACGCCATGAACCTGCGTCAGACGACTAAAGCCGGATCCTGTCACCGTCATGATAGCTCTTCATACCTGAAACAATCCGTCGTATGATCGTTCACCATTCCCACTGCCTGCATGTGCGCATACATGATTGTGCTCCCTACAAATTTGAAACCCCGTTTTTTCAGATCTTTTGAAAGCACATCGGATTCCCTGGTTGTAGCCGGAATTTCCACCATTTCTTTCCAGTGACCATGGATCACATTTCCATCCACAAATTGCCAGATGTAGTCATCGAACGAACCAAATTCCTCCTGCACTTTGATAAAGGCCTGTGCATTTGCCACTGCGCTGTTTACTTTGAGCCTGTTCCTGATTATTTCAGGGAATTGCAGCAATTCCTGAATTTTGGATTCGGAAAAACGGGCAACCTTTTCCACATCGAAACCTGCAAAGGCCTTTCTGTAACCATTCCTTTTTTTCAAAACAGTGCTCCAGCTTAGCCCGGCCTGGGCTCCTTCCAGGATGAGGAATTCGAAATGTGTCTTATCATCATGAACAGGGACACCCCATTCCTCATCGTGATATCTTACATACTCATCGAACATTCCTTCACACCATTCACATCTTTTTTTATTCATCGGATATACGAAAACTTTTTAAGAGCGTGTTGATAATGTATAAATTTAGCCCAAATCCATGCAAACAATGCTGAAGCGATTCTTGCTTTCTCTTCCCGTGTTATTTTCTCTTCAGGTTAGTGTGTCTCAGTCAACCGAATACGAATTTGACCTCATTCAGAAAGATATTGATCTCCCGCCGGAGATCACCACTTCACGGTCGGTTGTACTACTCTCAAACAGCATGGAAGGGAGTGACTGGAAAGCCAATGCCGTATCCATTCACAAGCAGTTAAGGAGGATGGGTATTGACGCTGTAGTTTATGTTCACTACCAGGATTATCAGGCAGGACCCTATGTCAGGGCCAAATTTCAATCCCACTTCAGGACACGGAATATCAGGTATGCTATCCTGATCGGGATTGATAGCCGAATAGTGAAGCTGGCAGTTATTCCTTTAAAAAGCGGAGAACCCGATCTTGATCAAAAATCATGGTACAGCGAGGGGACATCGTTGAACGATGCCATATTGAAATTGGCTGTTCAGCTCAGGCGTATGGATATTCCAAATACAAATTTTCTCATTTCCGAACATCCGGAGATCATCGATGATATCCGCATATTTACAGGAACTCATTATCCGAATTATCCGGGTCGTGTGATCAGGAGCAGGATTGCCGTGGCGCAGATACCCCCGGTGATTCGTGAGGAAAATGCCGATGAGGAGGCCGTCCTCGCTGTAAACAGAAAGATAGATCGCCTGAATGATCAGATAAAGCTTGCATTTGAAAATTATCCCTATGAATTTGAATTCGTGGATGATCAGGAGGATGAACTATTATTTAACCAGCGCTATCAATACGTACTACGGTTTGTGAACACCTCCGGCAGGACCATAAAAAAGTTGCTGGACTATAAAGTAGACGACACGGAGACGGATTTTATATCAATCGTTCCATTGCCCGATGGAAGGAGGACGCTGAAAACTTATCATGTCGATGACCCTGTTTACAAATTCTATATCCAGCAAACTGCACGTCATGACGTCCATGTCGGGAGATACTGGGATGCCGATGAAGACATATATGTAGCCTTGTCCAATTTTCTTCTGCATTTGCAGGATCAGCTAAAATGAACCCCGGTGCTGACAGTAGTGGTTTGGATTTCAATTCCTATTTGAAGCGGATCGGTTTGGCCAAAGAACCACCCACACTGGATTACCTGAAAAGAATACAGAAAAATCACCTGGTGAACATCCCTTTCGAAAACCTCGACATTCACTATGGCGGACGAATCGTCCTTGACATCAATAGCATATTTGACAAAATAATCTCTTCAGCCAGGGGAGGTTATTGCTTTGAACTCAATGGCCTGTTATACAATCTTCTTAAATGGCTGGGATATGATTGTTACCTGACGTCAGCCAGTTTTTATGAGAAAGACGGAACATACAGTGACCCCCTGGACCATATGGTGATCATTGCCACTCTTGGCGAAACGGATTGCCTTGTAGATGCCGGCCTGACCAATGGCATAACCCATCCAAAACAGCTAAAGGAAAAAGAAATTACGCTGGATTATGACAGGTATTATGTGATTGAAAAAAATATCGATGACGAATATCTACTGAAGAGATCGAAGGACCAGCTTCACTATGAGACATTCTATAAGTTCCGGAAGAAGGAATTGAAATTGATACAATTTCTGGAAATAAACGACCGGCATCAGGACCACCCGGACTCTTATTTTGTGAAAAATAAAATTGTTTCCAGACTGGATGCAGAAGGAGGAAGAATTGTGCTTTCCAATAAAAAATTAAAACTCACGACCGGGGGCGAAACGCAGGAAATCGAAATTCTTAATGAGGATGAATTTCTCTCTAAGCTCGATCAGTATTTTGGCATCAAATCACCGGACCTGATTTAGATGATTGACTAATATCCACGGTATACGATCAATCAAGAAGTATTTTCATCAATTGATCGATTGCTTCACTGAAGAAATACATGATCGTTGACCTCTGGTCGTTGCTATCCCATAAATTTCGGACCATGTAAACCGCCCCGATCCATTCGTCTTCGTACCAAAAACCGCGGGTCCGGAGGGGCTGAAGTTTTGATTCGGGCACGTAAGGTGGCCAGGAGCGCACAAAATAGTAAGGTTCGGAAAAAAACTCATCACCCGGAGAGAAACCCACAACGATGTAGGTATTGGTTGCTTCTTCATCCGTTTCCTTCAGGATGATCTGCATTCTTGCATCGAAGCGTTCCGGCGAAATATCTATACCTGAAGTTCTTTCGTACAATTCTTTCATTTCCGAAAAAAGAAAAAATGCATTGTGAAAATGTCCTCCAAGGCATTTACACAATTGCAGATCCGGTGCTGAAAATGATTCTCCTTTTTGCGTTGGATGAGGAGGCAGATCATACGGAAGGTTCATTACCAGGTGTGAAGAGGACAGATTGAGGTTGATGATATGCTCCTCAAGCCAAACCAGTACCTGATTTTGCTTTTTCCCTGCCAGGTTAATGGTGGCCAGGGTC
The DNA here is from genome assembly GCA_028278225.1 of Cyclobacteriaceae bacterium. Taxonomy (GTDB): domain Bacteria; phylum Bacteroidota; class Bacteroidia; order Cytophagales; family Cyclobacteriaceae; genus JANQEU01. Next base: position 6,617 of record JANQEU010000082.1, read on the forward strand.
TTTACTTTTTTGTTTACCAGGTAAATGCTGAAATCTTCGAAGCTGATGGATGACCGGAAGGTTTCCTTTGCCGTTACCCATTGGCCTGCCAGTCTCCATAGCCCCGGAACCCAGTGCAATACGGCATTCCGGTCATTTTCATCTTCACCAAGAAACATCCGGCCTACTGCTGCGACGTTTTGGAGTGCCTGGTGATACTGATCTTTCAGGTCTTTGAGGGCGTCGAGGTCAACAGGAGCAAATCTGAACCAGTCATATTTATCACTAACCCGGAGCACAACAATAAAAAAGGCCTCCTGGAGGCCTGTACTTTAGTTTTGGTATCTCTTCATCGCTTTCCTGAGCGCATCAACATTTGCTGTGATCGAGGGGTCAGAATAAATTCGTGAAGACAAAGCGGAGATCACCTTCTTTTTGAAACCGAGCTTTTCAGCAAGTTCTTCGCAGTATTTGATTTCGCTTAAGTAAACCTGACTGTCGATTTTCATCAACTGAACTATATTATATAGGTAGTCAAATTTTTCATCCTCTGTCATAGTGTTGATATCTGGCAGATCAACCGGATTTTCAACAATTTCTTTGATTTCCGCTTCACTAAGTCCGTTAGCTCTTCCCACCATCAAAATATGGAGCTTTTCCTGTCCGTCAAAATCTCCGTCAATTTTTGCGAGTTGGATTAGAGCGCTAAGTTGTGCTTTTATACTCATGTTATTTAATAATTAATGGTCGGGTAGAAATTCTACATCTAATATAATGATTAAATCTAAAATTTTCTTCGATAAAACCTATGACAAATCAGGGATATCTTTTGCAGGCATGGAATAAAAATCTAATAATGGCTTTCCCGGCCGAACCAGGTATGCCGGCCATTCTCATTTCAACTTTTTCAGTGAACATAACTCGCGGCATTGACATCAAATGTTGCCCCTGTCGCATGATCTGCCATCCCAGAAGCGATGAATGTGATCAAGGGTGCAATATCCTTGGGCTCGGTTAACCTTTCCAGGGCTATGTCTTCTTTAGCATGCTCCTCGCCGTATTGATTCATAAACTCCTGCGCCATGTCTGTCCGGACGAATCCCGGAGCCACACTAAATGCCTTGATCCCCTGTTTGCCAAAAGCGCGGGCGATGGAACTGGTCAAAGAAATCAGCCCCGCCTTGGAGGCAGCATAAGACATATACTCCTGGGTATCTCCTCTGAAAGCCGCCCGTGAGCAGATGTTCACAATTCTGCCTGAAGCCTTGCGCTGTATAAAGTGTTCGATCGCCTTTTTGCAAAGTACAGCGGCACTGGTAAGGTTGACCATCATCGTTTCTTCCCAGTTCTTGATCCATTCCTCCTCCGGGGCCTTTATGTCCACGGATTTGGCAATTGCCGCATTGTTGATCAGGATCTCTATGCTCCCCATTTCTAGGGACACCCTTTCGAAAAGCTTGCCGGCTTCGTCGGGTAGTGACAGATCGGCCTGAAAAGCCTTTGATTCATTCCCGAGAATATGAGCCAGGTTCTCGGCTTCCCTCACATTCTGATTATAATGAACGGCAACAGTGGCTCCCGCTTCAGCCAATTTTGTGGAAATTGCCTTGCCGATCCCCTTGCTGGCACCTGTCACCAGAATATTTAATCCTGAGAGATTGATATACATATTTCATTCGGTTAAACGAGAGAAGAAAATTAGTACAGATTACATTAAAGATTGATTTTATCCCGGTGAAAAAAGCATATACCGGATTAAGCGAAGCAGGTTTCCATTTTGCGAATTGCCGGAGCGAATGGAAAAAAAAGTCTGTTTCCGGTTAAATCATTTTCTTCAGTCAGCCTAACTCCCAGATAGATAACCACTTAACATTTGTGGCCTGGATTTTGATTTGAAAATCATTGAATCAAATAACAGGACCAATGAAAGATTTTATCAGGATTATCACCATTGCTGTGGTTATAATGTCTTGTACCGAATCAGGAAACATAGGGCCCATGGGTCCGGTCGGACCCCGGGGACCTCAGGGACCTGAAGGCGCCCCCGGCGAATCAGGTTACGTATTTGAATATTCAAATATAAACTTCACCGCACCGGACTATGCAGTGGTCCTGCCGCACCCTGAAGGTTTTGAAGGACTGGCTTCGGATGTGGCAATAGTTTACCTGCTTTGGGATGTCCTGGAGGTTGACGGAGGAACGCTGGATGTCTGGAGACCTCTTCCGCAAACCATCATTACCGAAGACGGATTACTGCTCTACAACTTTGACTTTACGGCTTTTGACGTACGTCTTTTCCTGGAAGCGAATTATCCGTTGGATCTGCTTACTGCAATTGACACGGACGAATGGATCGCCAGAGTTGTGATTGTCCCGGGTGAATTCTGGGGTAGCGGCAGGGTCGACTTCAGCGATTACCATGAAGTGTCCGAGGCGCTTGGATTGCCCGACCTGGATACGGACTTATCCGGTGCGATAAAAAGGAGATAATGTCAGGCGTGCGCCACTTCCAACTTTACTCACTCATACCTCAGTGACTCAACCGGGTTTCGGACGGCCGCGGACAGGATCCTTCCTGATGCCGTGGAAAGGGCTACCAGAAACAGTAAGAACAGCGGGATTACCACGGTAACCGTGTTCAACGCCTTATAATATGCCCAGATGGATGCCATGAGGGCGTCTATGGCAAAATAGGATAATCCTGCTCCCAGAATTGCCGCAATGAGCAGTAACCAGAAAAACTGCCTGTTCATTAGCGTGACAATATTGGCAATACTGGCTCCCAGTACTTTTCTTATGCCGATTTCTTTAACTCGCTTGATAATATTCAGTGACACGAGTGTAAATAATCCGATTGAGGAAAGGATCAGCGCGAGTCCTCCAAGGAAAAGGAACATTGTGGTGATGTTTTCATTGACAAGCGTTGATTCTTTTAGTTCGTCATCCATATACCACCCGGAAAATGGTGTGTTCGGAGCAACTTCATACCACTTGGCCTCAAGTTGTTCGTAGGTTTCCTTAAGATTATTTGAAGCACCTTTTACCACCACATAATTCATGTCATCTTTATCCGCGAGTCGTATCCCAAAAGGGTCAATGGGTTGCCAGAATCCCCACATATGGAAGTTCTTCATCACACCTACCACCGTTAACCGTGTGGAATCGTCGATTTGCAAAATCTTTCCGATGGGCTTCTCCCAGCCGAATGCTTTCACAACTTGTTCATTTACAACTATGGAATTGATGCGATCATGTTCATACAGGTCCTCCTCAAAATATCTTCCCTCGAGTATTTCCAATGACATGAGATCCTTGTATTCCAAACCGAAATCAAGCATTGCCGAATTAATCTCTTTTTCACCATTTCGCAATGCCCGGCTATAGGATCCGCTTCCGATACTATTGCTTGTCACGGCTACCTCAGACACGGAGGGAAGCTGGGCGACTTCATTTTTGAATTTTTCGTAGTCTGATTTATTTTCAATGTAAACGGAAATGATATTTTCCTTATCAAATCCCATATCAAGCGACTCCTGGTATCTGGCATTGTGTGTGAAAGCCAGGCTGGCTATCAGAGCGACGACCGTCAGGGTATACTGGCTTGCCAGCAGGATTTTTGAGAATAGGTTGGTTCCGCCAAGAGACAGGTTACCTCTGAGTATTTTGACGGGCTGGTATGATGAGATGTATAAGGATGGATATGCGCCTGCTATAATTGACGTGAAAATCAAAAGTCCAAACAGGAAAATGTAGATCTCCGGGCTGGAGATCAGATCCAGCTTAAGGTCAATAAAATCCCACATGGCACTATATGCCGGGACCAGGAAAAAGGCTATACCAATTGCCACGATCATTGAAATCATCGACAATACAAGGTTCTCACCCATAAACTGTGCGATGAGTTGCTGCCGGTTACTGCCCATGACCTTCCGGATGCCAATTTCCTTCAGCCTTTTGCTTGAAATGGCAATAGAGGTATTGGTAAAATTGAAACAGGCAATTAACAGCATCAATACGGCCATAATAAACGGGACAGTGACGGCAGGCGGTGGCGGCGGCGTGCTGAGCCAGTTGCCCCACATCTCCTGGGAGTTCTTACCCAAAGTTGTCAGCCTTTCAAGAAAGTAATTTCCAACTTTCCAGTCATCCCTGGCTTCGTTCTGTATCCCGACGTATTTCTCATTTAAAATTGGAGTGACGTGATCCGGAAATTCACTGGATTCGGTCATGAAAAAAGTAGCGGCAAGAAACCATTTCCAATTATTATTATCCGTTTCCTGCACCTTCAGGTAATTTTCAAAATGAGTGATGGCATGAAATCGAATGCTGGAGTTTAACGGAATATTTTCGATAACACCCCCCACGATCATGGGATACTGTTTCCCTTCCTCTCCAATGATCGTGATGATCTCCCCCGTCGGATCCTTATCCCCAAAGTAAACTTCGGCAGTTTCTTCGGTGAGAATAATTTTACCCATATCCAGGAAAGATTCTTTGGATCCGTATTTGAATGAGAATGTAAACATTTCGAAAAAATCATCTTCGGCGAAACCTATCCTCTTATGGAAAATGTTAAGATCCTTTTTCAAAACAAGCCCGTTGCTGGTGTAGCGGCTGTAGTGAGAAACTCCCGTGAATTCACCCTTAATGGCATGACCCACTGCCAGCGGTGTTATGCCATAAGGGAAGTCTTCATTTTGCACAACTTTGTTGACCTGTATCTTGTAAATCCTGCTGTGATTGACATGATTTTTGTCAAAGTTTGAGGCGAACTGGTAATTGAGGTAACCGACAATGCAACATGCCAGTGAAAGGCCTAACCCTATAATATTGATTAAAACGTAGGCCTTATTTTTAAGTAAATTTCGGAAGGTGGACTTGAGAAAGTTAATAAACATGGTTTTGAGTTTTAGGACCTGTACTTATCTAAGATGAAATTATTGAGAAAAGGTTGCAAATATTACATTATTTCGGAATTTTAACTTCTTTATGATATTAGGCTGACAATCAGAAAATTATTAATTTCGTCCCTAGTCGCCAAGTTGTACTTAAAACGACCTAAATTGTAACCGCTTAATTCTATCAAATGGGCATTATTATTCCACTGATCCTTATCACAATTTGTTGCCTTGTTATTTGGAGAGCCGGTGATGGCTTCATGACAGCGTCAGAATATGTAGGAAGAAATTTGTCAGAGGGGGTGAGGGGAGCAACCATCAATGCCGTTGCCAGTTCAATGCCTGAGGTTTTTACCTCTCTGTTCTTTCTCTTCGTGTTGATGGACGCCAGCGGATTTTCCGGAGGAATAGGGACGACGGCCGGAAGCGCCATATTTAACGGGATGGTCATTCCTGCCGTTTCGGTGATAGCCGTTACTACCATGGGTCTCGCCAAGAAGATCCATGTTTCAAGGAAAGTATTACTAAGGGATGGGATTGCCCTCCTTATTGCTGAATTCATCTTCCTGGTATTGATCAGCGGAAGTACGCTCTACTGGTACCATGGCTTGATCCTGATGCTGGTGTATGTTGTCTACATCGTTTACATGTTTTCCACCATGAGTAGAAAGGAGAAAGAGGAATTCATGGAGGAAAGTCACATAACAGCTGAAGATTTTGAAGATGAGGAGCGAAAGCATAAACATTTTCTGCTGGGACTTTTTACACTGGATCTGGAGCGTGTATTTATCGGAAAAACAAAAATAAATGATACGAAAGCCTGGTGGTTGTTGATTTCGGCTACTGTGGCTATTGCCGCCGTGTGTTATCTGCTGGTTGTAGCCTGCGAATGGCTGGGTGAAAAAACATATCATGTGCCATATCTCGGTGAATTCAGCGGATTGGATATTCCTGTAATGTTTGTGGCCTTGATCCTCGCATCGGCCGCTTCCAGTTTTCCGGATACCATTATTTCCATAAAGGACGCCCAAAGAGGAAAGTATGATGACGCCATTTCAAACGCCCTGGGCAGTAACATATTTGATGTGTGTTTTGCACTGGGATTTCCGTTATTCATTTTCACCATTATTCAGGGCCCAATTCATATGCCCCTGGAGATCGTCGACCTAAGCAGTGAGCTAAGATTTCTGCTGTGGTTACTGACGCTGGTAGCTGTGATCATATTTACTTACGGGAAATATATTGGCAGAACGAAGGCTGTGATCCTCCTGTCGATCTACTTTTTATTTGTGATTTACATAATCGCCCGGGGCGCGGATAATCCTGTTGCCAATGCAATTGCCGATTTCCTGGTCTCCATAGTACGTTACTTCAGAATAGCTTAAATAACGATCATCACCCCTTCCGGCTCCTCTGTTATTTTGTAAAACCGCAGGGCCGGACACCTGAAATTGCATTCTTCTCCGGTATTGAGATCAAACCTGTAACTGTGTAGCGCGCAGACGATTTCACCGTACGGATTGATCGTTCCGTCATGCAGAGGATGACCCAGATGAGGGCACTCGTTTTGGAAAGCAATAAAACTCGATCCGGCGCTCACGACGCAAATATTCCGGTCACCGATTTTCACCAGGCGTTTATGGCCGTTTGGGATAATACCTTTTCCTTCCTCAAGTGAATTAAACAATTTAACTTTCTGCTCACTCATCACACAATAAAAGTATGAAATGTCAGAGAGACAAATTCAACCTGCAGCGTAAGGTTGCATACCTGAACTGCGCATACATGTCTCCGCTTTTAAAAAAGGTGGAAAAAGCCGGTATAAAAGGAATGAAGGCAAAGCGTAAACCATTTCATATTAAGCCGGAGCATTTCTTCAAAGATGGTGATTCGGCCCGGATCCATTTCTCCAAAATTATTGACAGTGATGAACCGGACAGGTCCGTACTTATCCCGTCTGTTTCCTATGGGATAGCCAATGCCGTGAAGAACCTTCCGAAGAAAAAAGGATCGATCATTCTTGTCAACGGCCAGTTTCCAAGTAATGTCTATCCGTGGCTCTCTGAAAAAAACTATAAAGCCAACATCATCGAAGCGCCCAAAGCAAAAAACCGGGGTGAGGCGTGGAATAATAAGATTTTGGACGCCATTGATCAGGAAACGGCAGCCGTGGCTATCGGGAACGTACACTGGGCCGACGGCACATTATTTTCCCTGGATGAAATAAGGCAGAAAACCCGTAAGCATGATGCGGCACTTGTCATAGACGGAACTCAATCCGTAGGGGCACTGCCATTCAGTGTCCGTGATACTGATCCTGATGCGCTGGTCTGTGCAGGTTACAAATGGCTCATGGGACCGTATTCCATTGGCATGGCCTACTATGGGAGCATGTTTGATCAGGGGACTCCGATCGAGGAGAACTGGATAAACAGGCTGGGTGCTGAAGATTTTGGAGGATTGGTCAATTATCAGTCAGAATACCAAAGAGGGTCTTTGCGATATGAGGTTGGAGAACACAGCAATTTCATATTGTTGCCAATGTTCAATGCCGCCCTGAAACAGATCCTGAGATGGTCGCCTGATGAGATCCAGTCCTATTGCACTGAATTGATCAGCCCTGTTATACCGGAGCTAATGTCATTGGGGTACAGTATTGAGAATGAAGCGTACAGGGTCTCCCATCTCTTTGGTATCCGCATCCCGAAAAATGTTTCCAATGAAGACATCCAGAAACAACTAAAAATTCACAAGGTGAATGTTTCAATGAGGGGCGATGCCATCAGGATCTCTCCTAATGTATATAATGATCAAAAGGATACGGGCAAATTGGTACGCGCTTTGAAATCGGCGATTTCGAAATAAAATAAAATGTATTATTCAGATTCTAATGACCCTTGATTTATCTTCGTTGTAAAAATTGAAAAGACATGGAAATCACAAATCCGGCTGTAACAGAGGGAGTGGACTTGTTTGTCAATATTGTCGTTATTCTGATTGCATTTGCCACGGCTATTTCGATCATTGACATCAGAAGACAAAGTCCAAAGAAAGAAAACGACCAATAACATCTCTTCTAAATAGGGTACCGACTCCATCGGGCAGAATCCTTGTCATCCCTGATATTCACGGATGTCTGCGAACACTGACAAAGCTGATTGAGCGCATTCAACCGCATCACTCGGATCAATTCATTTTTCTTGGGGATTATATAAACAAAGGACCGGACAGTCCCGGTGTACTGGATTTTTTGATGCAGTTTCAGCATGGGTTTCCATCCACTGTATTTCTGAGGGGAAATCATGATCAAATGCTCCTGGACTATTACTCAGGCCAACGCAATGATCTGGCTGAGAAACTCACAAAACTAAACTCCGGAACATTGCTGGACCGGGAGGATTCATACAGGCAGTTTTTGGAAGAGACAACCAATTGGATAGAAGTTGAAAGCACCTACCTGGTTCATGCCGGATTCAATCTTACCGCATCAGAGCCGTTTGAAGACGCGGATGCCATGCAAAATACCCGTTATATGGTCTATGATGGAGAAAAAACAAACAATCAGGTGATCATTCACGGGCACGTGCCTTTTCCCCTGAATATCATTGAACGTAATCTTGACATGAAATATAAAATCATTCCATTGGACAATGGATGTGTCTATCCCGGAAGATATCTTATGGGAAATCTCTTATGCCTCAACCTCTCTGACCGGAGCCTGATTGTCCAGCCAAATCTGGACTAATTCAAACGTGATCTTTCTTATGCGAACTCACTTTTTCATTGGGGAAAATGATGGGGCTGATCACAGCCAGAACGAAAAGCAAGATGATTAGTCCAAGCACTAGCATACCACAGAAATTTTTTCAAATATAAGCCGAACAAATTTTACATATCCCACCATATGAAAAAAACTGGTCTTCTTCACCCGGGTACTTCCGGTGCTTTGTTTTTATTTGGCTGGCAGGAACTCTACACGTGTCCCTGTGCCATCATCGCATCGGCTACCTTGACAAAGCCCGCCACATTAGCTCCTCTTACATAGTCCACATAGCTATCATCCACCCTTCCGAATTTCTCACAATTCTTATGAATGCTCTGCATGATCATTTTCAGCCTGTAGTCAACCTCATCCCTGGTCCAGCTCAGTCGTTGAGCATTCTGTGACATCTCAAGGCCGGAAGTTGCCACACCTCCTGCGTTGGCGGCTTTGCCGGGCGCAAACAGGGTCTTATTGTTTTTGAAAACTTCATACCCATCCGCGGTTGTCGGCATATTCGCGCCTTCAAAAACGCCCTTGCATCCATTTTTCACCAGGGTCTCAGCGTCTTTTTTAGGCAATTCATTTTGTGTGGCGCATGGAAAGGCCAGATCCACTTTTGCGTTCCAGGGCGTGGCACCTTTATGAAACTCTGCACCTTTGAATTTGTCGGCGTACTCGTGTATCCGGCCACGTTCGACATTCTTCAGATGCATTATATAGTCAAGTTTTTCTTTATCGATACCGTCCTTGTCGTAGATGAAACCGCCCGAATCAGAAACGGTAACCGGTTTGGCTCCTAATTCCAGGAGTTTTTCAATGGTAAATTGCGCAACATTCCCACTGCCGGAAACTGCGCATAATTTTCCCTCCAGCGAATCACCGTGAGCTTCCAGCACCTCATTGGCAAAGTACACCGTGCCATATCCCGTAGCTTCCGGCCGAATGAGACTTCCGCCATATTCCAGTCCCTTCCCTGTCAGTATCCCGGCAAACTCATTTTTGACTTTTTTATATTGGCCAAATAAAAATCCAATCTCCCTGCCCCCTACGCCAATATCACCGGCAGGGATATCCGTAAAACCTCCGATATGCCTGCTCAGCTCGGTCATGAAGCTTTGACAAAATCGCATTACTTCATGGTCAGACTTACCTTTCGGGTCAAAATCACTTCCGCCCTTTCCTCCTCCCAGCGGGAGCGTCGTCAGGCTGTTTTTAAATACCTGCTCAAATGCCAAAAACTTCAAAACACTTAAGTTAACGGTAGGATGAAACCTAAGACCTCCTTTGTACGGACCAATGGCCGAGTTCATTTCAACCCTGAATCCCCTGTTCACAATGAACTGACCTTTGTCATTGACCCACGGCACCCTGAACATTATGGTGCGCTCCGGTTCACATATTCTTTCCAATATGTTAGTTTCCTTATATTTTGGGTTTTCCTCAGTATACGGAATTACAGTTTCTGCAACTTCACGAACGGCTTGAAGGAACTCTGGCTCATGAGAATTTTTTGCTTCAATTTTTCCCATGAAATCCTGTATTTGGGCGTGGAAATCTGCCATTTTTTTGAATGTTTGGGTTAAATGTTGAACGTCGCGCCAATATAGTTTTTTTTTAACATTTCGCAAATGAAGGTGATCAATCGCGGACATGATGTTAAGCCATTTTATTGCATTCTTGATAGTATCATGACACTCCCCTAAACATTAATTAACAGTCTGCCGTTAAGTTTGGTAATTAAACCACCGTAGTAATGAATTTTAAAAAAATTGAGAACGAGATCGTTTCCCGTGTGAAAGGGCTAAATGGAGATCAAAAAAAGGAGATCCTCGATTACCTGTCAAATTTCCCGCGGAGGCACAGTACGAGGTTGTATAAAAGGAAAGCTTTACGCCAGATCAGGCAGGCTTTGAGCAATCAATACTGATCTGTTTAGTCCTCGGAAAGGACAATGATCATGTCCTCTTCCCCCAGAACAAATGTCTCTGACTTCTTGGGGTTGACATACACGCCATATCCTTTGTCCGCAATCTTAGCCTCCTCTATTATCCTGTATCCGATGGCAACTTCATTTTTCCTGGCCGCGGATTCCAAAACAGTATAGAAATTGAGTGGGATCCCGACCCTCACATACTCCCTGGCGGATTTGATATAGATCTCGGATCCTTCAGCATCAAACAGGTCCTCAAATACCCTCATCAGGAATTTGTTCTCACTCACCTGGCTCATCAGCAGGCTTACAAGTTTGTCACTTACAATAAAGTCATCGGCACTGGTAATATCAGCAAGTTGCCTGTTACGTATATCCAGCATCTCACTGACGATTTTGTATTTGGCACCATACAACTCGGTGAAGTTCCTCAGGTGCAGAAGCGTGATGAGGGTCTGTGCATCTGCCTCCTGGATCGGATAATAGTTTTGATAACAGAGCAGGATGATGTAATCGTAACTGTCAAGGTGCATATCGTTCAGGGTATCCCTGTCCGTAGTGTCCATCACTTCGAAATCAAGCGTAATGTTGACCACTTTCTTTTGAAGTTTCTTGATGACCTTATGTGCATCTTCGAACTTCGAAACAACCTTTACGGATGAGCCCGCGGGAACATAATAATCCAGCTCCTTGATGATGTATTGAGCGCGATTGTTCCAGCCCACTATCAGGATCCCTTCGCTATGCTGCGACTCGGGTTCAGTATATACAATGTTACCTTCGAGGATATCAAACTTTTCAGGGGCATTGGGAATAAGCGTATCATCATCTTCGGTGATCCCAATCACCCGGTCGCCGGGTTTGAAAATGGTGTCCATCGGAGGGTTGACCTGAACGGTATCATCGGCAGATTGAATTCCCATAATAGCGGAATCCTCATAGGCAAACAACACCTCTCTGAAGGTCTTACCTTCCAGGCTTGGCTCCGGCATGAAGTATATTTCGTCCCCTCCAAAATCCATAAGCTCGATATATACGACACTCAGACCGGATTGGCGGCTGGTCTGCACCATGATCCTCGAGATGATCTCATCTGACAATATAAGCTCAACTTCATCCTTACCCACCATTTTCCCAACATCGAAATTGCGCTTATCTTCCATCTCAGCCGTAATGTGATAAGGTGCATTTCTTCTGTAAGGGTTGGTGACTATAGCTACTATTGTCTTAATAATCTGGGAGTCGGAGTTCTCATTGTCCTTATCCAAAATGATAATGGACTTGGTATCGAAAGGATTTGCGATGTGCAGGTCATGCACGTCAATGGGATTTCCCGTCCGGCAGATCACACTGGTATTGCCCGTGCTTCCAACCTTGTCCCTTATCTCATCCTCCATTTCCACCTTATCCTTGTCAGCCAGGATTACGATCTTGCCATTTTTCTGATTTTCATTGGCAATACATATCTCGGAGATGATCGTAAATATTTTGGATGACCAGCCCAGGATCAGCAGGTGATCTTTTTCAATAACGAAAGACCGGCCTTTTCTCAGGGTTTCAATCTTATCCAGGATACCACTGGATACGAGCCCGATCAATGTACTGACTACCACGAGCCCGATGATCGTAACGAACATCATAAATATCATGAACGGCCAATTATCCTCATGCTGTCCGACCGTTCCCGGATCCAGCATGTGGATCATATTTACCCAAAATGACTGCCAGATCCCAAAGCCCTCATCGTGATCAGGGTGAAGCCCGATCAGCATCAAAACGCCTGCAAACAAAACCACAACTACCAGCGTAAAGATTCCCAGACCGGAGATCATGGGAACCGTACCCCTCGATACGAACGAGTCAAATTTATATTTGAACTTAACCGAAAAAGGTACTTTTCTCATACAGTGAGTTTTAGTGCGATGTGCAGTAGAGGGCCAAATTTACTTCCAACATATCAATTGCCACAATGAATTTAAATATACATTTATTTTTTGCTATGATTCAAAGGTTTATACAATTAAGTTTTCGTGTTTGGGAAAGCTTTTTGGCATGGACTAAATTCATTTGTGCATGAAGATAAGATAAGCAAACAACACATGCAATCCCTTGGCCTACCAGTGGTCCGCACTATTCAGCGACCGGAATGTAATTCCGGTTTTCTGTCAGGGTCAGAAAATCAATCATCGTTATTCTGAAGGCTTCCCGCTGCTTTCGGTTTGCAAACACCAGGGCATCTTCAAATTCCCCAATACGGACCTCCTCCTTGTTCTGAATGGCTTTGAATAATCGTAGTGCCAGTTCTATGTGATCCTGAACATTTTGACCATCAAAAATGACCGGAGATTCCAATGAATCAGTTTCGATTGTAAGTGCCAGGGGAGTTGCCAGATCACGAAATTCCAGTAAGACCGATGCTTCATCCGTCCGCCAGTGATGGATCAATGAAATCCTGAGCAGGGAATTTTCATCGGCCGACTTAATATCAAAAACATTCATCCCGGCGTCGGCCAGCTCCCGGACGTTATAATAGGATTGCCGGACATTTTTAAAGAAAAGCTCCGAGGCATCCGTAGTACCCCTGTCAAATACATCAGGTGAGGAGGTGTTAGTGCCGGAGGTGCAACCAAATAGAATTACTGCTAAAAACACTGAAAGCCGGATCATTTTTTTTCAAGAACCAAAATAGAGTGAGCGTGCTGATTTCCAAAATTGACCGTTTTAACAGGCTGGACCCATTCAAAATCATGGGTCACTTCCAGCTCCGAAAGCAATACATCCGTCAGCAGAAACCGGATGCTTCCATCGTTAAACTTCCATTTCCAATCATCAATTCTTACGGCAACGGATTCAAAGCCCAGGTTAGAATCAATAATGGCAAAGAGAATTCCTTTCTTTTTCAATACCCGTTTCTGTTCACTCCATGCCTGCATAAAATCAGTCTTGTCCCGGGCAAAGTGTAAGACGCTGGTGCTGATCACCGCATCGAACATTTCATCTTCAAATGAAAGGGCATTGGCATTTTGTGTAGTAAACCTGTCCGGCCTGTCAAAGCCGAGTTCCTGAGCGATGTACTGACACATCGATATTGCTGCCGGATCTTTATCCACCCCGAACAGATCGCATCCCCGGTTGATGAAGTAGATAAGATTTCTTCCCTGACCACATCCTATATCCAATATTTTTTCTTTGCCCGCGAAGCGACCCTTCAATATCTGGTCCATCAAATCGATATTGATGTCACCAAAGAAGTTATTGATACCCCTTATATCCATTCCCTGTCAAAACTTTTCTTAAATGTACTACCTCAGAGGAATTTTCAAAATACACAACCTCTCTACAATTTTTTCTATTTTAGTGGTGACCTAAGAGCTAAAAGAATTGGATTCGAAAGTAAACGTCCTCGCCACGGACGACCATACATTATTTCGTAGAGGTACGGTCATGATGTTAAAAACCTTTCCGGAAGTGGACAGGATCTTTGAGGCGGAAAACGGAAAGCAGGCATTAGAGATCATTAAGACCGAACCAATAGATATTCTGCTGCTGGATCTTGAAATGCCGGTGATGGATGGCTGGGATACTTCTAAAAAAGTACTTTCCAAGCATCCCCATATTCATATCATAATGGTTTCTATGCACGATTCCCTGGGTGTGATTTCCGATCTGATAGAAATGGGCGTGCATAGTTACTTGCTCAAGGACGCAGAACCCGAAGAGGTGCAGAAAGCAATCCGCTCGGTGGTTAACAATGAGTTTTATTACAATCAGCTTGTAGCCAAGGCACTTCATGAAAAGGTCAGGATAGGTGCCGTGGAAAAACCTATTTTCCATGAGCGGACGGACTTAACGAAAAGGGAGCTGGAAGTGCTGGGATTGATATGCCAGGAACTGACTATGAAAGAAATTGGCAACGAGCTCTTTCTTAGTGAGCAGACTATCCACACGCACCGGAAAAACCTGATGAGAAAAACCAGGGTGAAAAACGCCGTCGGACTCGTCAAATACGCCATTCAAAACAGGATTGTTCAAATCTAGAACTACCCAAAATCTGGTATTTATCTAACTGATTTGTGTGAAATTTTTCAAACGCGGTTTTCCTAATTAGCAGATTTCCAGTCAGATAGATACAGCCGTTTCTCGCCGGAGGAATTTCCGGAAATTTCAAAATCATATTTCATCTAACATTACTCCGTCGTTACTCACTAACGACAGCTCTTAGGTTGATGGTAGTCCATCTTTGGATGTCGGTCCTTGGGAATTCGTTTCTAATTGATGCCAAAATGACTAAACTCACTGCTTTCCGGGGGCCGACTTTCCTTAACTTATTCAAAATTTAACTTTCATATTCCAACCATTTCGCTGCTTTGCGTTTCTTTACACGCGAGAGGAAACCTTACCTTACTACTTTCCTTTACTAAATCAATGTAATCAAGAAGAGGGTTACAATTAATCCCGTTACCGACCACGTCGGGACGGGATTTTTTCTGTCCGATGTAACCTTCTTGCAATCCCTGGGTATCTTAAGCGAAACAACCAAAACGGTTAGAACTTGATTGAAAAAGCAATTAATCATCAAGGTGAAGAACTTGCCGATGAGCAGGTGATGCATTTGGTGCAAAATGGGAAGTTGAATTATATGGAGCTCATTTTTAATCGCTATAAAAAGCCGCTTTATAACTACTTTCTAAAATGCACCCTGGATGCGGACGACAGTAGCGACCTGACGCAAATTGTATTTGTGAGGGTCATGAAGTACCGTGCATCATTCAAACCGGATCACGATTTCCGAATTTGGTTGTTTCAAATCGCGCGGAACCTGGTCAAGGATCACTTCCGCAAGATGAAGGTTCATCGTGATCAATTCAACCCGGTAGATCATCTTCCCGAGCATGCCGCGGAAGATACTGCCGGGGAACAGGCGGAGAGAGAAGTCAGGCTGCACAAAGCACTTGCGAAACTGCCCCCTGAAAAGCGGGAACTACTTGTGATGAGCAAGTTTCAGGGGATGAAATATGAGCAGATCGCGGAAATACGTGATATGACCGTAAGTGCGATCAAGGTGCAGGTTCACCGGACGATCGCTCAGCTCAGGAAAATATATTTTGAAGTAAACGAATGAATATGAAATACGCGGATGAAATCCTCATTGAGTACCTGGAAGGCACATTGGACAGAAAGGATGCCGGGGACGTTGAAAAATGGCTCAATGGATCGGCCGAAGGGCGTGACCGGTTAGCCCAACTCGGGACATTGCTGCAATCGATGAAGGATTCGTTTGAATACGCGCCCCCGGAACAGGTAGACTGGGAATTCAAATCCGGATTGGAGGCGGAAATCAAAAATCAACAAAATGCAAACAGTCAAAGTTGGCTGAGAATAGCAGCAGCAGTAGCCTTACTTATTGCAGGCTTTGCGCTGGGCAAGCTACTCCCGGCGGGAAACGAGGGAGCAGCGCAACTGGCTACACTTCAGGGTCAGATCGATCAACTCCAGCAACTCGTCATGATGGGAACGCTTCAGGATCATTCGGCCAGCGAACGACTCCAGGTGGTCAGCCTGATCGAAGATTCTGATTTCAGCCCGAGCGATGAACTGATTTCGACGCTGGTAAATACAATGAACGGTGACGATAGTCCTAATGTCAGATATGCGGCGGTTCAGGCCTTGGGCAAATTCCTGAACCTGGAGAATGTACGTATGGAGATGGTCAGGGCACTGGAGTACCAAAAGGATCCTTTAATTCAGATTGCCATGATCAATCTGCTGGTGCAGGCTGAAGAAAAATCTGCTATCGCCCCAATCAAGAAGATAATTGAAGAAGAAAACACCTCTGAGGAGGTAAAGAAACAGGCGAAAATCGCCATGGATATTTTGATTTAAAAACTTAATGAATAAAACAATGAAACAATTGATTTTTATAGGGTGTTTAGCCTTATCTGTTCAAGGTCTGACTCAGTATCAGAAAAGCGGTGAGTTCACGTTTAAGCCCACTGGCGATCTCAATGAAGTAACAGTGGTTATTGAAAATTTGTACTCGGACCTGGAAATCACAGGCACCTCATCGAGTGAAATAAAGATAGAAGTTGACGATTATGAGGGATTGCCGGAAAAGGCAAAAGGACTAAAACCACTTTCCGCCATTGGTCCTGAAAATACAGATATTGGACTTTATGTCGGTCAGGAAGGAAGTAATATCGTCATTTCCGGTGCTTCAAGGATAGCATCCAAATCTGATTACAACATCTATCTTCCCCAATTGATAAAGATGAAACTCGACTACAACAGCTTTCAGGCCGGAGATGTAAATATAAAAGGAATGACCAGCGAAGTAGAAGTGAAATCCCAAATCGGAGATCTTACTTTCGAGGACGTAACAGGGCCAATCATAGCAAGCACTTTAAGCGCCGATATTGAAGTTGAATTTTCGATGTTAAACCAGGACAGCCCAACTTCTCTCACATCCACTTCCGGCGATATAGACATAACCTTGCCGGCCAATACCAAGGGGGATTTCAAAATGAGCACCACTTCGGGAGAGGTATATACCGATATGGATTTCTCGTTTGAAGATGAGGAAGGACTGAAACGGTGGGGAGGCGGTATGTCTGCCCGGGCCAGCCTCAATGGCGGTGGCGTCCAGGTAGATTTAAGATGTGTAAGCGGAGATATTTTCATCAGGAAAGGCAACTAAGATGAAAAGCGTCATTACAATACTATTGGTTGCGTCCGTTTTTACGGTAACGGCCCAGACCGAAATCCGTGATAACCTGGATGTTTCAGGTCAGAAACGCCTGGACCTGGATTTTCCTTTTGCCGATGAAATCGAGTTGATAACGTGGGATAAAAATCAGGTATTGATCGAAGTGGAAGTGATGATTAATGACGGCAGGGATGATGACATGTTTGCCCTGACCAAGCGCCAGACAGAAAGCACGATCTATTTTGCGATGGATGAGGATGTATGGGATGGTCGTCAGCGAAGAGATAACAGGAACTGTTGGGACACGGAAATCAATTACAAGGTATACCTTCCCAAAGCACTGGAAATCGAGGCGGAAACGATAAGCGGCAATTATACATTGGCCTACTATGGGAAACCAGCTAACTTCAAGACCATCTCCGGAGATATTGATTTGACCGTTCCCGGAGAGAACGGGCTGGATTTCAAAGTGAAAACCATTTCAGGCGAGGTTTATTCAGACCTCGACATCGAATATCCGGATGGTACCGATGGTCTCAGGCAAATAGTAGGAATGAATGTGAGGGGCAGGATCAACGATGGAGGAGAATTCCTTGATCTTGAGACTATCAGCGGTAATATTTATTTAAGAAAGGGGTAACCCGAACTTCGGAAGTCCATTCTGAGATTCCTGAACTCCGCTATGCTTCGTCAGGCCTTGCCTGCCGGCCGGCAGGAATGACGATTGATTATAATGCGTCATTCCTGTGAACCTCCGGGGAGGTATTGTGTAGGGTGATAC
>JANQEU010000035.1 GCA_028278225.1 Cyclobacteriaceae bacterium
CCATCACCATTATCTGATCCTGTCCAGTGTTTACCATTTTTGAATACTGCATTTATACGCCACACATAACTTCCGGTTGGTAATTCCTCACCCTTGTAGGTTCCATCCCAGCCTTCAGCAGGAGATCCATCAGCCAATTCTGTTGATTCAAATACAAGGTTACCCCATGCACTGTACACCTGCAGATGGTAACTCTGTAAGTTTATTCCTACCGGTTTGAATGTTCTGAGTTCTGCAGGTCCCGATGTTGGAACAAATGCGTTTGGCACAAACAGGTTTGTAAATAATAATTCATATTGCCTGTAAGTTGTATCAGGACAGTCAAATTCATTGTAACTTACCAACATTATGGTATAGCTGCCATCTTCCTCGTACTGGTGAACAGGATTGGTATCATTGCTGGTTATGAATCCGTGAGCAGAATAATCAAAGTCCCATTCATAGTACACAGCTCCGTTACTGCTCATATTATTCAAATATACCTGCCCCTGGCGGTTAGTGTCTACAACCTGGAACATGGAAGTTGGCCTTGGCCACATCACTATTGTATCGGTTACCATATCCGAGCACATATTATCGTCCCAGGCAGTCAGACTTACTTTATAATCACCCGACTGTGAATATGTATGTATAGGGTTCTGTAATATGGAAATGCTATCTTCAAACATTATATCACCAAATTGCCAGTACCATGATGATATACCTGAAACGGCACTATATGATTCATCTGTAAAACTTGTATAATAACCAACACACTGGTTTTCAAAATCAAACTTTGCTACAGGAAGTTGATGTACGTAAGCCTTTTCAACAACTGTATCCAGGCAGCTATATTGATTTTCAACTATCAGACTAACCTCGTATTCTCCATATCCGGGATATATGTATGCTGTATCCTGGCTTATTGAACCGGCAAACATGTTGTCGGGGTCTCCAAAATTCCATTGCCAACCTGTTACAGGCTCACCGAAACCATTGGTATTATCTTTAAACAATACCGTATCATTATCACATGCATTTGTAACCAGCATTCCTGCATCGGGCTTTGGATGTACAGTAAACTCCTTAACGACTGTATCCTGGTAAACTATCCCGTTTATTGTTGTTTCAATTACCAAACTTATTAAATAGTCTCCTTTTGCTTCAAACTCATGGCATATGGTGTCAGTATATTCATCGTAACTATAAGTCTGACCATCCCCGAAATCCCAGTACCAGTTATCAATTTTCCCATTATTGCTCCAAAGCTGAGAGAAATCAGTAAAACACAACTCACGATGTGTACAGGTAGTATCTCCAGGTAAAGTAAAATCTGCAATCATACATGGTTCTACAAAAACCTCCCTGGTAACCGAGTCAATACATCCA
>JANQEU010000047.1 GCA_028278225.1 Cyclobacteriaceae bacterium
GATCTAATAGTTAATTCTTCTGAATTTCCAAAATCCCTGGTCTGTGGCTCACAGACCAGGGGACGGGAGGCGTACCTGTCACATTGAAGAATTTATCTAACTGTAAATGACAGTCAGTCTTAGGGTGCCTCAGACTGACATCTTAAAAACTTGACGATCTAACTGTTAATTCTTCTGAATTTCTATATCGCGATGATAGCCACCGGCCAATTCGTTGAAAGGTAGAATGATACTTAGCCTGCCATCACCGTATTCGGCAGAAATCTGTTTGTAATTAAC
The DNA here is from genome assembly GCA_028278225.1 of Cyclobacteriaceae bacterium. Lineage (GTDB taxonomy): Bacteria > Bacteroidota > Bacteroidia > Cytophagales > Cyclobacteriaceae > JANQEU01. The sequence continues at coordinate 280 of JANQEU010000047.1, forward strand.
CTCCGCCGGAATATTCAACCGCCTGATCATGTATGGAATTTCCAGTTCGGAATCAAAATGCATCTTCTGATATATGAAGAGATTGCTCAGGTCGATTTCAACGCTGAATTGCTCCGGGTCTACACTCGGAATTTCAATCTGATAAAGATAGTGGTCCTTTTTTCTGTTAAAATAGACATTTGCCATGGTCATACCGCCATTCAATACGTTCAGAATGTTCGCGGTTTGAGCCAAAGTTTTGGTGAAATTCTTATTTACTCTCATCTCTACCTCCCTTAGTTTACCTTCATCTAATTATAAAACAAGTCTTGTGCCAAATAGATTCTTCACCGCAGTTAAGTCAAAATGTCTTATACTGCTAGTCCCCATGCCATTTTGACGCGACTTTTTGGGCTATTGACAGTTCATACCGGTTGTTCTACAATTAGTCGGAAACCTAACGAATTAATTGTTGTCTTTAGTTTGATTTATATTTTGAAACTCAAATAGGACACCAATGAAAAAGTTTTTACTACTGGCAATCACACTTATTTACGGCACAGTTTGTTACGCACAGGGACGAACACCTCAGACACTCCTTGGGGATGGGATAGAATATACCTCGGGATTTGGCGGGTTTATGCTTCAGTTTCCGACTATCGAAAATGAAGTTTGGTCAATGACCGGCGGTGGTGGTGCCGTCATCATCAACAATCAATTCTATATAGGAGGTTATGGCTTTGGCCTTGCAGATGATAAGGAGATCACCGTAGATACGGTGGATTACGATATTGATTTTGGTCATGGAGGGTTAATCATGGGATATGTGATCATGCCTGAAAACATGGTCCATTTCGTCATTGAATCCAAAGTCGGTTGGGGAGAGGTTACTTTCAGGGAAAAACCCTTCAATGCTGCCTCCTCAACTATAAATGACAATATGTTCATCCTGAATCCCATGGCTTCCGTGGAGGTAAACATGACCACATGGTTTAAATTAAACTTTGGATTGGGTTACCAGATCGCCAACGGAGTTGATAATTTTTACTTTGAATCCAATGATTTTGACGGAATGACCTATAACTTGTCATTATTGTTTGGTTGGTTTAGATAAAATTTCGAAACAAAAAGCAAAACGAAAAAATGGAAAGAAATCGCAGGGCCCTTCTGGGGTTATTTTTGGTCATAATCGGAGCATTCATTCTCCTGGATAATCTTCACATCCTTCCCAGAATGCCCTGGTGGATTTTCACCTGGCAAATGCTCCTCATTGCGATCGGGGTATTCAATCTGCTGCTGGGAAACAGGACGCCGGCAGTAGTCCTCATTGGTATCGGAGCCTTTTTCCTGCTTGAGGAGATCTATTACTTCAACTGGCGGGATTTCTGGCCGGTTATCCTGATCATCATTGGCCTGGCCTTCATTTTCCGGCAGCGATCGATGGCCCGGGGGAATGTATTGCAGGATAACTATTTCGATGCTCTGAATATATTGGGAGGTGGTAATCAAAAGGTTGCCAGCCACAAGCTGGAAGGTGGTAAGATCACTACCATTTTCGGAGGATCCGAGATTGACCTGAGGGAGGCCAAGCCTGTCGATGGCGCTACCATCGAGATTTTTACCATGTTTGGCGGAGCGGAAATTACAGTCCCGGAAGACTGGAATGTAAAGGTGGAAGTCACCTCTATTCTGGGGGCATTTGAAGACAAAAGATCTAACGTCAAGACAGATGATAAATCCCCCACAATAAGGATAAAAGGAATGACACTTCTGGGGGGTGGTGAACTAAAGTCCTAAATAGTTCGTGGGCCAGATCACATAAACGGCAAGAGCGATCAGGGGAATGAAAATTAATGCCCCAGCCCTGCCGGAGGTTTTGAGTTTGTCCGTAAGTTCAATGGTTTTGATCTGCGCCACATCTAGAGGAACGACATAATCAGGAAAGGAATCCTCTTTCAATAGCTCATAACCCATAAAATTGCCCTCCATATCCCTGATGATTTTTCGGAAGATCATTTCCTCTCCGTCGTATGTTGTCACCCTTATTTTGCCCTCCCAACCTACCACCTGATCTATTTCGTCCGAGGTATATTGGGTAGGGATAACCGCACAGCTGTATAAGAAGACAACGGATCCCAGCAATATGTTTAGTTTTCTTCCCATTCAGGATTTTGATCATGTGACCATCGGGCGTGGAATGAATATCCGTAAATCACCATAAATTTCCTATGACATTGATCATTGACAGCGAATGACTTTATGGCGTGATTGGGAAATGGGCTAGTGAAAAAGACCATTCCTCCGTGCCACGGGCCGGCACCACTCCTCCACCAGGGTCTGTGACACACAGACCTGAGTTTAATTACAGTCTCACTTCCCTGGTCTGTGGCTCACAGACCAGGGAGGTGAGGTTTTTGTTGGATTTTTTATGACTCTTACTTCCCACTTACGTTATTTAGTTACTTCTACTCCCTTCCAAAATGCAACATAACCATTAATATTTTTGGCTAGTTCGCTGGCCTCCGGATAGTACCATGCCGCATCTTTATTTTCGGATCCATTGACCTTTACATCGTAATAACTGGCGGTACCTTTCCAGGGACATACTGTATGTGTTGAGCTCTCCCGGAGGAAATTTTCATTCACAGCATCGGGTGGGAAATAATGATTCCCTTCGACTACAATTGTATCATCACTTTCGGCTATTACCTCGCCGTTCCATATCGCTTTCATCGTTTTTCGAAATTTAATTTTTGTAGTAATACCAATTCGGACTTCTTTTAGTTCATGCGACGATCAGGTTTGTCGCGTATACTACTTTGGAGGATATTTCAACGGTTCGAAATCCTGCTATTTATGATCTCCATCGCCTGTCGATAATCGTTATTTTGAGGTGCAATTGAAATTAGGGTGGAGCATGTTTCCTTTGCGGAGTGGTAATCATTACCATTCATTTGGCCAACCAGCTTTACGTAAAGTAATTGTTCATTATTGGGAACAGACATCAATGCTCTATCTATAACCTGGACTGATTTTTTCAAGTCCCCGGTTTTCTGCAGGATCAGGGCATAGTTGTAAAATGCCCGAATATTTGCCGGATCTCTTTCACATGCCTCTTCCAGGAAAGAAACTGCCTTTTCAATTTTCCCCGTCTCATTGTACAACAGTCCCAGCATGTAGTAAGTGTACCCGTAATCAGGTTCCTGCTCGATGACCTTGAGGTAGAGCTGTTCGGATTCTTCAGGCTGGCCCTTTTGATACAGTAACAGGGCCAGATTCATTCTTGCCTGGTTCGCGTAGTTGTCCATTTTGATAGCTTTCCTATAAGCGTCAATGGCTTTCTGGATTTCTCCGTTGGCCTGGTGATAGAGCGCAATGTTTTGCTGGCCTGATGGAAAATCCGAATTCAGGTCCAGGGCCTCCTGATACTCGGCAAGAGCTTTTACAAAATCCGAATTATCATATTGCTGGTGTCCCCCCATGATCATACGGCGTACCGTTGACATTCTTACGATTCTCATCGGGTCTGCCAGTAACGAGGAGTAATCACCGGAAAAATCAACTCCGATTTTGTCCAGACTTCTGACTGTCTCGTTCCGGATCAATGTTCCGGAACTTTTCAAATAGGCCTTCAGCTCTTCAACATCTTCATCAGAAAGCTGAAGGTCGGTATAATAGGTGATGGCGGTAGCTCGGGCTATTTCCGGGTATTGTGCTCCTGCTATCAGCCGTTCAAGAGCCTCCTTGTCACCGTGAAATCCGGCCAGCAGATGGTCGGAGAAATGATCTGCCCGGTCAGGACCAAATCGTTTGACAATTTCGTCTGCCGCCCATTGTGCGCTTTTGTCCGAATGACAGCCATTGCATGCATTAGGGGTACCGTACATGGCTGTTTGATCAGGCCTGGGGATGCGAAAACTATGGTCCCTCCTGAAATCATTTCCCATATAGGTTCTTCCGGTCATATGGCAGCTCACACATTGGGATGCCTCTGTCTTAACCTGGTGAAAATGATGCTCCGGCGTATCATATTTAGGAAGGTGACAACTCATACACAAGGCATTGCCCTCGGCTTTGAGTTTCAGGGAATGTACATTATGACAATCTCTGCAGGAGATGCCCAGCCCATACATTTTGCTCTGAATAAAAGAGGCGTAAACATAATCTTCGTCCAGGATCTGGCCGTCCGCTTCATAGATCGGGTAAGTGATCAGGCTGGGGTCGTAATGGTCCAGGAAATGACCGGTGTAATCGAAAAACTCTGTCAACTGAGATCGACGCGAATGGCACCTGGCACATTTCAGAACCATCTCAACCGACGAGAGCGAATCACCCATATAAAGAACCGGTGGTTTCCCGGCGGGATTCTCCTGTTCATAAAAAACGACATGATCCGATGAGGGGCCGTGACAGCCTTCACAGCCAACATTGATCTCACTGAAAGTAGTCTGGTAGGCCGCTGAAGACAAGTCCAGGTTTTTCCGAAGATCTGTCGAATGACAATCCGCACACATGGTATTCCAGCGCATGGCTCCCCCGGTCCAGTGAAGCCATTCCTCCGGAGCTATGTCCAGCGTGTCCTGCAATTGGAACCACTTATTTTCATGGCTGTCCCAGGCAACCATAAGACACTGGTAGGCTCCGTCGGGAAAGGGAACCAGGTATTGCTGCAACGGATATACACCAAATGTGTATTCGATTTCATGATCATAGTACTTTCCGTCTCCGGCCCTGGTATTTACCATGTACTTATCATCCTCCCTGTAGAAAAAGGTTTTAACTCCTTTGTGGGTGAAAGTCACATCATTAAAATCTCCCAGTACTGAGCTGGAATCAGCCTCAAGCATTGACAACTGGTGGTGAGACCCCTGCCATTGCCGGAATTCCGTTTCATGACAGGACTTGCAGGACCGGGAACCGACAAACTTTGATTTGAGGACTTCTCCACGGGCAGGGATTCCGGTTTTTTCGCTTTGCCGGTCAGGCTGTGTGCATGATATCGATCCCACAAGGATGAGTAACAGATATAGAGCGTCGGCAATTTTCATTTCACGAGACCTAATACAGATCGGAAATTGCAAAATAGCCTAAACAAGCTGAACGGAACGCCCGTTTTTACCGGATTTGTTACGTCGGTTAATCTCGACGATCCGTATTCACTTGCAAGTTGAACACGTCATTCCTCTGATAATGCCCTGATACGTCCAGGTTAAGGGATTCCTCTTTGACCAGATCCAGATCGAGATCCGCATAAATGATGGTCTCCTCATCCCATGCCGGCTCCACTACATAGAATCCATCGGGACCGATAACGCAACTCCCGCCATTCAGTATCCATTCATCCTTTCGAATTAACCCAGGGGATTTCTCCAGCTCTTTCGGAGTGTCCCGGGAATGGAACATCTGCCCAGCCGCCAAAACAAAACAGCGCCCTTCAAAGGCGTACTGCCTGCTCGCAATCTGGTGCATTTCATGGACCCGTGGCCAGAGCGCGATATGTATCTGCTCCCCGGAGTTATGAAGGGCCTGACGTGTCAGCGGCATCCAGTGTTCCCAGCACACAGACGACGATACACTGACATTATTCAGCATTGATGATCTCAATCCATGACCGTCGCCGTGATGATAAAGAAGTTTTTCAGTAAAGGTCGGCACCAGTTTGCGGTGATGATTTACCAGTTCCCCCTTTTCGTTGATGGTGAAAATTGTATTAAAGATTGTCCCTTTTGCGGTTTCTGGATCAGTTTCGTTGGCCCCTATGACGAGACCTACTTTGTTTTTGCCGGCCAGTTTTTTCAGACCTTCCAACTCAGAACTGTTCTTCTGCAAGGAATTATCCAGCATACGGGAAAATATTTTTTTCATCGGAGGATGATCCCAGAATGCAACATTACTGCAGTAGTCAAGCCATGCAGGGTATCCCGAAAACCATGTTTCTCCGAAGACTATAAGTCTGGCACCATTGCCAGCAGCCTCCTCTATGGCTTTTTCTGCTCTGGATATGCAAGCACCAAGGTCCAGGTGAACCGGTGCATATTGGATGATCGCAACTTTGAATTCAGTCATTGGGCTTCGTGAATTTCGAGGATGGGATACCTTCCCCCAGTACGATGTCATCCAGCACGTATTCCGAAGTTAACTCCCAGGTTTTCAGTTCGATCACCGTTGGTACCTTCAACTTGTTGAATTCGCGATATTTATTCACAGTCCTGGTAAGTGTAATGGTTTTATCTCCAAATCTCTGGGTGACGAGTGATTTATATAGCAAATACGTCTTAGCATCAATAAAGAATTCATCTCTCCTGGTATTTGTAATTTTTTCTATCCAAAAACACGGGATCTGATCCACCTCTACTTCACCTTTGAAATTCAACTTATCCAGGTCACCGACCGGTGTGCCATAGTAAACGATCTCCCTGATCATAAAACTCCTGGTTTCATTCATTGATGCCACTTCTTCATCGGTCCAAGATGCAATCGTCCAGCTCTCCCGCCCGTCAAATGCCTCAATAAAACGGTGTTTTTGGCTTCTTACCATTATCTTGTCCGGTTTTTTCGCCCAGATCTCTCCTCCGAAATAGCCAAGTGTGCTGTTCCATTCGATTTTGGCGGTGAGTGTGTTGATCTGATCCCAAAATTGCTGATTGTGCGCCTCGTAATGCTTCTCTATGACCGATTCCAGTGACTGTCCATGAATGGGTAAATTCATGGCTGCAATAAGAACTGAAATATGTATCAACTTTAACTTCATAGGCAACATTCAGTAAAACGCCGTAATCTATAAAACTGTTTTGTTCTGATTTTGATCATTCCAAAGAAAATAACATAAACCTTTTTGTATTTTTAAGACAATAATCTCTGGATGGGTGAATTATTAAACGTTCTCAGGCGCCTCCGTATAGCTGGCGTGATGTTTACCGCAGTACTTGTAGTGGGGACCATAGGCTATCATCAGATCGGCGGGGAAAATACCACTTTCCTGGACGCCTTTTATATGACGGGAATTACGATCTCCACCATTGGTTATCACGAAGTGATTCCGTTGACGGGCCATCCATATGGAAGACTTTTTACGGTTTTCCTTGCATTTTCCGGTTTTGGAGTGCTCACTTACTTTTTGTCAAATCTCATTGCTCTTTTCATTGAGGGTGATGTAAGAAAAACCATAAAGCGAAGAAACATGATCAACAAAATCAAAAAATTGCATGATCACTACATCATCGTCGGATGCGGCAGAGTAGGGCGTAATGTAGCCAAGGAACTCTACTCAACACAGCGACTATTCGTATTGTCCGATCTCAAAGAAGGTATCCTCCAGGAATTTTCGGTCGAAATTCCCGGTACACCCTATGTTAGCGGCGATTGTACGGAAGAGTTCTTTCTGGAGTCATTGGGGATCAGAGAGTCGAAGGGTCTTTTTGTCGTCACCGGAGATGATAATATCAACCTGGTAATCTGCCTGACAGCGCGCCAGATAAACCCACGTATTAAAATTGTATCCGTTTGCAAGAAGATTGATCACCAGCGAAAAATTGAACGGGCAGGGGCTAACCGGGTGATCACACCTAATTTTATTGGGGGTCTGAGAATGGCTTCCGAGATGCTCAGCCCCACTGTCACCAATTTCCTGGACCTCATGCAACGATCTGAATTCAACCAGCGAATTGAGGAAATCGTGATCCCAAACAGGTTTGATAATACGCAGTTGGGAAAATTTCCCACAAGTGATCTTCCTGACACCCTGATCCTGGCGCTTCGCAGTGGTGAAAAATGGATATATAACCCCAAAAAGGATCAAATCCTTATGGAGGGAAACTCACTGATGGTTATGACGACTCCAAAAGACCGTAAATACCTGGAAAAAAACGTATAATCTACAACGCCGCGTCGAATGATGTGAAAATGTTCTCAGGTACGGATTCCAATACCTGAATTTCAGTCAGATCATTGTCACCTCTATCATCTGAAAGCATGATATTCCCCATTTTTTGATAATTACCCCACGGTCTGATCCATCTCGGGACTTCATCTGTGGCATTAGGGTAATATGCCCATTGAACGACCAGATCGGTTTCAGTAGATACCCATACATCATATGCGTTCTGAGGGGTAACGCCAACTCCTGTAAAGGTTAATTTCAATTTATCAGCGACCTCACCGGTTAGCGTTTGACTTTCCTCAATATAAGAAAGCGTCACTCCCGAATCCTTGAGTTTGAAGGGCATGACCAACCAATAGGAATCGTTGATCCAAACCTTCTTTCCCCAATCCAGGTAAGTAGCGATACTGTCCTCATTTGTTTGCTCCATCCCGTTTTTGAAAACCTTACCCGTCATATCGTTGATATTTACGATCACTATGCGATCATCCCTGAGATTGTCGATCCTCACATCTCCCGTGAACTTATCCCACAAAAGTTTCCGGGAACCAAAGAAATTCCAGGATATGTATCGCGTCTGATCCCAGGCAGGACGCCCGCCCATGGCGTTCATCACCTTGTCAGCAATGATGATGGCAATCGGACTTGAACCCTCGACATCAAAGCCTTCCGCAGGTGGATTGTTAATTGGAATGACCTCCTGGTTTGCAAATTCATCTTCCGTCTCCGAACTCTCGCCGGCTTTTCTTTCGGAACAGGCAAATACTATTATCAAAGAAAGCAAAATGGTCAGATAGCGCATTTTATTAGGTTTTATTTAACAAGTTTACTCAGAATAATTCCAATCTTAAGGCGAAAATTCATCGAAAAAGGATCCAAAGGCGGATAATCCGTTATCGTCTGCCCGTCCACTCCGTTTGAATAGCCTTCGGGAAAATCTACTTTGTAAAAGACCCTTCCCAGGCCAACACTGTATTCAACAATGATTCGATCTCTGTACACCCGCTGGTATCCTCCCCTGATGTGAGAACCATAGACGTACCTGGTAAATGTGCCTTCTTCAATCCTCGTGAATCCTGAAAACTGCCGGAAATAATCGAATACATACTGGTCCACCTGGTAGGCAAAATCCACACTCAGGAAGGTTCGGGTCTTGTCGCCGGCACTGTCATCTGTGTAAAGCCTGAATTCGGTCCGCCCTTTAAAGCCGAGATATTTATCAAAGTCGGAAACATTGTAAGCTTCGGGGACAACCACCATTCCCACCTCCTGCTGTATGGCAAAATTTTGATCAAACTGGCGCTCAATGGAAAACAATACTGCCGGATAATTATCCTGAAAATTGAGCAGGTCCAAATGCGCGGACCATTTGGGAATGACATTTTGGGTAGTATCCGGCCCGGTCTGAGCCTGCACAAATACCGGCCAGAGGAGAATGAGTATTAAAGTTTGCCTCATAGTGCGAAAGGCAAAATACTGAGCAGTTCCAATGTGTCGCTGGCACATGAAAATTGATATACGCCATCGTCCCCGGTCATGATCACCAGGTCGTCCCTGATGATCACGTCATTTGCCGCATGATCTCCGTACACCATTTCCTCAACGGGAAAAGAAGGGTCGCTCAGGTCAAATTGCACAAGGCCTCTGGCTCCGTCACAGACGTAAAGTTTGCCATTGCATCCTACGCCCAAGCCTCTCGGGTTAGTCATTTGAATACTGGCCACCTGTTGCGGGAAACTCAAATTTGAGACATCCACCACATCCAGCACATTTATCTCAAACAGATTTTGGCAAAACGACCCATCGCGAAGCGTGACATAGGCATAATCGCCACTCACCACGACCGGATCACATCCTGTGGAATGTGAATAAACGGATATCTCCCTGGGGCTGGCAGGATCACTAATGGAATATATGTATACGGCACTGTTTGATCCGATAAACAAATGCCCATCGTATGGAAAAATAGTTTCTATGCCTATGCCTAGTTGGACCTCTTCCAGGGCCACAGGATTTTGAAGATCGGTAATGTCAATGGGAACAAGGCTCAGATCATTTACAATGTACAGGTGGTCGCCCACAATAGTGAATCTCGCCAGGGATCCTCCCTGGCTCACTCCGGAATCAAAACCTGGTGAGGCATCGCCACCACTTTCAAAGACTTCCCCGCATGAACAAGTGATAATTATCAAAAGTAAGATTCCAAGCCTTTTCATCATCTGTAGCAATCTGGTGTTGGAATATCTGCTTTTACCCAGTCGATCACAACGCCTTTAGACGGATCCACACATTCAAAGTAAACGTTCGTAAATGGTGGATATAGCTGGTTATTCATCACATTTTCCAGTCTGCTCACTACCTGAAGCTGCTGGTTATCATCTATTATGAATGCCACAATATCGCTGTAATTATCAGCATAGATCACACCATCCTTGATGGCGACATCCTGATTGCCGGGAACGTTTATGAAGAATAATGGCCTGGGCAGGGTGGGTATTGAATTGTCAATGACATGAAATCCCTCATTCCGGATATTTACCATCAGGTAATCCTGATACACGAAGATCTTTGCCGGATCCGAAATGGGTTTGGGATCACCAATGGATATCTCCTTTGCTGTTGCCGGATCGCCGTAGACGGGGACGTATATGTCAGCGTCCGCAGATGGCGGAGAAATATTACCATCTCCCTCAATGCAGGCACTGAGTAAAAATGCCGTCAGAAATAAAGCAGTCAGGCGAGACATAGAACAGTGAGTTTTAAACTGTTTGTCACATAGACACTATTTCGATAACGGCAGTTGTACTCTAATATTATTTTCCTTTCTTAAACTTGTCAAACCGGCTTACATCTGCCTGCCTGGGAAAGATGTTGTCTTCGATATTCGTGTCCGCAGTCATTTTGTTCGGATCAAGTACGACCTTGATGACTTCTTTGTCCTTAACAAACACTTTTTTGACCTCCTTCTCATTGTGCCGCCAGATCTCCGCCGGTAATTTTTCGATTTCCATAGTACCATCGGAATAGGTCCACTCGATGATCAGCGGTGTGACCAGACCTCCCCTATTGGTAAAGGTCACTTCATAGAAGTTTTTGCCTTCCAGGGATAATTTGACCTGATCCTCATCCAGGCGGTTTCTGAATTCCCGGTAGTCCGAACTTTTGGTGTTTTTGAAAACAAAGCGTTGCGCCTCGTCGGAAAATGATTTGGAATCAGCCCCCAGACTTTTATCTTCCACCCTGACATTTCTGGTTTCCAGTCCCTCTTCTTCCGTTTTCATCCGGTACCATTTGACATTATCCACCGATACATCCACATAATCCGCGGAATAAAACCATCCTCTCCAAAACCAGTCAAGATCAACCGCCGAAGCATCTTCCATCGTTCTGAAAAAATCTGCCGGAGTCGGATGTTTAAAGGCCCATCGTTCCGCATATTTTTTGAAAGCATAATCAAAAAGCTCAGGCCCCATGACGGTTTCACGTAAAATGTTCAGCGCGGTAGCCGGCTTCGCGTAAGCGTTGTTGCCAAACTGTAGTATTTGTTCCGAATTTGTCATGATGGGTCTTACCAGGCCCTGATCTCCCCTCATGTATGGGACAATGCTTGACGGATCTCCTCTTCGGGTGGGAAAAGCAGGATCAAATTCTTTCGCTGTTAGATATTGCACGAAAGTATTCAGGCCCTCATCCATCCACGTCCACTGCCGTTCGTCGGAATTGATGATCATGGGGAAAAAATTATGGCCAACCTCGTGAATGATCACACTGATCATTCTCCATTTGGTACGCTCGGTATAGCTGCCGTCCGGGTTTGGTCTTCCGAAATTGAAACAGATCATGGGATATTCCATGCCTATGCTTGCTGCGTGGACCGAAATGGCCACGGGGTATGGGTAGTCAATGGTATGCTTTGAATACGTGATCAGGGTCTGTCGCACTGCGAGCGTCGAATACTCCTCCCAAAGCGGATTTCCTTCTTTGGGATAGTAGGACATCGCCAGAGGCGTCTTTCCATTGATGTCAACAGCCATTGCATCCCATATGTATTTTCTGGAAGCGGCAAAGGCAAAATCTCTCACATTTTCGGCTTTAAATCTCCATGTTTTCCGCTCCTGTGATTTTGTCTTCTCGTTCTTGCGGGCTTCTTTTCCGGTGACAATGATCACGGGCTTGTCAAATGACGCCTTCGCGAGCTCAAATCTTTCCAGTTGGTCTTCCGTAAGGACTTCCTCCGGGTTCAGCAATTCTCCCGTTGCGCCTACAATGAAATCCGCCGGCACGTTTAGATCGACCTCATAATCGCCAAAAGTCAGGGTAAATTCTCCCCGGCCGAGAAACTGCTTGTTCTGCCATCCCTCGTTATCACTGTAAACGGCCATCCTGGGGAAAAACTGGGCTATGGTATAGGAGTAATTTCCATCAGCCGGAAAATACTCCATACCGGACCTTCCTCCCAGCATCATCCGATCATTGATATTGTAACTCCAGTCAATGCCAAATGACACATTCTCACCCGGCTGCAATGGTTTCCCGAGGTTGATCCTCATCATCGTTTTGTTGATGGTATAGCTCAATCCGTTTCCGGAGGCATCTGCCACCCTGGAGATCTTAAATCCTCCATCATAGTCACTGGCATATCTGTAGAGATCTTTGGCATTCAGGCTGTCTTTCATTTCTCCTGTTCTCGCCAGAGGTGTGTTGGAATCCCGCGCCCGCATATTTTGGTCCAGCTGTATCCACAAATACTCCAGGGCGTCCGGAGATTGATTGTAGTAGGTGATGGTCTCGGAACCGGTGATCCTTTGGTTTTCATCGTCCAGGGTGATGCTGATCCTGTGATCCGCCTTTTGTTGCCAATATTCTTTGCCCGGAGCGCCGGCAGCAGTTCGGTAGCTGTTTGCCGTAGGTAATATCGTGCCCAGTTGTTCGAATTTCTTTTCCCAGTCCTCCTGAGCGCTCGAAATTACTACGCTGAGGATTGCAATGATTGTCAATAATTTTTTCTTCATATCTTAATGTTTACCAGTAAACTGCGTCCATCATCAGTGTGAGTGCGATCCCCACCATGGCCGAAGATATGATCATTTTCCAGTCCCTCCTGGTTACACCAAAAAGGGAAACAAAAATGAAACTCAGCACCAGGAACATCCCCACGATTATGATTTGACCAATTTCTAAGCCAACGTTAAAGGCAAAAAGCTGGGTGATAATAGTTGTATCCGATCCCAAAAGGCTGCGGAGATAGTTGGAAAAGCCCATGCCATGTATCAGGCCAAAAAATCCTGCAAAGATGTAATTCAAGGAAATTCTTTTGGGAGTGAATTTGTTGCCCTCCCTGACGAAAAGATTTGACAAGGCCGTAATACAAATTGTCACCGGAATCAGGAACTCAATCAGATCCGTATTGAATCGGATAATTTCCAATGTGGCCAGGGCCAGGGTGATCGAGTGACCCACGGTAAACGCCGTCACCAGGATCAGTACTTTCTTCCAATCCGCAACCTGGTACAACGCACTTAGCACCACTACGAACATGATGTGGTCATATCCATTAATGTCCAGAATGTGGTCTAATCCAAGACCGTAATACAATCGAAATTCTGACATTATTTTTGCTGATTAGTTTTAGCCTGTGAGCCCAATGGTGCAGCTTTCATTTTCCCGGATCGTAAAATTAAGGGTTACTCCCCTGTTTTTGATCTATTTTCCGATGGTCCTACATAATCCCGAGGTAAACTTGTCCTCTTCGGAAAATATCCATGATGAACGGTCAGGGTCATTCGATCACCCATTTCATGTGAGTGTTTGTGATATTGTATATGAATCCGACGAAAAACATTTGAAAATCAGTTTGAGAATGTTTCTGGATGACCTGGAGGAGGCCTTAATAGCATATACCGGGGACGATGATCTTGACATCCTGAATTATGAGAACGTTCCGGAGATCGACAAGGCATTGGGACACTATCTGTCAGAAAATTTCAGTATCGGGACCGGTAGAAAGGAACTTGCATATGTTTACCTGGGAGGAGAGATCGAGGTAGATGTAATGTGGTGTTATATTGAAATTGAAAAGCTAAAGCCCTTCAAGTCTATCTCAATAGAAAATACGATCTTCTTCGAAATTTTCGATGACCAGGAAAATCTGGTGCATGTCCGTAAGGATGGAAAAGTCAGGAGTGTCCGTTTGACAAAAGGAAAGAGCCGCAATACAGTGGAATGGGAATAAAGGTTCCACGCTGAGGGGCTGGCATCAGGCAAAACTGAAGTTTTCATCAATATTCCATTTGCGCCCGTCATGCCGGAGTAGTGTCAACGCTTGTGCCCGGAATTGATAGTTTATTTTCTGATCCTTAAAAAAGCGCCAGGCTTCGAAAAAAGCAGATTTTCTGAGGTCCCGAAATGCCACGGTCATATGAGGACGGAAGGGTTTGTTTTTGTATTCCGCATTCAAAATATGAAGCCGCTTCATCGCCTGTATGACTTCCTTATGAAGAAGCTCAAGTTGCGGGTTATCCATCACATCTATGTAGATCACTCTTGGTTTGAAACAATTGTAGTTTTTTAATTGGACCTCAAATGGGGTAGTGGAATTTCCAACGTTTTTCAGTGCTGCTGACAATTCGGCCCTTCTTTTGTCCTTCCACCTGAAAGGCATATGAAGTGTGATGTGAGGGGGAGACCTAAGCGCATGACCACTTCCAAACCTTATCTTTATGTCTTCCTTGATTGCGGTTATTTCATTCCGAATATCCGCAGGTGGTACCACTGCGATAAAATATAATCCTTCCAAATGAGGCTATTGTTTATCTTTCAAATCCTAAACTAATTAATCGATATGAGAAAGTACCTGACCCTGTGTTTGCTGACAGTGGCAATGGGCAGTTTGAGTCCGTTTTCTTACGCTCAAAAGAAGAAAAAAGAAGCAGTAACGGCTGCAGCCGGAACCATTGAATCTTTTACCTCCAAAATGGAAAAGTCCGAGGGTTATTTCAATTATTACTGGGACGAAGAAAAAGGTAAGGTATACGTGGAAATATCCTCATTCGACAATGAGTTCCTGTATGTTAATTCACTGGCTGCCGGAGTTGGTTCGAATGATATAGGACTGGACAGGGGTCAGCTCGGAACGAGAGGCAAGGTAGTTCGATTCGAAAAGCGGGGGCCAAAAGTGCTGATGATCCAGCCCAACTACAGATACAGGGCAGTAAGTGATAATAAGGACGAGGTAAAATCCGTGCGTGAGGCATTTGCCTCTTCGGTCTTATGGGGGTTTGCTGTGAAAGCCCGTACGGGAACCACTGTTCTTGTTGATTTTACGGATTTCCTTTTACGGGATAGCCACGGGATAGCCGGAAGAATGGCAAGTCGTAAGCAGGGCACATACAAAATAGATAAAAGCAGATCGGCGCTATACAAGGAGGCCACTTTCAATTTTCCCATGAATACGGAATTTGAGGCTATACTTACATTTACCGGTACCCCGAAGGGGGGATGGGTCCGGTCAGTTACGCCAAGCCCTGATGCTGTGACCGTTCGAACGCATCATTCCCTGATTGCATTACCCGATGATGACTATCAACCGAGAAAATTTGATCCCAGAAGCGGGTTCATAAGCATCTCATACCAGGATTATGCCACTCCAATCGAATCATCCCTGGTAAAGAGATTCATCGTAAGACACCGGTTGGAAAAGAAAGATCCCGGAGCCACATTGTCTGAGGCAGTTGAGCCTGTTGTCTATTACCTGGATCGCGGAGCACCTGAGCCCGTCCGGTCAGCATTATTGGATGGTGCAAGATGGTGGAACCAGGCTTTTGAGGCGGCAGGATTCAAGGATGCATTTCGGGTGGAGATCCTCCCGGAAGATGCCCATCCGCTCGATGTGCGTTACAACCTGATCCAATGGGTGCACAGGTCGACCCGCGGCTGGTCTTATGGTTCATCGGTAGTGGACCCGCGTACAGGTGAAATTATAAAGGGTCATGTGAGCCTCGGGTCACTTAGGGTAAGGCAGGACTTCCTTATCGCCCAGGGCCTGTTGAATCAATATGATGACGGAACCAGCCCCATGAAAGAAATGGCACTGGCAAGAATAAGACAGCTATCGGCACACGAAGTAGGGCACACGTTGGGATTGGTGCACAATTATGCGTCCAGTTTAAACAACAGGGCGTCCGTAATGGACTATCCGCATCCGTATGTCAAAATTGATGACGCCGGCAATATTGATTTAAGTGAAGTGTATGACACGGATATTGGCGAATGGGACAAGGCTGCCATCAGGTATGGTTATGCTGACTTTGCCGATGATCAGGATGAAAGTGAGGAGCTGAAAAAGATCTTGCAGGAAACCATTTCATCCGGGCTGCTCTATATCACCGACAGGGACGCAAGGGCCAGAACAGGCGCACATCCGGTCTCACATCTGTGGGACAATGGTGCTGTGGCCTCAGATGAGTTGAACAGGATGATGACCGTGCGCAGGAAGGTGTTGAATGATTTTTCCGACCGGAGTTTACCGACCGGCGAACCTTACTCATCCCTGGAAGAGATCCTGGTGCCAATGTACCTGTTTCACAGATACCAGGTCGAGGCGACATGCAAAGTGGTTGGGGGCATAAATTATACTTATTCCGTGAAGGGTGATGACCAGATCAAAACAGAATTCATCCCGGCCGATCAACAGATCAATGCGCTCGACGCCGTAATAAATACCATGACTCCTGAAGCGCTCCGGCTGAGTGAGGAGGTGCTTTCGATGATCCCGCCCAAAGCGCACGGGTATTCCCGTGGCAGGGAAACCTTCACGAGCAGGACCGGTCCGGTTTGGGATTATTACGGAGCCATTGAAACGGCGGTACAGTTTCCGATGATGTTTTTGTTAGATGTGCAGCGCGCCAACCGTCTGGTCATGTATAATGACCGTGATTCCGATCAGCCCGGACTTCATACCGTCCTGGATCGCTTAATTCAAAAGACATGGAAATCGCCAAGTAGTGATCCGCAGGATCGGGCCATCCAGCGCATTGTGGAATGGGTGATGCTCGAGCACATGATGATGTTTGTGATCAGCAACCATGCCCAGCCGGATACCAAATCCATAACCAGGGCCAAGCTTATTGAGTTGCAGGGGTATGTTGCAGGAATCAAAACTACAAATGCAGAAGATAAAGCCCATTACGACAGGGTACTGGATGCAATAGAACGATTGCTGGAAGATCCCGAAGAAGTAAAATTCACACCTCCCCTGAAAGCGCCTGACGGATCGCCAATTGGTATGGATGAGTGGTTTGAGTTTTGTACTGAGGAGTATTAATAGATTATGATTACTTAAAATGAAATCCGGGAATCCAATTGAGAATAACACTCTAATTACCATTGCATCCACATTATGTATCTTTGAACAAATCCAGGTCGAATGAGTGCAATTGTGATACATGCGGATTCAAAAAGTAATAAAATACTCTCAGCATTAGCTAAAAAGCTTGGGGGCAAGGTACTATCCATTAACGATAGCCAATATGAGGATATAGCCCTTGGGGCATTGATGGATAGGGAGAAGACAGGGAATATAGTATCCAGGGATAAGGTTATGAAAAAGCTTGCAGAAAAGTGATCGTTGAATTCGATAATTCCTTTTACAAGAGATTATCGAAGATCAAAGATGAATCAATACTAAAAAGGACCAAGAAACTGATCATTGACCTAGAGAACGTTGAGGATTTCCGCAAAATACAAAGTGTTAAAAAACTCACTGGTCATAAATCCTATTACAGAATCAGAGTTGGGGATTATAGAATTGGATTCGAATCTATAAATGAATCCACTATCAGGCTACTCACAATTGCCCATCGCAAAGATATTTACAAGAAATATCCCTAGTCCCGCTCGTTCAAAAGCCAGTCCGCCATCCTGAGTTTACGAAAGATCTCATCTCAAAGATGCTGATCTCATTATAAGGTCCTTCACGCCATTCTGGATGACAATCTATTTTGGCTTTTTGAACATTCACATCCATCCTGAAGCTTCGGATTGTTCAATGATAGTATGCGTGATCGCTGGTACCGAATACAAGATTTTTACGGGATAGATGGTATGGCTAATATCATTTGCCGATATGAGATAATACAAGAAAAGTGATTATCCGGAGTAATAAATTGTGCTCACATATTTGACCTTTTCGTGGTATCTAATTAGATGACCTGACCCCAATCGTGTGACCCAACTCAAAAGTGATGCGAATCGAAGAGGACTTTATCGATATCGGCCGTGATAACATATTCCTTAAGAGAATAGAAGTCTCTTCTTTTCACAATAATCCAACAATCATATTCCTGCATGATGCACTGGGCTGTACGGATAGTTTCAGGGATTTTCCGGAAGTATTGTGTGACGCAGTGGGATCTAACGGGTTTTTATTTGACCGTGCCGGACACGGGAGGTCCTCATCCTACACCGATCAACGAGATTGTGATTACCTGAAGCGAGAAGCTGAAATCAGTCTGCCATCTCTTTTACGTGCATTCGGTATTTCCGGGGAAATACTATTAGGTCACAGTGATGGCGCCACTATCGCATTGCTCCGTGCATCCAACCACAATACTGTGGAAGCTGTTATCTCACTGGCAGGCCATTTCATGGTTGAAGAGGTTACCCGGCAGGGTGTAAGCAAAACCGCCCGGGAGTTATCTTCTAATAGCCAGCTGTCAAAGCTAAAGAAGCTGCATGGAAATAAGGCCGAAAAACTGCTTGGCGATTGGTCGGGGATCTGGCTTTCGGAGTCTTTCAGGTCCTGGAACATTGGCCCTGACCTGAGAAAGATCAATTGCCCTTCACTGATCATTCAGGGAAGTGATGACAAGTATGCAACTGTGAAACATGCGACCGGCATGGCTAATGAAATTGGTGACAATGCTGTTGTTGAAATATTGGCGGACTGTGGACACTTTCCCTACAGGGATAAACCTGATGTAGTGATCAACCTGATCAGAAACTTTCTAAAACGATCGACATGAAAAATTTAAGTTATGCCTGCGGAGTAAGTTCCAAACCATTATTGGGAACCACAGTTGGTGATGCATTTGATCAAATCGTTTCCCGGTTTCCGGCGAATGAGGCATTGATCTCCAGGCATCAGCACATAAGATGGACTTACGAAGAACTCAGGGAACATGTAGATGCATATGCCAAAGCTTTTTTATCTCAGGGAATAAAGAAGGGAGAGCGTGTGGGGATCTGGTCCCCAAATTGCGCCGAGTGGCTCATCACCCAGCTGGCCACCGCTAAAATCGGTGCAATTCTGGTCAATATTAATCCAAGCTACAGGCTCAATGAGCTGGAATATGCTTTGAAACAATCAGGATGCGCGATGATAGTAATCGCCGATAAATTCAAGTCATCGGATTACACCAAAATGATCTATGACCTGATCCCGGAGTTATTTGATTCTTTTGACGGGTCCTTTCAAAGCCGGAAACTACCGGAATTGAGAATGGTCATTTCCCTCAGCGAATATCCCAACCCCGGAATGATACAATGGCAGTTCTTCAGGGAAATGGGAGAATCCGTCTCTGACCGGGAACTTTTTGATGTCCAGCATTCACTGACTTTCGATGAGCCGATCAATATTCAATATACCAGCGGAACTACGGGATACCCTAAAGGTGCGACATTAAGTCACCACAATATCCTGAACAATGGATATTTAGTCACAGAAAACATGAATTTCTCGGATCAGGAAAGATTGGTGATCCCTGTTCCGTTATATCATTGTTTCGGGATGGTCATGGGCAACCTGGGATGCATCACACATGGGGCCACGATCATTTATCCGTCCGATAGTTTTGATGCGGAAACTGTCCTTAGGGCTGTGGAGGAAGAAAAAGCCACTGCACTCTACGGTGTCCCTACCATGTTCCTGGCAGAATTGAATCATCCGGAATTCGAAAAGTACGACCTGAGCAGCTTGCGGACAGGAATCATGGCCGGAGCTTTATGTCCTGCCGAACTAATGAAAAGAGTGAACAAGTTCATGCATATGGAACAGGTGGAGATCGCATATGGAATGACCGAAACAAGCCCCGTAAGTACCCAGACCATGCATGACGCCCCCTTTGACAAACGTGTATCGACAGTAGGAAAAGTTATGCCCCACACTGAAATAAAGATCATCGACCATGAAACCGGCGGAATAATGCCGATAGGTGAACCCGGCGAGCTGTGCACGCGGGGATACTGTGTGATGTTGGGCTACTGGAATGATGAGACCCAAACTGCGGAAGCAATCGACACGGCCCGATGGATGCACTCCGGTGATCTCGCAGCCATGGATGAAGAGGGCTATATCACGATCGTCGGAAGGATCAAGGATATGATCATCAGAGGAGGTGAGAATATTTACCCCAAAGAAATTGAGGAATTTCTATTCAGTCACCCTAAAGTGAATGAAGTCCAGGTCATCGGAGTCCCGAGTGAAAAATACGGCGAAGAAGTTTGTGCATGGATACAGCTAAAAAAAGATCAGTCAATGACCCCCGAAGAGGTTCAGGAATATTGTAAAGGTCAGATCGCACACTATAAAGTCCCCGCGCTTGTCAAATTTGTTGACAGCTTTCCGATGACGGTAACCGGAAAGATCAGAAAGGTGGAAATGCGGGAGATCATGATCAAAGAGATGTCCGCCGAAGAAGTATGAAAAATATTACCGAATTACTGCTCTTTATGCAATTGAAGTCTGTTAAGTTCCGGTCATTTTCTCCAGCTCATTAATTGCCTGCTGTGTTTCTATGCTGTAAAATATAAAAGTAACCACGAAAAAAACTGTGGTCACAATCAGGAACCTGACCAGGACGTCAAATCTGTCATTCTTGATGTTCCTGATAAAACTCACCTTGAGCAGCTCAATCGTCAGCGAATCAATGATTTGATCTTCGTCCGCCTGGGATAGTTGATTTCTGTAGTTTTCCACCTCCTGGAAAAGCTTGAACCTTGAGGAATTTCTGAATGGAAATAAACTATATCTCGGATATGTATTTGGCGCAAGATAAAATGCCGGGCTTTGTTTGACCTTCTCGCCGAAAATCAGATTATTCATGGGATTGTTGATCGGTTTGACAATCCTGGTAACGATTACGATGCACAGGCATAGTAACAGGAAAAAGATCCCAAGAAATGCCCAAAACCAGGCACTGTATCCGTTTGCATATTTTACGATATTGTCAAGGACCGTGAAGAAAGCGACAATGAAGGCACCCAGAATGGTAATCACAAATGTGGTTTTGGCATCCGCAAAACGGATCAGTTCCTGGGCATCAGATATTGCATTGGTGACAAAGGAAATTTTCGTTTCATTTTTCATTTTCTGCCAGCTCAGTTATTTATGTAATATAAACCATTCGGTAAGTTACTGTCTGACAGTATTCGCTGACCAAGGCAGAAGCTGAGCGCCGTGGAGATTATAATGTGCTCGGGGATAAACCAAAAAAGCCATGGCCTGCCACAATAGCAGACCATGAAAGCACTCAGGTAACAATCATAAACTTCTCAGGAAACTTTCAATTTCAGCATATCATCCATTCCAAAGGCACCATATATTCCGGAGGTAATTTGGTCCAATTGGGAATTGTAACTTTTTATGTGATCACCCATTCCCATGCTGTCCACCACAGTCCGGACCGGACGTTCACCTGCCGGTGTATGGATCAGGTTGACAATGGCGTCAGCCACCTTTTGAGGGCTTTGTTCAGGATTAGATGCCAGGGCACCCTCAAATCCCTTCAAAAGCTCAGCTGGTGCATTCATAAAATCCCCATAGCTCTTATTTCTGGAGCCATCTGAGGGAGTCATCAAATTGTCTATGAAAGTAGTCGGGTATCCGCCCGGCTCAACGACGCATGAATCAATGCCAAATCCTGATAATTCCACCCGATAATTTTCTGCCAGTGCTTCCAGGGCCCATTTGGACGCATTATAAGGTCCGTAGAAAGGCATTGATATTCTTCCAAGTAAGCTGGAAATATGTACCAGCAACCCCGAGTTGTTCTTTCTCATGTGAGGAAGTACAGCCCTGTTCACTCGCTGAACGCCAAAGACGTTAATGTCAAACAATTGTTGAAAATCTTCGGATGTAAAGTGCTCCTGCATTCCCAGGACACCTATACCCGCATTGTTGATAACCACATCCACCCCGCCAAGTAGTTTTACCGCCTGATCAACGCCGGCATTCACGCTTTCCTCGCTGGTCACATCGATCTCCACAATTTTTGCGCCATCAGATTCCAGCTCCGATGCAATCTCTTTGTTTCTGCCTTCCACGTCGCGCATTGAGGCCGCCACGCTGTGGCCGCTTTCCAGTAGTGACTTAACAGTCAATACACCGAAACCTCCGTTTGCTCCTGTAATTAAAATTCGGTCAGTCATATTTGTTCTTATTAAATGTTTACTCGTTCCTAGTCTACATGGTGCTTACGGATGTCTGTATATTTGGTTGTACATACAAATATATTTTCTCAAAAAAATTTATTCTCCGAGGATCTTTGATGCCTCGTAAACAATCGTGGTAAGTTTTTGAGTGTTTTCTCCCAAGATTTGCTGGTACCTATCGTAGAGATTCTTCCAGGCTTTTTTGATCGTCTGGTCCAGTTTCGCTCCTTTATCCGTTGGGAAAACTTTTGTTGTCCGGCCTGTTGTTTCCCTTTTCACATAACCCTTCTGCTCAAGTTTTTCTATGAGCCGGGTCACCGTAGAAGGTGTAAGCTGCATATGTTTGCTGATCTCCTTGGGCTGGATACCAGGCCTGTCGTTAGCCCCCATCAGCAGGAAGGCATGTGAGGGGGCCAGCCCGGTAATAGCAAATTCTTCCTCTGCCATTTTCGTCATGATCCGGCCCAAAGCATTTGCCGAGTAATAAAGGCATCCGCAGTATTTAGAATCTTCTTCTGACATTAGTGATCAGAGGGTATTTGCCGGACAGTGTCGATAATCTTTATCCGGCCTCCAACAAACTTAATGTTTTTTCGCCCTTCCTGCACTTAGGAACCGGTTAATCATTTTACCTCTTCTGCGCTCTCCAGGCTCAAACGAAGTCCGATCATTCGTATCTGAGAGAGTCCACCGGGTTGGAGTATGATGCTTTCCAGATTTTTACACTGATCGTTCCAATGGCTATGAGAAGCGAAAGCAATCCTCCTGTAGCATATATCCACCATGAAATATTTGTCTGATAGGCAAAATCCCCCATCCACTTTTGTATGATCATATAAGAAATCGGCACGGAAATAATAAATGCCAGGACAATCAGCGTAATGAATTCCCTGGAAAGGACCGATCCTATTTGCAGGACAGAAGCTCCCAATACCTTCCTGATACCCATTTCCTTGGCCCTTTGGATGATTGTGAATGAAATAAGTCCGAACAGGCCAAGACAGGAAATCAAAATTGCTATCCCGGTGGCAGTAGAAGCAAGCTTCGATGTTTTGCGCTCAGTTTTGTAAAATCGTTCCACCGTCTCGTCCATAAACCTCAGGTCCATCGGATCATCGGGATAAACAAGGTCCCAATTATCCGATATCTTTTGAATGATATCTTGCAGATCTCCATTCATGTTGATCTTCAGCGCAATACACCTTCCGTATGTCTCTGAAAACTTGTAAAACATGGGTTCAATTTTATGGTGGAGTGATTGAAAATGTATGTCCTCCATGACACCCACCACCACATAATCATCTCCCAGTTTTGCGCCAATCACCTTTTCCGGGTTGTGATAACCTAACTCCTTTATGTAGGTTTCATTTATTACAACTTCGTTGGTATTTTCACTGCCGATGACATTCCTTCCTGCCACCAGATCTATCTGATAAAAATCCAGATAGTTTTTATCTCCCTGTCTTCTGTGCGCGTTGGTTACAATCTCTTCATCGCCCTTCAAATACTTTAAGGTACTGGTGGAGTAACCTCTGTAGGCCGGTGGATTCTGGTGCCGGCTGATGTCCAATATTTCAGGCAGTTGTTTCAGTTTGTTTTCCAGTACTTCCATTTTATCCACTGTCTGCCTGTGCGGGGCAAAGAAATAGACTATACCCTCCTTCTCGAATCCCAGGTCCCTATCCAACATGTAAGATATCTGATAGATCACTGTAAGCGTCCCGATGATCAGGAGTTGGGAAAAAACGAATTGTAATGTGATCAGGCTCATTCTCAGGTAAGACTTTTGAGACCTCCCATCCCGGATCGCTCCCGATTTCAACGCCGATATTGGTGTAAATTTTGCCATGATCATGGAAGGGTATAATCCGGAAAGAAATCCAACAGTCAAACCGGTTACCAAAACGACTATCCAAAAACCTGCTTCTGTCAAACCAAGCGTCACCTCCTCGGGAATAAATTCGGAAAAAGCATCCAGCGAAAAATACGAGATCGGTATGGCCGCCAGGATCGCAAGAAACGTTACCATTATACTTCCACTAAGAAATCTGCCGATAAGGTGCGTTCTGCTACTACCTAATACTTTTCTGACACCTACTTCCCGGGATTTGTTTGTTGCCTGTGCGGTTTCAAGGTTTATGAAATTGAAGGCCGCAATAAGCAGAAGAAAAAATGCCACAACGCTGAGGATGCGTAATGTTGGCAGGTGAATAGCAGATGCACCGGAATCAAAGACTCCCAGGTTAGCATTGTAGTGCAGGTCACTCAACGGCTGAAGTCTGTACTTTTTGATCCAGGTTGCATCTTCTTCCTGGCCGGCTGCAAAATCATTCAGGAGCTCCAATTGTGTATTGAAAGCGTCGACATCTGTGTCTTCATGAAGCTTGATCCATGACTGGGATGAACTATTGGTATTGGACCAGTCATTCATGTCATAACGATCTTTCAGCCAGGAGCTTTCCAGCGTAGCAAAAGATATCATTTCCGTAAACTGAAAGTCCGAATTTTCTGCAGGCCCTCTGACCACACCCGAAACCATAACTTCCAATGAATCCCGGTATGTTACCGTCTTTCCTACAATATCCTCGATTTCGTCATATCCAAAATATGTGCGTGCTTGCGCTTCAGTCAATACTACCTGGAATGGCGCTGTGAGAGATTGAGTAGCCGAGCCTGACAGCCATTCATATTGATCGGCAATTTCGAAATAGGTTTCATCTGCCAGTATAATTGCTGAATTGTGATCCAGTTTCTTCGGATTCCCGTTCTCGTCAGTGATCGACACTTTGGCCCCAAAATTATGGAAATGAGCTACCGACTCAATCCCGGTGAGGTTCTCTCTCATATAACCAGGCACTGCTGTTGATACCCCGCGGTTGAATCCCGAGAAAGCCCCCGAAAACTCCGAATAGACCCTGAAGATCCTTTCCTTATCCGGAAAGTGTTGGTTGAAACTCAACTCATAGGTGATGATCCGGTAGATGACCAGAAAGGCACTGATACCAATGGCTAACCCTGCAATATTGATTGCAGAGGTTGTTTTGTTCTTAAGAATGTCCCTCCAGTTGACGACCAGATTGTGTTTGAGAAACATAAAGAAGGTGCCTATCAGTCCGGTATTTTTCATTTTTTTTCTTTTTAAAGCATAAGATCTGAATGACCTGATCACCAGCCACCAGTAAAATATCGCGGAATATCTTGTGCCGCTCCTGGAAATAAATTCATTGTACTCTTCACACAGATCGCCTTCGATCTCTTCAAGCCGGGCGCTGTTGCAATAGAATCGAAACAGCTTCAGGGGCCATTTTGGTGGATTGTGGTATTGACTCATTGAAGATTTTCAAATGCAATTTCAGGTATTTGATCCCTCATTCTGCTGCGGATCTCACTCGCTTTATCCAGCGCTACTTTCCCTGCATGGGATATGCTGAACAGCCGCTTACGTTTTCCTCCTCTGATTTTAGCTGTTTCACCCATTTTTGAATTGAGCAGGCCCTTCTCTTCCAGTCGATACACTGCCGCATGGACAGAACTGATTGTGATTTTTCTACCTGTCTGACGATTGAGTTCATTTTTGATCGCTACGCTGTAGGCATTGTCATAAAGGATACCTACCGTAAGTAGCACCAGCTCTTCAAATTCGCCAAGATTTGTGCCTTTCATTTTATTATTTTCGTAAATGTAAGTAAAATTATTTTTAGCGGATTTATTTCACGAAAAAATGAGTGGTTTCCAGCTGTGATATCCTGAAAAGATTTTTGCCGGGATTGATTAATTTGTGGATCAATAAACAGATTAACTCATGAGATATTTTATTTTCTTTTTCATATCATGTCTGGTGCTATCGGATATTAATGGTCAAAATGAACCATCGGAAGTCGACCGGCTAAAAGAGCAGATATCCAACCTCCGGCACAGCTTTAACCGGTTACAAAAGCAGATTGATGATCTGCTGTGGTATGAGAAAGTTGGGGACATTGCCTTCATTGATAAAGTATACCTTACCGGGCCACCAAAGCCGGACCGGGTAGAAAAAAATAAAACCAGACAAGGTTATGGCAATCCTTATCGGATCCAGTCTTATGTCTTCATACCGAGGGATATTGATCCCCGCAAAAAATATCCGCTGCTTGTTTTTCCGCATGGCGGGGTTCATAGCAATTTCAACACGTTTTACACGCATATCATACGTGAATTAATGGCCCAGCAGTACATCGTCGTCGCTGCGGAATACCGGGGCAGCACGGGATATGGAAAAGGATTTTACGAAGCCATTGATTACGGAGGCCTCGAAGTAGAAGATGTATATGCATCCCGAAATTACATGGTTGAAAACTATGATATCGTAGATGCTGATCGCGTGGGGATCCTGGGGTGGAGTCATGGCGGACTGATCACATTGATGAACATCTTCGATCACCCGAAGGATTACAAGGTTGCGTATGCCGGTGTTCCCGTCAGTGATCTTGTTGCCAGAATGGGGTATAAAACTGAAGGGTATCGTGATCTGTATTCGGCTGACTATCACATCGGCAAAACAGCTTACGAGGACGTGGAGGAATACAAAAGGCGGTCGCCTGCCTGGCAGGCGCAAAAGCTTCAGACGCCTTTGCTGATCCACACCAATACAAATGACGGAGACGTCAATGTCCTTGAAGTGGAGCATTTGATCAAGACGCTCAAGGCGGAAGGAAAGAAATTTGAGTATGAGATCTACCAGGACATCCCCGGAGGGCACACCTTCGACAGGATCGACTCTAAAACAGCCCAGGAGGTACGTTTAAAAATCTATGAGTTTTTAGCAGGTTACCTGAACCCCCCGAAACCATTCAATAGCCTGAAAGCGCTGAGAAAGGCTGCCTATCGGTTTTGAACGGGCCTGGATAATAATCATCCTGAGTTCAGTGGCAACTGCCCGTCAGGTTTGGATACTCAAATGAAGAAGCTTCCTCCTGTAGAGTTGGTTCCGGATCCTGCTTTTCTTCAATAACCGGTTTTCTCTAAATCCCGGAATGTAATCTGTCTCCGATAACGGGAGACACGATCAGGTTGCGGAAGATGTCCTGCTATCTCCCGCATACGGGAAAAATGTGATGATCCTGGTGAAAAATAATTTCTCCAATTAAAATATTGTGGGTAATGGACACATAAAACTAACACAGAACGGAAAAATATTTGTCGTTGATAATATTTTTATCAAACTTTGAGTAATTTAGTATCAAATTGACTGCTATGAAAATTTATTACTCAACAATTCTTTTATTTTTTTGTCACCTTGCTATGGCTCAGGATGTCAAATACTGTGCAACACCTTCTCTTTCAGATCAGGAAAAGCAAAAACGTCCCCACTACGGAAATGATAAACATTTGGTGGATATTCTGAACAGGGAAGGTTATGATGTTCCTTCCGATTATTTCCGGTTGATCGATGAAAATGGCTTTTACAGAGGAGAAAAGTTAAAACTTTACTACCGGAAAAAATTCCGGAGAGATAAGGAAGATGAAAACAATTCCCCGGGAAGAACGGAAGCCCGCGGTGGCGGGGGATATTCTTTTACCACATACTACCTGCCGGTGAAATTCTGGGTTTACTGGGATATGGCCGGATCGGGCGCGACCCAGGAGATGATGGACAGCGCCATGATCGAAACGCAATCACTCTTCAGGAATAATGGCCTGAATGTGGAACTGTACTACAAGGAAGACCCGGAATATATATTTTCATCATACGTTGAATTAGGTAGTGAAAATGAACGTGATAATATGTTTAGTGAGTACAAAGATCCGAATGCGCTAAACATCCACTTAGTTCGTGAGGCTCCGTGGGGAGGATCAGCAAGATTTCGCAGGCCATGGTGCACAATCACCAGGCATCAAATTGTTGATCATATTGGAGGGTTTGCAACCATGGCACATGAGTTAGGGCATAACTTCGACTTGCTTCACACACATGATGGCGGTACGTTTTACGATGACAATGCAACCCGTAACAACTGTAACCAGGAATCCGTGAGTCGGACAAAAACCCAGCCGGTTGGCTGCCATCATATAAACTACCGGAAATGTCTTGTCAACGGGGACCTGCTTTGTGACACTCAGGCTTCTTACAAGGCACTTGCTAGTGATGTCTTTGGTTGCGGGTATAACCCAATTGCAGTCACAACAGATAATTGGAACCAGCCCTGGACGCCTGATGTCGACAATATCATGAGCTATTCTGATGACGAGTGTCGCAATGAGCTAAGTTATGGACAGGTAGCCGTTGCGCTGGGGACTGTTTCCGGTGAAAATAGTTTTGATTTTTATACCACTACCTCAAACACTTTCATAACCGGATCGAGTGTACTGTGTCCAAACCGGAGCTACACGTTCAGCGTTCCCGATTACTCCGGGGCGCGGGGCTATCACTGGGAGGTTGTTCCGCCGGACTTCGAGATCACTTCAGGTCAGGGAACCAGGACCGTTACCATTACCACCGGCAATCACTACTGGGAAGATTATACGATCTATTGTACGCCCCTGATCAGCGGTCAAAAGCCTGCTAAAAAAGAAGTGACGATCAACCCGCTTGACCTTGATATTCACGGTTATGACGAAATCCCCGATGACGGCGTTGACTATCCTTTCTATACTGATAATTACGGGACTACCTATACCTGGAGTGTTCCCGGCGGCTGGGCGTTGGTCAGTGGTCAGGGGACACGGTTTGCCAATATCAAAGCCAATCCGGGAGCGGGACCCGGGTATGTCAATGTTTCATCTTCCAACTGCGGCGTACCGATGGCAGGCAGTAAATACGTTACAATCGGAAGCGGCGGGGGTCCCCAGGCCAGGTATGATGAAGTATTATCGGCAAATGAATATGATGTAAAAACCAGGAATGTAAAGATCTACAGTATGTCGGGAAAGCTGCTGGAGCAGTGTGATATGGAAATATCAACAGATGGCCCGGTTTTGCCTGATTATCCTTCAGGGTTTTACATTGTAAAATATCTTGAGGGCACGGAAATTAAGACGTACAAGGTGTTAAAGAGATAATATTCATATAAAATGATGAAGCTGAAGATTTTGGTTGTGTTACTAGTATTAAGTGTTTTTGTACATTGCAATGAAAGTACTCCGGAACCTCGTTTCTGGGAACATTTCTATGTTTTTGTGGATGAGAATGGTAATAATTTTTTTGATTCCAACTCTGAGTATGTTGCAGATAGTGTAAAGATCAACGCAGGTGGGCCTAACTCGCACCCATTCATCTCTTACAAGTTCATTGATGGTTTATTATCATCTGAAGATTATGATGGTTATGATGTTTTTGAAACAGACGCATGGTCACTGGAATTATTCATAACTTTTGGTAATGGAGACATAGATACGCTGACACCCGCCTGGAGTCCGGAAAACTTGCATGGAAAATTTGATTTCTTCATGAAGGAATACAAATCGTTCAAGTATTTCTACAATGGTGAACTTATCCTGCACTGGGATTTTGAAAAAAATCCGGAATTACAAAGATGGGACCTCATCGATCTATATGGAAATGGAACGCCTTACATCATCGAAATACCAAAGACCGCAGATCCGGATGAGTTTGATGGTAACCAGGGAGGCTGATCAGGTTTGATCTCAATTTTAAAGATGGGGTCAGTCCGAACTGATCCCTATTGAGTTTAAGCTTGTGTTATGTATGAGGCAACAAGCCCAACTCTTTTTAGATAGGATTAAAGTACAGGTAAATGAAGTTAAAAATTTTGGTCGTGTTGCTAGTATTAAGTGTTCTTGTACATTGCAATGAAAGTAGTCCGGAACCTCGTTTCTGGGAACATTTTTATGTTTTTGTGGATGAGAATGGCAATAATTTTTTTGATTCCAATCCGGAATATTTTGCAGATAGTGTAATGCATGATGCCGACTGGCAATCGCCCCAGCCATTTCTATCTGATAAATTTGAAAATAACCTTTTCACATCTGAGAAATATGAGGAGTACGATGTTTTTGAAACAGGTGCATGGAGTAGAGAGCTTTTTATTTTCTTCGGCAATGGAGATATAGACACACTGACGCCCAAATGGAGTCCCGAACGCTTGCATGGAAAATTTGATTTCTTCATGAAGGAATACAAATCGTTCAAATATTTCTACAATAGTGAACTTATCCTGCACTGGGATTTTGAAAAAAATCCGGAATTACAAAGATGGGACCTCATCGGTCTATATGGAAATGGAACGCCTTACATCATCGAAATACCAAAGGCCGCGGATCCGGACGAGTTTGATGGTAACCAGGGAGGCTGATTGGTTTGGTCTCAATTTTAAAGACCGGGTTCAGCCCGGATAAGTCCTCATTATTGAGTTTAAGTGTGGCTATTACCTTTTGCAAAGCGCTAAATTTGCCAAAGCTACTCCTCAACACATTTTGATATGCCCGATAAATTTCCACCCTCCGAAAAAATTGCCTTGTTTGACAAGCTCATTTCCACCATTCCCGAAATAGAAAGAAAAGGAAAAACGATGCCGTATACTTCACACAATGGCAATATGTTCTCCTTTCTGGGGAAAGACGGATCAATGGGTCTGAGACTGGGGAAAGAGGAAAGAAACGAGTTCCTGCAAAAGCACAAAATGGAGTTGTACGTTTCTTACGGCGCAGTGATGAAAGAGTATGTTACGGTTCCGGATCACCTGCTGGAAGATACGGATGCAATGAAGCCTTACCTGGAAATGAGCTACGCCTATGTAAAAACATTGAAGCCCAAGCCAACCAAACGAAAATAGCCCCGGAATTACCGGTCATCGGGAAGCCTGATCGATGGCGCTTCCTTATTCTGAAAAGCATGTAATCTGAGGAACCACAACCCCATACCGGCAGAGCCCTGCATGAGTCCTGTTTGAGCCGCTACCTCATCCGGGCTTACCCTGTTTTCCGCATGTATCCATTTCAAATGTCCTGCACCCCGATCCACGTTGGCCAGTACCCTGTCCGTCATTTTGTTGGAAAACTCCAGAAAATTCCTGTCCCCGGTGATCCCGTACAGCCACAGGTAGTGTTCGGCGACGCCTACGGACCCGCAACACTTCCCTTCATTATTCCAAAATCCCGGCGTATTAGTGGAATCTATGCCTTCATTCATGACACTTTCGGCAGACCGGATTACAACATCGAGCCATTTGTCATCTTCCGTAAACTCGTAAAGTGAGTAGTACAACTTGCTTGTGCCCGCCGGGCCGTGACACCAGCTTAAATAAAAAAGGTCCTCTCCTCCGGGATAATGATGCGGAATGTACCCCTTCTCATTGGTCAGTGAAAAAAGGAAATCACCCGCCCGGAGAGCTGCATTGAGATACTTTTCGTTATTGCTTCTTTTATAAGTCCTGGCCAGAAAATAAGCCACCCCGGCCGTACCGTGTGAAAAGTTGTCCATGTATCGGTCAAAACCAGGCGCAAAATTCCACCGAAACCCGTCGAGTGTATCAATGGCGTTGTCCAGAAGTCCTTCCGCAGCCAGCACAGCGATGCTGTCGGCTTCCTCAAGATCCAGTGTCTCCGCGAGGTATTGCAAATAGAGCCCAATGCCGGCACTTCCGTAAACGATATCATTGATGCTCCCCCAATGAATGCCGTTTGGTGAGGTCTCAGCGGATGATTTCAGAAGGTCGAACGTTTTAAGGCCTCCTTCCAGATACATATTTTCTCCCGTTGCCTTGTAAACTTCGATAAGCGTATAGCCAACGCCTGCAATTCCCGTATACAGTCCTACTTCATACGGGTTAGAGATGGAATCAGGCAGTGTATTGATAAGATAGTCAGCACCCGACCTGGCTTTCCGCAAAAAACCTGTGTCACCGGTGGCATTGAAAAGCTCGAGATAGAACAGAACAATGCCGGGAACACCGCTGTATAAGGTATGATCGGCCCGGGAGTCCATACTATCCGGCATCATCTTCCAGGCTTCCCCGGTTTCCGATATGTATTTCCCGGATTCAATGTATTTCTCGATCTCGATTGCCAGGGATACCCATTCTCTCCGTGCTTCTCCCTGCTGATCACAAGCATTAAAAAGAAGCAGGGACAATAATACCAGGATGTAAATCCGAATTTGTCTCATGGGATTCGTCTGTAAACAATCCTCATCGCTGTCTAACCGGTTTTCCATAAAGGTAAGAATCTCCGCAGAACCTGCCGGTCAATCAACACAGCCAGCAATGTCCCCAGGCCGAACATAAGAAAATCAACAGGGTCGAAAGTTACTCCCAGGAAGTAAATATCAAAGATCTGCATGATTTCCGTAAAGGAACATCCGCCGAAAATGATAAGCGCTTTTATCATCCAGCTTCGAAGAAATGGAATCCGGATCTCATTGACACTCAGCATAAAATAGAATGCGAATGGTATCATCACATCCGAAGCGTAGCTGTAGTAAAGAATATAAAGATCCCCATCGAGGTAACTCCCCAGCCGAAATGCATGGATTGCGGCAATGACCAGCATTATTCCGACACAAATAATAATCCGGAATCTTTGTTTTTTCTTCAGATCAGTATTCATTTTCGCGCTTTTTTAACCATGGCCCCGGCCAGGGCTGGTCTGGAAAATTGAACCTCCATGAAGCTGCCAAAAAAAGGATGGAGCAGAAGAATCTCAATTTAAATCCGGATTAAATTCCGGGTGAATATTGAGACAGGATGCATTCAGGTCTCCCTCCGGGTCATCCATGAAGTCAATTATCACCCGGTTCCTGCACTCCCGGTTCCCACCTCCGTGTCCTCCCTCGTTTAAGACAAACAAAGTTCCCTTTTCCAAATCCCTCATAATGATCTCACCATTTCTGGGAGGGGTGACCGGATCGTAATAGTTCACTGTGATAAGCGTCGGAATGGAAGATCGCCCATAACGCCGGTCTTTTTCGGAAAGCTCTGCGCCATGCCAATCCTTACCTGCGAGATACAAGGAAGTAAATAATCCGAGTTTTGCGGGAAACAATGGTATGGTTCTGTAAAGACTGTCAATCACATCACTGTTGTATTGCGGAAGGAACATTTCATAGCGCTCTACTGCCAGGAACATACTGGAGTTATAATTCTGCGAAAACAACAACTCGGTTTCGATAACATCCTTAAAGGCCTGACCATCCCTGTTACGAAATGCCATTATCAGGCGCGGAATATTGTTTCTTGCGTCATTACTGTAAAGCCTCCTTCTCAACAGGTAGATACCATCCTGGGCATTTACGAAAAAGGTTCCGGACCCCATTTCTACTTCCACAGGGTTTTCCTTTAATTGCTCAATCGCCTCGAAATATGATTGCCTGAGGTTTGGAAATTGTAGCAGGCATTCCCTGTCCTGGTCGCAATTATCGAAGATCCGCTCCAGGGCAAGTGAATATGCTTCCATTCGGTCAACCAGGAAGTCCAACCCCAACGGTGATGGAGAGTTAAGGATCACGCTGTTGATCCGGTCCGGAAACAGGTCCTGAACCACCCTTGCGAGTCGTGTGCCGTATGAGCCTCCGTAAAGATTATATTTTCCATATTCGAGTACCTCCATGAGGATCCCCACATCCCTTGCATTTTGAAACGAGTTGTAATTTTCCAGGCCAATCCCCTGATCGGTGATGATCTTCCTGTACCTGGCGATCAGATCCTCCATCAATTCCATTTCCCGGGCTTCACTGGCATTTTGTGACATTATTTCAAACAAGGCTTCCTCCATATTTGGCAATGGAGACGAATTTCCCGTGCCACGCTGATCGAGGAGGATTATGTCCCTGTTTTCTCTGATTGGATTGTTTATCCATCTCCAAATTGTCCCGTAAGTCAATGCAGTCGCCCCGGGGCCACCTGTAAAATACATTACAGGGAATGTTTGAGTGTTCCGGTTTTCTGCTTTTATGACAATGAAAGTTATCTGTATCTGTTTGCCTTCAGGATCATCATGATCTTCAGGAACCACAATCCTGCCACATTCGATATCAGTGTCAGCAGGTACCCCGGACAGAAGATCACAAGGGATCGGTTCCTTCGTGGTTTCCGTCACGGATGGGCCTGCCGGCCTGCATCCGGCAATTACGAAAATCAACAACAGGGCTGGGATTTTGACTGACATGATCTCTAAGATTAAGATCTAAATTTAGAGAATCAGGAAGTGATTAACCGAAATGCCAGTAATTACCCTATTAAAGGACTGCAAAACTGAAAATTATTGGTGTTCATCCTTCAGCAGATCAGTCACCGCTTTTACAGGATTAAATGTGATCAGCGGAACTTCCACGAAAAAAGTGATCCAGTCAGCCATGCCTCCGTTCCACAGCCCTGGCAGCTCCTGGGCTTTCAGATCCTTACCATCCTTGGATTTCAGGGTGATAAAACCAGTCGAAGGATCACGATATTGCAGCAAATCAAATTTGTCCCCTTTATGGTTTTTCACACCACAAACCAGGTCCACAGGATTGAAATGTGTTGCATCCCGCATGATCTCCAATTGCTGCGGATTTCCGGTATCGATCTGGGCGGTTTCTACTATTTGTAGTGATACTTTACCCTCCCGGGATTTTACCCAGAAAGGTCCGCCTCCCGGATCGCCGTCACTTTTGACCATCCCGCAAACCCTTATTGGCCTGTTCAGGATGGCCTGAAGTTCGCTCACGGAAACATCACCATCGAGGCGCAGGCCTAGATACCTGGCAATAAATTCCTTTATTTCGGATAATGATCCTTCGGACGGGGAATTTTCCAGGATATGTAAAAATCCGAAGATCTTCTCCTGCATCTCAAGCAATACACCCCCAATGACTTTTTTGTAGGTAATTGTGGTGTCCTTTAGCCTGTCGGGGACAATGTTATCTATGTTCTTGAGGAAAATAACATCTCCGTCAATATTGTTCAGGTTTTCAAGAAGCGCTCCATGACCCGCGGGCCGGAACAAAAGAGATCCGTCATTCTCACGAAACGGTTCATTTTCCGGATCAACCGCTATGGTATCCGTAGAAGGCTGCTGGATACTATAAGTCACATCCAGGGAAATCGAAAACCGGGCCTCATAGGCTGTCCTCACCTCCCCGATGTGAGCCTCGAATTTCTGCAAATGCTCGGGTGAGACGGTGAAGTGAAGCCTGACCTTCCGGTTTCCGGTTTTCGCATACTGACAACCTTCGACGATGTGTTCTTCCACGGGAGTTCTGGAGCTCCCGGAATACTTGTGGAATTTCAAAAGTCCCTTGGGCAAATTTCCATAGTCCAGTCCCTCATGGGTCAGGAGGTACTTCAGAATATTGCTATATTCTTTTTTGAGATGAGCTTCGGAAAGGCTAACACCTGATTGCGCGAATGCCTGTTTCAGGTCTTCATAAAACGCGAAGTGCTCCAGCCTCTTGAAGAAATCATAGACCGTACCCGGGCCCTGATCTGCAACCATTTTCGAGTAGGCCTCTTCCGAACCATCATATGAGTCCAGGAAGGAGAAAAGCGTCTTGAACATTCTGGAGGCCGCACCTGATGCCGGCACAAACTTCACAATCTCTTTGTCTTTACCAACATTATCATAGAAGCTGATCTTTTCCGATACTTCCTTGTCATTAAATTTCAAAATGCCATTGCCTTCAACGGCTGACGCGTGAAGATCAGAGGGTGGGAATCCGTTTCTGAAGTTTTCGATTTGTTCTTCAACGACCGCCATGGTCAGGCCATGCGAGTCAATTTGATCCATATCTTTCCGGCTGAACATCCGTAATCTCTGTTAGGTTTGAAAATAATCGCTCAAACATAGTTAGGAATTACAATCAAATAATAATCTGTATTTTTATTTTTCTGTGATTAATAACTAATTTGAAAACAAATTAACGTTCCTGCTTATGAGTACTGATGTTGTGAAGTTCTCCCCATCTTTTTATGGTATTCAAATGATCCCTGAGGAATGCTGGCTGGACTACGGTTTTGCATTGTTGACAATTGCCGGCTCGGATGGGGAAGTGAGTGATCCCGAACTGGAATGGCTGACCATAGATCTTGCTGAATCGGTCGGGATCTCTGAGGACATAATCGGGGAATGGGAGGAATTTGATTTTGAGGACGCCGATCTTGAGGAGATATTCACGAATATCAACGTGAAATCCTTTGCGAGTTTTAATAAGCTCCTTATTTATGATGCAATCCGCATGAGCTATGCCGATGATGACTACTCTGAGGAAGAAAAGGAGAAGGTCTATGAAGCGGCCTCGATGCTGAAAGTAAGTAATGAGGCGGTGCTCGCCATTGAATCTCTCATAGAAATGGAGCGCGCAGCTGATAAACTGCGAAATATCATGCTTTAGCCGTATATCTCATTGAGCACTGCCGCCAGCCGGATCCCGGCCTGAAGTAATCTTCGATTCAGCGCTTCGATATTGTCATAGTTATACCGGTAATTGATTTTTTTGTCATCGGGCAGGTCATAAACCTGCGGACGGAGGGCTTTTGATTCATCCGCCCAGGTTACGATATCATCATCCTGCCAATCCCTGATCTCGGACTCAGTTGCGTGGTTTATCCATTCGACGTACTCCGTGTAACTATATTGCTGTCCGTCGATGATGCCGGAATCCCAAACCCGATGGAGATTTGAACTTTGCCAAAAGTACTCTACCCTCACATCATTCCCTCCACGGTCTTCACCGTTGCCAACGTGAAGTGGCTGATGAATGTCCCCTATTAAGTGGACAAGGCACTTAATGGCAAATGCCTCATCCTCATCGGTGAATTGCTTCGATTTCAATTCACTTATCAAACGATTGATCGTCTGGATCACATCTCCCTCTTCGGGGACACCAGCTTCCGCATAGGTCTTATCATCGGGGATGGTGCAATAATGCCAGGGGTTCATGTGTCTGTAACGGGCATCTGATTTGATGAAATCCATGTAATTGCTGATCTCCGCCAGGTTTTCATTGCCGAGAATCTCTTTGATAGCTTTACTTGCTTTCCTGCTTAAGTGTCTCTCTGCGATCTCCCCGACGACGCGGTGGCCTGTTTGCCCCCACCCATCCGACTGGCTAATACTTATTTGGACCAATAACAGTGTGAAAAGGATTCGTCGCATTGTACGGACATTGTTGCAACCGCAAAGAATGCAGTTTTTGCGAAAATCAGGGAATAAATAAAGAAAAAAGGCGCTATCCGGGAATGGATATGCGCCTAATCACCAACCTAACCTAAAAGAAAGCACTTTATAAACGCGCCCGAAGGGCGATTATTTTACATCTTACACTTTATTATACAGATTTTTTCTAAAAAGGTTACAAAAAAAACTTAAAATAATGCTTTAAAGCATCAGAGAGAACGTCACAAAGACCACCGCCCAAACCACACTCAAAAAATACCATGCGGCTGTTGTGAGTTCCAGTTTAAGTTTTTCATATGGATTGGTACAGACAATCAGTTTATTGACCGGATCGGACAATTTCCTGTTGAAATACAGCATGAAGTATGCGGATGCAATTATTAGGGTAAGGAGATAGATCAAATGCAATCCGGTGATCAGGGTCAGAAATTTAACGGTGTAAGAATCCGAATATGCTATGGTGTCTCTCATTCCGATAATTTGAAAGACAAGAAACATAACGCCTGTGATGCAAGCCAGACTGATTCCTTTCAAAAGATTGGCCTTGTTTTCTATATCATTCAGAAATCTGCCAAAGGGATAAGCTGAAAGAAGCAGCAGGGCGGTACTGACGGCAAAATAATCCGAGAAATACTTTTCCGCATTTGTGTTTACTGTCCCCAAATAAGCAAGGACCAGGTACAGAAAAATCACAGCGCTTACAAAAAGAAAAAGGTAAAATGTCATCCTGACGTGCAGAAGATTATCCTTCCGCCTGTTCTTTTCACTCAATTTTACGTCTACTTTTTCTCTCATGAGTTCATTAGGTGCTCTCTACATGCTCTTCAAATTCCTTTTTGACGTACGTTCATAAAATGAAGACATTCCGGTAATTTTGCCCCCCTTTAATTTAATACGTGAAGTTGGAAAAACAAGACATCATATCTGTCTACAAAAGCGATTCAACTGTACGATCCGTTGCCGATTATCTGGCTGCCAATGATTCTTCCGTTCGGCTGAAAGGTCTCGCGGGCAGTGCGGATGCAATGGTCTGCGCTGCGGTGCGGTCATTGATGCCTGACCCGCATCTGGTCATTCTTCACGACAGGGAAGAGGCGGTATATTTTCAAAATGATCTTCAGAATATTTTACCGGATACCGATAAATGCAAACTGTTTCCAACAAGCCACAAGAAACCATATCAATTCGATGAAATAGAAAATGCCAATGTGCTTCAGCGAGCTGAAGTGCTGACACTTGTGAACAAACCCGGTAACCAGGATTATATTATTGTATCTTACCCTGAAGCCCTTACGGAAAAAGTAATCAATAAGCGATCACTTGTCGAGCATACCTTCGGAGCGGCAGTGGGTGAAAAGTTTGATGTGGAGTTCCTTACGGAATTCCTGGAATCGTATGATTTTGAGAGAGTAGAGTTTGTCTATGAAGCGGGCCAGTATTCAGTGCGGGGCGGGATCATTGATGTTTTTTCCTTTTCCCGGGACTACCCTTGTCGAATCGAGTTGTTCGGTGATGAAATTGAAAGTATCCGGCTATTTGATCCCGAGTCCCAACTGTCCAGTGATTCTGTTAATGAGATCAACATTATTCCTAATATACAAACCAAGCTGCTTCAGGAGGAAAGGCAGTCATTTCTCGATTTTGTTCCAAAAGAAACCATTATCTGGATCAAAGATTATCGTGAGGCCATAGATATTATCGATAAGTCATTTGAGAAAGCTTCGCAGTCGTTCGATTCTCTCATGGAGTTGAGCGCCCATACCCAGGTAATTTCGGACCCGGGATTCCTCTTTGAGGATATTGATTCGTTCCAAAAATCGCTGGGGTCACTGAGGATCGTGGAGTTTGGCAAAAGATTCTATTTACAGACAAAAGGAGAATTCAATTTTGAGTTTAAGCCCCAGCCTAATTTTAACAAGAATTTTGATCTGCTGGTTGAAAATATCCAATCACTCCAGGATGATGGGTTTCGGAGTGCCATCCTGTCGGATTCATATCCGCAGCTCGAAAGACTCGCCACTATATTCGAAGAAATAAATGCGGAGGTAAAATTCGATCCGATAAAAGGGGGCCTTCGCGAAGGGTTTATCGACAACCTGAACAGGGTTGCTTTTTATACGGACCATCAGATCTTTGACCGATTCCATCTTGTCAGGTCCAAATCCAAATTCAACAAGAAAAAAGCACTAACCCTTAAGGAGCTAAAAACACTTCAGACAGGTGATTATGTGGTCCACATTGATCATGGAGTCGCTCGTTTTGCAGGGTTGGATACGGTAGAAGTCAATGGAAATGCGCAAGAGGCCATGCGCCTGGTTTACCGGGACGATGACCTTCTGTACGTCAGCATCCATGCGCTGCATAAGATCTCAAAATACAGCGGCAAAGAAGGTGAACCCACGGCAGTAAACAAACTTGGCAGCCCGGAGTGGGAAAACAAGAAGAAAAAAGTAAAACGAAAGGTCAAGGATATTGCCAAGGATCTCATCGAATTGTATGCAAAGCGAAAAGCTGCACCGGGATTTCGGTATCCTCCTGACAATTTCCTGCAAGCGGAGCTGGAGTCCAGTTTTCTTTATGAAGATACACCTGATCAAAGCACTTCCACATCCGATGTCAAAAAGGATATGGAGCTGGCCCATCCGATGGACAGGCTGGTATGTGGCGATGTGGGGTTTGGTAAAACAGAGGTTGCAATAAGGGCGGCATTTAAGGCAGTTGATGCAGGAAAGCAGGTCGCCGTTTTGGTTCCGACCACCATACTGGCAATGCAGCACCACAACACATTCAGGGCCAGGCTTGCAAATTTCCCCATAGTGGTAGATTATATCAACCGGTTTAAATCGGCTAAAGAGGTATCCCGGACAAAAAAGGAACTCAAGGAAGGAAAAATTGACATCCTGATCGGAACACACCGTCTCGTAAACAAGGATCTTGAGTTTAAAGACCTGGGCCTCCTGGTAGTAGATGAGGAGCAGAAGTTTGGCGTCAAGGTAAAAGAGCGCATCAAGGAAATGCGCGTAAATGTTGACGCGCTGACGTTGACGGCCACACCAATTCCCAGAACCCTGCATTTTTCCCTGATGGGAGCACGCGATCTATCAATCATATCCACTCCCCCTCCCAACAGACGTCCCGTAACAACAGAGGTTAGCGAATTCAGGGAGGAGATCATCCGGGACGCCATCAGCCATGAGATCAGGAGGGGTGGTCAGGTTTTTTTCGTCCACAATCGGATCAGCGACATCGAGCAGATCGCCAATACGGTTTACAAACTTGTCCCGGATGCAAAAATCGGAATTGCGCACGGTCAGATGGAAGGCCGTTTACTGGAAAAAGTAATGATGAAATTCATCAATGGTGAGTATGATGTTCTCGTTTCGACCAATATCATCGAATCCGGGTTGGATATCCCCAACGCGAATACCATCATCATCAACCGTGCGCATATGTTTGGCCTTTCCGATCTTCATCAGATGCGGGGCAGGGTAGGTCGATCCAATACCAAAGCATACTGTTATCTCCTGACGCCACCAAGTTCTGTATTGACGTCCGACGCCAGAAAACGATTGATAACCCTGGAAGAGTTCTCGGAACTGGGGGATGGATTCAAAGTTGCCATGCGCGATCTGGATATCCGGGGAGCGGGAAATTTGCTGGGAAGTGAGCAAAGCGGATTTATCAATGATATTGGCTTTGACATGTATCACAAAATACTGGACGAGGCAGTATCGGAGTTAAAAGAGAATGAGTTCCAGCAGATCTTTGAAAATGAATTGCTGAAAAGTGAGAACCTGCAGGTTATCAGACAGGATTGCATCATTGAAACAGACCTGGAGATCATCATCCCAAATGAATATGTTGCCAATACGGCTGAAAGGCTGCATCTGTACTCCACACTTGACAACATTAATAGTGATTCCGAATTGACTGATTTCGTAAATGGCCTTAGAGACCGGTTTGGGGAGCTTCCCAATTCGGTGAACGAACTAGTAAAAAGTGTAAAGCTGAGGTGGCTGGGAATACAGCTGGGATTTGAAAAGATCTCTCTTAAAAACGGCGAGATGAAGTGCTATATCAGTGAGGAAAAAGAAGAAAACTACTTTCAGTCCGATACTTTCGGGAATATCATAAAATTTGTGCAAAAACACCCATTACGATGTAAGATGAAAGAGTATAAAAAACGTCTGATCATTACGGTATACGACGTAATGGAAGTTGATAATGCCGTAGATGCATTGAGCGAGATGGAAGCGATTCCCGTATGATTTGTCAAATTGCACAATAAAACTCCCTTTTTGCCATTTAATAATAGTATAAGGTGTTATAGTTTACCTTTTCTGAGGTATTTTTGAAATATTTGTATTAATTAGTAGCTTAACGCGCTTGAATAAGTAAACAGGTTATGAAAAAGATTTTGAACGCGGCTAAATTTCTCTCGTTTTCTTCACTGGCCGCTATCATATTAAGCTCATGTTTTGGGGGTGGGGCCCCGAACAGTACAAGTCCCGGTTCGATCAGTACCGCCACCGGGATGGAATATAATGCTGAGGGTGGCTTTCAGGTAAATCCGTACCAGGGTCAGCCTGAGGGACCAAATCTTGTATTTATTGAGGGAGGCCGGACCGTACTGGGTTCATTCGAAGAAGACATCATTCACTCCAGAGATAATGTTGAAAGAGCAGTTACAGTTGCCTCATTTTATATGGATGAGACGGAGGTGGCCAACATTCACTGGCTCGAATATGAATACTTTATTAAGGCCGATTCCGACGAAGTATACTGGAGAAATAATCTCCCGGATACTACGGTCTGGACCAAGGACCTGGCCTACAACGATCCATACGTAGCCCATTACTACAGGTACCCCGGATTTAGGTTTTTCCCGGTAGTCGGTATTAATTGGAGACAGGCAGTCAATTACTGCAGATGGAGAACGGAAGTGGTAAATTTCAAGTTGGCTGACGATGCGGGCTATTATGACGATGTGCTTGCTGCTGATGACGCATTTGCCGGAGCCGAATCCGCGGCGCCATCATTGACCAAGCCTCCGCTGGAGTCCGGTATCATCCTTCCAAATTATCGTTTACCAACTGAGGCTGAGTGGGAATATGCCGCTCAGGCACTGATCGGAACGCAATGGTTGGATGAAACACAAACCCACAGAAGACTTTATCCCTGGGATGGTCACGCACTACGAAATCCTTATGGCAAAAGCATGGGTTTCTTCCTCGCCAACTTCAAAAGAGGCAGGGGTGACTATGCCGGAATTGCCGGTAAACTGAATGACGGGGCCATGATCCCTACCTATATATACAGCTATCCGCCTAACGATTTTGGGCTTTACAATATGGCTGGAAATGTAAACGAGTGGGTACAGGATGTCTATCGGCCACTATCATTTCAGGATATGGAAGATATGAATCCCGTAAGGCGAGATGGATTCCTGGATGAGGAAAGTGGATACGATGCGCAATGGAACTTCATTGGAAATGAATCTCCATATACGGAAGAGGAAGCTGCGGCTGCCGGTATCTCTCCAAAAGAATACAATGCTGACAATCCTCCGATGAAGCGGATGAGGGTTTACAAAGGCGGCTCATGGCAGGATGTGGCTTACTGGTTATCACCCGGAACACGAAGAGCAATCTTTGAAGATTCCACGACCTCTACGATCGGGTTCAGGTGTGCTATGATCCGGGCCGGAACGAATTACTAAGAAAAGAATAACTAAAAGATATGAAAGCCGCCTTTGAGCGGCTTTTTTTATCTCCGGCTCAAAGGGTTATTCCGTACAACACCGACAACACTTAACTACAGGTATTAACACGATCGTCTTTCAGGTTTACAAAATCCCGTGCGGGTTATCCGAACTTAATTCCAATTAGGTTTTACTGCATATATTTAGGGTCTCCTGCAACCGGACTTTGATAATAAGCATGAAAGCTCTTGTATTTACAAAATACGGATCCCCTGAAAGTGTGCTTCAGCTTACGGAAGTTCCTGAACCTATCCCCAAAGAGGAGGAGGTTTTGATAAAAGTT
The DNA here is from genome assembly GCA_028278225.1 of Cyclobacteriaceae bacterium. GTDB lineage: Bacteria > Bacteroidota > Bacteroidia > Cytophagales > Cyclobacteriaceae > JANQEU01. Next base: position 43,696 of record JANQEU010000047.1, read on the forward strand.
CATGCGACAGCTGCGAATGATTGGGACTGGAGTATGGTGAGAGGTAAGCCTTATCTGTACCGCCTGATGTTCGGTATCAAAAAACCGAAGCATCAAATACCGGGTATGGAAATGGCGGGTGTAGTCGAAGCCATTGGCTCCGGTGTATTGTCATTTAAGGTTGGAGATCCGGTCTATGGTGATACTTCAGCGTACGGGTTTGGTACCTATGCGGAATATGTGTGCGTCAATGAGAAAGCGTTAACACGAAAGCCCGACAGAATTGGATTTGAGGAAGCTGCTGCAATCTCACATGCCTCAATGCTGGCAATGCAGGGATTCGATATTGGTCATCTTCAGGATGGACAGAAAGTACTGATAAACGGAGCAGGGGGAGGTGTAGGAACATTCGGTCTCCAGATTGCCAAACAGCATAACGCGGAAGTAACCGGTGTGGATACCGGAGATAAGCTTAAAATGATGGATTCAATTGGCTATGACCATATCATTGATTATAAAAAAGAGGATTTTACGAAAAACGGAAAGCAATACGACCTCATTCTTGACTGTAAGACAACCCGATCACCTATAGCTTACTTGCGATCATTGACGACCAATGGCAGATATGTTACAGTAGGGGGGCATCTCAATCGTCTGCTTCATCTGTTTTTTTTGAGGCCGTGGATTTCATTGTTCAGTAGCAAGAGTGTACATATCCTGGCCCTTAAACCAAACAAAGGTTTAAAGGTTATTAATGAGCTATTCGAATCCAATAAAATAGAATGCGTGCTAGACGGACCTTATGCACTGGAAGACGGACCAAAGGCCCTTCAATATTTTGGCGACGGGAAACATCAGGGTAAAGTGGTAATTTCCGTTTGACAAAAAAGCCTCTGTCCAAATAAAAGTAATAGGTGAATATTACGTCAATAACGTCGAATGCACGGGTTTATCATCACCCATAAAAAGCGTCCGTCCCGGGAAAGCCGGCTTCTGATTCAATTATGATACTTCACACACCGGGTACTCAGGTAATGCTGGTCGCCGACAATGGAATGATATACATCTCCCGAACCTTTTTTCAAAGTGATGATGCCCGCCGAATTTCTGTCCTTCAATTCATTGTCCCACCAGTTGCCACTGAGTGTAAGATCCCTGAAAACAGGTCCGGGTTCGCCAAATCCACCGAAAGACATATGCATATCTCCATGCTGCTGCTCCATAATGAATTTGCCGGTATGGTGTCTACCACCGAAAAACCCAAAGAGGTGTTTCCATTCATGAATGGTAGGTACATGCCAGCCTTCAGGGCAGGCCTTATTCGCCTGTTCATAATTATACAGTCGGCCGTATTTCTCGCAGTACTCTTTGATATCATTATAACAAAATGATCCCTCTATTTCATATTTCACGTTTTCAGCATACCAGGTACGTTCGATATCAGCGCCATGATGATGACGTATAAAAGTGATGGTCTGATATACGCGGCCATCTCTGGGATCCGTGAAAGTTCCGGTTGTGTGTTCAAATTTCTTTGGATTTTGACAATAGACTGCGGTGATCATCAAAACAAAAAATGACAAAAAAAGTACAAATTTAGTTTTCACATTTGTTGGCATCTGGTTCAAACAGAATGCTCTGATAGTTAAATCAGACAAGTTAATTTAATAGAATTTCTTCATTTTCCCGTGGTTCAGCTTTTGACCTGCCCCAAATCAGATATAATGTGATCAGTTTTTCTTTCGTGATCCATTAAAGAGGATGAGACGGACACCTCTTCTCCTGCTTATCATGTAGTGGTCACTTACCACTCGCCACGGCCAAAACACTAATATTTCCAACTCCCGCATTTTCAAGCTCCAGGCATAGCGAACATGTAGTGGCGCCCGTGGTGATGACGTCATCCACCACAATGACCGATTTATCAACCAATTGGTCCGGATCAGATACGCTGAATATCTTTTCGACATTTTTCCACCTCTCCACCTTGCTCTTCTTGGTCTGGGTCGTGGTTTCACGGATCCTTGAAACAACGCCCGCATCCGTTTTGATATCCAGGGACCTTGACAAACCCGATGCGATGGCATCACTTTGATTGTATCCTCTTGACCTGATCTTATTCTTGTGGATTGGGACCGGTATGATCAGATCATATGTACCAATGGAATCACGGACATGTTCACCAAACCACTCTCCAAGCTTTTCCCCGATCTCAAAGTTTCCTCCATACTTGAGTGCATGCAGCAGATGTTGCGCAATCCCCGCCTTATGAAAATGGAGAAAGGTCGACGCAAAATTTACCTTGGGAACCGAAACAAATTTTTGAAAAATCGGGTTTAACGGGTCCAAATGATAATTTGTAACCGGCAGCCCCACCCGGCAATTGGTACATACATACTCTTCATTCTTAAGTAATACCTCCTTGCAATTGAGACACACCCGAGGAAATACAAGTGAAACAAAATCTTCCCAAATTACTTTTGCGTATGTAGTAATTACCATGGTACTGAAATTAGAAATAATATGGTATATAAAAAAGACCTGGATCTGGAAAAACGGTGGGTACGATTAAAAGATGAGATTGCAAGCTTTGGTCATAAGAAACCAAAAGATCTGAATACAGTATTATTTCTTATAGGCGTTCAGGAACTAGGGAAGGGAAACAAGTTCTTTACAAAGGAAGAAAAACAGGATTTAATACATATTGCCATTTGCAAAGTCCTTTCTTTATCCGGGTATTATGAGCTGGAGGGATTGGACCAGGATGGGTGGCCTCATTGGAAACTGGTTAAGAAATTACCTCGTTTTGATTTGATAGAACAAGAAAAGCTTCTCAAAATGCATGTTATTGAATATTTTGAAAAAGAATTGGGAATGGTACTGTAAGATATTATGGAGAAAGTGATTGAAAAAAAACTGGAGGAGTTTAAGGTAAAGTACTATCAGAGTAAACTCATACGTGGAGCATTGATCCTGTTAAGTCTGATCATGGTAGCAAGCTTATTCTTGTTCACCCTGGAGTTTTTGTTCAGGTTCAATTCCGTTACACGCACAATTATTTTTTATCTGTCCCTTGGGGTTGGTGTTGTTCTTATTTATTTCCTGGTTATCCGAAATTTACTGCAAATCCTCAGCATTGGGCGGCGATCCCTGGACGACAGAGAGGCGGCTTTGGAAATAGGGAATTTTTTTCCCGAAATAAGTGATAAGTTACTCAATACCCTTCAGCTTCAGGCACTTAGCAGCGAAGAGACCAGCTTAATTGCAGCCAGTATCTCGCAAAAAATCAAGGAATTACGCCCTATTCCATTTGTGCAAGCAGTGGACTTCAGAGTAAACATGAAATATGCCCGTTATTTGGCTTTTATTATGTTAAGTATAGTGGTAACCGGGCTATCAGTACCTTCGCTGCTGACTGAAGGGAGTACCAGAATTATCAATTATAACCGGGACTTCATTCCGAAAGCACCGTTTCAATTTGTGTTTGAAAGTGACGGGCGCGCTTTCAGAAATGAAAGCTACAAGCTGAACCTGCTGATAGATGGGAATGTCTTACCTGAGTCCGCCTATATCGAATTGAATGATCGTTTGCTGAAATTGCAAAAGGAAGCGGAAGATCAATTTTCATATGAGATCACCAATATTCAGAATGACCTGCGATTCAGATTTTTTGCGGGGGGATTCAACAGCAAACAATATGTCATTGAGGTATTTGAGCGGCCGGAATTAAGCCGGTTCAACGTCAGGTTGAATTATCCGGCTCATACCGGTCTGAAGCTGAAAACCGTTTCGAATGTCGGGAGTTTTATCTTGCCGGAAGGAACGGAAGTAACGTGGGAAATCGTGACTCAACAAACCGATTCAGCATCGATTTTTGTCGACAATGAATTGGAAATTGCCCCTTATAGTGTTGATAATCAGCTATTTACATTTCAGCATGTGTTTAAGAGCAGTAGAAAATATGAGATCGCACTTCAAAATAATTACAGTGCCAATTTGGAGGAACTCGAATACAAGATAGATATCATTAAAGACGAATACCCGACTATACAGGTAGACTTTTTCGCCGATACCATTCTGTATGATTATGTCATCTTAAGTGGTTTGGCCGGTGATGACTATGGCATTACAGGGCTGAAAGCCCATTACGCCATTGATGGTAATGAGATGATAGCTGAAATTCCATTTAACAAACTCCAAAAGGAAAATTCATTTTTTTACCGTTTGGATCTGGAAAATATCTCATACGAGGAAAACCGGAATCTAAGTTTATATGTATCGGTAACTGACAACGATGGTGTAAACGGATTAAAAACAACAAAATCACAGATCTATTCCTATGACCTGCCTGATCCTGCCTCCATTGAGAAAAGCCTGGAAAAGCAATCGCAGGAAACAGAATCTCAACTCAACAAATCCATCGAGGAGGCAGAAAGCATCAACGAAAAGCTCAAGCAGCTGGAGGACAGGTTAAAAAGTAAAAAATCAATTGAGTGGCAGGAAGAAAAGCTGCTGGACGACATCCTCAAGCAACGAAGTGATATTGAACAATCCATAGAGGAGCTGAGACAGAAATTTGATGAGCTGCGAAACAATGAAGATAAATTCAACAATCGCAGCAAGGGTATCCAGGAGAAGGCCAAAAAACTCCAGGAGTTGATGGATGAAATTCTTGATGAGAAGACGAAGGCCATGTATGAGGAGCTTCAAAATCTGCTCCGGGAAAAAAGTAATCTCAATGAAATAAGGGATCAATTAAGAGACCTTATGCCCAGCGAGGAAGATATGGAAAAAGAGCTTGAACGGGCGCTTGAGCTTTTCAAAAGACTGAAACTGGAAAGTGAGCTTGAAAAGACAAGTAATAAATTGGAGGAACTGGGAGATAAACAACAGGATTTGGGGGATAAGACCAGCGAGAAAGATTCGAACATGGAGGACGTAACGGAGGAGCAGGAAGAAATAAACGAGTCCTTCGAAGATATTCAGGAGAAACTTGACGATATCAACGAGTTAAATCAGGATCTCAAGAACCCGGAGCCACTGGAAAATACAATGGATGAACAGGAAGAGATCAACGAAAAACTGCAGGAAATAATGAAACAACTCCAGCAGCAAAACAGATCCGGAGGAAGCCAGATGCAAAAGAAAACAGGTGAGCAAATGAAGCAATTGGGGCAAAACCTAGAACAGATGCAGATGAACATGGAGATGGAGATGATGATGGAGAACATGGAAAATCTCCGTAATATCCTCGACAACCTGGTCAAATTAAGCTTTAAGCAGGAAGAGCTCATTGAAGCGTTTCGTGAAGTCACACAGGTAGATCCACGATTTGTGGAGTTGTCACAGGAGCAATTGAAACTGAAAGATGACGCCAAAGTTATCGAAGACAGCCTTCTTGCGCTTGCAGAGCGGGTGGTTCAGATCTCATCGTTCGTAACACGCGAAGTCTCTGAGGTCAATCGAAATATTGATGCCTCACTTGAAGAGTTGAAATCCCGCAACAGGAGCAGGGCGCTGAGCAATCAGCAATTTGCCATGACTTCTATCAATAATCTGGCGCTATTGCTGGATGATGTCCTGCAGCAAATGCAGATGGCAATGGCTGAGGCCATGGGTAAACCGAGCAAAGGCCAGAAAGGGAATCAGGAACTTCCTAACCTTAAACAACTACAGCAACAGCTAAGCGAACAAATAAAGGAACTGAAGGACAGTGGAATGAAAGGCAGAAAACTATCTGAACAGCTCGCCAAGATGGCGGCCGAGCAGGAGTTACTCCGAAACCAATTGCAAAAACTTCAGGAAAGACTCGAGGGACAGCAGGAGGAGGGCGAAGCCACTGATAATTTGGGTAAGGCAATTGAGGAAATGGAGAAAAACGAGATCGACCTGGTAAATAAAAGGCTTACTCAACAGCTCATAAACCGACAGGAGGAGATTATGACGAGGTTGCTGGAGGCGGAAAATGCATTGCGTGAACAGGAGTTTGATGATGAGCGTGAAGGAGAGGCCGCCACAAATTATGAGAAAAGGGTGCCAAAAGCATTTGAAGAATATTTGAAAGCAAAGCAAAAAGAGATAGAATTGCTGAAATCAGTTCCTCTTGAATTAAATCCATTTTATAAAAAAGAAGTAAACGACTATTTTAGACGCCTAAGTAACCAAAACTGATGGACTCTATTCAAATACAAATACCTTCATTAACCGAAAACATCAGGATAATCGAGAGCTTTATAGACAATGCAAAAGATCAGTTTGATCTGAATGATGACATTTACGGTAATATTATGATTGCCGTCACCGAGTCTGTCAACAATGCTATTGTACACGGTAATCAAAGGGAGAAAACAAAAAATGTCGATCTGCGATTGTCTATTGAAGATAATGCCATAAAGTTCAGGGTTTCCGATGAGGGAAATGGATTTGACCACCACAATCTTCCTGATCCTACCTCACCTGATAACCTTGACAAACCTGGCGGAAGGGGTATATTCCTGATGAAGCACTTATGTGATGAAGTAACATTCCTTGATGAAGGAAAGATAGTCGAGCTGACCTTCTATTTGTCCTGATCAATGTCAAATGTCCATTATCATTTCGAGGATATTGACCAGGTTCCTTTAGATTTTGTCACATTAACAGGCTGGCTGCAAAAGGCTGCAAAAAAGGAAGGATTTGACCTTCGTGAAATAAACTATGTCTATTGTTCCGATGAGTATCTATTAAACATGAATCGGGAATATCTTAATCATGATTACTACACGGATATAATTACATTCGACAATACGGAGGAAGACGAATCGGCACTGACAGCTGACATGTTTATCAGCCTGGAGCGGGTTAAGGAGAATGCAAACACACATAAAATTCCTTTTGATCAGGAAGTAGCCAGGGTCATGATCCATGGGTTACTTCACATCATGGGATACGGAGATAAAACACCTGGCGATCAGCACACCATGAGAGAGAAAGAAGACAGTTACTTATCTTTGCTCCCTAAAAAATAATGTTCCACGTGGAACACTAAATTCATTATTTATGTTAGCCAAAAGTTCCACGTGGAACATCTTACAATGTTTCCGAAATATGATATCATAGTTGTAGGAGCCGGCCATGCCGGATGTGAAGCTGCCGCCGCTGCCGCTAACATGGGGTCAAAGGTATTGCTGGCCACCATGAACATGAATACCATTGCCCAGATGTCCTGTAATCCTGCAATGGGAGGGGTGGCTAAAGGTCAGATCGTGCGCGAAATTGATGCCCTCGGTGGTCATTCCGGGATCATAACGGATAAAACGATGATTCAGTTTAGAATGCTGAATCGCTCAAAAGGGCCGGCGATGTGGAGTCCACGGGCACAGTCCGACAGAATGAGATTTACAGAAGAGTGGCGACATGTTCTTGAAAATACTCCCAATGTAGATTTCTGGCAGGAAATGATTACCGGTATTCTAACAGACGGTAATAATGTCACCGGCGTGAAAACCGCACTGGGGTTGGAAATACGCTCAAAAGCGGTAATCCTCACAAACGGCACCTTTCTAAATGGTCTCATTCACATAGGTGAAAAACAATTTGGAGGAGGCAGGACAGGTGAAAAAGCGGCAACCGGCTTGACAGAACAGCTTGTCTCACTTGGGTTTGAATCCGGGAGGATGAAAACCGGAACACCCCCCCGTGTGGACGGGCGATCGCTTCGGTATGACCACATGGAGGAACAACCCGGAGATGACGACCCGGGTAAATTTTCGTATCTCGATTCCACAACTCCACTTCAAAAGCAAAAGAGCTGCTGGATCACCTATACCAATCCGGATGTACATAACATTTTGCAAACGGGATTTGAAAAATCCCCGATGTTCAACGGCCGAATCCAGGGATCAGGCCCAAGATACTGCCCCTCCATAGAAGACAAGATCAATCGCTTTGCGGAAAGAGACCGGCATCAGATCTTTGTGGAACCGGAAGGGTGGAATACCATAGAAGTTTATGTCAACGGATTCTCCACCTCCTTGCCGGAGGATGTTCAATACGCAGCACTTACCAAAGTACCGGGATTCGAAAAAGTTAAAATGTTCAGGCCTGGTTATGCCATTGAGTATGACTATTTTCCGCCGACTCAGCTTGGGCTTACGCTGGAAACTAAACTAATCCGGAATCTGTATTTTGCTGGCCAGATCAATGGAACTACAGGGTACGAGGAAGCCGCCTCACAGGGGTTGATTGCAGGCATCAATGCCCATTTGAAATTAACAGGGCAAGAGCCTTTTACACTGAAGCGCTCGGAGGCATATATTGGTGTTTTAATCGACGATCTGATAAATAAGGGTACTGACGAACCATACCGGATGTTCACCTCCAGGGCGGAATATCGGTTGTTGCTGCGTCAGGACAACGCCGATCTAAGGCTTACCGAAAGAAGTTATAAACTGGGACTGGCAGAAGAGGACCGGTACAAATTAATGGTAAAAAAGAAAGAAAACACACGGAAGCTGATCAATGACCTTTCACAAAAAAGTGTAAAACCAAACGAAGTAAATAATATACTTGAAGGGTTGAATTCAGCTCCAATCAAAGAAAAAACCAGGCTTTCGAATCTTCTGAAAAGACCACAGATCCATACCGCACATCTGTCACAGCTATCTGATTCCATAGAAGATTATATAGCCAGGTACGCCAGCGACGTTTTACAACAAGCAGAGATCCAAATCAAATATGAGTCATACATTGACAGGGAAAAGAGAAATTCCGTCAAAATGGAGTCCCTTGAAAACCTTAAGATACAACCGGAGTTTAATTATGATCGAATTAAAGGGTTGTCCGCGGAAGGCAGGGAAAAGTTGTTTAGGGTAAAACCGGGTACGCTGGGTCAGGCATCACGAATCAGCGGCGTATCTCCATCGGATATTTCAATTCTAATGGTTTATCTGGGTAGGTAGTATGTACGAAAAGCTGGAATTTTGTCCCTCCTGTGGCCATACAAAATTTAACAATAAATCCATACTGCAGGATTTCTCTGTTTCCAGGGAAAGCTTTGCCCTCTGTGAATGTGATAAATGCAAGCTGCTGTTCATCAATCCCAGACCCTCGCAGGATACACTTGAGCATTACTATGAAAGTGAAGACTATATTTCACACCGCAATCAAGCCAACTCGATTACAAATCTTCTTTACAAAATAGTACGCTCCCGTACTCTCAAAAACAAAATCCGACTGGTTGAACAATATCAAAGACCCGGAGATCTTCTCGATTATGGAGCCGGAACCGGACATTTTCTGGACGTAGCCCGCAAAAATCAATGGAATATTTCAGGCGTTGAGCCACATCAGCAGGCCAGGGACAAGGCCAACGACATGGTCGAAGGAACAGTTTTCGAAGACCTTTCACAGCTTCCAAAAGAAAAGAATTATAGCGTGATCACAGCCTGGCATGTCATTGAGCACGTGTATCATCTGCAGGATACCCTGAAAGCCTTGCGGAAAAGACTCACAAAAGATGGGACCATGTTTATTGCACTGCCAAACCACAAATCATACGATTCGCAATACTACAGCGAATACTGGGCAGGATATGATGTGCCAAGGCACCTGTATCATTTTGATCGAAACACATTTGATTTTGTGGCCAGGAAAAATAAACTCAAAATCATTGACATACTTCCAATGAAATTTGACTCGTATTATGTCTCCCTGCTAAGTGAACGGTATAAAACCAACAGGACCAGATTTTTAAAAGCTTTCTACATCGGGCAAAAATCCAACCGCCTGGCCGCAAGATCCGGTGAGTATTCCAGCCTTATTTACGTTATTCAGAGATGATCAAAAGCCCCTTTTTTCCTTTTCTGGTCTTTATCATTTTTCAAAGCTTAAACTTCTGTGCCAGTCCCATTAATCCCTCAGGAGGTCCAAAAGATACAATTCCACCCATATTGCTGGAATCAACCCCCATACATAAGACCATCAACTTCGGAGACCGGGAGTTTGAATTGATCTTCGATGAGAAAATGAACGGAGATAAGCTTAAAACCAATTTATCCATAACCCCTACAACCGAAATCAAATATTCATACCTGATCAAAAAGAATAAGGTGATCATCAAATTTGAAGAGGACTTTGAAGACAGCACCACTTACACTTTCAACTTTTTCAATGGCCTGACCGACGCCACCGAAAAAAATCCTGTTGAGAATCTTATTCTTGCCTTCAGCACTGGTAGCTACATAGATTCACTTCGTATTACCGGAGAAGTAACTGATCTTTTGACAAATCAATCTCAAAAAAACTTCCTTGTAGGCCTCTATCTCTATACCGATACACTGAATTTCTATACTGATAAACCCCGGTACTTTTCTACTACTAACGGAGACGGCCAATTCACCATAGACAACATTAAAAATGACAAATATCGTTTACTACTCTTTCAGGATGAAAACAAGAATGCGCTGTTCGATCCATCTACAGAATCCCATGGATTTATACCCGGTATAATTGATCTTCAGTCTAATATTGACTCCTTACACATCTACACTCAATTCATTGATGTCTCCGATTTCAAACTTATATCCTCAAGGCCCTTTGGAAGATACTACGACATACGTTATAACAAGGAAGTTATATCTTATGATCTGTCCCCATTGACTGAAAGTGATTCATTACCCGCATCCATGCTCAATGAAGAAAAAAATACCATCCGATTATTTAACTCCATTGATCTTCCATTTGAATCGGATAGTGTTGGTATCATCGTGACAGCTAAGGACACGCTTAAGACCGCACTTATTGACACCGTGTACGTTTTATTCAATGAATCCTCCAGAAAAGCAGATGAGTTGATTGTGAAACATACACCGAAACTCGATCCATCCCAGGAGATACATGGACTCGTATCGTTTTCCAAGCCGATCTCAACACTCAACAAAGATCTTCTCTATATAGGTATCGATTCCATTTATGCCATCCCGGTACTGGCGGATTCCAACTTCCAATGGAATTACAATAAGACCCTGTTAACCTATAGGATCTCATTTGACTGGCAACTGTATTCAGACACACTAAATCATTACCTGCACCAGGCTATCCGGGATACACTTCCTGAAAATGACTCCACATTTCAATTCACCCCAAGACCATTCAACACAACAAATATTGTACTTGAACAAGGATCTTTCATTTCTGTTGAGCAAGACTCCTCGGAGTTGATCAGCTCTAAAATCAAAAAAATCAATACATCGGATCTTGGTGTGCTTTTCCTGAATATACAGACCGACTACACTTCCTTCTTTGTGGATGTAATCAAGGGAAAGGACGTGGTACGTCAATTTAAGAATGAAAAAAATATTACACTTAGCGCAATGCAGCCCGGTACTTACACTTTCAAAATATATATTGACACAAACAACGATGGCGTCTGGCTGCCTGGCAACATTGTTACAGACACGGAACCCGAACCGGTCTACTTGTATCCAAACAGGACTGAACTTAGGGCAAACTGGGAAGTCACGATTGATGATATCTCATTTTAGATGTTAATATCGCTGTGATTTGATGTGAACTAATAGCTATCAAACTCCGAAATTCAGCGTCAGCCACAAATGCTTCATTTCAGTAGTAATACCGGACCGAATAAGTATATAATTATGCACGTGATATTCTCATGCATATTTCTGTTAAGTTATCAAGACATCACCAGTTCCTTTTATCAACACCAAAACTTATAGTACTCGTTCTCAGACAATTAACCTGTGGATTAAGATGTTACGACCACCCCTATAAGCTTCCCTTGTAAACAATTATAATTTCCAAATTATATTTCCGGTTTTTTCCCACAAATCCACATAGCTAATAGAAATAATAATAATTTATAAAACATTATATTACTATACATAGTATAAGACATAGTGGATAAATATCTAAGAGCACTTTCCATATTACTGATCCTTATTTCGGTTTCGATCACAGGTTACAGTCAGGACAATTCCGATACTAAACTGGCGAATCAATACTATTTACAAGGAGATTTGGAAAAGGCGGAAATTCTATTTCAAAAACTGGCCCGGAGAAAAACATTCATTCCTGAAATACATGCCAACTATCTTGCTCTCCTGTTGAACAAACCGGATCATGATGAAGCAGTTAAATATCTGGAAAAAGCCCTGAAGTATTTCCCGGAAAATCTGCAATATCATACGGATCTTATCTATGTATACCACATTTCCGATCGCCTGAAGGAGAAAGAGAGCTATTTGTCTCATGTATTGAATGAACATGGTCGAAATCAATATCAACTCAATCTCATTGCCCAAAACCTGGTTAACCGGCAATTGCTTGATGAGGCTCTTGATTTTCTGAGACGTGCCCGGAAAGTAAATGGTAATCCAAGAGCTTTTTCCCTGGACATTGCCGCCATTCACCGGATGAGAAACGACAAAGAGGCGATGACCGAAGAATACCTTAATTACGCAATGAGTAATCCGGGCAATACCAATTATATCAAAAATATTTTTCAGGTTCTGCTTACTGAAGATGACGATCTTGATTTTCTCGAGCAGACCCTCATCAGAAAAGTCCAGCGGCAACCGGATCAATTGGTCTATTCCGAACTACTCATATGGGTTGAATTGCAACGCAAAAACTTTTACGGAGCCTTCGTTCAGTCCAGGGCACTTGACAAACGGCTGGGAAAACCGGGAGATGAGTCGATGAAAATCGGATCAATTGCGATGGATAACGAGTACTGGCAGGATGCAATGGATATATTCGGCTACATCGTTAATGAATATCCGGGAGGCTACCACTATGCGAAGGCAAAACAATTGAAAATCAAATCGGCCGAAAATTTGGTAAAAAATCAGTTTCCAGTAGACCTAACCCGGATAAGAAGTCTTACAAATGATTATCAGTCGCTTTTCAATGAGATCGGACCCACAGCCGAAACCCTCGATGCCCTGAGAAATAAAGCGCTCTTACATGCATTTTATTTGCAAGAAATGGATAGCGCAATTCTTATATTGAGCAAAATAATAAATACACCCCGTGTATCCCGCCACCTGATTTCCAGGTGCAAATTAAATCTTGGAGATATCCATCTTCTCATAGATGATCCGTGGGAAGCTTCTCTCCTTTATTCACAGGTCGAAAAAACAAATAAATACTCTACAACCGGATATGATGCTAAACTTAAGAATGCAAAACTCCATTACTTTACGGGTAACTTCTCATTGGCAAAGAGTCATTTGGACATACTGAAGCAGGCCACAACAAAAAAAATATCCAATGACGCCATAGACCTGGGATTATTAATAAACAATAACACCGTTTTCGATACGACAGATCAGGTAATGCAAACTTTCGCGAATATTGAACTACTGAGATATCAGCATCAGGATCAAAATGCCAGGCAGGAACTGGAAACGTTAATTGCCGAAAACCCGAAACACTCACTGGTGGACGAAGCATTATGGCTGTTAACTGATATTGACATGAAAAGGGGGAATTTTAATGAAGCAATATCTCATCTGGATAAGATCATAGATCATCATGCAGAAGATATACTGGGTGATGATGCCTTTTTCCTGAAAGCAGAGATCCTCGACCGTCATCTCAATGATTCCGAATCTGCAAAGTCTTTCTACAGGGAATTTATTGATAAATATCCCGGAAGCATGTACTCTGCAGAAGCCCGGAAACGCTTCCGGCAGCTTCGCGGAGATTTTGTGAACTAGATAAAGACCAGTCTGGGTGAAGGAGTCGGCTCCATAAGAGACGGATCGGGCTTAAAGTGTCTGTCATAAAAGCCATTTAAAAAATCTGTCGTCGGATTGGAAAGCAGCGGCAGTACATCGTCGATTGCCGGACCACCGACCATGTACGGAGGGATTCCCTTGAAAAGCTTGTCTCCCTTGCAATAAGCGTAAATCTGATATTCATCAAGATCCCATAAAGACTGATTTTTTATTATGCAACGACCGAGACATTGATCCATATCCAGATCTTTTTCCGTGGGTTCCGCCTGTTGTATATTCAAAATTCCACTTTGGAAATAAGCATCAAGTTTAGTCATTGACTCTTTCGAAAATTCATTTCTCATCTTCATGGCGCAATCCACACAAATTGCATAATCAAAAATGGTATCCGTGGCACTGTAGCCCCTGTATTTTCGAATTGCCTTTTCAATGAAATATTCTTTTCCATCCAATAAAAAGGTATTACATTCTATGCATCGATCAAATGGTTGATTTGTTTCGAATGAATAAAACTCCTTAGGTATCTCCTGGTATAGATTTTTGTCTTCCATAAAACAAATTCAATTTATAAATAACAAATGGCAAGACAGAAAATAGTATGCATGCATAACATTTTTTGTTATCTTTGACATCCCTTGATGAAACGATGAAAAGAGAAGAATCGGTCGACTACAACATTAAAATTGCCTGGCATTCCATTTCCAGAATGTATAATCAATATGGACAGGATTTCGACATTACGGCCTCCACAGGATTTGTTCTGCTCAATATAGATGTTGATCGCGGAACACCCGCAACTAAAATTGCCCCGATGATGGGTTTGGAATCCAGAAGTCTCACCCGGATGCTAAGGACGATGGAAGAAAAAAATTGGATCTATCGTGAAAAGGATCCCGAAGACGGCAGATCAGTCAGGATCTTTCTGACGGACCTTGGTAAGGAAAAAAGAGAAATTTCACGATTATCAGTTCGGGAATTTAACAATCGAATAAGGGAACAAGTGCCGGAGGATCAGCTTGAGATCTTCTTTAGAGTTATCCAGACCATCAATAAAGTTTCCGAAAACAAAGAATTTGTTAATTCATTTTTAAGCCGAATGGGATCGATAGTTCCTCACTAAATTTTAAATCATACCACAAGAAATGAAAAGAACCATCAAGAAGGCAGCTGTACTGGGATCAGGTATTATGGGTTCCAGAATAGCCTGTCACTTTGCCAACATTGGACTCGAAGTCCTGCTTTTAGATATTGTCCCTCCGGAGTTATCAGCTGAAGAAAAATCGAAAGGACTAACCCTTGATGACGGGATTGTAAGAAACAGGCTGGTAAATTCATCCCTTCAAAGTGTAATCAAGTCAAAACCATCCCCACTTTACCACAAGAAAAGGGCATCATTAATAACTACAGGCAATTTTGATGATGATCTGGAAAAAATAAAGGAAGCAGACTGGGTGATTGAGGCAATTGTGGAAAATCTTGATATAAAGAAAAGTCTGTTTGAGAAAGTCGAAAAATTCAGGACTCCCGGCACGCTGATCACTTCGAATACATCCGGCATTCCCATCAGCCTGATGATGGATGGCAGGGATGACGACTTCCAAAAACACTTTTGCGGAACACACTTTTTCAATCCTCCCAGGTATTTAAGGCTCCTTGAAATAATACCGACACCCAAAACCGATCCGGGGGTTATTGACTTTCTTATGCACTATGGCGACTTGTATCTCGGAAAAGAAACGGTCCTGTGCAAGGACACACCGGCTTTCATAGCCAACAGAATCGGGGTTTACGCCATGATGTCCGGAATGCATGCGGTTTCGGATTTCGATTTCTCCGTGGGTGAAATTGATAAACTGACCGGTCCTGTGATCGGAAGAGCAAAATCAGCAACATTCAGAACATCCGACCTCGTTGGTCTCGACACCACAGTAAATGTTTCGCGAAACCTGGTACAGGCCTTAAAACATGATGAGGGGATTTCCAATTTTGAATTGCCCGAAATTGTGAAGGAGCTTTATGATCGAAAATGGTTCGGAGACAAAACTAAACAGGGATTTTATAAGAAAACAGTAGATAAAGAAGGTAAAAGAGAAATACTCGAATTGAACCTGAAGACCTTCGAGTATGAACAAAAAAAGAAGTCAAAGCTTCAAATCCTTGATCATACCAAAAATGTGGAAGATCTCAAGGAAAGATTGCGCACGGCGATTGACCTTGAAGGGCCGGAAGGAGATTTTTATCGTGCCACATTCTATGACCTTTTCACATACAGCACCAATCGAATCCCCGAGATAGCGGACGAACTTTTCAGGATTGATCAGGCGGTATCTGCCGGGTTTGCGTGGGAGCTGGGACCATTTGAGACCTGGGACGCCATGGGGACGAGATCGATTTTTGAAAAAATGGCAGTAGCCGGCAAAGAAGTAGCGCCATGGGTATCTGAAATGTTTGATGCTGGATTCGAGTCATTTTACAAATTTGAAAATGGCAAAAAACATTATTACGACATTCCGTCCAAATCGTACAAGGTAGTTCAGGGAACTGAAGGACTGATTATCCTGGATGCTTTCAAAGAAAACAATGTGGTCTGGAAAAACGACGGTTCAACGCTGTATGATATTGGTGATGGCATTCTAAACCTGGAGTTCCACACCAAGATGAATTCCATCGGCGCGGAAGTTGTAGAAGGCATCAACACTGCAATTAATATGGCGGAGAAGGATTTCCAGGCTCTGGTTATTGGTAACGAAGGTCAGAATTTTTCTGCGGGCGCCAATCTGGCCATGCTGTTTATGTATGCCGTTGATCAGGAGTTTGATGAGATCGAGCTCATGATCCGGACTTTTCAAAACACTATGACGCGAGCGAGATTTTCATCAATACCCGTAATAAGTGCCCCCGCCGGATTGGCATTAGGTGGTGGATGTGAACTCTCCCTGCATTGTGATGGCATACAGCCGCTGGCTGAAACGTACATTGGCCTGGTGGAAGTAGGTGTTGGTTTGATTCCGGGTGGTGGTGGAACGAAAGAATTTACCCTACGCGCTTCGGATGAGTACATCAATGGAGATCCGGAACTAAACACACTCCAGGAGTACTTTATGAATATAGCCACTGCCAAGGTAGCCACCTCTGCCGAAGAAGCGAGGGATATGAGAATTCTGAAACCGGGGGATCAGGTAACGCTGAACAGATCGCGACTTCTGGCGGATGCAAAAGACAGGGCCTTAAAACTGGTGGAAGCAGGTTATACGCAACCAGTTCCAAGAGCGGATATTAAGGTTCAGGGTACTACGGGGCTGGCGATGTTTGCAGCGGGAATTACAGGAATGAACTACGCAAATTATGCGTCGGATCATGACGCTAAAATTGCCCATAAGTTGTCATGGATCATGAATGGTGGGGACCTGAGTCAGCCGACGTTGGTTTCCGAGCAATACCTGCTCGATCTTGAGCGGGAAGCTTTTTTGAGTTTATGTGGCGAGCCGAAGACATTGGAGAGGATACAGAGTGTATTGTTTAAGGGCAAGCCTTTGAGAAATTAGTTTTAGTAGGCAGTAAGCACAAGGCATATGGATTTTAGAGACCTCATAGTTTACAAAAAGGCATTTGATTTGGCGATGGAGATATTTGAGTTGACAAAGAAATTTCCGAAAGAAGAAACTTATTCTTTGACGGATCAAATCAGGAGATCTTCAAGGTCAGTTTGTGCGAATGTAGGTGAAGCCTATAGAAAGCGACAATATCAGCCATATTTTCTAAATCGCATTTCAGATGCAGATATGGAAAATACGGAAACTCAGGTATGGCTGGATTTTTCCGAATCCTGCAAGTATATTGATTCAACAGTTAAGAAATTGCTTGTTGCACAATCGGAAGAAATCGGAAAACTGTTAAACCACATGTTGCGATTTCCGGAAAAGTATTTGAAAACAAATGAAAAATAGTTGCTTACTGCCTACTGCCTACTGCCTAAATGGATACTGCCAATTTCTAAAATTTGAAAAATAACTGAAATACAAAAAATGACGCGAACACTGATAGATAAGTTTTCTTAATCTGATGTCTAAAGTCTAGCGTCTAAATTCTAAAACTATGGATGCATACATTGTAGCTGGCTTTCGCTCAGCAGTTGGAAAGGCAAAAAAGGGAGGGTTCAGGTTTTATCGTCCGGATGACCTGGCCGCAGATGTTGTAAAACACCTGGTCAATTCCATTGACGGATTCGATGCGAAAAGGGTTGATGACCTTATCGTGGGGAACGCGATCCCTGAAGCCGAGCAGGGAATGCAAATGGGAAGGATGATCTCCTTGCTCTCATTACCCATCGAAGTACCCGGTATGATCATCAACAGGTACTGCGGATCCGGTTTGGAAGCCATCCACCTGGCAAGTGCGAGAATTCATGCGGGAACTGCGAATTGCATTATCGCCGGAGGGACCGAGTCCATGTCCCTGGTGCCCATGCTGGGTTACAAGACGGCATTGAACTGGAAAATCGCCCGGAACAATCCCGAATACTATCTCAGTATGGGATTGACGGCGGAGGAAATCGCAAAGGATTTTGATATCACAAAAGAACAGTCAGATGAGTTTGCACTCAATTCACATCTGAAAGCGGCAAAAGCAATAGCCGATGGAAAATTTAAAGATGAAATTCTTCCGGTGGAAGTACAGGAAGCCTACGTGGGTGAGGATGGGAAACGTCATGAACGAAAATTTACGGTAGATACTGATGAATGTGTGAGAGCAGATACCACAATGGAAGGCCTGGCAAAGCTGAAACCGGCATTCAAACAGGGTGGGCAAGTTACTGCAGGTAATTCCTCACCAACTTCGGATGGCGCGGCATTTGTGATGGTCATGTCAGAAAAAATGGTAAAAGAGTACAACCTCGAACCGATAGCGAGAATGGTGAGCTATTCAGCAGCCGGTGTGAATCCGAGGATTATGGGGATTGGACCGGTCGAAGCAGTTCCAAAAGCGCTGAAACAGGCTGGATTGAAGCAGGCTGATATTGAACTCGTTGAGCTTAACGAGGCTTTTGCAGCGCAGTCACTCGCGGTGATGAAAGAACTGGACCTCAACACTGAAATTTTGAATGTAAATGGAGGTGCCATTGCCCTTGGCCATCCGCTAGGCTGTACCGGCGCAAAACTATCGATCACTTTATTCAACGAAATGCGCCGCAGGAAGAACAAATATGGAATGGTTACGGCCTGTGTTGGTGGCGGGCAGGGGGTAGCAGGGATCTATGAGTTCCTGAATTAGATTTTAGACGTTAGACAATAAATCTAAAGTCTAACATCTAGAATCTAACATCTATAATTATGAATAAATTTCTCCCGGAGGTCGAAATGACTTCTTAATGGAAGCGGCCTTCATCCTATTAACCGATTACCTACGGCAATCCAACGTCTGATGTCTAAAATCTAACGTCTATAATTATGAATAGATTTCTCCCGGAGGTCGAAATGACTTCTTAGTGAGACCTGCCATCAGCCTTTCACCGATTACCTGCGATAATCTAACGTCTGATGTCTAAAATCTAACGTCTAATAAAGCGCCATATCGAATTTCCTGCGGTAAGTTTTAGTCAATTCGTCATCCGGACCCAGGAAGTTGAAAAGTGAGGCCCCGATCCGGACCGGGAGGTTATTTTGAAAACTTTTATCAAGTGTGACAATGTCAATAAGCACCTTAATGCCGGCTTCCAGGGCCTTTTCAGACAAGAATTGTTTCAGTTCCAGCATTTTTGCTGAAACGGGACTGGAATTCTCCGGCAAATCATTCGTCATAAAATTGGCAAGTGCTGTAATGGTCCGTGAGTCGTCAAAAAGCTTGTTTGTAGGATGGATTTTGACCACCAGGTCACCTGCGGCCTGTGGATTTTCCCATAAGATCAATTTTGCCAGTGCTACCCGTCCTACGTCAAGATCAGGGTTATCTTTTACAAAACTTTCCAATTCCTCGAAGCTGTCACTGCCCCCGGATTTTTCGACCAACCTGTTTAGCACCTCGATCCGCTCGTCAGGGATCAGATCATTAAGCCATTTTTCCACTTCGTGCTTAGGCTTGGCGCCCGTGAACTGTCCGGCCTCTTCGCCATCAATGAATAATCTCACATCCGGAATACCGCGGATCTCAAATTGCCGGCTGATTTCAGGATTGGCATCTACGTCTACCTTGACCAGTTTCCATCGCTTCTGACCTGCTTCCAGTTCTTCCAAAATGGGGCCAAGAAATTTGCACGGGCCGCACCATTCGGCCCAAAAGTCAACAAGTACAGGTTGTTCCTTACTTCTTTCGACTACTTCTTTTTGAAAATCCATGGATCAATGTCACATTTTTTTGTAAACATCAAATGAAATTGGAATGTTCTTTTACTCTCCCATAATTGTAACTACAAGTTTTCTTGATCCGCCCCGGTTACGGTGTTCACCCAGATAAATGCCCTGCCAGGTACCAAGTAACGGGCGGCCGTTTGAAACAGGAAAATTGACGGATGCACCCATCATCGAAGACTTTATATGAGCAGGCATGTCATCCGCACCTTCATAATCATGCCGGTAATAGGGCATATTTTCAGGAACCATTTTATTGATGTGTGATTCAAAATCAGATCTCACCGTCGGGTCCGCATTCTCATTTATGGTCAGGCTGGCAGATGTGTGTTTGATGAATACCTGTGCGGTTCCGGTTTTGATCGTACTTCGGGAGATGACCGGTAAGATTTCCGATGTGATCAAATGAAATCCGCGTGGATAAGGGGATAATAATATTTCTTCCTGGTAAACCATTATTCCTGGCGTCGGGTGGCTAACCGTGAAATTAGTTTATTCTGAGAAATAATATTTGGGTTTCCAAACATGCAAAATAAGATGACGAGGATTAACTAAGAATACATCATCGGTAGAGAAAAAGGAAATCCTGCACATGTCCCAATGTCACCCTTCGAGGCTGCGCACCTCAGGGCGACAGAAACGAACTGAATGTCATGCTGAGGCCCTCGAAGCATAGACATTTGAGTCCGGGTAGTGCTGTCAGT
>JANQEU010000049.1 GCA_028278225.1 Cyclobacteriaceae bacterium
GGGAAACAATTCTTCGGGAAGATCGGAATCCTGGGACTACAATACAGTATACTATGTGGGTGTGAAGTTCTGGGTGTACTGGGACATGAACGGTTCCGCAGCCACACAGGATATGATCGATAGCGTCCTGTTCGAAACACAGTCGCTATTCCGGAATAATGGCTTTAACGTGGAGCTTTATTACAAGCAGGATCCTGAATGGATATTCTCTTCATATGCTGACATATCAGGTGATGCTGAATTCAATGATATGGTGGCAGAGTACAGGCTTAACAGCGCTTTGAACATACATGTCGTCAGAGAAGCACCCTGGGGAGGACGTGCAAGAGCGGGTAAGAATTGGCTGGCGGTACAGAGAAATGACTATAGTGACAGGGTCGGTTCTTACGCGACTTTAGCACATGAAATTGGACACAATTACAAACTGGAGCATACGCATCATGGTGAAAGCTGCAATGATGAGGATAATGAATTATGCTTTGGATGTGTCCAGGAATCGGTAAGCCGGTCCAGAACCCAGGAGTCGTATTGCAATAACACCGGGTCACTAAAATGTGAGATAAATGGTGATCTGCTGTGTGATACGCAGGCGTCCTACGCCGATCTTAAAACTGATGTTGCAGATTGCGAGTACAATCCAATTTTAGTCACCACAGATAAATGGGGGGATCCCTGGAACCCTGATGTGGACAATATTATGAGCTACTCGGATCGTGATTGCCGGAAAGACTTTACCCTGGGCCAGATCGGGGTAGCGCTTACGACGCTTACCGAGGATAATGACCTTGATTTCTACACCACTTCATCCAATACCACAATATCAGGGTCTACAGTCCTTTGCCCGAATCAAAGTTATACCTTCAGCGTCCCAAATTATTCGGGAGCCAGGGGTTATCACTGGGAGGTGGTCCCGGATCATTTTGAGATCACCTCGGGACAGGGGACCAGGACCGTCACGGTCACTACCAGCAATCATCCCTGGGATGCCTACAGCATTTACTGCACCCCCCTCCTGGCCGGTCAGAAAACAGCCAAGAAAGATGTGGAGATCAACCCGCTCGATCTCACGGTATACGGCAGCAGCCAGATCCCCGCTGACGGCGTGGCCTATCCTTTTTCGACGGACAGCTACGGCACTACTTACAGCTGGACGGTACCCAGTGGCTGGACGATTACCAGCGGGCAGGGCACAGCCTATGTGAATATTAAGGCCGGCCCCGGGGCCAGCCCGGGATACATCAATGTTTCCTCGACCAATTGCGGAATGCCCATGGCAGGCAGCAAGTACGTATCCGTCGGCAGTGGCAGGGGCCCCCAGGCCAGGTATGATGAGATCCTTTCAGCCGGAAATTATGAAATTACACTGGAAAATGTCCATATCTATGATATCTCGGGTCAGCTGTTGGATCGCTGTATGATGGAGGTCAGTCCGGACGGACCCAATATAAACGGATATCCTGCAGGTCTTTATATTGTAAAGTACAATAAAAATAATGAAGTCAAAACACATAAGATCCTAAAGAAATAATGAAAACCATTCAGTTCGTGATTCTTGTTGTCGCCATTATGTTCATTATGCATTGCAAAGATGAGGAAGTGCCTGGTGAGCCGATTCCCATGCGTCATTTTTATGTGTTTGTAGATGAAAACGGGAATAATTTTTTCGATTCCAATCCGGAATATATTGCCGATAGTGTAAAAATGAATGCAGGAGGGCCAAATTCCCGCGTTTTCCTCTCAGAGGGATTTGCGAATGATTCGTTCTCTACAGAGGATTATGAGGGCTATGACATTTTTGAGTCTGAAGCATGGTATTTCAAACAATATGTCATGTTTGGCAATGGTGATATTGACACCATACATGCCACATGGAAGCCATCAGATATGAGTCCTCTCACTGAATTCTTTTACCCGGAATTTAAGGAGTTTAATATCTATTTTAACGGGGAATTGGCGGATCACTGGAATTTTGAAACCGGTGAGGGAATTTCACAAAGGGGTCTGTTAGAGTCATATGAAGAAAGGACCCCTTATATCACGGAAATCAGGAAAGACGCAGATCCGGATGAGTTCGATAAATAATGAAAATCCTTCAACTTGTATTTCTACTTGTCATCATAATGTTCTCCACTCATTGTGGAAATGAGGAAGCACCTGGTGAACCAATCCCATATGTTCATTTCTTTGTGTTTGTAGATGAAAACGGGAATGATTTTTTTGCAACCAATCCGCTTTACATTGCTGACAGTGTGAAATATCATTATAAAGACAATGCTTATCTCAGGGATTTTATATCATACAAATTTAAGTATGAGGGGTATCACAATGAAGATTATGAAAACTATAATGTCTTTGAATCAGTAGTATGGTCTTATGAACAATATATAATATTCGGTAATGGTGATATTGACACATTACACGCGACATGGAGACCTTCCGGTTTGAACCCCATAATCAGCTTTTTTCTTCCGGAATTCAAAGAATTCAGCTACTACTACAACGGAGAGTTGATCGACCACTGGAATTTTGAGACCGGTGAAGGTATTTCGCAGCGAGATTTGAAGGAATCGTTTAAAGTAAGAACCCCCTATATCACGGAAATCAGAAAAGATCCCGATCCGGATGAGTTCAATAAATAATGAAAATCCCTCAGATTGTATTTCTACTTGTCATCATAATGTTCTTCACTCATTGTGGAAATGATGAACCATCTGATGAACCAATTCCAATGCGTCATTTTTACGTGTTTGTTGATGAAAATGGAAATGATTTTTTCGCAACTAATCCTCTATATATTGCTGATAGCGTGAAATACACCTATAAAGATCTGGTTACTCCTTTGAGTTTTATTTCTGCAAAATTCAGGCATGAAGGGTACCACAACGAAGATTATGAAAACTTTAATGTTTTTGAATCGAAAGCATGGTTTATCGAACAATTTATAATATTTGGTAATGGTGATATTGATACCATACATGCCACATGGAAGCCTTCTGACATGAGTCCTCTGACTGAATTCTTTTACCCGGAATTTCAAGAATTCAGCTACTATTTCAACGGAGAATTAGTCGATCATTGGAATTTTGAGACCGGTGAAGGTATTTCGCAGCGGGATCTAAGAGAATTATTCTTAGGAGGGACCCCTTATATCACTGAAATACCGAAAACCGCTGATCCGGATGAGTTCAATAAATAATGATGTGTTGCCGGCTCAACTTTTTGCTTTGGATCAGGCTATTTGGCCGATGTATTTATTAATGGTATCGCTGTCAGGTCGGAAGACCCGACAGCACTCCTGGAACACGCTGTGTCGTACTAATTCTACTCCTCCCGGGATATCATTAGAACAGATTCTGTTAATTTTCAACCTTTATTCTATGAGACCCGGTAACCGTGTAATTCCTCTTTTTATCATTTTAGGAGCCTTTCTCCTTAGCCAATCCAATGTCCTGTTCAGTTTTTCGTTCACTCCTTTATTATTGGGCCTGCCAACCTGGACATACTGGTTCATCGGAACTCATGTCCTGTTGATTGTGGGTTTATATCTTCTGATGTTTCGCTTCAGGCACAAGTAAGTGATTTATCTTATCCTGTTCATTTATCTGATCATTACATTCTGGGGAAGTCTCGTCTTTGGGAGGGGCAAGAGTGATACCGCTGAAAACTACTTTCTGGCTGGCAGGAGTCTGAAAACACTCACGCTTTTTTTTACCATTCTGGCGACCAATTTCAGTGCATTCTATTTTTTGGGATTTGCGGGGGAAGGTTACCGGATCGGTTACGCGTATTACACGATGATTGCGATGGGAACCAGTTTCGCCGGCATCTCCATGTATGCACTCGGCACCAGGATCTGGCGTGCAGGCCGGGAGCAGGGGTTCGTTACCCCCTCCGAGCTGATATTGGCAAGATCAGGAAGTAAGCCTTTGGCTGCACTCTTTGCATTGGTGATGGTCATTTATACATTGCCGTATCTCGCCTTGCAAATCGTGGGTGGCGGATACATTTTGGAGAAGCTCACGAATGGGGACATCTCCTATGGAATGGCGGTAATCGTACTGACCATTTTTACCATTGTCTATGTCCTGATTGGCGGTATGCAAAGCGTAGCACGGACAGATGTCAAACAAGGAACACTCGCTTTCTTGCTCATGACCCTAGCGGTGATCATCATCACGTCGAAGTTGGGAGGGATCACTCACGCCAATAAAGAGCTGTTTACGATCAGGCCGGAGTTATTTTCCCCGCAGGGAGAAGGAGGATTTTATACACCGCAAAAGTGGTTTAGCTACACGGTTTTCTGGGTATTTTGTATCCCAATGTTTCCGCAGCTGTTCATGCGGTTTTATGTGGCCAGAACGAGTGCGCATTTGAAAAAGTCGATTATTCTCTATGCGATTGCGCCATTATTCGTATCTATTCTTCCGGTGATCATCGGGGTGCTTGGACATTTGACATTCCCGGATTTGAAGGGTAATGAGGCAGATCAGATCTTGCCGATGATGCTGGTGGAACATACCGGTGAATGGATAGGTGCGCTGGTGATGGTGGGCGCGATTGCCGCCTTCATGTCAACACTGGATTCGCAGTTGCTGGCATTGAGTACTATTCTAACAAGAGATTTTTACCTTCCTGTTACGGGTCGAAGCAAAGGGTTTAAAGGAGAGGTATTCATAGGTCGCGTTTCAGTTGTATTGCTTTCCTTGATCGGACTGATTATTGCGTTCAATCCCTTTGATACCATTTTCGACATGGGGAAGATCGCCTTTGCCGGATTATCCATTTTGTTTCCATCTGCCATGATGTATGTGTTAGGCAAGCCGCTACCCCCTCTCTTCGCGATCATATCCATTGTTACAGGTGAGGCATTGCTTCTATTATTTTACTATGGCATCCTTCCGCAGGCCTGGCTTATGGGATTTGAGTCATTCATTCCGATTCTGGTGATTTGTTTCCTGATTGTGGCTGTTGGGGGATGGAGGAAGAGGAAATAAGGTGAACTGAAAATCTTTGCTGCGGGGAACACTCATTTCCGGGATTCCATTGCGATTCCCCGCTGAAAAGTAACAACTCTGCAAGATAATTTGCGCGATTCAGTGGAATGACCAGGAATTTAGTGTCAAAATCAAACTCCGAAAAAAATGAAATCGACAAGCACAATGCTTTGGACCGCTTTAGTCCTTTTTACCACTTCCTGTCATTCACAGGAACCCTCTGCAGATCAGCTCTTACAAAAACTGCCTGACATCACTTTGGATGACAATGTGCAGCAGCAATACCGCATCACAACAGATTACTTTAATGGTGACATATTCGGCAATTTCCTAAATAAGACCCGGCTGGTTGGTGAATACACCAGGGGACTGGAAGATGGGAAAGTACGATGGAACAACGTCTATGTTCAAAATTCCAATTCCAGGGAAGGGGAGTATCCCACCGGGGAAACCCTTGAATACATGGAGGATTTCCAGTATCGTCCTGATGAAAATATGCTGCTTGAATCATCATTTGCCGGGTTCCCGCCTAACAGTATCCAGGCCAAAAACCTGGTATGGGATGTGATGGGGCTGGAGACATTTGCCTGGGCGCATTTTGACTCTCTTCAATTGAATGAATCTTTCAGAGCCAACGAAATTAATGGTGAACTTGATCTGGCTGGAGAAGGATCTTTTGAAAATAAAGACGTACGGCTCAAATGGATAGGCATTTCAAAAATGAATGACGAACGCTGTGCGCTTATTAACTATCGAACTTTTGATAACCCACTGAAAATGAAAAATGAACAAATGGAAATAAAGGGCAGAAGCCACTATTGGGGTACAATCTGGGTATCTTTAAAAGATAAGGAAATAGAACATGCAGTGTTGTACGAAGATGTGGTGATGGATATAAAGTTCGGTGGCCAGCCCACTGGTCAATTACTCAATGCAACGCGTGAAATAATTTTCGAAAGAATCTAACCTGCCATGGAAAGTTCAAAAAATCTCAGATTTAATCCGGTAGTTTATCATTTGGGAATTCTTGTTGCCAGTTTTCTGATAGTTGTAATATCAGGTACTGTATTTTATGGAAATCCTTTTGGTAGCCAGTTCATCTTCAATGCACTTGTGATTTTGGTTCAGGTGGAGCTGTTTGTCTGGTTAGGGATGCGTTTTTTCAGGAATATTTCCCCTGCAGTTACCGGAAATAAACGGAAGATAGTCCTCAGATTGGTATGGTTCTATCTGACTGCTTTCACGATCGCCACAGCAATTCTGGTGCTTATCATTTCAGTAAGATTCCTCCTGGCGGGTCTCCCGCTGTCAGATGTGTTTAGTCACTTGCTTTTTAAGGAAGCAAAAGGATTCATAATCGGCACTGCCCTGGGGTTTATGATCGGTGCGGTAATTTTCTTTTATTTCCAGTGGGACGATGCCTTGAAAAGGGTTCAGAAGCTCAAGGAAGAAAAACTGATCTTTCAATACGAAACACTTAAAAGCCAGGTGAACCCGCATTTCCTGTTCAATAGCTTAAATACCCTTTCGTCCCTGGTCCGAAAGGACCCTGACCTTACGGAAAGGTTCATTAGCAAGCTATCCTCCATTTATCAGTATATTCTGGAAAATAAGGATACCGGACTGATCAAACTTTCCAGTGAAATAGCATTTGTGGAGGATTTCTTCTTTCTACAAAAGATCAGGGACGACGGAAAAATTGAATTGAATATTGATGTAGAAAAGAGCGAGGACTTTGAGATATTGCCGATCTCGCTTCAGTTGTTGGTAGAAAATGCGCTTAAACATAATGTCGCCACAATGGAAAATCCCCTGACGATCGACATTTCGATGGAAAGTGAGCATATAGTGGTCCGCAATCGGCAGGAACCAAAGTCCCAGCTGTTACCTTCTTCCAAAGTCGGTCTTGACAATTTGGGGAAAAGGGTGAGTCTCACGCTGGGTAGAGAGCTGGTCGTCGAGGATAGTGTGAAAGAATTTATTGTGAAATTACCGGTTCAGCACAAATCAGATGACAGTCCTGATCATTGAAGATGAGCAACACGCCGCAGAGAAACTGCAAAATCTCCTGCACGCTTTGGATCCTGATATCAAAATTGCGGGTACGTTGTCCACCATTGTGGAGAGTATAAACTGGCTAAATAATAACAGGGACCCTGACCTCATTTTAATGGACATACAGCTTGACGATGGTATTTGCTTTGAAATATTCGAAGCGGTAAATGTCACTGTTCCCATCATTTTTACGACAGCTTACGATTCTTATGCGGTAAGGGCTTTTAAAGTAAATAGCGTCGATTACCTGCTTAAACCAATAAATGAGGAGTCACTGGGGCAGGCAATTGAGAAATACAGGACTTTGTTTGAGAACCGGCCGGCTCGTGAAGAAAAGTTTGAGAGGCTTTATTCGGAATTCATGAAAAGCTTCAAGAACCGTTTCTTCGTCAAGATCGGCGAGAAATATCACTCCATATCCGTCAAGGAAATCGAAGTGTTCTTCATAAGAGACCGGGCGACGTTTTTCAGGACACCCGACCAGAGAACTTACGACGTGGATTATTCCCTGGACCAGGTGCAGCAAAAGGTAGACCCTGACAGGTTTTTCAGGATTAACCGGAACTACCTGATCAATATTGACGCTATAAAAGAAATTCTGAGATACTCGGCCCACCGGCTTAAAGTAAGTCTGAAACACTTTGAAAGTGAAAACCTTATTGTAAGCCGCGAAAAAGTCCGGGACTTCAAAAAATGGCTGGACCGGTGATCCTTGCACTCTAGCCTTTATCAAATCGAAAGGAGTGAAGCACTTCATACCGATTCGTGTATGAAATGCTTCAACCGATTTATTCTACAATCGTCCCTCTGAACCGGAGTATAGTCGGCGTTTCTTCGCTGCTCGTTTTTACCGTTACGGTCTTGTTAAAAGGACCTGTTTTGTCACTTTTAAACTTGGCAGTGATCTCAGCAGTTTCCCCGGGTTCAATTTGATCCTTTGGGTATTTAACTTCCGTGCATCCACAGCTTCCTTTAGCGTCAAGGATTTGAATGGCTTCCGGTCCTTCATTTGTAAAAGTGAAGTTCAATTCCACCAGCTCTCCCTTCCTTATTTCACCAAGGACCAGTTCGGTTTTTTTCCAGTTGATTGCGGGTGTTGAAATTGCGATCGCTGCGACGGCAATTCCCAACAATGTGATTGATAATGCTCTTTTCATTACTTAAAAATTATTTTGAACAAATCAATCGATCCCGTTCCCAAACTACTGTTAATGAATCCCAAACAATTGTTAACGAGGTGTTAAAGTGATGAAAACCCGCGATTTTATGGATTTTTCAATTTGTTTAGATAAAATCGAAACAAATACCAATGTCTTTCGTTCACAATTCATACAAAATCGAAACAAATAACATGAAGGGTACAAATCTTGGCGAATTTGAGGAGTTGGTATTGCTTGTGGTGCTCATCTTGCAGGAGCAGGCGTATGTCCTGAACATTAAGGACGAGATCTATAGCCAGGTAAAAAGAAGTATTACCATGGGTGCACTACATCCGACACTTACCAGATTGGAAAAAAAGGGATATTTGGATTCTGAGCTCAGTGGTGCCACAAAAGAGCGAGGTGGCAGAAGAAAAAGGATCTATCAGCTGACGGCAGCTGGTAAAAATGCATTAATTGAAGTAAGAGAAATGCGGGCCGGTCTTTGGAAACAGATCCCGGAATTTGCACTGAAACTTGTCCATGTTTGATCAAATGAATGTATCGGACAAACATTTCTCCATGGTACTGATCCGTCGACTATGCAGACCGGAACTCATTGAAGAGATCGAGGGAAATCTTATTGAGTATCGTCAATCTCTCAACTCGAAAAAGACATCTTTCAAATCCCTGCGGTACCTGCTGGAAGTTTTCAGCTATTTAAGACCGTCAACTTTGAAGATATTCTCAAAAAACTCAAATAAAGGACCTATGTTTATTTTAAAACCACTCCAGACATTTCGAACGCTCTTCAAACATGGAACCTCATCCCTGATCAACATCCTTGGGTTTACGATCGGACTGATGTGTATTTTTTTTCTGTATTTCTACATCGGTCAGGAACTCTCTTATGACAGTTTTCACAGAGACAGGGACAAGATATATCGGGTTTTAAGGGTGAGTACGATTAATGGTACGAAATACGATATCGGAGTCACATCAGGCCCATATGCAGGAGCGCTTTTACAGGATTTTGAGAATACGATCCAATCTGCCTGCCGGGCCATGCCTGATGATGGGTTGGTTAGTTTTGAAGACAAGAGATTCATGGAGGATGAAATCTTGTTTGCTGATGAGAATTTCTTTCAGTTCTTTGATTTTAAGCTGGTAAGCGGGGATCCGGAAAGTGTGCTCGGATCGCCTAATTCCCTGGTGATCAGTGAGACGCTGGCTGAGAAATATTTTGGCGGTGACAACCCCCTGGGTAAGACCATTCACATTCGCCAGAATGAAGAATACCCGTTCATCATAAGTGGTGTTTTCCGGGACTCTGAAGAAATACGATCACACCTGGCATTTGAACTGGTAGGCAATATCGAATTTTATGATTCCAGGAGGTGGTTTCATAATTGGTGGAGCAATGGGCTTATCACCTATGTGAAGATAGATTCCAGGATCGAGGCTGCCGGAATTGAACAACAATTCCCATCGTTTATGGATAAATATTTCGGTGATGACTTCAAAAGATCCGGTAATCGCATTAATCTGAAATTGGAGCCTATGGGGGAGACCTATTTCAACAATCAAACCCGGTATGATTTTGCGAAACACGGTGATTACAATTCAATACGCATTCTGGGCCTGGTAGGGATTGCCATCCTGTTCATTGCATGTTTCAACTACGTGAACCTGGCCATGGCTTTCTCATTCAAGAGAGCTAAAGAAGTTGGGGTTAGAAAAGTTTTGGGAGTCACAAGAAGCAGGCTCATTACACAGTTCGTTGGTGAATCATTTCTTGTTTTGATCGTTTCTTTTGTTGTTGCCGGAATAATGAGTGAATTACTGAGACCGGCCTTCAACAGTTTTTTCCAGCTGGATGTCACTTTCAAATGGATGGACATCAGGGTAGGTTACTTCATTGCAGGCCTGATGGTCGCACTGCTATTATTTTCATCACTTTATCCGGCTGCATTGATGTCTTCCTTCAGACCTCTTTCGGTTTTGAATGGCAGAAAAATCACCTTTGGAAAGAATATGGTATTGAGAAAGGGACTGGTCATCATGCAGTTTACCATCAGCATATTCATGATTGCAGCTACATTACTCATTGCTTCCCAACTGGATTTTGTCAGAAACAAGGATTTGGGTTTTCGGAAAAATGCCATTCTGATCGTTTCAAATAATAATAGTGATATCAGACAGAATGTTGAAAATTTCAAAGCTGAGCTATTAACCAGTCCTCACGTACTTGATGTTTCTTCCATGAGTGGTGAGCCCGGTGGATTTCACGATGCTACCACCATTCAGATTCCCGGAGTTGAAAAACTAATCCGGATGAGGACGGCTTTCAGCGACTATAACTACCTGAGAACCCTTGGGATTACTTTGACGGTTGGTTCAAATTTCGAAAAAGAATTATTATCTGAAGAGAATGCTGCCATCATAATAAACGAGTCCGGTCTGAATGAATTGGGTCTGACACGCGAAGAGATTATCGGCAGGGAAGTGACAATGCCCGGCTGGGAGATCAACGGTAAGATCGTAGGCATTTCCGAAGATTTTCATTTCTCATCTTTACGGGACAGGATCGAACCTTTGATCATGGTACACACCAGTGATTATCACCGTCAATATGCTATTGCTCTGCATTCAGAGAACCTCCTTGAAGGCATGAATCATGTGGAAGAGACCTGGACCAGATTTTCTCCCACGTTCCCGATACAGTACAAATTCCTCGATGATGCCTTATATCAATTGTATGAGAATGAAGTCAAGCAGAATAAGGTATTTTCCGCTTTTTCAGGAGTATCGATCTTTCTTGCCTGCCTGGGGATCTTGGGCCTGGTAAGCTATTCGGCAAAACAGCGACAGAAAGAACTGGGTATCCGCAAAATACTAGGTGCCAGCGTTGCGCAAATTATTTCCCTGGTCAGCAAGGAATATCTGGTGCTGATATCCGCAGCGGCCGTACTGGCCATTCCTGCTTGCTGGTATTTCATTGACGGTTGGCTTGAATCCTTTGCGTACCGCATTGAGATAAATGCATACTGGTATTTGTTTCTGTACGGGGGCATCGTGTCTGCCATGGTTGCTTTACTGACAATAGCACTGCGAACCTACAAATCGGCGATCATCAGCCCTACGGAAAGCATAAAGTATGAATGAAGACGGCCAAGCTGTTAACGATATGTTAAATTAAGCACCCATTACCAGGAATGATCGTATTTTTAGAGTATGACCAATGCGCCAATTCGGATTGTTGTCATTCTCGCGGTGATTTCCCTGGCCGGAATAATCGCCACACAGGTATACCTCGTAAACCAGGCGGTCAGCAGCCAGGAGCAACAGTTTAACCATTCCGTGCAAATGGCTTTACGCAATGTCGTGGAGTCCGTGTGCGAAGTGACCGGGGTTGATGTCCCAACCAGTGATCCGATCGATCAGATTTCGGCTAATTACTTCATTGTACGGACAAATAACAGGATCGACTTGGGTGCGTTGGAATATCATCTCATCGCCGAATTAGAAAAACGGGAGATTGACCAGGATTTTGAATACGGTGTTTATGACTGCCAGACTGAAAAAATGGTCTATGGAAATTTTGTGAACCTGAGTCAGGCGTCCCGCAATCCAAACAGGCCTGGTAACTTCCCGGAGCTTGATGATTACGACTATTACTTCGGAGTATATTTTCCGATGAAAAAAGCTTCCCTGCTCTGGGGAATAGACTGGTGGAAATACACTTCCCTTCTCACTGTTTTGATCATCATCTTTTTTGGTTATGCGGTATTCGTCATTTTAAGGCAAAAAAGGCTGAGTGCAATTCAGCGCGATTTTGTTAATAATATAACGCATGAATTCAAGACGCCACTTTCTACATTGAAAGTTGCTTCCACGGTGGTAGCTGATCCGAAAAGCTTTGAAGATAAAGAGCGCGTAGCCCGATATGCCTCAATTATCAAGTCCGAGAGTGAAAGACTCGAGGCACATGTGAATCAATTGCTGAAAAGTGCGCTCCTTGAACAAAAAGAAAACGTAGATCTTGAACAGATCGATGTTAGTACTTTGATCAACGACTTGATCGAAAGGGTCGAGTTTGACAAAAGAAGCATTGAAGTAATCACCAAATGTGATCATACGGTTGTGGCTGTGGCTGAAAAATATCTGCTGGAGACTGTGATCTATAATCTGCTTGACAATGCAAGGAAGTATGGCGGTGAAGAGGTCAGGGTTACCGTAAAGTGCGAGGACCAAAAGGCGGTAATTGAAATATTCGATTCAGGTTCAGGTATTCCCAAAGAGCATCAAAAGAATATATTCCGTAAGTTTTACAGGGTTCAGTCCGGGGATACGCATAACGTAAAGGGATTTGGATTAGGACTGCATGTTGTTAAAAATGCTGTCAAAATGATGAATGGCTCCATTGAGCTCAGTTGTGAAGAAGGTTGTTTGTTTACTATTAAACTGCCCCATGCATGAGAGGAAAAATATTACTGGTTGAAGATGATGAGAGCCTGGGCTTTGTGACCAAGGACAATCTTGAGCAATCAGGTTATGAAGTTTGTTGGTCAAAGGAGGGTAGAGAGGGATCGGAAGCATTTTTTGACAATGATTTTGACTTGTGCATCCTGGATGTGATGTTGCCCCATCTGGACGGTTTCTCCCTGGCCCGCAATATTCGTGAAGCGAATGAGTTTGTTCCGATCCTGTTTCTTACAGCGAGATCGATGGAAGAAGACCGGTTACGGGGTTTTGAGATTGGTGGAGATGATTATATCACAAAACCATTTTCCATTCAGGAATTACTCTACCGGGTTGAAGTTTTCATGAGACGATCAAAACCTTTGGTCCGGGAAAAAGCTGTCAGCGAGATCTTAATTGGAGGATATCATTTTGACATTGAGAATTTATTGCTGAGTTGGAATGATGAAAGTCAGTCTTTGACAAAAATGGAAGCGGATTTGCTGAACTGCCTGTATGACTCAAGAAATGAATTGGTAAAACGGAGCGATATACTGATAAAGATCTGGGGGGAAGATGATTATTTCAAAGGAAGAAGCCTGGATGTGTTCATATCCAGGCTCCGAAAATACTTGCAAAAAGATCCCAACATCGAGATCAGAAATCACCACGGTGTTGGGTTTACGCTAAGGTGTTAATTAATCACAATCTTTCGAGTCAGTCTTCTATTGTCGAGCTTGATTTCAAGCAGATAAATTCCGTCTTTTTTGTCACTTAGATTGATTTCCTCTCTGTAAACTCCGCCAAATCGCTGAAAATAGTCGTTAAAGACACTTTTACCGTCCAGGTCGTAGACGGAGATCTCCAATTCACCTTCCTGGGGTGTTCTGAATCTGAGATTTAGTTTGCCATCTGACGGATTGGGGTAAAACCTCAGATCTTCCAATTCAAGCAGCTCAGCATCCTTCACAACTCCCTTTTTACCAAAATCGCTTTCATCCACGTATGTAATGCGGAGTTTTTTGGAGTTAGCATAACCATAAGAGTCACTATCCAGTTCATCCAATAGCTCGTGCAGCTCATTTCTGAAGTTGCGATCAAATTCTTCCAGATCGAGGTCCCGGATCCGTTCATTCAATTCTTCCAGGTAATCCCTCACACGTTCATTAAGTTCATTGTGAAACCCCGGCCTAATGATATGGATCCCCCTGTTCTCTTCGTCCTCTTCATCGGAAAAATGGAAAAAGTGCATCATCTCATCCTTAAATTCCTCTATCTCAATGATCGCTTCGTCATCACCACCGAAGTAAATGTGAAAGTCTTGGTCTTCTCCCACGAATTCCCTGTATCGGGGGTCACTTTCCATTTCTTCCTTGCTCCCGTATGAGCCTTCAAATGTTTTTCTTTCACCATTAATTTCTTTCGTGATCTTGATCTTGATATTGCCCTCGTCCTGGGCCATTGAACTTTGAGAAAAACAAAGGATGGCGACAACGGCACCAAGGAGTATAGTTAAAAACTTTCTCATGACAATTAGCTTTTATCCTGAAACTTTTGATTAATGCTAATGTATGGGATTATTGAATGGACTGTTGTTAAAGGCCAGTTAACTATTGTTAAAAAAGGTTAATCCTCAATCTTACAGATACTTCAAGCGTAAATTTGAGCATGAGCAAAATTCGTTTGAGGTGGATAATCGTCATGATGAGCGTCTCCCTTTTGGGACTGATCGCTTTTCAATGGTACTGGATTGACACCGTTATCAGGGCAAACGATGATCGCTTTAAAAAAGACGTGACAGCTGCATTGAGTAATGTTGTCCGGAAGCTTGAGCGGCAGGAAGCAATGTATGTGGTAAATCAGAAGATCCTACATCCTCAGAATATTCGGCAGATTCCTTCGGGCTCCATTCAAAGAGTGGACTTTCAGAGTGTCGACGGTTCATATTATTACCAGTTTAATGGTGGTGTTGACACTGCCGGAATTAGTGTTTTCTTTTCAATGGATGGCTCGGGACAGGTGGAGTTTTCCGCTTCAGCGGGCCCGGGACTTTCGACAGATCAACGCGGTATGCATACAAACAGGGAAATACTGGCAAAGGAGGAATTGCAGGACAGGATCCGGAGGGTAAGTAACAAATCTGAAATGGTGGTGACGGTGCTGGAGGATTTGATGGTTCCCAGACGGGCAGGCAGCCGGTTCAATCCGCAGCTGCTGGATTCCTTGCTGGAAAATGAACTGAAGGACCAGGGTATAAATATCCATTATCACTATGGAGTGATAAAGCCGCAGGAAGCCAGGTTTGCAGTACTCAATGATCCGTCACAAATGGAGGAACTGGCCAATTCAGAGTTTAAAGCCAACCTGTTTCCAAATGACCTGATCGCTGACCCAAGTATTTTGTCAGTTCATTTCCCGGGCAAGTCGGATTACCTGCTTAGCAAAATATGGGTCACTATGTCCAGCTCCGGAGCGTTGATATTGATCATTCTGCTCTGTTTCGGTTATGCCATCTACACTATCGTAAGGCAGAAGAACCTTTCGGAGATGAGGAGTGACTTCATCAATAACATGACGCACGAATTTAAGACTCCTATTGCTACAATCGGGTTGGCCGCAGAAGCACTTCAGGACAAGGCAATCGCACAGGTCGACACTATGCGGGATAGATATATAGGTGTCATCGGTGAAGAGAACAGGCGGCTTGGTTCCCAGGTTGAAAAAGTGTTGCAGATGTCACTCATTGATAAAAATGAGTTAAAACTTACCATTGAGGACGTAGACCTGCATGAGCTGATCACAACAGCCGTATCCAGGATTTCAATTCAGATCGAAAACTCACACGGATCCATCCAAACTGTACTGAATGCCACTGAATCCATTGTACGTGCTGATGTATCTCATTTGCTAAACGTGATTCTCAATCTCCTTGATAACGCTATCAAATACTCGGAGGATGGCCCGAACATTCTTGTTAGAACCCAGAAAACAGGAAACTACATTATGTTTTCCATAAAGGACCATGGTGTCGGCATGTCAAAAGAAGAAGTTAAGCATATCTTTCAGCGGTTCTATCGTGTCCCGACGGGTAACCTTCATAATGTGAAAGGATTCGGGCTTGGACTGGCGTATGTAAAAAGCATTGTTGAAATGCTTGACGGAAGTATTGATGTGGAAAGCGAGCTTAATAACGGTACCAACTTCATTATCAAACTCCCCCTTTCAGATGGATAACGCCCAACTTTTGATCGTTGAAGACGACCCTAACCTGGGTCAGATCCTTTCCGAATACCTGGCCCTTAAAGGATTTGATACTACTTTGATGCCGGATGGCGAGGCCGGCTTAAAAGCATTTTACGAGCAAAAGTTTGACCTCTGCATCCTGGATTTGATGATGCCCAAAAAAGACGGGTTCACATTAGCAACTGAGATCCGGCAGGTTAATTCGGATATTCCGATTGTATTCCTGACAGCCAAATCCATGAAACAGGATGTGATCCACGGCTTTGAAATCGGTGCGGATGACTATATCACCAAACCATTCAGTATGGAGGAGTTACTGCTGCGCATCAATGCAATTCTTCGTCGTTCGGGGAAGCAGGAGTTTATGGAATTCCCAAGGGAATTCAAACTCGGGACACTCACATATATTTACGATGAAAACAAGCTGGAAACAAAAGACGAGAACTTTAAGCTCACGACCAAGGAAAATGAATTGCTGAGATTGTTCCTCGAAAACCTCAACAAAACCGTAAACAGGAGTTTTGCACTAAAGAAGATCTGGAAAGACGACAGCTATTTCAATGCCCGCAGCATGGATGTCTATATCGCCAAACTGCGGAAATATCTTAAAGGAGAAGAAAACCTGAAACTGGTGACCGTTCATGGAGAGGGGTTTAAGCTGATAGAGTTGACCTAGTGTCATGTCAACCATACGCTGACGGCCCAGGTCTGATTTTTACCGCCTTTAGTTTCACCCTAAAAATATTCACGTAGCGCTGCTATGCACAATTTTATGCCATTGTTAAAGAACGATAATAACTGCAACTTAACCATCATATCATGATGCCGTGACACTAGGTTATCCTTGTTATATTTGTCTTTTACCTTTATTCTGAAACTGATAAATTTCCGGTGATAGAGATGTCTCCGAAAGTTATTTATATTACCAGTAAGAATCGCTGTATATGCAATTAGTACCATCAATAACGGTTTTGAAAGGACGTACCGCCAGACTGAAACGAGGCGATTATAAAAATGAGAAGGTTTATGATGTATCTCCGTTGGATGTTGCAATGCAGTTCGAAGAACATGGGATAAAAAGGGTCCACCTGGTGGATCTGGATGGAGCGAGAAAGGGCGCACTAGTCAATTCATCGACATTGGAGATGATTTCAGGTTATACGGATTTGAAGGTCAATTTTGCAGGTGGTATTCATACGGATGGAGACCTGACCAAGGCATTGGAGTATGGGGCAGAGAGTGTGACAGCCGCCACTATAGCAGTGTATAACAAAGATCTGTTCAGCTCCTGGATCATGTCATACGGAAGGGAAAGAGTTGCTTTGGGCGCCGACAGCCTGGATGGTGTGATCCGTGTGGGAGGATGGCAGAAAGAAACCAAGATAAAACTGATTGACCACATATCCACTTTCTACAGGATAGGTCTGAAATACCTCAAAACGACGGATATCAATCGTGACGGAGCACTGGAGGGACCCGCAATTGAAATGTATAAAGACATAATAAAAGAATTTCCCGATCTATGCTTATTTGCCAGCGGAGGAGTACGGAATATGGATGATATCAAACGGCTTCAGGATGCTGGTCTTTACGGAGTGATTTTTGGAAAATCATTTTACGAGGGAAATATTACCCTGTCCCAGATTGATTCTTTCGTGGCAGGTATTGAAATGGTCTAATCGAAGGACAGCGCCTTTATTTCATCCACCCCGGTTCTGTTTTCATACTTATACTTATAGATGAAGTAAAATATGAAGTTATACCTGGAGATCGAATTGATCGACGAGTCCGAAGGAATATTGGTAGATACCATGTTTTCAGTAGTGATGGGTTCTTCCTGAACAGCCTCATCTTCCTTATTTGTATTTTCCTGGGATTTAGCTTTATCGGGATCTTCGTTACTCGTTTTTTCGGTGTTTGTTTCGCTCTTGTCACCGTTGCTTGATTTTCCGTCGGTATCACTTGAGGAAGCTAAAAGTGCCGCCGAAAAAAAAACCGCCAGAATGAATGATATGGCAAGCTTCGCTTTCAGTTTTTGAATGGTTTACAATTGGGAACGGGAATTTAACGATTTGGTTAGCGATTTCATAAAAAATCGATCCTTTTAACCGGGAATTGTTAAATTATTATGACTATTCCAAGATGCAGTATAACCAATAAAAGCCCAAAGTATTTTGCCTGATCATTGCCGCAAATTCATAAGAAATTGATGTTCGCTCTACGCAAATCATTGTCACTTATAAATCAATCATTTACATTTGCAGTCCTTTTCAAATGGTGGTTGTAGTTCAGCTGGTTAGAACGCCTGATTGTGGTTCAGGAGGTCGTGGGTTCGAATCCCATCTTCCACCCAAAACAGCGATCCCTGCGGTAAGCAGGGATTTTTTATTTCGGGCTGCCAGGAAGCCTGGCTTCGGAGGCAGTCAGAAGGAAAAATCATTCGTCAGAATGGATCGGTGGTTTGGAACACCCCTCCAGGATCAACGTAGTTAATCCCATCTTCCACCCACTTGATAATCAAATAGATAAGGCTAGTTCACGAGAGTTAGCCTTTTCTTATTTTATATAGTATTCTATGTAGTTTGGCTGTTTAAGTATCTAAAATCCAACCTAATATTGACCGATTCTCTGTAGTATATTAACATTGGTCAATGGTCCATTGAATCCATATTCTCATTGAATTAACATAGGACCAGTCCATCTATGCAATTCTTGATGCCTTGGAAGTTTGCTTTTCAACCAGTATTACCCAATACTCTCAATTTTGGCCTACTCGACGGCATGAATCTATTGTCAAACTCTGATGGATTTAAATGAATAACCTTTGCTAATTCCTGGTTTGAATATCCTAGTTCGTTCAAATGAAGTTTAATTACCTCGTCTATGATAAAGGGTCTTTCTTCTGGAAGAGGAATTGGTTCACTTTTAGTCATTCCTCGTTTAGAAAAGTTGATCATTAAATTCCTGTATTGTCGTTCGTCAATCGCTTTTAATTGTCTAGCTCTATAGACCAGAGATTTCATTGATACTTTCCAATATCTTTTTAATTCTCCTAGTTTTTGAAAATTCAAATGCCTCAATGAATTAATTATTTCTTTTTTTGGAAGTAGAAACTCCGAAGCAAATCGGTTGGCTTCATCTTCTACTGCCTCACTAATCATTGGAATATCAAAATGCATCAGCATATGACCTAGTTCGTGCGCTAGAGAAAACCTCTGTCTATCATTAGGCTTGCGTTCATTCAGGAAAATGATATGATTCCCTTTGTCACTAACGGTTGAGATACCATCGATTTTCTCGCTAAATAGATCTGTTTTAGCTACGATTATCCCATTGGTTTCTAATAGATTGACCAAGTGAGGTAAAGGACCTTTAGGAACATGGAGTATGTGACGAACAATTCCGGCAATTTCCTCCGGAGTCTTGCTTCCAGGATCGATCGCAGGAAGCTTAAAATCGGGGAGTTCAACTGCTTCGGTCAAAGAATCAACGTTCTGTCGAAAAACTTTTACTATTGATTCAATTTGCATCATTACTTTTTGAGCTATTGAAATCCTCTTCCGGTAGTAG
Organism: Cyclobacteriaceae bacterium; assembly: GCA_028278225.1. GTDB lineage: Bacteria > Bacteroidota > Bacteroidia > Cytophagales > Cyclobacteriaceae > JANQEU01. The sequence goes on from JANQEU010000049.1 coordinate 19,463, forward strand.
TAATGACTTACAGGTGCTGCTGGGGTCTTTTGAAAGAAAAATTTCTTCGGGTAATCAAGATTCAACGATAGCTTGTGGAAAACATCATCAGGTAGTCCTTGTTCACCTTTTTCAGCCTTAGATAACTTACCCTGTGATATACCAATTTTTTTCGCTAATTCTGATTGGGACAATCCTCTGCTTTCCCTCGCCAGAATAAGCATGTCGGGGTTGATTAGTTCAAGCATGTTTGTTATGCTCCTTTTTGCACGTCTTTTCTAATTTGAATACTCGGTTTAGAAATTTCGGGCTCAACTAACTCTAGAATTTCATAAGATATAAATTCTGATATATCATAAGTGTAAGTAATATTATTTGGTGAAGAGAAATATTGAAACTCAAGCTTAGTGATTGAGCTCCAAAATTCATCGAGATGATAAGCAACAAAAAGAACATGCTTACCAAGTTCTTGGTTCTTTATTATGTCATCTTGATTGGTTTTTACATTCGAGACTGGTGATTTTTTGAAAAACAAAATATATTTTTCATCCAGAATGGCAAAACTTCTTCTTGTGTTTGTCAAATTGGAATAATAACGGAATCTATCACTCTGACAATTCTCTTTTATTTGATCAACGACAAGATTGTTTAGTATGTTAGATCTGGTGGTAAAATCGAGTTTTGTTATTGTTGAAACTGGAAAATTCGAAAATTCAAGAAATGCGTTCGAAATAGATCTTCCAATAGACTTGAATATTTCATTATTTTCAATCGATTCAAAATTATCAGGATCAAAACTCCCCTTAAACTCAAATAATTGTAGCTGCTCTATTCTCATTGCCTAAGCTCTTTTTATCTTAAAAACGACTGGGTAACAAATGTAGTAAAATTATTCCAATATTAATATATTATTATTCCATATCCATTCCTGAAAGAATGATGACAAAGAAATTGGTCTAAGTGGATGACTTGTTAATATCGCTTGGTACAGCAGAAATATTTGTTGGGGGAATAGCACCAATGTGGTCTTGGGAACTCATCTTCGGGGGTAAATGAAACTCCAAAATCAATCTCAGTCTGGTAAGAAAGAAGGTTTTTGTTTTGAACAACTTCAAATGATTCCTTAAAATTGAAAAAATCACCAAATAATGCATCACAATAATGACACCCAAATGATAAATATTCCATTCTTTCAGTCCTACTGAATCGAGGCTTTATATCGCCGATTATTAAATGTTTACCTTCTTCTGTATTTTGAAAATCTCGAACAGCTTTGATGACCGCGGGATGTTTCCCAATATGATTTTCCCATAGACCTTCATCAACATGCAGTTCTTCACCGCACTTCGTGACTAATCCATGTGTGAGATGATATCCATGTTGAACTTGGTCACATAACCAACATTTTTTTTCATAAAAGCGAATTTCGACAAGCTGTTTTATCATCGTTGAATATCGGTGACAATACTTAACATGACCTTTAAACAGAGCATTGGTAAAATCGAATAAAGCTAGGTTATGTACACCGATTTTAACCTTCAATTCTCCATCATTGTCTTCAAAGATTTCGAAGATTGGTAATTCTCTACCTGGTTTCTCACCTCCATACCATCCTGTAAGTTCTTTAGGAATTTTTCGCATGAACCAACACGTCATCACACCACTATCTTTGTATCTTTCTTGACGTCTATGTGTTTCTGAAGCTGTTTGTCTGCTCCATTGAACCTCGAAAGCAATTTCTCTTTTACCGTTAGTTGCGTAGACATCAGCTATCCAATCATCTTGAACATATTCAGGAATAGCAGTCCATTTGTTGTTTGCACAGGCTCTAATTATTTCGGACTTTGCCGTTAAATGTTGGATGCTTTCAGGTTTATAATTGCAACCGTCTGTTGCTTTATGATAAAAATGATTGAGCCCAAGTTTCGATGTTCGCATGTGGCCTTCTCTGCCACAACATGGCAAAATAATTTTCTCAACTGAAGCCTTGATTGATTTTCTGAGTTCTGTCCATTCATCTTTTGTGAACTCAGTAGAAATTACCTCCTTGTTATCAATGATCGCTCGAAGTGGCATTACGAAAAAGTTCTTTCTTAAAGTTAAACTGTTCGAAAACTTGTTAAGATGACATTTGAGGAAAATGGCTTACTTCAACGTGATTCCGATCTTGTAACCTTTCAACGAGTGATTCAAACTAGCCGGATATTTGAATAACCTCCCAGGATTCGGTGTCAGTGATTCAAATTTCACCCATTTCCTTACGTTCTCCACTGAGTTCGTGAAGCTTCCAGTATAATTTGGTTGTAGGAATCCTTAAACTGGTTTTAGGTGAATACATGTTTGTTGTTTTAGGTTAATTGAGTTAAGGCTCCTAATGCTCACTTAATTAATTGGGATAGGTTTTGCTAGCCGGGATCAAGTGTGATAGCTCGAACTATTAGAGTCATATATTCCAATGTCAAGCCAAAATGAGTAATGGCCCCGGTGACTTATGTTTTATTCTCATTACTCCCAATATGATTTCAGTCTAGGTAAAACTTTATTTGGTTTAAAAACAACAAAATCTCTATCGTATGGGCTTTTGATTTTCACCGGCTCATCCTGATTTTGATTATCGTAAGATTCCATTTCAAACATTGTCACTAGGTTATCAGATTTGCGTTGAACGAAATCAACTAGATCTGAAAGAAAACGATCGATTCGGCCGTAGTTATCTCTTGCCTTTTCAAGAGGGATTAGCCATCTCATCGAATCTTTATTTAATTCTTCCGGATGGGTATCTGTAATCAACAATGCTGGCAGTTCGTTTTTCAGATCCTTATAACATTTACCCAGATATTTTTCAACAACTTCTCCGTGAAATCCAAACTCTAGCCCTCCGACGATAATGTTTTGAGGGCCAATTTCTAAAGCCAACTTATCAAAGTTTTTGTTAACCAATTCTTGAAGACCTCCTTCCCAAACTTCGTCACCAATGGAAAAGATGTAGAAGCTAACGTCTGTCTCTAATGGTAGACTTAAAAGACTGGATAATTTGTATCCCATATTCTTTGAAATGTATTTATTATATCAAACATAACCGTCATCATTTGATTTTCTTGATTTGTTCAATTACGTTTCTAACTTCTGACAATTGATTTTCAAATTCACTCTTTATAATACCTATTGATTCATGAATATTCTCTTTCTCCATTCGAAGACTTTGGATATCACGAAGTGCGCTTGAAGTTGCTTCCAGGAGGTTCTGAATTTGTCCTTCAGTCCGTCTATGGGAAATGATTTCGATCAATGGCAGGAACAAACTTTTCTCCAATTGAAATATGTCTTCCGGATCTTTGTTTTGCATTTGGGGAGCAATCAGCTTGTCGAAAATCAGTGACCCCATTGTTCGATACACTTCATCCTTATTCATTGGGTCATCATTATACTTTTTTTCGAGATAGACGCTATACTCATTGAACGACTTCTTGAGTTGAAACATGTTCTCATTTAATGAATTAGTACGACTTTCAATTACTTTGATATAATCATCGTATTTGAGATGGAGTAGGGTCGAATAATGTTCTAAGCTTAGAATAATTCCATTGATGTTATTAGTTAGGCTTATTCCTTCTTGATAAGTCATTCCACTTACTTTTTCTAAAGCCTCTAAAAACTGACCTTTATCTAATGACTTGAATGAATCTCCCCTAAGTACAGAATGCACGCCCATATCGGGAATTGTGTGCTTTTCCTCCAAAACTTCCCTTTGGAAATCTGTGATATCCGAGATTTGTTTAATTAAAGGATTTTCAAGAATACGAATTTCTGAAGTCCATCTTCTAAGACAAGAGTTAAGTTGTCTCCTTTTGTTTAAGTAGTCTATCAAGCGGTTAACTGCAATTCCAAGAAGAAGCGTTATAATTGGAAATATGTATGTGAAATAATCAGGCTGGGAATCAGCTTCCCCGTTGACAAGAACGACTTTTATATTTTCGTTAACGGCTAAAGTTGAATCACTTTGGCTAATTATTACGGTATCTGATACTAAAGTTGTTGAAACAGACGAACTATCATATATATCCCGCCTTTCAACTGCAGGAGATTTTGTAGAATCCACTAGGTCTACTTTAATCAGAAATATTGATATAAGAAGAAGGAAATTCAAGAGTATCCCCAATTAGCGTACTGTCCTCAGCTATTGGGTACCCCGTAAGCTGATTAAGCTCCTATAAAGATAGCAACCCTTCCAGTAGTTTCATTGCACATCTCTGAGCTATCCAATTCATAATATAGATCAGATTTGAAAACCTCTGAATATATCATCCAATTCCTAGATAATTATACTTATTGGATAAGCTTCTAACTTGCCCTCCTTCCATCGTTTATACGGATTGTGACCCTGAAGTTTGTTATTGAAAATTAATTTTGTAATCGTACGTTTTGCAAATCGCCTTAATTAATACTATAATGTTAGTTAAATTTGTATTCAGGTATTAAGTAATATAATGATATCACTTATAAGCACCGCAAGAGCCCAGGAAATGCTTGCAAAAAGCATTCGGGAATTGCGACTGTCCAAAGGTCTTACGCAAGCCGGGCTTGCTGAACGCTCGGGAGTGAGCCTTCCAACCTTACGTAAGTTCGAACAAAAGGGGCGGATTTCGCTTGAATCCTTTCTAAAGATTGCCATGGTTCTGGATCGTCTTGAGCGTTTGATCAAGGCACTTGAACCATCAGGTAAAGAGTACACGTCCATCCAGGATGTCCTCAGAGATGAACGCACTAAAAAACCTCAAAGAGGCTGGCGGACATGAGTAATTATATTTCTTTAGATCGGATCAAAGTCGGACTGAATTTCGAGGGTGACATTATTCCGGTCGGTCAACTCGCCAGCCGGAACGGAATGATCTATTTTGAATATGATCCTGCTTTTCTAAATAGAGGTCTCCATATCTCGCCTTTCAGGCTGCCATTAGAACCTGGTTTAAACTCCTTTGATCCGTTTTTGTTTGAGGGTTTACCCGGTGTTTTCAATGATAGCCTTCCGGATGGTTGGGGTCGCTTGTTACTGGATCGGCATCTCAGAAGCAGAAACCTTCTCCCTGCAGAATTCTCCCCTTTGGATCGTCTGGCCTATATCGGATCAACAGGGCTTGGCAGCCTTACCTATGAGCCTGACCATAGCAGCGAATTAGAAAAAGAAGATCTAAGTTTAGACAAACTGGCAGAACAAACCCAGGCTGTTCTCGAAGGCGGGGCGGAAGAAGTACTACAGGAACTACTGGACCTTAACGGTTCATCGGCGGGGGCCAGACCAAAGGCCCTGATCGGGATCGATCCTTCTTCAAGCAAGATCATTCATGGACGAAACGACCTGCCCCAGGGGTTCGAACACTGGATCGTGAAATTTGCCAATAGCCATGACGGGCCAGATGCGGGAGCCATAGAATATGTCTATTCAATCATGGCCACTGAAGCCGGAATTGAAATGGCAAATTCCAGACTATTTCCGGCAGAAAAATGCGAGGGTTATTTCGCTACGAAACGTTTTGATCGCACAGGCCTGAACAGGCTTCATATGCACACCGCCAGCGGACTGCTTCATTCGGATTTCAGAAATCCCTCGTTGGATTACGAGAATCTTCTTACGCTCACCGAAGTACTAACCAAAGATGTACGGGAGGTGGAGAAGATGTTTCGTTTAGCCGTGTTTAATGTACTGTCTCATAATCGTGATGATCATGGAAAAAACTTTTCTTTCCTTATGGATCAGGACGGAAATTGGTGCCTTTCTCCAGCCTATGATTTAACCTTCTCATCAGGCCCACGCAGAGAGCAAAGCACGATGGTTTTAGGTGAGGGACAAAACCCTGGAATCTCGCAACTCACTGCTCTTGGTCGTGAGGCTAAAATCAATGAAGCACGCATCAAAGAAATCATTGAGCAAGCCGGTAGCGCCCTCAGCAAATGGTCTGATCTTGCCAGGAAACATGGTGTAAGAGCTTCAAATATCAAATTGATTGAAGAACGGCTATCTTCCATCTTGAAGAATTAACCCATCTGAATTAAGAATGTCCTGACTATGCTTTGATGCATGCGCTTCGGTGCATTAAAGGGTCATGCACCTGTTTTTTACAACGGTGAAGTATGGAAAGCTTCCCTGATATTCGCTCAGTTAGAAGTGGATATTTGATTAACTGACCTCAAGGTTGGCCTCCTCCCATTTATCCGAAACGGCAGTGTAGAAAATTCGGACTCTTAATAATTTCCGATTTAGGTGACATTATTCTTTTTTGTAAATTCCGATTATCTTGAAAAAATTCATTCAATGAAAAACCTTCTCATAGTGGTGTTATTGGCCTGGTTTCAATCCGGGTGGGTGAATTGTCTTGAGGCCCAGGAGTTTGATTCACTTCTAAATTCAGACGATGACTCAATGAAGGTTGTGGCGCTGGCTGATCTCGTCATCCACTTTGCCAACTCTGATCCTGGAAAAGCAGATTATTTCCTGAATGAGGCATTCAAAAGTGCCCGGGTATTAGAAGACACTTTTTGCTTAGCCCATTGTTTCAGGAGGGAAGGAAACTTATTTTATCTGAAAGGAGACTATGAAAACGCGGAAACATCCTACGACAAAGCATTGGCCATATGCCGGGCCTACAAAAATGAGCAACTGGAAAGTCGCGTACTTGACAACATCGGTACCTTAAAACAAAGACAATCCAAATTTGAGGAAGCTGCGGACTACATGCATCAGGCTTTGGAAAAGGCAGAAAAGGTGGGATTCGGGATTGGCGGGACCTTAAACAACCTCGCTAATATTTACACGCTATCGGGAGACTATGAGCGGGCAATACCATATTATTCAAGAGCCCTGGCCATGTCATTGGAAGGCGCTTCGAAAGGTAATGTTCATGCACCAAGAATGATTGGTCATGCTGCCCTTAACATTGGCGAATGCTTTTTAAAACTTAATATTCTTGATAGCGCCATATACTATACACTTTACGCAAAAGAAAACTACGAAAAACTTCAGGATCAAAGAGGAGCGGCTAAAGCCCTGGCTAATTTATCAGTAATCAGGCGATTGGAGGGAGATTATGCTCAAGCTATACATCTGGGTTTGGAATCGCTGCAACTGGCGAAGGCCCTTGAAGGCCTTGGTGAAAACGAGGATTTGCTATTTTCACTGGCTGAATCTTATTTCGGGCTTGGAGACTACAGGAATGCAATGACATACTTTGATCAATGTCTGCAGGTCGCCCGAAAATCTCAGAATCTGTATTTCGAAATGAAATCGCATGAACGAATAGCTCATGTCTTTGAGGCAAACGGGGACTTGTTAAGTTCATATGACCACTACAAAAAGTTTACGGTACTAAAAGATTCCATTTTCAACATTGAAAAAAACGGTCAAATTGAACGCCTCAATGCCAGGTATGAAAATGAGAGAAAAGAAAGGCAGATTGAACTTTTAAGTTCAGAGAACAAGGTGAGGGAATTGCAGCTTGACCGGAGCATCACAATCCGTAACTATATTATTGGGATCTCAGCTCTGATACTCATTTTCGCTTTTTTTGTATATCGCAATTATCGTTTAAAACAAAAAACAAATAAAGATCTATCTCTTCTTTTGGAGGAAAGAGAAACTCTACTGAAAGAGATCCATCATCGCGTAAAAAATAATCTCCAGATCATTTCAAGCCTGCTCAAACTCCAGGCAGGAACCCTCAAGGATACTTCAGCAGTAGAGGCTATCAATGAAGGACAAAACAGGGTAAGATCCATGTCCCTGATTCACCAGCAATTGTATCAGAGTGAAGACCCGGGTGGTGTGTACCTGGACGAGTATCTTCATGATCTCACTTCCGAGCTATTTGATGCTTTTGGGATTGGTGATGAGGACGTTGAGTGCAGAATTGAGACAAACAAATTAAGACTGGACATTGATACGGTCATTCCCCTTGGTCTTATTCTGAATGAGCTAATCACCAATAGTCTTAAGTATGCCTTTGTAAATAAAAAGCAAGGATTGTTAGAAATACGGATGAATGAAAATGATTCCAAACTGGAAGTTGAAGTAGCAGATAATGGAAAAGGTGTAACGTTGGAAAAACTTCAAAACTCCAATGGTTTTGGCTGGAAAATAATCAACTCGCTAAGTCGAAAACTGAAAGCAGAAATAGATATTCTCAATAATGAGGGAACTACGGTGCAACTAAAACTCAGCAGATATAAATTAGTCGTATGAGCAAAGCTTCAATTCTTGTGGTGGAGAATGAGCCGCTAATTGCGGATGACGTATCTGAAACACTCGAGAGGTACGGTTACAATGTAGTTGGAGTCGCTGATGAAGCACCTGAGGCTCTTGAGCTTATACGATCGGAATCACCCGACATTGCCTTACTGGATATCAATATTGAGGGTGATGTTGATGGGATCGAACTAGCCTCTCAGCTGAAAATCCCGTTCGTATTCTTTACTTCCTACTATGATCAAAAGACATTGGACCGGGCAAAAAGAACCAATCCGGCCGGTTACATCGTAAAGCCTTTTTCTGAGAATGATCTGATAGCGAATATAGAGATGGCGCTCCATCGCGGGCATAAGAAAGGCACCGGGAGTGAGAAGTCCCCGGAGAAACTTTTTGTGAGGAAAGACCAGGAGATCATTTCACTGAAGTCCTCTGAAATTGTTTATGTAGAAGCCTTCGACAATTACGCTAATGTTTACACGTCCTCGGAAAAGTACCTCATCAGTCATACCCTGAAGAGTATCGGGGAGAAATTAATCCCACTTGGATTTGTTCGGGTTCACCGTTCTTTCCTTATTAATTTCGATCTCATCGACTCAATTTCCGAGGGGTACGTCTTTCTCAAGGGACATCGGGTGCAGATCGGAAAGTCCTATAAGAAGGGGTTTATGGAAAGACTTTCTTTGTTATAAATCCATTGACTAAAGGCTTTATCACCTTCACTAAATTGTTGTGAGTCCTTACTAAATCTGGTTTGATCGGCAGGATGTAATTGGTGAATTTCATTAGCAATTCACCAAAATACGATCAATCATGAAACAACTAATTATGCTGGTTGCATGCATTATTTGCATGCCTGAAATCCTGGCACAGGTAAACTGGGGATCAAACTACAATGGCGGCACAACATCGGATCAGGCGTACTTTGTCACTACCGATGCATCCGGTAATGTTTATGTCATTGGTACTGAGTCTAATGGATCGGACCTGGATGCTGTTATTATCAAATACAATTCGAGTGGTTCGCAGAGTTGGGCAGTTACCTGGAGTGCCGGAAGTACAAATGACATACCCGTAGGTATCGGAGTAGATGACAGCGGAAATGTCTATGGAGCACTGAACAGGGATACGGGCAGACCTACAATAAGGAAATACAATAGCTCTGGGACTTCACAATGGGTGGGAAACCTGGCAACCACCGGATCAGAGCTCAACAAAATCTATGTTGACGGGTCAGGAAACCTGTACGGTGTTGGGAAATACATCTCTTCAGGTATTGACAATGGGTGGGTTGTGAAGTTTAATGCCAGTGGGTCAAAGAAGTGGGAAAGCTGGTGGGACGGAGACATTGATGACGGTCTGGTTTACAATGACCTTTTTGTTGAAAATAGTAAAGTCTGGGTTGTCGGTACCGAGACTGTGAATAGTGAAACACATTTATTTATTGGGGAATATTCCGATGGCGCTAGCTCAACTGCACTTGACTGGGATACCAACCTTGGGACCGTGGCAGGTACCGATGAAGATCTTGGTCTTGCGATAAGGGCAAATCCCGTTGAAAATAAGTATGTAGTAATGGCCTACAATGGCACCGGAAACTCAGCTAGTGGTTATAGGTTTTATGAAATGACCACCTCAAACAGTTCGTTAGGTCATCATGATCTGACGACATCCGGGACCTTTACGGATTTTGATTTTGTAGGTGACGAAATAGCACTCGCCACAACCTCGGATCTGTATTTCTACAATTCTGCTTTTTCCGAGGACTGGAGTGTTGGCATTCCGGTCACTGGCAATAGCATGATTGCAGTAGACGGCAATGATGATTTTTTCGTCGGTTATGGGACAACAACCCTCAATTTCAAAAAATACAGTAAGTATGGACATGAATTGGAGTCAAAGTCCAGTAGCTCGGCAAACGCAGATAACTTTACCGGCATTGCACTGAACAACGAGGATGCTCCCGTCCTCATTGGTTATAATTCCGATATTCATACAACCGAGTTTTGTACCCCACCGACGGTAAGTTTTTCCTCGGGAGAGGAAGTTATTTGTGAAGGCAGTTCCGTCCAAATCACTGCTACAGTTACCAGTGGGTCTACCTACCAATGGCAATCAGCCAGTGGGATTGATGACGTGAACAGTTTGACACCAACATTTTCCGAGGCTGGCACTTATGTGCTTGATGTTACCAAAAACTCATGTTCTACATCCAGGTCTATTACCGTTACAGAAGATCAAGTACCACCTCAAACCATTTATGCCAATGGTAATTTGATCAATTCAGGTGATGATTCGGATGCGGTGATTGTGATCACAGGAAGCGAAGATGCCACACTTCGTGGAAATTTTCAGGCTGGTGCTTCCCTAACACAGTACGAATGGTATGACATAGAGAACCCCGGATTTGGAGAAATCTCTTTCAATGCTGATGAGATTACCGTTGATGAACCTGGCACGTACTATGCAGAGGTCTCCTGGGATAAAAACAGTTGCATACTGACATCAACGCATTTAGTCTATGTACTTGATGGGGATAACCCTAATGAATATTACTGGGTGGGCGGATCCGGGAACTGGAGTGACCCGGATCACTGGGCGACCTCCAGCGGCGGTTCTACCAAGTATACCAGACGTCCGCTTCGTACGGATAATGTCTACTTTGATGCAAATTCATTTTCCTCGGGAGGGCAAACCGTAACCCTCGATATCGATGGAGAATGCAAGGATTTGGACTGGGCCAGCGTTTCAAATTCTCCATTCTTTACCGGGCCCGGGCAGTCTATGGATATTTATGGCTCCCTCACACTTTCGAACACTATGACACTCAACACCATTGATTATAATTTTTTATCGGATGGGAATGAAACAATAAGCACAAATGGCTTTTCTTTTGGTTCGGGAAGTTTCGATTTCCTCGGGACGGGATCATGGACATTCATGGATGAGACCAATGTCTTTGCAATTGGTCACGCGAACGGATCCATAGATTTCAATGATCAATCCTTTAGTGTTGGACATTTTGACTTTAATGTCAACAATTATACGCTCGATCTTGGGGGTGCATATTTTGATAATATCGACACCTGGAACACTACAGGTGCAAGTAACCTCACTGTGATCCCGGGAACATCCACCTTAAGATTCAATTCAAGCACCGATATGTCATTTCAGACGAATGGAGATAACTACTATGACCTGATTGTTGCGGATGCTACTAATAAGATCTTAACCATTACCGGTGACAATTCATTCAATACCATTACACTTGAGAAAGGAGCATCTGTCGATTTTGGTGCAGGAGACACGCAGACGTTTGGCGATTTTATTGCGATAGGGACAACGGGTAACGAAATTGACATTTCCAGCAGTAGCGGGGGTACAAAAGCCTATTTGACCAGTACAGTAAATCAGACCTACAACGGCAAAAAACTAGTCATCCAGGACATAGGTGCCTCCGGGGCAACCTTCAACGCACAAGAGTCAACTGACAATGGCAATAACACCGGATGGAATTTTACGGCTGATAATGTTGATCCCGTAGTCACTTCCAGTGTGTCCAATATTCAGTCTAATTATCCGTTAACCGAGTTTGACTTGCATCTGGAGATGAACGAAAACGGGACCGTTTTCTATGTTGTAATTGAAGAAGGGACTTCAGTGCCCTCATCCATCCAGGTGACAAATGGCCAGGATGGAGCAGGTCAGTCAGCATTGGAATCGGGGAGTGTAACTGTAGAACCTTTTGAGGAATACATAACGACAATTGCAATTAACGATAATAACGCCGGGATCAAATATGATGTTTACGTTGTAGGAGAAGATGATGCATCGTCACCAAACCTGGAAAACAGTCCCACTAAAATTGATGTTGATACACCGGACCTGCAGCCAGCCATTTTAAACTCATCGGGTACCAGTAACCTATCTCCAACCGGTATGAGATTTTCCTACACCATGTCGGAATCAGGTACGCTATACTATGTCCTGATTGGAAATAATGTAGCGCAACCTTCAGTTTCACAGGTGCTTAATGGTGTGGATGGCAATAATCAGTCACCGGTAAGATCGGGCTCAGTAATAATTTCCTCCGGCCAGGCCGGAACCGGTCAGACTTTGGATTTAACGGGACTGGTAGCTTCAAGTCACTACGACTTTTATATAGCCACCGAGGATGATGCTGACCCTGTGAATATTTCACAGACTGTGACGAAATACGATCACCAGATGATTGACAAATACTCTCAAAGTATAACCTTTAGTTTGTCCGGTACCTTTACCTATGGAGATGATCCCTTCAGCCTGAGTGGAATGGCTTCTTCCGGGTTGTCAGTGACTTATGCGAGTTCAGATACGGATGTGGTTACCATTAGTGGTACTACGGCAACCATCGTAGGGGCGGGAAATGTAACTATTACGGCATCCCAGGCTGGTGATGGGGACTACGAAGCAGCAACGGATGTTGATCAGGCAATAACGGTGGATAAAGCCAGTCAGACAATTACTTTCAGCTCTATATCCGATCAAACATTTGGAGCAACTGATATCATTTTAGATGCGACAGCCACTTCCGGTTTTACCATCAGTTACTCCAGCGATAATACTGATGCTGCCACTGTGGCGGCAAATGTCCTTTCAATCGTAGGCGCAGGATCGGTAACGATTACCGCAAGTCAACCGGGGAATGAAAACTATGAGGAAGCAAGTAGTGTGGATCAGTCATTTACAGTAAACCAGGCTTCTCAAACCATTACATTTGGTGAGCTTGATGACAAAACCTTTGGTGATGCGCCGTTTGACCTGATGGCAACCGCGAGTAGTGGATTAACGATTACCTACTCAAGCTCTAACACTGATGTAGCTACCATTTCAGGGAGCACGGTAACAATCGCCGGAGCCGGAAGCTCCACTATTACAGCAAGTCAGCCAGGAAATGAAAATTATGAGGGAGCGTCAGATGTTCAACAGAGCCTGACCGTGTTGAAAGCGGATCAGGTCATAACCTTCGAGGCGCTTGAATCGAAAGAATTTACTGATGACCCTTTTGATCTGGGTGCCACAGCCACAAGCGGATTGACAGTTTCATACACCAGCTCAAACACAAATGTGGCCACAATAAGCGGTGCCACGGTCACAATTGTTGGAACGGGTTCAACAACCATTACTGCAAGTCAAAACGGCGATTCTGACTACAATGCCGCATTATTGGTCGACCAGGTATTTACCGTGACCTTAACCAATCAGAGTATTACCTTTGAAAGTTTGACAGATAGAACATTCGGCGATCCTGATTTCACCCTGACAGCAACGGCTAGTTCCGGATTACCTGTCTCTTACGCAAGTTCTGACCCGTCCGTGGCCACAGTTACAGATGGTACTGTAACTATTACTGGCGCCGGTTCTACTACTATAACTGCAAGCCAACCGGGAAATTCCAACTTTGAGCCGGCAGCGGATATTGACCAGACACTTGTGGTTAACAAGGCAGACCAGTCTATAACTTTTAGTTCTCTTGAAGATGTCGGTTTTGGGGAGAGTGATTTTCAACTTATGGGTACTGCATCCTCGGGACTGACTGTTTCCTACCATTCCTCTGATGACGATATTGTTACTGTTTCTGAAAACACGGTTTCAATTGTAGGTGCCGGCACAGCAACCATTACGGCATCTCAGGCCGGCAATTCAAACTACCATGCTGCCGAAGATGTCAATCGGCAACTTATCGTGAACCAGGCATCACAATCCATCGATTTTGGTGCCCTGGAAGAAAAGACATTTGGAGACGGAGAATTTGATCTGTCGGCAACCGCGTCAAGCGGATTAGATGTAAACTTTAGCAGTTCCGATGAATCGGTTGCAACTATTGAGGGAAGTACTGTGACAGTAGTTGGAGCAGGCTCCGCAACTATCACGGCATCCCAATCCGGTGATAACAACTATAGCGCGGCTGTGAGCATTGATCACGTGCTGGTTGTAAACAAAGCATCTCAGGAAATCTCTTTTGAGACATTAGCAGATGTTGATCTTACGGAGGTAACTGAGGTGGTTCTGAGTGCAAGCGCTACATCCGGATTAAGTGTAGCTTTTGATATAATCAGTGGGCCGGCAACATTGACAGGTAGTACGCTTACACTCACCGAACCGGGAACTGTGACCGTGTTGGCCAGCCAGCCGGGAGATGGCAACTATGAGGCTGCTGAAAGTATCGAACATACATTTAATGTAACCGAAATCAGTAAGGCTGACCAAATTATTACCTTTGGTGAACTTGAAGACAGGACCTTCGGAGATGCGGATTTTGAAATAACGGCCTCTTCTTCCTCCAACCTGACCGTCGTGTTTACTTCCTCTGACGGAAGTGTAATAGAAATTTCCGGAAATATGATCACGATCCTGGGAGCTGGAACCGTAACAATTATCGCGAGCCAGGCAGGTAATGACAGCTACAATCCTGCAGTTTCGGTCGAACAAATTTTGACCATACTTCCGGCGGAACAATCTATCTCTTTCGCCGAATTGGATGTTCGCACTTATGGAGATGAGGACTTTGAACTTGACGCAGATGCATCAAGCGGTTTACCGGTAACATTCAGTAGTTCTGACGAATCAATAGCTGAGGTCGATGGTACGACTTTAACGATTACGGGGGCGGGTACTGTCGATATTACAGCAGCCCAGGAGGGTAATACCAATTATCAGAAGGCATCGGAAGTAACCCGTGAACTCATTATCGACAAAGCAAATCAGGTCATATCATTTGATGCCGTGGAAGATGTTGATCTGGCAAATGCTGAAGAGATCAATTTGTCCGCTGCTTCGAGTTCAGGGTTGGAAATAGTATTTGAGATTGTAAGCGGTCCGGCGGTCCTTGAGGGAGCAACAATTTCGTTTTCAGAAACCGGGACAGTCGTGGTGTCGGCTTCACAGCCTGGTAATTCAAATTATAATGCCGCAGAAAGCGTTGAGCAGTCCATCCAGGTATTCAATAGTGCAAAAACGGATCAGACCATTTCTTTTGAATCAATAGGCGGGAAGACCTTCGGTGACGAAGATTTCCAATTGGAGGCAACTTCCTCCTCCGGATTAGAAGTCTCCTTTGAGTCTTCAAACAATGAAGTTGCAACATTGGATGCCAATATTGTTTCAATTGCAGGAGCCGGATCTACTATCATCACCGCTTTCCAGGAAGGTAATGATACCTTCAACCCGGCTGAACCGGTCCGGTTGGAATTGATTGTAAACAAAGCTGACCAAACGATTTCATTTGATCCGATTCCCGATTTTGATCTCGCAAAGGATGAACCGATATCATTATCAGCCACAGCAACTTCCGGTCTTGAGGTCTCTTATGAGATCTCGGGTCCGGCAACTTTGGAGGGCAATGTATTAACCCCAACCGGGCCTGGTACGGTAACGGTTACAGTTTCACAATCCGGTAACAAAAACTACCTGGCTGCCGATCAGGTGACGGTATCATTTGAGGTAGTGGAGTCAATCCTGGGATTGGATTCCAATCATAAGCCCTCAATCTATCCAAACCCTACCGATGGCACTATCAAAATTGAAGGGTTAACTGCCGGCGCGAAAATCAAAATATATGAGCTGTCAGGCAAAGCAATATTGCAAACCGGTTATAACGGCCAGGAGTTAAACCTGGATCAGTTGAAAAAAGGCAATTATATCATTCGGACTGCCGACAAAGGTCAAACTACATTCCATCGCGTAGTTATCAAGCGGTAACTGTTGACGGAAGTATTTTGGTGATAAAGACCCGTCGGCCGACGGGTCTTACTTTTTTATACTAAAAAACCCTAACGATAATTCGGTAGGGCTTCAATAAGTTTTTCTGTTTATGGATTTACGAATCCAACCATTTTATAGTGCACCCTATGGCTCTTTTGGTGGTGACCACAGGTTTCTCACCTTTCGTCAATGCACCGATAGCGTCTTCAACATATCGCTGCGTTACGTCGGCAGCTTCCCTCGGGCTATCATCAATGGCTCCTATATATTCTACCCGATACTTACCTTCGGCCTCTTTATTTAGTAAGTACACATGAGGAGTTTTGGTAGCCCCGTAGGCGGCAGTGGTTTTTTGACTGTCGTCTCTGAGATACGGGAACGTATACCCCTTCTTTTTTGCACGTGCTACCATTTCCTCCATAGAATCTCCAGGTGTTTTGCTGATATCATTGGGGTTAATTGCAATTACCGGGAATCCTTTTGAAGCGTAATTCTTATCCAGGTCAATTATTCTTTGCTCATATGCCTTGGCGTAAGGACAGGTGTTGCAGGTGAAAATTAGGATAAATCCTTTTGCATCCTCATAGTCAGCCAATGACACCTCTCTGCCGTCCACATTGGGCAACTTAAAATCGGTTGCCAAATCTCCCACTTCATAACCTTCAGTGCTGTCTGTGGCATTCACAAACAAAATGGCAACAACAGCCAGGACCCCGGTGATCAATAAAAACGTTCTTTTCATGGTTTCTTTCATTTTAGAATTATGCTAGTCAATGCGTTTGTTTATTTCTTCAAATAGCGATTCCCGGGTAAATGCCCGTTCGTAAAATGACCTTTTGCCTTCCCGGGTAATCAGTAGTGTAGCCGGGATTGCCCCCGACCATGATTCGTCGATCTTTCCCATATAATAATCATAGTCCTTTTCATTCAGATGATAGACAGTAGGAGACAGGTTCTTCTTAGTTACAAACTTTTGAACCTTCTCCAGTTCCTGGGGGAAATCCAGACTGACTAGGATCACTTTGACATCTTCCATTTTGTCCGCTTCCTCAAAGTATGGTAATTCCTTAATACACGGAGCACACCAGGTAGCCCAGAAGTTTACTACAGTCAGTTCAGCACTTGACTGAGCCATGATGTCCTCCAGTTGCTTGTACTTAATTTGAGGGACTTGAGAAAATACGGAGGTAACGGCAATTGCCAGTGTGGTAGCCAGGACTAATTTTCTCATACAGAATGTCTTACGTATGGACCGGGCATTTAGTTGAGATAATTTGATAAAATATCTTACAATTAGATTATTCCAAGATTTAGAAAAGTAAAGAAATCCCGAATAATGGTTAAACTTAACAAAACGGTAACATTACCAACTGATTTATAAACTATTCCATGCCGGACGCAGAAAATCTAAATTGTACTATCCCAATATATGCTTCTGATCTGACGATTTTTTTGCAGCAAGGAAGTTTCAGAATATTTTCCACATTTTACCTGAATTATCCACAGAGTGCCTAAAATTCCTCATACACGACTGGTAATCAGCGAATTACAACTGATTGATTAAATACAAAAAATGTGGATAAGATTTTCAAAATGAGTTTGTTCCCGATTTTCTGATCAATTGGGCCCGATGGGTCACTCCTGGGATTGTTGGATCAATTTCTTTCTGTATGCATTGAAAATACGGGATTTTGAAATAAACCCTACATATTTACCATCATCTATAACGGGTAAATTCCAGGCTTGTGTTATCTCAAATTTGTTCATCACCGATTGCATTTTTTCACTTGTAGAGACAAAAGCCGGAGGCTTGCTCATTATCGCTTTTACAACTACATTTTCCTGCCTTTCGGCATCAAACATATCTTTGCGGATCCGGTCCAGCGTGACAATTCCTTCTAATTCCTCATCTTCATTCACTACGGGAAATATATTTCGTTTGCTTTGGCGCACTAACTCGACCAGCTCTCCAAGCTTTGCATCGGGATGTATTTTTAACAGATCCTTCTCAACAATTTTTTTCAGATCAATGAGGCTTAACACCATACGGTCTTTGTCATATGGGATAAAGTCCCCGGCCTCAATAAGATGTTTGGTATATAAAGAGTGCTTCTCAAAGTACGATATTGTAGATAACGAAATAGCAGAAACCAGCATCAACGGGACAAACAGCATATAGCCGCTGGTGATCTCGGCAATCAGGAAGATGGCTGTAAGCGGAGCGTGCAAAACACCACTCATCAAGCCACACATTCCAACCAGCGTGAAATTGCTGACGCTTAAGTTTAGCCATGGGAAAATCAGGTTGAGTGTATAAGCAAATACAAACCCTGTCAATCCACCCATAAATAGGGAGGGCCCGAATATTCCTCCGCTTCCCCCCGAACCTATTGTCAAAGCCGTTGCTATCGGTTTAACCAGGATGATGAGCAAAATGAACGGTATAATTATAAACTGATTCTGCGCCAGGTAATGAAAGAAACTCCTGTCAAAGATATAGTCATTGTTCCCGTTCAGCAGTTGTTTGATGGTATCATAGCCTTCTCCATAGATAGGTGGGAAAACAAGAATGATCAGGGCAAGTCCCAATCCTCCTATCAGTGCACGTGTCATCAGGCCATTTACGGATCTGATCCTGTTTTCTACAAAGTACATAAGCCTGGTAAAATACAGTGACACCGCACCGCATACTATTCCCAGCAGGATGAAATAATGAGTTTGACGGGCGTAAAAAC
Source organism: Cyclobacteriaceae bacterium (assembly GCA_028278225.1). Lineage (GTDB taxonomy): Bacteria > Bacteroidota > Bacteroidia > Cytophagales > Cyclobacteriaceae > JANQEU01. The sequence continues at coordinate 38,156 of JANQEU010000049.1, forward strand.
CATCAACCAATCGGAATGAGAACAAAATATCCTCACCAAGTAAAACGATAGTAACCAATTGTCCGCAAACGGAAGCAATCAATATGGGAATAAACCTGTTGATCGTAACTTCGGTCAGGATAACTTCAGTTGCAAAAATTACTCCTGCTATGGGAGAATTGAAGATAGCTGAAATTGCCCCGGCAGATCCGCACCCGATGAGTAATGTCCTTTTCCGGTAATCCAGATGGACCAGTCGCGCCAGATTGGATCCAATTGCCGATCCTGTGACGACGATGGGTGCCTCCAAGCCTACGGACCCGCCAAATCCTACTGTAATCGCACTGGTCACCATCCTTGAGTACATTTTTGTACGCCGGATAATACTGGACTTTTTACTTATGGCATAAAGGATCTGGGTGATGCCATGACCAAGTTTTTCTTTGAGAATGAAATTGGCCAGTAAGACTGTCAGAAAAATACCGATCAGTGGGTAGCTGAGATACAGGTAATTCACACCGGTGAAATCCAGGTTTCGTTTCAGCAGGTCCTGGATGATATGAACGCTTGTTTTCAGGGTAACCGCAGCTAATCCGGCAACCAGCCCTATCAGACCGGCAATTATCAGGGTAAAGTTATTGTCACCAATATACTTTAACCTCCAAACTAAAAAACGTGATAACAACTTACGAAAACCCATTTGGGAGTACCAGGAATTTGCAGGTGTCAAAGGTAATTACAAACTTCATTGGCCAAATGTTAATTCTATGAGATTTACTCAAATCAAGGAAACATGTCTTTATGTGCGTGATTTGGATAAAACTGAGGAGTTTTATCATGGCAAACTGGGATTTGAAGTAATTGCCAGGAAGCCTGGCCGCCATGTTTTTTTTCGTGTTGGCAGCTCGGTATTATTGTGTTTTCTTCCTGACGCTACAAAAAAGGAGGATGTACTGCCTGCTCACCATGCGCTGGGGCCTCAGCACCTGGCATTTGAGGTTGCCGCCGAAAATTATGATTCGATCAAGGAAGATATTTTGGATGCCAGGATCAAAATCACGCATTTGCAAAAATGGAAGGAAGGATCCCTGGAGTCTTTTTATTTCAACGATCCGGATGATAATGTCCTCGAAGTGGTTCCTGTTGGACTTTGGGATTAGATTACAAACAGGTCTTGTTTCTTGAGCGCTGCTTCTATGTATTCGAAAGTGGATAATATTTCCGGTTTTCCATCGATTAATGCCACGTTGTGTTCAAAATGAGCGGAAGGTTTCCTGTCGGCCGTTATGATGGTCCAGCCATCCTGCAGTTGTAGCACTTTCCGTGTACCCATATTGATCATCGGCTCTATTGCAAGCACCAATCCGTCTTTGAGTTTAGGGCCGCTGCCCCGCCGGCCGAAGTTTGGAACTTCCGGTGACTCATGCATCTTCTTGCCAAGGCCGTGGCCAACCAGCTCGCGAACTACTCCGTATCCATGCTTTTCCGCATTTTGCTGGATCGCAAAGCTGATATCCCCGACGCGATTCCCTTTTACCATTTGCCGTATCCCCAGGTCTAGGCATTCTTTGGTCACACGAAGCAGTTGTTTGTTTTCCTCCGAGATATCTCCAACTCCGAACGTGTAGGCATGATCACCATAGAATCCGTTTTTCAGAACCCCGATATCCACACCGACAACATCCCCCTCCGTCAAAGGTGTATTGGTTGGGATTCCATGAACGACCTGCTCATTGACAGATGTAATGATGGAGTTCGGATAACCGTATAGCCCGAGAAATCCCGGCGCTGCACCTTGATCGCGGATGAATTCATCTGCGATTTTGTCCAGCTCCAGCGGAGTGATCCCGGGTTTGATGTGCTCTGCCATCAGTCCAAGCGTCCTTGAAACGATCAGGGCGCTTTCTCTCATCAACGCTATTTCCTCCTTTGATTTATAATAGATCATTGCACCGGATTCACCGATTGGGTCGCAAAGATTGGGTCGCAAAGATATGAAAACAAAAAACCCCGATCTATCCGACCGGGGCATGAAATTATTTCAAGATTTTTTCTTACACCAATTTACGACTTTGTGACATTCTCCAGAACCTCTTTAATCGGAACCCTTTGTCCATCGCGGTAGGAAACGATCCATGCTTCCTGAACTCCCATTCCCCTCAGATACTTTTTAAACGTATCTGCTTCCCAATAATCTTTGAAGACACCCAGTGTGTATTGCTTCAGACCATTTTCATCTGTTTCACCACTGAAATTGTCACCTGCTTCAAGAAACTTGGACAGATCCTTATTTTTAAAAGCACCAATCTGTACTTTGAATACGACCCCGACCTGGTCATTGATATTCCTTCCGGAAACAGGAGCTGCATTCTTGGCATCTTCGATTGCCTTCTGGGCATCAGCTCTTGCCTGTGTGACCTGATTTCGCAAGTCGTTTATTTGACCCTGGTACTGAGCAATCTGGTCATCCTTATCAGCGATAGTTTGATCAAATCCATCAACTTCCGTCCTCAAACTACCTACCTGGCCCTTCAATGACTTGTTTTCGTCAAGTAAGGTTTTGTACTGCTGCGGAGTAAGTCGCTTTATTCTTTTCTTCCACTCCTTTTGCTCTTTCTTTGTCATTTGGGCATTTGCTTCGAATACGAAAGCCACTCCAAATACAAGTATCAGAATTGTTGCTAATCTTTTCATTTTTAAAGTGTTGATTTTGAAATAATTACATATATAGCGCTAAAGTAATAAAATAACTTATTAAAATCCAAAATTACGATTTAAGTGAGCCAATCATATCCTCGGGTTTGACCCAATCGTCAAACTGCTCTGAAGTCAGTAATCCTAATTCTATGGCAGCTTTACGCAATGTTGTGCCTTCTTTATGTGCCTTTTTGGCAATTTTAGCAGCATTTTCATAACCTATGTGTGTATTCAATGCCGTTACTAACATAAGTGAGTTTTCCAGCTTTTCCTGTATCACCGGGTAGTTAGGTTCAATGCCGATCGCACAGTTATCATTAAATGAGTTACAGGCATCACCGATCAATCTTGCCGATGTTATCAGGTTGTAGACCATCATAGGTTTAAACACATTCAACTCAAAATGCCCGGTCATACCACCGACCGAAACTGCCACGTCATTTCCAATGACCTGGGCGCATACCATAGTCAACGCCTCACATTGCGTAGGGTTTACTTTACCAGGCATTATGGACGATCCGGGCTCATTTGAGGGAATAATAATTTCCCCTATTCCGCTTCTTGGACCGGAGCAAAGCATCCTGATGTCATTGCCGATTTTCATCAGACTCACCGCAATCTGCTTCAGTGCACCGTGAGTTTCGACAATAGCATCATGAGAAGCCAGTCCCTCAAATTTGTTCTCTCCCGACCTGAAAGGGAGTCCGGAATTATTTGCAATTTTCTCAGCGACCAGTTTCGCATAACCTTCGGGCGTATTCAATCCTGTTCCGACTGCTGTACCTCCCAGAGCCAATTCTGATAAGTGATCGAATGTTTTTTCCAGCGCTTTGAGACCATGATCAAGTTGGGAAACATAACCGGAAAACTCCTGCCCGAGACTCAATGGCGTGGCATCCATAAAATGAGTCCTCCCGATTTTCACCACCTCCGTAAAAGCCTTTGACTTTGCATCAAGAGTGTCCCGTAATTTTTTGACTCCGGGGATCGTATTTTCAAGAATGATTTTATAGGAGGCAATGTGCATGGCGGTAGGGAATGTGTCATTTGAAGACTGACTTTTGTTCACATCGTCGTTTGGATGAATGATCTTTTCCTTGTCTTCAAGACTGCCTCCATTCAGCACATGAGCCCTGTTAGCTATTACCTCATTCGAATTCATGTTGGATTGGGTCCCCGATCCTGTTTGCCATATGACCAGGGGGAATTCCTCATCAAGTTTTCTATCCAGGATCTCTTCACAAACCTCAGAGATAAGTTTGGCCTTATCCTGGGATAACACGCCCAACTCCCGGTTAGCTTCAGCGGCAGATTTTTTCAAAACTGCAAAAGCCCTGATAATTTCAACCGGCATTTTCATATTGGAGCCACCGATTTTGAAATTGTTCACTGAACGTTGGGTTTGGGCACCCCAGTACCTTTCGGATGGGACTTCAACCTCACCCATGGTATCATGTTCTATTCTGTATTGCATTTATATTCCCGTTTACCTCAAAATTAGAAAATCCCAATCCATTAATAAGGACATTTAATTTAATTCATACACGATAAAAACATATGGGCACTCAACTTAATTCAACCTCCGATTGTAATACTAATGTTTTGATTGTAGGTTTGCATTGTTTAGAATCATTCTAAATAGTATGTTAAAGGTCCTGCTTTCTGATTTTCAATTTCTTACAAGGGAGGGTTTAATTCGCATGTTAAATAAGCAGGAAGATTTTGATCTTGTTGGAGTTAACGAAGGCGTCGATGACCTGCTTGAAGTTGTTGTTCAAAAGCAACCCGATGTTTTGCTGTTGGATTACCAAAGTCAGGATCCGATCCTTATCTCAATACTCCGGAGGCTCCGGGAATCGAATGCCACAAACATTTTGATCATCACTAATGATGAAAACCCCGGCCAGATTCAAAATTTACTCGGTATGGGGATAAAGGGGATTGTTACTAAAAATTGTAGCAAACGTGAGATCATAAGTGCAATATATGCTGTGGCGGATGACAATCGATTCTTTTGTAATCGTATCCTGGATATAGTACTCGCCGAGAACAACAAGGATCAGGAGGTGAACTGTGAGCCAACGGATCTCTCTCCAAGGGAGTACGAAGTTTTACAACTTATAACCAAAGGGTTTAAGACCTCGGATATCGCGGAAAAACTACATGTCAGTATCCATACCATCAATTCACACCGGAAAAACATTCTTAAAAAGTTGAATTTGAAATCTCCGGCGGAATTAATTGTGTATGCGATGGAAACGGGATTAGTGAATGTCTAGCATCTAAAAATTTAAGGAATTGACACTCGATAAGCTCACAAAAAATCGGACGGCAACAATCACACACATCAGGCAGAACTCAATTGCTCCCAAACTGGTGGAAATGGGACTATATCCGGGTAAGCGTGTCACCCTGCTTTTCAAGGCACCGATGGGAGATCCCATAGCTCTCGATATCGATGGATATACCTTATCATTGAGGAAAGAAGAAGCCTCGTTTGTGGAAGTGGATTAAGATGAAAGTAGCACTTGTAGGCAACCCGAATTCAGGCAAAACATCAGTTTTCAATCAACTTACCGGGCTCAATCAAAAAGTAGGGAATTATCCCGGCATTACGGTTGATAAAAAAATAGGGAGACTTAATGGTGATAAAAACATATCGGTTTTAGACCTCCCGGGTTCTTATAGTATATATCCTAAGTCAGCCGACGAAGAAGTCGTCACCAGGGTACTGACAGATAGAAATAATCCCAACTATCCCGATCTGGTGGTTGTCATAGCTGATATTTCCAACCTTGAAAGAAATCTTTTATTGTTCAGCCAAATTCATGATCTGGGCTTACCTACTATTCTGGCACTCAACATGATTGATGTCGCGAAAAGAAGGAGTTTGGAAATTGATATTGACAAACTTTCCGAATTATTCAGAACGCAGATTGTCAGGCTCAACGCACGGAAGGGAATCGGGATAAAAGAGTTAAAAGAAAAAATCAGGTCTTTTGAGTTTAACGGTAGTTTGGAGCCTATACTTGAAGGGGAGTTTGACAGAAATGAATTGCTTACCATACCACCCAAAACAGTCCAGAGGGAATTTGCTGAAAAGCGGAACCGCCGTGTCAGTCAAATGGTTCGCTTCGCTCTGAGGCAACATGGTGAAGATATATTTTCACGGAACCATAGACGGGTCGACAAAATCATGACCCATCCCGTTTCGGGGTACCTGATTTTCCTGGGCATATTATTTCTCATGTTTCAGGCCATATATGCCTGGGCTGAATGGCCGATGGATCTGATCGATAATGTTTTCTTAGGTTTGAGCAGGGGTGTGAAACAAACCTTACCAGCAGGTGTTTTCACCAATCTTATTGCTGAAGGCTTAATCCCGGGAGTCGGTGGGGTGGTGATTTTCATACCTCAGATCGCACTCCTTTTCACCTTCATATTTTTGATGGAAGAGACCGGATACATGGCCAGAGTAGTTTTTATAATGGATCGGCTGATGCGTCCATTTGGCCTGAACGGGAGAAGCGTGGTTCCGCTGATATCGGGTGTTGCTTGTGCCATTCCCGCCATAATGGCTACCAGGACAATAGATAACTGGAAGGAACGAATGATAACGATCATGGTCACGCCTTTGATGAGTTGTTCGGCCAGACTTCCCGTGTATACCCTTTTAATTGCGTTGATCATTCCTGATATGACCGTTGGCGTTTTCAATTTGAAGGGGCTCGTGCTTCTGGGACTTTATCTGGCCGGACTGGTTGCAGCATTGTTGGTGGCCATGATTTTTAAATTCATGGTAAAAGCAAAGCACAAGAGCTTTCTCATTATGGAACTACCACTTTACAAAATGCCCAGGTGGGAAAACCTCCTGGTCACGGTCCTGGAAAAGGTGAAAGTTTTTGTATGGGAGGCCGGAAAGGTGATTGTGGCAATTTCAATTATTTTATGGGTTTTGGCTTCATACGGTCCTGTCGATAGGATTGATGAAGCTGTAAACCGCATTCCAAAGCCTGTTAATGAACTCGATATATCCGGGTACGAAAACAAAGTTGCTGCAGCGAGGTTGTCCAACTCCTACATCGGGATAATAGGAAATGCCATCGAACCGGTTTTAAGGCCTCTTGGATACAATTGGCAAATAGGTATTGCTTTGATAACGTCTTTTGCCGCGAGGGAAGTTTTTGTGGGATCGATGGCAACCATCTACAGTGTCGGTGAGAATTTTCAGGAAGGGGAATCACTCTTAAAACGAATGCAAAATGAGAGGAATCCAAATACGGGTGAGCTTGTATACAACCTGGCTTCCGGAGTTTCCCTGATGATTTTTTACGCTTTTGCCATGCAATGTATGAGCACCCTGGCAATAGTACTGCGGGAAACAAAGAGCTGGAAATGGCCATTTATTCAGATGATCTATATGACAACTTTGGCATATGTAGCCGCATTGATCACATTTCAAATACTAAAATGACATTTCAGATCATATTTGTCGCCCTGCTATTTCTCTCAGCGGTTTTCTTTATTGGGAAGAAGATATATCGGGAGTTTTTCAAAGACTCTCATGACTGTCCGCATTGCGAAGGTTCACGACTGACAGATAAATCTCACGGGCACTAATTTGTAATGGTAACTCACTAGTACTAGCTATAGCATTTTAGCTATCTATAGCTATTGAATTAAGGGAGTCGTCGTTACTATTTTTGCCTTATTTAGAATAAATCTAAATAAGACATGAATGCCCTTGTAGAGGAAGATGAGAGATTCGAAATTCCACTGGAAAGGGTAATGCTCAAGCAGGACGAATGCGTATTCAAAAAGTGCTGCAAAAAATTTAAGAAGAAAGGAAAGCATTGCAGGAAGTGTCCAAAGATATATTGACTGGGGAGCTGGCGGAAGGTTATGAACTCGTGTATGCCAGCGGGAATTCCTCTGTTTTTCAATGTGATGATCGGGATATTTTCTTACTCCGCTTTTTCAGGCAGGAAATAGAACTGAGATTGTGCGAGCTATTGGCCTTCAGGAGGAAAATTCGAAATGTGAATATGCATGATCTGCTTTCCACGGAAAATGCCGATATGGAAATAGTGGCACTCCCAAATTGTGACCGGATCTTCGCATTTACCATTATGGACATCCTGGAGTTAAGGGAATTGTTTGATGGATGTCTGACCATGTTGGAACTGAACAGTGTCATCCACAGGCACCTGGTAAGAAATTTAGTTTGACGTACTAAGTAGATTCGTTTTAAATTGCCATTTTGTTGGTGATTATTCGACATTTATCTTTCTTTTGTTGTATGCAACTCAAATTTGACCCGATATGAAAGACATACTGAGGAGACATCAAATTCTAAACGAAGAGATAGTTGACATTTTAAACAAGCAGATTAAAATGGAGGCCTATTCCTCTGCCGCATATCTGGCTATGGCTGCGTGGTGTGATGTAGAAGGATATGATAATTGTGCTGAATTCTTCTTTAATCAGGCAGAAGAAGAGAGGAAACATCAATTGAAGCTGTTTCACTACCTGGTTGACATGGAATGTCACGCCATTTCCCCCACTGTTGCTGAAACACAACATGAATTTCCCAAACTCAGAGCGGTTTTTGAAAAGGCTTTGGAACATGAAATGGCCGTGACGGATGCCATTCACAACATCATGAACATTTGCCGTAAAGTCAATGATGTGGCTACCGAGGAATTCATGAGGTGGTTCGTGCAGGAGCAGATCGAAGAGGAATATGTGGCCAGGAGGATACTGGAACTATTTGATGTACTAGGTGAAGATAAAATTGCCTTGGGTATGATTGAAGAGAGAGTATTGAATGTCAAGTACGATGCAGGTCAGGCCGGAGTTTAATACCTCTGAAAAGTAAGGATTCCTCGATGTACAACGGGTCAGACAGCCGAACTTATTCCCTTGAGAAAGATTCCCGGTAACAGGCGCACAATGTACTCCCGGATACCGGGATTCAATATTTAGAGAAATACTTTTATTCCAACAATGAAGGACCTTGGCATCCCAGGCCTCAATCCAGCCGGACGAGCAGCAGCGGAATACCTGTTATCCAGCAGGTTGTTGATGGAAAGATTGAATGACATATACTTATTCAGGTAAAGGTTTGAGGAAAAATCGAACGTGGCAAAACCTTCCACTGATTCTTCAGGATCAATTCTTCCTTGTCCGGGTACAATCCTCACATCGCTTTGATATTTGGAGTTAAGGAACACACTGAAGCTTTGATGCCGGACTCCAATTGATCCGAATAATTGGTGATTCGCAACATAGGGCAACTTATCACCTTTTGCAATGCTTCCCCACTCATCAAATTCAGCTTCAAAATCTGTTGTGAATGAAGCATCGGTGTAGGTGTATGAGATCTGCAACGGTATCGCGATTCCGGGATCATTATCACCCAGGAGGTCGGAGCCTACTGCGAACTCCAGTCCTTTAGTGAGCGCTGATCCGGCATTAAAAACATCCCCTGATCCGGTACCACCTGCCGCTGCAATATCCCTTCCCAACAGGTTTTGATAATCGTTTATAAAAAGCACGGCTGTTCCTTCTATTCTGCTATTTATCTTTCGGATTCCCAGTTCATAGTTAAGACTGCTCTCCGGTTTGGTATCGGGCTTGCTACCAGGAGGTGCAAAACCCCTGTGGATCCCTCCAAAAGCAGCTAATCCATTATTTAGCTGGTAGTTTATACCAAGGCCAGGTAACCAGGCATCAATACTGTTTTCTCTTGTACTAAAGTCTGACCCGGACCTTTCCACATCATTCTTACCAAAGTCTTCCCTTTGAATGGTTACGTTTTCATACCTCAATCCCGGAGTAAGACTTACCCTCCCGATATCGAGTTTATAAAATACATATCCGGCAAAGGCCCTGGCTGATTCAATCCTGTTTGCCTGCGTTCCCGGTGTTCCTTTTTCAACAAGTTTCATGAAACCGTTTTCAATTCCATATCCGTCTTCCCATTGAAAACGGTCCTCTTCATCCCTGTGAAACCGCCCACTCAGGTGAATGTCATGTGATATCGAACCGGTTTCGAATTCAATATCAAAAACGGATTGTATTCCCTCAGAAACGTATTTGCGGTTATTGGCCCTGACCTTAAGACTTGTGGTATCTGTATCAAAGTTTCCGGTCAGTAAGCTGTATTCCCAGTCATACAAAGTTGGATTGCTTAGCACTCCGGATAATCCCGTTCGGCCATTGACGATGGACTGTAGTTTATACCAGTTTCGCTTGAATTCATTTCGATAGACTGTAGTAACTACATTGAACCAACCCGGGATTTCAAGATAATGTTGAACATTAAATCTTTCATGTGCTGCATCCATATTGTCCACTTGCGACGCAGCGTAGCGTTCATAAGGATCATTTTTGAAATCAGCAGCTGTTAATCCAAGGTAAGTTTCATGAGAAAGCTCATCAGTTCGGCCGGCGGTGAAATTCAGGGACTGGTAAAGGCTTTTCGCTGGCTGCGAATTTATCCTGAATTTGACCTGATAATCTTTCTTGTCAAAGCCGGTGTTTTCTTCATTTGGCAGATCTTTGAATCCGTCTGAAGAATATTGAAAGGTTTCTACCAAAAAACCGATCCGGTCATAGGAGTCCCCAACAAAAGCATGAAGATTCTTATAACCAAAACTTCCGGAACTTAGCTGAAACCTGGTGGACAACTGGCTTGGGATCGGGGTTGAAATAAAATTGATCGCACCGCCGGTGGTAAATGGTCCGAATCTGATCTGACTGGCGCCCTTCAGGATCTCCACGCTGTTCATTCGGCCCGTGGTTGGGAAATAGTAGGCTGAAGGCGAAGCATAAGGGGCGGGTGCGGCCAAAATACCATCTTCCATGATAGAGATCCGTGAGCTTCGTTCCAACCCGGATCCTCTTAGACCAATGTTAGGTCTTAATCCAAAACCTTCCTCTTCCTGAATATTTACACCCGGAACCATTTTCATCACATCATTGATATTTGTGTAATTGTAATTGCGGAGTTCTTTGGGGGAGATGTATTGAACGGATCCCGGGATCTCTTTCATTCCCATTCTGCCTAATGAAAGTGTCTGGCTTTCAACTACCAATTGTGGCAAATCGAGAATGTTTTCAGAGAGTTCAATATTGACCTCAAGATTGTTGATAAGCTCGAATTGCTTTTTGCAGGTTGTATAACCTTCGCCACTAACCACCATGGTGTATTTGCCGGACGGTACATCTTCCAATAGGAAGTATCCTTTCCCGTCGGAAGTTGTCCCATACTCTGTATTTTCGAGAAAGATGTAAGCGTTTGTGATCGACTGACTTATTTCAGATTCAGATACTTTTCCGGATATGTCAAAGGATTGACAGTAAGCAGAAGTGGAAATTAAGGATGCAAGGAGTATAACCAGATTACGCATGAGTCTTTGATTTTCTTAATTGCTTATTTAGAATGATTCTAAACAAGGCAAAGTTGGATAATGAAACTTCCTGCCGCAATAGCTACTCTTAGGCAAATTTCAATTCACTACTTCTAGTGAGGGTGTAGCCGGTTGGGATTACCTCCTCAGATTCGTTTTTTGAAAAAAGTCCCAGACAATAATACCGATACTCACAGAGACATTTAGTGAGTGTTTAGTCCCAAACTGCGGTATCTCCAAAGCAAGGTCGGAATTTCTTACCACTTCCTGGTCAACGCCATAGACTTCATTGCCAAACACAAGGGCATATTTCTTTGCTGAGCTCGGATTGAATTCGTTTACAGGTGTACTGTTTTCGACCTGCTCCACCGAGACAATCTGATAGCCCTCCTCTTTCAGGTGATTGATCGCAGATAAACTTTTGTCATAATATTCCCATGCAACAGATTCTGTGGCTCCCAGTGCCGTCTTGTTGATTTCCCTGTGAGGGGGTTGCGCTGTTATTCCCGTCAGTACGATTTTTTCAAGCCTGAATGAATCTGCTGTCCGGAATGCCGAGCCCACATTATGCATGCTCCGGATATTATCCAGCACAATAATAAGAGGAGTTTTTTTTGAGGACTTAAACTCGTCTACGTTCATTCGGTTGAGTTCCTGATTTTTAAGCTTTCGCATGCCAGTCCCATTCGTTAATATTGCTATTCCGATTGACAAATCTAGCAGCTTAGAATTTTCTGAATGGCCAAAACGAAGGAGAAGAAGGAAACCCCGTTGATGAAACAATACAACGCCATCAAAGCGAAGTATCCGGGTGCATTACTTCTTTTCAGGGTGGGTGATTTTTACGAGACATTTGGGCAGGATGCCATTACAGCCAGCAAAATTCTGGACATTGTACTTACCAAAAGAGCTAATGGCGCTGCCTCCCATATCGAATTAGCGGGATTTCCTCACCATGCCCTGGATGCTTATTTGCCCAAACTGGTGAGAGCGGGTCAGCGGGTGGCCATCTGTGATCAATTGGAGGATCCTAAATCCGTTAAAGGCATTGTAAAAAGAGGTGTTACCGAATTGGTAACTCCCGGATTATCCTTAAATGACAATGTCCTGGAAAAAGGTAGAAATAACTACCTGGCATCCATATTCTTCAATGATAGCCAAAATGGATTGGCATTTCTTGATTTGTCAACCGGAGAGTTTTTTGTTTCCCAGGGAGATGATGAGTATACGGCAAAGTTGATCCAGGGCTTTCAGCCGTCGGAGATCATATCCAATAAATCTCAAAGAGGAAAGTACGTCGATCTTTTTTCGGATGAGTTCAATTCGTTTCTGGTTGATGACTGGATCTACGAATTGGAATATGGCTATGAAAAGCTCGTCCGGCATTTCAAAACCAAAAACCTCAAAGGATTCGGGATCGAAGAAATTCCTGACGGTATCGTAGCTGCAGGAGCGGTTTTACACTACCTGGATGAGACCGAGCATAGAGAGATCAGCCACATTTCCAATGTTTCCCGGCTGGAAGAAGAACGATACATGTGGCTGGATCGATTTACCGTACGAAACCTGGAATTGCTGACCTCAAGTCAGATGGATGGGGTCCCGCTTGTTGACGTGATCAATGAGGTTGTTACCCCGATGGGTAGCCGGTTATTGCGAAAGTGGTTGGTGCTTCCACTGAAAGAGAAGGAGGAGATTGATCACCGGTTGGATGCGGTGGAAGCGCTTGTGAAGAATGAAGAGATCCTGGAGGAACTCATGGATCAGTTAAAGCCGATTGGTGATCTGGAACGCTTGGTTTCAAAAGTAGCAACCGGCAGGATCAACCCCAGAGAACTATCTCAGTTGAAGTTTGGACTGCAACATATCGACCCTATCATAAAAATAGTGGGGGATAATCCGTCGTTTTCCACCTTACGAAGAAAGTTGAATGGTGTCACCGAGCTGATAGAATACATCGATGCCCACCTGGTGGATGAACCACCAATGAATATTGCGCAAGGGAACGTAGTGAAAGAGGGGGTAAATGAGGAATTGGATGAGTTGAGAAAAATAGCTTATTTTGGGAAAGACTACCTGTTGCAAATTCAGGAACGCGAAATTGAAAATACGGGGATTTCCTCCCTCAAAATTGCCTACAACAAGGTTTTCGGCTACTATCTGGAAGTGACAAATGTTCATAAGGACAAAGTTCCCGGGGAATGGATAAGGAAGCAGACATTGGTAAATGCCGAAAGGTACATTACGGAAGAACTGAAAACATACGAAGAGAAAATTCTCCGTGCAGAAAACGAACTGGCAATCATCGAATCAAAGATCTATAGTGAAATGGTCACGTATGCACGGAATTTCACGGAAGTGGTTCAGCAGAACGCGCGCGTGGTCGGCGAGCTCGATTGCATTTCAAATTTTGCCAGTATCGCCAGGAGAAATAATTATGTAAAACCATCCATATCCGGGGGGTCGGAAATTGACATCCGGCAGGGGCGACATCCTGTGATCGAAAGACTTATGCCGCCCGGGGAGGAATATATTCCGAATGATGTCTATTTGGACAATGAATCCCAGCAGATAATCATAATCACAGGCCCCAACATGGCTGGTAAATCCGCTTTACTCAGGCAAACAGCGTTGATAGTCCTGATGGCACAGATTGGATGTTATGTCCCCGCCGGGTATGCAAGAATTGGCGTCATTGATAAAATATTTACAAGAGTTGGCGCAAGTGACAATTTATCACGCGGCGAGTCTACGTTTATGGTGGAAATGACCGAAACGGCCAGTATTCTAAATAACCTGAGTGATCAGTCCCTGATCATCATGGACGAGATCGGAAGAGGAACCAGTACGTATGATGGGATCTCTATAGCCTGGTCGATTGTCGAGCATCTCCACAACCATCCTCAAAACAGGGCGAAGACTTTGTTCGCTACACATTATCACGAATTAAATGAGCTGGCCGGCGACCTTCCGAGAGTCAAAAACTTCAATGTTTCCGTGAAGGAGTTAAACGACAAAGTGATTTTTCTTCGAAAGCTTGTGGAAGGAGGAACTGAACATAGTTTTGGCATACACGTAGCACAAATGGCCGGAATGCCCAACCAGGTGGTCATAAGGGCAAATGAAATATTGAAATACCTGGAAAAGGAAAAGGTGTCAGGCGGAGAGAAAGAGAAAATGCAAGACCTTCCGGCTCAAAACTTCCAGTTAAATCTTTTTGAAGCCGACCCCAGGATCGCAAGGCTGATGGAAATACTCAGGGAGGTAGATATCAACACGATTTCTCCGGTGGAGGCGTTGCTGAAGCTCAATGAATTAAAAGATTTGCTAAGAGAAGGAAAGTAAATGCTCGACCTTCTAAAGTCTAACATCTAGGGTCTCACTTTGTACCCAGGGCGGGACTTGAACCCGCACGGACTTTAAGGTCCACAGGATTTTAAGTTCTGGACCTTTTGGTTCAATATGTATCAAAATGCCCTAATTTGGTTATTTTGGCCATATTTAACCACAAGACAATACAGGGAAAACCACAAAAAAACACCAAATGTTGTACCTATGTTGTACCTAGATTTATTATATTTGTTTAATAATCAACAACTTACGGCATGGGATCAGTTACAGTAGTACTCAGAAAAAAGCAAAATCAACAAGGTCAATTTCCCATTGCAATACGGATTACCAAGGATCGAAAATCCTCTTTCTTGCATACCGGGCAATATATAGATCATAAATTTTGGGATGAGGAGAACCGTAAAGTTAGGAAAGGACATCCTAACTCTGGTCGCCTCAACAATTTGATACTGGCAAAGTTGGCTGAAGCTAATGACAAGCTATTGGAATTGGAAACGACTGAAAAGAGAGTTTCAACCAACACGGTGAAAAAACATATACGGATGGAATATCGGAACGAATCCTTCTTTGCGCTGGCGGATAAATACATTGAAAATCTTCAGAAGTCCGGCAAGCATAATCGTATTTCAGCAGAGAAACCCAGGGTCAAACATTTTAGAGAATTCCTCAGAGGTCAGGATATTGATTTCAGGGATATCACTGAAATGACGATCAGGAGATTTGGATCTTATTTAAGAGAAAAGCGAAAGGTAAGTGAAAGAACGGTTGTTAATCATTTTATCGTGATTCGCACCATCTTCAATCTGGCTATCAGGGAAGGTTTGGTTGACAGTAAGTATTATCCTTTCGGTAGAGGTAAGGTCGTGATAAGATTCCCGGACAGTTTGAAGATCGGGTTAGAAATCGAGGAAGTGCAGAAACTTGAAAACCTCGAATTAGAAAGCCCCGCCCAAAGACATGCGCTGAATGTGTGGCTATTCACATTCTACTTTGCCGGAATGAGGGTGTCGGATGCCTTAAGGCTAAAATGGTCCGATTTCCAAAACGGCAGATTATTCTATACAATGGGAAAGAACGCCAAAGGCGGTTCGCTTAAAGTACCTCAAAAGGCGGAGAAGATCCTTGAGCACTACAAAGCGAAAGCCGAATCCCCTGAAGACACCATATTCCCTGAATTGAAGACTAAAGACTTTAGTGATAATATTTCAATTCAGAAAACAATCAACGTTGCTGTTAAGAAGTTCAATAAACATCTGTCCAAGATTGCAGAGAAAGCGGAAATTGACAAACACCTCACAATGCACATATCACGGCACACATTTGGAAACATTTCGGGCGAAAACATCCCGCTGCAAATGTTACAGAAACTATACAGGCATACCTCAATTACGACAACAATAAATTATCAATCCAATTTCGCTTTTAAGGATAGTGACGAGGCCCTGGATGCAGTAGTCGATTTCTAAGGACTGCGATACGGTAGTCCAGGGGAGGGGTTTGCATCGGATTAAGGACTGTCTATCCCATCAGAGTTCCGCCAATCGGTGCCTACCCCCCACATTCCGATTCTTGAGCCTTTCCCGCCGGAGGCAAAAACCGGCGTCATTTTTTCGGAGTTTCCTCCTTCTGTCGCCTTTCAATATTATTGAACAAACCGGGCCAGGTTATGTCAAGGAAAAATAGGTGCGTAGCAACAGGTCGAAAATACCACCTGCAGGGTGGAGATTTTCGAATCTTTCCTTGACATGTTCTGGAGGCCGGTTTGTAAATTTATCGACAGAAGGACGGAGAAAAAATGTCCTTTGGGTGGCAAATATGAGATTCGAAAAAGCGACTTTGGGAGGAGCTTTTTCTCCGCTTCGAAAGGCTTAGGGATTGCAGCGGTTACCCGTCCTGGCCGGGGAACGGAAAAGGCGAATGGGCCAGGGCGCGTAAAAGCGGAAAGCCCGACCCTTCTTCCGATGCAATCGGGCGAAGGGGAAGCCCCAAATAACCCAAGACCATCCTCAATTTCATAGGGCATTTGAATTAATCAAAGAGCTTAATGTCAACGCGTCAAGTATTATCTTCCACCTCGGCAACGGGTCCGTTTCTCACCGGTTCTATTCCATTGTCCCTGGCCTGGGCTGAATTATACATTTCGCTTGTGCCAATGATCTTGTAGTTCGCGGCGACGAGGTTGAAATAATATTGAGCGTTTTCTGATATTTCCTTACGGTATCTGGAATCCAGAGGGCCGTTTTCCCTGACCACCTCATTGCCATTCAAAGCTCCTTCTTTTGAGGCATAGGTTTCACTGGTAAGAATCACTTCACCGTTTTGAGCAGTAAGTATGAAGTAGAATTGATCGTCACAAGAATATTGTATTTAGGATGATTAGCCATTTTCTGTAAGCAATTGGTTATTTTTAAATATAATGTTCGACCTGGTTATTTCATATACCGTAATTGTGGTAGCCCGATCGACCGTAAATGCGTAACCTTTGCTTTTCGAGGCCACAAGGGAGATGCAGACATCATTGAAATCCCTGTCAGTAGTATACTCAATTACAAATGTTATGACCGTAAGCAACAACCATCCCATCGTCAGATGTGATGTTATATATATTTTATATTGCTGGTAATGGAAATGACTCGGGATGAGGGTTAGGGAGGCCTTATGCCATGACAGAGGGAGCCATCCATGACGAAGAGGGTAGCCAAGGTACAGGGATGTATATTCAATCAAAGCTATAGGTCGAGGATGATAAGGGAAATAGTGAGCTCTAGGACGGTGAAATGCTGGCGTGACCTGTGCCGGCAACCGATGACGAACACCGCTTTACCTGCGTGGGAGACAAATTTAATTACGATAGACAGCTTTTTAGTAGACTTTCTTGGTAGATAAATTCAATTATGAACTATGTCTATGACGATTGAATGCTGATATGAAAAGCAAGTGATAAAAAGTAGGAACCGAATCCGTAAGAATCGTTATGGAGTGCCAATTCCATAAAGGTGATTAATCTATCGGAGAAATCATGGTAAAGGACAATTGTACTTTATTGTTGCTTTGCGTAATAGATCATATTCAACCAAGCTCTTAAATGGATTGCTCTTTACATATCTAGACACGTAATAGCTAACTAATTTTTGTCTGGATTCAAAATCAGTCATTATAATGGTTGAATCAAATAACATTCTGGAAAGATTAATTTGTGCACATTTACCACACAATCCGCACGAATTTGGGAGTAACTCCGGATCATCAAATTCCGTATTGTAAAGCCTTCTGAAGCTGGAAAAATCAGGTTCAGAAATCACGCAAGACGAAGTTATGCTTAAGATTTGCGGATTAAGTTTTATAAGGCTTTTTATGACTTCCTCCTCGCTCATGTGCTCTATAACTTTGACATATGATTGGAAATTTTTTATATCTAGCATACTATTTATTCCAGATATACCTAATTCCGATTCGCAATACCAGTCATCCTCGATATAACTGCCGCTAATAATCTCGGAAGTGCCAAACCTTAACCCTATTGCAGCGATTACAACATATATTAACCCATCCCTCACTTGGTATCCTGTGTCCCCCTGAATAGTACTGTTATTTTCAATTTGCACAAAAATGGGATCATTTTGAATTAGCTTTGATAACTGCTGCACTGCTTTTAGTTCTCTTTCTTGACTTTGATTATTTAATCCTATCAAATGAACTGGTAAAACATTTTCGTTAATGGCCAGATATGACGAATCCTTACCTCCAGAAAAAGCCAAAAGTCTTACCTTCTTGTCCGAAGTAGATTTAGACAAAGGTTTAAAATTTTCTAACTCACATTGTATTTTCGGAAACGGAATCTTTCGGAAATCATATAGTGACCGAAACCAATCCATGCTAACTGAATCGATCGGAAAATCAATTTTGATTGTAGAGTCTTTATATGAACTGGGATCGTCACCAATTAAATAAAAAGATAGAAAAGTATCAATAATTCTCTTTGCAGTTTCGGGAAGGGATTCAAATGAATTGTCATAGTCACTCCCGATAATAGTCTCTTTCAAGCATATGGATGAAATCCTTGATCCCCTATTTATCAAATTGGCCTCAAAAGATTTGTCCTGAGAAATTCTAATCATTCGGATTATATACGTGAGATCGGTAAACTCTTCTCTTTTCGGTTGGCTTATTAATTTGGTTTTTATATTTCACCCGTATTTGTACTGATTCGCTGAAAACTTTAGCTAAAGAGTTGACCAAATCACTCGATACCTTAGAATTATAATTTGAACCTTCAACAATGTAAACAGTGAATTTATCAAAGTCCTCTTGCACCACCTGCCATTCCTTGATTGCCGTTACTTCTGTCACAGATATTTTAGATATCATCTGACCAGATGGAATTACCCTGCCGCTAGGGAGTATGAAACTGTCCTCTTTTCTTCCTTCCAGAGATGTTAGTAATCGAAAATTGTTCCAAGAACAGCCGCAGGTTCCATAATCACCTATCGAACCAAGATCACCTAACTTGTATCGGATGAGTGCCATTGAATCGTTCCTCAGATCTGTTACCACGATTTCTCCCAATTCACCTGGATCCACAGGTTTGCCATCAACCCCAATTATTTCTACATAGACGTTATCTTCTAAGATATGATATTTTTTGTTTTCACATTGGATGGCTATTGGACCCGTCTCCGTAGAACCGTATTCGTCATAAACAGGGCAGTTAAAGAATTTTTCTATTAATTCTCTTTCAGAGGAAGATGATTGTTCCGAGTGTGTTGCAATGAATTTTAATCGAAGGTCTTTCAATTTATTTTTCCCGTAATCCAATGAAATGAGATTGAGTAAATAGCTAGGATAGCATGAAATTATGTCTGGCTTGCTGTCTAACAGAACCTCAATGAGTTTCGATGGATTAATTCCTGGATCCAAATTGCCAATTCCCGATCCATGAAGCACAAAATATACATCCAATGGTGTCCAACCATGGTGAATTAATTCATGTACAGATAATGCACTATAAAAATCAAAAAGCTTGACAGTTTTCCTGATTTGGATAGGAACACCTGCAGAGCCGGAGCTTTCACGCTCAACTATATCATTTTTTGAAGAAATTTTAAATGACAGTTTTTCAATATTCTTCCTCAAATCTTGTTTAGTCAAGAATTGAGAATCAATTAGACTACCAATCAAGTTTGATTTGACAATATCCTTATAATATGGAACCGTTTTACTAACGATCTCTAATCGTTCGTTCAAGAGTTGTTGCAAATAACTTCTACAGTCTTCGACACGCATTTCGAGCAACTGTGAGTGGTTAATTAAGTATTCAAAAATCCTTGCCGGATTGCTCTTATAGTTAATTCTATCTTGACTTATATGAAGGTTTTCCATATGATTCTGAAATTATTCTTAAATAGCGGAAATTAAACGTAAAAATTGATTAATACATTTCTCTCACATTGTTGTTCGCATGGAAATTGAATCTAATAATCTTTATGAAGAGAGAAGAGTGGTGGAAAAATTTATAGAGAATCAAAAGCTTGGACATCTAAGTGATTATCGATATTGGTTAAACTTAGAACCGATTCGAATCAACGATGACACATTCAAGCGTATAGACTTAACCATTAAATCACTAGTAGAAGAAATAAAGAATTTCGTGATGTCTAAACCCATTGAGAATCTGTTCAACCAATTAGACCTCAGTAATATTGAAAGAAAGTACATTATAAGTGACCTATCAATTTCTAATAATCTCAAATTTTTTCGACCAGATATATGTTTTGAAAGTGGAAAGTATAGAATACTTGAACTAAATACTGAGAATCCTGGGGGATATGGAGATTTAGCCTATTTAGAGGAGATAGTCTCTATTTTTTCACATCAAAAAATTGATACTTCTGCCAACCTCCCGATACAGCTTTCAAAACTGATAACCAAAAGTCTTTTAAATCGGGGGACCTTACATGTAGTCTATAAGAACCAAGATAGGGATAAGGATAGGATCGTCGAAACGAGACTATTTCTTAACAAATACCTCAAGGCGGATTACCCTGAAGTCCAATTCTGCCCCCTTGATTCGCTAGAAATAGAGAATAGTGCTTTAAAATATAATGGAACTAAAGTTAATGGGATTTTGAGATTATTTGATTTAGCGGATCTATTAAATTCAAAACTGGACAAGGATAAGTTTCTGGACCTTTATAATAATGGTAGTTTTTCTATTTTCAATCCCTTATCCGATGCATTGTTTGGGAACAAGGTGCTTTTGTCAATGGTTTTTGAGGCCAAAGATTTAATCAATTCAAGTTCCCATCTGGAATTCGGTAATATAAAGCAGGTTGATAGTATCAATAATAAAATACTAATCGATAATAAAGATAAATACGTATTGAAAAAAGGATTTTCCAGTAGAGGAGAGCAAGTGATATTTGGTATTAAACAGTCAATGGATGAGTGGAATGAAATCTTGAAAAAGTCATTAAGAGGATGGGTTGTCCAAGAAGTATTCAACATTGATAAGGGAAGGTTTAAAAGCTTTGACGAATTATGGAAAATAAGTGTTACCCAGAAGTTCTTTGATTTTTTGCCATTTTATGTAGAAGGGAGTACATATGGTGCTTTTAGTAGATTTTCAAATGATATTAAGACTAGTCTCTTCCGTTCCGGTGGAGGAGTTGGGGTAGTGAAAATCAGTTGAAATATTTCTTATTATTTCCAAAAGACTTCTGAATTAAGTTTGGATAATGAAACACCTTCAATATTTAAATCAAGTATGAAGACCTGATTGGGATATGCTTCCTTGAAAATCTCAATTTTCGTTTCAAGCACGCTACTAATATCAAAGAGACTTTTTGTTTTCGTCTTTGTAGATTCTTCAATAACGTATTTCTGATCTTCGTAAAAATAATATGGAAATTCTCGGTAATAATAGCAGGTATTGAATGGATTGATTTTGTTCATAAGAATATGCTGAGGATGCTTAAGCCCAAGTGGCCAAAAGATTATATCGAACCTGTTTTGTAAATGTCCAATTCTCAAGGAGATGTCATTAAAAGAGGTTGCATCATTAATTTTCAAAAACAAATCTTCATCGCTCAAATTAGAGTTTTTTTGCCTTAGACTAGACATGTAATTATCTTCAAATCCTAAACTTTTATAACCTAAAAACGCTCCTTGGACATTTGAGAAGTGCTTACTTAAGACATTTACCCCTGAAGTGTTGTTTGAAATGTAGTCGGAAAGAGTAAGGATGAAGAATTGTTGTTCTGGATGAAGCATAATATAACCTCCTAGATTTATCCAAGCATCATCAAAATGGGGTTCGACAATAAGAACGTTCAATTTCTAACAAACTTTTTAAGTAAAATAGTGTTATATCTGAATCCCACAGTTATATTAAACAATAACAACACAATTAACGTTGGGATTGAAATTAATGCAAGAAACCGACTTCTCAGGGTACCGATTTGCCACAACCCTGAAACAAATTGTATTCTGCAATCTACCAAAAGTTGGAGATAAGCTGGTCTTAATCTTGTTACTTCGTAATTCACGGAATTATCTATTTCTTTAACAGTACAACCCTCGTGCAATAAGCCAATGATTGCAAAATTACTAGCGTTCTTTTTGATTTTTAGGTTTAGAAATATCTGCATAGCTTTTCGAGAAAATAGTCTGTATTCTGACACAATATCGTTCAAGTAAATTCCGGTGGCCATGTAGTATAGGAAAGAATATAGTTGTATGTCCTTTTTGATCATCCAAGGTGTTTTCTGATCATATCCAGCTAGTACAATGTCAACTTGACTTGCTTGATATGAACCAAGAATTTTTTCAAACTTATCTAGATTCATTTGGCCATCTGCATCCACTTTTAAAACCGCATCAAAATTTTCCCCTAGAGCATATTTAAAACCGGTCTTCAAAGCTTCAGTTAGGCCTAAGTTCCCATTGTGATGTAGAATATGTGTTCCCCCCTCAATTCTGACAGTTTCAAGAGTATGGTCCGTGGCACCATCAACAATCACTATCACATCTCGACATTTGCTTTTTGCAATCCTGATAACGTCCAGAATGCTGTTCGCTTCATTATAAGCAGGTATAAGGATGGCAAATTTCATTTTGAAATACAAGATGCTCTCAATTATAGAAAAGTGTTGTTGAAAAAAAAACCAGCAATTGTCTTATTTATGCATATAATGGCATTAGATCTTTTGAGCCACAATAAACAAGTAAAGTCCCAACGGTAATGAGGTTATTCTCGAAATAAATTTCTGTAATTTCATTAGCGGTTCGAGGATGTAATTAGGTAATGAAGAACCACCTATAGGTAAAAAGAAAAAAGAATAGGATTCCAGGATAAGTAAATTACTCTTCGTGCACTCTCTCAATAGTTTTCTATAATATATGGGTTTATCATACACTTGAGAAGTGTATTTTCCCTTCCAAAATGTCTGCCATATCATGTCAGGGTTCATCTTATTAGGTGTGGATATAAATAATTTGCCACCTTTTTTCAAAACCCTACTTAATTCCCTAATAGCTTTTTGATAGTCAGGAATATGTTCTAGTACCTCCGAGCAAACAACACAATCAAAATAATTATCGGTAAATGGTATGTTACGAAGAGACCCAACAAAGAATTTCCCTCTTCCAATTTTCATTTTGGCCTGACTAATAGCAGATTCACTAATGTCGTAGCCATAGTATTCATTGGTATATGGAGCAAGAGTAGAACCTAAATACCCCTTGCCACAACCTGCATCAAGTAACTTGGCCGGATTCTCCTTAGAAATTCTGTTAATGAAATACTGATGGCATTCATAGACTTCTGGAATTTCTGGAATACCAGGTAAGCCTTCAGGATTGTTTTCATAGTATTCTTTTATAAGCTCTTCATTCATGAAACTATATTAAGAGAGAAATTCGTATTAGGAATTGTTAGGTATTATATTTTCAATGAAATCAAGAACACCCCTCACAGCTGGATAGGCAGGATTGATAGATATGAATTCCTTGATATTCATGTAAGCATAAGGTTTTGGCATTTCCTCTGGATTGAACATCCAATAGACAATACCATCCGTCACAATTACAGTTTTAAGGCCTTTTAACATTTTATGTTTTGTTTGCACGTAATTTTGAGCCTGACGAATGCTGTATTTGCTTCCAGAAAAAAGTGATTTGGTTTCTATGAGGATCTTAGGGTTCTTCCTTTGATTGTCAGAATAAAGCAGGATGTCGATGCTATTCGTCTCAACTGAAATTTTCTGGTAACTCCAACCCAACGAATATAGAAGGGGTATTACAATAAATGCTCGAATCTCATGTTCGGAAGAAGGTATCTTATCACCCATTTTGTAATACCAGTTGGCTAGCTTTCTGACCCTGTTCAAAGTGACAATGGTATTCTCAGCATCCTGAATCCGAAGGCCCTTGCTGATCAGCAGGTTCTCTATATCAATATCCTGAAGGCGAGGAGGTGTATTTTCTTGAAGCTTATGAGATGGTTTGATCAGTGATGCACTTTCCCAAGCCTTTTCAATTCGATTGATGACCTCTCTTTTGTAAAGATATTGAGCGGTAGAACGGGAAAGCCATCGATGCTTTAGGTCAATATTGAAATCTCTCCATCGCACATAGCAGAAATGATTGAGATCCCAGCCATCTACGTCCCCAAATGTATCTGAGTACTGATATACCTGATCATTTTTAGAGAGTACCTCACCAACAGCCTGAATGACGGACTGACCATTATGCATAACAACCCTATCTCCTTCCAATACCTCTGTAAGCCAATTGATCTTTTTGATATCCTCTTTGGAATAGTTCTCTCGAAACTGAATATATGAGCCACCTCGACCCGGACCAACAATGGCCACTCCAAAGTTTTTCATTACATCTGAAAAATCTCGAGTGCTGTCACCAGACATTAGTTGTAGGTATTTCATCTCTAATAATCTCGAAATAATCCGAACTCCGGATCAATAAGAACCCTCCGGTCTAAAGACAAATTCCATTCTTCGCAGGCAGTCTCTGAAACTAATCCACAAGAGAAACATGCAGCTAAGTTGAGATTAAGAATTCCCTGTCCTTCAGATTCCCAGCATAGGGGATCAGAGGAGCAATCTTCAGCTCGAATCAAACAATCCCGGATCAGTTTTAAAATCCTTTCTGGTTGAGCCTGCCAAACAATCCCACCCATAGACCCCTCTGAGCCTTCAGCTGTGTAGATCAACAAACCAGACATCCTCTGAGAGATATAAAGCCTTTCCTTTAGGCTTGCCGTTGGATATCCACATGAAAACTCTAACTCCCTCATTAGTAGATGAGCGAAAGTGTGAATCAGCAAATGTTTAGGTCCATTCGATTCAAGTCTTTGACGCAACGAAGCTCCTTGGTCATTTGCTCCTCCTAGGGTGATCAATCTTGCCATTCGCTGAGAAAGCTCAGTTGAATGAGTTATTTCCCATTGTCTGATCCTTTCTTCATTAAACATGAAGAATATTCCTTCTCCCATAGATCTGTTAGCAGGTAATACATACAAATCATTGGGATCTATGGAATATATTTCCTTTCCGTCCGAAGGAACAATGTTACCGGCTGCATCTCGCATCCTTTCACTAGGTCTAACCCGTGAAAAGTTCAATTGAACCTGCGAGACCTGTAGGTCTTCAATTTGTTGTATCTTCTCAAAATAATCCTCCAATTCTGAAGGAATGTTTATGTCAGCCGCCGAAAGGCCAAGTTCTTCAATACTTGAATTCCTAGTAAAGCAAAAATACTCTTGCCAACGATAATGCTCGTGAGGGTCATCGGGAGCATCGTCTTGTTGTGCTAAAAAGGAGGAAATAATACTTTCAATAAAGGCATCAGGATTCTCTAAGTCATCAAATCCATTTTCAAATAGGAACTCTTCATCGATCTTTTCACCGGCCCATTGATCTTTGGGTTTTTCGAATTTGGTTCCTTTGGTCTTATTGTATTTTTCTTCACATATCTGCAGTGCTTCCTGGAGCTCTTTTGGCCTACCTTCTGCCAAATGCTTTGGAATGTAAAGACTGGAAAAACCATTTGAAAAATAGACATTATTCCCCGTAACAAGACTTTGTTGCATCCTCTCTCTGGCTCCAGTTAATGTTGTGCAGCTTGTATCATGAGGATATGGTCCGGTCTCTTCGTGATCTACCTCCCACGGTTTATGTCCAGGACAATTAGGTTTTAAGTTGTTGATACCTTCTAGATTTACCTTCCTCATTCCATCTTGACCACTTCCCATTCCACAACTCTTACATTCTAGATAGACACTGCCATAGCCCTCTGAACGAGTAGTGCTCTCGGTCCATTTGAGATCCGGAGAAGTACAACATGGGTCTATTTCGAATAAATTGATCCCGTTATCACTTCCTGTTGGATTCTCAGTTTTCCATCTAAGGAACCTTTCCCAAGGGATATCTGAAAGGTGACCATTGGGGCAGATCAAGATGAGGTTAAGCTGTGATAATTGCTGGTGCAGATCGTAAACTTTTGGAACGCCATCCTTGTCCTTAATAGTGGTTGTCAAGGTCTTTCCGCCAAATCTCAACTTGAATGATGCATCTCGCGGTGGCGCAAACATTTTAAGTTCGTTTTTATTCTTCAACCAGAGATCCTTCCATTGGTAATATCTCATCAACCTGCCTGCTCCATTCTTAAACCACTTAGGAAAATGAGTACCGGGAACCACAAAATCTTCCGTTAACGGATTTTCCCCCTTGTCTTTTAATCTCGCAATTATTGGGTTATTGCTGACCTTAACAGTATTAAACTGCTCGTTAATAGATAGGTGTGGAATACCTACTAAGGTGATCAGATTGTCAAGGTCCTTCTCGATCCGTAGGAATTCAACAAACCTTTCATCATCCACCACTTGATATCCCATGTCTTCGATCCGTGCGTTGGATCTTTTAACCCATTCAGTTTCACTTTCGTTTTTTCGGATATCAGATAAGGCAGCGAGGATCTTCTTAACAAACTTCCATTTATTAATGTCTGAAATGAGTATATAGTATCCAAGTTTAGTCGTAATGATAGATCCAACTCCAGCTGAGGAGGACAGCAATTTGACCTTACTTATTCCTTGATTGTATTGTGATTGGTTAGTGACTCTCATTTTGGAAAGATCTTTACAACAGCTTCTGGTTCAATTACTCTCAATGACTGGGGGATTTGCCATTTATCACTATCAAAATTGTCTTGGTATTCATCAACATCGATATACAATTGCTCTTGGTTTGTAACCCTAGAAGCTTTGTTATTAAAAACTAGCTGCCTATTGTCATCTTGAACCTCGATACATTTTGACCTCCATTCATTGATGGTGCTATGTACCCAGTCATTTATGTTCACTAAGTTCTCGGACCTTAGCAAGTTCTTTATTTGATCTGAGATATCAAGCTGTGCTAAAAGTTGTTCCCTTCTTTCGAAGTATTCAGTTAGTTGCTGGACTATAGCAACTACCCCATTTTCATCAAGATTGGATATCTCTGAAGCAGAAAGCCTATCAGCAAACTGTGGTATCATATGCCTGATAATGGTAGCAACATATAATCCCAAATACCTGTCCAATGCTTTTTTGGTGAATGGTGTTATTGAAATGGGTTCGACGTAACTGTACATCTTTTCATGAAATTCGACGAATTTTTCAAAGTGTGATACATCCCTTGCTCTAAATGGATGATGAACTGTCAGCACCAGACCTTCCTTATCCCGCGCAACCCTACTACTAGCTTGGATGTATTCAGCAATATTGCGAGGCATTGAGTTCATTATAATGCAGTTGAACCGTGAAACATCAATTCCTACTGAGATCATGTTGGTTGCCACAATGAAATCGGGAGGAGATGTTCCCGGCCTTTTCTCACGGTCGAATGTGTGTGCAAATCGATGTGTTGGAGATAATGAAGTGCTTACCCTGTCTAATTCGCTTTTAACTTCCTCTCCGGACAATCGACCAGTGAGTTCTCCTTCTCTAATAGAATAAGTATAGATCGGGTCCATTAATTGGCCCGGCCTTACCACTCGATGAAAAACCTTCCTAATTTCTTTAAGTATGTAAGTCTGTACCTGTGATTGTGTTTTGCCTACTTCTCGAAGACTATTAAAGTATGAAACTATGGAATGGTAATAGTCCATGGCTTTTACTAGACTATCGCTATAAGAGGAAATATCTAAAATGCTGTTCTGACGAATATGTTTTAGTTCGAAGATCGCGCGATGTGTTAACAGGATAGCAGCAAGCCTCATTTGCATCCAGATCTGTGTTCGACCTGTCGGGAAAAAACCCATGTATTTCCTTTTAGAAACATAATTCGGTTCATCTACATTACCATTAATGAAAGTCCTTTTGTAAAAGGAAAAGAAAGAATCATCACATTCAATACCAGGCTTAGGAAATAGATTAACCTTGCGATCAAAAAGGGCCATTATTTGAAGATCCGTATTGCGTGTGGTAGCAGTTGAAGAAACAACTTTAGGCCTTATTGTCAAATCGTTTTCAATCCGAGTACAAAGTCTTTCAATTGCAGATTCAAATAAAGCAACTGCCGACCCAAGTGGACCTAAAAGAAGGTGCAGCTCATCTTGTATGATCAGATCTGGTGATAAGTAACTTGTTGGTTTACCTGATTCCCAATTACCTCTACCAAACAGCCTCCTTGAGTCATTTTTCCGTGAATTTGAGTCATTTGAAACCCTATGCGCTAGTTGAGCAAACTTGTCTACTGTACCAAACAATAGAGCTGGTGGTTGAAAATATATTTCCTCATCACTCAGACTCACAGGAATCGGTCCATGGAGTTCAGTCCTTAATCTTGGTCTTGGTAAGCTGAATGCGCATTTTGGGCTCGAACAGTTAAGATGTAGCCTGTTAAAATTGTATAAGTCTTTGTGATCCGATTCAGCAGCTGTGGATGGTATCAATTTACTTCCGCACCAAGGGCAATTCGTAAATGGAATCTTATTGTGTTCATTTCCATCTCGCAATTTTTGGTATTCTTCTTGGAGTTCCTCTATCCTATTTGGTAGCGTTCCTTTTCCAACCCATAGACCTATATAGATAGGCTCCGCCCCAAGGTTGAATATGTCCCATCTTCTCATCAATTCAAGTGCCATGATCAGAAGCGTGGCTCGTTGGAACTGCTGCAAAGTCAATAGCCTTAGTGTGTAGCGCATAAATACAGAGGTACCTCCTCCTGCTACTCCGTAAGTCCTTCGGCGATGAAAAATGGTCAATGCTATCAATCCCAGATAAGCTTCTGTTTTACCTCCACCTGTTGGGAACCAAACGAGATCGACCAGCGAATTTCTAGCTTCCCAT
This sequence comes from Cyclobacteriaceae bacterium, assembly GCA_028278225.1. GTDB lineage: Bacteria > Bacteroidota > Bacteroidia > Cytophagales > Cyclobacteriaceae > JANQEU01. The sequence continues at coordinate 66,944 of JANQEU010000049.1, forward strand.
TTAGGATCATCATCTCGCCTGAAAATTCCATCTAGGTTAATCAAAATGAAAGCGAGTTGAAAAGGTCTCCAAGCTGCGGATGAGTTACCAAACAATCTATCATCACAGTTTGCATAAAAGTCCCTTGTAAACCCACCAAATTCCTCCTCATTAATCACATCACCTAAGTGATGTTCCTTCACATTTACCGAATGCCAAAGCTGCATGAACATAGCTGTGTTCATGAGTCGGAATGCTTCCAAATTCTGATCTTTATCAGTCAGGATCGCTCGGATATTTCCTAGCATCCTGTAAGCATCTTTCTGGCATTTATCAAGTTCCTGCTCCCTTATTGCAGTTTCACTTTTATCATGTTTTATTGATCTTTTAATATTGATCCAATTCTCATATGCATTAACAAAGCTTTCAAGCCCTTTGATCACTTCAGAATTTGGTGTACCGGAAAGTGTTGAAAGCCATTTAAACTGCATGTAACGATTGTCCTGGAAAATTTCCTTTGGCTCAGATGAGTCATTTGAGTACCGTTTGTCTTTTGGTATTGGATCAACATCTGGTGTGTCAAATTCTGGAATGTATTCTGTGGACACTTTTTTATCGGCGTTGTTAATATTCCAGTTTACCGAACATCCATGGCCAATTGCATAGTCTTCAAATTGCCTATAAATGAATTGATTAACCTGGTCTTCTCCGAAAGTCCGTTCATCTAACTTGGGATTTAATTCTTTGTATGGTATTAAATAGGCACTTTGGACTTCTAAACAGACACCAAAAAACATTCTCTGATTAACCAACTCATTAAAAACTGAGAAATACCTGTTGTCATCTGCTGATTGTAGGTATGGGGATGAGGAGTTTTGAACTTGCACTTTAATGAAAGTCTTTTCATCCTGTTGCCTAGTGTTTCTACTTAATTGGATATTAAGAGATAACGATGCTTGTAAATCATTCGCGAGGACAAAATGGAATATTTTGTTCAGGCTCTCATGTTTATTGCTACTATATATCCGCTTTCCTATGATATTGTGTGGAATGGGTTCCGGAAGGTTAATTGTTTTGGACAAAGGAATAGAGTGCCATAAGCCATATCCTCGTGAGTCATGAATCAAAATAAGGTCTTTGATGTGAGCAATAAAATTTTCAATAGATTCAATTGAAATAATAGTTTGATACAATTGGTCTTTATTCTTCTTATCAAAGGCTGTGTTCTTCAGCTGTTTGAAAAGGAATTCTTTGTATCCGCTTAATGGCTGATCATTTTTGTCAGATCCCAATTCTTGGGCCTTTGAAAGATCGATCTCTCTAAGTTCTTTCCTAACATCACTAATTTCTTCTCCCGAAAGGCCATTACATGTGAGAATGTAATTTGATCCATGATGTTTGATGTCAAGATTAGTTCTTAAAGGTCTACCGGCATCTAGTTCAGATAGAATCCTTAAAAACTCATCGTAATCTTGTTCAAGTAATAGGCCGTATCTATCGTCAACACTTTCCCTTTCGATCTTTTCATAGTATCTGGCTGATAATGTGATCTTAACATCATTATCAGTTCTAACACCAGCTCCTAAACAACAGGTGAGACCCATTATATTTGGGTACATCTGGTTAATACTCAAGGAATCCTCCTCGTCAATATCAGGATCGTCATTGAATCCAGACCCTTCTTGATCATCCTCATCTTCGAGGTTTTCCACCTCTGACCTAGCTGTCTCACTTCTATCCTCCGGGAACAAAATTCCTGAACTGTAAAATGCCCCTGGTACAGAATTGATCAATTCGCTGTGATAATCCCCTGCATTTGAAACCCGTAGGTCCTTTTTAATCGTTTCATCATCCTCAGTATCTATGTATCTAAATCCTGTTGCACCTGGTCCTATGATCTGGTCATGAATAAAACGCGTAAGATCTTTTCTCTTTTCTTTGATCATGAGTGCTGTATTTGGGCTGAGGTTATTCTCTCTAAATCCAGATTTGGTCGTGCAAGATCCACCAAGGCTGAAAGTTCCATATCTCGATTTGCTGAAGTGATCCCAATCTCCTCCAAATCATTAACTGATGCGACTTCTCTCCAGAATTCACTAGAGCTCTCCACCGGAGGATCATCAAAAAGACCATATTCGATCAGTTGAATGAACAATCGGTTCATTTTGGAATTACTAATCCTCGTAAGTCTTTTTTCTCTTGCTCGTTTTTTCAGCATAACCCGGAAATAGACTTCTGGCAGGTTGAGATAATTACATATCACCTTGAACATTCGCTTATTCCTGGGTATTAGTGAATTACTTTGAGGTTCGAGCCATTCATTTTCGAAGTATCCATTTGATACCATTTGTGCCTTTATCCCTTTAGCCAAAGAACTTAGATCTGAAAAAACCTGAGACGGTGTTTCACTATTTGCTTTTCTACGTAAAAGCTCTTTCCACAAACGAGTTTCAACCTGGTTTGCAGGTATGCCGTGATCTTCCTTCAGTTTTTTGATCTCCATTTCTTCTTCTTCCGTTATTCTAAACAAATTAAGATCTTCGAACAGGGATTCCAATGTTTGCACTGATATATCGGAATAATCATCAAATTCAATTAGTTCTTCTGCTCTTATTGTTTGTAGATGCAGATCGTCTTTTCGTTTAAGAACTAGTAGTTGCGTTGGATAAAATCTCTTACAATAATCTCTTTCATATTCAATTACTACTGAATAATACTCTGACGTTCCTTCATATTCATTGTCAAGATCCCACAGATGATCTTGTGAGTCTATTTCAGGTTTGATCAACTTAATTTCATTTTTAAGGCTATTCCAGTTGAAATTCTGATGCCTGAAAGGGTGTTCTAGTAGGGAGTCGACCAAAAAATGATAGTAAGAATATTGATTGTGCTGAAAGTTTTTTTTAAAGAAAAAGCTTAAAAACAAGCCTGTTGGATCGGTTTCAAAAAACCTTGTTTCGATAAGATTGGGATATATATTGAAATCACGGAACCCAGTATCACGATACTCAAGGAAAACAACTTCTCTTTTCTCATCGAGGTTAATATCCTTCCACGTAGTGAATTTTACTCCGGTTCCAAAAAACTGCTTGAGTTCATAAATAAAATCCTTATTCTCTATTATCGAAGAAGGAATTATGATACATGGGGTAACATTCATTTCTTTGATCCTACTCCCCAGTTGAAGGCCAATAACCACTGAAAGAAGGTTATCCAATGTGTTTCTTATAGCGGACTGAGTATTTGAAGGAATTATGCCAAGTTCTGAAGTGGTTACCTCTGTTATAAGTCCATAAGTTGATGTGTTTTCAAATAGACTATTCAAGATCAATGTTTTGATTTCTTCGTTAAAGCAAAGTGAATAGATGTTTCGGAGTTTGATAGATATCAATTCTCTGAGACCTTCATATTCCCCTACCAATCCAATAAAATCATTATAAAACTCACTCTCTGCTCCAAGCAACTCAACATTTATTGGATGCCTTTTTTGTTCCTTAAACAATAAGTCCTTTTCAAGTTGTGTAACTACATAGGATTCAAATGATTGCTTATCAGGTCTTCTAAAGTAATTGGATAGAACTCTGAAAATCCGGCCGGATTCAAGACCAATTCTAAAAGGTTCATTACCAAAACTCATGATCAACAGATTTTTGAATTGCGTCTGCCAATGTTCATTTGAGTGTGACAAGTGGCTATAATTGAAATTCTTATTAATGGATCTCGAATCGCTATCAAACAAAATGACATTCTCAATTTCCTCAAGCAGATAGGTATCTGGTCCTATTTGTTTTTTATCCAGGTTGTCAAATCCAAATTCAGAATTCAAGGCGACATAAGATGATTCTGTGACGTCCCATGAATCTAATTTTACACTTACGGAATCGACTGGTTTAGCAGCCCATTGGATTTCATCATTTGACTGGAGAAAACCATCGACTTGTACCTTAAATGTTGAAATAAGAGTTCTGGGAATTGGGACTTGATGGTATCTATTGTCTTTATCAACCAATTCGGTATAGAACTTCCTCAGCTTTCTAAATGCCCTTTTTTGAGCCCGCTGACGTTGTTCAGATTTCTTGCCACTTTGAATGCCAAGTGTTATGGGAAAGCTATCCCTTTTCTTCAAAACCTCAATTTGATGTCGAAAGAAGCATGCCTCACCATTTGTATTCGTTTCGCTTCGATCAAAACCCTTAAAGTAGAACTTCACGGCAAGGAATTGTAGAATCTTCAACATCAGAGATGAAGAAAAGCTTGGAAAATGGAGATGTGTGAATTTTAAGGTTGACCCCTCAAAGTCAAGTTCGGAATCAAGGATCTGATTAATATAATTGAGTAGTCGTATTTCTGAATCGGACGAAACATTCAAATACTCAAGTATCTGATCAAAGTCTTGTGAATGATCCTTGAAAAGAAGGGAAAGATGCTTTTCTATATGATCATTAACTACCTTCATGATTTCAAGACCAAGATTTCCAAGTGAGATATTGCCCGGGTTATTCCCACGTATATTTCGTACTTATTTTGGAGAATAGGATTTGATATTACCAGAAAGACATTCTCCTTTTCAAGGCCTTTGAATTTGAGCATTGTTGTATATCGAAGGACATTTGCACTGTCGGATATATTTGATTCAGTAAGTTCTTCGACATCTCTCATTGTAAGCCAGTAACTCATTCCAGGTTCATCCCCATAGGTTTCTTTCAAAAGACGAGATTCAACGAGTACTATACAATCACTCCCTTTGAATGAACTTTTTCTATCTCTAATTGATGCTAGCACATTTTTGACAAGATATTTTTTAATTGATTCAAGCGTATGAAAATCGTTTATGGAAACTCCAGGAGCAGTCCAGTGGGACATAAAATGACTTGGGTCTTCCTCAGAGATGATGGAGTTTGCTAGCTCTTTAATGCCAGGGTTTTGGGCGCTCCTTTTTACATCATTCAGCTTGAAGTGAGCAAAATAGTCACTTAGAATGTCTGATATTTCAGTAGCATCACGCCTTTCCTGGTAGTAACTTTGATCTATATCATATAGTAACAGACATCTTCCATCATTTAATCCGGCACCGGCTGAACCAACAAGTTCGCTTATCAGAATATCAACTCCACGATCAAATACATCTTGTCCTTCATCTACGACAATGTAATCGTAATGAGGTAGCGAGTTTGAGGAGGTCTTCAACTGATCAATTCCTTCTTTAACGAGTTTGGCGAACTCAGAAACTGTTGCATTTAGTAAGATATGATGGTCCAGTGATGGTATATTCTGAGCTAGGAATCTGGAATAAGTATTTACCTCACAATTTCCAAGCAGACCTCTCCCTTTCAATAAGTGCCGTGTGTAGTGCATTAGAAAGTTGTTCCAGCATAGGTATATTCCTTTTTTCGTGAGCTGTCCATCAATAAAAGCCCTGGCTAAAGTGGTCTTGCCAGTACCCGGACCACCTTCGATCATAATTCGATCGTTTTTTTTTAGACTATCGAGAATCTCGAGGTTCGTGATATTTAACCATTCATGCGTATCAGAATTATAAAATAGATTAATGTCCTTAACCAATGGGCTCAAGACTTTTTTTATATTTTGTAATTCGTGTTCCTTTAAAGAAGGGAAGATCCGATTGTGTCTATTATGTTTTACATGATTGTATTTAAAAACCGATATGATGAATTTTTCAAACGATCCATCATATTTGGATGAGGTCGATCTTGTCCACAAAATGTTTGAGTCAATAATGGAAACATCGAATGTTGCAGAACTATGAGGAAAACACACAGCATGGCATATCAAACATTTGTTGCTGGTATTCAGAACCTGATCCTTAATTGTGTATTTATATCCTTCAGCCTGAATGAAAGGATCTTGAGATATTTTGGTCTCCTCTCCATTATAATCATAATAGAAGGTATTGTCGTGAAAGGATATTTTTCCACCTTTTACTTCAAGAATTATTACCCCATGGGAACTTAGTAACAAGAAATCAATTTGAGAGCTTACTTTCTTTCCAGGATTATATGTGTCCGAGTGAAATGGTAAGTGCAGATCATGCCAGACAAGCCAATCTTGTTGGCTCTTTGAAAGATCTTCAAACAATTTTCTATAAATATCAATTTCACCTTGTAATGGACTACCGTCTTCTTTCGTTATAAACCTCTCAAGAAGTTCAATTGGTTTTTGTGGAAAGAAGTGTACAGGCATATATCATGTGTTAGCAATAGATGAAACCTTGTTGATGGCATACAAGGCCATTATTTGTTTTTTTGGTACACTCTCCTTGTGATTGAAATAGATCAATCCATTTTGCTTGAAATCAGGGGAGTCAAAAGTGAAGTCGTCAATTATGGAAGCTACCTTTTCGATCAGTTCAGTTGGTTCCAGGAAAGGTTGTTGTGATCGTCTATTCTCGTACATTTCTTGAAGTAATTCACTTGATGCAACCTGCTCTGAGAATCCATTATTAATGGTTTCAACAAACTCAGGTCCTCTTTCAAAACCCATTATCACCTTTTCAAGTGTTCCAAAGAAATTGTCGGGATAGTTCTGCGAGGGATATCCATCTCCATTTCCGTACTGTACGGAGGTTATCCATTTACTCGCTGATTTCTTGTTCGTGATGTCGTAATTGGATAATGTAACAGTTATGTTGCCATACTTGAATGGATGTCTTCTAAACCTTGACCCTTCGTTTTTCTTTGGAGGGACTTCAAAGCCTTTTATGTGTGGGGAGTTCAGATTATTTACGCTGTTTAGATTGACTTCCCTTCTAACAATTGGTTTTATGATCCTTCGTAATCCTAGATCCCTACGAACTATCTGAGCAAAAGAACGGCTAACTGAGGGACAAACTGCATTCCCAACTAATCTCAATTTGGATGTCTCAGCCCCACAGAATTGATAAGTGATCGGAAATCCCATAAGGGTAGCAGCTTCCCTTACTGTGTGTGTTCGATATTCGCCATTACCTGACCGCTTTAATTCTGATCTATAAATAATGGATTCCCTGGATGTACCAATATTGGTTGCACAAATAGTACGGCTGGGATTGGTTTCCTTTTCAGGGAATGACATCCGGCCCATATACGGATGATTAGTTTTTAGAAAATGAGAATTCTTCCATTCACATTCAAATAATCCTGAGTCATAGAACTGGTCAGAAAGTTCATCTTGTCTGATAGATATTTCATAAGATGGGTCCGATATCAGTTTACCTGGTTGAAATTTGAAAGGACTTGGTAAGAATCTCCGTATTTCTTTGAGTGTGCGGTAGGATGATAAATGATTATTCTCCTTTTTATTAGAGTGGGTAGGTAGTGGTATAACCAGACTTCCTGCGCTTATCAACTCTCCTGTTATAGCTCTTTTTCTAATTTGCGGTGATCCATAGTCCGCTGAATTGATCACTTTGGAATTGCCAGCTAATCGGATAGCAATGTCATCAGGAGAATGATCAATTGACAATGCCCATTCTGATAGGTTGAGATCTTTGAATGTGTACTCATCCTTTATGTAATTCAAAGAATTAGGTACATTCTCCATGAACCACGCTTTTAATTTGGAGTCATCTTTAAATTTCTTCACTACTACAATTCGCAGGAATGTTTCGGTAAGTTTAAGTCCCATGGATTTGTCTGCTTTTCCTGATTTATTTGAGTTTGAAAAGCTGACGCAAGGGGGACTACCCAGGATAACGGTCGTGTCTGGAATTGATTCAATCTCTTCAACGGATTTTTGAAAATCCAATACATTCTTTGTGTCAACATTCAGTTGAAAATTGTGATTGAATGTATCAATAGCGGGACCATAGTTGTCATACCCCTTGACAATCTTAAATCCTTGTTGTCGGAACCCCTCTGAGAATCCTCCGGCACCACAAAAAACATCAATAACGGTTGGATTAAGCATTGTTATTATCAAAGTTAATGTTGGTAATAATATTTTTCAGCTTAAAAAGCAACATTGATACGTTGTTTTTAATTTGACATTCCCACATTTCAATTGGGAACCAACCCAGTTTTTTTAGCTCTTCCTTTTTTCTATTATCCCTTTCCTGGTTGGCTTGAAATTTTTTTGTCCAGAATTCCTGATTGGATTTTGGAAAATGTGGATTGCAATGTGGACACCTATGCCAGAAACACCCATTGACAAAAATCGCGATCTTCTTGCCTGGATAGGCAATATCTGGTCGTCCAGGCACCTTTTTCCAATGTAGTCTATAACCTCTTAACCCAGACTTCCATAGAGCTCTTCTTAAAAGCAACTCAGGTTTTGTATCTCTATCTTTATTAGCCCTCATCACCCTGGAAGTGCTATCCTTCAGAGGGATAGGGGCACGGCCATCTCGTATGTATTCTTTTGTCATCATAAAAATCTTCATATAAAAGCTGTTGGTTCGACTCGGCAGAATGAATCGAATGATCCATTCTTTACAAAGAATTTTGGATCTCGATAGAAGTTAAAAACTCGGTACAGGTAATAATCTGATGACTTTCTTTTTGAAAAATCGAATTCATTTCGACTGAAATAGATCTGTACCCGATCACCAAGCTTGGTTGTTTTTACTTCAATGTATCTATTAGTGCCATTTACATTCTTCGATAGAATATCGAAACCCGCTCCATCTCCTTGTTCCCTTGATATCCATTCCACCTTGTCTGAAAGTGCGTCTTTACCTGAATTAATCAGTCTCCACTTCTCATATTTTAGTATTAGATCTTCACCTCGAGTTCCAAGCAGACTATTTTGCTGCTCGAGCTTCAGATAGTCTGGTATTCTCAAACGAATGTGATCAAACTGGTAGTCTTGGATTGGAATTTTTTGAGGTGCGCGGACTAACAACGCCGAATAATAAAAATCCTTTGTTATTGGGGGAGCGTCATGAACAAACTTTTCAAAGTCTTTGGACAACATCTCTTGGGTGGACAAATAGGACAAAATAGTTTCTTCTAACATCGCTTGATAATTATGCCTTGGTTTGTATCCAATTATATACGGTAGACCATATTTAACAAGGACGGCGCTAATATTCTGATGTTTAAATTCTATTGATCCTGGACTTCGGTTATTCAACTTTGTTAAAAGCTCATTTCGGTTTGAAGTTTTGGAGTATTTTTCACTACTTATTTCAAGATGAAGCATTTCGAAATAGTCCATAACAATTAATTCCACTTCATATTTAGACCAGTCGGAGGCCATTGTATTTTAATATTGTTAATGGTGATAGGACGGTTGTCAATCAATTTAGTTGATTAGTTTCATAATGCAAATCAGTCAAATAATCCATAGCGTGGCTAACTGAAGAGGTTACCTGTATTTATGTCAACCTGCTAAGTTGACATTCAATCAACCCCGAGAATAAGATAATCCGGTTGGACTTCAAAATATTGTGATCTGCCTACTTTTTCGGCGGGTATTATTAGTTTATTTTCCAGCATCGGACCAATGCATTTGTCGCTTATGTATTGGCGCTTAGTTCCTACTTGTTTGGCTAATTGGCTTGCATGGAATTTCTTCAGTTTTGTTGCCTCCAAAAACACTTTCTTAATGGAGTCGTTGATATTCGTATTTGACAGCAATTCAAGTTTGATCTGTTTCAGGTGAGCGAGGGATTCATCAAGCGTAATCTGTGAGGGACCTCCCTGATTGTCCAGGATCAAATTGGTAATCTCATTCATGATGGGTCGTATCTTTCCATTGAATATTGTATAGAGCGTATCGATCAATTTATTCTCGACTGGGAGGACCCAGTTGTTGACAAGAGCGCAGACTTCACACCGACGTTCAATGATCTCATGGACTGCCTCCAAAGTAAGAGGATTGACGTTGATTGGATTTGTTATGAAGATACTTTTTACCCTTTCAGATGGCAAGATGACATCCCTCATTGTACCAATCCCGCCAACAAAAATGAAATAGATGTCGGGAGTTTGAAGATAGTCCCTAACAGAATTCATGAGTTTTATAAGGAGATCAGGCTTGACCATTTCCATGTTGTCGTAGTGGAGTATCAATCCTTTGTACCCATTTCGTTTAGAGATTTGAAGGAGTAGTTTCATGTAAGAATAAAGTATATCCGGACCAACATTTCCGACAGTGGTAGATGCAGTTGATTTTACCTGGACGTTAATACCGCCAACAGGAGTTTGCAGTCCTAAACCTCCCCCAAATTTCTCTTCTCGAAGAACACCTATAGCCGAAGCAATTTCTTTCAGCGTATTATCCTTCATGAATTTGTGTTCTCCAAATTCAAATCTCAGCCGGGAGGTCAAGTGAAAAACAGAACTTAACAGAAAGTCATGTGGCCCCCAGTTTTCCCGTACCTGGATTGCACTAAAAGGTGTGAGTAATTTATCATCTGTCAGGTATCCCCATCGATAGCGAAACGCATTTACAAACGTCGTTTTGCCAATGCCTGATTCGCCTTCTACAACAATCCGCCCACCAGTTCCGCTTCTGAAAAAATTGTCGAATCTCTTTTCCTGTTGAATCGCTTCACCACTCCTCTTTATATAGGCATTCTTGATCGAGAATGTGATCTCAGGAACAATGGAAAGTGCATCCGTATTGAATGGACTTTCCCGAAATCCATATACTTCCCATAAGTTCTGAGTACTATCCACAATATCTTGATGTCAACCTATGTCAACCAATTTAGTTGACTTCAGTTGACAATGCAAATCATAACAATAGATGAAGAACGATGTCCAAAAAAGAGATCACGGAATATTTATATTTCGAATCCACGGTCCTTCCCCTTTGACGGCTGTTTCCGTCGTTGATGGAACTGGTCCAATTTAAGTTTCATCTCTTTTTCAAACTGAGCCCCTCCCGCTTTCAATCCTTTCAATAATTCCGAATCCCCTTTGGCACCTTTAATAAGATTCTTCATCAGTACCGGATGGTTCTTTCGAATTATGTAACCACTATTGAATCCCTTTACAAATTGTTTTGATGTATCCATATTTTAAAAAGTTTCCTGTGCATGATCTTCGAGGTATTGCAGGATCGAGTCCCTGTCGTAAAGGATGATCTTCTTCTGGGGTTGTGCGAACCGGATGCGGCCTTCGTCCCTTAACTTCTGGAGGGTGGTCTTCGATTTGATCCCCAACATTTTCATCGCGTCATCCATCTGAATCCATTTGTCTTGTTCGCCACCGTCATCATCCCGGAGTCGCTTAACAACCTCATCAACCAGGTTGTAGAATGCTTCAGTTTCCAAACAGATCACTTCCATTTTCCAAGGATATTTTGTAAGGGAAATCCCGACATTTCAATTGGGTAGCAACGTGTACAGTTTATTAGATCGGCATTGGTGTCCTCGCCAATCTTCATCGGCAAATCGAAATGATCCGAAACAACACTATCGCATTGTCTCAGAATTAATCTGACATTTGAAAGAAGTATGTAGTTGGATCTCATTTTGTGGTTCATTTCAAGGTGTCTTTTTGATCCATAATATCTTTGCTAAGAATTTGGTTTTCGATCCGGGAGCGATCCATTTTCCGGAGTTGTGTAAAACGCAAATACCCTGAGCGAATACTGTCGATCCGCCAAAGGCTGTCAAGTTGATCCAGATATTCCTGATTACCTGAGTAGTAGATAAACTGATACTTGTCATGGCTTTCACCAATTTGGAGATTCCTTCGGGCGAGGTAGATGTTTGTAGCTAATGACGCAAATAATATGACAACAATAATCAGTGTAAATGGAGTGGAAAAGATCCGGCTAATTCTGTCAATGACCGGACGTAGTGACGATCCTTTATCAGAAGAAGAGCGGACGGTAGGGTTGTTATCAATGTGAGTCGGGAGATTATCGAGTCTGTCCAGTATTGGAGTCAAATCCAACCTTGGCATTGGGATCTTCAGGTTTAGTATTCTCTTCGAAAGCGTCTCGATCTTCTCCTCCAGGTTCGAAGATCCGTCTTGGACTTTTTGGTGATTGCCACTCTCAAGATCTTTAGAGACTTTCTCAATCTCAGCCAAGATGGATTCAAACATGATCTCAATCTTTTCTTCTCTTGTCATGATCTTTATCCTGGTTTCTGTTTTGCGAAAGTCGCCGGGCAAGCCGACGATAACTGAATGATCTATCAATGGCACTGCCTTTGAACGTCATGTTCTTGTGTCGAAATGAAATCCCATTTATGCGGCCGGTGCTTTGCGTCTGGAATTGCATTTCAATGCCTCTTGCCTTGAGGTGGGATTGAAGTTGTTCGTAATCAAAATGGCCCTGGCTGAGCCCTTCGTTAATAGCATCCTTGATCTCATTTCGGATCTGTTTCTTCAATGGGTTTTTGTCATTCAGTTTTCCCCTGTTCTTGCCCTGGTCTCGTGCAATGGTTAAGCCATATTCTTTTTCGAGTACATCACAAATATGGGCCGTCCGGTTTTTGCACCATTTGTCACTTGCCAGTTCGCCATTGAAGCCAACGCGATTGGAGATAATGTGAATGTGTTCATGCTTGGTATCGTAGTGGCGGATCATTAAATATTGGTGATCGGCAAGACCAATTTTGTCCAGATAATCCTTGCCAATCGATATCATATTCTGCCGTGTCAATTTATCGTCGTAAGCGAAGGAAATTGAGGTGTGCCAAACGGCATTTTTGACGTTGGGTTTTTGAGAACGGATCACGTTGAAATCCTGGGTAGCAAGAACGGGATCTGAGCTGCGGATGCCGGACTGATCGATCACTTCTGCCTGATCCTTTTCCATGACGTAGCGAACAACTCCTCCGAAAGATTTTCCTATGGTGACCTGACCAATCATCGGAGTTTATCGGTCAGGTGGTTTATAGTCTCCAATGCCTCGATGATCTTCATGGTCAGTGTCTCTCCGACGTTGGCAGCGTGGGCCAGTTGGTTGAGGTTATTGCTGATACCAACTAGCTTTCTATAGATGTCGACCTCCTTAGGAGTCAACCTAGTTTTGAGGTGGTGATCGAGGCTCTTCATACGGGCGAACTCAGCTTTGGAGAGGCCATGATTGTCCGCCAGTTTAGAAACGATCCTGAATTCTGATTTTGTGTAGTAAAGCGTCAGCTTTTCCTGACGTTTAATTGCTTTTTTAGGTCTAGCCATTTTATCGTTTTGTAGTGGAGTGTAGCGAAACGTTAAGCAAAACCAAGACGGTGTTTTGAGCGCGTTCATTACGGAGAGCAGCGGAGTTTTGAACCGTTCAAAACACGTCTTGCTCCGTCGGCGCAAGTATGGTGTGCGGGGATAGTAAACAGTTGTGATACCGTATGGTCTATGACCTGTTGAAAAGGGATGGATCTGCTGGCCCCGAAGGGCTTCACTGGTTTCTTCGAGTGGAAACCTGACGTTACGTTACACCCCCCTTTGTCCCCCCTGAAGAGTGGAATTCTAAATGTCAAGATCCTGGTTAGATTGGAGAGGATAAAGTCGTCGGACGACGAGTCGTCAGACGACATAGATCCAGATGCTGTGGCTATAATAAGTTTCATGAGTCTGTATCGTTTAAGTTGAGATGGGATTCGTATTTGGATATGAGAACTTTCACATCTGAAATGACCTGCTTATAGTTCTCCTGAACAAGGGCGGCAAGTACTAGTTCCTGGGTTTCGATGTCATCCAATTCAACCGGGTAGTTAAAATGTGGAATTTCTTCAGTCGGGTACTCACGGTATTTAAACTGGGCTGAAAAGTAAGGAGGGTTGCCACCCAATATCCTGCCTGAGAAATGGCCTGTGTCCTGGGCTGCCACATCACTCGCCTTGAGAACCTTTTCATTCCTGAATGACTGTGTCAATGAATGGCCGGATTCACTCGTCGTAGTGGCATAGTCAGGACGTTTATATTCACCCATCATACGAGAAATCATCTCTGCGGATTCCACACTTGAAATGCCTGTGAAAATGTTGCCGCAAGAGTTCCGGATGACCTTAGCATTCTGGACCCCGTAGTCACGTACTAATTGATCATATGTCTGTACCGCGAAGAATGTACAAACCAATTTCTTCCTGGCTTCCGCTGGGATCTTGTCGGCCTTATCTATGTAAACCGTCGGCATTTCGTCAAATAGGAAAATGCTTTTCTGTTTACCCAGTTTATTCATCTGAACTTTGCATACCTGGATGATCGCACCTATTGCCGGAGCTAGGGCATTCTGCAGTTCGGGGGCATTACAAACCGAAAGCATAACCGGGTTGTTTTTGTTAGTGATGTCAAGGTCAAACTCATGATCTTGCTCCGGATTGAAAACGTAGTAAACTTCAGGAGACCGCATCTTTGATAATGGGAACTGAGTACTGGATTCAGCTCCTGCGATCTGGCCTGATGCGTCACGTTCCATCGCGGCCAGGATCGGGCGGATGTATGGTGCCACATCTTCATCGGTTTGGAGGATCTTTAGAACCTTTCTGAAATCATTGAGGAGAAATTCAGTGATATGAGGAATTGTACAAAACGAAGGTTGGTTCCTTTGAAAGAACCAGATAGTAGCAGCATAAGCGGCGATGGCATTCTCCCCCCAAAAGTCCTTGTGCCTGGACCAACTCCTGTTGATATTGTACATGATCACGGTTGCCAATTCCAATGCATGGTTGTAACTCTTGATATATTTTGATGACAGAGGATTACACCTTACCGTCCTACTCAAGTCAGTAAAATTCACAATCGCAAATCTGACCTTTGAACCGTTTTTTTTGATGGCCGTATAAGCTACACGGGAAAGCAGGCCACCATCCAATTCACGGAGATCACCCTCGTAGTCATACAGCAGACCCGCGAAATTATTGTTGGCTGCCTGAACAATCGTCGGTATGATCAACGAGGCCGTCTTACCCGCTTTTGCAGATCCTTCAATGAAGGTGGCGGTCCTTGCATCGCTGAGGTACAGCAACCCTTTTCGGGTGGGATATGAGAATGAGTATTTATCACTTTCAACGTTAAGCCTGCCAAGTTGCCGATCGCTGCTGCCAGCAAAAGAAAGGACTGATCGGAATCCTTTTGGAACGAGGTAAAAGAGCGCTATGAAAACTATTGGATAAAATACGACATTATAGTAGTAATAAACATTGTATCCACTCATGAAAACTATCATGGCGACAACAGCCAACAGCGGGTAAACAAACCTCGCATTCCGGCCAGTCGAAATGATGTCGTTCATTTGAAAATATGCAAGCGCAATCATGCCCAACAACAAGGCGGCTCTAACGAATGAAATACCGGTACGTCCTTTGATGACGATGGACAAAATCACTTTGTCTATGGAGCCGACTCCAATCACCTGATATCGAATTATACCAAGTCTCATCAGGAAATCCACAATCAAGTAGAACGAAAGGACAGACACCAAAATCATCAGGGCAAAATGCAAGCTTTTCTTTTCCGGATCCATCGTTGGAATGAAAGGATCTTTACATGGTTATTCCTTTGCCTTTAGGCTTTACTTTCGGTTGCTTGGCAGCGGCTTTGCCTACTTCGGGTTTGAGATCCTTGCTGACCTTCTTACTTTTTTCAGTAGTGTGATTTTCAATTTCCATGGGATTCTGAAAAGACCTATTGATCTTATTTTCCCCATCCTTGACATAGTCATATAGTCTTACATGACCCTTGGTGGAAATTACATCCCCTACTTTGATACTCTTACCTTTGGCAATATTCTTATCCCCATATAGTTCAATATTGTAGACATTGCTCACCTCCCGGCCACCTTCCATTTCACTGCTGACCACCATAATATTCTTCATGTCAGTTTTGCCGAGCTTCTTGTCTGCAATATGTTTTACTTCACCCTGGATCTCCTTTTTGACATGGGGATAAGCTTCCCTTGCTGTCAGGACATCATATTTCTTACCGTCCTTACTTTCCGTTACAAGGTCACCCCTGAATTCCCACTTCTCTCCTGTCTTGATATCCCTGAGTCTATCGGACATTGCATTCCATCCCCGGACATAAGTAGCCTGCTTATTGTCACCCGATCCGGAAAGGATCGTTACGTTGGTGACTTTCTTACCGCTTTCAAACTGTTTTGTCTGTGCATCGGCGGCAACGAATCCAACCCTCGTTGCCTTTTGAGGAGTCATTTTTTCTTCCATTATCAATAGGTTTTAGTTCGTTAATAACATTATAATGTTATAATTTTATCACTATTTAATTGTATTTAAAAATTATTTTGGAGATATTTCGGAGACAGGTATTTACCAAAACCGGATTAATAATGCCTTTCTATAATTATACTCAGACCATAAGAACCGCTAATCGTGTTAATTCTACTCTCAAGTTCCATGTTGGGATGGGGGTTGATAATACTCGTGGCAGGAGGAATTGTGATGGTGGTACTAATAGTATTTTATCCGTTGCAGGTCATTGCATTCCTGTCCCCTTTGTTTCGATCAACCTCAAAACAGAAAGGAGATATGTTAGCAGTATCCCATAGTCCCAAAATAAAAATTGAATTTAATGTCACTGATAATGAAAAATCCAAATTGATAAAACGTATGAAAGAATTCGTTGAAACCATCACTAATGATTCCGATGCGATTGACATTATGGTCAATGATGAAATCGAAGATGAACCGAATGTACCATATGTGCCGGATGAAGACCAGGAAATGCCAGACCTGGAAATTGATGACCCGAATGGTCCTGATGTTACCGAAGACGACGCTCCGGATGACGATCTACCATCCGGGTCGGATTATATAAGGTTAGGGGATATTTGAGACTATATCATGAAAAAGAAAGTCAATCAATTTTCAGATTTTGTGAGATGGATAAGGTTCATATTTCTGGCGTTGTACCTGGGGTTTCAAACTCCAATTGTTGTGCAAAGCCAGGACCAACCAAACCTGAGCACAATCAATGAGGCGCTGGAGGAAGAAACCGACAATGTAATCGAAACAGGGAGGTTGGTGTCAAATATCATTGTTGTTATTGCCTTCGTATTGCTTATGCTAAACATCGTCTTCAAGGTCATGGATAACAGCAAAGCCACGGTGGTTTTCCTTTTCATTTTGTTACTACGCGGAATCTATGAAGTAATCTTTTGACTATGGGCGAAAGGAAGGAATGGAAAAGTCTTTATATGATCAACAAACAAATCCATTTCCTTGGATTTAGACCTATACAATGGATCATCATAGCCAGTTTCATATTTGTGATGGGCTGGTTTGCCTGGTGGATCGGAGTGGTACTACTCGTAGTCACCTACTATGTGGGAAGGAGGGTCTCCCGCATACATGACCAGGGCAATCCCAATTATATCTTGTCCCTGATCGTGTGGATTTCTATGCGTAAGTACTTTAGGGACGATGAAAATATTTTTGACAAACTCACCCGACCATGACTTTCATCGACCTGAAAAAGATATTTCCCATCCAGGCAATTGAACATGATCTTCTGATAGCAGGTAATGGAGACATTACGGTGGGATGGGAAATCATGCTTCCTGAAGTCTTCTCACTGGGGGTAGAGGGATATAACGAGTTATATGAAAGTTTCCTGGGCGCTTTCCTAAAACTTCCTGTCAATACTGTTGTCCATATACAGAACTGCTACTACCAGGGCACCTACAATCAGACACGTGAAACCCAAAGCTTTTGCATCAATGAAAACCAAAAGGTATATCTGGGGAGGCCGGTACTGCATCATTCGACCAAGGTTTATGTGACCTTTACAAACAGGACGTTGAACAAGATCACTGCGGAGCGTAATCCGGTTATCAAGATGTTGGATTATATGTCGAAGCAACCCTTCAAGGATGTGGAGAAAACGGTCGAAGAGGCATCGGTATATCGGGAGACGTTCAGTGCTTCACTAGGAGGTATCCGTGGTATCGACGTCAAACGGATGGATCGCAATGATTTGAAAAATTCTCTTTGGGATTATTGGAACATGTCGTTTGATCGTCCTGAACAACACAAACCAGGTAGCAACCTTCCACCTTATAGAGTCGAAAAAGGGTATCTGCAAGTCGGAGGTAAATTCGTCGGGATCGTTAGTATGGTAAATCAGGGTAACCTGGTCTTCAATACAAAGAAGCACAGGTCAGTGGATCTCAGTTCCGTCAATCTGGAGTCACGAACCGAAACTGAAATACAGGTTGAACTCGGAAGTGTTTTCCCCGTTGCCCTTGGACTTCCGGTGGATCATATCGTCAATACCATATTCACCATCCAAAGCAAGGAAAAGATCTATTTTGAATATTTCATGAAAACCATGTCCGAGGGTGTGTTGGCGGGATTCGGGTACGATCCTTCAGTCAGGAAGATCGAAGCGATAAGAGGTTTCAAAGAAGCAGTTTCAAACAGGGATCTGACCCTGTGCAAGGCAGCGTTGAATGTAGTTTTTGCGGATTGTGATCTTTCCAGGCTACAAGATTCATTAAGGTATACGCTAACGGCTTTCGATAATATCAATGAATCCCATTCATGGATCGAGAACTACGAAACCTTATCGCTGTTCGTCGGTTCATCTCCAGGTTTTGCACGTGGCAATTATCGAACTTTTGACACGGTTGTGGAGCACGCGATCTGCTATATGCCATTGGAAACGCATTATGTTTCAGACATTAGTGGCAACATTTACCTGGATCGTTTCGGAAATCCGGTTGTCCTTGACCTTTGGGATTCCCCTCATATCCAAAACCGGAACGGTGTAGTGGAAGGAGGTTCAGGTACTGGTAAATCTTTTTGGGTAAATGGGCTTGTTGATGAGGACCTGAGCAAGAATGCTCACGTCATCATCCTCGACGTGGGACATTCGTACCGGGATCTGTGTCATTTCAATCAAGGGCTATACCTGGATTCAGCAGACCGTAAAAATCTTTCTTTCAATATTTTCCTTACCGATCAGGATGACAAAGGCAGTTGGATCCTTTCCGCAGATAAGAAGATATTCATTCATTCCGTACTACTTGCAATGTGGCAGGGATCGCAAGAGGCTTCGATGGAAGTGCACAGTATCCTTAAGGACATGGTTGACAAATTTTATGTCCATGTCAACCAAGAAAAGGTTTTTCCTGTATTTGAGGAATTCTACAAATTCATCGATGTCTATGAACGGAAGTTTTTCAAAAGAGCCAGGGAAAAATTCTTCGATTTCGAAAGTCTCAGGACTGTTTTTGAAGCATATGTGCATGGAGAGTACAAAGAGCTGCTCAATAGCAGGGAGAGGGTCAATCTTCGTGATGAATCCTTCATCGTGTTTGATATCGAAAGCGTTGAATCGGATAAGTTCATCTTTCCTGTGGTCGGATTGATTATTATGGAGCTCGTCATGGATAAGATCCGGAACCTGAGAGGTATCCGAAAGCGATTTATCATCGACGAAGGTTGGAAAGTCCTAAAAGGGGAATTGAGAGAGTTCGTAGAGTACCTGTACAGGACATTTCGAAAGAACGAAGGATCGATCATGTTAGCAACCCAGGACATCAAGGACTTTGAACAGGTGACATCGGCGGATGCCATGCTTTCAAATTCGGATACCCTTGTCCTTATGAGAAGGGCAACGAGGAAAAACTATGAGGACCTGCAGAAATGGCTTTCCCTGACTGATCACGATATAGGTCTAATGAAGGATCTAAAGAAGCGTGATGAGCTTGGCTACAGGGAATTCTTTATTAAGCAGGGTGATCATTCGAGAATATTTAGGTACGAAGTTTCTGAAAAGACCAGTGCGGTCTATTCCTCAAAAGGGAAGGACAAGGAGGAGATTCAGAAATATTTCAGGAAATACGGAAACCTAAAAATGGCAATCAATCAATTTATCGAAAACAAACATAGACGTGAAAAAGCTGCTTAACTCATATAGATCATCAATCGCAATGCGACTATCAGTAGGCAGATGGATACCCGCGAGCCATAAGAACAAACATCCGTATAGACCGCAGATGTTGATGGCTCTATTAGCGGTGTTGTACTTCAATATTTGTTCTGCGCAAGGCAAGTTTTATGAGTATGAATCCGAGACCGGAAATATTACTGTTAATGCCGGGGATACAGTTGTTTTTAAACAGAGCTCACTAAATGGTGCATACGCTCACGTGTTTTTCAATGTAGGTTCTATTCAAAAAAGGAGGGCGAGTTTCACATCGGATTATTATAGTGAACTGGTAGTCGATCACTTTCTAAGACGGAAGGAAGACGGGGAGTCAAAAGTATTTGCCGTCCTCGCTGTTCCTAACAAACCGAAATGGTTCGTATGGGTAAGACTTGAAGATGCACTAGCGACTAAAGAAATTGAAATCAAATAAGGAAGGCAATGAAAAGATTCATTATCATATTTATGTTCCTTCAGATAGGACACAGTAGTTTTTCCCAATTTGTTGTTGAGGCTCCGATCCTTGAATCCATTGCTTCAAGTCAGACCACCATTATGGGTACCATGAATATTACGATGGCCACCATTAGACAAGTCGAACAACGGATGGAAACCTTGAAGAAAATGGCAGGGTGGATTGAAAGATTCGAGAGCATGCAGGAGTTTGTGCAGTTGCTAGAAAGCACTGCATGCCTGGCTAAAGACCTCAATGTTGAAATGAATATAGCAATGAACCTTGTGGGAGAAAGGGCAAGCTGTTTCAACGAATTCAAGTATAAGGTAAATATCAATCAGCTGAGATATGTGGTCGATGTCGTGAATGTGGTTCTGTCGGATGGATTCAGCATGGACAGAGATGGAAGGCTGGCTGCCTATAAGGAAGCTCTGTCAGCGTTCGAAAAGGCGCAACTGGGATTAGGTGAGCTGTCCGTCTTACTCAGGCGGATTATCAGGAGGTTTGAGGACACGAGAAGGTTTAGGGAGGACATGATGAACGTGAATGATTTTGGGAGATATGGGAGGTATTAATCCCTCTTGATCCCCCGGAAGGGGTGTGTGTTAGACAACAAATAGATAGATTAATAAATGTTGGCTCATGCAGAAAGCATATGAATGGTTGTTTAATGATGAATTACTCGATGGGTATGTACTCGGGTTGACGCTAGAGCAGATTGTAATCGCAGAGGCGCTGGCCGTTATGTTTTTTGTGATAGGGGTTGTGTACAATGTACTGACTACGGTAATTAAGTCAAGAGGGATGCAGCCCATCAACTTTGCAGAATTCGGCAGGATCGTTGTGATTATGTTCGCCCTGGGACTGTATATTCCAGTGATCGGTTTCCCAGTAAAGGTTATTGATCTCATCAACCGGGCGACACAACCTTCGGCCAATGAGATAATCGATTACAGTCAGAAACTAGGCGAGCATACGTATGAGAACGGTTTGCCTGGAACATTAGAGAAGGAATTCGTACCTGATCCTAGAAATGAGGAAAGCAACGATGATATCCACGCCGAAGAACTAACACTTTGGGATTACCTGGGGATGGCATTATCACCGTTGAGTATAGGCGCATTCTTTCTGGATACCATTGTGGTTTCTCTTGCATCCGTCGTACGGATCATTATGCAAGCATTACTCAAAATACTATCTCTAGTGTTGTTTGTTTTCGGACCGTATGCTTTTGTAGCTTCCATCCTTCCGATCTGGAAGGATAAGATCGTTGTCTGGTTCAACGCTTTTATCACAGTCTATTTTTCATATGTGGTTTTCAACATCCTGGACAGGATATTATACTTCAACCTGTTCAAGGATATTTTTTCAGCGATGAATGTCTATGAATTTACCGGACTTCAATCCTTAGCATTGAATGTTGCCATCCTGGTTGTGTACATCCTTCCATTCTGGATCTCAGGGAAAGTGGTCGGCAGTTCGGATTCAGGAAGGTTCCTGTCCATGTTTGCCCAGGTCACGACAGCTGTCACCTATGCTGCGCTCACCAGGGTAGGTGGCTTTAAACAACTGGCCGGTATTTCCGGAGGCGGGAAGCAAATGGCATCACCAGGCCGGGCCAAGGATGCCATGTCAACAAAATAGGCTATGAAACTGGAATCACTAGATAACTATAAAAAAGACAGCACGAGTTTCAGGACGTTTGCGGGGGTTATCGTTGTGATTTCCATTGCAGGAAATATCCTACTGTATTACCTAACGAGAAAGGACATAGAAAATACCTACAAGCAGATATGGGTCGTCGACCGGAACAGCAGGCCGTATAAGGCGGAAATCCGAAATTCCTTTGACTATGAGGAACGAGTATTTGAGTATGAGGAGGTAGTAAGGGAATTCTACGAAAATGCATTCAGTTGCGATGACAGCAATATAAGAGGAAATCGAAGCGGGAACCTGGAGAGAGCATTGCACCTGTCCGTCAGTTTTGTCAACGAACAGACCATAGAGGATCTATGGCTCGAAGAAAACGTAATCGGGAATGTACTTGAAAACAACTGGGTGTACAAAGCGAAGGTCGATAGTGTGTTATTTGACCTGAGAACCGAACCGATAAGAGGTTATGCGTTCGGTAAACAACAAATTGAAATGAGGCGCCAAAGCATCACGCGGAACATGCATTTCAGCTTTATTATCTATGATGTCGAAAAAAGGACCAGGCAGAATCCCTTTGGTGCCAAGATGGACCAGCTTGACATCTTCAACAATTCGGTGTTGTCAAACAAAAGGGAATGAGGATGGAGGAAAAACATAAAAAACTTGTTTTGATGGGGATTTCGGTCCTAGGGATGGGGATCTTCGTTTTCTTCTCGTTCATAAAGGATAAAGAACAGGAATTCGACAGTACAGGGATGGTCAATCCCGCGGAGTTGGACAACTCTCCATCGAAACAGGAAATCTATGCTGAGAAACGGGTCAAAGACCGCAAAGCGTTCGATTACGACCGGAGGGTGTCGAGCCTGGACGACTTTCTAAAAGACCAGATCCACAAAGATCCGTTCAAACCGGATTCAAGTCATATCATTCAAAAATTTGAGGGAACCCAGGAGTCAAGTAGTGTCGAACAAACTCAAGCAACAACAGACCTGAGAAATCCAACTTTAAAGGTTGAGCGGATTAATAGGACCTCGACGATACCCATATCCTCTGGTGAAAATGAAAAAGTACCGCGCAGACGGGTAGGCTTTGCGTCCGGCGGTGTCGAGTCGTTGCCAACAACGACCGATCCTGAAGATAATCCAACTGGTGTGAATGTCCTTGCGGTTGTTCAGGAGAACGCAACAATATCAACAGGATCATTCCTTAAGCTCAGGGTTATTGAAAGCTTCGATATGGAAGGGGTGGCCATACCACGCAACACTTTTGTTTTAGCGGAAGTTCTACTTACCAACGACAGGATCTACCTGGACGTTGAAACCATTTCCGTTGCCGGGCATTCGCTACCAGCAAATCTTACCGGGTATGATCTCAATGGACATAGGGGAATACCGATCGAGGGAGGACTCGACAAAGAGATCAAAAGGGATGTCCTTGAACAGACGATAAGTGAAGTGCAAAGATCCGTTGAGGTTCCAATTCTGAAAAACGTACCATTCTCATCAACCAAAAAGAAAATCAGAGATCCGGATATACCGATCACTGCCGGACATAAGTTGTATCTCAGAAACAAATGAAATCATTTGTAGTTGCCATATTGTTCTATTTCATTACTAACTCTTATGTTGTCAGTCAGCCATATGATACGCTGAATATCGGGTATACGACTTCTGTCAATTTGATCTTTGATTCACCAGTCAGGAAATGGGATATGGGCCTCGGGGTTAGAATAGAGGGTGGAGAAAAACTATGGGACGTACTTGTCGAAAATCCGTCGGAAAGTCCCGAGAGGATCAAGTTAGCCGCGGGAATAGAGCAATTTGAGACAACAAACCTGTTTGTTGAGACGGAATCTGGGTATTTCAATTTCATTCTCAGGTATTGTGAACAGCCGAAGGTGCTATTGAAAATGATAAAAATAGAAGAGGCGTCAATCCTGAAAGAAAAAATACTGAACAAAGGAACGTCTTTTGATCCCTCTGACCCGGTAAAAACCTCCATTAATTCTCCCTCCCCCCTACAATACGTTTCGGACGGGCAGGCAATGGGGGATAGTCTAGGCTATTATTGTGAAACGATTCAGAAATTTGAAAATGATCTGAGTTCCATTGGTAAGTCGTCGCAAAAGATCCTGTTTTTCCTGGGAGGGATCTATATATCAGGCGATCATCTTTTCTTCAAGCTGTATATCAAGAATTCAAGCAACATCGAGTATGACATAGGATTTGTGGGATTCTTCAAGGGAGACAGGGGAAAAAGAGGCAATAAGAAACGTCCGAAACAAGACGAGTTACTGACTCCAATCTATGTTATGAATGACAATGACATACCTGTTTCTGCCGGGGAGATAATCTCTCGCGTGTATGCTTTTGAAAAATTCACTTTAAGTAAGAGACAGAGTCTATTCATACAACTCTGGGAAGGGGAGCAGGGGGAAAGGAAAATGGAGTTAGTTGTGAGAGGTAAGAATATACTGGAGGCGAAGGTGATATGAGAGGTATTGAATTTAAAGGACTACCGCTTAGTCTTCTCTTAATCCCTCCCTCAAAGGACGGAGTCCGGCGCGTATGTCAAAAAAATTTGACTATGAATATGCATTATGATGTTATAATATGTCGAATGTTCAATATGAAGAAATGGATAAATACACTTGTAATCTTAATTGCAGCGACAATTCCGTTTTCGGGAATCAATGGGCAGGTCAAGGAACCTTCTACATTGTTTAGACACGTTGAAGGGGTGCAGGGGATTGAACTGGCTGGTGGGATCAGTGATCTTGGGTTAGCAGGATCTATTTCGTATTTCAGGTACTTTTCGCATCGATGGTTTGGAAAGGCATCTGTAAATATTGAAAAGGACGTAGATCCAAGGTTCATAAGTTCCGCAACTTCTATTGACTTGGTAATATCCAGCTATGCGATCATACAAAAATCTTTGTTTTTGTACTTCATGGCCGGGCCAACTATAGTAATTGAAAACCTGAAACAAATTGAATGGAAACATGACCCATTGTGGCTTGGTGTTGGAATTGCAAGTGGTACAGGACTAGAATACTATTTATGGAATCGACTTGGGATAACCATGATCGGACTATTGAGGTATGTTCCAAACTCCAGTATGGGTGCAGTTAGATCCTATCTCACTGCAGGAATGAAGTACACTTTCTAACGAGATATTACAAAAATTAAGAATGACATGATGAAAAGTATAGGAAAAATTATTTTGATCATCGTCGTGGTTACCGCACAGATTTCAATGGATGCTCAACCTTTTAGGGATGATCCACCCAATGTTACAGATAAGATCCTGGCAAAGGATCAGGGAACCTTAGTCCTATTCGATCTTGGAGATCAATGTATTTCAGGTACATGTTATGGATGTACATTTTGGGAAGTGAATGTCTATGGATACGGGTGCGAGAATAGTTCATCATGCAATCAAGTTCCAGAACTTTCCAATACATCTTCGGTTGATTATGGATCCGTTACATTTTCTAATAGCTCGACAGGCACCTATATCTACAATGTCATGCAATTGTATCAAACGGTTGAACCTGATGTGTCATGCGATGTCCAGGAAAATGGTCCATTCGAATACGATGTATTCAACATTGTTGTGATCGATTGGCAATGGACGGGAACAATTTCATACTGTGAAGGTGAAAACGATATTGTCAATCTTGACAATATCATCTCCCATGCGGATGGTGTATCTTACTCCGGACCGGGTGTTGTAGGAAATACATGGAACCCACAGGATGCTGGGAGTGGAACACATACGATCACAGCCTCAAAAAGCTTCAGCAACGGCACACAAACGATCTCTCTTCAGGCAACCGTTCATCCAAATCCATCAGTCAGTTTTGCGGATCCTTCGGCTTTCTGCAAAACTGATTCGGATCCTGACCTAACGAATTGGATTAATATTTCAGGTGGAACATTTTCACATAGCCATGGTAACAGCCTTGATCTGTACGGTTCGGCGAATGAGAACATTGACATTGCCAGTAGCACTCCAGGAAGTTACCAAGTTACATACACCTATACGGATGAGAATGGATGTTCCAATTCTTCAACCGCCAATATTACTATTGATCCAATTATTACCATTGATGCCGGAGCCAATCAGGAGGCATGTGAGAACAGTGGGCAGATTACCCTAGTGGCGGCAACTTCAGGTGTTAGTTGGGAGTGCGTGGATTGTGATTATGTTGTCGATGGCAAGTTTGATTCAGACATCGCACCCCCAGGGACATATACTATCCGAGCCAGCAAGACCGAAGGTGCATGCAGTGATACAGATGACAAAACCTTCACTGTCAAAGCCCTTCCCGTAGTGGAAGCTGGTCCAGGACTCACGAAATGTATTAATGATGGAACATTTAGTTTAACCGGAGCCTCACCGACAGGAGGTGTATGGACGGCCAGTTGCAGCGGTTGTCTGGGTGGCAGCGCTTTCGATCCCAACGCTGCCGGTGCCGGTGAACATACGGTCACCTACACCTATACCAATGCGGGTGGATGTGTGAATTCGGATTTCAGATCCATCACGGTCATAGCATTGCCAGATGCGAACGAAATTTCGGTAACAGAAGACGAACGGTGTGGAGACGGGGAAGTGGATCTACAGGCCTCACTGTCAGGCCATACCTTAAAATGGTATTCGAATCCGTCAGGAGGTTCCACTTTGCATACTGGCAACAGCTACAGTCCAACGATAGCAACCGGAACCAGTACCTATTACGTGGAAGCGATCAATGGTGACGGCTGTATTTCCCCATCAAGAAAACCAGTAACAGCGACTGCATACGAAGTTCCATTGGAACCAAACACCTCAGATGGGAGCCGGTGCGGTCCAGGGACGGTTACATTGTCTGCATCCGGTGGAATACAGGGTGCGACTTACGAGTGGTTCGAGAATCCCACCGGAGGATCCTCGCTTCACTCAGGGCCAAGTTTCCAAACTCCTTCACTATCGTCTTCACGGTCCTATTATGTCGAGGCAGTCAGCGCCGATGGTTGTATTAGTCCCACCAGGGCAACTGCGGATGCGGTGATCCAATCCATCCCTGGAGGACCCACAGTGTTCGATGGCTCAAGATGCGGACCAGGTACCGTCAGCCTGAGCGTCGGAGGAGCTCCCAGCGGAGGAGACTATCGGTGGTATGCGGATGAATCCGGAGGATCATCATTCAATAATTCAAGTTCATGGGTAACACCATCTCTTAATGCTACGACCTCCTATTGGGTGAGTATTGTGACCGCTGAACAATGTGAAGGCCCAAGATCGGAGATCACAGCAACGATATATAGTGTTCCGAATGCACCTACGAGTGTGAATGGTGAACGATGTGGAAACGGGACGGTGGATCTAAGTGCAAATGCTGAAGTTTCAGGCACATATAATTGGTATGAAACGACCTTTTCCACAACCATCATTCACTCTGGTCAACAGTTTACAACTCCTACGTTGACAGATTCACGCAGTTATTGGGTCAGTATCACCGATGGGAATGGCTGCGAGAGTCCCCGAACAGAGGTATTGGCTACACTCAATCCCGTTCCAAGTGCACCGGATGCGGTATCCGTTGGACGCTGTGGACCGGGAGAGGTGACCATCATGGCGTCCGGTGGAATTGAAAATGCCGTATACAAATGGTACGATAATCCTACGGGCGGGTCTGCGCTATATACCGGGGCAATCTATGAGCCCGATGTCACGGTGACCAGGAACTTTTATGTTTCGGCAACGAGCCCCGAAATCTGCACAAGCACCAGCCGAACCGCGGTCACTGTTACGATCCATCCTTTTCCCGGTCCACCTGTTACCTTTGACAATTCGAGATGCGGCGATGGGTCGGTTATGCTGAATGCCGGCGGTGCACAGGCCGACGGGTCGTACCGGTGGTATGAGAATGAAAGCGGAGGTACATCGTTCAATGACATCGAAACGTGGGAAACTCCTGTTCTGGGTGCGTCCAGAGACTATTATGTGAGCATTGTCAGCCCTTACGGGTGTGAAGGAAACCGAGAATCCGTAACTGCAATCATCCATGAAATACCCCCTATGCCGGATGTGGTTCCAATGGAGCGATGCGGAGAAGGCACCCTGGAACTTGCCGCAAGTGCCGCCATTCCAGGGACTTTCAACTGGTACGAAACCCAATTCAGTACCTCAAGTATTTCGAATGTGGAGATTTTAGAAACGCCAGTTCTGGAATCATCAGAAGATTACTGGGTCAGTATTACAGACCTGAACACTTGTGAAAGTGAAAGGGCTGAAGTACAAGCAACGATCCATCCGATCCCTGAAGATCCAATCGCTGAAGATGTGGACAGATGCGGTGAAGGTATCCTCATTATCAATGCTTCGGGTGGATCCGAGGCAGTGAATTACAGGTGGTATGATGCACCTTCCGGCGGTAATTCATTGTTCATTGGAGAGTCGTTCGAACCTTTTGTATCGGTTACACGAAATTTTTATTTAGATGCTTTAAGTGATGCCAACTGTGTCAGCAATAACCGCACGGTCGTCACGGTAACGGTCCATCCCTTTCCGGCACCACCAGTCACTTTTGAAGATGAGCATTGTGGTGAAGGTTCAGTTATACTGAATGTCGGGGGCTCAGGCGATGGAGGCACCTACAGTTGGTATGCAGATGCTTCAGGAGGCACTCCGTTTCATAGCGGTGAGAGGTGGGAAACTCCGACATTGTCCGAATCGACTACCTACTACGCGAGCATCGTAAGCGCGGAGGGATGTGAAGGGAACCGGGAGCCCATTACAGCCGTTATCCATGAAATCCCTGACGCTCCAACCGGAACGCCTGGATCGAACTGTGGCGCAGGAAGCATCGATCTAAGTGTATCAAGTGAAATATCCGGAGTGTTCAACTGGTATGAAACGGAGTTCAGCAGCACGAGTATCTTCGAAGGACAATACTTCAGTTCCCCTTTACTGAACGAATCAAGATCCTATTGGACAAGTATCACCGATGACAACGGTTGCGAAGGTACCAGATCAGAGATCAATGCAACAATAAATGCCATACCGGATGTCCCGGTATCTCCTGATACAGCACGCTGTGGACCCGGTGATGTGATACTGATCGTCTCTGAGAGCGTCAAGAATGTTATTTACGAGTGGTTCGACACCAACACAGGGATCGAGCCGATCTCGGAGGGCACTTCGTTAACAGTCAATGTAAGTAGCACAAGGGATTACTTTGTAGGGATCACCAGTGAAGAAGGTTGCTCAGGTTTCCGAAAACAGGTAAGAGCAACCGTCAATTCCGTTCCTGATATCCCATCCGTGGTGAGTAATGATATTTGCGGAAGCGGAGCAATAGCGTTGTCGGCCGGTGGAGCACCGACAGGCGGTAATTATCGCTGGTACGAGGATGACGATGATCCCGATACCCTGGCGACAGGCAGTACATTCGAGACGCCCGAACTGGTCAACAGTACCAGTTACTTTGTAAGCATAATGACTCCGGAAGGTTGCGAAGGACAACGTGAAGAAGTCTTTGCGACGGTCAACAACATACCAGAGCGACCCGTTGGAGATGATGCCTCCAGGTGCGGGCCTGGGCCGTCCACCTTATCGGTGAGTTCCTCGGTCACCAATCCACGTTTTAACTGGTATTTTGAAGAGAACGGAGGTAATCCATTTGCCAATGGTGAAGCTTATACCATCGCAAACTTGACGGAAACCACTTCTTATTGGGTCTCTGTCGTTTCGGAAACCGGATGCGAAAGCTCCAGGGAACGAGTAACGGCAGAATATGTGGACATCACTCCGATAGAGATCGGCCAGGATACAACGCTTTGTATCAACTCAGCAAAGCTGGATCTATTTGAGGATGTATCAATCCATGGAGGAGTATTTACAGGGAGCGGTGTGATCAACGGGGAGTTCCATCCATCTGTTGCAGGTGCGGGGACACATGCAATTACCTACAGCTTGGTGAATCCTGTGGGATGTGCAACGGAAGGAAGCCGCATCATCGCGGTCATTTCAGATCAATCCGGTGGAGAAAGCCTGGACATTGGAGAAGTTGAATATCCGGTTTGCATGAATGAAGGAACCATTGACCTGACGCTGTTCCCCAATATTCCTGACGGTTCATGGACCGGCTCTGGTGTAACCCTTGGAGTATTCGATCCATTAGTTGCCGGGGAAGGACCAAATACACTGACCTATACAGTCCAAGTCAATGGGTGTACGGCCATTAAGGAAAAGGAAATGGTCGTGTTGGCCGTTCCAGACATTCCCGTTGTGAATGCTGATAGTATCGTAGTTTGTGCGGGAGGAACAGGGGAACTCAGCGCCTCGGGTGGAACACCCGGAACGATATACAGATGGTTTTTAGAAGGTGGCACCGAGAGTTTTGGGACAGGAGAGACCATCGTTTTCACACCTGATCAAAGTGGGTTGATCAGAGTCCAGGCTGAAAATGCCTTCGGCTGTGTTTCCGAGTTTGTGGAAGTGACGGTTGAGGTTTCGGAGATCCATGCGGATTTCGATGCGTCCAAGTATGAAGTAACACTTGGCGAGCGAGTGGATTTTATATCAAATCTGGACAAGGCTGACAGTTATTTATGGGATTTTGGAGATGAACTGACATCCAGTGAATCCAAACCTTCTCACTATTATTATGACGAGGGATCTTTCACTGTAAGCCTTAATGTAACAACTGGGGATTGTAAAGTGAATGTTGTGAAGGAGAACCTTATTTCCGTAAGTACAGAGGAAGTGGAAGAAGTGCTGGGGCTGGATGATCCAAACTTCCAGGTTTTGGCATATCCGGTCCCATTTTCCGATGAAATTGCATTGAAGGTAGAAGTTAGGAAACCAGGAACAATGCATGTCGATGTCTATGATTTGAGTGGAATCAAGGTGCTTGGGAAGGTCAGGTATCTGGACAAAGGTGAACATCTAATAATGATGGATGGGACGTCGCTTCCCGGAGGTCTTTATTTGGTGAAGGTGAAGGGAAGTGAAATGATAAGGGAGGTAAAGGTTGTGAAACGATAGGGGGATGGAAAGGAGTCAGTGAAGGCTGTCGTACAAATCATACTGGCATTTGCCCTTACATCGCTCGTACCCTCTTGTTTGAGGATTAATAACATTGAAGATCTCAATTCGTCACCAATACTAGTATTAGATGGGATAGATAGTTTGGACGTTATAATGGATTCGGTAAAGATCTCCGAAGCCAATCCCTATCCCTACTATGACATAAAACTTACATTGAAGGATGTTGATGATAATATTTCTACTGTTGAATATCATTTGACAGTGGGGGGCGGGAATCTGTTCTATCAAGGTTCACGGATTGAAGAAGGTTCGTTTTCTCCGGATAAGGGTGGGTTTATGAGCCTCAAATATGAACCACTGGTCGTTGGAGAACATGAATTGATATTCAAGGTAAAGGATGTCTTTGATCTGGAAGATACCGGTACTCTCCGGTTACTATCATTTGGTAATATACCTCCGGTTGCACAATTGACGCTGACTAAACCTGATGTACAGCATGATCCCCTAGAATATATCATTGATGCTTCTGGGAGCTATGATCCGGATGCCAGGTTCGGTGGGGGGATAGCCGAGTATGAATATGTCTTCCTGGGAAGAGAGGTATCACTAAACAAAAGTTCGATCACGGTTATTTTTCCAGAGGGGGGGATGTATGAGATCAGTATCAGGGTAGTGGATAATGATGTGGAGTGGAGTGAGTGGCTTACAGAGTCATTCTTGATTGAATAGGTGAGTCACTATCCTGAATCAATCTCTTAAATTGATATTTTTACTTCTTCGGTCAGCATTTGAAGAAATGGTCTCAGGAAAACCGCTCCTTTTCATATTTAAAGTAAAACATTCCATTTGCCCATTATTTGTTTCGATCTTTATTGCATGGGCTGGTATACGGAACTAAAAATTGGAAATCAACACTTTTGGAGTTGGAGAAAACATTTACCCATTGAAGCTCCCTTGCTCTTTTACGGAAAACATAGATCTATCAATACCGATACGGAATATGATATTGAAGCTGACGTATTCGTAGGACTAGAGGCAACTGCAGGTCAGGTAATTTCAAATTTGGATCAACTAGGACTAACATTAGAATTTTTTACTAGTATTTATGCAACGTTTCGGTCAGGATTGATTGGTTGGGGCTTAGCCAGGTTTCAAGGAATGAAAGTGGTTTATGAGCATATAAAAAATGACTCAAGCTCCAGAAAAATGATTCGCGATATCAATGGCTGGATTGACAAGGTAACTAAAGGTAATCCAAGCAATGATATTAAGTGCGCTATCGAATTGGTAAAGAGTGATATAAAATTAGAATCGGACTACCCTGAAGATGAATCTTAATACCTGGTTTGGATAGTATTAAGACTAATTACCTCAAAGAACCAAAAGTACTTGAGGCCACCACCTTTGGGCTGTTTTTATCATATGCGCGTTCCTATTTGCCAGAAATTGCATGGTTACTAGAGATAAGATTGATTTTAGAAACTATTGATAAACGCTCCAAGTTGAAACTTGACTTGAAGGAGTGGATTTTTGAAGGCGGTCCTACAAATGTTATTGAGGACTCTATTAATACTTTAGGTCAAAAAGCAAAAACTTACACAAAAGCGTTTAACGCAATACTTGGAGGAAATGAAACTTTTAACTTAGAATATGATAGGGTTCAGCTTACTCAAAAATGGCTTGAACTTAAGGAATTAGGAAAAGGTGACAATGAGAAGGGAATAAAACTTGAAGAATTCGTTGCCAACCTATTTCACCATAAGTTTGGATTTTCTGTATTGAAAAAAAATCTTCTTGTGGAAACTCAAGAGTTAGACATAATCCTAAAAAATACCTCCTATAATAATTTTTTAAAATCCTTGAATAGTCCATTCATTTTGGTAGAGTGCAAGAATTGGATTACGACCGTAGGTGTTTCAGAAGCGCGCGTGTTTGAAAGTAAATATCGGGAAGCAGGTAATAAGGTCAATCTAGGGATCTTCATAACTCTTAATGGGATTTCCAAGCCTTTCAAAACTCATTTGAATAATCTCATTAGAGATGGAATTAATCTAGTTGTTATTGATGAGCAAGAGATTGAGAGATTTCTTTATAGTGAAAAACTGGATGTCGGACTTTGGCTTGAAGAAGTAGTGTCAAATCAGTTTATCTTGAAATGACTTAAAAAGCATGATGGACATGCAAGATAAGGCTCACACCAATTTGCATCCACTCTTTCCTCCCCTTTTGCCCTAGATGCAAACGTGCTCTGATTACTAGATAACGTAGATGTGTAGGTTACATAGTGTTATAAGCTCAATTCAAAAACTTTTATTGTCTACCCAAGCACATTGACAACTCAACTGAAACTAATGTTGACAATTTTTAAGTAATATCATGAGCAATTGCATAGATTCGAATTATTCACGTACATAATTTGGAAAAATGAAATACATTCATTGGTTGGTAATTCTGATTTCATGTGGTCAAGTTCCAAGTGACAATTCTTCATTTACATGTGCAACAAGATCTGTTGATTTCGGAAGTTCTGAAATATGTCTTCCTAAGATTCTTGGGATGATTGAATGTGCGGAAGAAGACAAAATTAAAACCTGGGCAAGAAGTTTTGAATTAGATGTAAATCAGTACTTAGCTTACTATCTAAGTGAAGACTCATATAACCGTCTGGGTATAGCTGATATCGATGATTATGCCATTTTAATGAGCCCTAAATCAATAAAAGATTATACCGCAACATCAAAAGATTTGACCTGGTTGGAAGACAATCTAGTCAAAGAGCTAAAAAAATTGATTTTAAAAAATACATCGAAGAGGTGGAATACAAATCGGAAAATGAAATTGAAATTGGCAGGCCGGCAATCTTGGAAAGATATGAGTTGAATGAAATCTCATCCACCAATGTGATGCTTATGAAAAGCAATATCAACGGTCAAATTAAATATATGATTTCCATGATGAATATTATGCTCATTAAGGAACGTTTATTGATGTTGACATATTACATCAATTACAACGGGATAGAATCAGTCCACGAAGCAAAAAAGAAGAATGATTATATTTTATCTCTTTTCATTACTTATAACATGCAATGAAATCAAATACATTTTGCATCCCCTCTCTCATTCCCTTCTGGTCTTTGATGCAAAATGGGTGCTTCTGATAATTCTGAACAATGAGCTGCTAACTTACCTAATTTTGTAACCCCCCTTTCAATAGTTCCCGAATTCCAATTAAAAGCATATGTGAGCTATTGCTCACCTGGCCAGCCCAAAGCAAGAGATCCTGACTACTAATGCCTGAGAATCAAATATTTGGAGTTTATCTGAACTATGATCCGAAATGCATCAAAATAGTAGGATACGGAACGTTAAAAAACTAGTGTCTACTTGCCTACATATAAAATTTTTAACTATCTCGTTCCTTCAAGAATTTGAATACCTTCCTGTTCATCAATGATACCTTTGTCCACTAAGAACCTAATTAGGGTTAGCAGTGTGCTCGCTAACTTAGAGGTGCTAAGATCTGCCGTACCCCATATGTGTGCTTTTTCGTCAAATTCACCCATAGCTTAATCAATTAGTTTGCATAACAATTTAAGTATTATTTATATAAATCAGTTATAAATAAATCACTTTAGTTAATTAGAAGATGGTCTTCATGTCCTCACCCCAGGTATTTTATAACATTGGATTTGGAAATAGAGTCCTTGACTTTGATAATGATTAGATCAGCCTAAACCATCGAAATCTTATGAAAGATCGTAAGTGGCTTAAGTAGCGCGAATAGAAATCTGTAAACAAAAAATGTGGGTTTTATTTAACTCACTATCAGTAATCCCACAAAATGCTCATAACAAAATTGAACCTGTCGGAATAAAAACAGGTTTCAAACAGCTGCTTGTTAGAATCAATATTGTAATCAGTGAACCAGTCATCGGCATAGACCTGTTCAAAATCCTCCTGTTTGATTTGCTTGAAGAAAAAGTCCCCAGCAACAGTATTCACCGGTACCTTGGTATTGTACGGAGGCAAATAAGTAAAGGGAAAATCTTCACTCTTCCTATACCATTTGATAAAACTGTTTTGTGAGAAGATCAAGGTAAGTGGATAGAGCCCAAGATTGAAGTACTTTAAGGCGGTAGCGGTAATGCTTGTATTGAACTCCTCTGCCAGATCTTCAATTAATTGTCGGCTAAAACCTTCATCATCACAGTATTGTCTAACTAAGTGCTCAGGCAATAATATCTCTGACGCAAAATGATTGGCCTCAATCTCATGAACACCGCTCTTATACCAATCTAATAAGGTTCTGTCATCATCGGTAAAGATTCGCTTGATTCCCTTATGCATTTCGAAATGACCCAGCTCATGAGAGGCTACGTGCCTTATTTTACCAGGATAATCGATTTGTGAATTCACCGTGATTTTGGCTTTATAATCACCGAAGACTATACGGCCATCAGCATTATCCATTGGAGCTAACTTAAAACTTGCTCCAC
The DNA here is from genome assembly GCA_028278225.1 of Cyclobacteriaceae bacterium. Taxonomy (GTDB): domain Bacteria; phylum Bacteroidota; class Bacteroidia; order Cytophagales; family Cyclobacteriaceae; genus JANQEU01. The sequence goes on from JANQEU010000049.1 coordinate 102,354, forward strand.
GTCCAGTAATTATTTTTTCAATGGGAATTTCATTAGGTGAATTACTAATTCCTATTTCTTCCATAAGACGACGGGCCACTAGGGTACCCTTATTTATCATCTTTTTTCTGATCCATCTGTTCCATTAATTTCAGCAACCCTTCTTCCTCAAGAACTTTTTTGAGATCATCCTGACTTAGGGTTTCTAGTTTGCTGTAAAGGGCAGACGATTGACGCAGGTTGGGGATGAGTAGATTCAAGGCCGCTACTTCTGAAATGGCTTTCTCTTTCGCTGTTTCGAGAATTTTCTTCCAAGCCATTTCTTCCAGGGTCTTCTCCTTCTCTTCATTGATTGCAGATTGTCTCAGCAACTTCATCTTACGGATGAGCGCAAGACCATCACTTGTCAGTTTTTCTGTATCAACTCCCTTTTCCTTTAGGTAGTTATCGGCAACATTAGCGTCTTTACTGACGGCATAAGCAACATCCTCTACTAACCTGTTTATAGCTTTTTTGTCATCCATTGTGTTACACTAATTTAGTCTTTGTTACCAAAATACTTCGCCGCCTTCTCGAGGCGATTGCTTAAACGTGCCATTCTACGGTCGTATTCTTCTGGACTTATATTCAACTGCTGACAGATTTCCCGTCTTTTAAGGTCCATCTCAAAAAGTCCTGTAAATATTTCATAAAGATCGTCTTCCTCGCTTAATACATTCTCCATATGCTTCTTCACTTCTTTCAGATCTACCTGTTGCTCTAACGTAATCTCAGCAAAAGGTAGGCTCTCCTCAAAATTATCATCTATGTCATCTGTGAATACATTTTCATCTTTTTTCGAATCTCCTCTTACCAAGTTGCGCATAACATTAAGATTCATATAGGTGACAATACTATCTACCGTTAATTCACTCTTCTCAATATCAAACTTTTCAGGCTGCTCTAAAAGACGTGTCAGCGCTTCCATAGAGAAATCTTCTGCTTCCTTTCCAAATGGCAAGGCCTGATCACCCCTAAACCAGTTGTAGCAATCAATTAGAACTCTTGCGAAGGCAGTGGTTCTTTTCAGAATTTCCTCATGATTCTCTTCAACAAGCTCAAACAGGCGTTCAACATCCATACCTATTCAATATAACGCTTTAATAGTATATGTACCCGTCCATAACTTTTTTTGGGTCTGACCCAAAAAAAAGCCTACTCACATACATACCTATTTGAGCGTCTAAGAATGCTCATTAAATGATTTCATAACTAAAACGTTTTTCAACATGAAAGCGAAATTTCAAATTTTCCGAAGTACTGCTAATAGTCAGTACTATTACCGTTTGCGATCTGCAAACAACGAGATCATCCTTTCCGGTGAGGGGTACACCACCAAGCAGAGTTGCTTAAATGGTATAGCTTCGGTGAAAGCCAACGCTCCATTCGATAGTCGTTACGACCGCCGGATAGCTTCTAATGGTCAGTATTATTTTGTGCTCAAGGCTGCTAATGGAGAAATCATCGGCCGGAGTGAACTGTATGTCACGACCTACAGTCGAGACAACGGAATTGCTGCTGTTAAACGCGATGCTCCAGGAGCTCCTATTGAGGACCTAACATTGGTTGGGGTATGATCTTGGATACAGGCAGTCAAAACGAACATGGCTGGGTTTTAATTAACTCATAGGTTTCATACTTAATCGCCACAACAGTATTTCACCCTTCTTCATGATCGGTTTCCTTAAACAATCGGTCACTCTCCCTTTACCCAACTAAGAGCCTCGAAATGATTGGCCGATCAGAAGAATATTTGGCAAAAAATCTTTAGTCCATGTAGGTTTCAACATTTATCGGACATTCTGTCATAAATATTCTGACATAAATCATTTACACCAAATTTGGCACAATGCTTGACAAGGTCTTCTTGTGACCTGTCTCTGGGTGTTGATTGAGTTCTGATCCCAACCAGGAGAGAAGTTACTTCCTCGCTTGGTCGACTTCCACCACCCACTAGAGCAGTCCATCCCATTTTAAAGCAATAATTATGAATCAATTGGGTATTGAACAAAAAAATCAATTCAACGAAATCTTAGAACACCTTGGACGAACTTTGGACATTACAAAAGATCAGCACGACGCGGCTGTGAAAAGCTATGAGTTCGTCGGCAATTGGCTTTCTGATGGCGCTTCACCGATCGCGCCTTATAATCCTGAAATATTACCGCAGGGGTCATTTATGCTCGGAACAATGATTAGACCGGTAAATGAAGAAGATGACCTAGACATTGATCTTGTTTGCCGACTGGAAGGTAAGCGCAGCGAGTGGACTCAAGCTCATGTAAAAATGGTCGTAGGAAATAGGCTGGCAGCACATGACACTCTAAGGAAAATGATGGAACCTGAGGGTCGTCGATGCTGGACTTTGCAATATGCAGATTCAGCAAAATTTCATATGGACATTCTGCCGTCTGTTACAGATTCTGAATATAGAATTCTAATGGAGAGCATGTTGAATAATACTGGACAGGATTATGACAATCTCGCAATTCGCATTACTGATAAATACGAGGAAAACTTTAAATCAGAGACGCAACTAGAAGGTTGGCCCAAAAGTAATCCTTTTGGTTACGGAATTTGGTTTGAGGGCCTTGCCAAAATAGAAGGAAAAGAAATGAAGATTCTAAGTGAAGCGATTCAGCCTGTCCCAAAATACCAGCAAAATAAGCTGCCACTGCAGAGAATTGTTCAAATTCTCAAAAGACACAGAGACATTATGTTCCAGGGACATGAGGATAAGCCTATTTCAATAATTATAACTACACTAGCAGCACTAGCGTACCGGCAGGAAACCGAGATCTATCAAGGATTGCAAAACGTACTCAATGGGATACCGGATTACATCGAAGAACGGTATTCCGAAGAACATGGAAGAATGATAAAGTGGATCCCTAATCCGGTAAATCCAGACGAAAACTTCGCAGATAAGTGGGCTGAGAAGAAGGAAAAGCAGGACAATTTTTACCAGTGGTTGGATCAGGTAAAAGAAGATATTGCCATGTCACTAGACCATGATTTCCAATCAATTATGGAATCACTGAAGAAACCCTTCGGCGAGAAGGCTATCAATGAGGCGCTTGGAGCATATGGGAAAAGTCTTTTGGAACAGCGAGAAAGTGGAGCAATGAAAATGGCTACAGCAACAGGTACGATAGGCAGCGTTGGTAGGAGTACCATACCAAATCATGAACCGTATGGGAAAAACAAGTAAAATTTCGCTGCTAATTCAGGAAGGCACTCTGAAGTCATATTTTCCTGGCTCAAATATTAAAAGAAATGGTGAACATGAGATACGTTGGACTCATTCAATTACACCAACGCCTCTTAGCAATACTTATAAGGTGCATCTTCATTATAAATACAAGGAAGGGGCAAAGTTCTATGTCTTAAACCCCAAACCCTTAAAACTGGCTCCTGGGAAGAATCTACTTCCTCATGTTTACAGTACGCCTGAACAAAGGCTCTGTCTTTATTACCCCGTCAACAGGGAATGGACCTCCGCCAAACTCTATGTAAAAACACTTATACCATGGGCTTGTGAATGGCTCATCCACTATGAAATATGGTCCGTAACAGGAAATTGGTATGGCGGTGGAATTGATCATGAAAACGAAGCCGAGAAAGAAGACTTAAGTGATGAAACATGATTGATATGGAAAAACCATTCAAGATATTATCAATAGATGGAGGTGGTATTAGAGGAATTTTCCCTGCGATGTACCTGGCCAAATTTGAGGCTCAGCTCAAGACAAAAGGTTACCAAAATTGGCATGTATGTGAAAATTTCGATTTAATCTGTGGAGCATCCACTGGTGGAATTCTTGCGATTGGTCTAGCGCTTGGTATTCCAGCCAAGGATCTTTACGAACTCTATCTTGATAACGCAAAATCAATTTTTGGTAGGGATAGGAGGATTATCAGATTTTTTAAAAAATGGATTAAAGGGATGGGCTTCTCTATTCACAATAGATCTTCACTTGAGGATTTAGTGAAAGAAAAATTCGAATCCGCAAATGGAGGGGTTCAACCAAGACTCAAAGATTGCAAACCAGCCTTGTGTATACCAGTGTATGATTTACTCAATGGACATCCTACTGTAGTCAAAACTCAACACTACAATTCCTTTACTAGAGATTTTCATAAACCGGCTTATCAGGTAGCACTTGCAACTTCCGCCGCACCTACATATTTCAATCCATACAGTGCTGATTATGAAGATCTGACAGGAATTAACAACCAGATAAGTAATCAGGTGGATGGTGGTGTCATTGCAAATAATCCGACTTTGATTGGTCTATTTGAGGCTCAGGAAGCCTTCGAGCAAAAATTGTCAAACCTTCGGGTTTTATCTCTCGGAACAGGACACCAAAAATTTACTGATGGCAAAAAAAGAAAAATGTGGGGACTTGCGTATTGGTTGAAAAAGGCAAGGCTTATTGATCTCTTTATGCAGGCCCAATCTCAATTAGTTGAAAACCAAGTGAGTCTTCTTCAATATGGTATTGATAAGAAGTACGAGGATAACCCACGATTCAAGTACTTCAGAATTACGACGGAATTATCGGGTTCTCTTAGCATAGCGCTAGATGAAACAAATCATGATAAGCTCGTAAAACTTGGAGCAAAAGCTGCATATGAATTTGATCAAAGTGGGAGTAAAATCATTGATACATTTTGTGAATTGTGATATGGATAAAAAGACAGAAAACATATTGTTGGGCCTTGGAATAATTGGTGTCTTAGGTCTCATCTTGGGCACTCGTAAGAAATTCGAGATCACCAAAAATTCAAACTGCCACGAGCTTCTTCAACAATTCAACGATGAAATTAGCATTCACCACGAGAAGGTTACAAACCTGAAAAGAGCATACGAAGCCATAAAAAGCAAAGTCAGAAACTATTTTCAATCTAGAACCAATCTGCCCATTCCGGATTTTTTTATTCAGGGTTCTTATAAAATGAAGACTCTAGTTGAAAATAGAAATACCAAAAGTGATGTAGATCTTGCTGTGATCTTCCCGTGTGAGCCTAGAGTGAGGTTAGAAACGCTTCAGAATCATATAAAGAATGCATTATGGAACCATACTACCAAGGGTATCGTGATGAAAGAACGTTGTGTTCGTCTAACTTATGTCAAGGATTTTCATATTGATCTTCCGATCTACTACAAAGATGAAGATGGTCAAATTTATTTTGGATCCAAAGGAGATTTGTGGGAACCCTCTGATCCTAAAGCTTTCGTAGAATGGTTTAAATTTAATACAATGGGAAAACCACAATTGGTCCGTCTTATTAGATATTTGAAGGCATGGGCTGATCACACCAAGATCAAAAGCGGCAAGAAGTTTCCCAGTGGGTTAGTCTTAACTCTTTGGACTATCAAGTACTACCAGCATGCAAATAGAGATGACGTGGCCTTATTTAAAACTTCTACCGCAATATTGAAATACTTGAATGATAATTTCAAATTTCAGTGGTCTGCTAAGATGCCTGTCGTGCCAAAAGATAATACCCTAAGTAGGCTCACTAATTCTCAGAAATCCGGATTCTATGGCGAATTCAAAACCGCAGTTTCCATTATGGCTGGAGCTGTAAGCTCGGAGCGCCAATCAAGTGCGATTAGTAAATGGAAAAGGGTCTTTGGAGGAAGGTTTAATGACAATTAACGCAATTTAATGAGTTCTAATTCTAAATTATGAAGGCTTTTCTTTCATATCAATTCAAAGACAACGTCAATGGAATCGTTGACTTACTTCTTTCCAATGATATCGAAGTATTTGATTCTATGACAGACTTACAGGTTGGCAAGTCTTTTCAAAAGGCAATAAAGGAGTCTATTGAGCAAAGTGATTTTGTAGTTCTGATTTATACTGCTGAAAATCCGAATATAGCATTTGAGGCAGGAATAGCTGTAAGTCTGAATAAACCTGTCTTTTCAGTTATTTCTGAACTTAGTAATGAGCCAGACTTTCTATTTGACTCAGCTTATGTTCATGCTCAGCCGGACGAGTTAGAAAAGATTGAGTATAGCCTAAAGATCTTTCTTGATAGGATAAAGCCAAAAAAACGTAAGCCTTCAGCGGTAGTTGGGAAGCACAAATTCTACGGAGGCGGATACCCAAACTATTATGATCAAATTTTTTCTTTGTACAGAAACATCAGTGGTGAGACAGATCAGGATTACGAGTATCTTTTTAAGAAAATATTTGAACTCTACGGACTTAGTGTTATCCAAAACAAGATTGAGTCCAATGTCAATTTTGTGACTGATTTCTGTATTTGGAGCGATGAGCTTAACAATGTAATTGGAAATCCTATTCTTGTTGAAATCAAAAGGGAAATCAATGATAATAACTTTGATGAATTAAAAAATACTGTTTTAAACCTTGTCAAGACCAATTCAGCGGAATGTTGTCTTGTTTTTTATGAGTATTTGCGGGGTATATCAAAACGTGACTTACCTAATAGCTCAAGATCCTTGTTCATAGAGATTTCTGATTTTGTTGAAAAGTTTCGAGACTCAGATTTTAATGGATCGATCAGAAAGATAAGAAACGAAATTGTTCACAATCAACTCTGAAATGGCTCGGTATTCTACACGGATATTATCTGGCCATTTTAATTCTTGTGATAATGGTGGCACAAATCAAATTCAAGGACGCGCGTTTGAGGATCTAGCTTGCTATCTCTTTGAAACCGTTCCAGGAGTTTCAATTGCCGTGCGAAATCAGATGAATGCTTATAATAACGAGGAAATTGATGTAGCAATTTGGAATGATAAATCTCATCATGGATTGAATTTTTTACCTAATGTGGTGTTGGTTGAGTGCAAGAATTGGAGTAACCCAGTTTCGAGTATTGAAGTGAATTGGTTTTGTCAGAAAATTGCTTCAAGAGGACTTGATTTTGGCGTTCTAATTGCTAACAATGGAATTACAGGAGATGCCAATGACCTAACAGCTGCACATAATACTATTGCTTTTCATCTTGCTCAGAGAAGGAAAATTATAGTTATTACAAGAGAGGAAATTAACGCATTTCGAAGCACTACGGATTTGGTCCGCCTTATCAAAGAAAAGATTTGCTTGTTATCAGTATCTGGTAGGATTTGTTGAATTCGATATGATATCCGAAGGTGGGATCTCACTTATATTGAGGAATCAGACCTTATTTTAACACTTCGCAGTCTTAAATATTTATACAACGTAGGTTTTGTTATATGTAGCTGCTTGCATATTTGGCTTACTGATAAAGATCCATCTTTATACAGGGCCTCTGCTGCAATTGCATTCCTTTCGCCTTCTGCTGATAGCCCTGGTGGCCGACCCCCCACTCTACCTCGTGCCTTGCTGATTTCAGTCCTGCCATGGTCCTTTCCCGAATGACATCCCTCTCGAACTCTGCCAGTGAAGCGAAGATGTTAAAGATCATTCGTCCTTGTGAAGTGGATGTAACTATAGGGTCGTTTAGACTTTTTTGTCCCATACCTATTTCAATCAATTGACTACCAATTCAACCAGGTTGCGAAGAGATCTATCGAGTCGGTCTAACTTACAAATCACAATTACATCACCACTTCGCACATTTTCCATCATTTTTGAAAACTCCTTCCTCTCGGCCTTAACCCCACTCGCCCTTTCCTGCAATATCCGTGGTGGCGTCTGTATCGTGGGCAGGGGAAAGAAATAGGGAAGGGATTTCCATCGGGGTTGGTGGTGTCATTAGGAGATGGTGAATCCCTTTGCTATTTGCGGGAATCCCAAATCTCTAACGAACCGGAATGTAATGGATCAATGGCTGGGTTTCTGAGGAGGTGATCCAGGGAATGTAGGGAGTTTGTGATTTGGGAGAGTTAAATTGAGGTTTATTCACCCATTTCTTTAAGTAATCTTTCGATTAAGGCCAATATACTGATGTTCAATCCTTTTGAGAGTTTGAATAGTGTGATCAATGTAGGTTGCCTTATTCCCCGTTCCATATCCGAGATCATTCGAAGAGACAAACCTGAACTATTGACAAGTTCATGTTGGGTCATATTGTTCTCTTCCCTGAGCCTTTTTAGTATTATGGCAAACTGTTGGGTAATAGGTGAATATTTCTTGTTGCTGTCATTAGCGAGCTGTGAATCGGTTGTCATCTAAAATGTTTTAGGTCTCTAAGGTGGGCAATCTGCAAGGTTGATTGCAGTCCATCTCGTTTGAGGGTGCCTTCTGTTCCTAAAAAGTACGAAACACTTTCCGTAAAATGAAGTGTTAAAGAACGGAATGGCTTTGTTGTCAATGTCATGATTGTCTAAGAGATCATGCATTCGTCTGAAAATGAGTAGTATCCGTCGGACGATAATATGATGTGATCCAAAAGTGACATGTCAAGAAGCTGAGCTCCTTGCCTGATCTTTTTAGTCAAGTTGATATCGGTCTGGCTAGGCTTCAGGTTCCCTGACGGGTGGTTATGCGCCATAATAATGCCACATGCGTTGGCTTTCAGGGCACTGGAAAATATGATCTTGGGATCAACAACAGTTCCACTGACACCTCCCGTGGATATGTTTACAATACCAAGCACACGATTACCCCTGTTGAGCAACAGGATCTTGAATTCTTCACGAAGTTCAATTTCATCGTGATTCCACTTTGCTTTGAAGATGTCATAGGCATCATTACTACTGGTGATCTTCGGTCTGTCACTGGGTTTAACTTCCGTCTTGTAGACAAGCCCGATCTCCGAGACCTGATGTGGATTGAAACTTTGGACTTTTGTCCGGGATGTAGGATCAAATGCTTCCATAATTTTTCTTCCCGGAAAGGCCAGGGGCAGGATTATGGAGCAATAACCCCCTGTCCCGATTTATCGGGACACCCCCCTCCGGCCTTCGTCAAGCTTCGGCGGGCAAGAAGGGGGGAATAGCGTAGCTGGAATTAATCTGTTTGTTACCGGATTGCGGAATAAGTCCTGACCCTGGCAACATTGAAGAAGAATTATGCGAGCAGATCAAACAGGCCGGTCAGAATTCAAGATCAATATCCGGACTGGCGAGATCCAGGAGGCATTCAAGACGTATAAGTGGATTAAAGAACTCTTTGTAGTAGAAGATCTTGCCCTCCTTGATGCCGACTTTGCAGATCAAATGTTGTAGGCATGATCTCCTGGATTGTGGGAATGTTTCTTCGGACTCGACCTCAATTACCACAAGCCCGTTGTTGGTCTCATCGATCTCCTGAAGTTCTCTGTAGTTACTTAGGAACTTTCTTTGGAGTAGAAAGTCCCGAATACTGAAACTGGAATTGATCTCCTTCGGTGATCCCGGCAAGGCATAGGGAAACTCGAATGTGGCATTGGGATGGAGTACAGCCAGTAGCTTCCTGTCATTACGGTTCTGGACGGCCCTGAAATAGGTGTTCAAAACCCTTGAGTTTTCCGTGTTCATAGCAGTATCTATTGAGTTTTGGAAATAGCATCATCGCCCGTCTTGCTGATAGTGGATGTAAAAGTAAGATTATTAAGATTATGGCGGATGACTTTGATTGATGATCTGAAATAAACGAGGAAAATTTCAAAGTGGGGAGGCAAGTACTTATAGAATCATTGGGATTGAAAGGCTCAAATAGTGTCTACAAGTAGCGGTTAATGGTTTGACCTGCATTTTGAATCCTTTAAATTTACAAGAGGACTGATAGGTCGAGTATTGGGGAACAAAGTTCCCCATACCCGGATACAGTTGCTAAGGTGAATGTGTCGAAGTGCTTTCTAGAAATTGTTGTGATAGTAGAGATTGTCTTTCTATCTGCAAAATGGTGGACACACTCACCTTAGCTAAAGAGACGTTAGATTTCATTCCTTCACCTACTTATGATATTCAAACCGGAAGAATTCTATATTGGTTTTCAATTGAATTATTTTGATTACAGGCAAGTCAACAATAAATATCTTCTCAATCTTGGGGATCAGGGGATTGCGAAACTAATTCAACCGATTCTGAATGGATCGAAAGAAGAATTTCTAAAAAGTGTTCGAGCAGATATTAGATTGACTTTTTTGCTGTGCGTCGAAACTTTGTTTGAACTGATTTTTGCGCTTCTGCCTGACAAAAATGGGAAAATTGATGATAAATCACTTATTCTTCGATTAGCGCAAAAAACGCAACATCAAGAGGATATTAGAAACTTTTACCAAGGTGAAAAAAGCAGATTAGATTCATTGGACCTAAATCTTTCCCATAGTAACGGAAAGCAAGGAACTGTATTGAGGCACATCTTTTATTATTCCTTATGGAAGGAGGAACTGAACAAGGACATTGATAGTAGTCTTGAAGTAATCAAGAATTCTTTGAAAATTGTTGCCAAGGAATTAACAAATAGAGAGGAACTAAACAGCTATAAGCATGGATTACGTGGAATTCCGTTCCTTAAGAGTTTTATGATCGTTCAGAAAGAAGACCCAAGCAAAAAGCTTAAGTTTAATATTGATGACTCTGTAACTATATACTCTTTCAATAAAAAAACAAAAAGTCATGAGTTTTTAACCAAATCGTTTGATTCCGAAAGAGATATGCTACTTACTCATCACACATCTCTTTTAATTAATAATATAATTCAGCTTAGAAAATCTCTTCTTCCAAGTGAGAGGAATAAAGATTATCCAGTATTCTTGTTTGAAAAGGAAGGTTTGGAGAATGCGAGCAAAGTGAATGTGGAACTTCAGGAATTCACGTTTGTGATTAGCCCAAAAAGTAAAAACGAAATCTAACAACCCAAACTACGAACCTGCCAGCTTTTCAATGACTCGCCTGCTCCACTGCCCATTCTGAAAACTTCAGTTCTCTTAGTTACATTGTTCTGGACTTAAGACTACATGGCTCAAATTTTCGTGGATATCGTTGGGGGGTTGAGCTGTATAGCTACCTTTAGGTGACTTACTAGCTGTGGACATACTGACCGATAGCTTCACAAGCAATTATGCTACAATACTCCAGTTTTGTAAAATGATAATATCTGAGCTTAATATATCAAACTGGAAATCCTTCCCTTTTAACGAGAATCCTGATCCAATAGTCTTCAGTAAGAACTTCAACATTTTTATTGGACCTAACTCCTCAGGTAAATCAAATATGGCAAATGCCTTAAGACTGGCTTGCGGTTATGGTCCTCATCCAGCGAGAGATCCAGAAATGGATAAAACAATTGCCAAAGACTTGATTACGAATGATTACTTTAATGACATAGAGAAGCCTATTGAAATTAAAATAAGGACAACTAGTAATCAACCTGACCCTGTTTTTATTAACCCATCTGAAATTGGTTTGAAGTTCAGTTATAAAAATCAAAAGGAATTCTTCCCGATTGGGGAAACCAAAGTGCTATATGGCTTAACTACAATAAAAAGTTATTCAGCAATTTTTCGTGAAGCGTGGAATGAATTGATAGTTGAAGCAAAAGAATATTTTAACATCATGCTTCCTAGTGATGTACCTGATCCTACCTCAGACCAATTATTCTCAGATTTATTTGATGAAAATGGGCAAATCTTTTATCAGGCAGGTTCTGGGAATGCAGCGGTCTTGTATTACATGATAGAATTAAAAGTCCATTCAAAAATTGGTGTGACATGCTTTTTGTTTGAAGAGCCTGAGCTTCACATGTATCCTTATTTGCTACGGAACTTGACAAGATACTTGATTGACCTAAAGGATATACAGTTTTTTATTACGACCCATTCTTCTCTATTTATTGAAGAAATCCTTAGAGTTGGAGGGTACATTTTTCGGCTTAGAAAAAAGAATGAAAACACAAAAGTTACAAACGTAACATCTGATAAGCCTAAACTTAGAGACTTAATATTTGAGGAGCTCGGAAACAGTCCGGGAGATATTTTACTGGCCAAAGCTGTAATTTGGGTAGAAGGTCCATCTGATGTCATTTATGTAAAGCACTGGTTAAGGGTCAAAGGAATTACTGAGGACAATTATTCATTCATGTTTTATAGTGGCAGTTTGATAAAGCATATTTCATTTGATGAAATTGATGTGGATCAACTGATTACCTTATGCAGTCTAAATCCTAATTCGATCATTATAATTGATCGGGACAGAGATAGTGAAGATGAAGAATTGAAAGAGAATGCACAGAGGGTTCTAGACAACTTTAGGGAAAGCAAAAAATTGGCCTGGGTGACAGGAGGTCGAGAAATTGAAAATTACATACATCCAGATGTTTTCAAGGATGCAGTAAGAAATGTGCATCCTGAAACAAGTTTTGAGTTCAAATTTGGTCAGTATGATCAAATGATAAATCCACGAAAATTTGATAAAGTGAAAGTAGCTAAAGAAGTTGTTAAGATTTATGAAGATGGGAATTATGAATATGATTTATGGGATCTAAATGAGATGCTTAATAAACTTGTTACTGAAATTGAAGCAGCTGGTAATACCAGCACTTTTGAGAAACCTCCAATATGAATGCGATTGAAGTAAATCAGGTTAAACCTTTGTTAAAGGGACTAATCCATAATTCACTAGTTAGCTCGGTCGATTTTGTAGTGAATAAGTGTCACAAACTTGGGAACAAACCTCAAGAGCCTGACTTTGTTGCTTCTTTAACATTGAAATTCACACCAGGACTTTTCAATGCATTAAAAACTGTATTTCCAAAATATAAGTTTTCTGTAACTGGTGTTTTTTGCCACCAAAAACCTCTCGTCGATATTGGTTTAACCAAAAGTCCAGAAATTGGCGACATTTTATTTGCATATATCCATACAGACTACACTGGTTGCAGAAGGTTTAATTCCCTTCTGTTCCAAGCTAAAATTTCTAACAACCCTATAACAACTGTCACTAAAGTAGATCAGCACCAACTTAGGTTATATGAGGGGTGGCCCATATTTTCATATAAGCGAGCAGGAACTCTAAACGGGATTAAGCGAGATATTCAACCAAAAACAATAAATGATGGTGCACAATATTTGCTAATTGACGACCATCCAGTTTACGGTCTTTCGGGAGTGAATGGTACATTCCCCATGGGGTGTGCTATTCCATCTAAGAAACTTGTATTAAACAGTGATTTGACAGATGAGATTATTGACTTTATAAAATTCAAGTCAGGAAGAACATTTGAGGAAACTTCAACTACTAGTGATGATTGGACTAGAATGATTTGGGACATTTTGAATGTTACAAAGGCAAAAGCCAGCCGAAGAAAGAACGCAGGAATAACTAATCTACCACGACAAGTAACTGAAGATTTTGATGGCTGCTGTTTCTTCATAACACAATCCAACTCAATATATAACGATTTACACCAACAATTAGGACATGGCGATTTTCAGGCAAATTCAGACAATTATTTTGACGAAGAAAATTTTGCTCCATCAGTTATTCTAATAGAAAGTAGCGAACAGAATGAAGAATAGAAATGCTGGTAACCCACGGCTTGAATTAAGGGGTTTTATCGGTAAGGAAATTATGGTGGCACTTGGAAAGTCCGCCACGAAGTGTAAATTTAAATATGTGTGACTTGTGCCAGTGGCAAGGTTAGTGCATTCTAATCTCCACTCATCAAAGCCAGGGTTAGCGGCAATTTCTACAACAAAAGTAACAAATCGATGGATAGTTCTGATAATCCTTTTGCGGACTTGATTGCGGTGAATAACAAGTTTCAACAATGGAAAAAGCAAAATAATGAACTAAGTACTAGAAGCGATTTGATTAATCAGAGAAAACAAAAAATATTCAACCAAATCACCGCCTTAGAAGATCGCAAATTTCCTTTTCCATCTAAAATGGAAGCCCTTACAAACAATCTTATGAGAGTTTCTGATCTGAGGAAAAACCTTTATCAGAAATCCCTTAATCTATTTCGCGAATTCGAAGCTTTGAATAGTTCAGCAGTGGAATTGGAGAAGGAAACCTTCAAGGATGGCAAATACAATTTTACGAATGATCAAAGGATTAGAATTGAACTGATGATAGTTCAATGGGAACAAATCACTGAAAAACAAGAGAAGAATATAAAAGAGCGTCTTGAAGCATATACCTCAGAAGAAACCATAATTCTTGAAATAGAAAATGAATTGATCTCATATTTACAGTGGAACCAGTAGTAAACTGTCAAAAACAGCAAAAAATGATAGAAAAAAGTGAAGAAACTAAAGATCAGGGGTGTTAATGGTTATTTTTCACAACCATTTTCTGCCAAGGTTCTAGTAGGAGATCGAAACAAAGATTTGACAATTTGTTTACATAATAGAGTCCGAATGAATTAAACAATGAACCTATCACACTTTGCCATAAAGTCCATTGTACCATTTATTACAGGTGACGAATTTCCTCCGTACCGAAATGGCCCTAAATTGGTTGAATTATTCAATAAATATGGTAGTCGAGATGTATATGATGGGAAAGGGCTACCAAAATTAGATAAAGCTAATAGTAATAGACCGGCCAGAAAGCAGTATGTAGAGCGCAGATTACTTGAACTTTCAGGAAAACATGAACTTAGACAACTATTGGAAGAGGTAATGAATGGATCTGACAATAAGAAAGAGATAGTTAGTAAGGTGAATAATATTTTGAATCCTGAAAAATATGGAATAACGGAATTAGATGGCACTTATTCAATTCAAGGAGGCATAATTGACAAAAGCCTCCCTGCAAGAAATGAAGCACATTTTAAAGACATTGAAAATCAAATTTTGTCGACACTAAATAATGCGCGAGTTTCGATAAGACTAGTTATGGCTTGGTTTACTAATGAAACTCTGTTCAAAAAATTACTATCGAAACACAATGATGGAATAGATGTACAATTAGCAATTTATGATGATGGAATCAACAAGAAACATGGTGTAAATTTTTCGGAGTTACCAAATACACGAATTAATAGAAGCACAAAGGGAGGTATTATGCATGACAAATTTTGTGTAATAGACAACCAGATTGTGATAACTGGATCCTATAATTGGACCAATAATGCCGAATTTAAAAACGATGAGAATATTACGATCGAAAAGGACCCCGAACAAGCTTCAAGATATTCTGAAGAATTTAGACGACTGACAAAAATAGCAATGGACTGATGTCAATCGAGTAAACGGTCCTGACAGGTAACCGTCAAGATGCGCTTCTCACACAGCATACACCATTGTATTTTTCACCGAAATTGCTATCTGCTCACTTGGCACATCAACCGTCATAAGAATAATGACCTCTGTCTAGGATCCAAGGATTTTCGGGAACCAGGATTATTGCCCTTGTAACTCTGCTCAAGGAAGCGGATGGCACCTTTCATTGAGGTGGAAATGAATTGGATCTTGCGGTGGTTGGTGGCGATGTAATTGTCGTCTCCTCTTTCGACGATGCCAATCAGAATGTTCTCTTCGTTGCGGAACTCCGTTACATTTTCATCGAAGAGAGATTTTGATCTTATTAATTTCGAACAGTACAGGTTTTGCTTTTCCATCATCTTTAATTTTTTCCGGTGAACCAGCGGGAGGCTTGCGGGAAATTGCACTAAATACGAAATGGAATGCGTGATTAAATTTCAAGGTAAGTAGACATTGTGAAAAGATGATACCGCGTGATATCTGGCCCTTAGACCTGGACACCTAGCACAAAAATTTAATCAGGACCCATTTTGGATTTAGTGTGGGGAAAGAACTTTGGAAAAAGATTAAAGATGACGGGGAATCGCGGAACTAGTCAGATTGTTAGTAAGTCAACATCTGAAGGGTTATTCACAAAAGCACTTTTTGAAAAGGATTTTGTAGGTTTAAGAGAGTACTCGCAGATGAAAGTTTGATGAATGAGACAATGTTGTACCTATGTTGTACCCAGCCAGGTATAAGAAAAGCCCTAATGATCTATTAGGACTTAACTTCTTGATAATCAGTACCCAGGGCGGGACTTGAACCCGCACGGACTTTAAGGTCCACAGGATTTTAAGTCCTGCGTGTCTACCAATTCCACCACCTGGGCGTCATCTACTCCGTAGATGCTAGCAAAAGCTAGATTTCCAATAAAACAGAAGCCGCACTGAATGCGGCGTTCAATTTTCGAGCGGGAGACGGGATTCGAACCCGCGACCCCGACCTTGGCAAGGTCGTGCTCTACCAGCTGAGCTACTCTCGCTTTTATTTCGAGAGAGTAGATTCAGAGAACCAGGATTTCCTTTGTGCCCTACTCCCGATTATTATCGGGAAGCTACTCTCGCTAATAGTCCTCTCCTGTTAGGAAAAGGACTGCAAATTTAACGTAAGCCGGGTAATTACCAATATTGATTCTTCAATTATTTGATTTATGCCAAAATCACTCAGATTGATGTTTAGTGTTTAGGTAATAGTAATTGTTATGGACATTCACTTGAACATATTCTTATTGATACATAAAAATCGTACCTACATAAAGAAGTTGTGTTTGTTTTTATTAGTAAATTAAAGATTGTATAAAACTTTATAATCATCAAACAGTTATTAATCATGAAAAACTTACATTCGTTTAGGAAGACCATTTTCTTTTGCCTGGTGATCATTTCACCATGTATTTATGCACAGACTACCACATCTACAGGTCAGGGTGCCGGAACAGGCGGGTCACACAATTCGTTTTATGGCTACTATTCCGGCAACGGCACAACTGGATCTTACAATTCGTTTTTTGGGTCAAGGAGCGGGATGCAGAATGTTTCGGGATATGATAATGTATTTATGGGTTATTATTCAGGGTATAGCAATTATAGCGGTAATAAGAATAGTTTTTATGGAGTCTTTAGTGGCAGAAATAACTATAATGGAATTCGGAATACTTTCAATGGTTATGCTGCAGGTTATAGCAATGTTGGTGGAGGATATAACGTTTATATGGGCTATTATGCTGGTTACTCGAGAGATCACAGCTATTATAATGTTGCTATTGGTGCGTATTCAGGAAAATCTGATTCCGGTGGAAACTATAATACATTAATAGGTTATTACTCGGGTTATGATGGAGGGGGTCATGAACGTAATACGTTTGTTGGGGCCTACTCCGGTCATAATGCTTTAGGTAGTACCAGCTTAAATAAAAACAACACATTTGTTGGTTACAGAGCCAGAGAAAATAATACCTATGGAGCAGGAAACGTTTTTATTGGATCTGAGGCTGGAGATTCGAACACGGAGAAATGGGATAATGTTGCCATTGGCTATCAATCTGATGTTGGATCCAGCACAAAACATTCAATTGCAATTGGAGCATGGGCAACTGTTAGTGCAGACTATGAGGCAAGAATTGGAAGTAGTAGCATGACGAGTATTGGTGGTCAGGTATCGTGGTCAACATTCTCAGATGGAAGATTCAAAGAAAATGTTAAATCTGATGTTCCCGGACTGGATTTCATTCTTGAGCTTAATCCGGTTACCTATAATGTCAATCACGAAAGGCTTGAAGCATTTGTTATGGGAAAGGAAGATGATGACAGCGATGAAACAGCAAGAAGAGAAAGCCGTGATGAAAACTCTATACGACATTCCGGACTAATCGCACAGGAAGTCGAGGAAGTCCTGAAAGAAGGGAATTTTCAGACTAGCATTGTTGAAACCCCACAAAACGAAAATGATCCCTATGGTATTAGATATGCTGAATTGGTTATTCCACTAATAAAGGCAATTCAGGAATTAAGTGCCAAGGTAGAAGAACAACAGAAACTAATTGAAAATTATTCTTCAAATGGGTCTGCCGGGTCAAAAACCTTTGGATCAAAACTATTTCAAAACAGACCTAATCCGTTTTCTTCAAAGTCAGAAATTCAAATGAAAGTACCTGAAAGGGCAAATGATGTCCAATTAATTATCTATAACCTGGAAGGGAAACAACTAAAATCGATTCCAATTTACGACAGGGGGAGTACTTCTATTAGATTAACAGGAAATGAATTAGGAGCTGGAATCTATCTGTACACGTTAATCATCGATAACGAAATATCAGGTACAAAAAGAATGATCATAACTCGTTAAGAGACAGTTTGGCATATAATTTTACTTAAGGCAGATCATAAATCGATCTGCCTTTTTTACTATATCAAATGCAGCGTTCAGCTAAAAAATAAAGCGTTGTATATAAACAAATGCAATTTCCATAATCCTGTTTACAAACATTTCCTCTAATTCTTCTGTGCCGGAAAATACAGGTATTAAGAGATTACCTTAACTGATTTTCAGGTATTTAACAATAATATATTTGGGTTATTGTCGGTTCTGTAAAAGTGGACTAACTCGTGTATTATTTGACCAAAATTTAGTTCACCTTTTTTTAATATTTTATCTTTAATCAATGCAATATTTAGTAAATTGCCTGTCTCATTTTTCAAAAACCACTTTAATCAGATACTCACAAACAGATTTTTTAAGTGGAAATCCACAAATTGAAAAGAAAATTTATACCTGTAGTAAATAAATAATTGTCCCATGAAATTTATTACCGTCACCTTCATGCTCACATGCTTCGTGATCGGAGCATTTGCGCAAAACAATTCCGTAGGAATTAATGTCCAGGATCCAAACGACATTAATCCAAATGCAGTATTGCATCTATTCTCCCCCGGAGGGAATCAGGGTTTGCTAGTCCCAAGACTAACAACCGGCCAGATGAGTGCGATGGAAGCTGCACTGGGCGCTGACAACTCCGGAAACAACGGATTGATCGTGTATAATATTGATACCGAGCAATTCTTCCACTGGAGGGGGAGTGATGGTACGTGGAAGGCCGGTTTGGGGGTCTTCTCGCAGACTGCGGCCAGCGGGAGCCTGACAGGGACCTATCCAGATCCGACAATTGCGGATGCAGCAGTTAAAACGATCATGATTGAAGACCTGGCGGTCACAGGGGATAAGATCGCCAACGGGACTATTGCAACGGTAAAAATTGCAAATAATGCCATTACTACAGCGAAAATACTTGACGGTGCTGTAACTGGGGACAAGCTGGAAACTATTGGAAACACTTTGCCTAATACCGGGGAAGGATTCGGTAATGAATTCACAGCTGTTCAATTGACAATAGACGATAAAGGACGGGTAACGGGTATCACAACTATGCCAATCGTGATTTCCTCATCAAACATCACTAATGGATCCATTTTGAATGAAGATATAGCTGATGGGACAATGACTATATCAAAACTGGATGAAGAGGGAAATTTAGATAAGGTTTTGGCAATTGATGGATCGGGGAATGCTTATTGGGAGGATCGGGATGTTTTCACAAGTTCTGATCTGGATGAACATGAAATATTTATCGGAGATAGTTTGAATAAGGCCCAGGGACTTCCGCTCACGGGAGACCTGACATTAACCAATACGGGAACTGCCGCAGATTTGCAAATAAATGCGCAGGCCATTGAAACAGCGGATATCGCCGATGATGCCGTCGATAAAGACAAGATCAATTCGGATATTGCCGGGGAGGGGATTGGACAAAATACCGATGGTTCCCTAAGGATTCTGAATGGAAATGGGCTTCAGGTTTCGAATGATACCCTATCAGCGGACCTGGGGGAATTAGCCGGAGACGGATTAGCAGATAGCGGATCAGATGGTGATATTGACGTTCAGGTAGATGGGACATCTATTGAGATTGCGTCTAACACCCTGCAGGTGGTGGATGGTGGTATTACCTCCACCAAAATTCAGGATGCAACCATTGTTGCCTCGGACATTGCTGATGAGACCATTACCGGGACCCAGGTGCTGAATGGCAGCATTGCTTCTGCAGATATCGAGGACGAAACCATAACTGCAAATGACATTGCAGCCGGAGCTGTGACAGGTTCCGAGATTCTGGATGCTACCATTGATTCAATGGACATTTTCACGGGCGCAATCACAACCTATAAAATCCGTGACAACGATATCAGATCTGTTGACATAGCGGATTTGAATGTAACAAATGCCGACATCGGTAATGATGCAGTTACAACCAACAAAATATTAGATGAGAATGTTACCACTTCAGATTTGGCAGATCTTGGTGTAACTAACGCCAAACTGGGACCGGACGCTGTTACAACAGACAAGATTCTGAATGATGAAGTGACTAAAGATGATCTCAACCCGGATGTGGCAGGAGCAGGATTAATTCAAAATGCAGATGGAAGCTTGGAGATTAATGCTGGTAATGGATTGGCAGTAAATCCTATTGCAGACAATGTATCTGTTGATTTGGGAAACCTGGCAGGAGAAGGATTAATTGACGATGCTATTAATCTGGAATTTGATGTCAATGTTGATGATGTCACTTTGGAAGTGAACGTAGGCGATCAAGTCCAGATAAAGGACGATGGAGTTACAAACGATAAATTGGCGACAGCTTCTGTCACTTTTGATAAGATCGATGGGGGTGTTTTTACGAATTCATTTTTGACAACAAATGCCGGTGCAATTGCCAATTGGTTTACTCCTGGATTGAACCAGGTAATTGTAACTGGATCCGGAGGTGCCATTACTACGAAACCGCTCACTGACTTTGAAACAAATATTTTGGACCAGGGAAACATTTGGGTTGGTAATTCCAGTAATGTAAAAACGGAATTTGATATCTCAACTCCCAATTTCATGATTGTGGGTACAGGTACGGGCCTCACTGAGATTGCTTCGGTTCCCGTAGTTGAAGATATTAATGTCAACTATGATGGTATAAATCAAGAACTGGAAATGTTCATTCAGGACAATGCAGTCCAGGGTGATGATATTGACGCTACTAATAATCCTCTATCCATAATTGGAACACAGACCATTTCATTCTTTACAACAGACGCGACATCTTCAGCTATTCAGCTGAATGCGCAGGCGGGGGGTGTAGATGTAGATGCGACCAGTGGGGATATAGCTTTAACGACGAACACGTCGGGAGCGGTAGACATAGATGCGGCAGATGGATTAACGATCGATGCCAACAATGGCAGTGTAGACATAGATGCGAGTGGTGGAGC
>JANQEU010000061.1 GCA_028278225.1 Cyclobacteriaceae bacterium
GGAATGAATCTGAGAATCGTCGTTTCTTGTTAATTTTTACAATTTGTGCTTTCATTTTTAGTTGCCATTTTTGGGCAACCTATTTCAGGGAAAGACATTAGCTCTCCAAACTTCACTCATCTTTCAGGGTATTCCCCCTCCAGCGCAGATGGAGAAGGATTTTTCCCGCGGTTCTACAAGTGAATTATTGCGAGAAATTCTACAGCCGTTTTGACACAAAAAAGATTTTTGATAGAGTTCTACGCATGGATTACAGTGAAAAAGAATTTTGCCATACTGGATTGTGTCGACCCTTTCCCTGGCGCAAGCACCCGCTTTGTGCTTTTGACGATTCCTACGTTCCGATTCATTTCGACACAAACCAGGGAACAGGTCATTGAAATTAATAATGATAATATTTTAGCTGAAATAATCTTCTATTCCAAACATTAAACAGCTAATTAAAAACAGCAAATGCAGCCTGAAATAATATACCATTGGGATTTTGACTTTCAGGGAAAATTTGAGATTGATGTTCCTGAAAATCAACTGCCTTATCTTGCTATCGCCGGAGGAATTTTACATGATGATATATACTGCAAACTCACTGAAATTTATTTGAAAGAAGGTGCTATTGAACTTTCCCGCAAACAAGACTTTACAAATCGTGATAAGGGATTTAGCAGGAATAGAGCCATTAGGGGTCAAAATTTGAAAACAATAAAAGTTTTTGACAAGAAGAAAGGTAAGCCGATGATGGCAATGCCAGATATTGTTGATTATAGAAATGACCTGATGATTGATCTTAAAACATATTATTTAAGGACACCTCCAGATAAAGGTGGTAAGTTTATTACAATTGATGATGTTTCAGAATCTGAAACATTAATCAATGATCCAACTTCCGCTGAATTTATCCCCCCTGAAGGATATGAAGTTGCTTGGTTTGATCTCAAAGAGAAAATTCAAAAAGAACTTGAGAAGAAATACATGAGTCAATTTGAAAGATATCATCAGGCATATATTCAATCTACAAACAGGATTCCAACAATTCACATTTATGTTGTTCTATATACAGTTACAGAAACATATGAACATGATGATGGATATAGAGGAATGAAAAAACTTGATACATGATAACGAGATAATCTAGCTCGGTCGCAATTGTATTGCGACCGAAATATTCATCCGATATTTGTGTGTTATTTTTCTTGCTTCTGCCCTCAGAACCGACAAATTCCTGCTTATCGGAAAGTTGCCCGCTGTAAAACTTCTAACTAAATGCAAGGATTATTTACCCAACAGGTTTTTGCCTGGAAGACCGGATATTGATCAATTCGATCTGCTTCTTTCGAGGTTTGATCCGATAGGTTAAAATTGTGTATTTGTTGATCGGTCCGCGATGGACATTCTTTTGTTTTCTTGTAGCTTCAAGTATTTCAGGATATTGACTCAGTAACTTGAAAAACTCATGTGATTGACGAATAAATCTTTGAACTTCTTCCTTTGTAAAATGTGTCTCAAGGTAATCTATGATCTTTGCGTAACCTGCTTCAGCACGTTTGGTCCAGACTATTTCTAAAGCCATTTCCGGTATTTTGCCATCACCTCTTCATGAGGAACCAAGTCGCCTCTGTCTGCTTGTGCAAGTCCTTCTTCTATTTCCGCTCGTTCTTCTGCGCTGATCTTATCCCACCAGTCTACTTCTTTCTTTTTCTTCAAAGTAACGAATTCCTCGATTGTTTCAGCATCATTTAGGCCTGCAAGCCATTCGATCAGCCGTAGTTTCTCCGCCTGGATGTCCATATGAAAAATCTTTTATACAAATTAACAACATCTTAACATCTTTGATCAAGATAGTGGATGATTCAATATTCATATGACTGCTGTAATTCAACCTTCATTGACACAAGCCAAATAGAGAACAACGATTGCGGATTAACGATGTGCGATTTAAGATTTAGCTCTCCGAATCTCACTCATCTTTCAGGGTATTCACCGGATTGATCATGGCGGCCTGGTATGATTTGAACCCAACCGTCAATGCGCCTCCTACAAATACCCCGATTCCGGCTATGGCGAAAATAAACAGGTCCAGTTCCGTGCGAAAAGCAAAATCATTGAGCCACTCTCTCATGACATAGTATGCCAAAGGAGCGGCAATCACAAAAGCCAGTCCCATCAAAATGGCATAATCTCTGGACAGGAGCACAACCAGATTCGCAATACTGGCTCCATGTACTTTCCGGATACCGATTTCCCTGGAACGCTGACTTGTCGAATATGAAGAAAGTCCCAGCAGTCCAAGGCAGGAGATGAATATGGATACAAGGGCAAATATGTTTATCAAAGTACTCAGGGTCATTTCATTACGATAGGAGCGCTCATACTCCTCATCCATAAACTTATATTTGAAAGGATAGTCCGGATTAAGCGATCGCGTAACCTTTTCAATCCCATCCAGTGCCGAAACGATATTTCCCTGCGTTTTGATGAAGGCTACATAGGTACTATTCGGATCATACCGGATGATTAAAGGATCTATGGGTTCGAACATACTATCCATATGAAAATTCCGGACCACACCAATGATCCTTCCCTCCTGACCCCATACCTTAAGTCTTTTATTGATCGGATCATCAAATCCCATGACATCCGTGGCGACTTCATTGATGATGTAGTTGGCAGTATCCGACCCGAAATCTACCGAAAAATCCCTGCCTTGTAATATCTCCATGCGCATGGTCCTCATAAAATCAAGATCAACATTCAGTACATTGATCTCAACATTCTCGTTGGGATCCTTACCTTCCCACTCCGCTCCACCGGTCGACCGGCCATGTGATAAGGGGTTGCCACTGGTATTTGTGACGCTTACGATTTCGGGAATTTTCTGCAATTCAGTCTTATAAACTTCCCGCTGTCTTGCCAGGTCCCTCTCCATTTCGACAAACACCATGTTTTCACGATCCAGGCCAAGGTTCTTATTCAGGACGAATTGCATTTGCTGGTAAACGATCACGGTGCCTATGATCAAAAGTATGGACAGGGCAAATTGAAAGATCACCAAACCCTTTCTGAAATACGCTCCTCCCCGTGAATGCTTAATAGTACCCCTTAAGGAATTGGTTATTTTGAAGGATGACAACAAGAGGGCAGGGTAACTTCCGGAGAACAAACCCGTAACAAGTGTAACACCGGCCACCCCGATCCAGACATCAATTGACCTCAGATCCAGGTGCAAAGTCTTCCCGGTTATTCCGTTGAAAAAAGGAATGGTGATCAGCACCACACCAATCGCCATAATCACAGAGGCGATCGTGAGCAGGAACGATTCCAGAAAAAATTGCTGTCGCAGCCCTCCGCGGTGAGCACCCATCACTTTCCTGATCCCGATTTCCTTGGAGCGTCTGTTAGACCTGGCAGTAGCCAGGTTCATGAAGTTTATGCAGGCGATAACTAATATGAAAACTGCCACGATCAGTAAGATCCTGACATACTGGATCCTGCCCCCGGATGGTACGCCATTTTCAAAATTTGAATTGAGGTAGCTATCACGGAAAGGTTGCAGGTATATCCTTTCATCCGCTTCATAATTTGTGTGTTCGTTGACCTCCTGTTCCACTCTTTCCCGAACCACTGCAATATCCGCACCTTCATGAAGTGTGAAGAGCATTCTGAAACCGCCGTTGTACCAGCTCTCTACCCAGTTATTCCGTTGAATGTACTCATCAGCCGGTATGATCCAGTCAAACTGGATGGAGGATTTTGGTCCAGGATCTTTGACCACACCGGTTATCGTAAAGCTTTTTCGATTATCAATATTGAATGTATTGCCAAGGGCAAGTTGGTCCTCTTTCCATTTGTCGCCGAAAAATTTCCGGGCCAGTCGTTCTGTTATGACCACTGATGAAACATCATTCATGGCTGTTTCAGGATCCCCGGCTAAAAACGGAAAAGAAAAGATGCTGAAAAATTCCGGAGAAGTGTACCGCCCCATTTCGTAGGAGACGTCATCGCCAAACCGAAATGCAGACTCCACTTCCCATCCTACCAGGGTGACTTCGTCGATTTCCGGATATTCATTTTCCAGTACAAGTTCCAAAGGTTGCGGGATAGCCGGCGTTGTCATCACTTCTCCACTGGATTGATGCATATTTCGGTAAGCCCGATAGATCCGATCGGCTTTTGTGTGAAATTTATCAATGTTGATCTCATCATTGATCCACAACAGAATCAATATGGTAGAAGCAAGACCGACCACTAATCCCAGAAGGTTTATAACGGTATAGCTTTTGTATCGCAATGCGAATCGAAAAGCAGTTATGATATAGTTTTTGACCATAGCAACGCTATTTAATTGATTACTTATTTGAAAACGCCTGATCATCCCGGGACGGAACAGCAGGAACACGTCTATTGTGAACCTAATTTTTGAACGAAGAGAGTCTGGTTTTTTCCGGGAATGGTATAACTCCATCAGGTCACCTTCCACATCTTCGAGTAGTGCAGGATCGCAAAACCATCTGAGAACTTTCAATGGTAATTTTGGAGCGTCTTTGGGAGTGATTTCACTCATATGAACTTGAATTCGAAGGCCACGGAAGGAATGTCCTTCCAGTACTGTTTCCGGGTTTCCATGATCTGATCCAGGGCTCTTTTACCAAATGGCGTAACCTGGAAATAGCGTTTCCTCTTACCACCTCTGACCGCTGTGGCTTCCCCGAATTTGGATTCCAGGAATCCCTTCTTCTCTAACCTGTTCAATGCCGTTCGCATCGCTCCGACACTTACTTTACGGCTCATTCTTCGCTCGATCTCCTGTTTTATCGTAATGCCATATGCATCGCCAAAAAGTACGGCTACTGTCAGCATCACGATCTCTTCAAACTCCCCGATTGCATATTTTCCCATTTTAATTTGATTTAAGTCTTAAAAGTAATTAAAATATTTAAATCCTAAAAGTAGTTTTTATCAAGTGCCACAGATTCTTTCCCTAGTTGGAATTTTGAGGATCCATTTCACATAAAAACTACAAATAAGGCAAATATTGTAACATTATTACTACATTTAAGGTAAATATATAATTATGAGCAAACATCATCTTGGTGAATTCGAAGAGATCGTGATGCTGACGGTGGCCATTTTACATCCGGATGCCTACGGCGTAGCGATCATCGATGAAATAGAAACCCGATTGAATCGTAAGGTCAGCATCGGCTCCCTTCAGACCGTACTCAGACGGCTTGAAAAAAAAGGTTATTTGTCCTCTGCTTTTGGTGAAGCCACCAGGATCCGCGGAGGGAAAAGAAAACGTTTCTTTACGCTTACCACTTTCGGCAAGAACGTGCTGGAAGAGGTGAAAGAGCAGAGAATTGGACTGTGGAATGCCATTCCTGAGATTGTGACAAGTAAATAGACACATGGCAAACTTCAAATCCCAAAAGCCACCACAATGGGCCCTTCGCTTTTTCCGATGGTTCTGCCATCCGGAGTACCGGGAAGATGTCGAAGGAGATCTTAGAGAGCGATTTGTCCGGCTGGCGAATAAACAAGGGTCAAGAGCTGCCAGATGGCGATTCATCGGTGATGTGCTTCTATTATTTCGACCAGCTATGGTCCGTATTTCATTTGAAAACCACATGAACACTATGATCAATCACTACCTTAAGGTGAGCTACAGGACATTGGTCCGAAACAAAATGAATTCCCTGATCAATATAGGTGGCCTCACGCTCGGTATGACCGTAGCTATCATCATCGGGTTATGGATACAGGACGAATTGACATATAACCAAAACCACGAAAATTATTCGCACATTGCCCGGGTTCTTCGGCACAACGACAGAAAGGAGGGCATCATCACCAGTAGAACGATGGTTCCCGGCCTCGGAACCTTGCTGAAAACCGAATATGGTAACTACTTCGAGTCCGTAGGGATGATCCGGCAGAGGATTGAAGACAGGGTGATCTCCTTTGAAGACAAAATATTTACACAGACCGGGTATTTTGTCCAGCCGGAGATCCCGGAAATGCTCACGCTCAAAATGATTCATGGATCCAGATCAGGCCTGGGCGAAATGAGCAACATTCTACTTTCGAAAACTGTATCGGACAAGCTTTTTGGTGACAGGGACCCGATCGGCCAAATAGTACAAATGGATGCGAACTGGAATCTCAAGGTGACCGGTGTTTATGAAGACCTGCCTGTTAACTCGGAATTAAGTGCTGCCACCTTTTTAGCAACACTTGACAGATACAACCATGGCTGGTCATCAGTGAATGTCTGGGATAATTACTATGTATGGATCTTCGTAAAGGTCCGTCCCGGTCACGATCCCGGTAAGATCTCGGAGATTATTGAATCGGCCATGCTGCCGCACGTCGGAGAACATGACGTCAGAAGCAATCCGCGATTATTTCTGCATCCCATGAGTCGATGGCATTTACACAATCAATTCGAAGATGGCGAAGAGGTGATGAGCCTCCAGCTAAAATACGTTTGGTTCTATGGGATTATCGGGATTTTTATCTTAATCCTGGCCTGTATCAATTTCACAAATCTGAGTACTGCCCGGGCGGAAAAAAGGGCGAAAGAAATTGGTATGCGAAAAGCACTGGGATCAAACCGGGTCCGGTTAATCCATCAATTTCTATTGGAATCACTCATAATTGGTTTTCTTTCCTTCGTCTTCTCAGTATGTCTGGCCTGGCTCTTCCTTCCGGAATTTAATAACCTGGCCATCAAAAAACTGGAATTTCCATTTAGCCAAATCTCATTTTGGACCACCTGTATTGCCTTTACGGTTTTCACCAGTCTGCTTGCCGGAAGTTATCCAGCGTTTTATTTATCATCTGTCAAAACACTAAAAGTACTGAAAGGTCATACGCTGACGTTGGGCAAGGTCTCGTCCTTACCCAGGAAAATACTGGTAGTATTCCAATTTACGATCTCAATTTCCATGATTGCCGGAACGCTTATTGTTTACAAACAAATCGAGCTGGCAAAAAAAAGACCCATTGGATATCAAAAAGAACATCTCATCTCCTTCCAGCAAAGGTCACCGGAATACCGAAAAAAATATGATGTTCTAAAAAATGAATTAAAACAAACCGGAGTTGTCCGGGAAGTAGGATCGGCCAATTATTCAATCACCAGTACATTAGGTTGGAACAATGGGTTCTCATGGAAGAACCAGCAAGCTGGATTTGATCCGGCTTTCAACACCATCCGTGTTTCTCATGGGTATAGTAAAGCCGTAGGCATGGGATTTATTTATGGAAGAGACTTTTCGCCGGATCTTGCTAATGAAAGTGCCTCGATCCTGATCAATGAATCTGCATTGAAAGTGATGGGTTTGGAACATCCGGTTGGTAAAAAGGTTTCTTTTGAACGAGAATGGCTGGGACATAAGCAATTCACAATTATCGGAGTAGTCAGGGATATGATCAAGGGATCACCTTTTGAACCAACGGATCCGTCAATTATCTTTCTTGACAACCGTGCATTATCAAATTTCTATATCAGGGTCAACCCGAATGTGAATCCGCGCCTGGCGCTGGGAAAGATAGAGGGTGTTTTTAAAGCAGTGATCCCGAGTGCCGCCTTCAACTACAAGTTTGCAGATGAGGAATATCACAGAAAATTCCTTGCAGAGGAGCGTATTAGTCAACTTGCAGGATACTTTGCCATCCTCACAATTTTTATAAGCTGCCTGGGATTACTTGGTTTGTCATCTTTCATTACGGAGCAACGAACCAAGGAGATCGGAATCAGAAAAGTACTGGGAGCTACGGCAGCAAATCTCATGAGATTACTGTCTTTTGACTATGTGATCCTGGTGGTTGTATCGAGTTTGCTGGCAGTACCCATATCCTATTATTTTCTAAATGGATGGCTCAGTGGATATAGCGTAAAAACTGAAATCAGTTGGTGGATATTTGCGTTAGCAGGAGTTAGCGCCTTGATCATTACGCTGTTCACCGTCGGTTATCAAGCCATCAAAGCGGCCTTCAGAAATCCCGTTGAGTCTTTGAGATATGAATGACCGGCACTTTCCTCCAAACTGGATCCTCCGCTTTTTCCGCTGGTTCTGCCATCCGGATTACAGGGAGGATATTGAAGGGGATCTGATGGAAAGGTTCAGGAAAAGAGCTGGAGAAAAAAACCTGACGGAGGCTAAAAGACAATTTGCATGGGAAATAATAAAGCTCTTCAGGCCTGGAATTATTCGATATGCCAACATTCGCCGTCTGGGTCATTTCGGCTTGTTCAACAACTACATCAAGATCTCCTATAGACATCTGCTCAGAGACAAGCCTTATTTTTTCACCAACCTTGCCGGTCTTAGCTGTGGTATTACGTGCTTTATTTTAATATACATATTTGTATATAACGAGCTGAGCTATGACGATTTTCATCTGAACAAAGACAGAATATACAGGGTCGTTAGAAATCAAAATAATTCACTTTTCGGTCCACCTTTTGGACACTCGCTGTTAAAAGAAAATTTTCCCGAACTGGAAAATGTAACCCGCTTTACCCGTGCCAACGGTTCGGAGTTGAGTCATGAAAAGAAAAGATTTACGGACTTAAACCTGTATTTCGCAGACCCCTCTGCTATGAAATCCTTCTCATTCGAGGTGATCTCCAGTGATAGAACCACTCCCCTGAATGAGGCTAATTCACTGGTTCTGACGGAGAAGGCTGCCAAAAAGTTCTTTGGGGAACAATATCCTGTTGGAAAGGTAATGTTATATCAAAATGAGCACCTACTGAAGGTTTCTGCAGTTGTAAAGGACGTTTCTGTCAAAACTCACCTTCCATTCGATGCTTTGATCCATCATCAACTCCAGGATCAATTGTGGGGAAAAGAGATCCTGGCGGATCGGAATGCCTGGTTTTGGGCCACTACCACATGTTACCTTACTCTCCGAGAAAATGTACAATTGGGAAATCTCCGAAAGAAATTAGATGAGTTCTGCGCCCGCCATGTTGATGACAATAAGAAACATTTGACCCATTTAAGTCTCCAAAGCCTTGATGATATCTATTTACACTCCAATGGTATTTCAGGCTTTCACAGCCTTGGGGACATCAGGTATGTGTATATTTTTTCGGGGCTCGCTATCCTCATTTTGATCATCGCAGCCGTAAATTTCATTAATCTGGCTACAGCCAGAAGTGTCCAAAGGGTACGGGAAGTTGGAATCCGGAAATCACTTGGAGAGCGTCGTTTTCAATTATCCACTCAATTCCTTGTGGAAGCCTACCTGATTGTTGGGTCTTCCCTAATTATCTCGGTATTGCTCGTGAAAATCCTTTTCCCTTACTATGTGAATTTGGTTGGAAAAGTATTGGTTTTTGACATTTCAAGTCATGCGGCAACATTGGTTGTTCTGACATTGGTAGTTGGATTTCTGTCAGGGGGATATCCGTCATTCATCCTTTCATCATTTCATCCGGTGAAAGCGCTTAAAGGTGAAGTTAAATATCAACGTACCGGGATCGGCGTGAGAAAGGCGCTGGTCACGTCCCAATTCCTTATTGGTATGGTGGTGGTGATGGTAGCAATCGTCATCTATCAGCAGATGACCTACATTTCCAACAAAGAATTAGGTTTCAGGAAAGATCAGATCCTTGTCATTGATTTTCCGCATATCAGTCCCGAAAAGTACAACTTACTTAAGCATGAACTTCTGGTTCATAGTAACATAGAAAGCATCGGCGGCTCCTGGATACCCGCCTTTCATTCGGTAGGAGCAATGGGACCGGTGAAAGCAGAAATTGATGACGAACTGACCGAAATAATTCCCAACCCACATTTTCTTTGGGTCGATGAAGACTTTGCAGAGACGTATGAGCTGACATTCATCGAGGGTACGGATTTTACACGGGGTTATTCCCGGCATGGTTTGGAATTTATCCTTAATGAATCTGCAGTGAAGCAAATAGGATATGCTACTCCAGAAAACGCGTTGGACAAAAAATTTCAGTACACCTCCCAGCGCCAGGGTGTGATCACCGGAATAGTGAAGGATTTTCATTTTGAATCTTTGCGAATTAAAATAAAACCCCTGGTGTTATTTCAGGAACCAGAGCGGATCAATGTCATGGGAATTAAATTGAACACCGCAGACATCTCCGGTACTTTAGATTTTATCCAAAGTAAACTGACAGAACATTTTCCCGATCAATTGTTCCCCATATCATTTTTAGACCAACAGTTTCAGGCTTTATATGACAATGTCAAACGGATGCAATATTTGTTTATCATCTTCGGTGTTTTGGGTGCATTCATGCAAGGCATTGGGTTATTTACACTGGTGAGCTACTCATTAGCTTATCAGCGCAAGGAAATTGGGATCCGGAAAGTCATGGGAGCCTCGACAACCCATATAGTTTCCAGGTTTAACCTGCAGTATGGCTTACCGGTTTTAGTAGCTTTTATAAGTGCCTGTCCACTGGCCTTTCTGTTTACCTCCAGGTGGCTGGAAGAATTTGCGTATCACACGGATGTAACATATGTCCCATTTCTAATCGCAGGATTATTAGCTTTTTTTATCGCGTTCGGGACAATCAGTATGCAGGTATTTAAGGCGGCTGGGATCAATCCCGTAAACTCCCTGCGACATGAATAGATCCTCCCCTCCCTCATTACCTCTCCGTTTTTTCCGATGGTTCTGCCACCCGGATTACAGGGAGGATATTGAAGGGGATTTGATTGAGAGGTATTTGAAAACACTTGAACTGAAAGGATATCAGAACGCTAAAAGGCAATTCATCTGGGATGTAATCCGCCTGTTCAGACCCGGAATCATACGTTCAATGGAAGGAAATCAAAAACTCAATTCATTCGGTATGTTAAAAACTCATTTTAAAGTATCAGTCAGAAATCTGATTCACTATAAAAGTTACTCAGCAATCAATTTGCTTGGATTTGTACTGGGACTTGGCATTGCCATTTCACTCTTCTGGATCGTTCGATTCGAAAGAAGTTTTGACAACTACCACACAGATTCCGATAGGATCTACCAGATCATGGGCATGGAGGATGGGCAAAACGGATCCCAAATTCCAAGCGGGGTGATCTACACACTAAATACACAATTCCCGGAAGTTGAGACTGCGGTTTCAGTCCATGGGTACAATCCCCAGGTGATTGAAGTTTCCGGTCAGAAATTTAAAATGCGGAATAGCTATTTTGTTCATCCTGAAGTTTTAGAAATTCTTGATATTTCCTGGATCGCCGGTTCCCCGGAGACAGTCTTCCGCACACCTGATGAGGTGATTATCGATAAACCTACCGCGGAGCGGTTGTTTAAACTTGAAGACCCCATAGGCCAAACCATTAACTTTGACAATGAATTTACACTAACCGTCGCTGGTATTATCGAAAAAGTACCGGCAAACACGGAATTTCCTTTTGAAATGATCATCCCGATCTCCAGGCATCCCTGGAAAAATGATCTGAGGAATGATCACTGGGGAGGGGGCGATTCATCCTTCAAAGGCCTGGTGAAAATTAAAGAAGGGTCGGATAAATCTTCAATTGAAGAACGTATCACAAATATTGCACGTGTGCAAAAGAATTTTGATTATGACTCATTATCATTTGTTCCGATCAATGCTGTTCACCACAACCCTTACAACGATCCCTTCAACTATTACTCACCTGAATGGCTGTTGGATTGGCTGATTTATATAGCTGTTTTCTTATTGCTGATCGCTTGTGTCAACTTCATTAATCTCTCAACAACACACACCATTGTCAGAAGAAAAGGAATTGCCATTCGGAAAATCCTCGGAAGTAACAGGTGGGGACTACTTACTCAATTTATAGTGGAGACAGGTGTTTTGGTTTTAATATCAATTGTTTTTTCTGCCATTCTAGCCGCCACAATCATCAGCTATTCCAACCAATTCTTTCACACCAATATACCGGTAGCCTCGCTAACCAGCATCGACTTTCTTATTCTTTGTGCGTCACTTTGGAGCCTGATCACAATTATAGCCGGCATTTACCCTGCCATATCAATTACTAATTTCCGGGTATTGGCTGCTTTCCAAAAAAGTGTGGCTTCAGGAAAACGCTCCCCAATCGCCATCAGGCAGGTGCTTATTGCCTTTCAATTTGTTATTGCGCAGGTTTTGATCGTAGGTATTCTCATCGGGACAAAACAAATGGATTATTTATTCTCCAAGGATCTCGGGATCAACCATGAGAATGTATTGATGGTCAATATTCCGGAACCGGATAACACGCTGAAAAGGGAGCGATTTCGTCAGCAGTTGAGCTTGCACCCCGCTGTCAAAGGAATTTCTTATGGTCTCTCCACTCCTTCCGCCTCACACAGTAGCTGGTGGGCGGAATTTCAGAACTCAAGATTTGAGGACAGACTTCTTGCCAGAATTCAATTTATAGATGAGAAATATCTCGATTTCTTTGGTATGAAGTTATTGGCCGGAAGAAAAATTCAACCTACGGATACCGCCATAAATGGAGCCCTTGTGAATGAAATGGTCAGTAAAGCAATGGGCTTTAACAGTCCTGAAGAAGCTATCGGCCAATCTGTCAAAGGTTGGCCCGGCACATTTAGAATTATCGGTGTGGTAGCTAATTACCACTCCGAAAGCTTAAAAGAAAACATCATACCACATGTATTTGCTTACAGACCAAACAGATTCTTCACTGCCAATATCAGAATTGGTACCGAAAATGAAGCAGAGGCACTTGCTGCGATCGAAAAATACTGGAAAGATCTTTATCCCGACAACTACTTCGAATACGATTACTTATCCGATGCTTTGAACAAGTACTATGAAAGCGATCAAAAGTTTACCAATTTTCTGGGGCTCTTTGCTGCAGTCAGCATTCTGATATGCTGCCTGGGGCTTTACGGGTTGATCTATTTTGTCTGTATCCGAAAAACCAAAGAAATTGGTATTAGAAAAGTGCTTGGTGCAAAAATCGAGAGTGTAATTGCAACCCTCTCCAGGGGATTTCTAAAACCAATTCTAATCTCTCTGGTGGTCTGCATACCGGTCATCTGGAATTTACAGCGCTCCTACCTGAGCAACTATACGTTCAGTATTGAATTCAACTGGAATATTTATATTCTTGCAGCTTTGATCACGGTGATAATTGCCTCTATTCCTGTTTTTCTTCAAGCGCGTCATTCAGCCATGAAAAATCCTGTGGATTGCCTTCGGGATGAGTGACGGGTGATTCACACCGTCACTTCTTCAATTACTTACTAAATCGTAGAACTAATTGAATTCAAATTCGTATAATTGTTCTACAATTTAGTATCAAATGAAAGAAACAGGGATCGGAGAATTTGAGGAGGTCATACTCCTGCTGGTAGGCATACTTGACCAAAATGCCTACGCATTTAGAATTTCAGAAGAATTTGAATCACAGACCGGCCGATCCATATCAATCGGAGCGGTCCACTCGGCTTTGGAAAGACTTTCGGGAAAAGGTTTCTTAACCTCGGAGATGGGAAAGCCTTCCGCAGGTCGTGGCGGCCGTAGAAAAAGGATCTATTCCATTACAGCCAGTGGCAGGAGGGCCCTAACTGCTTCAAGGGATTTCAGGATCTCACTGTGGAGCCAGTTTCCCGATTTTTCGGTGGATCAGTTGAGTTTTGTTTTTAATTGAAAAAGCATCATCACATACCGCCCCGTTTTGCTGAAAAGATCCTTAACCAGATTATTCGTCCCGATCTGGCGGAGGAAGTCCTCGGCGATCTGGAAGAAAAGTTCTATGCCACTTTAGTCAAAAGATCCTCCTTTCGTGCCCGGCTCAATTACTGGTACCAGGTCCTGAACTACCTAAGGCCATTTGCCATAAGAAAAAGGTCAGGGGCATCTCACTCAAATCCCATAGTCATGTTCTCACATAATATCAAGATCGCCAGGAGAAGTATCCTTAAACAAAAAATGTATGCTGCCATCAAAATAGGTGGTTTTTCCATTGGTATCGCCGCGTGTTTATTGATCGCTTTGTTCATCCGGGAAGAACTCAGTTATGACAAACACTATGCTGATGGCGACAACATTTACCGGCTTGTTGGTGCATACGATGAACCCGGTGAGTCCTGGAAGGGTGTGACGCTACCTGCCATCATAAAGCCACTGCTTGAAGAGGGCTTTCCGGAAATAGAAAAAACCGGGCGTCTTATCATTTTTGACTTTTTTGCTTCCGGAAATAACCAGTTCCGGCCAGTGAATGAAATGCAAAATACCTATGAAGAAGGTTTTGTTTACGCCGACCCCGAAACGCTGGAAATACTGGAAATTCCTATGGTGTATGGCTACCAGACTCTGGCACTTTCCGAGCCCAATACACTGGTGATTTCCCAAAAAAAAGCAGACAAGTACTTTCCTGGTGAAAACCCGGTGGGCCGTATGATCATTTTGAACGAAAACGAATCCAATCCCTACAAAATAGGGGGGGTGATGGAAAATTTTCCTTCCAATAGCCATCTTCAATGTGATTTCATACTCACCCTTACAGGCAAGGAATTTTGGCCGGGAGAACAATCTGACTGGAATGGCTATGTTTATGACTCCTACCTAAAACTCAGACCGGGATCGAACCCGGTTGATCTGGAGGAAAAACTGCTTTCCATCAGGGACAATCACATAGTAGTTGACTATGAGAGCAGAGGTGATCAAAGAGCCGGGGATATAAAAGAGTATTTTTCATTTCAACTGCAACCGGTTAAAGACATCTATCTTCGATCTGATGATATTCTTGACAATAACGTACCGCACGGTGATTTAAAAG
Organism: Cyclobacteriaceae bacterium; assembly: GCA_028278225.1. Taxonomy (GTDB): domain Bacteria; phylum Bacteroidota; class Bacteroidia; order Cytophagales; family Cyclobacteriaceae; genus JANQEU01. Next base: position 14,775 of record JANQEU010000061.1, read on the forward strand.
TAGTCTGGGTTTTTGGGGCCATTGCCGTCTTTATTCTGCTGTTAGCATGTATCAATTTTATCAATCTTTCCACAGCAAAATCAGCGAACCGGGCCAAAGAAGTGGGATTACGTAAGGTAGTTGGTTCTTACCGGAGCGGCCTGGTCAGCCAGTTTATGACCGAGTCATTGGTATTCAGTTTTATTTCTTTTATCATAGGTGCCCTGCTGGCCTGGATCTTACTTCCTTATTTCAATTTACTTTCCGGTAAATCATTGGTATTTCCCTGGTCAGCCTGGTGGTTGGTTCCGGGTTTCATTTCATCCATTGTCATTACAGGCATCATGGCGGGCTTTTATCCCGCACTTTATTTATCCGCCTTCAAACCTATAGATGTCCTGAAGGGGAAGCTTAGCCGTGGCAGCAGCAGCTCCAAAATGAGAGGGGGTATGGTGATCTTCCAGTTTACCACCTCTATTGTACTGATGATCTGCACCTTCATTACCTATCAGCAAATGACGTTTATCCTCAATACCAAAATTGGTTTTGACAAGGAGCAGGTGGTAATGATACAGGGGGCCAATACTCTGGGCAAAAAGCGAGCGGCCTTTAAAAATGAACTGCTACAACTCTCCGAGGTAATGACTGTAACGCAGAGCAGTTATTTTCCTGTCTCCGGCACACAAAGGAATGGAGATTCATTCTGGAAAGAGGGACGCAGTAAGCTGGATAAAGGTGTTGGCAGCCAGATCTGGTGGGTCGACCAGGATTATATTCCTGCCCTAGGCATGAAGCTGGTGAGCGGAAGGAACTTTTCCGCTGAAATGGCCTCCGACTCATCGGCTATGATCATAAACCAGACTATGGCGAAACAACTGGGGTTGGAGGATCCGGTGGGCGAGAGAATAACCGTGAGCTGGGGGAGAAGTTGGAACGTCATTGGGATGGTGGAAGATTTTCATTTTGAATCGATGAAAGGGGATGTCGAGCCCTTATGTCTGGTTTTCGGCCAATATAGTGGTTCAATTGTTTCTGTTAAAGTGAATACTAAGGATATGGCCGGGACCTTAGCATCGATTTCGCGTCTTTGGGAAGAATTCATGCCGGCCCAGCCCATTCGTTATGCTTTTCTCGATGAGCGCTATGCCAGGATGTATGCCGATGTGGAAAGGACCGGGAAGGTTTTTACTGCTTTTGCCGTGCTGGCCATTGTGGTAGCCTGTCTGGGACTTTTTGCCCTTTCCGCCTTTATGGTGGAGCAAAGAAGCAAAGAGATCAGTGTGCGAAAGGTATTGGGAGCAAGCCTGGGCAGCATATTTAATTTACTTACTCTCAATTTCCTTAGACTGGTACTTATTGCGATGGTCATTGCCATGCCCATTGGATGGTATGTCATGAGGAAATGGCTTGAGGATTATGCCAACCGGATCGAGATCACCTGGGAAGTTTTCGCTATCACAGGCATTGCGGTGTTACTCATAGCTTTACTTACCATTAGTTCCGAATCGATAAAAGCGGCATTAATAAATCCAGCGAAGAAATTGAGATCAGAGTAGTTGGCCGGAGTTACTGTTACAGCACATTGAAAGAACAAAAAACCATACCACCCCGATCTGCTGAAAAGATCCTTAACCGGATCATCCGTCCTGATCTGGTGGAGGAAGTCCTTGGCGATCTGGAAGAAAAGTTCTATGCCACTTTAGCCAAAAGATCCCCCTTTCGTGCCCGGCTCAACTACTGGTACCAGGTCCTTAACTATTTAAGGCCATTTGCCATAAGAAAAAGGTCAAAGTCATACTCAAATTTTACACCCATGTTATCACATAATCTTACTGTCACATTTAGAAACTTTAAAAAATTCAAAACACAATTCCTGATCAATTTGGCCGGACTATCAACCGGGTTGGCATGTGTTCTTCTCATTTTTCTCTGGGTATCAGATGAAAAGCAAATCGATAAATTCCATAAAAATGATGATCAGTTATACCAGGTCATGTCAAATCACACGGACGCCAGTGGGATATTTACGTGGAGAGGTGTCCCCGGCCTCCTGCTGGAGGAGATACAATCCACAGTCCCCGAGGTAAAAAAAGCGGTAGCTACTACAGATGCTCATGAATACACATTATCCGTAGATGAATCGTATATCAAAGCAAATGGCAAGTTTGCCAGCACGGATTTTTTTGATGTTTTTAGCTATCCTTTGGCACAGGGTGATCCGGAAAGCGCATTATCAGATAAATCCGGCATCGTCATTTCAGAATCACTGGCATTACGATTTTTCAAAACAACAGATGCCATAGGAAGAAACATGGATTGGCATTTCTGGGGACAAAGAAAGACAGTTCAGGTAACCGGTATTTTAAAAAATGTGCCGAAAAACTCATCCGAGCAATTTGATTTCATTATGTCATGGAACTACTATCACGATGACCTGATCGAATACAAACAATGGGGCAACTACTATGCCCGGATAATGGTGGTGTTAAATTCCAACTCTGAAATGGAAATTGCCGATGCAAGGATTGACGCCATTTTCAAGGAAAATCTTCAGGGTGAGAATGTAACTTTGTTTTTGACCAGTTATTCCGACCGGTACTTATTCAGTAAATACGAAAATGGGATGCAGGCCGGCGGCCGTATTGAATATGTCCGGTTATTTTCCATTATCGCCATTTTCATTTTATTCATAGCCTGTATCAATTTTATCAACCTGTCCACAGCCAGGGCTTCTCACAGAACCAAAGAAATTGGTATTAAAAAGTCATTGGGAGCCTCCCGTAAATCACTTGTCGGACAATATTTCACTGAATCCATATTACTAAGCATCATATCACTTTTTGTAGCCTTCATTTTGGTCTGGCTGCTGTTACCTCCCTTCAATTACATAGCTCAAAAGGAACTTTCACTTGTTCCGGATCCCCGGCTGGTGTACGCATCACTCGGTTTGATATTAGCCGTTGGTATTTTGGCCGGAAGTTATCCGGCCCTCTATCTATCCGGGTTTGACCCTATTGAGATCCTGAAAGGGAAGTTTTCACGAAAGACCGGTGAAGTATGGGCAAGAAAAATACTGGTGGTATTACAATTTACCTTATCCATCATTTTGACAGTAGCAGTCGTTGTAGTCTACCACCAGATGGAATTTGTCAAAAATAAGAACCTGGGGTATGACAGGGACAACCTTATATATTTTGAAAGAGAGGGAAAGCTGATTGAGAATTCCGAAGCGTTTGTTAATGAATTAAAAACCAAACCGGGCATTGAGGATGCTGCCGTTTCCGGATTTATGGTCGGCGGTGTAAATTCAACAGGGGGTGTGGACTGGGAGGGTAAAACTCCGGAGGATCAGGTCCAGTTTTGGGAAATCCGGTCCGGGTACGGATCAATCGATTTACTGGGCATTGAGCTGGTGCAAGGCAGGTTATTCTCAAAGGAGTTTGGTTCCGATTCTGCAAACGTGATCTTTAATGAAACCGCAATTGCAGCTATGGGAATGGAGGATCCGATCGGAAAAACCATCAGACACTACCAAGGCAACAGGAAAATAATTGGTGTTGTTAAAGACTTCAACCTGATTTCATTGCACACCAGAGTGGAACCGATGATTTTCCTTTTCAATCCTGAAGAGACCCATTTCATAATGGCCCGGCTTAAACCGGGTGATGAAGGTACAACCATTTCAGAAATAGAATCGTTGTACGAGTCTTTCAATCCGGGATACGTATTCAAGCCTCAGTTCCTCGATCAGGACTACCAGGCCCTGTATGCATCGGAAGAAAGAGTAGCGAGCTTATCAAAATACTTTGCAGGATTTGCGATACTGATCTCCTGTCTTGGGCTTTTTGGTCTGGCAGCTTATACCACGGAGAAAAGAATAAAGGAAATCGGAATTCGAAAAGTACTTGGTTCCGGAACGTGGCAGGTGGTTTACCTGCTTTCTTCGGACTTTACCAAAATGGTTTTGATCGCTATAGTCCTGGCGCTGCCCACAGGTTACTATATCGGAAATATGTGGCTTGAAAACTTTGCTTACAGGATCGATCTTGAATGGTGGTTTTTTGCAGGGGCCGGTATACTCGCGCTGGTTATCGCCTGGATAACCGTAAGTATGCAGACCCTTAAAGCTGCCAGGGTCAATCCCTCGGATTGTCTGAGAGATGAGTAGTGGGCATTCAGACTATCCCATCCCACCCTTCTGTAACAATCAATAGTCATGTTCAATTTATTAGCGAATAGTGAACATGAACAGATTTGCGTCCATTTACTGGACAGCTTAACTTCTTATGTTCATTTTTCACAAAATAATGGACACACACATTTAACCATTTCATTTGCAAATAGGAAATATATTTGTTTTATATTTGATCTGGTTTTAGGAAAATAATGGATCATGAAGATAGGTGCTTTTGAAGAACTTGTACTGCTAGCGGTCGGATCGCTGGGTGAAAATGCCTATGGCGTTGCCGTCAAGGAGCTACTGAAAGAAAAGACCGGGAGAACCCCAAGTATCGGTGCGTTGCATTCGGCCTTATACCGCCTGGAAGACAAAGGATGTTTGAACTCATCGGAGGGCGGAGCTACCTCCGAGCGGGGAGGCAGACGTAAGAAGTTCTACACGCTTACTGCAGCCGGTAAAAATGCCATCATTGATGCTAACCGGATACGACTGCAGTTCTCCAAGAACATTGAAGGGCTGAACCTTGGTTTGGATGAATCCTGAAGGTAAACAACACCCTCCCAAATGGACTGATCGTCTTCTGCAGTGGTTTTGCTCGGAGCAGGTGATCGAAACGCTACAGGGAGACCTGCATGAACTGTATATCAAAAGGCGTAGGAGATCGGGGAAATTCAGGGCCGATCTTTACTTCTTCCTGGATGTAATAGATGTGTGCCGGCCGTTTGCACTCAAAAGGAGATCAAACCCAAATAACCTGAATTATGATGGCATATTCCAAAACTACTTCAAGGCCGGCTCTCGCAATTTGATCAGGAATAAAAGCTTTTCTACCATTAACATTTTTGGTCTGGCCATAGGAATGGCGGCCTTCTTTCTAATCATTCAGTACGTAGATTTTGAGCTCAATTACGATAAATTTCATCAAAATTCAGATAGGATCTACCGGGTGATCATCGATTCAGAACGGTCTTCGTCCAGTTCCCTGATCGCATCAAATCATCCTGGTACAGGCCCATCCATGAAGACCGACTTCCCTGAAGTAGAGGAGTACGCACGTATCATTCATCAATCCATATTTATGGGAGAGGTGACGACATGGTCGTATATCGATGAGCCTGGCAGGGAGAAGATCTTTAATGAAGCACGGGTGTTTAGCGCTGACCCATCCTTCCTCACAATGTTCTCATTTCCTTTCGTTTTCGGAGATCCGGGAAATGCGCTAACCGATATTAACTCTGTTGTGATCTCGCAATCCGTTTCAGAGAAGTTCTTCGGACCGGAAAATCCACTTGGAAAAACGCTGACCTTAAACGGACGGCAAACATACAATGTAACAGGCGTTTTCAAAGATATCCCCGGGAACTCTCACATAAAATTTGATCTCCTGATCTCATCCTTTCTTAAGCAGTGGTCCGATGGTGAGTGGTTAAAAGAAAAGAGCTGGGTCTGGCCCGAATTCTACACCTATGTGCGATTGACCCCCCAGGCAGATCCGAAGCATCTGGAAACCAAGTTGGAAGATTTCGTGGTGAAGTATACGGGTGATCTTATGAAAGAGTGGAATTTTAAACAGCGATTCTTATTGCAACCACTCACCGACATCCATCTGGGGTCATCTAATATCAGAAAAGAGATCGAAGTACGTGGCAGTGAGCGCACTGTTTATTTTCTACTGGGTATTGCCACGCTGATACTGGTAATTGCCTGGATCAATTATATAAATCTTTCTACTTCAACCTCAATCAAGCGCGCCAGGGAAGTAGGACTAAGAAAAGTGGTGGGGGCGTCGAAACCGCAGCTTATCACGCAATTTTTACTTGAGTCCGCAATGGTTAACCTATTGGCCATCCTATGTTCTTTTATACTGATTTTCTTTACGTATCCCTTTTTCGGTCAACTGGCAGGAAAGAATATGGGAGACAGTTTGCTGGAATCGAGTCTGATCTCCGGTGGCAGGTTTTGGCTAATTCTGTCAGGTGTATTCATTCTTGGTTCGTTCCTTGCCGGCCTATACCCGGCATTTGTACTTTCATCATTCAGAATTGTCACTGTCCTGAAAGGCAAATTCTTCGGATCGAAATCAGGTATCATTTTACGTAAAACTTTGGTAGGATCTCAATTTGTAATCTCCGTGGCGCTTATAGCTGGTACAATAATGGTTTATAAGCAGGTCTCATTTATGCGAAACCAGGAATTGGGATATTCTGCAGAGCAACTATTGGTGATCAAATCACCGAGCGTTGGTGATTCTACCATTCGCAGCAGAATGACGACCTTCAAAACGGAATTGATGAGAAATCCCGAAATCAACGGCCTGGCACCATCCAGTCAAATCCCCGGAAAGCTGATCCCAATGGCCAATTCCATTAGAAATTTTGGTGAAGGAACAGGGGGCAATGTCAGAACTTATCACTACATGATAGACAGGGATTTCTTTGACACTTTTGGGCTGGATATTGTAGCAGGACGAAATTTTAGAGTCAACGAGTCCCGAGACCTGCAGGACACCGGGACAATTTTTGCCATAATGGTAAATGAACAGGTCACTGAATCGCTTGGATACTCAGGTGCCCAGGAAGCCATTGATCAATTGGTTTACTTTGCAGTAGGCACAAAAGACTGGGTGGGCAAAATTGTTGGAGTGGTGGAAAACTTTAATCAGCAATCGCTGAGAGAAGGATATGACCCCATTCTCTTTTTCCCTTTTCCCGGCTTTTCCGGACAATACATCACTATAAATCTGAATATGATCCATCCGGATGAAACCATTTCATTCATTGAGGATCAGTATCGGCAGGCATTCCCAGGAAATCAGTTCGACTACTTTTTCCTGGATGATTTCTTTGACCGGCAATATGCCGCTGATCAACAATTCGGGAAATTGTTTGGATTATTTTCAGGACTTGCGTTGGCCATCGCCTGCCTCGGATTACTAGGCCTTTCTACCTTCATGATCTCTCAAAGAACGAAAGAGATCGCTGTAAGGAAAGTGCTGGGGTCAACAATTCCTGGCATGATCCATCTATTCTCCAAGGATTTTATCAGGCTCATTGTTGCCGCAAATCTTATCGCCCTGCCCGTTGTGTATTTTTTTATAAGGAATTGGCTGAGCGACTTTGCGTTCCGTACCAATATTGGCTGGTCTATGTTCATAGTTCCGGCAATTGTCTTACTGGTCATTTCGCTGACCACAGTGAGCATCCAGACCATCAGGACAGGATCAATGAATGCAACAAGGTTTTTAAGATCGGAGTAACCATGAAATCCAGGCCCAGATGAACAACCGAAAACGATACCAACCACCTCGATATGGTGACCGTATCTTGCGTTGGTTCTGTGCGGAGGAAGTGATCGAAACGCTTCAGGGAGACCTGCATGAACTGTATTACAAAACAAGAAAGGAAAAAGGTAAGCTTCTCGCCGACCTGCAATACCTGGTAGATGTATTAAGTGCTTTCCGGCCGTTTGCACTCAAAAGAAGGTCGGGATCAATAAACTCAAATTTTACAACTATGTACAGAAATTATCTCAAAATAGCCGGTAGAAACCTCATCAAATATAAGATGTATTCCATGATCAAGATCGGGGGATTTGCAATTGGCATAGCCGCCTGTCTGATGATCTCATTGTTCGTAAAACACGAGCTGAGCTATGATAAACATCATGCCAATAAGGACAGGATCTATCGTGTCATCAATGTAATGGATATTCCATCGGATCCGGGCAAGGGGACCGCATTTCCGGCACAGATCGCACAGGTTTTAAAAGACCATTTCCCTGAAATAGAGAAAGCCGGACGCCTGATCCCTTATGATTGGTATTATGCCGGGGACAACCAATTCCGACCCGAAAGCCATGTCCGGAATAATTACGAGAAAGGCTTTGCTTATGCCGATCAGGAATTACTGGAAATTCTCGAAATCCCTATGATCTATGGTGATCTGAAGCATGCGCTTACAGAGCCTAATTCCATTGTGCTATCCAAAAAAAAGGCCGATAAATATTTTCCAAATGAAGATCCTGTGGGCCAGACCATTATCCTCAATGAGGACGAATCTCATCCGTTTGTTATAGGGGGGGTGATGGAGGATTTTCCCGCCAACTCCCATCTCCAGTTTGATTTTTTTATCACCTTGACAGATGTGGAGTTTTGGCAGGGCGAACAAACAAACTGGTGCTGCTGGAATTACAACCCATATATTCTGGTCAGGCCGGACGTAGACCCGCTGGACCTGGAAGAGAAATTACTATTGATTCGGGACGATTACATTGTGGCACACTTGCGAAAAACAGGAAATCAATTTGCTGATGATGCACAGAAATACAATTCGTTCTATTTGCAACCGGTAAAAGATGTCCGGCTGTACTCGGAGGGGATCCATGATATTATTCCACATGGCGACATACGGATTGTGTGGCTCTTTGCCGCTATTGCAACTTTCATTCTGCTCCTGGCTTGTATTAATTTTGTCAACTTATCTACAGCTAAATCGGCGAATAGAGCGAAAGAAGTAGGATTAAGGAAAGTGGCAGGTTCGTTCAGAGGTCACCTGATCCAGCAATTCCTTACAGAGTCCATTTTTTTTAGCGCAATATCCGTTGTTCTGGGCGCTTTGCTGACATGGATATTATTACCCTATTTCAATGCGATTTCCGGGAAGTCATTGGTATTTCCCTGGAGTGAGTGGTGGGTCGCGCCGATCTTAGCTGGAATTATTGTCTTAATTGGTATTATAGCGGGAATTTATCCCTCCTTTTATTTATCGGCTTTTAATCCCATAGATGTAATAAAGGGAAATCTTAGCCATGGCAGCAAGAGCTCAAAATTAAGAGGGGCCATGGTAATATTTCAGTTTACTACTTCGATCATACTGATAGTTGGCGCATTCATAGTATATCGTCAAATGTCTTTTATCCTCAATAAAAAACTGGGTTTTGATAAAGAACAAGTTGTATTGATCCACGGAACAAACACGTTAGGAGATAAACTAAAACCATTCAAAAATGGATTATTGCAACTGTCTGAAGTTCAAAACACCGCTGCCAGCAATTATTTCCCGGTATCCGGCACCAAACGTGATCAAAACGAATTTTGGAAAGAAGGACGCAACAAGCTTGATAAAGGTGTCGGCGCACAAATATGGTGGGTAGACCAGGATTATATTAACACCCTCGGGATGAAGCTATCTGAAGGAAGGCTTTTTTCGGAGGAGATTGCGTCTGATTCTTCTGCCATTATCATCAACCAAACCATGGCCAGGAAATTAGGCCTGGATAGTCCGGTTGGGGAAAGGATCATGAATTGGCGCACATGGACGGTTGTGGGCGTCGTGGAAGATTTTCATTTCGAATCTATGAAGGGGGACCTCATCGGATCACTGGGGTTGGTACGCGGGACACATGGATCATTCATTTCCGTAAAAGTAAATACCCAAAACATAGCCAGCGCGCTCGAGTCTATAACGAAGGTCTGGGATGAATTTATGCCCAATCAGCCAATCCGTTATACATTTCTTGATGAGACGTACGCTCGAATGTATGAGGATGTGAAAAGGACAGGTAACTTGTTTACCTCATTTGCGGTATTGGCTATTTTTGTAGCTTGCCTGGGTTTGTTTGGCCTTTCTGCGTTCATGGCTGAACAACGGCGCAAGGAAATAAGTATCCGCAAAGTATTAGGCGCTTCCTTCAAGGCTATATTCCAGTTGCTCACACTTAATTTCCTGAAACTGATACTTGTATCATTTGTCATTGCCATACCGATTGGCTGGTACATGATGCAGGTATGGTTGGACGACTTCAAATATCGCACCAACCTTAGTTGGGATGTATTTGTATTCGCCGGGATAATGGTCCTGATCATTGCTGTATTGACTGTTAGTTTTGAATGTATCAAAGCTGCGGTAGCCAATCCTGCGAATGGCCTGAGGTCTGAATGATCTGGCAGGACATTTGGAATTCTGGTTGAAATTGAATTGCCTGATCTACGAGCTTTTGAGGCAAAATGTGCTACCTATGGATACACAAAGATTCCCGCCTGCCTTGTTTAAGGGGTGGTTGAGGGAAGAAATATCGATCATCCGAACCTTATTCAGGGAAACAGGTCGAGGATGAAGATCCTTAATCTCGATCCTGCCCGGGATCTCCCCGTTACCGTTTTGAACGAACTCCTGCAATTGATGATAGAAATACATCGGCGGAAGCACGGCGACTGACAACTACAACAGAGATGTACCGCAGCTGCAGTTTTTTTAAACTCTGTAAGCTCAGAAAAATGATATTAATCAATTTTAAAACAAAAATTGACTAAATTTGTCAATAACTTTTTTGGAATGTTAGGAGCATTACTCAAAGAAAAGAGAAAATCAAATCAGCTTAAGCTTCGTGAGCTTACTGCCAGAACAGGCATTGACCAAACTCTGCTAAGCAGGTTTGAAAAGGGAGATAGAATGCCTACACAAGAACAGTTATGGAAACTTGTTGAGGAATTGAAACTTAACAATGATGAAGCGCATGTGGCCTGGATGACCGACAAAATCCTGATTGTGGTTGGATATGGCCCGCTGGCAGTGGAGGCACTGCAGGCAGCAGAGAGCAGGATCGAATATCTCAATAGCCAGTCCCGTTTTGAAATTCCTCAACTATCAGATGTTTTGCAGTCCAGATTGGATGAACTTGACAGATTAAAAAAGGAATGGGTTGCCAGACATCCACTAAACAGGACCCACCTGGCACGGCTGAGGGATTACTTTGATGTGGACTATACATATGAAAGTAATAGGATAGAAGGCAATACCCTTTCTCTGGAAGAGACTGCTCTTGTAGTAAATCAGGGGTTGACCATAGGAGGTAAATCCGTCATTGAACATCTCGAAGCAATCAATCATAAAGAGGCAATTGGCTTTATCCGCGATATAGTCCGCAACAAGGAAGAACTGTCAAAAAGAACTGTTCTGAACATCCACCGGTTGATCCTGAAAGGGATCGATAATGACAATGCCGGCGTCTATCGAAATGTGCCGGTGAGGATCTCAGGAAGTGACGTGGAATTGCCGCAGCCTTTTATGCTCGATAAATTGATGGAGGACTATTTCCAGTTTTATGCTTTACGAAAACATACAATGAATCCGGTCCTGCTGGCAGCGGAAATGCATGAGCGACTGGTAAGTATTCATCCGTTCATTGATGGCAACGGACGTACGGCCAGACTTGTTATGAATCTTATACTCACGCAGCATCAATATGCGAGAGTGAATATTAAAGGTGATCCTCAAAGTCGTCTTAAGTACTACAAAGCCCTGTCCACTGTTCAGAAAGAGGGTGACTCGATGCCATTCTGCACTTTGGTTGCTGACGAAGCCATTCGATCTTTAAATGCCCATCTTGAATGGGTCAATTGATCATCAGCTAAAAGCGATACTGAAACATTACATCAGCGATGGTAGTCTATCCACTGCAAAGGCGCCAGAGAAGCTAAAGATATTCCTAAAGTTATGGCTGTTGTTTAATGTACTTTGCAACTTTGACTTAGCGACTTGGAGGTAAAGTAAGATTTATTTTCACCGCTGAGGCGCATAAGACGCAGAGATTTTGTCTGAAGCTTTAAATATTTAATATAAAATCTGCCTGGCGACTTGGTGGTAAAGTAAGATTTATTTTCACCGCTGAGGCGCATAAGACGCAGAGATTCTATCTGAAGCTTTAAATATTTAATATAAAATCTGCCTGGCGACTTGGTGGTAAAGTAAGATTTATTTTCACCGCTGAAGCGCTTGAGACGCAGAGATTTTGCCTGATGCTTTAAATATTTAATATAAAATCTGCCTGGCGACTTGGCTGTGAAGTAAGATTTGTTCTCACCGCTGAGGCGTTTGAGACACAGAGAACTTGCCTGATGCTTTAAATATTTAATATAAAATCTGCCTGGCGACTTGGTGGCATAGTAAGAATTGTTCTTACCGCTGAGGCGCTTGAGACGCAGAGGATCTTTAAGCGGTTTTAAATGTTCAAGTTATGACATGGGACTTTGGGCTTGGCGGTGAAGTGGGAATCCATTCGCATCGGATAAATAAGAATCTAATAAGATAATTCTCCCAGCACCTCGAATTCAGTAGTGTCCCTCATAGCCATTTTTTGAAATCCATACACTCTGTATTTTGACAATAAGCCATCCTGAAAGCTAAGTTCAATTATTCTGGAAACATTGTAAATAGACCTGGCTTTATCATCAATGAACGATCCGCGCACCCCAACCAGATCACCGGTGTCAGAAAACGTATATGCTACAAAACCTATAGGCAGATCCTCCGTTTCTTTAGGACTATAGGTAAGTGTGTTGTTCGTACGTACTATATCCAATGCACCAACATACCTCGGTAAGTTCACATCAAGATCCAGCACTATTTTCAGTTCTTTTCCCCACTCCACAGAATCGAATCGTATCTGCTGCTTTTCGTCCTCACCATCAATCCGCACAGTTTTCGTCACTACCGGGTTCCGCTCGGCCAATTGCACAACCTGATGGCTGATCAGCGAATCCAGGTCAAAATAGTTGCTGCCCTGCACGAAGGACGTATCATAGGTACATCCCCCCAGAATGAAAATAATCCCGATCCGGAGTTCCCGGATCATACAAGAATCTCGCCCGTCATTTGTCCGGGAACTTCTATTCCCATCAGGGAAAGTATGGTCGGAGCCAGGTCACCCAGCTTCCCCGGCTTCACTGGTCCGTCAAACTCGCGATCCACAACAATCAATGGAACAAGATTAGTTGTGTGCGCAGTATGGGGAGATCCATCCGGATTGATCATAATGTCCGAATTTCCATGATCGGCAATGATCAGAGTGGTATATCCGTTGTCAAGAGCAACTTTAATCACTGCCTCTGCACATTGATCGACGGTCTCACAGGCTTTGACCGCTGCCTCAAACACCCCGGTATGACCTACCATGTCGGGATTGGCAAAATTCAAACAAACAAAGTCTACCTCTTGTTTCTGAAGCTCCGGGATGATCGCGTCACGGATGTCCCGGGCACTCATCTCAGGTTGTAAATCGTATGTGGCTACTTTCGGTGAGGGACAAAGTATTCTCTTTTCTCCTTCAAATTCGTCCTCTCTGCCACCTGAAAAGAAAAAGGTAACATGTGGATATTTTTCCGTTTCGGCGATTCTGATCTGCTTTTTGCCCAATTTTTCCAGTACTTCGCCGATGGTCATATCCAGGTTTTCCTTCTTAAACACAACCCTGACATCTTTGAAGGTATCATCGTAGTTGGTCATGGTCAGGTAATACAGCGGTAGTGTAGACATACCATCTTCAGGAAAGTCCTGTTGTGTAAGCGTCATAGTGATTTGTCGTCCCCGATCTGTCCTGAAATTGAAACAAATGACAACATCTCCTTCATTTATCGTGGCGGTCGGTTCACTCTTTTCGTCAACTTTTATGATTGGTTTTATGAATTCATCAGTGACATCTGCATCATATGATGCCTTTATGCCCCGACTCAGGTCCGTCACTTTTTCGCCCTCTCCGTAGACGATCGCATCATATGCCAGCCGGACACGTGGCCACCTCTTATCCCGATCCATGGCATAATACCGTCCTGTCACCGAAGCAACACTTCCGACAGTTGCCGCATGATGGGCTTCCAGATCTTCGATAAAACCAAGTCCGCTTTTAGGGTCACAATCACGACCGTCGGTAAAAGCATGTGTAAATACTCTTTCGCAGCCATTTTTTTTAGCTGCACTAACCAGCCCTTTAAGGTGATCAATGTGGGAGTGCACCCCACCATCAGAAACAAGTCCTATGAAATGGATCTTTTTATCATTTTCTCTTGCATAATCGAACGCCTTGATCAACTCAGGATTTTCAGCAAGAGACCCATCTTTTGCCGCGTTATTGATCTTTACAAGATCCTGGTAAACGACCCTGCCGGCTCCCAGATTCATGTGCCCTACTTCCGAGTTTCCCATCTGCCCTTCCGGCAAACCTACCGCCAGGCCGGAAGCCTGTAATGTGCTGTGGCTGTATTTTGAATAAAGGCTATCCATAAAAGGGGTATTTGCCTTATCGATAGCTGATACTTCCGGGTCTTTCGCTATTCCCCATCCGTCAAGTATCATCAGAATCACCTTCTTGTTCATGACGCAAATATAAGATTACTTTCATCAGGCTTGCGCAAGGAAATTCATATTCGTAACTTCATTTTCTGATATTATTGGCACAATTTCTGAAGTTGTCCAAACATGAATAAACAGCGACTGCTTACCATCGTTTTTTTTGTAATCTCCGTTACTGCTTTTGGCCAGAAAGAAACCATCGATGATATTGGTACGGCTTTGGGCGCGGGCAGTGCAAAAGAGCTCATCAAATACTGTGTCAACCGGGTGGAAATCCAAATTGATGGTAACCAGGCGGTCTATAGCAAGCCGCAGGCTGAAGTCATCCTCAGGGATTTCTTCAATCAAAATGTTTCCAAGGGCTTCAGGTATGTTCATCAGGGTTCTTCTCCGGAGGGGTTGAAATATACAATTGGGAACTACGCCGTGGAGGACGGGTCCTACCGGGTATATATGCTCCTCAAGAAAACGGAAGATGACTATCAGATCGACACTATTTCCTTTACCAGGGAGTAAATCATAATTGAATTAAACACTAGTTTTGCGGCCATGCCGCCAGAGTACCTGACTCCTAAAAGGATTGACGAGTTTATTACGCATGCACTTCGGGAAGACCATGGAGATGGCGACCACTCCTCCCTTGGCAGTATCCCTGCAGACAGCATACAAAAAGCCCAGCTTCTTATTAAGGACGATGGGATTTTGGCAGGTGTTGAGCTTTCAAAATCGATCTTCAAGCATGTATCCTCCTCTATTGAGGTTCATGTAAGACTCGAAGATGGGTCAGCGGTGGAAAAGGGCGATATTGGATTTTATGTCATTGGAAATGCGAGGGCTATTCTGGGTGCGGAACGCCTGGTTTTGAACTGTATGCAACGAATGTCAGGAATTGCAACCTATACCCATTACCTTAACTCATTGATCAAAGGCACGCAGGCCAGGTTACTTGATACCAGAAAAACGACTCCAAACTTCCGACTCCCTGAGAAATGGGCCGTCGCTATTGGTGGCGGTGTCAATCACAGGTTTGGGCTTTATGATATGATAATGCTGAAAGACAATCACATAGACTATGCGGGAGGTGTTAAAAATGCCATTCGAAATACAAATGCCTATTTAGAAAGTATAGAAAAACCCCTCAAAATAGAGATTGAAGTACGAAATTTGCAGGAGTTGGAGGAAGTGCTTGAAACGGGGGATGTCCACTGCATTATGCTGGATAACATGCTCCCATCAGATATGAAGCAAGCCATTCAAATGATCGGTGGCAGGTATGAAACAGAAGCGTCGGGTGGGATTACGGAAAAGACTATCAGGGAAATCGCGGAAACCGGGGTGGATTACATTTCAATCGGAGCACTCACCCACTCCTACAGAAGTTTAGATATGAGTTTAAAAGCAGTTGAATAGATGATCGTCAGAACAAAAAAATATCAATTACAGACAAAAAAATATATTGGATTGGCCCTGGGGTCGGTTCTTAAGCAACAATGGTGGGTATTCGTTATTTATATAGCGATATGTGCAGGTTACTTCTGGATCCCAAATATCTGGTGGTTCATCGGTCCCTCCATTGCTCTTGTTTTGTATTTTCTTTTCTGGTTGATCCAGTTTGCCGGAGTGACGCAATTGGAGCAGGGAAAGTTCCTTTTCGAAAAGCTCGCTTACGAGATAACAAGTCATCAAATCCTGATCAAGCTGAGCGCCAAGCAGGGTATGCCCATGAAATGGGAGCAGATCAAAAGAGCCAAATCAAATAAGGATTCCTTCATCCTTTTTGCCAGTAAAGCCCAACTCATCCATCTACCCCACCGCATTTTCAATAACGAAAACGAAATCAGGTTTCTGGAAACCGTACTGAAGCGCAAGGGGTATATCAAATAAATGTCTGCCGAATCCGACCTGATCAAAAAGGCAAAAGCCCGTGCCGGACGATACTGTGCATATGGTGAAAGATCTCCTAAACAAGTCAGGGAGAGACTTTTGTCCTATGGGTTAAAAACCGATGATGCTGATAGGGTAATTCAGGAATTGATACTTGACAATTTCGTTTCCGAAGAGCGATTTGCCAGGGCTTATGCAAATGACAAATTCCGCTTCAATAAATGGGGCAGGATCAAAATAAGGTTGGAGTTGAGCAGAAAACATCATCTTTCAACTGATGCCATAGAAACCGGTCTGACCTACATTGATCAGACCGAATACCATAATATGATTGCCGATCTTCTAAAAAAGAAATGGGATTCCCTACCTGCTCACTTATCAGGTCTGCAACGAAAAAAAAGAGTTTCCACATTCTTAATCAACAAAGGTTTTGAAAGTGACCTTGTATTCCCACAGGTAGAAAAACTAATGTCTTCAAAAAAACATTAGAACTAAAATGCATGGTATTTTGTATCCTTAGACAGTAATCTATTTACACTTGTGCAAATGTTATATCTAGTACTTGTCTTCCTGCCGTTCCAGGTTCAGTCGGGCCATTGGAACACTGCCAAAGGCAATCTGGCACTTGATGGCTATGATCCGGTTAGTTATTTTGAGGAGCAGGGACCGGATCCTGGTAAAGCGGAGTATCTAATTGAGTATCAGGGTTTGAAGTTTCAATTTAAAAACCAGGAAAATCTACAGGTGTTTGAAAAGAATCCGGCAAAATACTTACCGGAGTACGGGGGATGGTGCGCATACGCAATGGGAGAAAGCGGTGATAAAGTAAGAATCGATCCGGAGACATTCAAAATTGTCGAAGGAAAATTGTACCTGTTTTATAATTTTAGAGGTTATAACACCCTCACTGACTGGAATAAGAATGAGGATGATCTAAGGCAAAAGGCTAATCAGTACTGGCAAAGGATCATAAAATCATAATGTTAATTTAATTTAGTGGTTTTCATCAGTAAAATGTCTATTCACAAGTCAGCTCAACAGCTTCTCCACCAAATTGATGATGTCATTCGGCAGCTTGAAGCCGATGACTATCACAAACCTTTGACTGTTTTAAGTAATTCAACAATCGGTCAACATATAAGACACACACTGGAGTTCTTTATTTGCCTGATTGACGGGAGGAATGAAAGGGTGATTAACTATGACTCAAGAAAGCACGATAAAGTGATCGAAACTGATCCAAAGATTGCCCGAAGTGTGATACAGTCCATAATCGACTTTCTGAATGCTGAATCTGAGGATTTTCCGGTCACTTTTCAGGCGAATTACGAAATAGAGAGAGATGATGAGGTTGTTGTTAAGAGCAGTTTTTACAGGGAGCTGGCCTATAATATTGAACATGCCATTCACCACATGGCCCTCATAAAAATAGGGGTCAGGGCGCTTAATGAGGACATTGTATTGCCGGATCATTTTGGTGTGGCAAGCTCCACTGTCAGATACCAGATCAAGCAGAAGTAACATGCAATGGTGGAATCGGGTACTATACAAGGTTCGCCGCTTTGAATACTGGCCATTTTCTGTTTTTTATTTTCCGGTATATTTCTATTTCATCTGGCTGATCATAAGAACCAGATCCTTCTTCTTTTTTACTGCTTCTAACCCCAGAATTGAATTCGGAGGGATGCTCGGAGAAAGTAAATGGGATATTTTCCAGATGATCCCAAAGGAACTCATTCCCATCACCCGGAGATTTGAACGGGGCGCGACCAAAGACGAGATCCTGAAATTTATGTCCGCCTCCCAGGTTGATTTTCCCGTAATCCTGAAACCGGATATCGGGGAAAGAGGCTGGATGGTCGAAAAGATCTGTGATCCTGATCAATTAGCCTTATACCTGAAGAAAATCAAGGTAAGGTTTCTTTTACAGGAATATGTCGACTACCCCCTGGAATTGGGGATTTTCTACGTCAGATACCCTGGAGAAAAGAAGGGTTTCCTGACATCAATAGTGAGGAAGGGATTCCTCTCGATAAAAGGGAATGGCAAAATGACAGTTTCCGAGTTGCTAAAGGAAAATCCCAGAGCATTGCTGCAATTTGATTTTGAGTCAGATTTCTATAAGCCTGTTTTAGAAACGATCCCTGAAAAGGAAGAAGCGGTTACTATTGAAGCAATCGGTAACCATTGCCGGGGAACAACTTTTTTCGATGATCATAATGAGATTGATCAGGACCTCGAAGATGCCATAGATGCTATCATACAACGTGTCCCGGAGTTCCATTTTGGCCGTATCGACCTGAGGACAACGACCTATGAAGATCTTAAGGCAGGTAAGAATTTCAAGATCATGGAATTGAACGGTGCAGGGTCTGAGCCCGGACACATTTATCAGCCGGGATTTCCAATCCTCAAAGCTTACAGGGACGTCATAAAGCATCTCAATTTGTTGAGTAAAGTCAGCATACTAAACAAAGAGGCCGGAACACCTTACTATTCATTCAAGGAAGGAATGAGAAAAATTCGCGACATTCGCCGCTATAACCGGCATAAGATGCTGTAATGTCATTCTTACAGGTATTTTTCGTAGCATTCCTGGTAAGTTACCTGGGGTCAATTCCTCCCGGAACGATCAATGTTTCCGTAATGCAGCTATCCATGAAAAATCATCGGAGGGCCGCTCTCTTTCTTGGTTTAGCTGCTTCTATGGTGGAGTTTGTGTATGCCGGAGCAACTGTTAAATTTCAGCAATTTCTGATCACACATGATTTTTTAAAGTTTTACTTTCAACTCATCACAGCTACCGTTCTGATCGTCATTGGTGTATTCAACCTGCTGTCCAAAGCCACATCGACAAACTATATGCCCAAAGGAGAGATCCGTCGCAGGACGGGGTTCAAGCGAGGATTGATACTTGGAATACTAAATCCTCTTACCATTCCCTTTTGGCTCGCCGTTACAACCTACCTGGAGACCTATGGATGGATAACACTGGCCAGCCGGAACTACTGGGCCTACATCTCGGGGCTGGCAGCCGGGACATTTTTCCTTTTGATCTGTGTGGATATACTCGGCAGCAAGTTTCAAAAAGTTGCTGATAATTCGTTTATTGTTCACAAGATCCCGGGCATGATCCTTACTTCGATGGGCGTCTACAACATGTGGGAGATATTCACTTGAAACCATGATAAGATTTGAAATCGCAAAAGCGGAAGACGCATCGCCTTTTTTGGAATTGATGAAAATGTTTTATGCGATCGATCGATATCCATTCGATCTGGAGCGAACCGAAAAGAACTTCCATGAGTTGATTAAAAACAAATCCCTGGGTAGAATCTGGCTGGTAAAAGATGATGGAGTGCCCATTGGGTATATCATCCTCACATTCGGGTTTAGCATGGAGTATGGAGGAAGTGACGCATTCATAGACGAGTTTTTCCTGGTCGAGGCTTACCGCGGAAAAGGGATCGGTGATCAGATGATGGCCTATTTATTGGAACAATGCCAAATTTTGAAGATCAAGGCGATACACCTTGAAGTCGAAAGACATAATAAAAGAGGCGCCCGACTTTATCTGAAAAATGGTTTTGAGTTAAACGACCGGCAGCTGCTCACGAAAATAATTCGTTAAACCTTTTGGTTTAATGTTCGTTTATTCTACCATTGTTATTAAACCAAAAAGTTGAATTTATGAAAGCAGTAAGAGTCAGATACCGGGTACAAGCCGAGTACGTGGAACAGAACAAATCCAATATCAGGAAAGTGATGGACGCACTCCGGCAAAACCCAATTGAAGGAATGCACTATGCTTCCTTCACACTGGATGACGAACAAACATTTATCCACATCAACATGGCCAAAGACCAGGACACGCTCTCCAAATTGCAGGAAGTAGATGAGTTCAACCGGTTTCGTGAAGCGCTTAAAGCGAGTAACCCGATCTCCCCGCCTCAATCCGAGAATTTAAACCTGGTTGCAGCAGCTTTTGATCTTTGATGATTCACAAGGCAGGAGAGAATGATAAGGTCTTTTCGGCCTTGTCCGATTCGACAAGACGGAAGATAATTGAGCTTTTACATCAGGGAGACGCTTCTATTCTCGAGCTTTCAGGATCGTTTACAATGTCATTTCAGGCGCTGAGCAAACACATTAAGATCCTGGAAAATGCAGGAATCCTGACGAAAAAGAAACATGGGAAATTTGTCATATGCTCACTGAAGCAAAATGCCCTGAAGAAGTCATTGGAATGGATCTCTTACTATTCTAATTTCTGGAATGACTCCTTCAATAAACTGGATGACCTCCTACAGCAGCAGAAAGATGACTGAACCCAGCAAAGTATATGTTACCAGGACATTCCAATGTTCGGCCGAAGTTTTATTTGACTGGCTGACCAGACCGGAATTGATCATGCAATGGTTTGGCCCCAAAAATCTGAAAGTTCATAAAGCAGTCACATCTGTAAAGGTCAGTGGGAGTTATCGCTTCGATCTCGGAAAGGACAATAAGGATCTCTTCGCGATTACCGGAGAGTATCTCGATATTGTAAGACCGGAGCGCATAGTCTTTTCGTACCGGTACGAAGGTCTCAGCGAGCCGCCACCACCCAGTAAAGTCCGTATTCTTTTGAAGCAATTAAATCCGGATGTCACTTCAATGATGTTTACACAGGAATTTGAGGAGCCTCCTCCGGATATGGAAACCCGGGATCAAGCATGGAAGCTCATGTTCGAAAAACTGGAGGGTATTATTTGAGCCTCCGGGATGCACCGGATCGATCAGGGAGTAACCGCGGACCTTACAGGTTGGTACCGTCCAAGATCGTAACTTATATAAAAACTCCTGAGGATGAGGATCAAAAGAAGCGGTATCAGGGAAAAATGTAATGGCTGAGGAATGATAACCCAAAACACAAGTGTGAGACAATGTAAAACTGCCAGGAACCGATATACCCGTGAAAGGAGCGGCTTCCAGGATTCTTTTTTCAGAAAATACACCAGGGGAATATGAAACGGGATGGCCCAAAGCAAATTCCAGTTGTACTTTGAAAGATGCTCCGTTCCGAACCATAAAAATGTGAACCACCATCCGAAAATTCCGATAACCGTAAAAATGACTACATCCAGCCAGTGGCTTCTTTTTTGGGTTTTGAAGTTGCGATTGGTAATGAGTCCGATCACAAAGAACAAAAAGATGAAAGTATTAAGAGGGGTGAACAATCCTACTCGTTCATTGCTACTCTCAGGTTCATACAAAATAATGGTCTCACGTACCAATGGCACCTGAACCGAATCGCGAACTACGGTAGATTTGCTAAAAGCGTGAAAAATATAATCAGGCAAAAACATGTACTCGGAACCTGTAGCCTCCCTGTCAATTTGCAAGCCTAATCCAAGGTCTATGATGAAATCCCCCCAGGGTTGGTAGCCAAGGTAATCATTCATCAGGTCCCGTATCGTTTTGTCCTCCTTATAGAAATAGTCAAACTCAATTTCATACGGAACAACATCCACCACCACATCACGGATCTTTGTCGCACAATTGTCAAAAACATAGTTGTAAAAATATTCCCTGTTTTCAGGGAGGTAATTGTTTTCCAGGTAATCAAAAAAACTCTGTACTTCCTTCGGGGAAAGGTCCAGGACCTGCTCATAGACATATCTGTCCTCACGGATGTACCGGTTTTTGTACCATTCAAAATCTTTGGTCAAGCCGATACTGTACAACATTTTTCCCCTTGCAAAATTCCAATAGAAATTCTCCTGGTTAAAATTAAAGCGACCGTAATCATAGACCCAGTTCAGGTTCTGATCAGGATCATATACTCGTATTCCGCTATGACCGAACGCCGAATAGATCTCACCCTGGTAAGGTCCGAATGTGATGATACTGACCCTTGCGTTTTCCGTAAGCCTGATTTGGCTAAAACTGTCATCTGGTGAAACGAAGAAAAGCCCAAGGATTAAAAGAGGTATTCTAAACTGGGTATGCATTAGGTTTACGGAATGTTTGTTAACTGGACCGATATAGTAGTACTGGTTTCAAAACTAACCTTTAATCGGATATTTAATCTGTTAAAAATTGCGAATAGTTACATCTGGTCCAGATTATCCAAAAAACCCGTCATATCCGGGTTGCCAGTGAGCATTGCCATTGAGCCCACGACTGCCTGCAATCTAAGGTGTCCTGAATGCCCCAGTGGGTTGCGATCTTTTACGCGTCCTACTGGTAACATCAGACAGAGAACATTTAAAAAGGTGATTGATGAGCTGTCTGTACGGACCTGTTATTTGACTTTCTATTTCCAGGGGGAACCATACCTGCATCCTGATTTCTTCGATATGGTCAAATATGCTGCGCGTCGAAATCTTTATACAGCCACTTCTACAAACGGCCATTTTCTTGATGAGAGCGGGGCCAGACGAACCATTCTCTCGGGACTAAGCAGGATTATCATTAGTATTGACGGTATCGATCAGTCTACGTATGAATCCTACCGGGTCAACGGATCTCTTGAAAAAGTGCTGGCCGGCACGGAAAATTTGGTGTTTTGGAAAAAAAAGCTCAAGAGTGTCACGCCGGCAATAATTTGGCAGTTCCTTGTCGTCAGACCGAATGAAGATCAAATCCAGGAAGTCAAAACTTTAGCCAAAGTGTATGGTGTAGACAAAGTCGCTTTTAAAACGGCCCAGATCTATGACTACAAAGAGGGGAATGATCTTATCCCGTCACGGCAAAAGTACTCCAGATATGTGCTGCAACAGGACGGTACTTATCGCGTCAAAGGCCAGCAATTGGATCACTGTTGGAAGATGTGGAGCAGTTGTGTAATAACATGGGATGGAAAAATTGTCCCCTGCTGTTTTGACAAGGATGCCGCTCATCAGCTGGGTGATCTGCAACATCAATCTTTTAAGGAAATATGGCATTCAAAGCCCTATCAGAATTTCAGGTCAGCCGTCATCAAAGCACGATCTGAGATAGAAATGTGTCAAAATTGTACAGTTGGGACCAGGGTATGGGCTTGATGCGGGGGTTACATAGGTCAATCCAAATAGATTTATGGTCACATGTCTGGAAAGAAAGATCGTTTCACTAAAAGTTTTGATATTGAATTTTATGATGACCATGTGGTCATTCGAAAAAAACCGAAAAGAAACTACTTTGTATTGATCGTGGGTGTCCCTTTTACGGGCTTGCTCCTTTTCTTCGCCATCGGGTCAGGCATTTTTCTACTTTATATCTTCACATTCCTTTTAATTCTGCTAATGTGGCGTCTGAATTTTAATGGATTTTATCCTACTTCAGTCCTTTATTTCAGGGATAAAGTTTTTCAGAAAATCCCAACAAACCGTCATTGGAAAGTAAAGGAAACACGCTTCAAAGACGTGCATGCGATAGATTTTCTTTCAAAGGCAGTGAGTGGTCATACTTCAGCCTATGAGGAAGGCAATACAGATTACAGAAACACGATAGTCCTGGTAACTGACAGGGGCGACATAAGGCTTTGCTCATATCTGAATCGCACAACTGAAATTGAAGATTCAGTCAAAAAATTCGTTGAGATCCTGAAAGAAAGGCTTGGCCTTGCCAAAGAATTCGAAGAAAAATAATATTCCTGATCCAATGAAATTTTCATTTTTAGTATAATTGACACAATGGAAGGCCCTCTGCAAAAGAATCCGGAAATCAGTCCGGCCAATGCGTGATTCAACAATGAGAAAATTTATTCTAAAAAGCAGGCCCGCAGTTTTTGGAGCAGGGTTTATGATTTTACTCATCGCCCCCAAACTGACCTGTGCACAGGTCAATGACGAACTGGTAAGATCTTTTGCAGAGACATTTGCAAAGAAACACAATACTACAGCCGCAGAGGTCATGGAAATCCTCAATACGGCTGAGTATCAGGAGTCCATCATCAAAAAGATGAATAGGCCGGCCGAAAAAATGCCCTGGTACAGGTATCGGTCCATATTTCTAACGGAGGAGCGGATTAAGGCCGGAAAGGATTTCTGGGTGGAAAACAGAACCACACTGGAAAAGGTAAGTACGGATACCGGCATTCCCGTGGAAATTATTCTCGGCATTATTGGAGTGGAAACTTTTTTTGGCAAAATCAAAGGAGATTACCTGGTCCTTGATGCTTTATACACTTTGTCCTTTGCCTATCCAAGACGGGCAAAATATTTTCAATCGGAACTTGAGCATTTCCTGATCCTTTCGAAAGAAGAAAATATTGACCCATACACCGTGAAGGGGTCTTATGCAGGTGCAATGGGTTATTGTCAGTTTATGCCAAGCAGCTATCGCGCTTATGCGAAAAATTTCGATGACGCCGGAGGTAAGAATCTAATTGACTCTCCGGAAGATGCCATAGCAAGTGTCGCCAATTACCTGAAAGTTCATCGGTGGAAAAAGGATCAGCCGATCGTGGCGAAAGTCCAAAAATCACAGGATGTTAAAGCTATTGGGAAGCAATCCCTGAAACCAAAATACAAACCTTCCTACTACGAGGAATTTGGATATTCTTCCGCAGGTCTCCCCGATGCAAGTGCCCTGGTGATACTGGTCCGGCTGGAGCAGAAAGATGGAATGGAATATTGGTTTGGAATGCACAATTTTTATGTAATCACCAGGTATAATCACAGTGCTTTGTATGCCATGGCTGTTTACCAATTGGCTGAGGCCATTTTAGAAAAGGGAATGTAATGAATTTCACACTGGAGAAATGGTCACTGGATGATGTGCCTTCCCTCGTGAAGTATGCAAATAATTTTAAGATAGCGAGATTCCTGAGAGATGGATTTCCGCACCCCTATGAGGTGACAGATGCTATTACATTCATTTCAAGGGTTATCGATGACGATCCGCCAAAAGTATTTGCTATAAAGTTAAACCATGAGGTTATTGGTGCGATTGGAGTATCTCCGCAAACCGATATTTACCGGCGAAATGCTGAAATGGGATACTGGCTGGCCGAACCATTCTGGGGAAAAGGGATCATGACCGAGGCTGTCAGCAGAATGGTAGAATATGGTTTCAGCACTTTTGACATTGACAGAATTTTTGCCAAACCTTTTGGAAGCAATAAGGCATCACACCGGGTATTGGAAAAAGCCGGGTTCAGGCTGGAAGCCACATTCAGTAAAGCGCTGATAAAGAACAACCGGTATGAGGATGAACTGGTATATGGAATTAGACGATAATTATCCTCATAGCTCATCTTCAGAATGAAGAACACATAATTGTAATAGATTTACCAAATTGATATTTTCGAGTAAGGCAATTTTATGCAAAAGATCATTAGCGATAATATTGACCAGATCAGAGTACTATGTATCGAGAATAATGTAAAATCCCTATTTGCATTTGGTTCAGTTGTAAAAGGTAAGTTCACAAACAGTAGTGATATTGACCTTATAATATCATTCAATCCAATGAGTCATGGAGATTACGCCGATACTTATTTTAGGGTAGCAGATAAATTTGAAGATTTATTTCATCGACCGGTGGATCTTATCACTGAAAAGTCACTGAAAAATCCATATTTGATAGATTCCATTAACAGAACCAAGACTCTTCTATATGAATGAGTCAATTTTGAAATACCTGTTTGATATTCGGGAATCCATTGATTCAATCAACTCTTACCTGGGTGCTAAAAGGGACTTCAATGAATATTTGGGAAACAAAATGCTCCGGCGGGCTGTGGAACGTGAGTTTGAAATCATCGGTGAAGCAATGACCAGAATTGATAAAATTGATGCTGATATCAATATTTCAAGTAAAAAACAAATAATCAGTATGAGAAACAGGGTGATTCACGGCTATGACAAGATAGACGATGAGATTGTCTGGGGAACAATTGTAAGACATCTGCCTGTACTTCAGAAAGAAATTGAACGACTTATGCATTAGTATTCACTCTGATTCGGCAAATTTTCTTCCATTTTTTCGATTCTTAACCTCTACAAACATGGATTCCTGAGAATCATTTAGTAGGCTATCAGATCCCAAAAAGTGGAATGGAATCCTGTCAGCCAATTCCATCCTGATAATTAGTTAATTTTGCATCTTCTTTTTAGTACCCGTGTGTCATTACCTCAGATTTGATAGTAAAATGACCTCCCAGAAACCCACTAACATCCAGCTACTGGCCCCGGCTGGTTCATTTGAATCGCTGATGGCTGCGTCCCAGGGAGGCGCTGACGCCGTGTATTTCGGCATCGAACAGCTGAATATGCGCGCCAGGTCATCCTACAATTTCACGATAGACGATCTTGACAAAGTGGTTGGTATCTGCAGGGATAATGGGATGAAGGCAAATCTGA
The DNA here is from genome assembly GCA_028278225.1 of Cyclobacteriaceae bacterium. Classification (GTDB taxonomy): domain Bacteria; phylum Bacteroidota; class Bacteroidia; order Cytophagales; family Cyclobacteriaceae; genus JANQEU01. The sequence goes on from JANQEU010000061.1 coordinate 41,273, forward strand.
CCCTGAATACGATCATCTATGATCATGACATCCGGCTGATGCAAACCATAGTGGATGCGGCCATTGAGCATGGGGTTGATGCGATCATTGCCATGGATCATGCGGTGATAGCCTATTGCAATCAGCGAGGTATACCGGTCCATATTTCTACTCAAGTCAATGTGACAAACCTGGAAACAGTAAGGTTCTACTCAACATTTGCTGATGTGATTGTGCTCTCCAGGGAATTGACACTCAAACAGATCGAATCCATCTGCAAAGGAATTGTACAGGAGAAGATCGAAGGTCCGTCGGGTGATTTGGTGAAAATTGAAGCTTTCATTCATGGCGCACTTTGCATGGCCATATCCGGAAAGTGCTATCTGAGCCTTCATACGATGAACTCATCTGCGAACCGGGGAGCCTGCAAGCAGAACTGCCGCAGAAGTTATGAAGTAAAAGACGACGAGGGCAATGAACTCCTGGTTGACAATGAATATATCATGAGTCCCAAAGACCTCTCTACGATTGGATTTCTGGATGCTATCCTTGATGCTGGTGTTTCGGTACTCAAAATAGAAGGGCGTAGCAAAGGACCTGATTATGTCAGGGAAGTCACAAGCTGCTATCGTGAGGCAATTGATCTTTGGGGCCGGGGTGAAGCATTCACCGAAGCACAACTCAAAGACTGGGAACAGCGACTCTCCAAAGTCTATAACAGGGGATTCTGGGATGGATACTACCTGGGGAAAAAGCTGGGTGAATGGACTGATACCGAAGGCTCCAAAGCGCTGCAGGTCAAACATTACGTGGGAAAGGGAAATAAGTACTTTTCAAAAATCGGGATAGGAGAGTTCCAGTTGGAAAAAGATGAACTTGAAGTAGGGGACAATATCATGATCACAGGTCCTTCCCTGGGCATCTATGAGACCACCGTCAAAAACCTCAGACTGGATAACGGCGAGGATGTTCAAAAAGTGGGTAAGGGGGATGTTTTCTCCATGCCTGTCGATGTAAAAATCAGGAACTCGGATAAACTGTTTAAGGTCTCGGACCGGTCATGATCAAGATTATCCATCATAGACATAAGTGCATCGGCTGCAACTCCTGTGTGGAATCCGCTCCCGACCACTGGGTAATGTCGAAAAAGGATGGGAAAAGCATGCTCAAAAAAAGTCTCCAAAAAGGCAATTACTACATCCTGGAATTGCCTGAATGGGAGTATGAATCACAAATGGAAGCCGCCAGGAATTGTCCGGTAAATATCATCAGGGTGAATCAATCCAAAAAATTTGTAAAGGCCTGAACTACGGACTGTGGCCATCCGTCATTCAATTCTTTTCGATCAACTTCTCTATCACAAAATCCATAAACACATCCTTTTCCAATGATCTGTACGTCGATTCCAATGGATAGTCAGGTATGACACCCCTCCCGTGAAGTGAATCGGGAATATTTGCCGTACTGTACTTCCAGTAGGGTATGGAAATCCTCAGCCCGGTGTGCTTTCCCACAAATGTTCCTGAGTTCCCACTGGTATTGCCATAAGCGCCTCCACCTGTTTCTTCCCCGACAAGCGTAGCAAACCGGTTAATTTTCATAACGGAAGCCACATCCCCACAGGTGGAAAAACATCCTCCGTCAATGATCACATAAGCATCTCCTTTGAATCTTCGCTCCGCGGGCTGCTGAATAGAGAGACCGGAATGTGCAGTCACCCACCTTTTGCCATTTTCAGAAATGACCCCGCCATATCCTTCATATCTATCTGTAACCTCAATTGACTCGAAATAGCCGAAAGGCCGATCTGCGAAATAGCTAACGAGCAACGCGCCATATTCATCCCGGCCACCTCCATTTCCTCTCAGGTCCAGAATGACATTTTTCATTTCAAGTTCATTGATCCCGGTAAATGACTCTTCAAGAAATTCCCGGTATCCGGAAAGGCTCCCGGAGCTAAATGTACGAATTCGTATGATCGCTGTGGAAGTCGAATGCTCGTAATTCAATTCCAACAAGGGATTATCAGATATACTTGTTGTCTTACTAAATTCCTGAAGTTCTACATACGTTATTCCGGCAATTTCAACACTTCTGGCACCTGTCTCATCGGTCAGTTTCAATTCAAAAGTTTCAGCTTTATGATCTACCAGAAATGCGTATTGAAAGGGCCACGAATGTTTCAGGAGATTATCCTTGCCCGTTTTTATATATCCGTCTCCCGGAAGCCTGTTCCGTAAAGTAGTCAGGACAGATTCGATGGGCATACCGTTGACTTCAAGGATCTTATCCCCCCTTTTCAGTTCATTGTTTCCAAAAATCTTGTCGATGAACACCTGACCGGATCTGATAACTACTGAAAATGGCATTAGTTTGCCTTCCCTTTCGACATAATCCCTCAGGTCGCCAGGTACCCGTACCCGCGTATGGCCACAGTGAATAGTTCCAATGAATTCGGAAATTTCCCTATAGTAGCCCGGCAGGTCCATCCCGTCAGCGACCGTAGCTTCGAGCTTCCCGAAATTTTCTTCAAACTCACGGTCGGATGTAAACCAGTAAAGCCCGGAATGATAATCTACAAGTTGAACTTTCAGATCCCTGATCTCCTCAAGGAGCTTCTCTCCATTGATGTTTTCTTCCTGCTGGCCTTTCAATTGACAACTCTGCACAAAGGCCAACAAAATAAGAATGTGAGGCAGTCGGGCCATCGAAGATAAAGTTGATTTACCTTCTACAACGTCCAATCCATTAATGCCGCCGAAAGATTACACGAATGGATCAAATTTTACTTTCACACTGGGCTCATGAGAGCTTCCTGAAACGCGCCTGGAAAAATCTGAGATGTTTGGGCTCATAGATCATCTCCAATCCTTTGATCTTATCTCTGTTTTCGTAAACGGCCTGAACCGATTCTTCCACAACATGCATATGTGCCATAGTGTAAACCCTCCGCGGAATAGTAAGTCGAACCAACTCCAGCTCAGGGTAGTGATGATCACCTGTCTCGGCGTCACGTCCTGCTGAAACCACACCCCTTTCCATGGATCGCACGCCTGAATCAATATAGATTTCGGATGCCAATGTCTGGGCGGGAAATTTATCCTGAGAAAGATGAGGAAGAAACCTTTTTGCATTCAGGAAAACACCATGTGTTCCGATCGGCTGAACAACAGGGACCCCATCCTCGGTTAATCTTCGCCCAAGGTAATGGACCTGACCCACACGGGCTCTTATGTGGTCACTCTGCACGGACTCAGCAATTCCGATTGCCAGGGCCTCCATATCCCTGCCAGCCATACCACCGTAAGTATGTAATCCTTCATAGATCACTACCATATTCCTGGCCTCATCGAACAATTTTTCATCATTTAAAGCCAGAAAACCTCCGATGTTGACCATAGGATCTTTTTTGGCACTCATCGTTGCGCCGTCCGTGAGATCACATATTTCACGGACGATTTCTTCCACTGACTTGTCGTGATACCCATCCTCATTTTGCTGGATCATGTAAGCATTTTCAGCTACCCTCGTCATGTCGTGAATGATAGGAATGCCATATTTCTGTGTTAACTCCCTGGTAGCTTTCAAATTTTCCAGCGAAATGGGCTGCCCCCCTGCCATATTCACCGCCGTAGCCATGGCCACATACGGGATTTTCTCAGCACCTACCTTTTTGATCAGCGCCTCAAGTTTATCCAGGTCAATATTACCTTTAAAAGGATGCCAGTTATCGGGATCATGAGCTTCATCGATGATCACATCCACGAATCTCCCACCTGCCAGTTCCTGGTGCAACTTGGTAGTCGTGAAATACATATTCCCGGGAATATAATCCCCATCTTTGATCATGATCCGTGAGATGATATGTTCGGCACCTCTTCCCTGGTGAGTTGGTACAACATACTTGTATCCATAGTATTTCTGTATGGCCTCTTCCAGGTTGTAAAAGTTCCGGCTGCCGGCATACGCTTCATCTCCTAACAGGATACCCGCCCACTGTCTATCACTCATCGCAGATGTGCCGCTATCCGTCAGGAGATCAATATATACATCTTCCGAACGCAATAAGAAAGTGTTAAAACCAGCTTCTTCTATGGCCTTTTGCCGCTGCTCTCTGGTAGTCATAAAAACAGGCTCAACCATTTTGATCTTAAACGGTTCCGCCCAGGATCGTCTCTTTTTGGGTGTCGTCATTGTTCTCAAAATTCCGGCCCTAATTTCAATGATATCTCCGATCATATCTATGACTTAGATCAACCCAAAATATGAGTACAAATAAGGTGCTGTTAAATAGATGTATTAAATTGAGCAATGCCTTATCTGTTTCTCATTAAAAGTGTAATTGCCGGGCTTATCGCCAGCTTTGCATGCGGATTGGGCGCCCTGCCGCTTATGATCAGAAAGCTTGACCCGGCCAGGCATAAAGGGATTGGTTACAGCATCGCAGGCGGGTTAATGTTTGCAGCATCCGTATATAATCTCATTCTCCCGGGTTTAACGCTTCAGTCGCATTCTGTGGATATCTACCAGGTGTTTCCAGTGATTTTAGGTATTATCCTGGGATCATTTTTCTTATGGAGCACAGATAAGTTTTTCACAACTGACAGGCTGGAGAGCAAGAATCTCACGAAGTGGGGTGGTCGCGTAGGAATACTCATTTTCATTACAATGTTTATACATAGCATTCCCGAGGGAGTGGCTGTTGGCGTGGGTTATGCCTCGGAAGAAATAGCTGATACCAATCTTGGGAATTACATTGCGCTGGCAATTGCCATTCATAATATCCCCGAAGGACTGGCTGTAGCCATTCCCCTGCGTGCTACCGGTATTTCCATCAATAAATGCTTTTGGGCTGCTTTTCTCACAAGTTTACCCCAGCCACTCGCCGCCATACCCTCAGGAATCGTTTCCTGGATATTTCAACCGGTGATGCCCGTGCTGATGGGCTTTGCCGCCGGAGCTATGATCTTCCTGATCATTCTGGAACTGATCCCGGAAGCTCTCCATACGGAACAGCCAAGAAGGATTGCATGGGCATTTACCATAGGATTTTGTCTTATGCTACTGGTCCAGGTGATTTTATAGCAGCTAAAATCTCCACAAAAGTGACCGGTGGATCTATCAGGCGGATACCCTGGAAACGATCAGATTTTCAATTTATCACTTATAGTAATTCCTGTGACTGAACATAGGATTCAACCTCATTCATTGAAAGCTCGTTAGCTTCCGGTTCTTCAATTCCCCTGCTTAAATGCTTTTTCTTGATATCATGAAAAAATATGATCAGTATCTGGATCAGAGATTCAACATCTTCACCTTTATATTTCCCAATTTTTTCCAGGTACGCCTTAATCTCCGATGAAGGATCGAAAGATCCATCGGAAGGTTTTTGCTGAATCCTTTCAAAACCAAATGCAATGTCCTCTTCTTTCTCTATCGGAACAAGTACTTTTGTAGACTGCAAAAAACCACCCGGTTTACTGTCTTTCGTACAGTACACAACAAATGCCCTGGGATTCGTGTTCTCCTTTATACCAATGATTGTTCCTTCAATATAGAAATCAGGTACACCCGGAAAATCATAGGCTCTGATCTGGCTGCCTATGCCAAATTTCTTGTCATATTTGAGTACCATAGCTGAAACGACGGTTACGGGCAATTTAACCAAAATCAAAAAATTCCCTGACAAAAAACACCACAAATTGTTATCATATATGACATTTTTTGTTACTGTATTTGTCGTTTTCTATGGTGGTTCTCCTTCCCTTGCGCCAAACAAGTACAAGAGCATCACATTTTACAGACAAAAGTAAACTTTATTAATGCGGCTCTCGTATATTACAGACAAAAATCAATTTAATCGAAATGGGAAGAACTTATCTCGGAGAATTCGAGGAGCTGGTTTTGCTCACCGTCGGTGTCTTGTATGAAGACGCCTATGCCGTGTCGATCACCAAAGAAATCATCAAACAATCGGGAAGATCCGTCAATGTAAGCGCCGTACATAAATCGCTCTATCGCCTGGAAAAAAAAGGTATGTTAAAATCACACCTTGGCGCTCCCGAATCCAGGAGAGGAGGTAAACGGAAACGGATTTTTTCCATTACGCCTTTCGGTAAAACAGCATTGGACGAATCAGCAGATCTAAGGACAAAACTCAGACAACAAATCCCTGAAATCGCATTTAAGTGGAATATAATCTGAAGTGAAAGAGAAAGCGATCATACCGAGGATACCAAAAGCTTTTTTCAAGTGGTACTGCCGGCGGGATCGGTATGAGGAGCTGCATGGAGACCTTGAAGAATTCTACTACGAAAGAATTGCGGAAATGGGGTTGGCCAAGGCTCGATTTCGTTACTTCCTCGATGTACTCCGATGCTTTCAGCCCTACGCCTGGAAAAAAACAAAAGGGATACAAAACTCAATAATAAACAGACCGATGCTCTACAATGATCTTAAATCTTCGATAAGGATACTGAACAGAAACAGATCTTATGCCCTGATAAACGTGTTAGGGCTGTCGATCGGTATCATCTGCTGTCTTGCAATATTTCTTATCGTGAGAATGGAAACGAGTTTCGACAATTTTCATGCAAAAGCAGATCGAATTTACAGGCTCGTAACTCACAAGGAGACATCAAACGGCTTCTCCGCATCAGCCTCAAGCTTCTACCCGGCGGCCAAAACGTTGATGAATGATTTCCCGGATATTGAGAATGCCCTAGTAACTGAGTATTACGACGGAGGTATCATTAGCATCACTGATCCGGATTCCAGCCATGTGAGGCGATTTATGGAAGATACAGGGATAGGATTCGCAACCTCCTCTTTTTTCCAGGTTTTTGATTTTGAACTTCTAAGGGGAAATGAAAATAACGTTATTTCCAACCCAAACAGTGTAGCACTATCCGAAAGTATTGCTAAAAAGTATTTTGGTGACGATAACCCGATTGGCAAGACCATCAGACTGGACAATACCCTGGATCTTGAAGTGACAGGGATCTACGAGGATTTTCCTTCAAATACAGATATCCCGTTTCACACCATGATCATATCTTTCGAGTCCATCAGGGAAGTCAGTCAGTTTGCCAACCTCGAAAGCTGGAACATTCAATTGAGCAGCATCCAGACCTTTGTGCTGCTCCCTGAAAATTATGACCATGAACAGCTTGAGATCCAATTGTCAGGATTCAGTGAAAAGTACCTGGACCTGTCAGAATATAAGTCGTTCAATTTTATTCTACAGCCGTTGCCGGAGATACATACAGATGAAAGATACAGTAATTATTACCAATTGCCCGTATCCATCGAATCTATGAAATCATTGATGCTGATAGGATTACTTATCATTCTCACAGCTTGTATCAATTTCATCAATCTCTCTACTGCGCAATCTCTCAAGAGAGGGAAGAGTATAGGAATCAGAAAGGTCCTTGGGTCGAACAAATCAGGTTTGGTGGCACATTTTCTGATGGAAACGTCAATAATTGTTTTGGTGTCCCTCGCGATCTCGTTTGCGTCCATGGGATTGGTGCTCGATCTCCTCCAAAAATTCCTGAATTTCAGTGCGCCGATCCATTTCTCGATGAGCGGGGAGTTGATGATATTCGCTGGTATAATTTTCCTGCTGGTGGTTGTAACTGCCGGTTTGTATCCGGCTTTCATCATTTCCAGGTTCCACCCGCTACAGGTGATCAAAAGCAGATTCGTCCATGAAATCCGTGGGGGATTCAATCTGCGGAAGGCACTAATTGTTGTGCAGTTTGTCATTTCACAAGCACTGATCATTGGGGTGATCATCGTTTCGCAGCAAATTTCATATTTCTCCAAATCAGATCCGGGGTTCGAGAAGGAACACATCCTGACAATCCCTTTGCCGGAGAACGACACCCGGAAAACTACACTGCTTAAAAATGAACTTGGCAATAGTCCCCTTGTGGTTTCATCTTCTTTCGCAATGTCTGAGCCGATGACAGAGGGAGATTTGAGTGGATATTACAATTGTGAAGAAAAAGGTATAACCAAAGAACTCGTGGCACTGAAATTTGCGGACGAGGATTATGCGGAAACCTTTGGGATAGAACTGCTTGCGGGAAGATCCAGGAAGAATACTGATTCCGTGAAAAACGTGCTCGTGAATGAGGCGTTTGTGCACAGGCTCGGAATCATGGATCCCCGGGATGCAATAGGAATGAAGTTTCAGATGTCAGGACGCGACCGAACCATCATAGGTGTGGTCAGGAATTTCAATACGCAAACTTTTCATAAGAAAATAAACCCTATGCTGATAGGAAGCTTACCTGGATACTACTATACCGGCGGTGTAAAGATCTCCGGAAAAAATGTCACTGAAACCCTGCAACACATCCGCAAGTCCTGGGAGAAGGTGTTTCCCGAATATATTTTTGATTACGAGTTTTATGACAAAACGATCAGCAGGTATTACGAAGGTGAACAACGGGTATCCGTACTGTTCAGAATCTTCTCCTTTATTTCCATTTTCATAAGCTGCATTGGCTTGTTTGGGCTAGTGACATTTATGGCCGAACAAAAAGAAAAAGAGATCGGCATCAGAAAAGTCCTGGGGGCCACCATAAGGAATATCATCATGCTTTTTTCAAGGGAGTTTGTGATCATGATCGCCATCGCGCTGATCATCTCAACTCCGATCGCATGGTACCTGATGAACAATTGGCTTTCGGATTTTGCCTACAGGATCACGATCAATCCGGCCCTGTTTATTGGAGCGGGGGTACTTACCCTGGTACTTACCATTATCACTGTCGGCTACAAATCGTACCGCGCAGCGATGGTGGATCCGGTTAATACATTAAAAGACGAATAGGAAAGCCGTGCGAAAGAACAAAGTCAAATTACCGGGAATCCCTCATGCTTTTTTCAGGTGGTACTGCAGGGAAGAAAGATACGAAGAATTGCACGGTGACCTTGAAGAGTTCTATTATGAGAGAATCGAGGAAATAGGATTGAAGAGAGCCAGGCTTCTATACTTCCTGGACGTCTTAAGGTCCTGTCAATCCTACGCCTGGAAAAAACCCAAAAGTCAAACAAACCCAAGCATTGTTATGTTCAGAAGCAATTTTAAGATCGCTTACAGATCACTCATGAGAAGCAAAGCGCACTCGGCAATTAACATATCCGGTCTTGCTATCGGGATTGCTTTTAGCTGCATGCTTTACTTATATATCAGCAATGAACTATCATATGATAGTTTTCATACCAAATCTGACAGGATATACAGGACACTGACGATTGACGAGCGCATTCCGGACAAGCCGAGGATATACGGTCAGGGTATGCCCCCACTCGGTCCTGCCTTAAAAGATGATTTTCCTGAGGTAGTTGATATGGTCCGTCTATACAGGTTTCAGGGGCAGATCGTATTCCAAATAGGTGATGTAAACCACCAGGAACGTGAATGGTACAGTACGGAAGCTAATTTCTTTGAAGTTTTTGATTTCCCATTCGTATTTGGTGACCCCGGGACAGCATTGGCAGAACCTTTTTCGGCCGTTTTGACAGAATCTTCAGCCATAAGGTACTTCGGTCAAACGGATATCATTGGAAAAACGCTGGAGACTGAGGCAAACCCCATAAAAATAACAGGTGTAATCAGGGATCAGCCTGAAAACTCACATTTAAAATTTAATATCCTGGTTTCCTCGATTCGTCCTGATGACCGATGGAAAACTTATTTGAGTAGTTGGGACCGTTTTGGAACTTATACTTACATTGTTCTGGATGATAAAAGCTCCATTGAATCTCTGGTCACCAAAACTGAGGAATTCGAATCCAGGTATTGGGGCTCATTCGGTGACTCATTTTCCCTTGACTTTCAAAATATTGAGGATATCTATTTCAAATCAGAGCAAATAGAGGCAGGAACAGAGGCATCACGCGGACAGATCTCATACATCTATATTTTCACGACCATGGGACTTTTTATCCTGATCATAGCCTGTATCAATTATATCAATCTTGCCACATCCAAGGCGATGTTCAGGGCCCGCGAAATCGGCATCCGTAAAGTAGTCGGCGCTCATAAACGGCAACTTGTCGCGCAGTTCCTTACAGAATCTTTTTTGGTAACTGCGATCGGGCTGGTGGTTGCCGTTGCCATAATGGACCTGGCCTTTCCGTATTTTAATCGTATTACGACCACTCAGTTTGATATTAACCTCAATACAATAGGGGATTACGCACCTTCTTTATTAGGATTAGCGTTGATCATAGCAATCCTGTCGGGCGGTTATCCTGCTTTCTACTTGTCCCAATTACGACCGGCTGCTACGCTAAAGGGACAGGACGAAAGCGGTAAAAGATCTGCCATCCTGCGCAAGGGTTTGGTTGTGTTCCAGTTTGTATTGACCATTGTTATGCTGGTGTCCACATTAGTCATTGGTAAACAACTCAACTTTATTGAGGATAAAGACATTGGGTTCAACAAGGAAAAACTGGCGGTCATCGACATCAATAGCTGGAATGTCCGGGGGCAATTTCAAACCATGAAAAACGAACTCCTCAACATTCCCGGTGTAGCAAGTGTAGGTGTTTCATCCAGGGTGCCTGGTGAATGGAAAAATATCCATCAGCTTTATATGCGGAGCAGTGATTCGCCGGATGGCGGTGTGGATTCCGTTCGAACTTATTTCATGGGTTTTGACGATGGCATGTTGGAAACCTACAAATTTGAAATGGTGCAGGGAAATTACTTTGGGCCAAATAGCCAGAACGATTCCACAAAGATCCTGATAAACGAGGCAGCTATGGAAACTTTCGGTCTAGCGGATCCCATTGGAGCAGTTTTGAAACGGAAAACTGACGGTGAACTGGTCAGTCTGACTGTTATTGGAGTAGTGAAAAACTTCCATTTCCAGTCATTGCATGAAAAGATCTCTCCTCTTGTGATAGGGGCATGGAATAATCCGTTTCGGGTCATAGATTACTTCACGTTAAAAGTATCGGGTGATATGGCCCAGGTCCTGACTGCAGCCAATAAGGTTCACGAGAAGTTTGACGAGCATACACCAATGGAGGTTCATTTCCTGGATCAGCAACTTGAGTCCTTTTACGAAAAGGAGGCCCGGGCTGGTATGATCTTCAGAATGGGGGCCGGACTTTGCATTTTCGTTGCATGTCTTGGATTGTTCGGATTGGCATCATTTACGGTTATGAAGCGAACAAAGGAACTGGGTATCAGAAAAATTCTGGGTGCTAATCAGACTAATTTGTTTTTGCTGCTTTCCAGCTCATTCACTAAACAGATAGGGATAGCGTTTATCATCGCCAGCCCTATCGCATATTACATCATGAACAACTGGCTCCAGGTATTCGAGTACCGCGTTTCACTGGGATTAGGAGTATTCCTGCTGGCTGGAATAATGGCCGTTTTCATAGCCCTGATCACAATCAGTTACCGGTCTATCAAAGCCATCCGCTCAAATCCCGTTGATTCACTGCGATATGAGTAACAAACCAAATGGAATGAATACTACCTGGTTTTGGCCATCCCCAATGTGAACTTGATGCAGGTTTTCATGAAACTCTGGATCGTTTTGACATCCACGGGATAGGCTTTCAGGTCTTTGTTAAATAACTTGACCTGTTTGCTTTGCTCTCTGTCCAGGTAACCCCTATTGTCCAGTTCATTCAGGTAATTGAGACATTCCAGGAGTGTTTTCATGTTGACCATTCCATTTTCACTTAGCTCATCGCTTATGTCAAAGTACAGGTCGGTCAGTTCGGCCCTGATCTGATTGTCCGTCAGATCATCCAGGTCCGTTGCATTGCAAAAACCGAGAATGGCAATAAAAGAGATGGATAAAACTAACTTTTTCATTTCTATAGCTGATTGATTGTGATGCGATATTATGAGTGTCATGGCAGATGAAAAAACCGATGGGAATGAAAGCGATATTTGTTTACGTGAACAGGAATTGAAGATACGTTCACTTTAACTTTGAACAATAAAATGTTTAAAATAATCGCCGATGCCCGGGTTCAGCATCAACATTACCATAAAGCGGGATTTGGATACTGTCCTCAAGGCACTTCTAAACCCGGAGAACATGGTTCACTGGACCAGTCATCTTGAACGATTCGAGGTAGTGGAGGGAAATCCCGGAAAGGTCGGATCGATTGCGCGCCTCCATTACAATCAAAGAGGCCGAACCTACATTATGGAAGATAAGTTGATCTTCTGTGAACCTGGCAAGAAATATATAGCTGAAGTTTCCGGAAATGGCCTTAGGGCCCAGGTGGAGACTTTGCTTAATGCTGAAAACGGAAATACAAGGATACAATTGACATGGACCGGCAAGGCCGGTAATTTTTTATTAAACCTTTTATTGTTTTTGATGAGAGGTAAAATAATCGGACTTGCGCAAAAAGATCTGGATACCTTCAAATACCTTGTAGAGACGAGGGGAGCAAAATTCGGCTAGCGGTATCCAAGTAAATTTCAACCAACCTTGTGCTCCTCCACATGTTCAATTATGACTTGACGAACTTCATCGGCAATTTCCTGGGGTTCAAGATGTTTATATTCTTCATATTTGATCTCATCAAGGACCTTGATGCTCATGTTTTGCCGGCCGGTAAAATTCAAGCTTCCTTTAGGCAATGCGTTTTTGGTGCCATTGATCACTACAGGCAAAATGGGTAATTCAAGATCTTTGGCAAGTTTGAAAGCTCCATATTTAAACCCACGAACTATACCGGATGGTGATCTTGTACCCTCAGGGAAGAAGAACACCGAACTCCCATTTTTCAATGTTGTTTTGCAGACGTTAAACATTTGCTTGATGCTTTCCTTGTTTCCTCGCTCCAACCTGATGTAACGATTAAGAACCATATTCCACCCAACAAACGGAATCCGGAATGCTTCCGTTTTTGAAACCCATTTGAATGGAAAGAAAAGGCCATGGGCAATCAATATATCGAGCATTGACTGATGGTTGGATACGATGATGTATACCCTGTTTCTTTTCATCTTTTCCCTTCCGATAGTAGAAGTGGACCACCATGGCATTAGCCATAGGTACATGACTCCCCAGAAACAAGTGAACATATGGAGCGCCACCAGACGCCTGTCAAATAGTATTGTAAGAATCCAGATAAGTACAGCAATGCAATAGAACGCAATACACGTTACTGCCATGTAAAAAAGGAACAGAATTGTGATCAGTTTGTGAAACAAATTCCCCTTGTAACTGACATCAAGACTGAGATTCTTAGCCATTGTAATATAAATTACCGAAAATCATGTGTTAACTGTTGTCTGTCACTAAAATGAAATATACCGCCAGTAAGCTCCGGGGAGCGAATTACTCAAAATTCCTACTTATGTTCATTGTCATCGTCGCTGGTTGTGACCCCGTAAAAGAAAAAGAAAACCGGGATGAAAAGCAATGGTACAAAGGAAATTTGCACACTCATTCCTACTGGAGTGACGGAGATGAATTCCCTGAAATGATCATGGATTGGTACAAATCGAATGATTATCAATTTGTGGCATTATCAGATCACAATATCCTTGCCGAAGGCGAAAAATGGGTAGTGTTATCAAAGGATTCAATCTACCAAAGCGCTTTTGACAAATATCTGGACCAATTCGGCCCGGAATGGGTTGAGTACACGAAAGAAGCAGGACAAATACAGGTGAAGCTGAAGACATTTGAGGAATACAGGACCAGATTCGAGGAAAATGGGAAATTTCTAATCATCCAGTCTGAGGAGATCACCGACAGCTTTGAAGGCAGACCGCTGCACATGAATGCAACAAACATACAAGAGCTTATCGAACCGCAGGGTGGTATCAGTGTCATAGATGTACTCCAGAATAATATCGATGCTGTACTCCTCCAGAGAGATCAATCCGGGGTCCCGATCCTGCCCCATATCAATCATCCAAACTTTGGTTACGCCATTGGCCTGACAGACATGATCGCCATAAGGGGGGAAAGATTCTTTGAGGTATATAATGGTCACCCTGCCGTCCATAACTCAGGCGACTCAACGCATATATCAACAGAGGAAATGTGGGACTTGATCAATATTTCTTACCTACGGGATGGTAAGCCATTGATGTATGGTCTGGCCACCGATGACTCGCATCATTACCATACAAAAGGGAGTAAATGGAGTAATGCGGGCAGGGGATGGATCATGGTACAGGCAGATTCGCTTGATCCCACATCGTTAATAGAGGCTATGGAATCCGGCAATTTCTACTCCACCACGGGTGTTACACTAAACAAAGTGAAGTTTGACGGGAAAAAGCTCTCAATAGATGTTAATCCGGAAGCCGGTGTTGATTATGTCATTTCATTTATCGGCTGCCGAAAAGGACAATCGGAACCTGTGGAGTTCGAAGCTATTGAAGGACCTTCCGGCAGTTTCGAATTGACAGAGGATATTCTCTTTGTACGATGTAAGATCACTTCAACAAAGTTCCAGGACAATCCTATAGAAAACCTGGTATACGAAATGGCGTGGACCCAGCCTGTTTTGTCCATGTAGTCATTTGAAACTGCTATTTTGGTCCAATTTCAAAGTAGAGTTTTCCCGGTTTTCTAACCAGAAGAAAACTAAACCAGATCCGGTAGCTTCAAAACATCAATTAAGTCTTCTCAAGACATCGCACATGTTGTAATTATTACTGCAAATGTCCGATTCGTTTATGAAAAAGTCCAAATTATAATGTTGACATGTAATATTCTTGCCATGATTCACATTTAAACCAAAATTTATATAGCTATGAAAAAGATTCTCACTACTCTCTCAATTTTACTAGTCATTTTACCGGGTTGCGAAATTCATGATAATATACAGCCTAGTGATACCCCTATTGTATCAATCGCAAATGGGGACGAAAGTTACTTCAAAGAGACCGAGCAGATTGCTTTTTCAGGATACCGTGGCCAGGACAATCATAACTCTCCATTACACAGTTATGATTCCTTATTCAGTTTGTCGGTTTCTGCATTAAGCCAGTACATGTCTCTTTTCGGTTTGGATTTTATGGCCTCTTTCTTGAACTATGACTTAACAATCTATAAAATAGAATATAAAGTTCCAGATCGAGAAAATCAGTTGATCACCTGCTCTGGCATTGTTAGTGTCCCTGTCGCAAATGATAGTTTCACGGTTTTAGGATTGTTTGATGGTACATTTACTTCAAACGATGAAGCCCCGAGCATAAGTTTAAGTAGTTATAATTTTAGCACAGGAAACGGTCTTTTACTCAGTACGTTAGCATCTGCTGGTTATATTGTAGCAATTCCGGATGGAATTGGATTCGGTTCTTCCGTTGGTGAAGATTATTCGTACTACAAAATGGATCAAATGGCAAGAAACAATGTAAACTTTTTAAGAGCTGCCAATGCGTTGCTCGATGAGTTGAATGCCATTAGTCCATTCTTACCGGGTAGCAGCGATGAACTGATATTGGCAGGATATTCCAAAGGAGGATATGCAGCATTGGCCACCCAGAGAAGGATAGAGCAAAGACATTCCAGGGAATTTAATTTGGTGAAAACAGTATGTGGAGCTGGCGCCTATGACCTGGTTGATATGTATGACTATCTATTGGGAGCGGAGTCTTATAGTGATCCTTGCTTCCCGGCATTTGTGGGACTATCATATTCATCATATGACGGGTTAGAATATTTACTTCCAAGTATGTTTCAGGAACCATACGACGATCTCATTCCAACATTGTTCGATGGTAGCAATACCTGTGATGAGATCAATGCGGAATTGACAACAGAGCTCGGACAGTTGTTTTCTGTGGACTTTTCAAATGGATACAGCTCAGATAATAGTGTCATAAATCAATTTTTGCAAAAGCTTCAAAGAAATACAATCCCAAGTAAACACTGGAAACCTAAGGCTCCGATCGAACTTTATCACGGTATCTATGACGAAATTGTACCCTATGATAACTCTGTGGTCGCTTACAATGCATTAGTTGAAAATGGTGCAACAGCCGAGTTAATTCCTCTTGAAGGAGATCATGCGAGTTCGGCATACTTGCTATTATTGAATTTTTTGATTGGTAATTCAGCCTTATGAAAATCCAGGTCGTACTTCCGATTTGGACAGTGGACCTGCTACATTTGACTGGAACAGCAAGTAAAGCCTTTATAAGCTGAATTTACTGTTTATGAAAAGAGAAAGAATCGGACTGCGGAAGCGCTTAACTATCTGTCCGGTTCTTTGTCGCAATTCCAGAATAGAGTATAGAGTCAGCAAAATTTGTTGGCCCTCTACTCTGATTTCAAACGGTTATTCCATTACATAGAAACCTGTAGTTACTTCGCCTGTAGGTGATGCAGCAACTATGGTAATTGAAGCAGGTTGTGCTGCATGGATTGTTTGCCGGGGAGCTGTAGTTGTAGCTTGTTCTGCTCATGGAATTATCAAAGGGTCAAATTCAGAGAAATAACACATGAACAGGGTAGTTTTTATAACACTATTTATAATCACCTTTATCGGTGCCTATATTGCGCTCAAGTATAATGTTGAGAACATCTTTTTGATAAATTTGGTTGTGTTTAGCCTTTTAGTTTTTTTAAGAAGACGTTATCTTAAAATGAAACCTTGGTGGGGAGGAAAGCTAAAAGATATCCCAAAGTATTTTCAACTTCCTTAAAAAACAATTACGCAATCCCAATATGAATGGAGTATAGAGTCAGCAAAATTTGTTGGCCCTCTACTCTGATTTTCAAACGGTTATTCCACTACATAGAAACCTGTAGTTACTTCGCCTGTTCCCAATTGAAGTGAGTAGAAGACATTAAGGTCAAATCTTTTCGCCGTTGTTGGTGTTCTTCACCAACAACTGACCGGGAGTTACGGAAGAAATTACGATGGATTTCAGGATGAGAAAATTCCGAAATGGAAGAATGCGTGGATAGTTTGACATCAAACATGGTTAAATTAGGGCCGGAATGAAAATTCCGGCCTTTTTATATAGTCTATGAGTGATCCTTACATCGTCATCGAACCTGGCACTCCTATTGTTCCTGTGATAGTAAGCGTGCCTCACTGCGGGATTGAGTTTCCCGAAGAGATCATTCAGGATTATTTCGAAGATATGGTCAACACTCCCGACGATACAGACTGGTATGTACATGACCTTTACAATTTTGCCCTGGAACTAGGCATTACCATCATTCATGCACGATATAGCCGGTGGGTGATCGACCTCAACCGTGACCCGGAAAGTAAGCCTTTGTATCATGACGGGAGGATCGTAACCGGATTAACGCCCTCCACCGACTTCCTTGGGCAGCCCATCTACCTGTCAGATGATAAGATCCCTGATGAAGCTGAGACAGAAAGAAGATTGGTTAATTACTATTGGCCCTATTATCAAAGGGTGGAGAAACTCTTAACAGAAAGAAAAAATGAATTTGGAAAAGTCCTCTTATGGGATGCACATTCCATTCGCAGGTCAGTTCCTGCCATCCGGGAAGATCCCTTTCCGGACATGATCCTGGGTGACAACGATGAACGTTCTTCCGACCCCCGGTTGATCACTACAGCATTGAATTTTCTTAAAAAGGGCAGATACGGCGTTAACCACAACGACCCTTTTAAAGGCGGACATATCACAAGATACTTTGGTAAACCTGATGATGACGTCCATGCCCTTCAACTAGAGATGAACAAAGTCCTGTACATGGACGATTCGGAAATTCACTTTGATGAAGAGAGGGCGAATGAGGTCAGGAGTGTTTTGCAACCAACTTTTGAAGCTTTGGTGGAAGCTGTCGGGACATTATGAAAACTTATTCTTTCAGGGGACTTCTGCAGCGAAACGGGTGGTTACGGGACCCTGTTATTTCCATTGATGAAAAAGGTAACATCTCCAACATCGAAGAATCGGGTTCAAAAAAAGCTGATCACTCAATAGACGGATACGCCCTGCCCGGATTTCAGAATGCCCACTCACATGCTTTTCAATATGCCATGGCTGGCCTTGCCGAAATCCACCGGTCCGGAAATATTTCTGATGACTTTTGGTCCTGGCGTGAGGCGATGTACCGGTTGGCCTTGTGTTTGGATCCGGACCAGATGGAAGCTGTAGCCACCATGCTCTACAGTGAAATGATCAGGCATGGTTATACCAACGTTGCCGAGTTTCACTACCTGCACCATGATAAGAATGGACGACCTTACGGGAATCTTGCGGAGATGGGATCCCGGTTAGTTGCCGCAGCGAAAACCGCAGGCATCGGTATTACATTGATCCCTATTTTCTATCAAAAAGGAGGATTTGGGAAACCCCCTACTGAAAGACAAAAAAGGTTCATTTCAGCTGACATCGACAACTATTTGAAACTGTTTGAAGCAAGCGCTGAGGCATGTGGGGCTTATGAAGGGGCGAACATTGGATTAGGGATCCATTCAATGAGGGGAGTTGAACCAAAGGTCATAGCTGAAATCCCCCGTATAGCACCCCGGGATGTTCCATTTCATATTCATGTTTCAGAGCAACTCAGGGAAGTGGAGGAATCAGTTGCGTACCTGGGGAAAAGACCCGTGGAATGGCTGCTTCAAAATATCGAGTTAAATGATCAATTTCACCTGGTACATGCCACCCATCTAACGAAAGAAGAGATATCAGGAATTGCACGCAGTAATGCCAACGTTGTCCTGTGTCCGAGTACGGAAGGCAATCTTGGAGATGGGATATTTTCCTATGCCGGCTTTCAGGAAGCCGGAGGAAAATGGAGCATTGGCACCGATAGTCACATCGGCCTGAACCCCTTTGAGGAACTTCGCCTGCTTGATTACGGTCAGCGTCTAACCTCACACAGGCGAAATATATTCACCTCCGAGGCAACCGGAGATGCCGGACATTCTGCTATTGAAATGGCAACATTCACAGGTCGAATGGCAATGAATGATTACAGCCATGATTTTTTTGCCGTCGGAGAGTCGTTCAATGCTGCCATATTGGATGCAAAAACTCCCCTTTTGGCGAATTCGTCCTTTGATAACCTTTGCGCTACCGCAGTATATGCTTCAGACGTGAGTCATATATTGGGGACGATCATTAACGGCCAGATATTGGCAAGAAAAGGACAACATATCAATCAGGACGAAATACTTGATTCTTTCACTCAGACCATGTCAAAACTGAAGATCAGGTAATTACCATTTTAATTTTTTACAGAGCGCCATGTTCTGTTTAAACATTGGTAAAGAATGGTTTTCATGCGGAAATCTCGGATTTTATGGCCATATTTATAGAGGTAGTTGTAAGGGTTTGACATTAAATGGAGTCTATGACAGTGCAGTTTACACTGTGTCCGGGTCATGGGATTACAGCGTTTGACCCCAGCTTTTTTAGGTCATCCTGTCCTTTTGGATCTCAAACTACCGGGAACAATAGTTGAGATTGGGATTTCCGTTTACACCCCGGCCAGGCAAACAAAAGATATTATGAAAGAGAAACGCTACAAGGCTTTTTCGCTGCATAATTTTAGGAACATCCCTCAGATGTCGTATTTAAGTGAGGAAGAAAAATTCAACATTGAGGTAGTAGGAAATGTTTTACCATTTAAGGTGAACAACTACGTGGTTAATGAACTCATTGATTGGGATAACTATCAAAAGGACCCAATATTTCAACTTACCTTCCCCCAAAGAGGTATGCTTTCGGACCATCATTTTGAAAAAATTGCTTCCCTGATCCGGCAGGGAAAAAATAAACATGAAATAGCCGGGGACATCAAACAGATCCGTCTTACGCTCAATCCTCACCCTGCCGGCCAGCAGGAGCACAACATCCCCGAGATTGAAGGGGTCAAACTCACCGGAATACAACACAAATACAAGGAAACAATTCTTTTCTTTCCCAGTCAGGGTCAAACCTGCCATGCGTACTGCACTTTCTGCTTCCGATGGCCTCAGTTTGTTGGAATGGAAGCGTTCAAATTTGCAATGAAAGAGACGGACTTACTCGTGAAATATCTAAAACGACATCCAGAAGTAACCGATATCATTTTTACGGGTGGAGATCCCATGATAATGTCCGTCACTATTCTAAGGAAATATATTGAAGCCCTTTTGAACGCTGACCTCCCAAATCTTCAGAATATCAGGATAGGATCGAAGGCGCTGACATTCTGGCCTTACAAGTTTACATCAGACCAGGATGCGAATGAACTACTGGATCTCTTCAAAAAGGTGAATGAGCAAGGCCTGAACCTGTCGTTTATGGCCCACTTTAATCACCCTGCCGAATTACGCACTGCGGAAGTTAAAAGTGCCATCCAAAGGATATTGGACACAGGGAGTCAGATCCGGACACAGGCTCCCATAATGCGAAACATCAATGACGATGCAAATGACTGGTCCACGATGTGGAAAGAACAGGTCAGGCTGGGGTGTATTCCTTATTACATGTTCGTTGCCAGGGATACCGGTGCGCAGGGTTACTTTTCAGTGCCGTTGGAAAGATCCTGGAAAATCTTTACGAGGGCTTACCGGGAAGTCAGCGGCATTTGCAAAACAGTGAGAGGGCCAAGTATGTCTGCAGATGCGGGGAAAATACAGGTACTGGGCATACAGGAAATACAGAACGAGAAGGTTTTCGTTTTAAGGTTTTTGCAGGCGCGGGACCCCGGTTGGATCGGGAAGCCCTTTTTTGCACAATACGACCCTGAAGCAATCTGGATAGATGAGTTGAAACCGGCGCAAGGCGATAAACAATTCTTTTTCGAAAAATCAGTACTTAAGGATCACATTGATCTGCAACTGGCCTATAATTAAAGTTAAGCCCCAGGGTCTTCTGCGGTTGGTTTCAAGGTACCCCCAGTTGGGGCAATGATCAATTGATTGCAAAAACATCAACGCCAAAAACGGTGACGGTATAGACATTATGTAATCTGAGTGAAGCGTTAATCAATGGAAGCGTATTAATTTGGGATAAGATTTGATTTGTTCTATTGGATATCTTGGTAATTATACTCCTCCTCGGTGCAATTCATGGCATTTTTCTGGCCGTAATTCTTGTAACACTAAAGAATCCAAGAAGACTTGCCAACAAGTTCCTGGCAATAATTCTCCTGCTGTTTTCTGTGATAATTTTTTTACACATTGGGCTACACCTGGAAAATGTACGGACTTTATTCCCTGCTTTTGAATCCATTGCCAATCCTCATCAGGTTTTTAAGTCTCTTTATGTTTTTGATACCCTGGCATTGTTGGTTGGTCCGTTGACCTATTTCTATTTCAAGGCCATCGTTGATGTCAACTTCACATTCAACAGGGAAAAGCTGGTTCATTTTATTCCGGCAATTGTCTGTGCTGGTTTATTCACTCCGCTAGCATTAATTAGTTTCTCAGGCAATCCCAATGTAGCAGATAATAACGCTGTTCAAATATTCTACATGGCAATAAGGTGGTTTGTGTTTTCCCAATTCCTTTTCTACATAGTCCTGATTGTAATCTTTAGCTACAAAAACGTTTGGATGATAAAGGATCATTCACTGGGGAGTGAAACCATCCAATGGATGACCATTTTGATTATTTCGTATATCCTTTTATGGGGTATTGCCGCACTTTTAACTATGACTGATGCCGGCAACTCAGCCTGGAATTATGTATGGATAATAGCCTCTCTTCTGATATATACCTGCGGGTATCTGGGATTGAAAAAACCATCGGTTTTCCAGGGTGCCGGATCGCCAGACAATGTGTCCATTGAAAAATACAAGAAGTCCGTACTTTCCTCCGAGATGTCAGACCAGTACATGAAAAAGCTGGAGAATTTCATGCGTCAGGAAAAACCTTATCTCAAAAATGATCTTTCATTGCCGATCCTGGCTGATCAGTTAAAAATACCTGTACATCATTTGTCACAAGTGATCAACGAGCGATTTAATCAGAATTTCTATGAATTTATTAATCGACACCGGGTAGAACATGCCTTGAGCTTGATAAAAGATGAAAGTTACGGCCACCTGAAAATAGCTGAGATAGGTTATCAATCCGGGTTTAACTCCATCTCCGTATTCAATGCCGCATTCAAAAAAATGTATCATCAAACTCCTGCCAAATTCAGAGAAATTCGAAAGTAGTTTTCACCCTGGTAGTATTTCTCTCCGATAAGGTTGGATGACAGTCCTATAGGACCACTAGTTTTTGCATTCAGGCAAACCTAAAATTGGGCTGTTGTCAGTAAACAAAAATTAAGATGAAATCAAAATATGAGCGACCCATAGTACCGGTTACGTGGATCATCTACTTCCTGATCGTTTTTGAAATACTCTATATGATCACACCTTTTTTGGCTCTCTCGTACTATTCATTCTACGGGCCGAGTCTCAATTTCCTTAATCGATCCATTTTGACGTCCTGGCTGACCGGGTTTTTCCTGCCTCATATAGCCGAAACCACATCTCCATTCCTGAATGCCATAAATCCAATAGGCAGGTATCTGTTCATTGGCAGTTTTCTGGTATTCCTGCTGGGAGCAGCGCAGATATATTATTCAAAATTCGCAAAGAAAGGGGCAGTGACAATTGGTCTTTACAAGTACCTTCGGCATCCCCAGTATACAATGTTTGCCATCATGGGTCTGGGGCTTCTGCTGATCTGGCCCAGGTTTATCATCCTTCAAATATATTTTCTGATGCTTTTTGTTTATTTCTTCCTGGCCAAAAGCGAAGAAAGAGAATGCTTGAAAAAATACCCTGGCTATGACGATTATCTAAAGCAAACTTCAATGTTCTTCCCCGGAGATCATTTCTTGTTAAATATTATCCCCGAAATTCGATTATCCGGCATCAAAAGAATTCTGGCTATAATGAGTATCTATTTGACAGGAGCCATTTTAGTTACCCTGCTGGCGGTCTGGATCAGAAGTTATTCCGTTCAGAACCTGTATACGGTAATTGATGAAAAATCGGTGACTATTTCTGTGGCTGCCGTGGAAGAGGAAAGCATACAAAGAGCTCTTTCCATTGCCTTATCCAGTGACCAGGTGATAAATGAACTCGGTAATAGTTACAATGATCATACCTGGCTGAACTATCTGGTTCCCTCAACCTGGTTCCTTGCAGATCTGCCTCTGGAATCCTACAAAGAAGGTTACGAGGGTCATATGACTCCTGATGACCGGGACAATCGGTATAAATTGCTGTTTACCAAAGCAGTTGGACACGCTGAAATGTCAGGTGAAACCATTGTCATGCAGACATATCGACGCATACCGGTTTTGGTAGCTGTAATTGACCTGAAGACAAATCAGGTTACTGATACGTTCACTCCACCTGAACATGTTGTTTGGGGGAATATCCCCACGCCACTATTCTGATTCCTGCCACTGTTCCGGTGAAAACAGCATACAGTATTTACAATACGTTTGTGCCTAATTGTCCTCCTCTCCCCAGGAAAAATCCCAAACGGGCTCAGCCCCCAGCAAATGCTCGACAAAATAATTCCATCGCAGTTTTCTAAAGTATTCACCAACCTCATCACGATATCCGTGCCGTTGACTCGGGAAGATCATCAGGTCAAATTGCTTATCCGCACGAACCAGCGCCTCCGCCAGTTTGAATGTCGCTGAGGGATTGACGTTCTCATCTATCCCCCCATGAGTGATGAGTAACTTTCCTTTCAGATTACCTGCCATGGTAATGTTAGATTGCTTATGATAAGCCGAATCCACCGGCCAGCCCATGTACATCTCAGGCCACCAGGCTTTTTCCATCCGGTGATCATGGTCCGCGGAACTGGCCACACCAACATCATAAAATCCTGGAAATTGCAGTAGTCCATGCGCCGCATCATAGCCTCCGGCCGAGTGCCCGAATATGCCCACCCGGCTGGTATCTACCCACCGGTATCGCTCACCAAGTTGTTTTATGGCCAATACATGATCTTCCAGGTTTCCACCAAGATTTTTATAAGAGTAATCATGAAATGCCTTGGATCTCCTCGCTGATCCCAGTCCGTCCACCATGATCACCACAAATCCAAGCTCCGCCAGCGCCTGATTGCTAACACTCAGTACCCGGCGAAAATCCCTGGGATACATCTGTGTATGGGGCCCTGTATAGCTGTGATCAATCACCGGATATTTCCGCGATTGATCAAAATTTGTGGGTTTCCACATAGCCCCGTATATCGTTGTCTGACCGTCCCGGGCTGTTGCGGTGAATGTCTCAGGAGGACCCCATCCCTGTTCTTTCAGGATCGAAACATCAGCCACACCCAGAGTGTCTAATATTGCGCCATCATCTGCAGAGCGTAGCACCGTAACCGTCGGAATCTCGGATGTGGACATATTATCCACGAAATATTTCTTGTCGAGGGAAAGACTGATCTGATGATGAAGCAACTCCGGGGTCAGTAAGACAGAAGCCCTGTCATCCACGTGCTGCTTATATAAGTATTGATGATACGGGTTACTCCCCTCTTCTCTGCCTGAGGCCAGGAAAAGGATGTTTTCCTCTCTGCTTATGACGTCATTGACATAGTAATCTCCCGAAGTAAACGGTTCAACTTCTCCCGAGTTAAGATCGAGCAGGTACAATTGCCGCCAACCACTTTGTTCAGATGTGAAGAGAATCTTCCCCTGATCCTCCAG
Source organism: Cyclobacteriaceae bacterium (assembly GCA_028278225.1). GTDB lineage: Bacteria > Bacteroidota > Bacteroidia > Cytophagales > Cyclobacteriaceae > JANQEU01. The sequence goes on from JANQEU010000061.1 coordinate 65,880, forward strand.
TATCCACCACCGGAAATTGTCAATGTTGGTCTCACTGGTTTCCTCGTATAACGGCTTTAGCTTACCTGTATTGAGATCAATGAGTTTCAGATATTGTCTCTGATAACCTCTTTCAGCATAATTGGCTATTGCCGAGCCTGAATTCTCCCTCCATCGCACACTCGCCGTATTGATGTGAGTTGGTTTTCCAATGTCCAGGATCATTTCCCTCTCTGACTGAACCTCAAAAATCACGGGAAAGTCATACACCATTTCGTTATCACCCGGAGATCCACGGTAATAACCCAGAAGCCTTGGCCGGTATAGTGTATCCACACTCCAATCAAGCAGGTACATCTTATTTGCATCATCCATATTGATGATGGAGGTCCGGATATACCTGGAATCAGGAGACCAGTCCACGTAAAACCGCTTCGGTCTTTCGCCCCCTTCACCTTCCATTATATCTCCCCAACCGTACCAGGTACCATATTCATGCCCTTTTCTGCCTTTAAATGAAAGTTGGCGCTCCTTCCCTGTCGCTGTCGATCTTACATACAGATTGTAATCTTTCGTAAAGGCCACCCACTTGCCATCAGGCGATTCAGTTGAGTGTTCATCCTCCTTTTCCTCTTTTTCCGGGATTTGGACAGTATAATCTTCCAGGTTCAGAATGAAAGCTCCGCCCTCGTACGAAATTTTCAGCCGGTCTTTATTGAGGTACTCCAAATTGTCAATAGGTAAATCATTCGGTGATATTTCCTCATCCAGTGAATCTGAAAGTATCTCAGCAACCCGGTCATGATCAAACAAAGGGCCTTTTGAAATTTCCGGTAATTCGACCTTCAGGTATTCTTTCTTCAGCACTGTTCTGTGGATGTACCACAATCCACTGTCGCCCTCCATCCAATTCGGCTCGATATAAAGATTGAATGCCTTTTTACCATTGAGATTTTGCCACATGTAGCTCACCGCCCGGTCGTAGTCAGATTTTGTGACCTCCGGCTGCCCAGGCTGACAGCCAAGAAAGATGACAAGAAATAAAATAGATAATTGGGATCTCATGGGAGTTTGGGATTAGGATCACAAACTAACCAATGAAACAAATTGATACCAGTGACTTTTGACGAAAGGCAGGTGTTTATAATTTATTTCAGATCCATGATCATTTTTACGAGTTGTGTCCGGTTTTTCGTCCTGGTTTTGAGATAGATCCTGCTGGTGTGATCTTTGACCGTTTGTTGTGTGATGTATAAGGCATCCGCAACCTGCTGATTAGTATATCCCTTGCACAACTCGGTGATGATCTCCTTTTCCCGCCTGGTGATCTTATGCATTGCTATAAATTGATCAAATCGCCGATTGAATTCGTCGCTTTCCGGGATTGTCTCCACTCTGGCCATATAGATAAATACCAGGCCATTGCCGGTGTGCAATGCAAAAAATACAATGAATAGCATAGGGACATATCGAAATCCAATTCCCAAATCGAGGACGAGAATTATATGAAGAACTATCAGAAGGAATAAGAGAGCGAAAATGCCCTTCCTTGCAGGCCTTGTCAGCGCTTTGGTCCCGATCAATGTGAAGGTTAGAAAGCCAAAGCTGATCACAATGGCAGCGAATACATTGAACAGGTCTGATGCTTTCGACAAGAACACCAGAGCATCAGTATTGTACAAATAAACCAGTAACACTACCAGAATCGATGAAAATACGAGAAGGATCCAATTGGAAATAGGACGATTGACCATATAATTGATCCATAGTAACTGCATGATCAGCCCAATCACAAGGAATGGAGTAGCCATAAAAAGGATAACCTTTTTTAATAGCAACTCCTCACCGGCCCCCAGATAATCAACAAAGTACGTACTCCAAAGACCGTAAAACCCAAATGTGTAGATCAGGATCAGGTAGTACTGCAAGTACCTGTAGGATCTGAGCGCCTTTAGCTTTTCGAACCTGAACAGTGAAAGGATCCCCCCAGCGGTTATAGACAGTGTAATTGCAAAAAAGATCCAGACAATCATTCAGTTGGGGCTCTGTTGCCTAAAGTTATGAAACCCTACCAAAGTAGTTTCCCTACTTAAGTATTGAAAATGAGATCACTACTTTGGTATGTAGTCATTGGTCAGCCGTGCTCTTATTTTTGATTTTATCATTAATTAAAAACTATATGAGTACTCCCGAAGCTCCCAAATACGGCAATGTGCCCGATTTCTTTTCATTTGGCTGGGAAAAAATGAAAAGTAATTTCCTGGTGTTTTTCCTCCTGGCTTTCCTCCTTGCGCTGCTTGATACACCACTTGAATTACTGAGCAAACATAATTGGGAAGGCCGGAATGATTCCATGGGTGTTTTTCTGGAAATCCTGGCATTAGGTTATTTCCTGTTTCTCCTGCCCATATTCGAATATGGCGCGGACCTCCTCTTTGTCCAGGGTGTGCGTGGTGAAAAACCGGAAGTCAAAAACGTAATAATCGGATTCAAAAACTATATGAATATCGTTTTGGCGAATCTCCTGGTCTTTGGCCTGGTCATGATGGGCCTGATCGTATTGATCATTCCCGGGATCATCATCGGCTGCCGGTTGGTATTTGTTTCGTACCTGGTGATGGATAAGGACCTGCCTCCGATCGAAGCGGTAGAGGAAAGCTGGCGAATGACCCGGGGAGATATTGGGTTTAAGGTATTCATTATGGGGGTTTTGTCCATCTTCATTTGCATAGCCGGGTTGATCCTGATGATCGTTGGAATTTTCCCCGCGGTCATGTGGGTAAAAGCGTCTTTCGCTTCCCTGTACCAATATGTACTCAATGAGAATGCACCTGCCGAAAAGGAAGACGAGGCTCAGGACGCATAGATCAGGCATCCTGGTATAGTTAATTTTACGTTACATCCGGATTTGTGAATATCTATGAGGGAATTTACACGATTGGTATTGTTTTCCATGGGGCTCTCTCTGACAGGAGTAATCGGTATATGTCAGAGTACGGAAACCGAAAATATCAGGAAAAAGTATGAGGCCGGTTTAGAATATTTAACACCGAGAGACAGGCATGACCGAAACATCCGGACAATTTCCATGAATACCTTATATGGCTGGGAGAGATTTGAAAAAACACCATTTACGTTTGTAGTTGGCATTACCTCTACTTACGCATGGGGTACGATCACCCAATTCGATGAAAACCTTGATGAGATCACATTCAGCAATAATGCTTTTGGAATTGGCCCGGTATATCTTCTGCGGTTTGAACCTTTCATTTACCGGGGTTTGTCCCTGGCCCCTGAATTCATGGGAGGGATTATTCTGTATTCCAAAGAATTTCCGGCAGGAGGTGACATATACAATTTCATGTGGCGGTTAGGTGGTTCAATTAATTACAGAGTGAATAAGAATTACTCCATAAATATCAACACGAAATGGATGCACGTATCCAACGGACAGGGTGTAGGACCCGGTAACCCGTCATACGAAGCGCTGGGTTTCGGGATCGCAGTCGTGAAATACCTCCAAAGATGAGAATTCCAAATGTCGTGTGAATGTCGTGTACAAGTAGTTGACGTGTCATTGTTCAGAGAGGATATTTACACCAAAAAAGTACTATGGATGCTTTGAGTATCGGCCAGGAAATCCAAAAACTTCGTAAGGAAAGGGGCCTTACACAGGAAGAACTTGCCCATAAGACCGGTTTAAGTACCCGGACCATACAGCGCATAGAAAACGGCGAAACAGACGCCCGGACTTACACCCTGGGAGTACTGGCTAAAGCCCTTGGTGTAAGTATTGAGTATTTTACAAAAGATGCAGAGGAAAAAGCTCAGATGACGCTACAAAAAAAGAGCCGGGACCGTCGCTGGCTGGGACTTCTTCATGTGAGTGGCCTGTTTTGTTTACTGGTCCCTCCGCTGATCATATGGCTTTGGAAAAAAGATGACGTGACAGATATGGATGTTCACGGGAAAGACGTCCTTAACTTTCAAATAAGTATGTGGATTTACCTGTTTTCGGGTTCCATTCTGGTCTTTCTGGCTATTGGTCTGGTAATTCTTCCTCTCCTCGGTTTGTTCAGTACTGCGGTGGTTGTCATTAATACGCTCAGGGTTTTAAATGACAGTCCGTACAAATACCCATTATCGATCAACTTTCTCAACCAGGAAAATGCGAAAACCCATGCGACGCAATAGTGGATTAGGCGAAAGTCCCGAATTTTCGCAGTATCCTGATCAGGCCTTCACATCCTTGTCAGTCAGTACCCCTCCGGCCTGGCCTCCGGGTTCAAATAAATGAGCCTTCAGATCTTCAAGAAGTCCAACTCCTGATTTCGTGATGGATATTCAAGTGTGCAGCGATTTCTTTTGCATAATCACTCTTCAGATAACCTTTGGATTTCAGCTTTTCTACGAGTCTGGAGGTGTTTGCCGCCTGGTTCATGGAAGACTACTCCAGGGCCTGTTCCGAAGGTTGGGGGTGAGTTACCAATAATGATGTTGAGGAAATCACGGGGAAAAAACCCAGGAGCTTCCAGAACTTTTTTGACGAGGTAATGTTGTATGCGTTTAAAGGGTGGTGAAAAGATTAAAAGCTATCACCTTCATTTTTACTTTTGGTTTTGGAGGTATTTGATGAAAAAGAAAATAATTGCATTTGGCGCCAGTAACAGTAGAAATTCGATCAACCAAAAATTAGCGGGATATGCCGCAGGTCTGATGGAAGGAGCGGAGATCACCATACTTGATCTCAACGATTTTGAAATGCCGATTTACAGCACTGATCGAGAACATAAAAACGGTATTCCGAAAGAAGCCAGGCATTTTAAGAAATTAATAAAAGAGACTGACGGGATCATCATTTCGTTTGCGGAACACAATGGCAGCTACACGGCAGCCTTTAAAAACATTTTGGACTGGGCGTCCCGTGTTGAGAAAGACATGTGGCAAAACAAACCCATGTTCCTCATGGCGGCTTCTCCCGGTAAAAGAGGTGCAAAGGGGGTCCTGAACCTGGCAGTAAATAGTATTTCATTTCGGGGAGGAAATGTTATTTCAAGTTTTTCCCTCCCTTTCTTCAAACAGAATTTTTCTGAAACCATGGGAATAACGGACGCTGAACTAAACAGGTTGTTTCTATCCGGGCTCAATCAATTTAAAAATTTTATGGAGGTGGGAAGTGACACTATAAGCGCTGTCTCCTGAATTTATTTTACTTCCCCGGAATGTTTGGAACCGACCATTACCAGACCTTTTGGCAATAATTCGTTTTTGATCAGGCTGATAATTGGATAAATTAAGCCTTTATCAGTCAACCTAATGATGAAAAAGAACCAATTATTGCTAATCGCCTTTCTCATTCTGTCCTTATTTTCCAGGGCGGACCGGTATCCCAAAAACCCTGATATCGACATTCGGCATTACCGATTTGAATTTGTACTATCAGATGAAAATGATATCATCAGGGGCAGGGCAACAATCACCGCATATTTCAAGGCGGATGGCATAAGTGAATTGCGCCTCGATCTGATCAAGAAAAGTGATTCGCTGGAAGAGAAGGGAATGGAAATCTCAAGTATCACAATGGGAGATCAGCCCCTGAGTTTTACTCATGATAAGGATGTTTTACTCATTGATCTGGGATCCTCTTCAGAAGCCAATGACGAAATCACTGTCTCAATTGAATACAAAGGAATTCCGGCTTCAGGACTGAAAATCGCTCCCAATAAGTACGGGGATCGCACGTTCTTCAGCGATAACTGGCCTAATCGTGCCCGGAATTGGCTGCCAACCGTCGACCATCCTTATGACAAGGCAACATCCGAGATGATCGTCACTGCTCCCGCGCGATATCAGGTCGTGTCAAATGGGTTGCTGATCGAACAAAGTAACCTGGATAATGGCATGAAGCGAACACACTGGAAACAATCCGTTCCCATTTCCTGTTGGTTATATGTCCTGGGAGTTGCTGAATTTGCAGTCCAATATGTGGATACCTTCGAGGGAAAATCAATTCAAACGTGGGTGTATAAGCAGGACCGTGATGCCGGGTTTTACGATTTTGCCATCCCCACTAAACATACATTGCAGTTTTTCTCGGATTACGCAGGACCTTTTGTGTATGAAAAACTGGCTAACATCCAGTCCAATAGCGTCGGTGGGGGCATGGAAGCCGCATCCGCCATTCTTTATGGCGATAAATCAGTGACAGGTGAGCGATCCACCCGATGGAGAAATGTTATTATTCATGAGGTTGCCCACCAATGGTTTGGGAATGCAGTTACCGAATATGACTGGGATGATGTTTGGCTGAGCGAAGGATTCGCTACCTATTTCACCTTGCTGTTCAGGGAACATGCTTATGGCAGGGAGGATTTCGTCTCAGGACTTAAATCTTCCCGGGACTGGATTTATAATTTTTACAAGGACAATAAAAACTATCGGATCGTCCATGACAACCTGTCTGACATGAGCCAGGTAACGAGCGGTCAAACCTATCAGAAAGGCGCCTGGGTCCTCCATATGCTGAGAGACAGGGTAGATGACGAGAAGTTCCGGGAAGGGATTCGCAATTACTACCAAAGGTTTGTGAACTCCAATGCCTCAACTGACGATTTCAAAAGGGAAATGGAAGCTTCTTCAGGGATGGATCTTGACACTTTTTTCACGCAGTGGTTGTACCGGGGCGGTCACATCGTTCTCGATGGCTCGTGGCAGTTCAATGAAAAAAAGAAGGAGATCAATATTACTTTAAAACAAATTCAGGATGATGGTTATCAATTTACATTCCCAATCGAGTTTGGAATATACGAGGACGGAAAGGAACTCCCAAAAATTGTCAGAAAGGAGGTTTCAACCGTTAAAACATCTCATCGCATTCCATTTGACTCCAGGCCATCGGCAATAGTCATCGACCCCAGAACCGTTCTGCTAGCGGAATGGACTTTTATAGAAAAAAATTAACCCCATGAAAAAATTAATCGCCTGCTCCACATTTTTTCTGGCCACACTGTTTATGGCAACCGCCCAGCAGCTTTATCAAACTGATTTTTCTCCTGAGGAATTCAAGTCGCGCAGGGATCGCATCTTTGATGAAATCGGTGACCAGGCAATCGCCCTGATCCAGGGCGCACCAAGTGTGCAAGGATTTTATGTCTTCAGACAAAGCAATACTTTTTACTATCTGTGTGGACTGGAGGTGCCTCACTCTTATCTGCTCTTAGACGGCAGAAACAGACAAACCACTTTATATCTGCCTCATGAGGACACCGGAAGAGAACGGGGCGAAGGTGAACAATTATCCGCGGAGGACGCCGATCTGGTAAAAGAGCTTACAGGAGTAGACAGGGTACTGGGGTATGAGTTAGTGGGTCGAAACTTTGTGTGGTCATACCTGATGAGGATGCCGGTCCCCGTTCTATACACCCCTCTCAGCCCTGCCGAGGGACAATTTCAAAGTCGTGATGAGATACTTGGAGGACTGGCAGGACAATATGCTGATCCGTGGGACAATCGCCCATCAAGAGAGGGGCATTTTGTTCAGCTGATTCGCGAGCGTTATCCCCAGTTTGAAATCCGGGATCTCTCACCCATCCTGGATAAGATGAGGATCATGAAAAGTGAGAAAGAGATTGAACTAATAAGAATTGCCAGTGAACTGGCTGGAATCGGAATCATGGAGGCCATTAGATCAACCAAGCCCGGGGTAATGGAATACCAGTTGGATGCAGCTGCCAATTTTGTGTTTTCCAACAATGGTGCAAGAAGTGAAGGCTACAGGTCAATTACGGCAGGTGGTACCAACGCCTGGATGGGACACTATTTTCACAACTCTGATCCCGTGAAAGAAGGTGATTTGATACTGATGGATATTGCCCCGGATTATCGCTACTACTCTTCAGATGTGGCCAGGATGTGGCCCGTCAATGGCAAATATTCAAAGGATCAAAGAGATCTTTATGGATTTATCATCGCTTATCGAAATACCCTGCTGAAGTACATACGCCCAGGTGTAACGGCCGACCAGGTGATGGAGGAAAGTGCCAGGGAAATGAGACCGGTATTTGAGAAGATCAGCTTTTCCAAAGAAATCTACAGGAAGGCTGCGGAAGGAGCTTTTTCATTCCGAGGCCATCTGTCTCATCCGGTCGGAATGGCTGTTCATGATGTTGGGATTTACAGAAATCAACCGCTTAAGCCGGGAATGGTATTTTCCATTGATCCAATGATCTGGGTACCGGAAGAAAAACTGTATATCAGGATGGAAGATGTAGTAGTCGTTACGAAAAAGGGTGTTGAGAATCTTTCAGATAATTTGCCGGCGGGAATGGATGAAATCGAAAGACTGATGAAGGAAGAGGGGATCGTTCAGAAATTGCCGGCAGTATTTAAATAACCAAAAAACTTAACTGTCAAATGAAATTCACCTGTTCAGTCGACATCGACCTTCCCAGAAACCGCGTGGTAGAACTCTGGGAAAATGACGAAAACTTAAAGGAGTGGCAAGATGGATTCATTAGCTATGAGCATCAAAGCGGAGATCCCGGAAAGCCGGGCGCCCAGTCAAAGTTCCTGTACAAAATGGGTAAAAAAGGACAAATGGAATTGCTGGAAACCATTGAGGTCAACGATCTTCCCGAAGAGTTTACAGCCAGGTATGAAGCTGCCAGTATGGTCAATACAATGAAAAACCATTTCATTGAGCTGGATGAAAACAAAACCCGCTGGGAAACTCACATCGATTACATCGAATTCCGTGGTTTTGCCATCAGACTTATGGCCAGACTGATGCCGGGCGTGTTCAAAAAGCAGGTGCAGAAATGGCTGAACCAGTTTAAAGCATTCGCCGAAAACGCGACTGCCGGATGAGACCTGTGTTTGCATTTTATCCCCGATTTAAGCTACTGGATCCTGCGCGTTTGGTTGTCCTAATCTTATGCTTAGGGCAGTTACCTGGCCTCGGGCAAAGTTTTGCCCAAAAGGATACGACAAACACCAAATTGATGAAGGCAGCCAGAGAGATCATGACAGGCGCACGTTATTGCGCTTTGATCACTTTGGATGACGAAGGTCTCCCCAGGGCAAGAACGATGGATCCGTTTGCACCGGATGAAGACTTCACGATCTGGTTTGGCACAAACTCTAAAAGCAGGAAGGTCGACCAGATACGGAGAGAGCCTCGCGTCACGATCTATTACTTTGATGCCGGTATTAGCGGATATGTGGTGATCCGTGGTATTGCCGAATTGGTCAATGATCTGAAGCGCAAGGAAGTATATTGGAAAGATGAATGGGGAGCATTTTATCCCAACTATCCGGATAATTATTTGTTAATAAAAGTATTACCGGTGTGGATGGAGGTTATCAGTACTCAACATGGCATTTTTGGAGACTCCATTACCTGGGAGCCGCCTGTTATTAAGTTTAAGAACAACAACTAGTTTAAGAACAACAACTAGTTCGTATATTTATATTTAAAATGTAACGGTTAATATGTTTACAAAGAAAAGATACTCTGCAAAGGACATGATGCTTTGGACGAGGAAGGAAACCTTTCTGTTCTTCATTATCTCCCTCATTCCAACAGTATTGTACGCTGTTTTCGACCTGGTTTGGTTGCAACTGCCCTGGCTGCCCATCGCGCTTATTGGTACTGCCGTTGCATTTTTGATCGGATTTCGAAACAACGTCACCTACGACCGCATCTGGGAGGCGCGTAAGATCTGGGGTGGAATTGTAAACGTGTCCAGGACCTGGACCATGATGGTCAAAGACATGCTCACCAACGAACATGCAAAAGAGCCGGCGTCTCAGGATGAACTTAAGTCGTTTATAAAAATGCTTGTTCACCGTCATATCGCGTGGTTGACTGCTTTGCGTCATGCTATGCGGCAAAGCCGGAGTTGGGAGGAGTTTCTGGATCACCGGACCAACCGGGAATGGGCTGATATGATGCATATCCCGGAGCGGGAAAGTACGTTGGAAGACGATTTGAAGCCTTTGCTATCCGGGGAAGAGCATCAATATGTCCTGAGTAAAACCAACAAAGCTGCGGCAATCCTTTCATTGCAATCCAAACAACTCAGGTCGTTGAAGGAGAGAGGGATGATCTGGGAATTTTCGTTCCTGGAACTGGAAGGCATACTGAAAGAGCTGTTCGATCTCCAGGGCAGATCGGAGCGTATCAAGAATTTCCCGTACCCTCGTCAGTATGCTACCCTGAATAATTCGTTCCTATGGATATTTCTGCTGATGTTACCATTTGGAGTGATCCCGGAGTTTGCAGGAATCGGTGAAAAACTTGTTGCAGGTTCGCCTGTCATCGGATCTTTTTTTACCTGGATTGCCATTCCATTCAATGTGATCGTTTCCTGGGTTTTCCATACAATGGAAAGGATCGGACGAGTGGGTGAAAATCCTTTCGAGGGCTCGGCTAACGACATACCGATATCCACGATGGCACGGGCCATTGAAATTGACCTCAGGGAAATGATAGATGAGGACAAGGAAAGTATTCCTGGACCGGTTCCGATGGTCTACGGCGTGCAGATGTAGCGGTCGTTTTGATTTCATGGTCATCACCAGCGATAGGAAGTGTTCCACAGGAGATATCTATTCAATAATTACACTTCTTAATGTTGTGAATAGATTTCTCTGGTCGAGCACCTCACTGCGGTCGAAATGACATTGTAATCAGTCATATCGACGATAGGAGATATCTATTCATCTTCTTTGACCTGAATAGATTTCTTCTGGGCGAGCACCTCACTGCGGTCGAAATGACATTGTAATCAGTCATATCGACGATAGGAGATATCTATTCATCTTCTTTGACCTGAATAGATTTCTCTGGTCAGCACCTCACTGCGGTCGAAATGACATTGTAATCAGTCATATCGACGATAGGAGATATCTATTCATCTTCTTTGACCTGAATGGATTTCTCTGGTCGAACACTTCCCCACGGTTGAAATGACTTTGTAGGAGTGTATTTCATATGAGCAAATCTTTATCTAAGTTACGGACGGAATATTTTAATTGATGACCCGACCATGAATCAAGTAACAACCGGACTTAACAATCTCAGGAATTCTGCCGACCTCCAGCAAAAATTCACAGGCCGGATCGGCTACCTGTGTAACAGTGCCTCCGTAGACACGGACCTGGATCATGGGATCAAGATCCTGAAAGCCATCTTCGGATCCCGGTTTAGCAAAGCCTTCTCCCCTCAGCATGGACTATTCGCGGATGTCCAGGACGACATGCTGGAGTCCCCGCATGTTGACATCCCTTTTTATGATATCAGGGTGTACAGTCTTTATGCTGAAACACGTTTCCCAAAGCAGGAATGGCTGGAAGATCTGGATCACCTGATCATCGACCTGCAGGATGTGGGTGTGAGGATATACACCTACATCTACACAGCAGCTCTTGCGATGACAGAATGTGCGAAAGCCGGTGTGAAAGTGACCATCCTGGACCGCCCCAATCCTGTTGGGGGAGAAAAAACGGAAGGGAACGTCCTGGAAAAAGACTATAGTTCCTTCGTAGGGATGTACGAAATACCCATGCGGCATGGATTGACGACCGGCGAATTTTGCCGGTTTATCCATAAACACTTCAGTGTGGACTGTGATCTTGAGGTCATCCCGCTGCAAAATTGGAAACGTTCCATGTATTTCAGGGAAACAGGTCTTCCCTGGGTGATGACCTCCCCCAATTTCCCGTCTATGGACACGGCCCTGGTTTATCCCGGGAACGTCCTGCTCGAAGGAACAAACCTGTCGGAAGGCAGGGGGACGGTTAAGCCATTTGAATTATTTGGCCACCCCGATATTGATCCCCTTCCACTTTGCGGGAAGCTTGAAAAAACCCTGAGTAACCTGGGTTTAACCGGATTCGCTTTGAGACCACTGGTATTTAAACCAACATTTCATAAATATCAGGACCAGGTATGTGGCGGATTTCAGCTTCATGTGACTGATCCACGTGTATTTCAGTCCTGGCGAACAGCCCAGGTGCTGATCAAAGAAATACGTAACAACCTCGGGGACGCATTTCAATGGAAATCTCCGCCCTACGAATATGAATATGAAAAGCTTCCTATTGATATTCTAAATGGTACTGACAAGGTGAGGAAGTGGATAGAAAATAATGGTTCTTATGATCAGTTGCTCCAATTGGAAAACGAGCACCTGGATGAATACATGCAAAAAAGAGACAACATCCTGATCTACCCATGAAAAAGATTCCCTGTACAATATGGTTTTGGCAGGTACAGAAAAAAGACTAAGCCATGAAAAACAAATTATTGACCTTATTCCTGTTCCTTTCCTTTGGACTTTTTGCCCAGCAAAACATGAGTACTCTGAATGAGCTTGAATGGATCCTTGGTGATTGGCAACGGCAGAATAGCAAACCGGGAGAAACACATCATGAAAAATGGTGGAAAATATCAGATCAACAATTTCAGGGTATTGGCGTAGTATTGGCCGGTTTGGATACGGTTTTTGTTGAAAAACTAGGTATCATGATCCGGGAAGGAAATGTCTATTACATTGCAGATGTACCGGAAAATCCCGGACCCGTATATTTTAAGTTTACCAGCTGGGAAACAAATTCATTCGTTAGTGAGAATCCCGAACACGATGCCCCCAAGAAGATCGCCTATTATCTGGAGGGCAATATAATGACCGCAGAGGTTTCATGGGATGACGGCGGATTTGATGCGGTTTTTAAGAAATTGGAGTAATTTATCATTGAAAATTTCCATCATAAACACAGATGAAATGAGGATATTCTTCGCTTCGATTTTAGCTTGTGGTTTTATACTCATAAGTTGCATCACTCCGGAAAAGAAAAGTAATATGGAAACCCTGCACTTTACAATTCAAATCAATGCACAACCCGAGGTAGTCTATCAGGCCTTAATTGATCCGGATCATTTTCAGGAATGGACCTCTGCTTTTAGCCCAACTTCACATTTTAAAGGCACCTGGGAGAAAGGCACCACCATGCATTTCCTGGCAGAAGATGAAAATGGAAACATGGCCGGTATGATCAGTAGAATTAAAGAGAACATTCCCAATGAGTTCATCAGCATTGAGCACTATGGCTGGATCCAAAACGGTGAAGAGATTACGGAAGGTAAAGATGTGGAAGCCATGAAAGGAGCTTTGGAGAACTACACCATTACTCAAAATGGAGATCAAACTGAGCTCAAAGTAGATTCAGATACTTTTCCCGAATTGAAAGACTATTTTCTTGACGCATGGCCAAAGGCCCTGGAAAAGCTGAAAAACATATGTGAAGGGCAAAGCAACAACGACAAATAAAGACTATCTCTTACATTACTGTCAAATCAGAGTCTTCAGGGTTTTGATTGGTTCAAAAAATAGCAGCCATATGCAACCGATCCTCTAAAGCCAACATCATGAAGTCAACCAATTGTAAAAGTCTTAATGCAAACACGTAAACAAATAGCCCGGTTGGCAGGGTTGATTTATCTGATTGTTGTGTTGACAGGAATCTTCGGCCTGATGTACGTCCCCTCGCAGGTCATTAGATGGGATGATGCGGCAGCCACGGTTAACAATATTATTGCCTCCGGATTGCTCTACCGGCTGGGCATCGCAAGCGAACTGGTATCTTATTTATTCTTTTTGATTCTCCCATTGGTGCTTTACAGGCTCCTCAAGGAAGTCGACAATACACACGCAACCGCCATGGTTATCCTCGTTGTGGTAGGAGTCCCCATTTCCTTTGCCAGCGTTTTTTACAAATTTGACGTGCTATCCCTGCTGAGTGGAGCCGGCTACCTGAAAGCATTCGAAGAGGACCAGATACATGCTCAGGTTATGTTATCGCTGGAATCTTACAGCAACGGGATCCTGGTAGCGCAGATCTTCTGGGCGCTCTGGCTGTTTCCGTTCGGTTATCTGGTCTACAAATCGGGTTTCCTGCCAAAGGTATTAGGCATATTCCTGATGGTGGGATGCTGCGGTTACCTTCTCGATTTCTTTGGCCAGGCCTTAATTCCAAATTACAGTCAACTCAGAATATCCTTCTACCTGACATTGCCCGCCAGTGTCGGTGAGATCGGAAGTTGCCTGTGGTTGCTGATAATGGGTGCAAAAGATAACGCCTGATTTTTATGATGTTTATTTTCCATTAATCAATCAGTACTTCAGGTATTCGTGCTGAATTCCTATCTTGGTAAACACAATAAAACTTTCAAGATGGTACGCACTACCAATTTTTTTACAATTCTTATATTCTTCATTGTCCTGGGCTGTTCTCCGAGGCAGGATCAGGTGCCACCTAAAGTCAATGCGGACTACGATGACCTGGTTACATTATTCGGGGAATGGCGTGCCTTTGAAAGGCCTCCTATTAAAGAGGGCGCCCCGGATTATACCGCTGAAACTTTCGAGAAGCGCTGGCCGGAGTTCAAATCCCTGCAGGCCCGGTTGCTGGCCATGGACACAGCAGGTTGGTCCCGTGAGCAAATAGTAGACTGGTACATTATCTGGGCCGAGATGAATGGCTATGATTTTAACCATCGTATCTTAAAACCCTGGGCACGAGACCCGGCATTTTACAAGTCTGTATGGACGTATCGCAGTGATGTTCCCGCACATGAAGGGCCAACGCATCATATGACCACGGAATTGTGGACATACGAAACCCCATTGAGACCGGAAGAAAGAGATCGCCTGTTGGGTGACATAAAAGTGATCCCTCCCCTGAATGAACAGGCCAAGATCAACCTTACCGGTAATGCCCGGGATCTGTGGATCGCGGGTATCCGGGACATCCGGTACCAGAGTGAGGTGCTCAAAATGATGCCGGACCGGATGGAAATTGCCGATGATCCGGAATTGACAGAAGCGATCAACAATGCTATTACCTCGACGGATGCCCTTGCTGACTGGTTAGAGTCAGAAGCTGGATCAAAAACCGGTCCTTCGGGGATTGGAAAGGACAGCTATACCTGGTACATGCAAAATGTCCATCTTGTGCCTTTGACATGGGAGGACGAAGTGATGATCCTGAAACGTGAGCTGGCACGAGCCTGGTCTTCACTCAAACTTGAAGAACATAACAACCGGAAACTGCCCGAACTGGTGGCAGCCAATTCCCCCGAAGCATTTGAGGCATTGGCAGAAAGGTCAGCCCAAAGTCTGATGAATTTCCTGGAGCAGGATGAAATTGTAACTGTCAAAGAATATTTCGAACCCGCTCTTCGCGAACATCTTGGAAGCTATGTGCCTGAAGAGAAAAGGAATTTTTTCCGTATCGGTCAACATTATGATCCCAGACCACTTTATTCCCACTTTTACCATTGGTTTGAACTAGCCAGGATGGACAACGAACCTCATGCCAGTGAAATACGCCGCGGGCCGCTATTGTATAATATTTTTGACTCCCGCAACGAAGGCACTGCCACAGCTGTAGAAGAGATCTTTATGCATGCCGGACTGTATGATGATGATCCGAGGGTACGGGAAATAGTCTACATCATGGTCGCCCAGCGCGCTGCCAGGGGGTTGGGGTCACTTTATGCCCATGCCAATGAAATGACCATGGAGGAAGCCGGTGGTATACATTCGGAATACACGCCCAGGGGATGGATGAAAACGGAAAAGGAATTGCTCATCTTCGAACAACATCTCTACCTGCGTCAACCCGGGTATGGCACAAGCTACATCACCGGGAAATACCTCCTGGAAAATGCGATGGCAGAGTATGCAAGGATGAAAGAATTGAAAAGTGAGCCTTTTGTATTGAGGGAATTTTTTGACGAACTGAACAGTATCGGCAATATCCCGATTGCTTTGGGTCACTGGCAGATGACCGGCTCTTTTGCACCCGTCAGGAAGATTATCGGGGATTAATAATATTCTAACTGGAGTATCCGCGTGAATTTTATCCTAAATAAAAGCCTGTATGCCATACTGTTTATGCTATTCGCATTTGACATCACCGGCCAGGCAACTGAGCAAATCGAAGTGGATGGTTTCCTGGTGAACTATGCTTCAAAGGGAATAGCGTCCCGAAAACCCGGTCAACCGGTGGTGGTCTTTGAAAGTGGAATGGGGACGGATTTAGGGAACTGGTACAAGATCTTCGATGAAATTGCTGAATTCGCTCCGGTATTCGCATATGACAGACCGGGTATAGGGCTGTCCCAACCCGACAATGAAGTACCAACCACAAGGAACCTGGTATCCAAACTTCGCAAGATGCTTGGTCTTCTTGATATTTCGCCACCCTACATCCTGGTGGGACATTCTCTGGGAGGTGCATATGTAAGAGGCTATGCCTCACTATTTCCTGAGGAAATCGTAGGACTCATCATCATTGACCCTGCCGATTTTACGGAGTCAAGAGAAAAAAGACGTCTGCCTTATCGTGAGGTGGGATTATCTGAAACGAAAATTGATTCCATCATCAACGAACTTCAAAATGGTCCCCTGGACCCACAAATGCCAAAATCAATACAAGAGGAGAAACTGGCGCTCAGGGAAATGAGGAACAATGATTTCAGGACCGAAACAGCAAAGGACCTGCCACACATCCCGATCTTCATCATAACAAGCGTGCGTTACGAAAATTATCCCGGCGGTGAAGCCTTGTTCCGGGCAAAAATGAAGTACAGGGTAGAGCGATGGTCAAATGTTCTCATTGGCAACCCGCAAGGTCGTCTGGTCAATGTAGTGGATGCGGGACACTTTGTTCATATTGACGATCCAAAGCTTGTCATTTCATGCGTAAGAATTACCTATGAGGAAGCAATGGCTAACAGCACTGAAAATGAAGAGCCATGATGGCTTGCTGAGATCAAAAAAATTTTGCGATCAATAGATGATGAAACATTCAACACTATCAAGTCTCTCCACATTCTTCCTTTTCCTCATCCTTTTCGTATCGTTTGCCTGTGAGCAAGAGGAAGTCGTCAAAAAACCTAATATCCTGTTTTGCATTGCGGATGATTGGGGCTGGCCTCATGCAGGGGCATATGGAGATCCGGTTGTAAAGACGCCGGCATTCAACAGGCTGGCTGAGGAAGGTGTGCTTTTCGAGAATGCCTTCGTTTCAAGTCCGTCCTGCACTCCGAGCCGAAGCGCCATCCTGACGGGACAACATTTCTGGCGCCTGGGTGAAAGCGCCAATCTATGGTCGACTTTGGATATAAATATTCCCGTTTATCCCCTAATGCTGGAGGAAGCCGGATATCACGTCGGATCCTGGCGCAAATCGTGGGGGCCTGGTGATCTGCAAGCCGGTGGATACGACAGTCTTCTGCCAGCCGGCAAAAAGTATTCCGGGGGGTTTAAGGCATTTTTGAATGCCAGACCAGCTGATACCCCGTTCTGCTTTTGGCTGGGAGCAAGCGATCCCCACAGGGGTTATGAAAAGGGCAGTGGGGCGGCATCGGGTATTGATTTGGAGGCAATCGACATTCCGGGGTTTTACCCTGAAGCTGATGAGATCAGGTCGGATATCGCTGACTACTACTTTGAAGTGCAGCGGTTTGATGCGGATGTAGCTGCAGCCATCACCCTTCTGGACAGCATAGGTGAATTGGAAAATACAATTATTGTCGTAACGGGAGATCATGGTATGCCGTTCCCCAGGTGCAAGGGCAATCTATACGACATGGGCGTCAGGGTACCTTTGGCCATAAAATGGGGAGAAGGTACAACGCCAAACCGCAGTGTTAGCGATTTTGTATCACTGACGGATCTTGCGCCCACCTTTCTCGAGCTTGCTGGTGTTGCTGTCCCGGACCAAATGACAGGAAGATCGCTTGTCCATATCCTCAAGTCAGGTGATGAAGGAGACAAAAATGCGCGTGGAAGAGACCATATCATTTTCGGCAGGGAGCGGCATACCCCTGCACAACCGGCACCCTCGATGGCCGGTTATCCGGGCCGGGGGATCAGGACCACAGATTACCTGTATATCCGTAATTTTTTCCCGGAACGCTGGCCTGCAGGGGCACCGGAGGGCGCAACACACCCTATGAATTCATTTGCTGATTGCGACAATGGGCCAACTAAAACATATTTGCTGGATAACCGGGGCCACCCGGAGTTCAGTTCCTATTTCAATTGGTGTTTTGGTAAACGACCTTCAGAAGAACTATATCGAATCGGTACCGATCCGGATCAGCTGAACAATCTTGCGGATGACCCCGCCTTCGAAGCCATAAAGCATCGTTTATCCGGCCAGCTAATGCAGGAACTGATGTCGACGGAAGATCCCCGTGTTGCCGGCGGCACCGTTGATTTCGACGAGTTTCCGTACAGGGCTCCTTATGAGCTTAATTCCGGTAATTAAGGGACAAATGTGACATTATTCTGTTGAAAACACCCTTTCAGAGCATCATTTGGGAAGCAGCTTTTCCTATTCCGATCTCAATGAATCCACAGGATTGTTCCTGGAAGCCTTGACCGTTTGAGAGCCAATGGTGATCATCCCCAGGATCAGCAGAATGACGGTTCCCAGCAAAACAGTACCCAGCCCGAATTCAACCCGGTTGGCAAAGTTTTCCAGCCACAGATTGTTCGCAAAATATGAAAGAGGTGCGGCTATGATAACCGAAACCCCCAGCATCTTCAGGAAACTTTTTGACAGCAGAATGATAATACTGAATGTTTCAGCGCCAAATACCTTTCTGATGCTGACCTCCTTCATGCGTCTCTCCGACGAGTAAATCGCCATCCCCAGTAACCCGAAGCAGGCAATGGTGACAGCCAGAAAGGCTATCGTACCAATGACAGAAACAAGGTCGACAAATACCTGGTGCGTATTTGCCAGCTGCTGATCGAAAAACTTGTACTTAAAAGGATGGACCGTATCAATTGATTTCCACTTCTTTTCCAGGTCACTTATCGTTCTCATCAAATCACCGGACGCTACTTTCAGGTTCAGGTAGCTGAATTTCTCCGGATTATTCCTAAGGACCAAAGGCCGTATGTCATCTTCAAACATCAACAGTCTGAACCGGAAGTCATTCACAACCCCAATGACTTCCACGGCCGATGATTCGCCTTCTACATTGAGGTTCAGTCCGACGATGTCCTGCGGATCTTCGAAACCATAGTGTTTTGCCATTGCCTCGTTCACCACGATATATTTTGACAGGGACTCACCGGCAGGAGGCAGATTCCTCCCGGATATGATCTCCAAATCAAGATTTCCGATGAAATTTTCATCTGCACTTAGCTTTGTGAAACTTTCGTATTCCTCGGCCTGCACCTGTTTCAGGTTAATTCCTGTTGAGATACCGGTTGCCGGGATATACTCTGAGGCTGAAATTGTGGAAACACCCGGTACCGTGCTGAACTCATTGGCAATGAGTTCGTAATCATTGCTCTGCAGTTCGACATTCACAATGCTTTCCGAAGTAAATCCGTATTCAAATTCAAGAAAATGTCGAAGCTGCTTGTAGATCAGGATGGAGGTAACGATGAAAAAGAGCGAAATCACAAACTGCGTGCCCGTCAGGAATTTGCGCAGGCCCAGTTTTCCCGGCTTAATGGTGTTGATATTCTTCAATACGGTGATGGGCATATACTTCGACATGTGCAGGGCAGGGAATACACCTGCAATCACGCCGATGATCAAAGCAAATACCAGGAACACCAGGTATACGCTGATGTTCTCCTGCAGATCAAAATTCAGATACTTGTTTACCCAAAGACCCATAAATGCAGGTTTTACAAAAAACAGGAGACCGATTGCGATGACCAGCGCCAGCAGAGAAGTGATAATGGACTCGCTCAGGAACTGCAGAAATATATCCTTTCTGCCTGCACCTGTTACTTTTCTCACCCCGATCTCCCTTGCCCTGGTCAGGACCCTGGCAATGGAAAGATTGGTATAATTGAGACAGGCTGAGGCCATGACCACTACGGCCAGAAAGATCAGCAGGTAATACCCTTCAATGGGCATGCTGAAGTTGGTTATGTTGCCCATGATCTTCCCCGGTGTTATTTCACCAAGCGGTTGCGGCAGAAGTTGGAAGCCTTGGAGATCCTCCAGGTCTTTGTACTTTGCTTCCACCGCGTCATTCAGAGCAGTGGTAAGTCCATCAACATTTTTATCCCGGTCAAGCAGAACGTAGGTATACGTCTGGTAGTAATATGCCCAGTTACCGCGGTGATCGTCGATCTTCTCCTGCCGGATCAGCGCCGGCAGTGTACTCATCGACATCAGCACGTCAAATTGCAGGTGGGATTTCAGTTTTTTGTCTTCCAGTATCCCTGTGACGGTGAAGTTGCCCCAGTCGACAGGAGGGGAATCTATTCCGCTGATATCAAGGTGAGGCAGGCCCCTGTCGTCAAACCGGATGGTCTTGTTCAGCGGGTCCTCATCACCGAAAAGACGGCGAGCGAACTCGCTGGTGATCACAATGGCATTAGGTGCCTGCAGGGCGGTTTCGGGATTTCCTTTTCCCAGTTCGAAACTGAATACCTCAAAAAAAGCCGGATCCGTGAAAAACCCGCGCATGGTCTGGGTCTGCTTTTTGTAAGTAGCATCCCCGCCTACACCCATAGTCAATCGTGTCGTCCGCTCAATGAACGGGTAGTCCGAAACTAAAGTTGGCGAAAGTTCGTCCGGAGTGGTGGCGTACAGATTCGCGTTCTCGTTTTGGGAAATGACCCGGAAAATGCGGTCTTTATGTGTGTGGAACTCATCATACTGCATCTGGTCCGAGAGCATGAGGATGATGAGCAGACAGACGGACATGGCCACGGCCAGGCCGAATACATTGATGAGGGAGAATACCTTGTACCTTAAGATATTCCTGATCCCGACTTTCAGGTAATTTTTAAGCATGATGGACAGATTTTGGTTTTGACCTTTATCCTTTATTCATTAGATGCAGTTTCCGGCGGAAGGTTGCTAAAAGCTGCTGACTATTTTATGAGAGGTGTTTAGAAGGGTGTCAATGGAATTTCGAAAGAGCACTCCTAATTGAGATCGAGGTGGGACATGGTTGATTATACCGTTTTGTATAGATAAATTACGTTTGTACAGGTGTTAGATATAAATCCTGAATAAGATGGATACGTTTATTTATTAGGCAGGACAGATCTGACTTAGTAACTTTAAGAAATGATCAGGATAAAAGAACAGATTATTGATAAGGTGAAGGAGATTCAAGATCAAGATCTCCTGGAAGAGCTACTTAAAGCTGTCCAACTCGAACATGAGATTGACGGAATTTATGAACTATCTGATCAGGAGAAGTCAGCTATTGACGAAGGAATTGAAGATGCTGACAAGGGAAAAACCTACTCGAATCAGGAAGCCTCAGATTTAGTCAAGAAATGGCTAAAGAAGTAATACGGACAGAAAGAGCCCATCCATGGTCTGTGGCCCACAGACTATGGGTGTAGCAAAACCATATACAAATGAGTTGATTACTTCGGGATTGAAAATCCCGATTTATATCAAGTCAGACATGCCCTTCAGAACATGTCTGACGGCATTGGAAGAAAATGAAAACCAAGGCTTTCGCGATTAACGGCCATTATCACTCAACCGCAATCTAAAGAATTATCACTGCTCCTCTGTTACAATCCCGTTTTATGTTTGCACAGAATAACTTTAAAACAATAAAAATGGAAATTTTCAAAATCGTTATTTTATCCTTATCAGGTCTTTTGTTGCTTTTTGTAGGTGCTATGAGGTTAAGCAACCCAATAAAAACGTATTTAAAGAATTCCGGAATTAAGTTGGAAAATGATGTCGACTTACTGAACGAAATGAGAGGCGTAAGCGCTGTGATGTTAGTGGGTGGTATCCTCATTCTGCTGGGAACATTCATAACTCAACTCACCTTTACTTCATTTGTTGTCGCCATCCTTATTCTCCTTGGTTTTGCAATAGGTAGATTACTCAGCATTGGTTTAGATGGAAAACCAAATAAACTAATTGTTCAAGGATTAATTTTCGAACTGGTTCTAGGTGCGGCAAATATTTTTTGTTTAATCACTATTTTATTAAAAAATTAGATCAGACAATTGTCAGTATCAGATTCTGAACTTGTTATTGACTCTATCCATAGTCTGTGGCCCGGAGACCATGGCGTAAGTGGATTTTTTGACTTGTGTTACGCATAATTGGTTGGATACTGTTATCGCTTCGGCATTTGAGCTGCCTTGATGAATATTTAAAAAGTCCAGGGCCCCCGCACCATATCCGGATGTGGTATGCCATAAAAGCAGAATAAAATGAATGTAAATTGGAAAGAAAAGATATGGATAATGCAAGAATCGATTGGAATGAGCATGCTGAATATTGGGATGACTTAGATGAAGCAAAAGATTATGCAAAAAAAATTTTCCACTTATTAACGGATAGAATTAACCTGGATAATCTAACCATTTTAGACTTTGGGTGCGGTACGGGATTGCTGACTGATTATATGAGAAAAGATGCCAGGCATATTGTTGCAGTTGATTCTGCTGAAAAAATGATAGAAGTATTAAATGGAAAGCATTATAAGAATGTAGAAACTATTGTTGGTGAGCTTTCAAATGTAACTGTTGACCAGAATTCAATTCTTCAGAACAAATTTGATTTAATAGTAGCGGCTTCTGTTTGTGCATTTCTTCCAAACTATCAAGAAGTACTGGCAATCATAAAATCACTTTTAAAACCCAATGGTGTATTTGTTCAATGGGATTGGTTGCGTTCTGAGAAAGATCCAAATTTTGGTTTCACAGAAGAGATGATAAGGAATAATTATGAAATCGCCGGATTAAAAGTTGAATCTGTCGATATTCCATTCCATATGATGGAAAATGAGGAGAAAATGGAAGTATTAATGGCAATTGGAAAAATATAATTACGGCATACAACCTAATGTGTGGAAATAGCCTGGATCGTAGGTGTTTCGGAGGATTACACCGCTTCAACTTCGGAACGGTTCCCATCCATGGTCTGTGGCACACAGACCAATGGATATACTATTACCTGGGGCATTATCTTTATTGGAGATTAATCATCTTGTGGCATACACCCGGAAAGAGATGAAGTCCTTTGTATCCTTAAGTACACCTAGAGCATCAATCCGAAGACTTCAACCAGAGGATAAGGACAAACTAATTGAATTGCTTTGTGATAAGTCTGTAACTCAGAATATGGCATTTCCGGATGAAATTTTAACCATAGAAGGTGTTGCCGGTCTATTTGAAATGACCATCAACTCCTATGACACAGAAAAGCCATTATTATCTTTCGCTATTGCTGAAAATAATAACAATCATTTGATAGGAGTAACAGGATTTAATCCTCTGGAAAATAATGAAATTGAAGTTTTTTATGCCCTTCTTCCAAAATATTGGGGCAGAGGTTTAGCAACAGAGATTTTAGCAAGTCTAACGGAATATATATTCACGAAAACTGATTATGGGGCAGTTGTAGCACCCATTACACAACGTAACAATGCTTCAATTCAGGTAGCTGAAAAGAATGGATTTTCAAATTACGGACTTAAAGAAGATTCAAACTATAAGGATCTGATCCTTATATTCAAAAAAAAGAAAAACTGAGCACAGCATGAGGATAATGTGCATGCCCAAACCGGTGTATTGTAATCTTTTGTGACATGTAAACCGCCCCCATCTATGGTCTGTGGGCCACAGACCATGGAGTAGGAGTAGACTATGGAGTAGAGTAAGAGTAATTCAACCTCGGCTACTTTGTTTGATTACCATGATATTTGTCAGTGCAGGATAATAAACGAGTCATTGAATTCCTGGGCTGAACTTCCGAGGTTTGAAAAAAACAAAAAATGAAGACCTTCGCATTTTTTTACCTGATGGACCCTGCCCGGGCAGAGGAAATCAAGAGAACAGTACCGGAGCACACAGCATATTGGCACAAACTGAACCTGGATGGGTATAAAGGGGGCCCTTTCTCTGATCTCTCAGGCGGACTAATTTTGTTTAAGGCTGAAAACGAAGAGAAAGCTGAAGAGATCGTACATGAAGATCCATTTGTTGATCACTTTATTCTTACCAAAAAGTGGGTCAAGGAGTGGGCACCTGTTACAGTTTGAGAGTCAGCCCAACCCGAAAGGTGGCAGGTTTGGAACCTAAGTTCTACTCATGAGTAGTGGGATATGGACTCCCGCTTCGGACCATACGGATTTTCTTTGTTGATGCATTTGTGCAAAGCCGTGGACACGTTACCTTATCTGCAATATGGCTTCCCATCTATGGTCTGTGGCGCCACAGACCATGGATGTAAACAACGGGTTGGAGCTGATAGGCTACCTGGAAACTCCTGAAAATATTATTTGTAATTTTGAGATATGGGAACAGTGGAGCTAAAAACCAATCTTCATGAGCTAATAGACAATATTGAAAATGCAGAACTATTAGAATCTATCTTCGAGTTCCTTTCCATCAACAAAGATCTGAAACCAGGTAAACTTTGGGAATCTTTAGCCGATGGTCAGAAAAAAGAAGTATTGGATGCGTACGAAGAATCTGAAGACGAAAAGAATCTCATACCCCATTCGCAAGTCCTTAAGGATCTTAAATGAAGATTTACTGGACGAAGAAATCAAAATCAAGATTTCAAGAAATTAAAAAATACATAGAAAAAGAATTCGGTTTTAGTGTATCCGAACGTTTTCAGAATCGCGTTCTGAGCCTCCTCGATTTACTTGAGAAATATCCGGGAATTGGATCATTAGAAGTTCCTGAAAAAGAGATCCATGGATTCCAGATATCAAAACAGACAAGAGTGTTCTACCGAATCAAAGGAAATAGAATATTCCTTTTAACATTCTTTGATTCCAGGCAGAATCCTGAAAAGAAACCGAAATAAACAGTTCGAACTCATCCATGGTCTTTGGCATCACAGACCACGGAGTACACCATTAATAACAACAGAAGTGGATTAACAACTATTCCGGCTCAACACCATTCACAATCCAGCCAACAGCAACCGCCTCCCAATCCGCGGTTTTAGAAGCGTCGATATATCTTTTGGAGTCGCTCACCTTCCACTCTTCGACCATACGCTTGGATTGCATCTTGACCAGGGCACTGTTCACGATCGTCGCTGTACGGGTTAACCTGGTCGTCACTAATTCAGGATTGGCATTGAATATTTTCTGGCTCTCGGGAGGCATCGGTTTCATTTCTCGCATATCACTCAAAAGTCCAAACTTCTCAGGTAATGCATCCAGTACCGTCCTGAACTCTTTTTTGTACGCGAGCATTTCCTCTTCTTGTATGAATCCTGCAAAAGTTATTTTAACACCATAATCTTTTTGTTCGATTTTATACATACTCGGGAATCTCTGTTCTTTTACGCATTTGGAGTGAATTTGAAATGATTATGTCAATTATACAAGCAGTTTATCATGATAATATGTCGAAATCGCACGAACTGACCCGCACAGCAGCAGTTGACAATACCGTTTTATATCGTTAAATTACGTTGTGCGGGTGTTAAGTGCAATTTTAAAATCACACATTTAGTGCTCAAATAATATTATTCACCAAGCCAATCATCATATGAGCAACGCAAGTATAGTAGTAAGTATTAATGCAACAAGCGGGGATCTGATAATCGATGGGGACCCAAACTGGGACGATCAACAATTACGAATTGATGGGGTTATCATCAATTCCCCTTATACCTCTCCCTCCGGTCAGTCCGTAGGAGCAAGGGTGGACGGCTGGGGAGAAAACGACGGAAATGAAAACATGATGGGGATCTGGTACGTCGGCCCAAATAACAATAATGAAAACCAGAACAATTTCATGATGACCATTGGCCAGAATAGTGACGGCCTCATGGATGTCACAGAAGTTGATCCCTTAGATCCAATGACAATTAAGTACTCCGTGGTGACCCGGACCAAATGGATACTTGTACTTAAGTTTGAGGATGCTTGAGGTGAAGGATTGATATCTGATCATTCCGGGCCTCCGGTAATTGTATGACGAAGGGTCAATTGACGGTGGGCTATACGGTTTTGTATAGTTGATCGTGTTCGTAGCAAGCAGTAGTCATTATCTTCAGAACAGAGTTTTTCGTAATTTTACATTGTGAACACGACAGAAAAGAAAATATTGAGTAACTACATGGGCCTCCTTGAACAGTTGAGCCCCAGTATGAAATTAAATCTTATTGAAAGATTGAGGGAATCGGTTAAATCTCAGATTACATCCTCAAAAATGAAAGTCTCATTCGGAGCTTGGAGCCCTAACGAATCTGCCGAGGAACTGAGTAACACAATCAGGTCAAGCCGTAGCACCAACAGGAATATCGAGGAACTTTGAAATACCTGCTCGATACCAACATTTGTATTTATTACATGAAGGGACAGTTCGATCTTGATAAAAAGTTTGAGTCTCTACCACCAGATTCCCTCTATATCTGCGAGATAACCCTGGCCGAACTTAAATTTGGAGTGGCGAAAAGTGATTCACCCAAACGAAACGGGAAGACGTTGAATAATTTCCTGACAGGCATCCAAATCCTTCCCATTTTCGATGCTCTCGACTTCTATGCGAACGAAAAAGCCCGTCTTAGAAAGCAAGGTGAACCAGTTGATGATTTCGACCTATTGATTGGGGCAACTGCCGTGACAAATGACCTTATTCCGGTAACAAACAATGCCAAACATTTCAATCGATTAAAAAGGATTCAACTAGAGAATTGGACAGCCTGATTTACGCCGGAAACAGATATCTGTCTTCAAGTACAGTTTAACACTGATTATGTCAAAAAAGGTTTTTGCGTATATCTGGGAATATATTGTAAAAGAAGAATGTCTCGAAGAATTTAAAAGGACCTATGGACCAGAGGGCGATTGGGTCCGGTTGTTCAGGAGGGCTGATGGTTACATTGCAACGAACCTTCATCAGGACATATCGGATCCAAAAAGATTTGTAACTATTGACTTTTGGCACACAAAGGAAGACCGGGACGATTTTCGAAACAAATTTTCCAAAGAGTTTGAAGATCTTGATGAATACTGCGAGAGTCTTACGATACAGGAAAAATTAATCGGTGACTTTGATTCACATATCAAACCGATATCCGGGTGAAGCATAAAATACCCCATAGTAATCGACAAGCTCTATTAGAAAACAAACAAAATCACGACAACCGACAAGCGATACTAAACGTAGTTTATTCTCACCGCTTGTGGTAAACTAATTTCCAAAATTCAGGTTAATATGAGGCAATGTGAATTTTTCCTGCTGCCAGTTACAATTTTGATGTGCATTGCATCTTCATGCAACCCTCCTGTATCCCCGATTACGACGACTGCGGAAACCGGATCCGGTTGGAAGGCCGTCTACAAACATGATGAGTACGGAAATCCACTGGAAGGAAGTATGGATTCGCTGATCGCCGGTATCAGAAATGGCTATGACCTGAGAGTAGGCTGGGGTTGGCAGAGAGAGCGGGGAGATTCTGTTCTGAGACTTGAACACATTGCGG
The DNA here is from genome assembly GCA_028278225.1 of Cyclobacteriaceae bacterium. Classification (GTDB taxonomy): domain Bacteria; phylum Bacteroidota; class Bacteroidia; order Cytophagales; family Cyclobacteriaceae; genus JANQEU01. The sequence continues at coordinate 93,351 of JANQEU010000061.1, forward strand.
AACCACTGTTTCTGACCATTATTCAGGAAAAGGACGTTTCCATTGTTATCGATGCACACCCTTTGCTTACCAGCTATATTGACGTGGGAAAACAAAAGTTTGGGGAAGGAGGACACATCTGGCAATGCGTCTTGACGACAAAAGGTGAATTCAATGCCCAGGTTCATGATCGCTCGACCGGGGAGCTGATAAACGACTGGCCGCAAAGACAAAGAATGACATGGTTTCTGGATTACCCATCTCAACCAAAGGCAAATCGTAAACCTTTATTTGATTGATCTTCTCTCGTTCGCAATAACATAACGGCCGAAAGAGTCTTGTGTATTTGTAAGCGACATCCACGTAGCCGCAGGTAAAAAATGATGAATAATGATTATCGGTTTTTGTAAAAAGACACGTGAAATCATAACTTCATGACCTTATTTTCAAATGACAACTATTTACCATGAGAAACTGGTTAAAAATCGCCCTAGCAACTGTTTTGATATCCGGCCTCCTGCTGACCAGCATATTTTATGCTTTTAACTTATCAATCGCCATAACCTCCTCCGGGGATATTGAATTTTCTCCCGGCTCAATTCCAGAAATCGATTTGGCTGATTCCCTGTCGGAAAAACCGAGGAACATCATTGTGTTCATTGCAGATGGAATGGGGTTCTCTCACCTGTCCACTGCGTTACTTACGCAGCAAACCGACCAGGTGCCATCTGTCTGGCACGAATTTGAGGTTAAGGGATGGCACGATGCACGATGTTCCTACGGTCCTCTAACGGATTCGGGAGCTTCAGGAACTGCCATGGCAACCGGCACACCAACATTTTTTGAGGTATTAGGACTTGATCAGGAAGGCAAACATTTGAAAAGTGTCTTCGAAATTGCCTCCGATCGTCAATATGCTACCGGTATTGTCACGGACTCTTACATTTGGGATGCGACACCCGCCGCTTTCGTAGCACACACTAAATCAAGAGATAATGCAGAAGACATCCTGGTTCAAATTGCTTCAAGTAACCTGGATCTGATCTTCGGTGAACTTGAGGACCTGGGTGAAGACGGTGTGCCAGACCTGGAAACCACCATCAGTATACTGGAAAGAAAGTTTCATCTCTTGGATAGATCCCTGACCATCCCAAATCAGGGTACAAACCGAAAACCAATTGCCGCAATTTTCGACGAAGATGAGGTACAGGACCTGGATTCCTCACCTAACCTCGTTCAACTCACCGAAGTAGCTTTAAACTATCTGTCGCTCCAGGGTAAACCTTTCATCCTTTTGGTTGAAAGTGAGGAAATGGACTCCGGTTCCCATGAAAATGATTCGGAGAGAGTGCTCAAAGGCATCCGTTCAATCCAGGAAACACTTTCACTTATTCTGAGATTCTCGAAATCTGATGGTGAGACGCTGGTGCTATTTACATCTGATCACGAGACAGGAGGACTGGCTACACTTTCAAACCGGAAGATCTATCCGAATATGAGCGTCAAATGGTCTACGAAGGATCATACAGCAACAGTTGTCCCTTTATTGGCTCAGGGACCGGGGGCAGGTTATTTTATGGCGGTAAACCGTAACTGGCAGATCGGACAGCTTTTGAAAGCACTGATCCGCTAGCGGATTACCATATCCACCCGGAAGATTATTTCAGCCCTGGCAATTTTAAACCCATCAGATCATGTCTCTTAATTTTACGCTGACCTTGGCAAGCCCCGAAAATATTGAAGCCATTTTGCAGGTAGGTGATGATCTGTTTGATCACAGGATCAAACCACAGCGGCTCTCAGAATTTTTAAATGATGAAAGACATCATCTTGTTCTGGCATTACTTGATGGAAAGGTAATCGGAATGGCTTCCGGATTTCACTATGTGCATCCGGATAAAGATCCGAACCTGTTTATCAATGAAGCTGGTGTAGTGGAAAAATACCAGAACCAGGGCGTGGGACGTGCCATGGTAAAACGCCTGTGTGAACATGGCGAATCTTTGGGATGTACAGCCGCCTGGGTTGCAACTGAAAATAGCAATCTTCAGGCCAGAAAAGCATACATTGCTGCTGGCGGAAAAGAGGATGAGGAACTGGTTACTTTAATTGAGTTTGAGCTAAAGAATGTTGGCTAATATGAAAAATAATTGGCATAGTTTTCATAAAATACTTGTTCGACTACGGATTGCTCGCTGTGTTCATTTATCAGGCACTAAGTGAACGAAAAAATCACGGCAAAAATATTCCTCTCCCATTCGTCGTGGCTTTTGTACTCACTTCTTTTTTTGGCTGGATCGATGAGATCATACAGGCAATCCTGCCAAACCGCTTTTATGACATCCGTGATGTCATCTTTAATACACTGGCAGCCTTCATGTCCATTATCATGAGCATGTCATTGTCCTGGATACAAGAGCGGGTAGGAAAACCTTCCCTGAAGGGGTAACGCTTACAATGACTGTTCGCCGGAGGAAATTATGGCCAGCATGCCTGCACAAAACATGCCTAATTCGCAAAATCCGAATGCTTTTACAATGGGATTCAAGCCAAAACACAGGGTGATGCAACCATTTGCCAGTTAAATACATCAGGTTTTCACCGGAATACCTAAAATATGAACACCAAACAAACCACAAAAATTGTCGGCACATTATTTCTAGTGCAAATGACTACTGCCGTCCTGAGCTACAGTGTGATCCTTGACCCAATATTACATGGCGCAGATTTTCTAAAGTCGATGTCTGAAAACGCCACCCTGGTGAGGATGGCCATGTTACTCGATCTCAGTTGCGGATTATCCGTATTCGGGATCGCCATCATGCTATTCCCGATTTTGAAAAGGTACAATGAACGGATCGCCCTGTGGTATGTCGGCCTGAGGCTGAATGAGTTGATCGCCTTTGTGATCGCCGGAATTTTGTTGCTGGCGCTGCTATCGATGAGCCGTAGTTATCAGCAGGTAGAAGTTGCGGAAATGGGTTATTTCAAGGTATTGGCTAAATACTTGCTGGTGATGAGGGGAAGTACCCAAAACATCAGCCTTTGGCTTTATTGTTTCGGGACTTCACTATTTTATTATTTATTGTTCCGTACAAGGTTAATCCCCCGGTTCATCCCGATTTGGGGCCTGATCGGGGTTTTACTCCTATTTGCAGAAATCACTTCAAACATTTTCGGCGGATCGATCGGAGGAATAATGATCATGATGCCCCTGGGATTGAACGAAATATTTCTTGGTATTTGGCTGATTGTGAAAGGTTTCAACGATGTCCGGACCGGACCGGCTGCCTGAAACCTTTCCGGATAGTCAAAAATTCGGAATGCATTAAAATTGAGCTGTTTCGTAGCTCATTGAAAATCGTTTTTATATTTTCTCTCAAAAATAGAAACATATTATCTACTTTTGGCGTACAACATATCATCTTAAAAATAGAAACATATAATGAAAGGATATCTGGGAGAGTTTGAGGAGCTCGTTTTGTTAACAATAGCCAATCTTGGTGAGGAAGCCTACGGTGTCGCCTTGCTGCGGGATATAAACGAACGCACCAGGCGAAATATAAGTATCGGAGCCATGCACTCCACTCTTACCCGCCTGGAAGAGAAGGGATACCTCATCTCCCACCTTGGAGAGCCCACGAATGAGAGGGGCGGACGAAGAAAACGCTACTTCGAGTTGACAAGCCCGGGGATTGCCGGTCTTAACGAAATGAAGTCGTTACGTGATGAGCTATGGGCAAACACCAAGGTCAAACTATCGGTCTAATGTCGAATACGGATAAGAAAAACCCACCTCAGCTTGCACGGAAGGTATTTGAGTGGTGGTGTAAAAAAGCGGATATCGAGGACTTGCTGGGAGATATAGATGAGTATTTTCAATACAACCTTGAGAAAAAAGGACTACAGACGGCAAGGTTCATATATTTCAGACAAGTGCTCTCCCTTTCTTTTTCCTATGCCATAAGGAAACGAAAAAAGTCCGCTTCCTATTCCAACTACTACCAGGAGAACCATTTAGCCATGATCAATAACTATTTCAAAATAGCTGTCCGCAATTTTTCCAAACACAAACTTTTTACCCTCATCAACATCCTGGGTCTGGCCATGGGTATGTCCATTTGCCTGCTCTCCCTGGGTGTTTCCGTTGCGATCTATCAGTCCGATGAGTTTCATACCCGGAAAGAGCACATCCACCAGGTCAACACGTACTTGGCCGATGATTCCGGAGACAAAACATATGCTTCCACATTTAATGCCGTAGGCGACTACATGGAGGATAAGTACCCGTTCATTGAGCACTCCATCAAAATCAAGAGTGGGTTTTATCCTGAGTTTGTGCATCAGGGTAACCTCATGAATTACCATGGGTATTTTGTCGATGAGGCTTTTTTCGAGGCATTTGATTTCAAATTGATCCATGGCAATCCTAACGCTGCACTGGCGACTCCCTTCAGCCTGGTACTAACCAAATCTGTGGCAGAGACACTCTACAAGGACGTAAATCCAATAGGAAAAACGCTGGAAACGGAATCCGGCAGGTTCACGGTAACAGGTGTGATGGAAGACCTGAAGCAAACACATTTTTATTTCGAGGTGCTGACCTCCCATGAGACGTATGTACAGATCAAGCCCGACACAGACCTTGATACAGATTGGACCAATTTCAGAAACAACTACGTGTACCTGCTTCTCAAACCTGGCACACAAACGGAAACCCTGCAGGAAGCACTGGCGCAGGTAAGTGCACACGCCGCAGAATTTAATCCCGAGCTTACGATCGAGCTTTCCTCCATACGGCTGGATCAGGTCGTCCCAAGATGGAATATCAGTAATGCTGTAGGAATTGGATGGGATCAGCCATCGATGCTGTTTTTCCTGTCAATCGGACTGCTCATTTTATTACCCGCGGTTTTCAACTATACTAATCTTTCTATTGCCCGTGCATTAACCAGAGCGAAAGAAATTGGTATTCGAAAGGTAGTTGGCGCCGAAAACGGACAGATCAAAGTGCAGTTCCTGGTTGAAACAGTTTTGCTCACTTTCCTGGCACTTGTTGGTGCTCTTTTCATTTTTGTCCCGCTCAGAAACGAATTCTTAGAGATGGTTAGGGCCGCAGAGGTGCTGGATACGTCCCTGAATTTCGATTTAGTAGCAACATTCGTCCTGTTCACTTTTGCAGTCGGTTTGTTTTCAGGCATCTTCCCGGCATTATTTTTCTCGCGATTGAATCCTGTAAAAACACTAAAGGGAAATGGGTTTAGCCAATCAGGTGGTGTTTCAGGTATTAAAAAGGGTTTGTTTGTATTTCAGTTTTTCCTTTCATTGGTATTTGTGATTGGTGCGGTGTCCATTGCCAGGCAATATGCCTATGTGTTCAACAACAACCACGGCTTTACCTCAAATAATGTACTTACAGTTCCTTTTCAGGAAATCAACAAACAAGTGGCAATCAACGAGCTGGAAGATCATCCCGATGTAAAGTCAGTGACAGCTTCATCGAACCTGCCGGGTATTTATCTGCCGGGCACTGTTGACCTTACGCCCAATGAAAGCGACACAATAGATGCCAGGCAGGTTTTCATTGGTGATGATTTCATAGAAAATTTCGACATAGAACTGGTGTGGGGTGAAAGTAAAAGTCTTTCAACTTCCACCCAAAACGTTGAATTTGTGTTGGTCAACGAGCAGTTCATGCAGGCGGTTAAAGTTTTCAATATTCAGAAAGACTCCCTCACCTTCACGCTTGCGGATGGCACAAAATGCCGCATTGCCGGGATAATGAAGGATTTCAACTTTGAACCATTAAGTGAGTACATCAATCCACTTATTTTCAGGCACTCATTGGCAGAGAGCAATTATGCACTGTTGACTATTAATTCCACAGACATCAAAACAACGATCAGCGAACTGGAGGCCATTTGGCAAAGCATTGACCAGGAGGCCCGTTTCGAATCTGCCTTTCTGGATAACGAAATCGACAGAGCCTATTATTTCCTGAAAGCTCAAATCAAAATCTTCAGTTATTTGAGTGCATTTGCTATTACAATTTCCTGTTTGGGGCTGTTGGGTATGGTTACTTTCACTACCGAAAACCGGACAAAGGAAATTGCCATCCGGAAAATCATGGGAGCAAATAGTCAGAACCTGTATTATCTGCTCACAAAAGATTTCGTGCGCCTGATCATGATATCAGTAATGATCGCGGTTCCATTTTCATACGCATTCTATGACATGGTATTTCTACACTTCTTGTTACACTATGGCCCGGGTCTTGGAATATTGGAAATAGTGGTGAGTACCATCTTTCTTTTCTTTTTGGGATTTGTTTCGATTTACGGGCAAACCTCACGAATAGCCGGGGCCAACCCCGCCAGGAATTTGAGGTACGAGTGACTGTTGTTGATGTGAAATAGGTCTATGATTACCACACTGTTTTTAGGAAGCTAATGGGTGTTGCTTACAGAATTTAAAAGATCCATTATCCGGGATGTAACCACCTCCTCCGAAAACTTCTCCCGCCCCAGATCCCCGGCATTTTGCTGGTATTGTTCCAACATGGCCGGACTGGCGATAAAAGGCTTCAGCAGACTAACAAATTCCTCCAGGTTTTCAGGATTGTAGCTAAATCCGCATTCATACTCCTCGACCCATTCTTTTATCCATCCCCCGAAATTTACGATGATCATCTTTCCGGCAGCCAGGCCATCCGTTAGCTTATTAGGGCAGCCGGTATTCAGGATGTGTTCATTTCGGAAGGAAATGTAAATGGCATGGCTTCTGTTCAGCAGGTCGCGCACCTCATCTTTCCCACCCCAGGGATGAATTTTTAAATTTGAGCATGAAGCTGAAATATTTGAAATGTGAAGCATGTCCGAACCATCTCCCATAATATTGAAAACCACCGGCAGATCATGTTCTTCACAGATCCTGGCAGCGTCAACAAGGTACTCCACCCGGTTTGCATAACCTATAGCACCGGCGTAGGAAATAACCATGGGATGATCCGCCGAGAACTCCGGCACCATGGAATATGACGGTTTGAAGAAATCGTCGTCAGCGATATTAGGAGCAATGACGGAGGTCTTTGGGGCATCCAGGATAAACTGAAAATAATCACTGATGGCAGGAGATAGTGCTACCAGGGCAGATGCATTTTGGTATATTTTGTTTTCCAGCTTGTAGAGGTACCTCTTTAAAAACCGATTCCGAATGAATCCCAGCTGGATCGGCGCTTCAGGCCATAGATCTCCCACTTCAAACACATATGGTATTCCGTACACTTTTTTCAAATGCAAAGCGATGTATCCGGTAGTCAAAGGTGTGGTGAGCACATAGGCAATATCAAAATTATGATTGGCCTTTAAGAAGCTTTTTGACCTTTGCACAAAACGATAAAATGCTTTCAGTCTCTCAAAAAAACCGAATTTATTGTCATACGGGATCTTAAAGTAGTGAATGGCATAGTCGGCTTTCTTATAACCCTCATTTTGATTGTGACCACTTATGACAGTTACTTCATGGCCTGCCTTTTGCAGGGCCCTGGCAATATACCAGGTGCGGATGCCGCTACCTTCCCGGGGAGTTTTATAATACTGGTGAACAATTAGAATTTTCATCCTGCCTCCGGTAGCTTTTCGAAATACCTGCAGAAATGCGTGATCTTGCATTCCTCACATTTTGGTTTTCGGGCCAGACATATATAGCGCCCATGCAGGATCAGCCAGTGATGCGCTTTGTGAATGAACTTCTCAGGGATATGCCGGGTCAGTTGTTTTTCAACTTCCAGAGGCGTCTTCGCAGTTTGAGTGACCAGCCCGAGCCTTTTAGAAACCCTGAAAACGTGGGTATCAACAGCCATCGCCGGTTCATTGTATAAAACGGATAGAATTACATTCGCCGTTTTCCGGCCTACACCAGGCAGCCTCCGAAGATCATCGATGGTCATCGGTATTTTCCCATCGAAATCCGCTATCAGCATCTTGCTCAATCCCAGCAGGTGCCGGGTTTTATTGTTTGGATAAGATACGCTCCGTATATAGGGGAACAGCTCATCAAAACTCAAAGCAGCGATATGCTCCTTCGTGGGGAAGTCACTGAACAGTTTTGCAGTTACGATATTTACCCTTTTGTCCGTACACTGCGCACTCAGCACAACGGCCACCAGTAACTGAAAAGGGTCTTTGTACCTCAGTTCCGTTCTGGGATCGGGAAACTCACTTTCGAAATAAGAAATAAAAGCCTCGAATCTTTCCTTTCTCGTCATCTGCCAAAATTAGGCAGACTCCATATCACTCTGACGAGCGTATGCCAAAATTTTATTGACGGCTCTTTCGGGGGCTTTAATTGTAAGCTTATTCAGTTTTTCGATCATGGCACTGAACGAAAACAAATCCTCCTGGAGGTCTTTATCTTCGGCTAGCGCTCGGTTTATTTCAGTTTCTTCGTTTTGCGAGGATTCCTTGTAAAGGAATCTAATTAGTTCATTTTCGGTAGAAGTTTTTATCATAGGCATTGGAATTTTGCTTTAATTTTTTTCTCAAATTGATCAAAGCATACCTCATCCTGCCCAGTGCCGTATTGATGCTGACATTGGTCGCATCAGCAATTTCCTGGAAACTCATCTGCATGTAGTGCCGCATGACGAGGACTTCACGCTGCGTTTCAGGTAGCTCCTTTATGAAGCCTTTGAGCAGGTTATAGGTATCTTGTTTTATTTGAGCAGATTCAACTGATTCTTCTGAAAACTCAAGTGTGTTGAAGACGTTACTGCCGTCTTCCATGATGATCATGGGATATCGTTTATTCTTGCGAAATTGATCAATCGCGATGTTGTGAGCAATACGCAATATCCAGGGGAGGAACTTGCCTTCTTCATTGTACTTACCTGATTTGATAGTACGGATAGCTTTAATGAAAACTTCCTGCATCAGGTCTTCAGCAAGGTATTGGTCTTTTACAATAAGATAGATGGTAGTAAAAACCCTGTCCTTGTGGCGTTCCAACAATTCAGAAAAGGCCTCTTCGTTTCCCTTCTTGTATTGTGACAGCAATTGACTGTCACTCAATCTTGTATTCTCCATGAAATTCACACTAGTTTGTTAACGTAGAGGTCTATATCATATTGTCAGGGTTTATTTGTCAGAAAATTATTTTTATCAAATCTAGGAGAAAATTGTATTTATCCAAAATTAGATTATACTATTTCTATTTTCTTAGACAATTAAAATCTTTAACCCCCCTAAAATCATTGTAATTTTTTGTTCGTTCACGATTGGATGTCTGAGATAATCGATTTCAATTTTATCTATTACCAATATTAGAACTTGTGGATTTTGATCCAGGGGACATGCACCCCGCCTGTTCTATCCTATGTAACTGATATTAGCATGAATCCTTTTTGTTGTTTTTGATTTTAGTCCGAGGACAATAGCAATTTTTTTATTCAATTTGCCCCATGAATGTAGATGAGCTGGATCCTAAGGAATTCATCATAATCAAAGGAGCGAGAGTCAACAACCTCAAGAACCTGGATGTGGCAATTCCACGGAACAAGCTTGTTGTCATCACCGGGTTATCCGGGTCGGGGAAATCATCCCTGGCATTTGACACTTTGTTTGCCGAGGGTCAGCGGAAATATGTGGAAAGCCTCAGTTCCTATGCCCGGCAGTTTCTGGGCAGGATGGAAAAACCTGAAGTGGACTACATCAGGGGGGTCTCCCCTGCCATAGCGATCGAGCAAAAGGTCAATACCCGAAACCCCAGGTCAACCGTTGGGACCTCAACAGAGATCTACGATTATCTCAAGTTATTATTTGCTAGGATCGGAAAGACCATATCTCCTGTTTCGGGCAAGCAGGTCAGGAAAGACACCGTAACCAACGTGGTGGACTTCATTTTATCACACCCTGAAGGTGAAAGACTGATAATCTCCGTGCCCCTGAAACTCAAAAAAGGGAGGACCCTGGAGCAGGAACTGAAAATTCTTCTCAGCAAAGGTTACACCAGGATACTTCATGAAGGTAAGGTCATTTTCATTGAGGAGCTGGAAAGTTTTGATCTCTCCCCAAAAAAGATTGAAATACTGATAGATCGTGCTACGGTAAAGAATGACGAAGAAACCCAATTCAGGCTAAGCGACTCCGTGCAAACAGCTTTTTTCGAGGGAGAAGGAGAGTGTCTCCTTGAAATCGTCGGAACCGGGAAGTCATCTTTCTCCGACCGATTTGAACTGGACGGAATACTATTCGAGGAACCGACTGTTAACTTCTTTAGTTTCAACAACCCATATGGCGCCTGCAAAAGATGTGAGGGGTTTGGCCGCATCCTGGGGATTGATCCGGATCTCGTCATTCCGGATACAAACCTTTCGGTATTTGAGGATGCAATAGTCCCATGGAGAAGTGAGACCATGAGAAAATGGCTGCTGCCGCTACTGCAAAGCGGAATGGACTTTGACTTCCCGATACACAGACCGGTCAATGAATTAACCCCCGAACAATACAACCTGCTTTGGGACGGAAACGGCCGGTTTTCAGGGCTGAATGCCTTCTTTGCTCACCTGGAATCAAAAGCTCATAAAATCCAGTACAGGGTAATGTTGTCCCGGTACAGGGGAAAAACCAGCTGCCCCGACTGCAAAGGAACAAGGTTACGTAAGGACGCCAACTATGTGAAGATCGATGATTTTTCCATTACGGATGCTGTCCTGATGCCCATTGCGGATCTGGCAAAAAAGATAGGGTCATTAGAGGTTTCGGACAGTGATTACGATATAGCCAAAAGAATACTCAATGAGATCAACAACAGGCTCGGATACCTGAACAATGTAGGGCTGGGTTATCTGACCCTAAATCGTCTGACCAACACCTTGTCCGGGGGAGAATACCAGCGAATAAAATTGGCAACTTCGCTGGGTAGCGCCCTGGTGGGATCCATGTATATCCTGGATGAGCCCAGTATCGGCCTTCACCCGAGAGACACTGACAGGTTGATCAGCGTTTTGAAGACGCTGCGGAATATTGGCAACTCGGTGATTGTCGTCGAGCACGAAGAAAGGATAATGGAGGAGGCCGATCAAATCATAGACATCGGCCCTGCGGCGGGATCACACGGCGGTGAGCTTGTTTTTCAGGGTAGGGTTGACAGCATAAATGGGAATACAAACGGATCTTTCACTGTCAAATACTTAAAAGGTGAAGAATCTATTACTTCGCCCTCACGTAGGAGAAAGTGGAACCAGTCATTTACCATTGAGGGCGCCAGAGAGCACAATTTGAAAAATCAGGATGTCCAAATCCCGATTGGTGTGCTGACAGTTGTTACGGGTGTGAGCGGTTCGGGCAAGTCCACGCTGGTCAGGAAAATCGTCTATCCCGCCATCGGGAAATTGCTTGGTTTGACTGGAGAAGCAACAGGAAGGTTCGACAGACTCGGAGGTGATTACAAAAAGATACAGCACATTGAATTTGTAGATCAAAATCCGATCGGTAAAAGTTCAAGGTCCAATCCTGTGACTTACGTAAAAGCATATGATAATATCCGGCAGTTATTTGCCGACCAGTCGATCTCGAAAAAAAACGGGTTTAAACCCGCTCATTTTTCTTTCAATGTTGATGGGGGACGATGTGAAGTCTGCGAAGGAGAAGGGACAGTGAAGATTGAAATGCAGTTCATGGCCGATCTTCATCTCACGTGCGAAAACTGCAAGGGGAAACGTTTCAAAAAGGAGATTTTGGAAGTAAAATTCCAGGACAAGGATATTTCCGATATACTGGATCTCACCGTGGAAGAGGCACTGGATTTTTTTCACCGGCACCAGGCCATTGTAAACAAGATCCGCCCGCTTTACGACGTCGGGTTGGGCTACATCAAACTAGGTCAGTCATCGAATTCGCTCAGTGGCGGCGAAGCGCAGCGTGTGAAGCTGGCTTCCTTCTTAGGAAAAGGCAGCGGGGTGTCGAAAAAAGACCATACGCTTTTCATCTTTGATGAACCTACTACGGGCTTACATTTCCATGATATCAGGAAGCTCCTTGATTCCATCAATGCCCTCATCGACGAGGACAATTCAGTAGTCATCATAGAGCATAATATGGAGGTCGTCAAGAACGCGGATTGGATCATCGACCTGGGTCCTGAAGGGGGTGAAAAAGGAGGAAATATTTGCTTTGCCGGACTTCCTGAAGATATGATTAAATTGTCAAAAGAAAATTATACCGCCCATTATTTAAGCGAAAAATTATAGACATGAGAAAGAAAATTGCCGCAGGTAACTGGAAGATGAACACTACCCTGCAAGAAGGAATGCAACTGGCATCTGAGGTCGTGAATATGGCTTCCGATGAAGTCAAATCAGAAGTACAGGTCATCCTGATTCCACCATTCCCTCATTTGACCTCAATCAATAAACTGGTTGAATCCAAAAACGGAATTTACGTTGGCGCTCAGAACTGTCACCAGGAAGCTTCCGGGGCATTTACCGGCGAGGTATCTGCAGAGATCCTGGCCTCTTCAGGTATTGATTTTGTTGTTATCGGCCATAGTGAGAGGAGAGAATATTTCTCCGAGTCAGGTGATTTACTGGCCGCAAAAACGAACGCTGTCCTTAAAAACAGGATGACTCCCATTTTCTGCTGTGGCGAAAAACTTGAAGTGAGAGAACAAAACGGTCATTTCGATTTGGTGGGGACCCAGATAAAAGAGGGTCTGTTCCATTTGACTGCGGCAGAACTGTCAAAGGTGGTGATCGCATATGAACCGGTCTGGGCAATAGGGACCGGGGTAACGGCATCAACGGATCAGGCGCAGGAAATGCACGCTCACATACGCCAAGTTCTGGCCGAAAACTATGACCAGGACCTTGCAGATGGCATATCCATCCTGTATGGCGGTAGTGTCAAGCCGGACAACTCCAGGGAACTTTTTGCATGTCCTGATGTCGACGGCGGATTGGTCGGAGGTGCCAGTCTCAAGTCGCGTGATTTCGTGGACATTGCCAAATCATTTCAATGACAAACTACATCCTTTTTGTCCTTTTATCCTTTTGCAGTCCTGAAGCGAAAAATCCCTACTGCGAAATATTCGGAAGTATCCATGAGGTGGAGGATCCGCATAAAGCTGACTATATCGTTTATGAAGATTATTCGGAAACATCTGCTGATATCATTGTGTTTGAGCAGACCAACAAGTTTTATGCGGATAAGCCTGGCATGTGGTATTTCGAAGAGGATGAAAACTTTGCAACCTACAAGATCTTTTTTACGGATAGGGAGAGAGAAGCTCATTTCAGCGTTTTTTTCACACGATTTGAATCTTTCGCCGGTTGCAATGAATGAATTATCTGGCCGTTTATATAACCTGTGAGCCCGGTGTTGCCGAATTGTTGATTGCGGAGTTGTCCGTATATCAATTTGATACATTTCAGGAAACTGACACCGGCATCATTGCCTGTTGTAATGCCTCACATTATAAGGAAAAAGAAGTCCGGGAAATACTGAAAAGATATTCCGTCAAAGACACTTCCCTGAAAACGGAGCTGATACCAGACCAAAACTGGAATGAAACCTGGGAGAAGAACTTTGAGGAAGTGGTAATAGCGGATCAGGTGAGAATCCGGGCTCCGTTCCATTCTCCGGATCACAATAGGGATCATGAAATCATCATAAACCCAAAAATGTCTTTTGGGACAGGGCACCATGAAACGACCTCACTCATGATCGAACAGCAGTTATCAATTGATCATAAAGGGAAAGTTGTTATTGACATTGGGGCTGGTACAGGAGTTTTGGCAATTATGGCGGCCAAACTTGGCGCGACAAATATCATTGCTACGGATATCGATGAATGGTGTATTTCAAGCTGTACTGAAAACTTTGAGTTAAATGAAGTTCAGGGCACCATCCTAAAAGGTTCGGTCCGTGAGATCAGGCTAAATGCAATGGCTGATATAGTTCTTGCTAATATCAACAAAAACATTTTGCTGGATGAGCTTCCTGAATATGCGAAAATGGTTGAATCCGGCGGCCATTTACTTTTGAGTGGCTTTTACGTTAATGATATACGGGACATTCGGGCATGCGCAGAAAATCTCGGGTTGAGGTTGGAAACCGACCGCTCTAAAAATAACTGGGCCGTATTGGTTTTCATCAAACCATCGTTATAAAACAAGCCGATTAGGTAATTTTAAAACCTGAGTTTGGATAGAAAACCAACAAAAACCACTTCTACCGCTACTCTGAGCAATTTTTAGGGGATTGAGCCAGGAAAAATTGTGAATGAGTCCCGTAAAATAGGAGATTCATTCGGTTCCTTTCCGGAAACCTTCCCCAAACCTCAGAAACGCGCTTTTGGTTGGTTTTTATTTATTCTTATGTCGAACTCACGTTAATTTTATATTATGATTCGGACTATCTGCATTTTTCTGGTGGCACAATTGAGCACTGGCTTGCTTTCCGCCCAGTCCTTTTCGGAAGATCCGGATCAGTTTGTTTTGGAAGCCAAAGCAGTATTGGAAAGCGTTGGAAGTGAGGCATATGATAAGGTCGCTTATGATTTCCAAAATGCCTGGACAAGCAAATTCACTTCTGATCACCGGGAAACAGTCATGGAAATAGCAGCGCTTATGCGAAAAAAAGGTTATCCGCTGAATCCGCACTTCAAACATTTCTTTGCCTACCTGGGATACGCTGTGGAAAATGAAGGCATTCAGGCGGACCAGCTGACACAGGTGCTGGATATAAATCTCGGGTCTTTCCACTCACTGACCAGGGATGAGTATGCCGACTTCCTCTTTGAAATGAGTACTTTTTTTGGAAGGAGATGGCTCCATCTTTCCAAAACAGTTGTGACTCAGGCTAATGGCGGCTCCTATGACTTTGAGCTGGTAGGTGGCCTGGCGCCAGGCGAGATTCCGGTTTTTGATGACCAGGCGGAGGAAGAACCGGTAGAGGAGGACGATGGATTTCTGACGGATGAGGATATTCAGAATATGAACCAACAGGTCATCCAGGCGGACGATGCTACGGCGGATTCGGATTCATGGAGTACCACAGATGACTGGGGCACTACCGATTCATGGAGCACCACAGACGACTGGAGTTCATCCACGGATGACTGGGGAACCACAACGGATGACTGGGGAAGCACTACCGACGACTGGGGAACGACCACCGATGATTGGGGAACGACCACTGACGATTGGGGAGCAACGGACACATGGGGTTCACAAGATGACAGTTCTTTTGGTACGCCGGCCGAGGTATACGAACCTCCCGCCCCTGTTAGACAGGAATTCTCGCAGATAGTGACAGATTATGTGGGTCAGGTCAAAGCCAAGTACATCCATCCACCAACGGAGGGGCCTACAATCCATTTGAGTCGAACGGAGATCGTGATCGCTACACCTTTTGACTCGATCATTTTCAAAAATACAGATGGGGATCACTTGCTGAAGTCAAGGACTTTTGCTGGTAAGTCGGCTTCCCTGGACTGGCCGGCGGAAAATGAAAGAACCAGGGGAGCTTCCGTAAGGTTAGGCGAATTCAGTTTAAGGGTGGACCGTGGTAGTTTCTGGACTCCCAATGCCACATTGACATTCCCAGCCTTGTTTGACAGCACAACGGAAGGATCGTTCCAGTTTAAAAGCATTAGGAGGCCGAAAAGGGCATTAAGCAATTATCCCATATTTACCAGCTACAATAATGATGTCAGGCTAAACCTGGCTGATGGCAAGGCTACCTACCAGGGAGGTATCCAATTGAAGGGTAACAAACTATTTGGTACGTCCATCAGCAAAGAAAAAGGGGTCTTGACCGTACTGGATGGAAAAGGGAATTCTGCCGTATTCAAAGCAGCGAACTATGTTTTTGAAGATTCCGTCATTTCCACTGAAAATGCCGCACTTACGATTAAGCATGGGTCCGATTCAATTTATCATCCGAGTGTGAGTATGAAATACCTGGTTTCAAAAAACGAGATGATAATAAATCGCACTAAGAAATATGATGTAACTCCTTTTCATTCCACATTTTTTCAGATGGCATTTGGCGCTGATCAAATGAAGTGGTACCTGGATGCGGATTCGATCGACCTGAACATCGTACAGGGAAAGGATCTGCTTCCCGCTACATTCGAATCGGATGATTACTTCAACCGAATACGATTTGCACGATTATCAGGAATGTTTGGATTCCATCCCGTATCCATTTCCGTTCATTATGCCAAAAAATACGGGATCAATGCGTTTAACATCCTGGAGCTGGTTGCCGAATATGAGGTCAATGAAAAGCTGGTAATCGGGGCAATGAAAATGCTGGAACAGTACAATTTCTGCGATTTCGATGAAGCCACCGGCCATGTAGCGCTTTATGATAAAGCCTTCCACTACTACGAGTCTTCAGCGAAACGAAAAGATTACGACAATTTGTTCATCTCTTCCAAAATATCCAGGGTGCCCAACGCCACCATAAGACTGGACAGCGGGGAGATCATGGTGAGAGGTGTTGAGAAATTTTTTGTGACATCTGATTTTAGCATTTCCATCGAGCCCCTGAACGAAGAGGTAGTTCTGGAACAGGGTCGAAATCTTCGCTTTGGCGGGGCACTTGACGCCGGTGATTTCAACTATAAAGGCAAAGATTTTGATTTCGACTACAATGAGTTTTTGGTTCGGATGCCGATTATTGATTCCATCAGGCTGACCATTCCGATACCGGATTCCATCCAGACGGGTACTTCGGACAGGAGGCAGGCACTTGAGAATCATTTAACCCAGACATCGGGAACGATCTATCTGGATATGCCGGATAACAAGTCAGGATTAGATGTGAATACAAACTATCCCTATTTCGTATCGGAGTCAGAAGCAATCGTCTATTTTGACGGACCCGAAGTACTTGATGGTGCTTATGACAAATCGGTCATGTTCATTATCCCCCCGATGGAAATAGACAGTCTGGACCGGGAAGACGGCGCCTCCATTTACTTCCCGGGCAGGTTCAATTCAGGTGGTATCTTCCCAATATTTGAGGATACGCTGCATATCATGGCGGACCAGTCCCTTGGATTTGTCCACCACATTCCGGAGGAAGGATATAACCTGTATGGTACACCGGCCAGGACATATGAAAAAATAACCCTGAGCAACAGTGGCATGGTTGGCGGAGGTAAAATTGATTTCCTGAACTCAACAATTTTCTCAGAAGATTTCATCTATTATCCTGATTCCGTTACTGCTGACGGTTATTTCGGGACAATTGCGCCCGGTACAGTGGGCGGCGGCAGTTTCCCCCAGGCAGAGATGGGAAAATTCCGGATGTACTGGTTGCCACGCAAAGACAGCATGTACCTTAAAACTGTTGAGGACCCGTTCAAATTTTACCATGGAACCGCCGAGCTGACTGGAGAAGCAAACATTACGCAAAAAGGTGTTTACGGATCCGGCAGCATGCTTACGAGGGGGTCAGTCGCCGAATCCAATGAGCTTTCATTCAGAGAGTTTTCTTATGCAGCACGGCATGCAAAATTCGAGGTGTTGTCCGATGACCCGGACAAACCGGCTATGGCGGGAGATGATATTCGCCTGAACTTTGACCTTACACTTAATAAGGCGGATGTAAACCCTGAAATTGCGGGTGTAGCGGCTATCTCTTTTCCGTATGCCCAGATGAAGACTTCCATTACGAAGGCGGAGTGGTTCCTGGAAGATTCCATAATAACCATGACCAAGCCGGAAGAGGTGCCAATCGAAGAATCCTACTTCTATTCAACACTTGAGGAACTGGATTCCCTGGCGTTCAATGCTACCAAAGCAATTTATGACATACAGACGTACAAATTAAACGTTCAGGGTATTCCATTTATCCCCGTTGCCGACGCAAAAGTGGTCCCCGAGAACAATGAAACTACCATTTTGGAGAACTCAATATTGCAGACCTTCAAAAATGCCGGTCTCGTATTTGAATCACCGGAAGTGAAGCATGTGCTGTACGATGCGGTGGTGGACGTCAAATCCAGGAATGAATTTACTGCCACAGCAACTTACCAACTACCTGTGCAGGCTGACACCTTTGAAATCAAGATGTCAGATTTTCATACCGAGAAATTCCCGTTGGCGGACGGAACCTTTGACTCGGCATCGGTGGCCACCGGAAACGTGGATGAGGCCATGAACCTGGATATTGCCGCGGGATTCCTGTACAAGGGTGAGGTCAAGCTTGTGGCCAACAAACAGGCCCTGGAACTATCAGGATACGTCAAACCCAATTTCAAGACACTCCCTGACCAGGAAAACTGGATTGCTTTCGAAAGGACCGATGACCGGACTGAAGTGGTTATCGACTTCAATAACGCCACATATGAGAATGGTGAGAAAGCCCTTGCAGGCCTCCACCAGGATAGCTATACGGGGAAACTTTACCCCACTATGATCGAGGAGCGTATCACACCCGGTGATGACGATTTCTTCATGGCTAAGGGAGATTTCCGGTACAACCCAAAAACGGATAATTACATTATCGAGGATCCCGGCAAGTCATCCGGCGAACTGTATGAAGGTCATACACTGATTTACAATGATTCTTCACAGGCTTTATTCTTCGAAGGAAAAGTAAATTTTATCGATCCCATTGCAAATAACATTGAGATCAATGCCGCGGTTTTGGGTGAAGGTAACCGGGAAACGAACGAATTTAATTTAGATGCTTTTCTCACCATCGATCTGAAAGTCCAGAAACAATTCCTGAGTGCAATGGCAAGTGATATTATAGATATCATTGAACGACTGGGGAATCCTGTGGCTAACGACCTGTCAATAGAATCGATGCTGAAACTGGCCAACATCATCGGAGAGGAAGCAACCCGGGAGTATGAAACCGAAAGTTTGAAGGATTACGTTCCGCTCGTCGAAACCTCAGACCTTCTCAATAAATCGATTGTGATCTCAGGTGTAAAAATGAAATGGAACGACAAGGAAAATGCCTGGCATAATACCACCAAATTGGCGTTGTCAAACATCAACTTGGAAGATGTAAACGCCAAGGTGGATGGTTTCCTGGAGATCAAGAAGGACGATACCGGCGGAGATCTTGTAAACTTATTTATCGAAGCTGCGCCCGGTTCATGGTACTACTTCAATTTCCAGGAGAACAGTTTGCTGATCTATACTTCCAACAGGGCTTTGAACCAGGACATTGCAGACAAGTCCAATTTTGGAAAGGCCAAGCCCGGGGAAATGGTGTTGATCGCCGGAGATGAGAACGAAACGCTCAGCTTTCTCAATAGCTTCCTCAAAGTCTACCTTGGTATTAACGAGCCTTATAATCTTGTCTACCCGGATGATGTGTCGTTGGATGACGAAAGTTTTGATACGATTGACGAGGATGAAGACGATGGTTTTGGCTTTTAATATCTTTGCGCCAAATCCATAGTTATGACCCCACAAGATTACCAATTAGAAAACAAGGAAAGATTCCTGGAAGAGTTATTTGACCTTCTGAGAATCCCTTCTATCAGTGCTGACAACAAGTACAAAGATGATGTAAACCGGGCGGCCGGATATATCCGTGAGAGGTTGGTTGAAGCCGGCGTTGACAAGGCCGAGGTTTGCGAAACGCAAGGCCACCCCATCGTATATGCTGAAAAAATAATCGATCCGGAGCTTCCTACAGTTTTGGTATATGGGCATTATGACGTTCAGCCGCCTGATCCCCTTGAATTATGGGACTCCCCCCCATTTGAGCCCGTCATCCGGGACGAAAGGATCTACGCACGGGGCGCATGCGATGACAAGGGCCAGATGTACATGCACATCAAGGCATTCGAATCCATGATCAAAACAGATGCTCTGCCATGCAATGCCAAATTTATGATCGAAGGCGAGGAGGAAGTGGGGTCTGACAACCTGGAGATCTTTGTGAAGGAAAACAAAGAGATGCTGGCAGCCGATGTGATTGTCATTTCCGATACCTCGATCATCAGCAATGACCATCCATCCATTACCGTCGGGCTAAGAGGATTGAGCTACCTGGAGGTAGAGGTGACGGGGCCGAATCGTGACCTGCATTCGGGAGTTTATGGGGGTGCCGTTGCAAATCCCATCAATGTGTTGTCAAAGCTGATTGCGGATATGCAGGATGACGAGGGCCGGATACTGATACCGGGATTCTATGATGATGTGGTAGAATTGTCTTCCGGGGAGCGGGAAGAAATGGCCAAGGCCCCATTCGATCTGGATGAGTTCAAAAGGGATCTGGATATTGAAGACATAAAAGGTGAAGAAGGGTATTCAACCAAGGAACGGGTGGGGATCAGACCATCCCTGGATGTAAACGGAATATGGGGCGGATACACCGGCGAAGGCGCCAAGACCGTGTTACCGGCAAAAGCACATGCCAAAATATCTACCAGGCTCGTACCCAACCAGGATAGTGATAAGATCACTGAACTTGTCCAAAAATACTTTGCAGAAAATGCCCCCGACTATGTAAAGGTGAAAGTCACTCCCCATCACGGAGGCGCTCCCGCTGTTATTTCAACGAGGAGCCTGGGATACCAGGCTGCCAGTAAGGCATTCGAAAAAGCATGGGGAAAAGTGCCCATTCCAACGCGGGAAGGAGGCAGCATTCCCATTGTCGCCCTGTTCATGGAAGTTCTGAATCTGGACCCTATTCTGATGGGCTTTGGACTGGATTCGGATGCCATTCACTCCCCAAATGAAAGCTACGGCCTTTTCAATTATTACAAGGGAATAGAAACGATTTCTCATTTTTATCAGTTCTTTACTGAAATGTCATCAGGAAACTAAATTCCGGATAGTAAAGCATATGAGACTTTCAGTTCTTTTGTCTCTTCTGATATCCTGGTTTACGGGTATCGGACAAATATTGGAGCCGGCCAAATGGCAAAATTCCATTGAGCCCTCACAACCCGGGGCAGGAGACGAAGTCACTATCTCATTTAAGGCGACAATCGACAGTGAGTGGTATTTATATTCATCTGATTTTGATCCGGACCTGGGACCCATGGTTACGGAGTTTGTTTTCGAGCCGGATGATTCCTATGAACTGATCGGAGATTTAACCCCCGTAGAACCGAAGCAGGGTTACGATTCCTTGTTTGAAGGTTATTATACCTATTTCAAGGGGACAGGGCTCTTCACTCAAAAAGTTAAAATTTTAAAAGAATCGTTCTGGATAAAGGGTTACTACGCTTACCAGGTGTGTTCAGACATTACCGGGCAATGTATTCCTTTCGAAGAGGATTTTTCATTTGTCTCCTCGTCAGCCGGTGCATCCGCTTTGGGGGAAGGATCAGGTCCTGAAAAAAACCGGCTTTTGTCGCAACGGGATGTAAGTGATCCCTACGCACTTTGGTCTTTTATGGTGGTGGCCTTTCTGGCAGGTTTGGCCGCTTTGCTCACACCATGTGTTTTCCCAATGATCCCGATGACGGTCACCTATTTTACCGGCAGAGATCATCACAAAAAAGGGAGGATCAAAAATAGTCTTGTGTATGGAATTTCCATCATACTGATCTATGTAGTGATCGGATCGATACTGGCTCCTTTTATGGGACCGGAAACGGCCAATGACCTGGCTACAGGCTGGCTCCCCAATGTGCTTTTCTTTTTGGTATTTGTAATTTTTGCCCTATCATTTTTCGGACTGTTCGAGATCACCCTTCCCAGTGGTTTTGTCAATAAGGTGGATCGGATGGGAGATAAGGGAGGCCTGATCGGTGTATTTTTCATGGCGCTGACGCTGGTGCTGGTATCGTTCTCATGTACCGGCCCGCTCGTAGGCAGTATCCTGGTAGAGTCAGCCGGTGGCCTGGTATTAAAACCGATAATGGGCATGCTGGCATTTTCAGCAGCATTCGCCATACCGTTTACGCTGTTCGCGCTATTCCCGGGCTGGCTGAGCAGTTTACCCAAATCCGGAGGCTGGCTTAATTCCGTAAAAGTGGTCCTGGGCTTCCTGGAGCTGGCATTTGCATTCAAGTTCCTGAGCATAGCGGACCAGGCTTATCACTGGCACATCCTGGATCGTGAAGTTTACCTGTCCATATGGATTGTGATATTCACCCTTATGGGTTTTTACCTGATGGGCAAAATCAAATTGCCCGGTGATTCGGATTCAAAAACTACATCCGTGCCGGGATTGATCCTCGCCATCATAACTTTTTCATTTGTGGTTTATTTGATCCCCGGCCTGTTCGGGGCGCCCTTAAAGTCCCTGGCAGGTTATCTGCCTCCGATGTCGTCCCATGATTTCAACATCTCAGAGATCGTGAGAAACGAAAACAGGGGTTCAAATTACATTCCCTATGAAAACGATCTGTGTGAAGAGCCGCTATATGCTGACTTTTTAGAACTTCCACATGGCCTCCGGGGATATTTTGACTATGATCAGGCACTTGCCTGTGCCAGGGAAAGTAACAAACCCATATTCATTGATTTTACTGGTCATGGCTGTGTTAATTGCCGGGAAATGGAGGCCCGGGTCTGGGTGGAGCCCGAAGTTTTGAACAGGTTAAGGGAAAGGTTCATAGTGGCTGCGTTATATGTCGATGACAAAACGGTCCTCCCCGAATCCGAGTGGTACACCTCGGAATATGACAATAAAATCAAGAAAACAATTGGTAAACAGAATGCCGATTTCCAGATAACACGGTTTAATAATAACGCCCAGCCATTTTACGTGATCCTCGATCAAAATGGTAATTTATTGGTTGAACCGACTGCATATGACCTAAATGTCAGTAGTTTTGTAGCGTTTTTGGATAAGGGACTTGAAAAGTTTAATCAGCAGGCGGGTTCCCTTACTTCCGCAATACCTACGGAATGAGAATAGTACATACTGTAGTTGTTTTACTGGTCACCATCTGTTTGTCCTGCACGCAGCAGACTGAGTCACCTGCCCCGGAACAGGAGTTGATTCCTGTCGCCCACATTCCGGAGCCCACATTGTGCTATGGATTCCCAATTGATTCACTGGATGTATATACCGGCAGGATCAAATGGAGCCAGACGCTTTCCATGATCCTGGAAAAATTCAACACATCTAATGAGCTTATTTATGCAATAGCGCAAAAATCCAGAGGTGTTTTTGATGTCAGAAAGTTGAAAGCAGGATCCGGTTATACCATCATTCACGAGAGAGATTCACTTCGTACGGCACGACAGTTCATCTTCGAGCCGGACAGAAGATCTTATGTGGTTTTCAACTTGACTGACACATCTGTGAATATCATAAACAGGAAAGTGGATCTGGTGGAAAAAAGTATTTCTGCGGTGATCACATCGACTGTTGACGCCGCTATCAATGAAGCAGGGGCACCACAGGTTCTTGTGAGTAAAATCGTGGATATTCTGGCATGGCAGGTTTATTTCGGCAGAATACAGCATGGGGATAAATTAAAAATAATTTACGAGGAGGAGCAGGTTGATGGAGAGCCTATTGGATTAAAAAATGTCGTCGGAGTATATTTTAAGCATTTTGACAAAGAATTCTATGGGATACGATATACGGATCAAACCGGCAAGGAAGACTACTTCGATGAAAAAGGGAACAGTCTTCGGAAGACATTCCTCATGTCACCTGTGAGTTATTATAAAAGAATTAGCTCAAGATATTCGGGAAGAAGATATCATCCCGTATTGAAGAGGTACAAAGCACACCTGGGAACGGATTTTGCGGCTGCACCGGGGACCAGGATCAGGACAACAGGGGACGGTGTGGTGGTTGAAGCCACATATCACAAGTACAATGGGAACTATGTGAAAATCCGTCACAACAGCAATTTTTCCACACAGTACCTGCACATGCAGAAAATCAAAACAGGCATCAGGCCTGGCGTTAAGGTGAAGCAGGGACAGACCATCGGGTTTGTTGGCAGTACAGGGTTAGCACGCGGACCACATGTTTGTTACAGGTTTTGGAAAAATGGAATTCAGGTTGATGCTCAAAATGTTGATCTACCCCCATCTGAGCCCATAAATGCAGCCCAACTGGGGCCTTTTTTGCATCAAAAGAATGTTGTCATGCACAAAATGAGTCTGATAGACTTTGATAAATCTCCGGTACTTTTGGCTAATGTGGCTGGTCAGCCGTAATCGAAGTTGATTTTTTTCGTTGTTTTATAGTATTTTTCCGTTTTTTGATGAGAAAATCTCCAATTTAAAAGGGCAATGAAAAGATATATAGTCGTTCTGGCAGCTGGTTTTTTTGCCACAACTTCATTTTCACAAGATGTCCTCGTTAGGGTATATGGCAAAATCCTGAATAAAAAGGATAGTTCAGCCATCAGCACTACTTTGCTCTATGAAAAGCTGCCGTACTACGACGATATGGGTATGGCTGCATCCGCTGCGGATGGCAGTTATGAATTTCAGTTGATCAAAGACACAAAATACAACATCCGTGTGGACAACCTGGATGGTTATGAATCTTTCCTGGAAGAAATCAATGTTGAGGACGATGATGGGGACCTTTCCGCAACCAAGGATTTTTTCATTTCTCCTGTTGAGGAGGAGGAATTGATCAGGCTTGACAATCTGACATTTGCCAGAGGAAGCGCTACAATCCAATCAAGTTCATTCACAGCGCTGAATGATTTTATCGAATACATCAATGAAAGACCGGATGTAAACATTCAACTGGAAGGGCATACGGATTTCGCGGGTAATGCCGATGCCAACATGCGTTTGTCAGAAGCCAGGGTGCTGGCAGTAGCGGAGTATCTTACCAAAAACGGAGTTAAAAAGAACCGGGTGACGACCAAAGCCTTTGGAGGCACACAACCACTTAGTATAGAAAGAACGGATGAAGCCAAAGCTTTAAACAGAAGAGTGGAAGTTAGACTAATACGTCAGTAAAGATTATGAAAAGACCGTTGATTTTTCTTTTGGCCTGCGTGGCAGGCATAATGGCCCATGCACAGCAATCGGTGATATGGGGCTCGGAAGTAATAGATGTTTCATCGGAATATGCACCCCTGGAATATTCGGCCCTTCAGGCGCTTCACAAGCCGAACGTGTTACCGCGAGGCGGCGAAAACCCAAATGCATGGAGACCCAAAAAATCTGACGGAGAGGAATTTATTGTGGTGGCCTTCGCAAATCCAATGAAGGCCAAGCAGGTTGCTATCGCCGAATCGGAAAACCCCGGAGCTGTCAAAAAAGTTGTAGCGTATGATACGCAATACAATGAATACACCCTTTTCGAGCTGGCAACCCGCGCCCTGCCAATTGAAACGAGGCTTCTAAACCTGTTCTTCCAGGAGACTTCATATGATATTCAGGCGATAAAGGTGGAACTGGATGGTTCATCCGTACCGGGGTATAATAGCATTGATGCCATTGGTATTTCAGCTTCAAATATTCCGATCAATGTGCTGATGGATCTGGCGAAGGGCGTAAGTGAGAAGGTATCGGCTCAAAAGCTGAGTGAGAACGTCAACAGTACATATGTGGAACACAGTCCAATAATTTCACCGGATGGAAAGAAATTGTACTTCAGCAGGAAATATCACCCTGACAATGTCGGAGGAGTAGATGACCCTGAAGACATATGGGTATCCGAGTGGGACGAGGAAACCGGAGATTGGAAGCCGGCGGTGAATGTTGGTCCTCCTCTAAATACCCAGGGCCCAAACTTCATCAGTTCTGTTTCAGAGGTGGATGGGAAGGAGCAATTTATCCTTGGAAACAGATATGGCAAGAAGGGACGAATGTTTACGGGAATTTCAATGGCTTTCAACGAAGGCGGCAAATTCACTAAACCTCAGTCCGTGGAGGTGGAAAACGAATACAATTACTCCAATAAAGCGGACTTCTTCCTGGTTCCGGGAGGATCCGCATTGATCCAGGCCGTGGAAAGGGATGATACCTATGGGGGAAGAGATCTTTATGTTTCCTTTAGAAATGGAGGTATATGGTCCGAACCCAAAAACCTGGGTGGCGATATAAATACCGCCTCCGAGGAGGCAGCGCCATTCCTGGGACAGGATGGGAAGACGCTTTATTTTTCCTCCAGCGGGTACAGTGGATACGGAGGGCTGGACATCTACGTAACAAGGAGACTGGATGATTCCTGGGAAAAATGGTCCATTCCCGACAATCTCGGAACCGGTATGAATACTGATTCAGACGACCAGTACTTCAGCATCCCGTCTTCCGGGACACATGCATATTTCACCAGGGGGAAGGTCGATGATGATACGGATATCTTCCGCTTTAAGGTGGATGAATTCTTCATAGACCCTGAAGCCCCGATTGCGCAGTCGGTGGGTCATCTGCTGGCGGAGGAAGAAGAGGTCATTTTGATTACCGTGACGGGCAAGGTAACCAATGCCAAAACGGAAGAACCCATGGAAAACGTGAAAGTACTGGTCGAAAGATTACCGGATGGAATTGATATCGGGGAAGTCTCAACGGGAGCAGGGGGTATTTACAGTTTTACGTTGAAGCCGGGGGCACGATTTGGAGTTTCCGCCTCGCTTGATGGGTTCCTGGCGCAAAATGAAAACATTGATCTGAATGATGTAGCCAAATCGGATACCATGGAGATAGACCTGATCCTGGCACCGATTGAAGTCGGGCAACCGATTGTCCTGAACAACATCTTTTTTGATTTTAACAAAGCCGAGCTTAGGACAGCATCATATCCTGAGCTTGAAAGGGTCCTGGAATACATAGTTTCCGGCAGGATAAAGAGAATTGAAATCTCAGGACATACCGATTCAAAAGGATCGGAAGAAGTGAACGAGAGAATCTCCCGGCAAAGGGCCAATTCGGTTTTCAAATATTTTCAGGCTAATGGGATAGATAAGTCCAGGATGGAAGTATTTGGATTTGGAGAATCAAAACCCGTGGACACAAATGAAACAGCTGAGGGGCGACAGAACAATCGCAGGGTGGAGTTTAAGGTGCTGGAGACCGGCTAGAAATTAAGGGAGAGAAGTTCAGGATTTATTCCCATCAACACTTTGTGAAAGTTTTGGATCCGTTCGCTGCGAGGGTAAAGGATGCTTGCCTTCAGATTCAATTCATAGGCCCTTTGAACGTCCCCGCTATTGAAATTTCTGACAGCAAGATTGAAATACTGCAATCCGGCCAGCTCCGGGATCGTGATTGAATTCTCATTGGGAGAGTCGATAAGTTCGATTTCGCGACCCTGCCTTTTGGAGTTGATGAAAGCCGTAGTGTTCCTGTATTCTTGTAATCGCCGGCTGATGTCTTCTTCACCTGTAGTAACACCATGGATAGGGTCAGTAGATTCAACGAGAATATTTTTGTCATGCAACCTGACCAGGAGAACAACATGATGATCATATTCCAGAATATCGAACGGGATCTGCAGGTCACTTAGAAGAATTGCAAAAAGAGCGGTGCCGGTCATACAATCATATTTGTGCTCCAACATCATTTCATCAAATGATACATACTCATCATATTTCTTCAGAACCTTGCGATGAAGATAGGTGAAAGTCTTCATGATGAACCGCGCAGTGTCCTTCTCCGGTGCGGCCGATAGTTTATTGAACAGGTTATTATATTGATCCCCGATTAGATTAATTTTATCCGGGTTGCCCTCGAAATCGGTAAAGAAGTACGCTTTGTTTAACTGTATACTTTCGGATACGGGGATACCATCATTTACTTGACGAAGGTCTCTTTGAGCCATCGTGGTAAGCGTAAAAAATAAGATCAATATGGTTGTAAGATATCTCAATTACCAAAATTCCCGCTACCGGGGATAACGTGTTGTGTTATGTCAAAGTTAAGTAAATGTTAACAAAATTTTCTGTCCGGTAACAATCAATTAATGATGATCGCACGAAAAGACATCAGCTCGGAAATCGAAAAAACATTTCACAAACATCAGAAAAGGGCATATTCCCTGAGGCAGGAAAACTTCAGGTCCAGGCTCAAAGTCCTCCGGGAACTTGAACGCTGGATCCATGTTAACAAAGAGGTAATACGGGAAGCCGTTTACAATGACTTCAAAAAAACGCCGGAGGAAGTAGCAATTTCTGACATCTATCCGGTGTTGACAGAGATCCGGAAAGTAAAGCGGCATCTTAAGTTCTGGGTAAGGCCAAAGCCGGTCAGGAATTCATTACCATTTTGGGGAACAAGTTCCCGTGTTTACTATGAGCCAAAAGGAACAACTTTGATAATATCGCCCTGGAATTATCCGTTTATGCTTGCTGTGGCACCGCTGGTGTCTTCCATTGCCGCCGGAAACACAGCTATACTAAAGCCTTCCGAACTTTCTCCCCATACATCTTCTCTTATTAAAGAGATGGTCAGTGAAGTGTTCCCCGAAGACCTTGTCACGGTCTTTGAGGGTGGTGTGGAAACGAGTACAAAACTGCTCAGGCTACCTTTTGACCACATCTTTTTCACAGGAAGTCCCGCAGTCGGTGAAATAGTAATGAGTGCGGCAGCAAAGAATTTAACCTCGGTGACACTGGAACTGGGGGGTAAATCACCGGTTGTCATTGATGAAACAGCCAACCTGAAGGATGCCGCCGAAAAGATCGCCTGGGGTAAATGGCTAAACTCAGGCCAATCCTGTGTCGCTCCGGATTATATCATCATACACTATAGTGCAAAAGAAAAATTCCTCAACTATCTGAAGTTATATGCTGAAAAACTCTACGGCAATTTGGAAAATTATACGGCTATTGTAAACGAATTTCACTACCAGCGCTTAAGGGAATGGCTGGCGGAAGCCATCTCGGATGGAGCGGAACTTGTTTATGGCGGAAAGGTCGATGATGCCGTCAAAAAGATGGGCCCTACAGTCGTTGCTGATCCTCCTCCTGACTCACATCTTGCAAAAAACGAGATATTCGGCCCTGTTTTGCCGATCCTGACTTATCATTCCATAGAAGATCCCATTGATTACATCAATCAGCGCCCAAAACCATTGGCTCTTTACCTTTTCACAAAGAAGAAATCAACGATCAAAAAGATGAACCTTAACACTTCTGCAGGATCAATGGTAATAAACGACTGTGTATTACAATTTGGCCATCCCGAATTACCAATGGGAGGCGTAAATACCAGTGGATTTGGAAAAGCACATGGACATTATGGGTTCCTGGCCTTCTCCAATGAGAAATCCGTCCTTAAACAACGAACTGGTTTTACAATGGCAAAGACTTTATATCCGCCTTTTGGGAAATTTAAAAAAACAGTTTTAGAATTACTTCTCAGACATTTTTAAGAAAATGAGAACATCAATCATTTTGACTTTTTTGATCATGCTGATGATCGGATGCAGTGAACGCAAAGAAGGATCAACGAACCTGCAGGGCACCTGGAATGCAAAATGGAAGACCCTTCCCTCGTCATTTGGAGGGATTAGCGAAATTACAAGCTTTGAAATGAATGGTAATTTCATATTCAAGGATGATTCCCTGACCGTAATAGCCAATGGGTATCCCGGCTGTGTTTTTGGGGTGGACACGATACAGCATACACAGCTTTGGGATCTGACCAACGATAGTCTTCACCTGATCAGCGAAAACAATATTCGGGGGATTTCCTACAAAATTGAGTCCATGGATGACCGCACGGTGGAGTTGAAATTGATGGAAGACATTTTTCTCACACTTTCGCGTTGACAGGAATTTGGCCGGAAAGGCTTTTCAGCGTCATTCCCACAGTTTCACTACAGGCCTCAGACCGGCAGCATGGAAGAATTTGTCATTATTATTTCGGTATTTCTTATTTGCTGATACTATTGGGGTTCCATTAATTAGTAACTTGGTATTGCAAACTTTTTATCGTCTGTAAAACATCTCTTAAAATGAAAAAGGTTGTCATGATCATCGGGACTCTTGTTGTATTGTTACTCCTGGCAATGATCCTCGTTCCGATAATCTTTAAAGATGACATACAACAAGCCATAGACCAGGAGTTGGACAAGAACCTGAACGCATCGATCTATTATGATACGGATGCCTTTGGTATTTCCCTTTTCCGTAGCTTCCCAAACCTGTCGGTCAGTGTCGGTAATTTTGGGATCGCCGGGATTGAGCAGTTTGAGGAAGACACCCTGTTATCGGTCGACGAATTTTCCATCACTGTTGACATCATGTCAGCCATAGGTGGTGACCAGATAAAGATCCTGAACGTCAGCCTGGAAAGACCGGTCATACAGATCCTGGTGCTGGAAGACGGATCTGCTAACTATGATATCGTTAAGAGTTCAGGTGAGGTCGCACCGGAAGAAACCAGTGAGGAGGAATCCGCTTCAGGTTTAAGTGTGGGGATCAGAAAATGGACCATCAGCAATGCTGATGTCATATACTACGACTCCTCTCTTCCATTTTATGTGACGCTTTTTGACCTGAACCACAGCGGATCAGGAGATTTCACTCAGGATGTCTTTGACATGATCACCTCCACAACAGTCAGCGAACTTTCCCTGGGTTATGATGGAGACGAATACATTACGGATAAGTTGCTAACCGCGGATATCACCATGGCTATGGACCTGGCAAACATGAATTTCCGTTTCAAAGAAAATCGTGTAGGCCTCAATGATTTCGCCATCGAATTTGATGGTTTCATCGATATGCCCGCTGACGACATCACCATGGAGATCAACTATGCCGGTAAGGACATTGATCTCAGAAGTGTCCTGTCGTTGATCCCTGGACTTTATGCCGGTTACCTGGATGGAATCAGTGCTTCGGGCAGCGTAGGCTTCGACGGGTACGTCAAGGGAACCTACAATGAGAATAGCATGCCAATGGTAGCCGCAAACTTCAGGGTCAATGATGGAAAACTGAGCTATGAGGAATACCCGGTTCCGATGGAGGAGATCACGATCTCGGCCGGTTTTGACTACCCGTCGGCAGACCTGAGGGAATCCAGTTTTACGATGGACAATTTTTCAATGAAACTCGATGGGGAAACTGTGACAGCATCCCTCTTGTTCAGAGATTTCGAAGATTACTACTGGGATTTCAAATTGGATGGCAATGCGGACCTGGAAAAGATCACAAAAATTATCCCCGTCGAGGGAGTGGACTTAAAAGGGAAGGTCAATGCCACACTACAAACCCGTGGCAGGATGTCGGACCTTGAAGCAGAGGAATATCAAAAACTTACCACTTCCGGAAGCATGTCTGTCAGTGATTTTCAATATTCCGGTGAGGACCTCCCGCAGGGATTTGGCATCCGGTCGACACAGGCATCATTCAACCCAAGTGAAATCGTGCTTTCCGAATTCAAAGGAAACGCCGGGAGAACTGATCTGAACCTCAGCGGAAAGATCACCAACTACCTGGAGTATGCGCTAAGTGACGATGCCACCCTGAGTGGCAGTTTTGACTTCGTCTCCGCTAAAGTGGACATCAATGAGTGGATGGTATCTGACGAGACCGAAACAGAGGAGGAAGAAGACACGAGTACGATGGAGGTAATCCGCATCCCTGCCAACATAGATTTCATACTGACGTCCGACATAAAAGAAATTCTTTATGATAACCTGGCTATCAAAGACTTCAGGGGGGAATTGATCATCCGGGATGGTGCGCTGGCATTAAATGAAGTTGATTTCGAGCTGCTGGACGGCTCATTTACAATGAATGGGCTGTATGAAACCTCATTACCCGGTGATCCGACTTATTCTTATGATTTAAATATCAAGGATCTGTCAATTCCGGAATCTTTTAAGGCATTTTCAACCGTTCAGAAGCTTGCACCCTTTGCCGAAAAGATGGATGGCAAGTTCTCCACAAACTTTCAGATAAGTGGAGCACTGGCCGAAGACATGTCTCCGATTTATGAAACCATGCAGGGAAGCGGGCTTCTTGAAATCGCCCAGGCGTCACTCAGCAATGTGAAATTATTGACAGCGGCTTCCAGTGTTTCGAGTTTGGATCAAAAGGATGGTTCGGTTTCCCTGAGAGATGTTCTGATGCAGGCTGAGATCAGAGACGGGAGTGTCTTCATAGATCCGTTCGACATGAAGATGGCCGGGTATACAACTACCATTGCCGGTAGCAATACGATTGACGGCCAGTTGAATTACACCATGACCATGAAGGAGGTTTCGGCAGGGGCGGTAGGTGATGCTGTGACCTCGGCAATTTCTTCTCTTACAGGCACCAAACTTTCAGGCTCAAAGATTGACATCAACTTTGGTGTTGGCGGCAACTTTACGGATCCCACGGTAAAATTGCTGGGGGTATCACCGGCCGGAAGCGGAGATACCGGGGCGAAAAGTACGGTGACCACTGCTGCCAAAGTGAAAATCGACGAACAGAAGGAGGCACTAACGCAGCAGGTGGATGAAAAGAAGGAAGAATTGAAAACAGAAGTGCTGAATGCTGCAGATCAGAAAACCGACGAGGCCAAGGAGCAGATCCTCAAAGAAGCGGATAAAGCCAAGGCCGCTGCAAAAGATGCGGTAAAGGGACTCCTGGGAGGTAAAAAGAAAAAAAAGAAAAAAGGAGGAAAATAATCAGAATATGAAAATAATCACGACTTTGTTTTTCACAACATTCCTGGGGTACACGTGCATACTGGCCCAGGACCTGTACGACTATGATGTTGAGGAAAGAATTTCCGCTCTGGGCATTGAACTGAAGGAGGCGTCCCCGCCAGTTGCTAATTATGTGAACTCGGTTCGCACAGGCAATCTGGTTTTTATGGCGGGAAAGGGCCCGTCCAAACCTGAAGGAGGGTATGTAGCCGGAAAGGTGGGCGCAGATCTTTCTATCGACGAGGGATATCAGGCCGCCAGGCTGACAGCCATTGCACAGCTTTCGGCTCTCAAAGCCGAAATTGGTGATCTGAATAAAGTCGTAAGGGTGGTAAAGGTGCTCGGAATGGTAAATGCCACGCCTGATTTTACCAATCACCCTGAGGTTATAAACGGTTTTTCCGATCTGATTGTGGAGGTTTTTGGGGATCGTGGAAAACATGCCAGGGCCGCAGTCGGCATGGGATCATTGCCCAGAAACATAGCGGTAGAAATCGAAATGATTGTAGAAGTTCGCGATTGATTATTTTTACATTAACTACTGGAAAATAATACATTTTATTCCCGTTCACGGAAAGGGAATGGACTGAATCAGTTGAGACACCGAAAATCTCTTTACTGTCATCGTAATTTGACAAATTCATGTTGCAGTAAATAGAGGGGAAACCTAAATCATACCCTATACACCGGGGAAAGATTGATTATGAACCGGATGCCAATGATCCACGGAGATGAATTTGTACTTGAAAAGGCCGATCATGCAGATTTGGATGAAATCATGCAACTGAAGGTCTCCACTGAAAAGGATTCGGAAACGGCATGCCAGGTCACCGTCTACAATCAGATCCTCGAAAACTGGAACATCAATAAATTCGACTACCTGCACGCCAGGATCGATGATAAGATACTGGGTTTTGCCGAGGGCGTGTTTGTTGATAAATATGACTGGGAAAAGAAGTCCGGCAGCCGCATTTACCTCGCCAAAACGGTTTTAGTATCCGAAGCATATCGCGGTCTTGGCTATGGAAGACGGATTACAATGGAATTCATCAATTTTGTCAAAAACACCCATCCCGAAGCTACTCATATGGTAGCGGAATTTTGCGGGGATGATACGGAAGCGCTTGATTTCGGAGTGAAAATGGGTTTTACCAGGAGACTGAAACACGAGCGCGACTACAAAAAACTCGAACAGGATAAGCCTTACCTTCTGATAAGGCAATTGTAATTCTTTGCGCTTATTTCCCGGTTAGTAAATGGAAGCCTCGTCTTTCTTATCAGCCAATAAGTTCTTTGCCGCTCTTCGCCGTTGTTGGTGTTTGTCACCAACAACAACACGGGTATCAAGCCTTTAATTCCGTGGTCTGTGTCGCCACAGACCACGGAGTTGAGATTGGGACGGTTACGTCGGGTTGAGGCCCCTAGTAAATGGAAGCCTCGTCTTTCTTATCAGGCAATAAGTTATAATCCTGATCAAACCAATAGATCACCGTGCCTCCTGTCTTGACGTTGACCTCAACGCGATAAAAAATCTCTTTGGGTTTTTTGCCTTCAAAATACGTCTCCCCCCTGAAAGTCGCAATTTTGTACTTTACCAGTCGATAATCCAGCAGGTCAATTACCGGTTTGGGAACTTTTTCTTCGGTGACAAATTCTCTTTCAAGCAGGATGGTCCCCTTGTCATCATAGACAGCTTCATAGCTATTCCCCTGGTAGTCAAAGGAAACCTTGAAATACCCTATACCTTCATGGGCAATAACGGACCAGCTTGCGTTGGTGCTTTTTTCATATCGGTTGTAGTGCCATGTGATCACCTTAAGATCAACATCACCCTCATCCAGTGCTATCACACTTTGCGGAAATGCGGACAGCCCGGAAAAAAAGAAAACAGCAATGCACAAAATCCTTTCCATAGCCATGACCGGACATTTTGCATGTACAAAATAACAAAAAAAATAATCTTGACCCTTTGCCGAAAAAGTTCGAAATGACGGATCAATTCCCCGGACAATCTCTAATGGCACAAGCCTATTTTAACTGCCCGGCCATGATCTTCAATCCTTCGGAGAAAGTCAATGGAATGTAGCCCAGTGTATCAATGGCTTTATCCAGAACAAACCCGGTTCGGGCAGGACGTTTAGCAGGTTGTTTGAATACGGAACCGTCCACTTCCGTGATCAATGATGCATCCAGGTCAAAAAAACGCGCTGTTTCCAGGGCTATTTCATAGGGTGTCAACAATGTTTTACCTGAAATATGAAAAACTCCTTCCGCCCTTTTCCCGGCAATAAGCAAGCATCCCTCCGCAAGATTTTCGGCGAGGGTAGGCATTCTCCACTGATCATTCACAACATTTATTCTTTTACCTTCCTCCAGGTTCTTTTTGACCCACAAGATGATATTTGTCCTGCTCATGTCATGTGCAACTCCATATACCAGTATCGTGCGCACAATAGCCCAATCAATTGTTGAATTGACTATCAGATCCTCTGATTCCAGCTTACTCTTTGCGTAGTAACTGAGGGGGTTGGGTTCGTCATCTTCGCGGTACGGTCCGCTGGTACCGTCAAATACAAAATCCGTTGACAGGTGGATAAGAAATGAATTATGTCTTTTACAGGTGTCAACAAGCCGTTGAACGGCATTTACATTGAGGTCCCGGCAGTGCTCGCGGTCCGACTCACACTGGTCGACCTGCGTCATTGCGGCAGTGTTGATGATCACATCCGGCTGATATCTTTCAAAAACCGTCGTTATGGACCTTTCATAGAGGATATCCATTTCCTCATAGCTGTAATTTCCTCCCGGGTTGCGATTGGGTCCTCTCCCGGTAGCGATCAGGTCAATATTCCGGTCTTTTTGGGACAAAAGCACCAGCTTTTGTCCGAGTAAGCCGTTTGCTCCGGTAATCAGCAATTTCATCAACCCTCCGCCCGATCAAAGAATAAATGTCACTTTAACAAAAACCTATTTTGTTTCCGGATACGTATATCCGTATTTCTCAGTGATCTCTTTTTTTGCCACCGATTCGATATCCATGGTCATGTAAAGCGGTTGCACAGGCTTGTCCAATCTGCCTGTTTCCACGGCAGCAATTTTGTCGATTACGTCAAGGCCCTCTACCACACGACCAAATATCGTGTACTCCTTGTCCAGGTGCGGAGCTCCTCCTATAGTTGTGTAGAGTCTCAGACTCTCGGGGTCAACTGAACGTCTTAAACTTGTACCAAGCTCCTGTTCCACGAGGTCGCAGTACTGCAGGGCCAGTGTATTCATTTCCTGGGCGCTTCTCCTTTCCTGCTGCATAACCACAAATTTCTGACGGATCGTGTCGTACTTTTCCATTGCCAACATTTGACTTAGCCCCTGGTTTAAGCGATACTGATCAACGGTCAATTCCAGCTCACTGAATACCTTCCCATGAACAATGTAAAACTGGCTTCCGGAAGATTTTTTTTCAGGATTCACCGTTTCCGGCTGACGCGCTGCAGCAAGCGTACCTTTGGTATGGTAAAAACCCTCCACTATTTCTGCAGGTATCTTGTCCTCGGCTTGTTCCGCGGTTCCCTCTTTCTCGTATACATTTCCTCCCTGGATCATAAATCCTTTAATGATCCTGTGCCATTCCGTACTATCATACCTCCCGGCCCTTGCAAGCTCCAGAAAGTTCTTTTTGTGTAAAGGTGTCTCATCGTAGAGCAAAACTTTCATATCACCCATGGAAGTGCGTATCACCACGATGTAATCCTTATTGTCATCACAGCTTGTGACGAATACAACGCTTATAAACAATAATGCTATTACTTTCTTCATTTGACTATATTTTATCTAACTGTTCTCTAATGCCTTCTAAAATTTTCTCGCCTCCGTCTCTCAGTATCCTGGAAGCAAGCGTTTCTCCCAACTCCTTTGGGTCTTCACCCTGCCCGGACCTGATCACTTTTTCGCTGCCGTCAAGGCTGATAATACCACCGTTTAGTCTTACCGTACCTGCCTCAGTCTTTGCGAGCCCAAATATAGGAATACTACAACCGCCATCTAAGGCTGCAAGATAAGATCGTTCGGCTATCAGAGCTTTTTCGGTTGGTTCATGGTTGAGGACGGACCTGATTTTTTCTTTTTTATCCGGATCCAGTGACAGGTGACATTCGACAGCAATACTTCCCTGACCGACAGCCGGCACGAACTTTTCTTCACTCAGCTGCACCTGGATCAATGAATGATAACCGGATCGTTCCACCCCCGCCTGCGCCAGGACAAGCGCATCACAAACACCCTTTTCCAATTTAGATATCCTGGTTTGAAGGTTTCCCCGCATCCCCACAATTTTCACATTTGGGTAATAGTGACGCAATAATGCCACACGTCTGGTCGAGCTGGTACCCAAAGTTAAATTTTCTGAATTCAGATCTATCTCCTTATTTGAAACAATAACATCATTGACAGCAGCCCTTTCCGAAAAAGAAAGTATTTCAAATCCGGCAGGTAACCTCGACTGCATATCCTTTGCACTGTGAACTGCAATGTCAATTGATCCTGTTTCCAGTTTATGCTCAAGTTCTTCCGTGAAAACACCCTTGCTCCCGATCTTTGAGATAGACACATCCAGTATTTTGTCTCCCCTGGTTTCCATTGTCCTCAACGCTGTCTTTATCCCGGCATCTTCCATCCTGCCCGCAACCCAATGTGCCTGCCAAAGTGCCAGTTTACTCTTACGTGTACCGATCACGATTTTCATGCCGCTTTAGATTTTCGCAGTATCCCGATCAATCTCAGGCTCAAAGCCAGGTGTGTTATTTTGGCATTGGCATTTCGGGACAAATTGACAAGTGAGCTGTTGAGTTCGGAATAGATCTTTTCCAGGGATCCTATTCCATTGACACGGCTAAAATCCGTAACAAACTTGTTTTCCTCTCCCTTGCTGTTGGATAAATCCGATGCGCCCTTGGCGAGTACTGAATTACGGATCAGGTCAATGCCAAAACTCAGGTAGGCCCTTTGATCAGATTTTGAACGTTGTGAAAACTGTTCACTTAGTTGGGTCAGGGATGTGAAATCGGATTGATAACATGCTCTCATCCATTTTTGGAAATCCTGGAAGGCGATGTTTTCCTCACTGTCGATGTGACGTTCCGCTTCACGAATATTTCCCTTGGCTATCTTACTTACCTTTTCAGCCTGGGCTGAACTTAATCCTTTCTCAGCTATCAAATAATCTCTGACAGTTTCATCCTTGAAAGACGGTACAACTACCAGTTGCGTGCGGCTAAGGATAGTAGACATCAGGCCTTCATAATTGAAGGTAACCAGGAAGTACAAAGTGTTTTCGGGAGGCTCCTCCAGCACCTTCAGTATTGCATTTGCCGCGGATGGATGCATCAATTCGGGATACCAGATAAACAGTATTTTAAATCCCCCTTCAAAGGACTTCATGCTTACTGTTTTAATTATTTGCCTGGCATCATTTTTACTGATCTGATTCTGTTTGTTCTCCGACGATAATCGCTCGATCCATTCTTCCAGGACACCAAACGGAGAGTCTATCAGAAATTCCCGCCAGATCCGGGCCTGAATGTTCTGTTCCGCTTCCTTTTCCGTTCTTGGTGACGGATAGAAAAAATGGACATCAGGATGAATATACTTCTGCATTTTCCGGCAATTATCACATTCGCCGCAGGAGTCTTCATCGGTTTTGTTTTCGCAAAGCAGGTAAGTGGCAAATGCCAAAGCCATGGGCAGGGCAGCTCCGCCTTCTTCTCCGCTGAATAATTGCGCATGGGCGATGTGATTGCGCTGATAGGCCTGTACCAGGTTTTTTTTGAGATCAACAATGCCGGGAATAGATGAAAACTGCATAGTACTTAATTCCTCCCGGTCCTGAATTTTGATGAGGCCGAATAGACGTGCCCCAATATCCTTTTATCCGCCTCTGACAGTGCAAGGTGTCTTCTTTCAAATGCTACCGAGGCGGAGGCTATGGCTTTCTCAAGGTCATAAGTCTCCGTCGTATCCTTTCCGCCCCAGGAAAAGGAGGGAATGAGCTTATCCTGAAAACCCGGGCCAAAAACACTGCATGAAATGCCGACTGTCGTCCCTGAGTTAAACATCGTATTGATTCCACATTTTGAAAAGTCTCCCATAAAAAGACCACAGAACTGAAGACCTGAATCCTCAAATGCCATTTCTGCAAAGTTCCAGACTTTTACCCTGGAGTAGTTGTTCTTAAGATTTGAAGTATTGCTGTCGGCTCCTAGGTTACACCACTCGCCAATTACGGAATTTCCCAGGAAACCATCATGACTTTTATTTGAGAATCCCTGTATGATCGAATTTGAAACCTCTCCCCCTACTTTAGAGTACTGCCCGATGGTTGTATTTGGACGAATTTTGGCGCCTAAGTTTACATGGGCATCATTACCTATCGCCACTGGCCCTTTGATTATTGCGCCTTCATGGATTTTTGAATTCCTGCCCAGGTAAACCGGGCCTTCCTCCGTATTGATGATGGCGGCTTTAATGCTGACTCCTTCTTCCACGAACAGGTTATTTCCATAAACTATGGTGTGGCTATCATTGACCGGAGCGGTTTTCCGGCCCTGGGTCAATTGGTCATAATCCGCCCTTATTTCATCTCCATTTTGCAGGAAGATGTCCCATTTCTTTCTTATGATCCTGATATCATGGTCCCAGTTGATATGTTTCAGATCCTTTAAACTGAGGTCCGTGCTGTTCATCCTGGCGGCCAGGAATATGTCGTCTTTATAAAGTCCCGATCCGGCATCCAGACCGGTTATTTCACGGACCAGGTCCTCCTCCGGCAGAAGCGCTCCATTCACCATAAACTCGACAGGTTCAGCGGGGCGGGGAAATTTTTCCTGAAGATAAGACGCCGTGATGAAACCCCCGGTTTCTCCCAGTAAATGCTCCCACTTCTCCCTGATCGTCAGAATACCCAACCTCAACTCGCAGATAGGACGCGTGTAGGTAAAAGGCAATAGGCTCTCCCGCAGGTGATCGGGATCTACGAAGGCAATCGACATGCGGCAAAAATAAAAAAGTCTTCAAGAGTAATCCTGAAGACTTCTTTGTTTGCCTATAAATACTACAATTATTTCTTTTTGTATTTCCTGTTGAATTTCTCGACCCTCCCGGCTGTATCCACAAACAGCTTCTTCCCGGTGTAAAATGGATGCGAAGCTGAGCTTACTTCTATCTTCACCAGGGGATATTCCTTACCGTCTTCCCACTTGATCATCTCACTCGAAGTCATCGTGGATTTGGTCAAAAACTTGAAATCACTTGATGTATCAAGAAAAACGACTTCTTTGTATTCCGGATGTATATCTTTCTTCATGATCTTAAATCTCCTCCTTCAAAAAGGACTGCAAAGATAGATTTTATTTCATTTAACCAAAAAATGTCCCGGATAATTTTGAATGATTGCAGGGGGTCAAAGCAGAGCCGGACATAGATTTGCCGAAAGATATTAACAATGTGACAGAAAATGAACCATGCAACAGGTCCGGAACAATTTGGCCTTTTCCAATGACGGCCCTGAAATGTGTTTATTTGATATTGACAATGCTGCGGTAGACGCAAAAGATGCATTTTAGATAATTTTGCCCGGTGAAGAGAATAGCCCAACTACTCTTTTTTATTTTAATCTTCGAAGCTGAAGCTCAGTACACGGACTTTCCGCTGAATCACAGGGCTTACTCCATTATTAGCAAATGGCAGACACTGCAAGGGCAACATACCTTCAGTTCGGTAAAACCCTACTCGAGAAATCATCCGATCATCATAGCTCCATCTCCGGGAGGTTCCGGGACTTTTGATTCCAACCTGGATTACCTCAAATTCGAGAGCAGGGAGTTTGCGGCAGACACCGTTCCTCAAACCAAAAAGCCGATCTTAAGGAAATTGTACAGGTATGAGAGTGATTTTTTCTCTTACAGTGATGACTCATTTGACTTCCACATAAATCCCGTATGGCAGTTTGGGATTGGTGATGACAATAAAGTGGATGATTTACTATTTACTAACAGCCGCGGGGTGGAATTAAGAGGCATGATTGATGGGAAAATAGGATTTTACACCTTCGTTACCGAGAATCAAATCGAATACCCCGGCTATGTCAAGAGTGTGGCGGATTCGATCGGTCTGATCCCGTTTGAAGGATTCTGGAAAGAAACGAATACTTCCACCACGGACTTCTTTCGCACGTTTGGCTATGTTGATTTCGGCATTACCAGGCATGTCAGCGCCCAGGTCGGGTACGGGCGACACTTTATCGGGTCCGGCCAAAGATCCCTGCTTCTTTCCGATTTCAGCAATAGTTATCCCTACGTCAGGTTATCTACGGAGATCTGGAAATTTAAATACACAAATCTATTTGCCGGGCTGATCGCCGATGTTTTCACTTTTGATGGGGGAACACTGGGGGCTTCGAGGTATCCCAAAAAATATATGATGGCGCATTACCTGGATTTGGCACTTACTCCCAAACTCAACCTGGGCCTGTTTGAATCGATTGTCTTCGGAAAACCGGACTCACTCGGGGGGAGTGAACTAAAACTTGAATACCTGAACCCAATCATTTTTTACCGGGCCGTAGAACAACAGGACGGCAGCGCCGACAATGCGATCTTAGGCGCAGACCTGAGATGGACTTTACTAAAGAACTTTACTTTGTACGGCCAGTTCGTACTTGACGAAATGATCGTCAGTGAAGTATTTTCCTCAGACAACTGGTGGGGAAATAAGTTTGGCTACCAACTGGGTGGAAAATATTACGATTTTATCTGGCCGGATCTGGATCTGCAGATCGAGTACAACTGGACAAGGCCATTTACCTATTCACATGATAACCTGTTCACAAGTTATACGCATTACCTGCAGCCCCTGGCACATCCTTTTGGTGCCAATTTCAAGGAGATCATGTTCCTGTTGCAATGGCAGCCTTTCCCCAGGCTTTCATTCCAAAATATGTTCCTGAGTGCCAGTTACGGTGTGGATGAGATTTTTTCAGAATCTTACGGCAGAAATCCCAATTTGTCATACAATCTCCGCGTTGGGGAATACGGACATACCCTGGGGCAAGGCATCCATACGGACCTCATCATGGAGCAATTCACGGTCTCATATCACTGGAAACACAATTTGTACTGGGATTTGAAATTCACCTATCGCAGGGAGACTTTTGAAAGGCTTATTCCTGAAAGGGAATCGACAATCGTCTTTGCCGGGT
Source organism: Cyclobacteriaceae bacterium (assembly GCA_028278225.1). Classification (GTDB taxonomy): domain Bacteria; phylum Bacteroidota; class Bacteroidia; order Cytophagales; family Cyclobacteriaceae; genus JANQEU01. The sequence goes on from JANQEU010000061.1 coordinate 135,084, forward strand.
TCCGGTGGAATATCCCGGATCGTAATTACTGGTTTTAATGCGTACCTACCTGAGAATCATAAACTTTGCCAGACCGTTCGGGGTAGTGGTGCCTGTGTATACAGTACTCATCCTGTTCCATACAGTATTCCGCGTAGTTAACTTCACAGCATTGATTCCCGTCCTTCAGTTGCTGTTCAATACGGAGTTTGACTACAGCGCAATTACAAAACCGGCAGAGTTCACATTTTCTGACCGGTATTTCATTGACCTGTTCCAATATCATTTCGGAAATATCATCCTGGCCGAAGGAAGACTTCCAGCCCTTTATTTCGTATGTGCCATTCTCCTGATCTCTGTACTTCTGGCAAACGTATTTCAATACATGGCCTCACTGATACAGGCATACACACGGGTAAAGGCCGTTTCGAATCTGAGGAGTAAAATATTCGAACGCATCACTTTGCTTGACCTGAGCTATTTCACCGAAACGAGGAAAGGTGATATCATGTCACGGGTAACCACCGATGTACAACAAATCGAATCAGCGGTAGTAAACACCCTTAAGGTTTTGTTCCGCGAGCCTTTTCTGATTATTGGTTTCTTCTTCGCTCTTTTCAGAATTTCCGTGGAGCTGACCCTGTATACGATGGTATTGCTTCCCATCTCCAGCGGGGTGATCTCATTTATTGCCAAGCGGCTGAAACGAACAGCGAGGAAAGCGCAGGAGTCCATAGCACGAATGACGGGGATATTGGAGGAAACACTTTCGGGAATGCGGATTGTTAAGGCATTCACGGCTAGAAAGTACACTATCGACAAATTCAACCGCGAGGTGGACCAGTATGGCAAACACAACTACGGTATGGCTGTAAAGTTCAATCTTGCGGGGCCTATCTCCGAATTCCTGGGGGTTTCATTCCTAAGCATCATTTTATTGATCGGCGGAAGGATGGTGTTGGGAGAAAACGCTCCTCTGGATGCCGCAGCGTTTATAGTCTTTCTGATCATTTTCTCGCAGGTTTTAAATCCCGCCAAGTCCATCTCAAGTGCATTCACCAATATCCAGCGAGGCATAGCGTCAGGTGACAGGATATTTGAAATAATTGATAAGGAGCCTGAGATCGTGGATGGCACTGACGCCATGCCGATTTCAGGGTTTAAGAAGTCAATAAGGTTTGAAAGTGTCGATTTTACTTACGATTCACAGCGAATCCTTCACGGTCTGGACTTTGAGATCCCAAAAGGCAGGATTATCGCACTGGTAGGTCCGTCAGGAGCAGGCAAATCAACCATTGCCGAACTCATTCCGAGATTTTATGATGCTGAAAATGGCGCCGTTACGATCGATGGGATAAACGTATCAAACTTAAGGATCAACGATCTCAGAAAGCTGATCGGAGTAGTGACGCAGGAATCGATCCTTTTTAACGACACTGTTTTTCGGAACATCTCATTTGGAAAGCCGGAAGCGACTATTGAGGAAGTGGAAAGGGCAGCGAAAATCGCTAACGCCCATGATTTCATAATGGATCTGGAAGAGGGCTACAATACATTGGTCGGGGAGAGGGGATCGAAATTATCCGGGGGTCAAAGACAACGCCTGAGCATTGCCCGCGCAATATTGAAAAATCCACCAATTCTCATACTGGATGAGGCAACATCCGCACTGGATTCGGAATCTGAGAAACTTGTCCAGGATGCTATTTTCAAATTGATGCAGAACAGAACCACGCTGGTTATCGCTCATCGGTTGAGCACTATTCAAAATTCCGATGAGATTATCGTGATGGAAAAGGGAGAGATAGTGGAAAGGGGAGATCATGACACTTTGATATCCAAGGACGGTATTTACAACAAATTCATTGAAATGCAGTCAGTATGATATGGATCATGTTTCCGGGAAAACGAAATTATTTATCTTTCCATCACTAAGAGTGATGCGTCTTCCTTCATGAAGAAGTTTAAAACGTTTTTTTATCCGATATACGTTATCGTGATAATCATGGTGTTGATGATATCTTTCAACATCTACGATTCACTGGAGCTTTTCAAAAGGTGGGGCTGGTTTAAGTATTTTTCCGATCTGCCATTCATGATCAGAAACCTGATGGTCTTCCTGACTTTTCTGATGGCGATAGAAATTGTCATTGAAAACATCTCCCTACTGCAGACACGCAGCAGGAACAGGTCTCTGGAGAGAGAAGTGGTTGATCTGAAAGCCAAGCTCTACGATAAAGCCCAGGGTGAGGAGGAGGACGAGGAGGAAGGAGAGGATGACGAAGAGGAAGATGACGAAGATTGATCCCCGGAAAAGTATCGAAAAGGAACTCCGGGAGGCCATGGATGTGCTTCAGGCTTTTTCGCAGGACCAAAAGCAGATCCAAAACCTGTCGAAAGCAGCAAATCTGATATCTTCAGCAATTGAGGCTGGGGGCAAGGTCATTTCCTGTGGTAATGGAGGTTCTATGTGCGACGCCATGCATTTTGCCGAAGAATTGATGGGAAAGTTCCGCGAAGAACGGACCCCTGTTCCCGCCATCGCCATTTCCGACCCCTCCTATCTTACCTGTGCCGCCAATGACTATGGGTATGAGAACATATTCTCACGATATATTGAGGGGCTCGGGAAAACAACCGACATCTTATTCGCCATCACTACAAGCGGGAAATCGCAAAACATTGTAAATGCATTGGAAGCGGCTAAAGAAAAAGGCATGACTAGTATAGCCCTCACGGGTAATGACGGCGGCAGTGTCGCAGCTTTAGCGGATCTGGAAATCAGAGTCCCGCATACGGGATATGCGGATAGAATTCAGGAGATGCACATTAAGATCATCCATATCCTTATTTCACTCATTGAACAAAAAACCAGTGTTTAATTGCAGTTTTCTAACCGTACTTCTTCGGACCAGTTACTGTAACTAACTTTTACCAGCATCCCTTCCTCGGATTTTACAATAAACCGGCCATCGGACGTTATTTCGCCCTGACCTCGCAATTTCTCATATTTTGCCTCAGTTGTCAGAGAATAGGTAATCCCATCATCAAAAGTTGCCGTCGGATTGATCCTTTGAAAATGGAGGCCCGGATTCGATTGGCTTGGAATACATTCAATCGCCAGCTGATAAGCAGCAGCCCCGGACGTACGGCCTCCATTCATAAATAGGAGAAACGGAACACGAATTCTTTGAGTCCAATCCGAAGGTGTATGCGCCGCGCCAAAAACCTCATAATAGAAAATGTTGTCTCCATAAATAAGGTCGGCTTCCTTTAATCGGTCAATGAAAGGCACGTAATAATCCCATTCACTTGTTCCGATGTCAAAATAAAATCTGTTATAAGAGGTCAGTTCTTCAACATTTTCACCAATAATGGCATAATCATTTACCCAGTAAGACGGTGAAATGGCGCCCACGAATGAAAAATACCGCGGATATTTTAAAGCAATCCATGTGGCATGCAACCCTCCCAGTGATATGCCGAAAATGGCTCTTCTATCCTCATCGACAGAATATTGCTTTTCAACGAAAGGGATGATCTCCTCAATGAAATGCGCGGAATATTTATCGGCGCGTGGTTTATATTTTCCCCAATTGTCCCTGATCCACTGATCTTCATAGGGAAGATATTTGTTGTTTCTCTCTTTTCCTGCATGCAAACCCACCATGATAAAAGGCTCAGGATATCTTCTTGTAAGTGAATTCAATATACCGGAGTAATTGTCTCCGTCATTGAAATAGATGATTGGATATTGGTTTTCACCATCGTAATCCGGTGGAAGGAAGATCTCGATTACCTGTTTGTTCTTAAAGGTATGCTGAACAACGGTGAAGCTGGCTTCATCCGCCGGACGGATTGCAGATGATGCCAGTATGGTGATTATTGCCAGGTTTGCTATGATGCCCATATCCTCAATCTACTATACAACCGACACAGATCCCGGAATATACCATTACCTGCCCGCTACTAAATTTGATAGTATCAAACTGTGTGATGAAAACTTTTTGTTATCTTCTGAGAAGTTTTTGTCCGGCCGTTAACCTAATCAACTCAAATGGCAAGAAAGCGTGATGCGTATTTTGTGATTTTCACTCAGATCTTTGCCGGTATGGGCATTGGCATTTTGATGGGCCTCATTATCGGACTATCCGTTTCACCGGTCGTCAAAACCATACTCGGTACACTATCCGGATTGCTTGGTGTTTTCCTGGGTCTTCAGGGGAGTATTTTTGATAAGAAAGGGCAGTCAAATGACGCATTTAATCCTGTCATTCTCTCTTCCCTGAGGGCGGGAAGCTTCGGGCTGTTTTGTGCTTTGACAATCCTTTATAGTCTGTATCTAAGGACAAATGATGTCCTGGGTATGACGGTCACGGAGCAGGTGAGTAAATGGACAGAGGCTGGTTATGACCCCGATTTAGCCAGAGAACTAGCCTTATACGAGAAGATCAACCTGACTTCAAAACAGTTGTTGACACTTCATGAGAGGAAATCAACTAACGCCGGTAAGGATGACAGTGAACAGGTGGCCCATGCCGGAGGCACGGGTGGTGCAGCGGGTACTTTCCTGTTTTCATTCAAGGATCTGCCCAGACTGAGCCAAATACTGGATCCAACCCTGTATGATAGCAATCCGAAAATTACCCTGGAAAATTATTCATATTCCGGAGTCCCGGAATTGGAACAGTATGCTTCATCTGTTCAAAATTTCATAGCCCCGGAAGATCAACTCCCATTACTGACACATGTTACTACCCTGGCCGTAGCCCTGTCCGACAATCAGGAGGATTATCTTGATCTCAATGAAAAAATGAGAAGTATCTCAGGGTTGAAAAGTTGGCCGGGACTACCCAAATACCCGGCGATGAAAGACGTAATTACCCTGGTAGAGAAAAATGTGCCGGTCGAAAAACACAATGAGATCATGAAGGTCATTGGAGATGTACTTTTTAACATAGAATTTGCTGAAAACTAGATATAACAAAATGGCCGCATTCATTAACTCAATGAGATGCCTCCTGGTTGTGATGATACTAACAGGATCGTATGATCATGCCCAATCCCAAAACGTAGCGGATGGAGTTGTCGAGGTGTATACGGGTATCAGTACCATAGGAGTCGGGTTCGTCTGGCCTGACCAGTATCACGTGGTAACAGCCCTGCATGTTGTCGCCGGACGCAGTAATTTGAGGGTCAGGAGTTATACACCCGGACAAATGGGGTTCATACAAGTAGAAACAGTCGAAAAAGTACTGAAGGAAGCGGATCTGGCATTGTTAAGATTGTCCAGTCCCCTACAGGTACAACCCCTCAGGATATCCAGTGAAACACCCGATATCAACACCTATTATACGATGTACAGAACGACGCCAGGGGGATCCAGGATCGGCGGATTCAGTAAGAGACTTGAATCGGGCGTTGAGACCCTCGACTTTTTCTTTAATACCGGGAATCCCAGGCTGTACAAAGCACTGAATGAACAGGGTTATCCGCAGGTCCGCGCCAGGATCGCACGCGTACGAGATCCCGTGATGAAGGGAGACTCAGGTGCGCCGGTTTGCAATCAGTCCGGTGAGGTGGTTGGTATCATCGACGGTGGACTTTACAATGGGCTTAGGGCATACAACTGGGCAATACTGGCGTCGGAGCACCTCCCCGCCCTGAATTCCAGCAATAACAATGAGTCTTTTGCCTCCGTGAGGAAAACAGATCCAACACTCTATCTGGTTACAGATAATGTTGAAGCTTCGAAGCCATTGCAATTCTACAATGGAAAAGTCAGTCTTCAGAAAGTGTTTACCACAACGCTGGACCAGATAAACGCCACCCTGGATCTGAATCAGGTGGAAAGACAAGAAGTGGAGCAGCAATATGCCCGTATAGCGGCGGAGACGGGGAAGTACATCAAAAATGCAAGTATCGATGTATACCAGGACTGGTATACCGGTGCGACGATCGCTGTTCCTCATGGACTGACGCTTGAGTATTCGGAGTCAAACGATCAATTTTTGCTGTTACAGGCCACTTCTCCAAGTGGGAAGGTGAAAATGGTTTTTGCAATTATTGATGAAACCTCCTCGGATCCGGGCCATGACTTTATTGAATATGTACTGGCATTGGATTATGAAGCATACTGGGAAGAAGAAGCCTTTTATCCATATGAGGAAGAAGAAAACTACAGTGCGTATGACTATTACTATAACAACGAGATAGGAGGAGGTGCCGCAATTTCGCTGCTATACTCATACAGTGATTTCATGGGGCTGGGGGCTTATATTGTGGATAAAATATCCGTCAGCAAAGAAGACGAGTATTATTACGAACTTTTACAGGAATGCGCCCAATTATCAGATTTTCCTGAGTATTAATCATCCGGATGATACAGGGATCATCAACCTCAACTCTTCCAAATGGATGCTCAAACAGTTCTTATTCACTCTCCATAATAAACCTCCTGTAGGCCTCCCGGCTGTCAAAAATTATGAGACCGAGCAACTCAACCTGCTGAAAATGATTCTCATCATCCGTCCTTTGTTTCTTTATTATCCCCAGTATCTTCTTTTCCTTGACCGGCCCATTGTAATTGGTCACAATTGCCCGTTCATATATCCGGTCATGAAGTGTATATCGATAGGCGATGTGAAGTATCCTGACCTTGTTGTGGTCTTGTGGAGAATGTATCTCCTTTTCCTGATGAAATTTAAAAAACATATCGTGTTGCTACATTTTGGCCCTTGTTTGCTGATCGCTTTTGACACCTACCATTTATTTATATGAATGTGTTCGAATTCCTGGTCAATGGCCCATAGATAGTTAGCTATTCTGTGTTGGATGATCCGGTTTCTGTCGCAGACGCCTGAGGTATTTTTTGCAAGAAGATTTGGATCCGGTAAATCGTATTCTACCACTCGAATCTTCAACTATGTAGTTTCCAAACTCCGGGCTGTATGTAATACTCCAATCCCGATATTCAAAAAGGAAATTGAGCAGCATTTTTACAAATCTTTTCATGGGTAATGATCTGGATTGCTGGATACAACAAAGGAATATCCAGGCACATGCATAGTTCGGTCGTACAGCCCAAGTAAACGGCCCTGGAAATGGTACAAATCGGACAAAAAATACTATTGACCTGTTGTCTTGTGGCCGTTTTGTTTATTGATGCTACTTAGAAAGCCCTGATGACTTCCTCCCCTCATAGATTTTAGACTTAGTGGCCGGTAAACTGCATTTAAAAAATCCTTACCTGGCTTTTGGCTATGAGGGTACTATCAAAGCTCCTAATAAACCTCAGTTTGATATTAATTAGCAACTGAATTCACGGTAAACCAGAATTGGCTACCCTTGCCAACATCGCTTTCAACGCCTATCTCACCTCCATTTTTCTCCACAAATTCCTTACACAGGAGTAATCCCAACCCTGTCCCGGTTTCACCGTTGCTCCCGTCGGTGCTGATTTTGTCCGATTCAAACATTGTCGTCAATCGCTCAGGTGGTATCCCCTGACCCGTATCCTCAACTGTCACCCTAACCTGACCATGCTCAGATGCAGCGTTCAGTATAATTCTATCGCCCGAATCACAGAACTTGACAGCATTGGACACCAAATTTCTGATAACCAGCTTGGTACTTTCTTTATCCACCAGCACGGATAGATCTGCAGGAATATTATCTGTTATTTCAATGCTTTTTTTCCTGGCATTTAGTGCCAACAGACTAATGGTATTTTGGGTTATCTCCGAAAGATTGACCGGTTCGATATTTAGCTTAACGCCGTGAAGCTGATTTTTTGCCCAAAAAAGGATGTTTTCCAGGAATGAATTCACCTCCTGCATCCTGGTTCTACTATGTTTCGCAAACGCAATAAACTCCTCAGCAGGTATGCGCCCCGAGGCCGCCAGATCCACCATACCCTGGATTGAATTAAGGGGACTTCTGACATCATGAGAAACAATCAACAAAATCCTGTCTTTAAAATGGTTCAGTGATTCCAACTCTTCCTTTTGTGCTCTCAACCGATCGTTCTTTTCTTTAATTTCTTTTTTTGCGGACTCTATCGTTACCGTTCGTTTTATGACCGCTTTTTGCAATTGCCGCTGATAGAGGAACACTCCGGCAAAAGCCAAAGCTAAGGTCCCTCCGGCTACCAGCACCCGGATAATCCCTTTTATCCATCCCTTATCACTGATTTGATCAGAATCAGAGAAGGTTTCTTCATAAAATTGTTTTTCATCTGCCCTGGTTTGTTCGCCATTGGATCCATTACCAAATTTATCTCTCCGGTTATTGACTGCAATTCCACCCTCAGTATCACCAAGGGTTACTTCTGTAGCCATGTTACCTTTCCACCAAACTTCCAATGAAGCTGATCCCTCGCTGGAACTTTGAGGCAGGCCGGCAAGCGGAAGGTACATGGAGAAAAAGAAAAAAATATAACGTGCAAACAATTGCATCGGGTAATCCAGTTTTAATTTCCTACTATTCATTTAATGTGTTTAGGTTCTTGATTGATAATCAAACTGGAGGCAAGTACAAACTAACATTGGACGATTTGGCTTCCAACTCAGGTGGTCGAGATATAGCTTACAAAAAGATATGGTTCGATAAAAAACTACTGTCCGGATCTTCAACTATGTAGTTTTCAGACTCCCGGTTATAGGTGCCACTCCATTCACAGTCTTCAGAAGGAAGATTGAGTGGTTTTTTTATGAATCTTTTCATGGCTATTGGTTCTTTAGCTACTGGTTCTTTAATCTATAGTACTGATTTAAGGCGTTGATTAAGGCAAAGAAATATCCCGGCTAAAACATAGTTCGGTCGTACAACCCAAGTAAACGGCCCAGGAAATGGTATAAATCGGACAAAAAGCACCATTGATTATTCGAATCATGGCCGTTTTGTTTAGTGATGCCGTTTTAAGCCGTTTTAAAGGTTATTTCTCCCACTGGTCATAGACCTTGCTGCCAGAAAGCGGCGATTAAAAGGAAAACATCACCGGGAAGTCATTTGGATCTTTCGCAGAGTCGAAGTGTCAACTCCTTACATTCCCTAGAGCAAATCCGAAGAAGGATTTTCTCCGAATCTTTTCTTATAAAGATCCGCAAAGTAACTGGTAGTTTCAAAGCCGAGCGCATAGGATATCTCCGAAACTGTTTCGTGTTCCCCGGACCTCAGCATTTGCCTGGCTTTTTTTAATTTGACTTCATTGTAATATCTGATCGGAGATAAACCCGTTATCTGTTTCAATTTTCTGCGGAATTGCCTTTCACTTAATGCCATTTCGTCAGCCATGACCAACACATTGAAACTTTTGTCGCCTATTCGTTCGATCATCATTGATTCCAGTTTTGCGAGCCACTTCAGATGTACCGGACGGACCCTGATATCATCCGGAACAGGCGCTTTTTTGTCATCAACATCTTCCCGGATCGGAACACCACGGTTTTCCGCAAAAGCCAGCAGGTTATCACAGTGAGCAATCAACACCTCCCTGGAAAAAGGTTTGATGATGTAATCTCCAACCCCGGCTGCCAATGCTCTTGCTTTGTCATGCTCTTCCGCTCTGGCCGTAACCATGATGACCGGAATAGCCGCCAGCATATCACTGGTAGTTATTGCCTCCAGAAGTTCAAACCCATCCATCTCAGGCATCGTCACGTCCGAAACAACCAGATTAAACTGGCCGTCTTCTTTCAGCAATAGTTCGAGCGCTTCCTTTCCGTTTGTGGCGGTGGAGACATCATAAAACTCCCCAAGCAGCTCCGCTTCATATTCAAGCATTTCCGGATCATCCTCAACGACAAGGATCCGTTTTGCCGATTGAAGTGTGTCTGTCGTACGTAAGTCCCCAGCTATTAAACTTTGACCCGTGGTATCATGTTGATACTGTGATCCTGTTACCCTTTCAATGGAATCCGGATCGTCAGGCGGTATGTCCTTTTCAAAATTTAATATGGAATCGGCCAGTGAAGAAAGATACCCCATACTGGTCCTGATTCTGTTCAAAGCTCGGGTATTCTGGTCTTCCAATGGTAGATTTTGTTCAAGTTTCTCGACCGAGCCAAGCATCAAACTTATCATTGTACGCAGCTCATAGGCAACTTTTTTATGGTTCTCCTCTAATTGTTCAATCTCCTTCGCCTTTTTTCTATTCAAATAGTATAGAAAGCAACTAATTGCTACAAAAGCCAGGCACAAAATGGAAATGGCATTAATCATAGCCGGGTTCGGAAATTCATTAAACAAAAGAATAATAGCAAATAATAATTACATTTTCGTGACTTCTTTATCTACACCCACAACAAAATGGAAAAACAATATTTTGATATTGACAGCAGCATTGACCGGATCGACCCGGCGCCAATATGCGGCAACTGCAGGGACCGGAGGATCCGGGGCAGTGTATTGACAGCCTTTAAAATGCCGGTAGCTTCCTTTATGCCCTGCTGTTAGAGTGGACCAGCCGAAACAGTGGTAAAATCAGCATTCCATACCCGAACCACTGCAGATAATCGAAAATATTTATGATCAGATCCGGAAAAACCCAATTAGTCTACACTTTGTCTATGCCCATGCGCTTGTTACAATAGAAGCTAATTGGAACTTTGTAGTGCTGAATGTTCTGAGTTTGGTTTGGAAGCGTTGTTTCATAAAGTGGTTGCTATGATTGTTATGGACATCCGCTAAATAGAGATTAAGATCCATTCGATGAGAAAACTATCAATCCATATACTTCTATTTTTTTTCACATATTTTCATTCCGGTCACACCCAGGGACAATTTACACTTCACAATATGGGTGAGATCTACCTCAGCTGGCCAGGTTACAGCCTGAACATGGAATTCTATTTAAATGCCATTGAAATATTCGAGGAAAAATGGGAATTGGCAAATACTCTCAACAGTATGGCTACAGGTGTGATCGCCGAACTTCAGCAGCAGTACAAAAGCAAAGAACAACAGCCACAGGTCCGGGTACCGGAGCAGGGCGGTCAAATCCGGCAGTTCTGGTTGTTCGGACCTATTGCAGGGATGATTCTATTTGCTATCATTGCCATCCTGGTCTATTATCTCCTGAGCCAGAGAGTGAAAACAAAGGCCAGACTGCTCGAGCAGGAACAGGAGCTTGAGCAAATGAAAAGTGACTTTTTTCTCAACATTGCCCATGAGCTCCGCACACCACTGACGTTGATCAGGGGGCCGTTAAACGAATTATCGACAGACAGCAACTTATCTGAAAGTCAGCGACGAGCGTTTGACCGGATCAGAAAGAACAGTGAGAAGCTCGTAACGATGGCTGAAGAAATACTTCAGGTATCCAAAATGGACTCAAGCAAGATGGAGGTTCACCTCATTGCTATCCCATTCAAAAGGAGTGTTAAAAGGATCTTTAGCAGCTTTGAGATCGAGGCTGAGATGAAGGGGATCAATTATAAACTGGATCAGCAGGTGGACCCGGATTTCAATTTCCTGATCGACAAGGCCAAGTTTGAGAAGATACTGGATGTCCTGATCAGCAATGCACTGAAATACAGCCGTGAAGGTGATACGGTCAGTCTGACCTGCCGGGAAGACAATGGCCTGATAAAGTTCAAGGTACAAGATACGGGTATGGGGATTGATAAGAAGGATCAGCCCCATATTTTTAAGCGATATTACCAGTCAAAAAACAGGAAGAATCCGAAAATGGGAGGAGTTGGTATCGGACTTTCGCTGGCCCATGAAATGGTCAGGGTCTTAGGAGGGGATATTACGGTTGACAGCCGTTTAGGAGATGGCACTTCCTTCACAGTGACCCTGTACAAGACCATAACAACGGGTATTCCCGGGCAGGAAAAAACACAGGTCAAACCGAAGAAACAAACAACCAGACAGTTTGTGGCAGTAGCAGGCAAACCGACGGTGCTGGTGGTGGAGGACCAGCCCGACATGGCGGAATATATCGCCGAGATTTTAAGCAAACATTATACCGTATGAACAGCATCAAATGGGAAGCAAGGACTGGAAGTGTTACGGGCACACCCTTCCAGGGTAGACCTGGTTGTCTCCGATGTGATGATGCCGGAAATGGATGGATTTGAGTTGCTGGAGCAGATCCATTCGGACGAAATCATGTCGGATGTACCTATAATTCTGCTGACCTCCTTGTCCGAAGATCTTCACCGTTTGAAAGCCTTGCGCATCGGAGTGAATGACTACCTGGGCAAACCTTTTGTCGGATCCCGGTTATTACGCCATTGTGATCGTGTCCTGGGGAGAGCTAAAGCGCGCCAGGGTAGCGCAAGCGGAATTGAGGGGGAAGTATTGCATCATCTTGCCGAGGTGATGAACAACGACCTTTTTCAGGCGCAACCGGATATCAGCAGCATTACGGATGTTCTTCAAAAGTCTATAGAAGAGTTGGAAGAGATTGTCAAGCGGACCACAGGATTTACAATGGAGGAATATTACCGGGAGTTGAAGCTGCAGTATGCCAGGATACAAATAGAGACCCAAAACTATACATGCATCGAAGCACTGGCTACACAACTGGGCTATACCGATACTGATCCGTTCATTAAAGATTTCGAAGATAGATACGGTATTGTACCCAGGGATCTGGAGGTGTGAACCTGGCAATGCATAGCCATGGGGTAAAGTAGTAGCATATGTAAGAGTGAGTCCTTTCGATGGGTATTTTTCTATAGCCCAATTGCATGGTTCGATGTATTTTGGGGATCGACTGGTAAAAGTAAACCCTGGCGCGTGCACCAGGGTTCATCAACCAGCCATAGATCAGGTTCTCTGATCATTTCAAAAGAATTATTGACCAAAGCTAGGCAACCCGGATACCATTATACGGACAAAATGTTTTAGAAAACGGACAATTTCAATAACTAAAATTTTCCTTGCTCCATTATTTAAAATAATTTCTATATTCAGCCCTCGAATCAGGAACAACAGATCAGTAGATGCTCGCTAAAACTTTTGGAAGTGCCGTCTATGGCGTAGATGCGTACACCATTACCGTGGAGGTTGATATCGGACAGGGGACGAAATTTTTCATGGTAGGGCTACCGGATTCAGCGGTAAAAGAAAGTCAGCAGCGCGTTGAATCCGCTATAAAAAATTACGGATATCGCATTCCACGCCAAAAAAGGGTGATCAACCTGGCTCCCGCCGATATCAAAAAAGAGGGTTCTGCCTATGATCTTCCCATTGCCATTGGTATGCTCAAAGCGTCAGATCAAATTGTCACAGAAACGCTTAAGGATTACATTTTAATGGGAGAACTATCCCTTGATGGGATTCTGAGACCTATTAAAGGAGCTTTGCCCATCGCTATTGAGGCCAGAAAAAAGGGATTCAAAGGATTCATACTTCCCAAAGAAAATGCAACGGAAGCGGCAATCGTTGATAATCTGGAAGTGATTGGCGTAGGCAACCTTGAGCAAGCTATTGGCCACCTTGATGGCAGCAATCCCATTAAGCCTGTTTCCTATGATACCAGGGACGTCTTCAGCTATTACCGGGATCAATACGCCGTTGATTTCAAAGATGTCCAGGGGCAGGAGAATATAAAGCGGGCCATGGAAATCGCAGCAGCAGGGGGCCATAACGTGATCATGATCGGTCCTCCCGGAGCAGGCAAGACGATGCTGGCAAAAAGATTACCATCGATCCTGCCTCCGTTATCACTTCATGAAGCACTTGAGACAACCAAGATCCATTCAGTCGCCGGTCAGCTTGGGTCCAATGCCAACCTCATTGCTTCCAGGCCCTTCCGTTCCCCCCATCATACCATTAGTGATGTGGCCCTGGTCGGAGGCGGAGGTATACCACAACCCGGGGAGATATCACTGGCTAATAATGGCGTGCTGTTTCTGGATGAGCTACCGGAATTTAAACGAACGGTCCTGGAGGTGATGCGGCAGCCACTGGAAGAAAGAAAAGTCACCATATCGAGGGCAAAGGTATCGCTGGACTATCCGGCCAACTTTATGCTGATCGCCAGTATGAATCCCTGTCCGTGCGGCTTCTACAATCATCCCGAAAAGGAGTGTGTCTGCCCTCCCGGCAGTGTCCAGCGATATCTCAACAAGGTGAGTGGCCCATTGCTGGATCGTATAGATCTGCATGTGGAGGTAACACCGGTTTCATTTGATCAGATGACCGCTGACCGAAAAGCCGAGACCAGTGAAGAGATCCGGGAACGGGTGATAACTGCCCGCGAGGTCCAGGGACGCAGGTTTGAGAAAGTGCCTGGGGTTTACAACAATGCCATGATGGCTTCCCAGATGGTGAAAGAAGTCTGCAGGATCAATGAAGCCGGGAAAACACTGCTTAAAACAGCAATGGAAAAACTGGGCTTATCTGCGAGGGCTTATGACCGGATCCTGCGCGTTTCAAGAACGATTGCCGATCTGGCCGAGTCTGATGATATCAAGATCGAACATCTAGCCGAAGCTATCCAGTACAGGAGCCTGGATAGAGAAGGATGGGCGGGGTGATTTTTGCCGCAAGTTGCAAACTTTGGCAGATGGGTGCTTTTGACACCTAAATGTGCCCACGAAGTTTGTCCCTAAAATCTTTTACCTTTTTTCAACCCGACAAATCTTCATGAATTTACCTGTTAAGATTTGAGTAACTAAAACCGATACGTACTCCCTATCACAAAATAGTATAGGGGGATGAACATGTACTTTTTGAATTTTAAAGTATTTGAGTTACCAATACGAACACTTCCATCCAAACGCTTAAACCTTCTGCTTACTACCACATTATACCGGATATTGCCTCCGGTATTCTTGTACCATCCATCTTTTATGTCTTCATAGACAACCTCACGATAATAACTGGTATGTTCGATTCTTGTGGCATTTTTCATATCGGCAGTTACCTCAAGCCCAAATCCCCACTTTGGCCCCCAGTAGCCCGAAAGCAAGCCAAACTCATTTCCAAAAGCTAAAATCCGTTGTGCTTTGGTCCCGGTCCCGGCTAAGGTTGGAGAATATGTCACTGCAAAATCAAAGTATTTTGTTCTATATACACTTAGTTGTGACTTGATGATCTTGATCCGATAATCCTTCAAGTCAGGGGTGATCAGTGGAAATGCCAGATCCGTTCCAATAGTCAGGGGTCTGTTCAGGAAGGTAAATCCTCTCTTATAGGCCACTCCGACAGTACTAAACGAATAATCCATTCCAAAATACACATCTATTGATTGTTCTTTTTCTGTTAGCTGACCTACCATTGATTGATCCTGGGCCATTATATTAACTGAACTGAAGAAGAACAGTAATGTGAATGAATGACGGATCACAGATAACTTATTATAGTACTTCATCTAAATATTCTTTTATGTATTCAACATGCTTGTCTGCCCGTATCCACATCAAATCGTGCCCAACATCCTCAATTATCCTGATCTCATAGTTAGGATATCGGGCCATATTATCTTCCTGAAATTCCACTGTCAGTATTTCATTTAATGAACCATTTATGCACAGTGCCTTTGTCGTGAAATTGGATAGGTTGTTGGTAAAATCGTAGTGGAATTCCCCATTGTCATTTATGGCATTTCCCAGATCATTGAGGTTGGCAACAGCGCCATACCTCCAAAACTTGATGCTTTCCTTTTCATCGAGAACAAAATGATATTCGTCTATCGGATTCATGGCTAAAATGATTGTCAGAAAATTATAATCTGCGCTTTCATGATCATTTGCCGATATAAACTGGCTGTTCCACATGGCATCACTTACTCCCTCGTTGAATAGTTTGATATTGACATTTGGTATCGCATCCGCATCATCAGAGTGAAAGGGTCCCGGTTCACTTACAATGACAGCGGCTACCTTTTCCGGATAGGTATTCACATAATACGTAGCATGAGCCCCACCCCAGGAATGACCCATTAGAATTACCTTATCATCCGGTGAAAAATGCTCAACTATTGCATGGAGGTCCGCCAGGTAAACCTCAGGAAACAGTTCTTTGACATCATGATCAAAGGCATCCTCAAGCAAACCATGTCTTCGGGAAAGGCCTGCACCGCGCTGATCATAAAACACACAATAATATTCATCCACGAGGCTGTAGTCATTATATCGATCCTTCAATCGCAGCAGACTTCGATGGTCACCTCCGGGCCCGCCATGAAGAAAGATTAAAACCGGATTTTCAGAATTCCCGAATGTCTGCAAATGAAGATTAGTACCATTTACTTCCAGGGAAGGAAGTGAAGGATCTTCATCTACTGTCCTGGGGACCAGGTTTCCGGGCTCTGCCGGATCCATTAGCGAACATGAAACCAGGCACATAATAATTCCTATTAATGCTGACTTACGGATCATAAGAACTTCATTTAGATAATTAAACAACTTACCGTTTCAAAGTAGTATCGATCCGCTTCACTGAGGTCTTGAAACAGAAAAAAAAGAGAATTAAAGGTTTTTGGACTATTGGATTGCCGGCAGTTAAGAACCCGGATCACTTGTTAATTTTTCTCTGTAAAATGAAGGCGTCTGCCCTGTAAACTGTTTAAAAACATGATTGAAGGTGGATTTAGAAGAGTATCCGTATTTGTATGCGATTGAAATAATGCTTTGATCATGGAGCTTTGGATCAACCAGGGCCTGTTTAATACGATCAATCCGGTAACGGTTGATAAATGAGTGGAAATTTTCATTCAATTCAAGATTGATAGCCCTTGAGATCAAATATGCAGGTATTCCAATTTCTTTTGATAGTTCATGCAAGGTAAGTGATTCATTGGTATAGTACTTCTTTTCGATAAGTTCACCGGTTATGGTTTCAAGCAAGGCCGTATAATCAGGTGGTTCACCGACAGAGGTTTTATCAATGACTTCTTTTGATTCATGATATCCTAATTCATCAATAAATATTTGAGGTTGTGCCATGGCAAAATAGCCCATCATATAAACACAACCAGTACTTCCCAATGCAGTTAAGTAGTAAATAGGCCGGGCAATATCAATAGCCAGTACTGTCAGGGTGGATACAATTAAACCAGTACTGATCAGTACAAACATGGTCAAGGATAAAACCCAAAGCCAGTTTAACTTTTTCCCTTTAAGGTCGGAGTATTCCTGACGAATTCGCTTTCTGTATTTAATCACCAGGTAGATCACCATGAAACTGAAAGTAGTATTAAAAAGGTTGGATGTTACTTCGTCTGCGATATCCAGTTTACTTAATTCCTGAAACACATAAACTCTTTCAAAGTAGTTGATTTTATATTGGGCATCAGATAAATAAAAGGGAACATTTGCTGCCAGATAGATTATTCCCGGAATAAAATAATACAGGAACGAGCCGGATATCTTTTCAGAATCGCCCGTGAGTAGTTTAACATACAGGTACAAACCGGGAATAAAAAAGAAGGCAAATGGAGCACCTATTTTAATCAAATGAGGATATTCATTGTAGGGGTAGGTAAAGGTGATATAAGCAAGAAATAAAGCTATTGAAATTATTACCGTAGAAAATGACAAGACGCGGTTGGCCGAAGTATTTTGTTTCTTATTAAAAAGACCAATAGCCAACAAAAATCCCTGGATAGAGCCTAAAAGCAGAATTAATGCTATTGTATATTCCAATTATAATAAGTCAATTATACACTCCGGAAATTACAAACTCATTTAGCGTTTCTCAAATTTAGCACTGATTTAAAAATCGGGTTCATTCCCTCAACAGACATGGGTGATCTTGCTTTGACACAAGTTCCATACCCAGGCAAACACGTGTTGGTCCCATGCAAAACCAGAAAGTGAAAAAATCACAAAATCCGGTTACGTAAATTGGTTAGGTTGTTTGTCATACATATGAGCAGGAATCCAAAGGTCAGAGGGATTCAAACAACACTATCCAGGGGAAGGTATTAGTTAGTCCATCACTTTTGATCCATCGGGCAGTAGCAGGTTAACTGTTGATCCTGATTGGGGTTGTTTGAATTCCGGCTCGTTTTTAAAAGTTAACTCGCATTTGATGATTTCATTGCACGATTATGATCCGAACATTTGTCTTCTGTCTCACTATTTTCATAATACTCCTTTCCGGCTGCAAAAAAACTACCCGTTCATTCCCTGACGATTTTGGAGAAAAGGTTTACAGGCATATCGTGCATCTTTCAGCCCAAATAGGTGAAAGAGAAAGCGGATCAGATAGTGAAGCGCTGGCAGCGAATTATGTCAGGGGCCAATTGATTGATATTGGGATTGACACGGAACTTGAAAAATTCTCGTTTGAGACCTTCAGGCTGGATAGCGCGATATTGAAAATCGGAGACTCAAAATATGAAGTAAAGCAGATATATTTTAATCCATATGACAGCATATACTCATTTCAGGGCAACTTTATTACAATTGATTCGATTGGAAGACCCGATGGTCAATCGATAACCGACCGGATTGTCATTACTCACCTGGAAAATCAATATTTCTTTTTCGCTAAAGAAAATGCCAGACTAGTCCTGATCGTTGACCCCTTCAATTACAAGGAAATAAAACGCCTGGAAAACGCTCTTTGTGATGTGGGTATTTTCGGTAAAATGGCTAACTATCAATCACAGAATGTTGCAGGGCATCTGATCGCCAGTGTAAAGACCAAAAAATTCATAATCATTGGAGCTCATCACGATACCTACCCGACAAGTCCCGGTGCAGATGACAACGCTTCAGGTGTAGGGGCATTGATCGAGTTGGCCAGATATTTCAAGTCCATGGAAGACAGGTTAAACACAAATATCAGGTTCATCTCATTTGGGTCCGAAGAAAAAGGGATCCTGGGATCCCGGATCTATTTGAATCAACACGGCCCGGAACTGGAAGATTGCATACTGATGTACAATATGGATAATATTGGCGGTCCGTCACTTATGATTGAAGCGAAGAAAGGAGTAAACAGGAACTTCCATGTTATCGGTGGAAATGAATTTCCTGCTATCACCCGTAACAGGCCATGGGAGGCAATCGGTTCGTCGTGGAGAATACTGGAGCCGGAAATATTTGAAGTTTTCGCTATTACCAACAAACCGGAATGGATCATCAATGTTATTGATGAAGTACTTCAGGAATTGGAAATTGAAGTGAGAAAAACGGGTAACCTGGGAGCGGATCAGCAGACATTTACCCAGGCCGGAATAGTCGCGACCAGCATTGGTACATCCGGCAATGTGTTTCATACTCCGGACGATACACACTTGCAAATTAACAAAACCAGCCTTCAGCAGGTTGGGCAGATATCAACGGAGATTATACTTAAGACAATGGACCAAATGAAGGACAGAAAAATGATTTTGCAGTAGGTATTACCTTATCCTGGTTGCAATTGTACGACGCTGAAATTTTCTTACTCCGGAATGCATCCAAAGGATGAATAAATTATGGACTTGTACTCCAAGAAGCAGATGCCTGTGACGATTGTTGTAGAAGGGAAAAGCCCTCCTGAAGAAATCACATTTGACTAAAAAAACGCCACTTTGTAAAAAAAATGAAAAGCAAGCTCAACATAGTGATCAACAAGGACGAGCATGGTTTTTTTGCGTCCTGTCCGGCTTTACCTGGTTGTCACACACAAGGTGATAGCTTCGAAGAAACTATGGCCAACATCAAGGAGGCCATAGAACTGTACCTGGAAACCATGACTGAAGAAGAAATTGTTGAATCGCTATGAACGAGGCTCATATTATCACCAAACTAGTTTGTTGACCTTAACCAAGACCATTGGGAGAATTTTACTAGGGGCAGTATTTATCGCTTGGTCGCTATTGTATTGCGATCGAAATTTTTCAACTTGTGATACACGCTGAGGGACAGATAAATTTTGGATTTGTAATCCAGTAACGAAGTTCACCAACCATCACTACCTTCACCCAAAAACCACCTGAGAATAAAACCTGACATTGGTGTTTTGTAAATCCTTTAGATTTGGTCATGTACAAACCCTTTGGGACCATTTAAACTGGCTTGATTTCATCTAAGACCATCAGGAGAATTTTATTAGGGACTATATTTCTGATAGTTATCCTGTTCAATCTTCTGATTACCTGGGTTGATCGCGAACCGTACCCGGAAAAACAGTTTTACAAGCGCATGATGCGCCGTATGGATTCCCTGGAATCGGGCATGCAGCCGCTGGAATTTGATTCCCTCAGCACTGGATGGTCAAAAGTTTCAATTACACCTGAAACGGTCCTCCCACTGGCCGGCTACGGCGCGAGAGACCCCATGGAATTTGAACAGATCCATGATTCGGTTTTTGTACGGGCCCTGGTTTTTGACAATGGGCTCACGAAAAAGGCGATCATCTCCGCCGACCTCCTGATCATTCACCCGGAAGTCACCAGGGCACTGAAAGAAAAACTCAAAAAAACAACCTGGACATTGAATGACATCCTGTTGACAGCCACGCATACGCATTCCAGTCTTGGATCCTGGGCTCCCGGGATGGTTGGCAAAATGTTTGCCGGCGCCTATGACCCCGGTGTCGTGGAATGGCTTTCCGGCAGGATCAGTCAGGCGCTAGCTGAAGCCGAGGACAATGCCACAACAGGCTTGATCGGGTATGGTGAACTGTCAGTACCCGATATGATCCGGAATCGTCTGGTAGGTTCCGAAGGGACTACCGACCCTTTGCTCAAAGTCATCCTGGCCCGCAATTCCCGGGGTTTGGCTATACATGGTATCTATGGGGCTCACGCCACCTGCCTGGATCATAACTTCAGGGACATTTCCGCGGATTACCCTGCCGCCTATTATCAGGCATTTAAAGAGGATACCTTGGTAAAATATGCCGGATTCAGCGCCGGCGCGGTTGCCAGTATGGGTCCCGCGGATATCGACCGGCAGCAATGGGCTAAGGCTGAGATCATTGGCAATAACCTGGCAGAACAAACCAAATTACTACAGATGCTCGGTCCCCCAATGCATCAAAAAGCCGGATTGAGATCATTTGAGATCCCTTTTGAACTCCGCGAACCCCACATGAAGGTCTCCAAAAACCTGATCCTGCGTCCCTGGTTGTTCAAGACGTTTGTGGGAGACTACAGCACCTCGATTTCCTGCCTCCAGATCAATGACATACTATTTATCGGACTACCCTGTGATTTTTCGGGAGAGCTGGCAGTTCAATTGCACCAATATGCCAGATCGAAAAACCTGAACCTGATCATCACCTCATTCAACGGAGGCTACATTGGCTATGTGCCGGATGACCGGTGGTATGACCTTGACAAATATGAAACCAGGACCATGAGCTGGTTCGGGTTTGATAACGGGGCCTATTTTTCAGAGGTAATCACCAGAATTATTGACATAACTTCAAATGGTTAATATTGAAAAACCTTCACTGATCATCAATGAGGAAATTGCTCGCAGGAATATTGAAAGGATGGCGGGCAAAGCCAGAAAGTATCAGATGGCATTCAGGCCCCATTTCAAAACCCACCATTCCGCCGATGTAGGAAACTGGTACCGGGACTATGGAGTCAGCACGATTACGGCCTCTTCAGTTGAAATGGCTCAATACTTTGCTCAAAATGGCTGGTCCGATATCACCATCGCCTTCCCTTATAATCCTCATCAATGGTCGGAAATTAACGAGTTGGCGGCAAAAACCAGGTTGGGGATCTTACTGGAATCTGACGAAGCACTGCGGCATGCCGGTAAGCACATTTCAAACAAGATCAGCTACTACATCAAAATAGATGTAGGATATCAAAGGACCGGGATCGCGTCCAATGATATCGAAAAGATTACATCATTAATGCAGCCACCCCATTCAACTTTCGATTTCAACGGATTCATCATCCATGCAGGGCATACCTACGGATGCAGGTCAGCAGATGCAGTGAAATCCCTGCATAATGACATACTTGAACAATACAGGATGATGAAGTCACATCTTGGGGAGGACATTTTCATTTCCCATGGTGATACACCGACCTGCAGTGTGTGTGATGATTTTGAGAATATCGATGAGATACGATGCGGAAATTTTGTTTACTATGATCTCATGCAAAAACAGATTGGTTCGTGCTCCCTGGAGGACATTGCCGTGGTCGTCGCCGTCCCTGTGGTAGCAACTCATTATGAACGTAACGAGATCTTGATTTACGGGGGAGCCGTGCATTTCTCGAAGGACTCATTGGATGCAAACGGATCAAAAACATTCGGACGGGTGGTCAGATTTTCGGACTCGGGCTGGGAAATCACAGAAGGCCTGTATCTGAAAAAGATGTCGCAGGAGCATGGGACCATTGGAGGGCCTGAGCATGAAATAAGGAAATTACATTTTGGAGATGTCATCGGTGTGCTGCCGGTACACTCGTGCTTGACTGCAGATTTATTATCTTCCCAGTTTACTTTGGATGGTAAAGCAATTCGAAAAATGTTGAGATGAAAATCAGAAAATTAATTATCCTTTTTTCCTGCCTTTTTGTAATCGCAAATGCACAGGCCCAGGAGTCAGACTCGCTGGACCTTATGATCGGGCAGATGATCATGATCGGCATCAACGAAAGCCAGGAAGATGAATTTCGGTCTGCGCTGGAACTGATCAAGAATGGCAAACTTTCGGGGATCATCCTGTTTGAGAAAGACCTGCGTCAGGAGAACACCAAGGCTGAACTGGCCAGGTTGATCGCCAAACTGCAAAAGAAAGCGCCTGTTCCCCTTTTTATGGGTATCGATGAAGAGGGGGGTCGTGTAAATCGGCTGAAACCCAAGTACGGTTTCCCGGAGACGGCTTCTGCGGCTTACCTGGGGAAAGCGGATAATGCGGATACTACAAGATATTATGCAGGTCAGACCGCCAGGACATTAAACGAGTTTGGATTTAACGTCAACTATGCACCTACCGTTGATGTAAATATCAATCCTGAAAACCCGGTTATCGCAAAAGCTGAAAGGAGTTATTCCCCTTCCTATGACAGAGTGATATTTCACGCATCACATTTTATTGAAAGTCACAATGAATACAATGTAGCTACCGTGCTGAAACACTTCCCGGGTCATGGCAGCTCTACCGCCGACACACATTTGGGAATTGCGGATGTATCGGACACCTGGGTGATGGAGGAACTTTTCCCTTACAGCGTACTGATAGATTCCGGAATGGTACGGGCCATAATGTCCGCCCACATTGTCAACCGGACGCTTGATGATAGAATGCTTCCGGGAACTTTGTCTGACAAGATCCTTACCGGTATCCTCCGTAATATGCTGGGATTTGAAGGCGTGGTCTTTTCGGATGACATGCATATGGGCGCTATTTCAAAGTATTACGGGTTTGAAGAAGCGGTTGTAATGGCGGTAAATGCAGGGATTGACGTACTCATGTTTTCCAATAATGTTTTCGAGGACGAGCGAACCTCTGGTGTTGAGCTTCATGAGCTCATCAAATCCAAAGTCCTTTCGGGAGAGATCAGAAAAGAAAGGGTTATCGAATCTTACAATTGGGTAATGGAATTAAAAAGATCTCTTGGTCTCCTGGAATCCGGGTACAGCAAAAATTTAGTAAAACGCCTGAAAAAGTTATATTAAAGTGTTTCAGTTTTAAAAAACAAATTGCTCTTATCCCGAACTCATTTTATATTAGGCAACTATGATCCAGTATAATCCGAAATCGTGGGTTTCTTTGATCTTTGATTTTTACAGCAGACATGTGTTCAGGTCACTGCTGCCCCTGCTCATGTTTGTTGCTTTGTTTACCATTTTCTTCACGTTCATCGTTGTGGACGTGCTCGAAATTCACTACTCTGGCACAATCGCATTTCACTCGATACTTGGTGTCATCCTTGGCTTATTTCTCGTTCTAAGAACGAATACAGCATATGACCGATGGTGGGAAGGGCGTAAACTCTGGGGACGTCTGGTGAACGACACCAGGCATCTGGCATTGAAAATCGATGCTTATCTGAAAGAGGATGACAAGGAAAACAGGGCATTTTTCAGGAAGATAATCCCGAATGTGGCGTTTGCCATAAAAGAACACCTCCGTGACAGTATCCTGGTGGGTGAGATGGATTTCTTCAATGATGAGATCAAGGAAAAAATCATAAAGAGTAAACACCGGCCCAATCGTATCACCAGTATACTGATGGAAAGGGTAGTGATGCTGAGGGATAAGAAGGTTATCTCCGGAGAGCAGTTTTGGTTACTGGACAAAGAGCTGAAAGGATTTACAGATATTGTCGGAGCCTGCGAACGAATCAAATCCACGCCCATTCCATATTCTTACAGCATGTTCATCAAGAAATTCCTGTTCATCTATTCCATCACACTTCCGGTAAGTTTCGTGTGGGATTTCGGATACTGGTCGGTTTTCATTGTCTGCCTGACATTTTATTTTTTGGTCAGCGTCGAATTGATCGCGGAGGAGATCGAAGATCCGTTTGGAGAGGACATTAATGACCTGCCGCTCAATGAAATTGCAATAAAAATAAAGCGGAATATTTCGGAAATCTTATCCACGAATTGATCATTTAAGGTATTTTTATGGAGCCGGATTCTTAAAAAGGAAATTATATTTTACTTTTAGATCACCAATAAATACAATCTAATCATAACCAATTATGAAATTAACTCAACTTAGAGCCTTGTCGCTATCCTTGATTATTGGAATCGTAATTACCTCCTGTGGTGGCGGTGGAAGTGAAAAAGCAAGTGAAGGGGCCGAATTTGACGAGGCTAAAAGCCAAATTATAAGCGAAATTGATGCGGTAATAAAGGATCTGCCTCCGCCCTCAGAAGTACCATATTTGCTGATGGCAACGGGTAGTGACTATAATCCGAATCTTATAAACCCGCTGGACAACTCCGAAAGTTATGCCAGTAATGTCACAAAGGCCGCATTGAACCTCGGAGTCTACACTTCTGATATCGGATACCTCGCGTCCTACGAAAAAACCCAGGAATCCCTGGACTATGTCAGCTCGTGTCAGAAGCTGGCGGAAGCATTGGGTGTTGCTTCGGCAATGGACCTTGAGCTTATGAGCCGTTTTGAAAGAAACCTCAATAACAAGGATTCCTTAAGAGTAGTGGTCGACGAGATCCTGAACAGGACAGGGGATCGATTGGATGCGCTTGATCAAATGCACATTGCCGGACTGGTTCTCACCGGGACTTACATTGAAGGACTGTACATTTCGACGCAACTTATTGCTACTTATCCTGAGGACCTGCCTGCAGAAGCACGTAACCTGATCCTGGAGCCATTGATCAAAATCGTTATTGATCAAAAGCCTGCCCTGGATGATTTACTTACGGTAATGAATAGCCTGGCTTCAAATGCAGAGATTGCGGACCTGATCGGCGATCTGAATTCATTGAAGACCATCTACGATGGAGAACTTGCCGAAGTAGTTCAGCAAATTGCCGATAATACCGGTGATCTTGTGCTTACGGCTGAAATACTGGCGAATCTTACAGCGGAAGCAGAGCGAATAAGAAATTCCTTTACGAATTCATAACCCATACATAACACCTTTACTAAACCTAGAAAGCATCGGAACCCCGGTGCTTTTTTTTGTTCCTATCCATTATTTGCTCCAAGTCCGGCTTTTCCTCTTCTTTTCCGGCTTTCACCTCCGGTACCGGCCATCTGAAGTACCAGCCGAGGTAAACAGAAAATGACTCAAGGATCATAAGATCAGGTTCGGCTGTTGTCCGTGGAACTGATAACGTGACTAGTGATCCCGGATACGAATTCCCGTACTCCTAAAAAGGGAATATTATAAATCAAAATTCCCGTATCTTCGTATACATAGTATTGTTATGTATATAGAATAATATGATATCTAAAAATCTTACTGCGGCATCCACGAAACCTATCATTTTGGGTGTCCTCAGGCAGGGGAACAGCTATGGCTATCTCATCATAAAAAAGATCAAGGAAATGTCGGGCGGAAAAATGCAATGGTCGGACGGCATGCTCTATCCGGTGCTTCACCGGCTGGAAAAGGAGGGACTGATCGAATCGAAGTGGGTAATGTCTGATGATTCCAGGCCAAGAAAATATTATGAGATCACGGCACTGGGCAAAAAAGAACTGGTCAACGAGCGTGAACAATGGGTTCACGTCAATTCTGTCCTGGATAAGATCTGGGAGGGCCAACCGTCAACGACCTAGACCATGTTTGATCTCGAACGAGCCATTCATCGTTGGTTGCGGTCTTTTCGAAGGCACCGGGCTTTTAACCACGGCGCCATCAGGGAGATGGAGCTCCATCTTCGCGACCATATTGATGACCTGCTAAGCAAAGGACTTGGAGTGCAGGAAGCCTTTGACAAGGCTGTGCGTGAATTCGGGGATATCAAACCTATGGCCCGTGAGGAATATTGGAACATCAGACGAAAAAGGACTTTTATCAATACCATTATGCTAAATAGTTATTTCAAGATCGCTTTCCGTAATCTGTGGAGACATAAGTTTTATGCTTTTATCAACATCATCGGCCTTACCATAGGGCTTTCCATTGTTTTTATGATCGCACTTTTTGTGAATGACGAGCTGAGTTTTGATCAGTTTCACAAAAAGAAAGAGCGGCTATACCGCGTGGTGGAAAATCAATATTACGCGGGACAGCCGGTATTTCCTGTGGCTGTTACACCAACCGCCCTTGGTCCCTCACTCATGGAAGAATATCCCGAAATTGTGAACTTCACAAGGGTCTATAATGACAACTTTCGCTTTGAACTCGGAGAAAAGAAGATAAGTGAGAACAGCGGCATAGTGGCGGATGCATCTTTCTTCGAGATGTTTACATTCCCCCTTGTCAGCGGAACTGTCCAGTCCTTCAAAACGGACCTCAACGCCCTGATCCTGACCGAAGAATTGGCTGACAAGTATTTTCCAGATGAGGAGGCTACGGGCAAATCCATCAACCTGGATGGAGAGCAATTCTTTGTAAGAGCGGTCATGGCTGACCCGCCTAAAAATTCACACCTGCCTTTTCGATATATTACAAATTTTGAAAGGTACCTTTCCGGAGACCCGGACCGGGCCAATAGCTGGGGATCCAACTGGCTGTATACTTATGTGGAAATGGCCCCGGCGGTGGATCTCAATACCGTCAACGACAAGATTATTGGTCAGATCAAGGCAAACAATGAGGGTTCGGTCACAGATATTTACCTCCAGCCACTCACGGATATTTACCTGGGTGAAGTAGACTTTACCGTTGAGGCACGGCGAAAGGGTGAGATGATGTATGTGAAGATCTTCTCCATAGTAGCCATATTCATCCTGATCATCTCCTGTATCAACTTCATGAACCTCTCTACCGCCCGCTCGGCCAAAAGGGCCAAGGAGGTTGGTCTGAGGAAAACCGTAGGCGCTAATCGCCGACAGCTGGTCTTTCAGTTTCTGAGTGAGTCGGTATTGCTATCCGTCACTGCCGTGATCCTGTCAATCGGCGTAGTGGCATTGCTGTTGCCTTTCTTCAACCAGATTGCCAATAAGGAATTTGACCTGCGGACATTCCTGGAAGCAGGAACCGGGTTCAAGCTGGGGTTAGGTATCCTGCTGACGGCCGTTCTTACCGGTCTTTTCTCCGGAAGTTATCCGGCCCTGTTCCTCAGCTCCATAGAGCCTGTTCGCACCCTGGGTACCCACGGCACCGCCCTCAGACAGGGAGCAGGACTTAGAAAGATCCTGGTGATACTTCAGTTCACCATATCGGTTGTCCTGATCATCGGGACGATGGTTGTCTACCAGCAGTTCCGGTTTATCCAGGATGTGAACCTGGGGTATAATAAAAATAACATCATCTACACTTTTGTGCCGGGCGAAAAATCGGAGGTTTTCTCCAACGAAATAAGAAATCAAAGGGGTGTGATCAATGTAGGCCTTTCCAACCGGCATCCTGCCTATGTGCTGAGCAGTACTTCCGGATTTGACTGGCCTGGTAAAAACCCTGATGAAACCATACTGATGCACTATATGAGCGTGGATGAGCACTATATGCCCACCATGGAAATGAACGTCATCGACGGGCGGCAGTTTGTGCATACGGATACCTCCGTAGTGATCATCAACGAAAGAGCAAAGGAGATCATGGGACTGGAAGACCCGGTGGGACAGTCTCTATCCGGGAGAAATGACTATCGCATCGTTGGTGTAGTGTCAGATTTTAACTTTAAATCGATCCATACGGCGATTGAGCCCATTGTCATTTTCAAGAGTGACGAACTGAGCAGGGTATATATCCGCTATGACCCTATGGAGCAGGCCGAAATCTCCGAAAGAATCGAATCCGTCTGGATGGACTTCTTCCCCGACCGGGAGTTCAACATATATTATCTTGATGAAGACTTTAACGATATGTACGATGCGGAAATGCGCACCAGTAAGCTGTCGACCTATTTCGCAGGGTTGGCCATTATCATTTCGTGCCTGGGTCTGTTTGGACTGGTTTCCTATGCCACCGAGCAGCGAACGAAGGAGATCGGCATCCGAAAAGTACTTGGCGCCTCCATTTCTAACCTCTTTCTCCTGCTGACCTACGACTTCACCCGACTGGTGCTGATCGCGCTGGTGATCGCCATTCCGGTCGGCTGGTATGCCATGAACCAGTGGCTGGACAGCTATGCATACCGTATCGATATTTCGGTCTGGGTATTTATCCTGTCGGCCATAACGGCAGTGCTGATCGCCGTAGCTACGGTCAGCTACCAGTCAGTCAGAGCTTCTATCAGTAACCCGGTGCGGGCGCTGAGGAATGAGTAACCAATAATACTAACCGGTGCTAATGTTATAAAAGACTTGACGCAATCTTAATAAAAGTAAACTTTTATTTACCTACAGGTGTTACCTGAGTAAATAATAATTTACCTTTGACAGGTGAAGTGTTCGGAGCTGCTAAGAATTCTTAAGAAAGATGGTTGGTATGTTGTTTCACAAAAAGGATCTCATGTCAAAATGAAGCACAATGAAAAAAGAGGAGTTCTAATATTTCCTAATCACGGAAGCAATGAAGTAGGTAAAGGATTGGAGAAAAAGATACTGAAGCAGGCTGGAATCAAATGAGAGCGACATGGAAACTAAAATGAAAAGAAAAAAAGGAACCATTAATGCTACAGTGGAAAAAACGGATACCGGATATTCCGCTTACGTAGAACACTATCCGGTGTATACTACGGGAAGAACGGCTACCGAACTTTTGGAGAACCTCACTGAAGCTATGAACTTATATTTAGAAGATCAAAACCAATTTGTATCTCAACCAAATATCAAACTCAACTTCGATTTCAAGCTATTTTTTCAATATTACCGTGTTCTCAATGCAAAATATCTGGCCCGGAGGATTGGTATGAATCCAACCTTATTAAGCCAGTATGTTCAGGGCAAAAAAAGACCCTCTCCCAACCAAGCAGACAAGATCCTGAATGGTATCCATGAGATTGGCAAAGAACTGTCAGAATTGAATTTGGTTGGTTGATAATTCCTTAATTTTCTTAAGAATTTTCCAGAGAATAACTTGAACTGTAAAAGTGAACATGAGTGTCTCCGATATGGCCAAAAATGTAATTCCATAATCATGTCGGAGATGCTGATTTTTGTAACAGGTTTCAAGTGTTGTATAGACATTTGAAACAGCCGATCCACAAGATCCTGCCTCATTTCATATCATTTTGAACTCTGAGAATCCTCATAAGTCCTTTTCGCGGATTTGCCTAAGTTCACCGTAAAATAAAATGATTGGAGTCACCGCAATTAATGCAAGGTGAATAGCTACTTAAAGGGGATTATTGATCAAAGTTGAACCTAAATGGTCCCTTGTTTTAGGTATTCTTAAGATATTTGTTTGAAATAAAGTCTAAACGGATATGGAAACATTACAAAAAGAATTTCCTTCGAAACTAGGGATGAAAGACGCCATTTCCCTGACTGATTTTCGCGATTCCCTCCAGGAAATACTAGGTGAAGAACTGGAATCTATCGTGATGTACGGAAACGCTACACTTCATGATTATCACCCGGAATCTTACGATAAAAAAGTGCTCATTGTCGTTCGCAACGTTGACACTCAAATGTTAAGGAAAGTGATGAAACCTGTTTACAGGTTGAAAAAAATGGGATTTGAGGCCATGTTCATAACAGAGGAAAACCTGATCTCCTCAACAGATGTTTTTCCAATCAAATATCATTCGATGAGAGAATCCCATGTCTTGGTATGGGGAGAAGATGTGGTGGAAAAACTGGATATTGACCCCATCCACATTCGGCTTATTTGCGAGCAGGAGCTCAGGAATCTATCGCAGGATCTGGATCAATATTTTTTAGATAAAAAAGGAAAAGAGCTCAAACAAAAGTTGTGTGGGGTGATCACCGATTTCATTGAGACGTTGCGGGTGGCTGTTTTGCTAAAAACCAAAGAGTTGCCACCATGGGATGATGCGATTGATAGCCTTAACAGTACTTTTTCGGTTGATGCTTCGATCCTTAATGAAGTTATGCAATTGCGCAACGAAGAGATCAAGCTGAATAAAAAAGAAACCGAGGCACTGTACAACCGGTTTATGTCATTTGTGGATCAGATGGTAGGAATAGTCGACCGGCTGGAATAGGGCGGAAGCTGCTTTTGTCAATTTAAGAGATCCAATAGTAGCCGTGTCGGAGACAGTGGTTCACATTACAGGTTTCAGGTGTTCCACTAAACACTTAAAACATCCAATTAAATCTTCGATACCTTATAACGTTAGGCGAAAAATACCAGAAAGTGGGTATTGTAATATCTCATCACTTTCGATAGTTTAGTTTGTGACTGTCCCTTATGCCCATGTCATTAAACAGAATCACAGCAATTTTTTCAATATTGATTACTTACTCCCTGTTTAGCTTGTTGACCGGGTGTAAAGGCAAGGAATGTTCTAATGAGACGTTTCCGGTTCTCGGTGATGTTATGATAAGGGCTTATGGAAATCCGGAATCTTTTGATAACTACGTTCAAAACAATCCGGATATTTTTGATAAGAAATTTACAAGCTGCCTTCAGGAATGGATTGCTGAGCTTGAAAAGATTGAGAAAAAAGAAAGGGAGCATTGTGATGATGTCTATGTGTCCGGTGATTTTTGGAATCAGTGCATCGACGAGGTGAATGCGAATTACAACAATGCTATTTTGTTGGCCTCGGAAGTGCTGAATGTAATTCAGGGAAGTTCATTCTCCCAAAGTACGTATGGATCTTATTTAATTTACACATCTCAGACTGACCCGCCACTTCACCAATTTTCTGTCGCACTGGTAGAAGCTTTTTACAGAGAATATCCAACAGAATGTAGGGTTTGTAAAGAAAAAGGATTCTTTTGAAGCACATAATGAGGGCTGCACGTCTAAATCTTTCCGGAGGATGACCTGAAAGGGGAAAGTGAATATGAGTGTCTCTGACGCGGTTGGAAATGTGATTCAATAAACTGTGTCAGAGTTACTGGTTCATATTACTCATTCCAAGTGTTCCTGTGAAACAATTATAAGATCCGCAGAGATCCTCTTGCTATAAATAATGACCGGGGGTCGGGTTTTCTTACAGCAACGTGGGCGCCATCAGGTGCTCTCCCGGCATTTCCGGGAAGCCCGGATCACCGAACCTGCAAACAAAGTTCCCGGGAATTTTTTCTGTCCGGATTAAACCTTATGTGATTTCCACGATCTTAGAACATATTGAAAGGTGTTCAGTGGTTGCTATTGAATGTTGACGGCATATCTCAGAAGAGTGAACATCAGTTACTTTATGGCTTTGAATGCTCCCCTAAGCCTCCATGGAGCTGAGATAATGTGATTTTCTGGTCATTGAATGAATCAGGCAGTTCGTGAAAGTTTGCTTTATCACGGCTGCATGAGACTTTCATGTTTGAAAGAATAACAAGTATGGGTATAGAAATTTTCGGAATCGATCTGATTGACCCGGAAGATTTTGTCGAGTTGATCCTGAGGTTCAGTCTCAATGCGCTGATTGTATTTGTCATAATAAGGTACCTGTATGCCAGCAATAGCAAACGCAAGGACTTCTACTTCAGCTACTTCGCCATCAGTATTACGGTATTCCTGATATGCTTTTTGCTTGAAAACGTAAAACTTGAACTTGGTTTCGCCCTGGGTCTTTTTGCCATTTTTGGGATCATCCGCTACCGGACGGATGCCATTCCCATTAAGGAAATGACCTATCTGTTTGTAGTGATAGGTGTTTCGGTGATCAACGCCCTTGCCAATAAGAAGGTAAGTTACACCGAACTCCTGTTTACGAATGCCGTGATAGTAGCCGGCTTATGGGGACTGGAAAGGATACTGCTCCTCAAACAGGAAAACTCACTTCGCATTCAATACAAAAACATTGAGAATATCAAAAGAAGTAATGAGGCCCTCCTGATGGAGGACCTGAAAGAACGTACGGGCATCGATATCGAACGGTTTGAAATTAACCGGGTGGATTTCGTCAAGGACACTGCCGACATCACGGTGTACTACTATGTCAATGGAAATACAAACTCTAAAAATTGATACCATGAAAACTATCAGCACCCACCGGGTAATGTTCTTCGCGCTGTGTTTTGGCATTTTTCAAGTGGCAAATGCACAGGAAAAGGACATCATTGTTGAAAATGAATTGAATACCTGGATGGAATTGGATGTGAGTAAGAAGCTATCCAGGGATATCAGACTGGTCCTGACCCCGGAAATCCGCCTGGATGACAATTTCAACACGGACAAACTTC
Source organism: Cyclobacteriaceae bacterium (assembly GCA_028278225.1). Taxonomy (GTDB): domain Bacteria; phylum Bacteroidota; class Bacteroidia; order Cytophagales; family Cyclobacteriaceae; genus JANQEU01. The sequence goes on from JANQEU010000061.1 coordinate 167,781, forward strand.
TGCTCCAGGGTATGATCAAATACAAACCGCTGAAATTTCTGGAGGGAGGAGGAGGATACCGCCTGAATGTCCAGCCTGACGATGGAGCGGGTAAGGCTGAACTTGAACAGCGGGTTTTTTTCGAAGTAAGTACGATGACGAAACTTTTTCGTTTTGAACCTGAATTTCGCTGGAGATATACCCATGACTCAGGCCTTGGGGAGGACAATTATACTTTGGAGAACCTGCGGTACAAGGGATCACTGGATTATGACATAAGAAAAAGCAAATTCACTCCTTCCTTTTCTACCGAAATCTTCCAATCCCTGACTGAACACGAGGTTTTCAAAATAAGATATGAGCTCGGCGGACGCTACAAAATCAACAAAAAGAACAGTATCAAACTCGACTATAAGCTGGACTATTACCTCTCTGAGTACAAAAACAGACATATCATCGGACTCAGCTATAAAATCAAAATTTAAAAACCATGGATAAAAAAGCATTATACATACCGTTTATGATTTTGTACCTTTTTTCATGCCGGGATGATAGTACCATAGAAGAAATAGAATTGGAAGAAGAACCTTTGGAGATAGAAATACCGGATTGGGCGGACGACACCCATTCCAACCTGGCAGAACCAAACTATGATATGGTGTTTCCCCAACATGAAGTGCTGAGGTTTGACATCAAAATAGAAGCGGAACACTGGCAGGATATGCAGGCCAATCTTTCAGTCCTTATGGGATCCACAGGAGGTGGACCACCCGGAGCCGGAGCGGTATTCCCTGATGAAAATCCCATTTATGTACCATGCTCATTTTATTTCGGGGATAAGGAGTGGTATAAAGTAGGTATCCGTTACAAGGGCAATTCATCACTTTATTCCATTGGTCGATCAAATTCCAAAAAGTATTCTTTCAAGCTTGATTTTGACGAGTTCGAAGACACTTATCCTGCTATCGATAATCAACGGTTTTATGGCTTCAGGCAGCTCAACCTTTGCGGCAACTTTAAAGACGAATCCCTTTTGCGGGAAAAGGTTGCGGCGGATCTTTACAGGGAATTCGGTATTCCTGCGGCGAAAACCTCTTTCTGTGCAGTGTACATCGACTATGGGTACGGTAGTCAGTACTTTGGTCTTTACACACTCATCGAGGAAGTGGATGATACCGTTTTGGAAAGCCAGTTAGGTTCTGATGAAGGCAATCTTTACAAACCTGATGGTGATGCGGCCACTTTTGCACAAGGCACCTATAATGAAACGGAATTTGAGAAGAAAAACAACGAAGATATAGCTGATTATTCTGACGTGCATGCATTGTACACTTATCTGAATAGTTCCACCAGAACGTCAGATCCCGAACTGTGGAAATCAGACCTGCAAAGTGTACTGGATGTAGATCATTTCCTTAAATGGCTGGCTGCAAATATCGTGATGCAAAACTGGGACACGTACGGCAATATGAGTCACAATTACTTTCTCTACAATGACCCGTCGACCCAGCTGCTCACATGGATCCCATGGGACAACAATGAGTCGTTAAGGAGCCAGGAACAGAGCGGCGGAGGATCGGGTGGTGGTGGCGTTGGAAAAATTACTTTTAGCCTTTCCCTGAATGAGGTAGGCTCCGACTGGCCGCTTATCAACTATCTCATTTCAGTTGATGAATATAAAGAAAAGTATGACGCCAACGTGGAGAATTTTTCCAATGAAGTGTTCGAGCCCTCCAAAGTCATTGGTACATATTCGGAATATTATGAACTCATCAAGGATTACGTTTACGCTGAGGAATATGGATTTTCATTTTTAAGTTCAGATGCAGACTTTGATAATGGCGTGGAGTATCTCAAGACCCATGTCCAGAGCCGTCATGATGCCGTGGCCGCTTATCTCGGTAACTAGGGGTCAGTCGGAGCTGTTTTTAATTGTAGCGAGCTGTAACTTTTGAGTAGAAATATGATGTCTATTCATGTGTGACAGGTTATGTGTCTCAAAAAGTTGAACCCAACAACTCCCCGGACATCAATTTCCAGTGTCCTCGCTATCCGTTTAACCTGAAATAAAGGCGCGGTGGACCGACAGAAATCGACGAAGGAGATTCATGAACACCTCTTAAACTAAAATTATGGTGAATAATACCCGGGCCAGCATTCGGCCTCGTGCAGCTGAAGGGCGATTATAACCCACAGACATACGCACAACCTTCGTGAACCTTCGGTTTCTGGCTTGACGAATCGAACAAGAAAAGGCGGGTTGACGAAAATTTAGTGGTGGGCCAAATTGGCCCCACGCGTAGGATTTAAATTTTCATGATTTTTGCTCACTTTTCATCCAGGAAAAGTGAGAGCCCAGCGGCTTTGAGCGACATTGAAAATAAAGAATGTAAAGATGTTGGCCAGATGGCAGCTTGTTCTCAGCTCTGCAAATGGAAGGAGATTGTTTCGTCGCATAACAATCCCATCAAAACAATAATTCAATAAGCTCCCTGTCTGCAGCAGGCAGGCTCACAAAGACGGCTGCTTATTGCTGGACTGAGCAGATTGCACTTGTGATAATGGATGATAGGAGAAAGCTTATTGGCCTAATATGACTGATTCAGGCCATCACCTCGTCATATTCCTTCTTATGTGTCGGTCCGTCCTGTGGCAGGCATACCCCCGGAGGGAGGTCGAGTTCCGGGCCGGTCCAGGCATGAATGCCACCATCATCGTCGCCCGAATCGTCGGATGGTTTGTTTTTCCTGTTTCGCCAGATGATAAACCCGATCATGATGGAATAGGCGAAAACACACAGGATAATATCGATGTAAAAGCCGTTCACTTATAGAAATTTAGCCCAAAATTCTCAAAAGAGAAATCAATCCTACGATGAATTGTGGTGTAAGGAGGTTGCCCGTTGCGAGTTACCCGTTACCCAGCAACTCCCAACAGGAAACCGGCAACAGTTCTACTTAAACCCAATCGGCTTGCCCCGCCAGCTGTGTGATTCCAGTTCTTTTGCGCTCTTTTCCACTTTTTCCTTGAGCTTGTCCTTGTATTTCTGCAGCCGTTCCGCAACACCGGCATCAAAGGAACCGATGATCTCAGCAGCCAGTATTCCGGCATTCTTGGAGCCGTTCAGGGCCACGGTAGCCACGGGGATACCCCCCGGCATCTGGAGGATCGAGAGTACGGAATCCCAGCCGTCAATGGAGTTGCGGGATTTGACGGGAACGCCAATGACCGGAAGGGTGGTGATCGATGCCACCATGCCCGGCAGATGGGCCGCTCCGCCGGCGCCGGCAATAATTACCCTGAGTCCTCTTTCCCGTGCTTTTTCGGCATATTCCACCATGCGGTGTGGCGTCCTGTGCGCTGATACAACCGTAACCTCAATTTCAACGCCAAGTTCTTCGAGGACTTCCGCCGCCTCGGACATTACCTCAAGGTCCGACTGGCTGCCCATAATGATTCCGACTTCAGGTTTACTCATGATTGTACTTTTAATGTTTTCTTTACCTCTTTCGCCACTGCTTTCAACTCATCCATGTCGTGATTTGCTACGGTCACATGGCCCATCTTTCGGAAGGGTTTTGTGATCTTTTTTCCGTACAAATGAATGTGGACACCCTCCATGTCCAGGACCTTGTCCATTCCGACGTATTTGGCATTCCCCGTGAATCCGTCTTCACCCAGCAAATTAACCATTGCCGTGGGAATTATGACATCCGTCCCCCCCGGAGGCTGGTTAAGTATGGCCCTCAGATGCTGCTCAAATTGCGAGGTAACATTCCCCTCTATGGTCTGATGGCCGCTATTATGGGTTCGCGGTGCGATCTCATTTACCAGTATCTCACCTTCTTTTGTCAGGAACATTTCTACAGCCAGGAGGCCCACCATGTCCAGCTTTTCGATCACGTCAATAGCAATCTCCTCCGCTTTGATCTCGACCTCCCCGGGGATATCGGCCGGTGAGAATAAAAATTCTACAAGGTTGGCTGTGGGGTGGAAAGAAAGCTCCACAGCCGGAAATGATTTTACATCGCCGTTCTCATTGCGGGACACGATGACGCTCAGTTCTTTATCGAAATCAACAAATTTTTCCAGTAGTCCGGGCTGGTCAAAAGCTTTGTCAAGGTCTTTCTCATCCCTGATGACCTGCACGCCCCGACCGTCATAGCCTTCACGCCCAAGCTTGTGCACGGCAGGCAGGAAGTCTTTGCGGGCCGCAACATCCGCTCTATTTTGTGTCAGAATGAAATCGGCAGTTGGAATACGGTTCGCCTTGTAGAAAGTCTTTTGTTTGCGTTTGTCCTGGATAAGCTCGATCACAGACGGCTGAGGAAAGACTTTTTTGCCTTCGGATGCCAGTTTTTTGAGAGCTTCCGTATTCACGTTTTCGATCTCAATGGTGATCAGGTCCTTATCTTTCCCAAAATCATAAACTGCATCGAACTCGGTTAGTTTTCCAACAACGAAATCCTTGACTAGGCCACTGCACGGCGCATGAGGATCAGGATCAATTATGGATACATCGAGGTTAAGATCAATTCCCGACTGGATGAGCATCCTGCCCAGCTGACCTCCTCCGAGGATCCCGATTTTGATGTCAGTGATTTCGCGCGCCATGATTTGGCAAAGATGATAAAATCCGGGTGAATTATTTCCGCACTGCTAATAGTCTCTATTAATTCTGTTCCACCGCAGAGACGCTGAGACGCAGAGATTGTTCAGGCTCTAGTCCTGTTCCACCGCGGAGACGCTAAGGCGCAGGATCTTTCAGGCTCTAATCCTGTTTTACCGCGGAGACGCTGAGGCGCAGGGATCTTTTAGGCGCTAATCCTGTTTTACCGTAAAGACGCAGAGGCGCTGGGATCTTTCAGGCACTAGTCCTGTTTTTACCGCGGAGACGCTAAGGCGCAGGGATCTTTCGGGCTCTAATCCTGGTTTACCGCGGAGACGCTGAGACGCAGGGGTCTTTCAGGCATTAATCCTGTTTTACCGTGGAGATGCTAAGGCGCTGGGGTCTTTCAGGCATTAATCCTGTTTTACCGTGGAGATGCTGAGGCGCTGGGGAAAAAGACATCTATCTTTTAATGAACTTTATCGTTCTGCTTCTGCCTTTCGAATCGGTTATGCGGAGCAGGTAAATACCCGACTTCCACGTGTGAACTTGCAAGGTGATCTCTTCACGGAATTCATCGCGCTGATAAACCTGCCTGCCCGCCATATCGCTGATGCTGATCCTGTGCAATATTTCACCGCTTCCTTCAGGGAAAACAACGTGTAATTCACACTTGGCTGGATTTGGATAGACCACAAGCCGCGGGACTTCTGATAATCCCAACGGGGACAGGTTCGATCTTCCCGGGGTGGGCCAGTTCATGGGACCGAATCCTCCGAATCCGTCCTCACTGCGCCCGATAGCTACATCTGTTTCGGCTTGCGTAAAGTCAACTGCATCGATGACCTGAAAAGCGAACTCCTCGCCAAAATAGATGCCAATGTGCTCCCCGTCTCTACTCAGTTTGAAATTGGTATGCTTTTCTCCCTGGTTCTGATCTTCGTCCGCCCAGAATAATACGAATTCCTCCGGACCAATCTCCATATCAGGCATTTGCCACTTGTCCGGCCTGCCGGGATTATCAGTTAAATACTTGTTTCCCAGCCAGACCGATTCCGTACCTGCATTGAAGATCTCTATCCAGTCATCAAATTCCCCGGCATTGTCTTTTGTAGCCTTATCATTGCTGGCCATAAATTCATTGATGAATAAGGACGGAATATCTGCTTCCATGAGGTCGAAGGATTCATAATCTTCCCTCGGATACCTGGATACGCCACCTTCGCCATCCGTGGCTTCCACATAATATCTGAGAGAGGCAGGCCTGGCTATACCCCCGATAGCAGCCGTATACAGATTATCTCCGGCTGCGGGATCAGGATCCAAACCGTCATCTTTTAACGCTACCTCTTCGAACGCTGATTCGTTAATGCTGTAAAAAAACACAGCCTGTATGTCTCCTTCATCTTCGATCCTGCTTGAAAATTGAATGGGCTCATTTTCAATAATCCTCCCTCTTTCGATCCCCCAAATGACCGGCCGCAGATTGTTCAGTTCCAGCTCGCCGCTCACAAAATTGTATCGTGTTTCGATAAAGGGGATGAGACCATAAGCCACATGACCACCTAACGCCTGAGTGTATGAATCATGGAAGTCTGAAGCGGAATACCCCCAATCCTGACCCCTCAACGGATCATTTTCCGCGAATGACGTGATCATTCCCTTGAGCTGATATATCCTTCCTTCAATGGTATCAGGATTGAGATGCGATGCGAGTAATTGATTGACATAATAAGAAAATCTGTCACGGTATTCGGGAACATCCATCAACCTCTCATAAAGTGGTCTCTCCTCACCGCCTTTCGACCAGGAATATATACTTCTTGTACCCCAATCCCTTCCTATCCAGTCAACCCCAAACGTATTATCAGTATCATAGGTGATATATTCAAATTTGCCGGTCAACGGGTTATTGTACAGGTAGTAGTTATTCTTCAGGTAGCTGTAGGCGTCCCAATGCCCGATCATCACTTCCAGCGCAAGATTTTGAAGGTATCCGTTGACATTGAAGATCTTTTCCAACGCTGTGGGAAGTGTTTCCACGGGTGTGTTATTCAGAACGGAAATGAAGTTTGCCAGGTCCGAATAATCATCAAGGGCTGTGTTTGTTTTCAAATCATAGGTACGTCGATCACCGTTGTCACCTTTATAATCATCGGGGTTGGGTCCCTGATACGCCAGGTCCGCAGGCCACAGGCATTTGTAAAGATTGCCATCCTTGCTGCCAAACCTTAACCCTGCAAACTCCTCATCGATGTGCTCCACATTGATGTACAGACCATAATATTCATTATTGATGTAAAGCGTCACATGATTTGCCCGCGGAGCGGGTATTCCAATGGCATTCAGGACGTCCCAGGCCAGCTTCGATCTGATAATACCGGGATCGTTGTGCTCGCCGTTTATATTCAGCTTTTCCAACCCGTAATAATCTCCTCCGGCAATAAATGTGTTGAAGGAAACTTTAAAAGACTTCTTTGCCGAGGCCCTTGAGGTATTTCCCCTCAACCTGAATCCTACATTTTCAACGGTGTCCCTGATTTCAGTATTGTCAAAGATGAACGTTGCCTCAAACTCCTCGTAGCTTTGGCCGTTTTCCGGTGCAAGTATAAAATCAAGTGAGCTTTGTGGAATTATTATGTCAATTCTAGGCACCACATCGTCTCTGAAAACCGGACCCTTTTCCGGTACTGGGGTTTGAGCTGTGACGAGGAAGGGCAAACCCAGAAGTAAGGCCAGAATTGATTTCGATATTTTGCCCATTTGGCGGGGGATATCAGTAGATATTGAGGTCATCAGACAGGTAGTTGACTCTTGGTATTGAAGCAATTTTACCATTGTAGGTAAGGATTTTCAAAAATGTTGACAGCAGGTCATGATAGAGAGAGATTTTCATTTCACTCAACTCAGACCTGTATTCCATCATCTTGATGAATACATCCGTATCCTCCATGAAAAGTGACAGATCCGAATTGCCGAATGCACTCACTTTCTCCGCAACAGTGGTGTATCTGCTTAAAGTATTATTGAATTCCGATCTCAGCAGGTAGGAGTTATTCTCGATCTCCTTTTTCTCTTTTTCGATCTTGCTTTCATCTTCCATTAGATTGATCCGGTCATAATGATGTTCCAGCTTGTCCGGATTGGTAATAGGCAGGTTCACACCTACCTGGAATCCCATATGCTCCTGAAATTCATTTCCCCGATCAATGTCGTATTCCGTTTGGAAAAACCCCAGGTTTCTCCTGGATTGAGCTTGCTCCACTACCAACTCACTTTGCCTGAGCTCTTTGTCCCGCATTAACTCAACGATCAAAGGGGAGATTGAATCCGTTTTGGAGTTCAGGATTTCCCGCATTGTCTGCGGAGTGATCAGTTCATAATCCTCCCAATCTATCTGTCCTGAAAAAGGTGTTTGCTGCTTTATGAGAAACTCATATTGCGCCTGTGTACCTGCCAGTCTTTCCAGCCTTAGTTCCAGCTTCAACCGGGTACGATCCATATCCAGCATATCTTCCACCCCGAACGAGATGGTTTCAGACTCCATCAATTCCTCCAGCCTTTGTTGATCCCTTATGTGGAGCGCTCGCGTCTGACTTGTTTCAATATGCCGGGAAAGCAATTCATATCTTGAAAACATCACCTCGCTAAACATATTCACCTGCTTGATATCAAGGTAAGCGCTAAATGACCTGTAGTATGAGCTGTTAGCACCCCGTTGCAGCGGATTCATGAAGCCCAGTCGTAACCTGTAATCTTCCGGACTGGTATCTAGGTCATTCGTTCGTATGCGGGTATCCACTTCTCTCAGGATGGGGCTACTAAAGGAATTGTCCTTGAGATAAGCTTGCTGCTCAGCCATGGATCGCAGTTCCGGGTCACTAAGGCTGGAAGACAGGAAATCCTCCACGCTGAACTGGCCGGTTAACGGAACGCTGTAAGACAGGATCAACACTTTAAAAAGTAGCTTTTTAAGCAGACTTTCAGTTATTCTTGACATAGACATACACTTTTTCACCATTTAAAAACTGATTCTCCTCCGGGATCTCTATGAAGATCTCCTGCCCATAATATTTTTGACCCTGGACAGGGCTTATTTTATCGGGATATGCAGTAACTCGCGATCCAATTTCAGTGATCACCCCGTCAATTGAATAGGTTCTGTTCGTTGACTTCACGGTGACCTCCTTGCCAATCGATAACTCGGTCACTTCGCGTTCCCCGCTGTACGCCTTAATCACGGATGGCCTGGAATTATAAACTGAAATGATCCTGTTATAGGGGGGCACCAGTTCATTCATTTGTACGTAGACGTTCCCGATTGTACCGTCAAATTCGGATCGCCGGACTAACTGACTTGTTTCTTTTCTGAGTTCGGACAGCTCTTTGTTCAGGATCACCTCCTGCGCACTCAACAGTTGCAGTTCATTATCTTTCTTTGCCGAAAGCCTGCGCTGTTCTCTTGAAAAGATCGTCCTTAGGGAATTAATCTCCTGATCCAGTGAGTTCAGTTTTACCTGGGTGACGGTATCAGGCTTTGTCAGGCTTTTTACACCAATCATCTGTGAAAGCCTTTCTTTACTTTCCGTCCGGACCTCCAGGCCGGTCTGGATCTGAATCTTTTCGGACTGCAGTCTCTCTATCTTCCCTGTTATTTCAGCTTCCAGAAGGGAGAGGTCGCTGTTATATCCTTCGATAACTGCGGTTCTTTCCAGGTCTGACCGGTTAAGGTCATTCTCCTTCTTTTCCAGGTCAAGTTTCAGGTCGGGTCGCTCCACTTCAAGCAAAAGGTCCCCTTTTTTCACATCCTGACCGGGTACAACATACAATTTTGAAACACGCACTGCTTTTGGATAGCTGATCACAGCCACCTCCGATTCCACCTGGGCAACCATGGCTTCACTACTGTCCCTGTATACAAGGGACAGGGCAGCCAACATCAAAACCATAAGTCCCCAGAAAAAATAAAATACCGACTTCTTTGCCATAACTTTCAATCAGACCAATCGAGGATAATTGGATTTGGGGTAAAAATACGCTCCCCCCTCTTTTCAACGTATTAACAATTAACTTAATGTTAATATTTACGCAATATGGAATAATTTTTGGTTTTCTTCGAGTATTCGACAATTATGAGGAATACTTCCGCAATTCTCCTATTACTGATCTCCGGTTTGCAGGGTTTGAGAGGTCAGGCATTTGAAAGCAGTAACTTACCAATTGTCATCATCAATACCGGAAACTTTGCCATTGTAAATGAGCCAAAGGTTGATGCTTCAATGCACATCATTGACAATGGACCAGGTGTCATAAATAGCATAAATGATCCTGTCAACGGGTATGACGGCCCCATTGGAATTGAGTATAGGGGATCAAGCAGCTTGTTTCTGTTTCCAAAAAAAAGCTATGGGATCGAGATATGGACGGAGGACGGCGCGGATACAACAGCAAGCATATTAGCGATGCCGGAAGAAGAAGATTGGGTGATGCACGGGCCTTATTCGGATAAGACTTTGATGCGAAATCTGCTGGCCTTCCATTTGTGGAGTGGCACGGGGAGGTATGGGTCACGAACCAGACTCATAGAGTTTGTCCTGGATGGATCATATGAAGGAGTCTATGTCATGATGGAAAAAATTAAGCGTGACAATGACAGGGTGGATATAAGCAGACTGAATCCTGACGAAAATACCGGTGACGACCTCACCGGTGGCTATATCATCAAACTTGATAAATTTGATGGCTCCAATAGTTTTGATGGATGGACCTCGCCATTCTGGCCCCCAAACCGATCGTTTGAACAAACCGTTTATTTTCAATTTGACTATCCCAAAGGGAGGAATATAACCACGGAGCAGGCCGCATACATCGAAACTTACGTCACCGAATTCGAGCAGTCTCTGGTCAGGTCGGAATTTGCTGATTATTTTAAAGGTTACCGGCAATACGCTGATGTTTCATCATTTATTGATTTCGCCATTCTGAATGAAATAACAAAAAACGTGGATGGTTACAGGCTGAGCACTTTTTTTTACAAGGATCGTGATAGTAATGGCGGAAAGCTGACCATGGGACCCATCTGGGATTTTAACCTGGCTTTCGGAAATGCCGATTATTGCGAGGGGGGTAACCCTGAAGGCTGGGCATGGGACTTCAACCAATATTGTCCGGAGGATACATGGCTGATCCCTTTCTGGTGGGAGCGATTCCTGCAGGACCTCAATTTCACAAGGGATCTGAAGGCCCGGTGGCAGGAACTGAGAGCGGGTCCGTATAGAACTGACGCTATATTGGCCTATATTGATTCCGTGGCTTCTGTTTTGGAAGGACCTCAGCAAAGAAATTTCGAACGCTGGAACAACTCGCTTGGCGTCTACATCTGGCCCAACAACTTCGTCGGTGATACTTACCAACAGGAGGTCGATTATATGAAAGACTGGATCGAAGACCGGGTCGAGTGGCTGGACAGAAGTATCGAGAGGCTGGAATCGAATCCCCCATATGATCCGACAGGTCTTGCCACTGATCAGGGTGAAATCAAGGTTTTCCCCAGTCCGTTTTCCACTACGGTTTTTGTGACATCAAAAATTGAATTCAATCATCTGAAATTATTCGACCTGCACGGAAGAGTACTTTTTGACAGACCCTTGAAACCTGTTACTCATTACCGGATCGACTCCCCCGATCTCCCAAAAGGGATCTACATCCTGGAAGTAGTATTGGATAGTGGTATATCCGAAAAAAAACTGGTTATCAGGCGATAGTTTGAAGTACGAGTGACCGGCTTTTGCCGAAGTAAACTCAGTCGGACTCAGTTTACATTCTTCGGTTTGTACCCGCTCATCGCAAATATTTGATGATGGTTTGTCTCGCTTAGAAGTTCCTGCAAGGGAACATCTGTCTTTTCCGCATATTTCTTCACGATCTCCCAGCCTACCCATGCGCCGATCCTGCCGGGACACTTTTCCCCGATCTCATAGACATTGGGTCTTTCCCCGATAAACTTCTTTTTGGTAAACTCACTGGTTTCATACAACACCTCATTCTGGATAAGGCTGGCCCAGATGATCTCCTGGTTGGCCTTTACATCTTCCATTTCCGTGGCCGTAAAGCCAATGATTTCATGGTCAGGCGTGCAGGGCAAAAGCAGGCTCAGGAAATAATACACTTTTCCGAAATCGATCATTTCCGATAGTAATGTGTTTTCAACCCCCGTTGCAGCCCTGCTGTTCACCACAAATTTCAGGATGGTCGGTGCCAGGTAGTCATAATTGTACCTTCTCAATATATATTGTGGGATATCGTTGGGGCGGAAAGTGGCCTCCTCACCGATGAAGTAATCAATGCCAATGATGATCACCGAGTCCGAAATGAACAGGTCGTTGTATAGCCCTGAAACCATCGTCCTGATACGGGGTACCGGCGTTTCCGGGTAATAATATTGCAGGTTGCCGATACCTGTCTCAAGGTCGGCTTTCAGTTTGCCTCCATTCTCGTCGAAGGCGGTCACTGCCTCCCGGTAAAGGGTGTCCACATAAGGGTCCTGCACTACTCCGAAAATGCGATTTGCCAGGATCTGAAGGTTTGGATACTCATTTGCGTAGAAAAAGCCGTCGCTGATGACCCTGTTGTTTTCGAGAAAGCTTACCACCTCTTCTGCCGAGCCGAACCCGAATAACCCGACGTCCGTCCGCTCAATGTCGATGGTAATGCCGTAATCCGGAGCGGGCACTTCCCTGCACATTTTATCCTGACACCCGATCAAGAAAACAAAACCAAACATTAGGGAAACTGACCGCATACTCACTATTTTTGGCTGCAAAAGTAGATCAATTATACATAAGGTGATGCGCGTATCCATTTTCACAATTCTTTTCATCCTTTGTCTCTCATTCACATCGGCAGGCCAGGTAAAGTTAGGTTTGAAGTTTTCACCTTCATTGACAAGCAGTCGCACACCAACTTACAAAGACACCATCCAGGTAGAAGGAAACGGATCCAACTTCCGCTTTGCGTTGGGATTGATTGTTGACAATTCCTTTTCCGAAACATATGCATTTAGTACAGGTATTTTGTTTGTACCGAAGCGTATAAGTTTTTCGGTTGACGGTCCGCACCCAAATACCAGCGAAGTTTACAATCTCCAGTACCTGCAAATCCCGGTTACGCTTAAGCTTTATACTAACGAAATCGTCCCGGACCTAAGTGTATTTTTCCAGGTGGGCGGAGCTCCGGAGATAAAGATCTTCGAAGAGGCCGACAAAGAAACCTACACCCTGATCGATAGTTTTAAGCCTCTGGATGTAAACGTAATGCTCGGGGCAGGCGTAGAATACCGCGCCGGGATCAATACGGTTTTATTTATAAACGGTAGCTTTCAGCGCGGACTGATGAACATCGTCGACTCCACAACGCCGGAAATAGGTGACGATTTCGCCATCAGGAACACGGTCTTTATGTTTGACCTGGGGATTAAGTTCTAGTGCCGTCAGGGTATGGTTTGGTTAACACTAGATCTGGATCAGTTCCCCGTTTTCGTTTATAAAGTTATACTCCGTCAACGCCAGGGATGAATCCTCGATCACGGTTACCCACTTCATATATTTCAGATACCATTCAAAGCGTTTTGAAATGAGTCCTTTGGTGAAATAAGCGGCGAGGTACGGATGTACAGCCACTTTAAGCTTTCTTTCATTTTGCTTTGTAAAAAAGTATTTTATGGTATTCTCGATTTGATCCGCTACCAGGATCGAAGCTGAAATATTACCGGTCCCGCCACAGGTCGGACACAGTTCTTTTGTGGCAATATTCAATTCCGGTCTCACCCGCTGACGGGTGATCTGAAGTAAACCGAATTTTGAAAGCGGCAGGATCGTGTGCTTGGATCGATCATCTGACATCTCTTCCTTCATCCTTCTGTACAGCAGCTTCTTATTTTCGGTCCTCCGCATATCGATGAAGTCAACGACAATGATGCCTCCCATATCACGTAACCTCAGCTGACGCGCGACTTCTTTTGCTGCCTCGAGGTTCACTGTCAAAGCGGTGGTTTCCTGATCTTCTTCGCGGTTGGACTTATTACCGCTGTTGACGTCAATGACATGTAAGGCCTCTGTGTGCTCTATGATCAGATAGCCTCCGTTCGCCACGGAAACGGACTTGCCAAATGACGTTTTAAGCTGCTTTTCAATACCAAAGTTCTCAAAGATCTTGGCTCTTCCGTTGTAGAGCTTTATGATCTTCTCCTTTTCCGGGGCTATGGTGTTGATGTATGATTTGATTTCGCCGAAGAGCTTTTTATCATCGACCGTGATGGAATCAAAGGACCCATCCAGCACATCCCTCAGGATGGAATTTGCCCGGCTCACTTCTCCGATTATTTTATCCCTGGCTTTGGCATTCCGGAGGGTTTTCATTCCATTTTGCCAGGTCTCTACCAGGTTACGGAGATCTTTGTCCAACTCTTTTACATCCTTACCCTGGGCCACCGTGCGGATGATCACACCGAAATGCTCAGGCTTTATGGAATTAATTAGACGAGACAGTCGCTTCCTCTCGTTGCTGTCCGTAATTTTTTTTGAAACGTTGACCGCTTTCGAAAATGGTACGAGTACCAAATAGCGGCCTGCTATTGACAACTCACAGGATAGTCGGGGGCCTTTTGTAGAAATTGGTTCCTTAACAACCTGAACCAATATCTTCTGATTTTTGGTAAGAACCTGATTGATCTTTCCCAGTTTATTGATGTCCCGTTCATGTTTAAAGCCGGTAAGCATGGTACCGGCATTTTTCTTTGATTGAATAAGCTTGGTAAACTTATTCAGGGACTGAACCTGAGGTCCCAGGTCCAGGTAGTGCAGAAAGGCGTCTTTTTCATATCCAATATCAATGAAAGTGGCATTTAGCCCCTGTACAACCTTCCTTACGCTCCCAAGATAAATATCTCCAACATTGAACTGATTACCATCTTCTTCCTGGTGAAATTCAGTTAACTTCTTCCCCTTCAGTAAAGCGATCCGACATCCATTTTGAGTTGAATTGATGATCAATTCATTGCTCACAGTACTATCGGATTAAGTGTTACTTCTTTTTGTGTCTGTTTTTTCTAAGTCTCTTTTTTCGTTTGTGTGTAGAGATCTTATGTCTCTTTCTCTTTTTACCGCAAGGCATAATTCGTTAATTTTTTTAAAATTTCTAGTTTCTTAAATATTCTGCAGCTGCAGCCTTCAATGCCGGATCGGCATCTTCAGCTTCAGCGATCTTTTCAAATAATTCAGTTGCTCTGTCATCCAACGCCACTTCCAGGTAACACACCCCCAGATAGAGCATCGCCTCAAAATCTGCAGTATCTTTCTCCAGCAGCGCCTCAAATCTTTCTATCCCTTTATCATACTGACCGGATTGTATTGACAATAATCCAAGGTTGATGATGGCCTCCCGATTATCCGGGTCCGTTTCTACAACTTCTCTCAGCATCGCAATACCGGCCATCGGATTTTCCGTTACCACCAGTGTCATTGCCAGCCTTGTTTTAGCAGCAAGATTTTCAGGTTCTGATTCCAATATCCTGTCCAGAACCTCCCGCGCCTCAAAAGCTGCTGCATACGCTTCATCTCCCGGGACCGTTCGCTCAAAGACGGTATAGAGGATCACTCCCGCTTTTTTCAGATTTTGTAAAGAACTATCTCTTTGAAGGGACCTTTTCGAAATACTTGCAGCGCTGTCGGCCAGCCCGTATTTCAAATAGTACCTCGCCAAAGAGTCCGCAAAGTTAGCGTAATTTTCTAAATTTTCTTTTCGGAGCTCCTCTCTCAATGAAGCGATTGCGGCTTCATCCTCCGGAGATACGGAGAACTCGTGCGATTCGATATCAGCATCAGCTTCATTCTCAACTACTACCCTTGGGAGTCTGTATAAAACAATGACCAGGATGATCCCACCTGTCACCAGCAGGATTTGGGACTTTGTCATGAATTAAGCCCTGGCTTTCAGTTTGGGGCTCTTCTTGATCTTCTCGATGAATATTTTGGATGGCTTAAAACTGGGCACATAATGTTCATCGATAACAATTGCCGTGTTCTTGGATATGTTTCGTGCAATCTTTCTTGCTCGCATTTTGTTGACGAAACTTCCAAATCCACGGACATAGATATTATCCCCTTCCGCCATGGAGTTTTTTACAACTGCGAAAAAGGCCTCAACAGTTGCCTGAACATCTGCTTTGTCTATACCTGTCTTTTCAGAAATTTCGTTAATTACATCCGCTTTAGTCACTTTGGATTTGTTTTA
The DNA here is from genome assembly GCA_028278225.1 of Cyclobacteriaceae bacterium. GTDB lineage: Bacteria > Bacteroidota > Bacteroidia > Cytophagales > Cyclobacteriaceae > JANQEU01. The sequence goes on from JANQEU010000061.1 coordinate 183,658, forward strand.
GTTGATAATTGTGTCGTGATTCAGGGCGTCAAATTTAATTTTGACGACCATAAATACAAAGGCAAGTGAATTTATTTACAATAAAAATTGAAAGCATCGGCCGATAATCTCATAAATACCTTAATTAACTGGTACTCAATTGAAAAGAGAGATCTTCCGTGGCGAAGGGACCCTACCCCATACAAGGTCTGGCTTTCTGAAATCATCCTGCAGCAAACGAGGGTCGTACAGGGTCTGCCTTATTTTGAGCGGTTCGTGGAGCAGTATCCCTCTGTTTTTGAACTTGCAGCGGCAAGTGAAATGAATGTCCTGAAATTATGGGAGGGTCTTGGATATTATTCACGGGCCCGCAATCTCCACTTTGCCGCCCGGCAGATCGTAAACGATCATAACGGCCATTTCCCGCGGACGTGCCATGAGCTGCTGAAGCTGAAAGGTATCGGCCCTTATACTGCTGCGGCCATTGCTTCCATCTGCTTCGGGGAAGCTGCGCCGGTGCTGGACGGCAACGTGTACAGGGTAATTGCCCGGTTGTATGGATTGACCAGTGATATTTCCGCCCCGAAAAGCAGGAAATCGTTTTTAGACATACTTGAAGATCTGATCGGGGATCACCATCCGGGGGATTTCAACCAGGCCCTAATGGAACTGGGCGCTATGATCTGCTTACCTAAATCTCCAAGGTGCGGGGAATGCCCTTTAATCTCTTTTTGCTTTGCCTTCAAAAATAAGAACCAGTCCGCTTTTCCCGTAAAAAACAAAAGACCGGAGGTGCGAACCCGGGATTTTCATTACCTAGCCATCACCTATAAGGACCGGGTGGGAATGAAGAAACGCTCCGCCGGCGATATCTGGCAGGGACTTTATGAATTTGCGCTGGAGGAAGGCCGGTTTGACATCAAAAAGAATTTGAAGGATCATGATGATTTGAATGTGCGGGGGACTCACGGCCCGGTCAGGCATGTCCTGACGCATCAGAAAATTTTTACAACTTTCTATCACGTCGAGGCTTCGCAGGAGCACATATTTAAAAAAATGCTCAATTATTATGACCTGATTCCATACTCTTGGGATGAAGTGGTAACTTTGCCTAAATCAAAACTGATAATCAACTATTTGAAGCAATTCGAATTTTGAGTACATTTAATTTATGGCCGGAGTAAATAAAGTTATCCTGATTGGGAATTTGGGCAAGGACCCGGAGGTGAGGTACCTGGAAAATGGTTCTGTTGTGGCAAACGTCACGTTGGCAACTACCGAATCATACAAGGATAAAGCCGGTAACCGCATTGACAATACCGAGTGGCATGATCTCGAGATGTGGGACGGCCTGGCCAAAATTGCCGAGCAGTATCTTTCCAAGGGCAAAAGCATCTATGTGGAAGGAAGGATCAAGTCGGATACGTGGCAGGATGATCAGGGCAATAACCGTAAGAGAATAAGAATTAGAGTTCAAAATATGACGATGCTGGGTGGCGCTCCGGCAGGCGGAGGTATGGTAAATCAGCCTGTCAGCTCAAAACCACCGGTTTCGGAACCTCAGAGCACGGGGAGTTCGACACAAACTTTCGAACAACCTGCGGATGACGTGACAGACGATCTTCCGTTCTAGTTGGACCAAATAGCTATTGATTGGAAACATCACTTGACGACCCTTACCCCTCGGTACTGCCAGGGTTTATATCGGATCTACCGCTTTCATTTTATCTTGTCTATGGCATCCTGATCATTTGCCTGCTGGCGATATCGGGCCTTATTTCAGGATCTGAAGTGGCATTTTTCTCTCTTTCTCCGGATAACGTTGAGAAAGAGGATGATAAAAGGAATAATAAGATCGTGAAACTGCTGCGCCAACCCCAGCAATTACTTGCCACGATCCTCATATTAAACAACCTGGTGAATGTACTGATCGTGACTTTGTCCACTTATGCTACATGGCAGATCGTCGGGAACAAGACCGCGGGGGGTATTGCCCTGCTGATCCTGACCATAGTGGTGACGGTGCTGATCATCTTTTTCGGAGAGATCGTGCCCAAGGTCTTTGCCAGTCACAATTCGCTGAATTTTGCCCGCTTCACGACGCCATTCATATTCTTTTTCAACCATTTCCTTCGCCCGGTTTCCTGGCTGCTGATGTCAATCAGCAACGTGATCGAAAAGCGGATCGAACGAAAAGGGTACAACCTCTCCGTAGACGAGCTGAACCAGGCCCTCGAGATTACCGCCGAAGAAACCACCACCGAGGAAGAAAAAGGAATACTTAAGGGAATTGTGAACTTTGGGACATTGTCCGTAAAACAGGTCATGAAGTCCCGGATGGACATCACAGCCATCGATATTGAAACGGATTTTCATGAGCTCATGGACCAGGTCAACAAAACAGGATTTTCCCGGATACCGATCTACAATGAGACCATCGATAAGATCGAAGGCATCCTGTACATCAAGGACCTTCTGCCACACCTGCATAAAGACGAAGATTTCAAGTGGCAGACCTTGTTGCGGGAGGGATATTTCGTACCGGAAAGTAAAAAGATCGATGACCTCCTGAAAGATTTTCAGGAGATGCACGTTCATATGGCACTGGTAGTGGATGAATACGGGGGAACCGAAGGTCTGATCACAATGGAGGATATCATAGAAGAAATTGTAGGCGAGATCACCGATGAATTTGATGAAGACGATGACGTCTTTTATAGAAAGATCGACAGTAATACGTATGTCTTTGAGGGGAAAACCTCTTTGAATGACGTCTGCAAGATCCTGCAGATCGATCAGAGCATATTTGATGCGGTCAAGGGAGAAAGCGAGTCTTTGGGGGGCCTGCTCCTGGAGATCAACCAAAAGCTTCCGAACGCAGGGGAGAAGATAAAATTCGAGCATTTCCTGTTTACCATTGTGGCGGTGGATCAAAAGAGAATTAAGCGTGTCAGGGTATTTATGGAGCCCGCAAACGATGTGATCAGCAGTCATGAGGGCTAGTTTACTTTTTATTGCATTCATCGTCGTGGCAGGATGTGAAAAGACCTACCTGCCCAAACCCAAAGGCTATAACCGGATCATTTTACCGGAAGCCGAATACCGGTCCCTTCCGGATACTTTCCCCTATGATTTTGAGTACTCCCGGCATGCCGGTATTTACAGAGATACTACGTGGATATCGGAGCGGTACTGGATCGATCTGTACTACCCGTATTTCGATGCTACGGTCCAGATCACCTATAAGCCCATTACCAAGGATTCCCTGGTAGAAGATTACCTGAATGACAGTTACCGGCTGACCTCCAAACACAATATCAAGGCCTACGCTATCGAGGAAAAAGTGCTTTTCCTGAAAAGTGGAAATGTGGCAACTGTCAGCGAGCTGGAAGGGGAGGTCCCGAGCCAGTTTCAGTTTCACATCACCGATAGTGTGAATCATTTTTTGAGAGGCTCACTGTATTTTCAGATGGCCACAAAAAACGACTCCCTGCGGCCCTCGATTGACTTCATTAAAAATGACATTGTGCATCTGCTGAATACACTGGAGTGGCGGGAGTAGGGTGTTGTGTTTAATATAAATGGAATTATTTCCAAATCAAAAATCCATATGACTAAACGGAAAATCCTCTAACAAAGGTGCAGCCCATAGAATTGGAAAGATTTTGCTAAGTCTAGCTAAGCGGTATATCAACCTCCATTAGAATGCTAGGTGATTGGTTCAGAATAATATCTATATAATCTATTGCTAAATGGAGGGGTAATTGATAGATAAAAAGAGATAACAAAAAGCAACTGATATATTAGTTGATAGGAAACCTTGTCAAGAAATTCCTCGTCCGAATAAAGTTGGTTGAATATGTTAATATAGGGATCACTTACCAATTGGATTGAATTATCATTTAATAAGGATAAGTAGACAAGCAAGACCTCCAGTGGTATCATATAAATTACAAACTGGAAAATAACTATCTTAATTTGTCTATTCTTAATGTACTTTGTGAGAATAAACATAAAAACAAGCATGAATAAAAGGATTAATACCTCCCTGGTCAAGTCATTTTCAATGTACCGTGAGAAAATAATACTTTGTACTCCCAAATATGCGTATGTGATTCCAATTGGGACGAGGATTCCAATCCAAAATATCTTTCTTCCAAAGAATTTTATGACATAGTTGAAAAATAATATATAATAACTGAGTATCAATCCAACCAGCAAAGAGAAGTATAATATAGACATCAAGTCATCACTACCATTCAAAGCTTTAAAAACACTATAGTATCTAGATTGTATATGATCAAAATCCGAGAACACCTCTCGATCGGAAAATAGTTCATGCTGTTCAACTTTAAGCAGCAGTTCTTCTAAGGAATCAATTTCAGTAATTAAATTTGAATAGATTTCTAAACTGAAATTGTTAGCAAATACAAATTTACTTACCTCTTCCTCTTTTAGGTTTATCTCATTCTTTAATTTCTCGAGTTTATCTAGGTAAAGAATTGTTGTATCTAGTTCTATCCCTAAACCCAATAATTCGAGATTAATTTGCTCATCAAGAGGTAGACTATTGTTTATGCTATCAGCCATTAAAAAACTGTGAATTTGGTTTTTATCAAAGTACTTTCCATCCATGTTGTAACTCGTTAAAGTTATTTGCACGGAATCTAAATATGTCACATGAACAATGGGTATCTCATACTTTGTTATATCTTTCTTAGTATACTTCTCAAGAGCAATAGTTTGTTTTGTAACATTCTTATAATCCAAATAAACCTTCCCAGAAGAATGAATGGAACTTCTATATTCATCCGAATAGTTTACAACTATGAAAGATTTTGAATCGATTTGCTTTGTATCAACATTGATATTGTTGAATCCACCCAAAAAAAGAGATCCAATCCCAGTTAACGCTTGGTATTTTTCTCTATCTGAACGATAATTAAGTAATGTTTCTTTATAGAATTCAAATCTTGAATCATAACCATATGACCCACCTGAAAAGCCAGATTTTACACCACTAAACTCAATTTCGGGTTCAATGTAAAAGTTCTTAATTCTTTGTGAGTACAAATAGGGTGGGAATAGCAACACAAGAATTGTTAAACTTAAAACTACGAAAAAGACTACTGAAATTTTTACCTCATGAGTCCAGGAGGTTATTCCATGATTTTGTCTGAAACTGAATAAAGTCTGGTTGTAGGCCCAATAAGAAAATAAAATGACAGTAGTAATTATACTACAAATGACGATGCTCTCAAATTTCACTATTTTGTCCGTATAACTTAGGGGAAGTATTGAAATGAAATAAAAGTAGCCGCCAACGAAGAAGATTAAAAGAAAAATGTATCTGTGTATTCTACCTGACCACAAAACCGGGTAGTTTTTGAGAAGAAGCTCATCAAACTTTTCAACAATTGCCGGAAAAGGTATTCTGAAGTTCCTAACTGGCATCAAAATTCACAATTACTCGAATAATATTCTTGTCGAATTAGAAATATCTCTAAAAAATTTGTAGGGAATATCAAGCTTAATTAATACCTCTTGGAGCTGCTTGCCCTTGTATTCTTTTCCAGTATATATCATCAAATAAGGTCCTTCATCTTCAATTCTTCTAATGTTTGAAATTTTAGATAGCTTCTTAATTACATAGCTGTAACTTATATCGGTATCTAACTGGTAACAATTGAATTTGACCACATCCTGAATGTTATTTACATTGCCATTGTATAGTGTGTAGCCTTCTTTTAAGAATAATACCTTATCTGAAATCTTTTCGACTTCGTGAAGGTTCTGGGAGGAGATAATTATTGATGTCTTAAAGCGTAGTGAATTTGCAATTCTCCTGAGGTCAGATAATAGAATAGATTGCGCTTTGACATCTAAGTTTGCTAATGGCTCATCCATTATAATTAGTTTTGGATGAGAAAGTAGTGCTTTGGCCAATTCAAATCTAAGTTGAAATCCTCCAGACAACTCATTCCATTTAAGATCTTTGTATTGATCTAGATTTAACCGCTGAATATAATAGTTAACAACTCGATCGTTTTCACTTCCATAAATTCCTTTGATTGAAGCACAGAAATGTAATTGATTTTTCAAAGTATCCAAAAATCCCCAATCATTCAACTTTTGAGGAATGTAGGCTATTTGTTGCTTGAAAATAGACCAATCGTCAGTTCCCGTAGGCAGGAATGGATAGTGAATTACTCCGCTGTCTTTTTTCAATTCACCAGCAATTAGCTTCAGTAAAGTAGATTTCCCGTTACCATTGGCACCTAGAACACCAAGGATTTCTCCAGAATTCAATTCAAAATTGATGTCTTGAAGTTCGAATCCACTTCTATCATATCTCTTATGTAGGGACTTAATTGAGACACACCTTTCTCTTACACGGGATTGATCAATATAGAAACTTCTCATTGAATTTAGAGTACTCCAATCTTCTTGTTCGTACAGTCTAAGCTCTTTTATTATTTTATCAAGTATTTGAATTGATTCCGATACTAATTTCTCTTTTTCCGTACTTTCATTATCAACATCATATTGATCCGAAAAAAATGATTCTACTCTTGATCCAAGAATTACAGTATCATTGATTAATTCTGATTCAGGTTTCAGCATGTTCGCTAAATCCATAATTGCCCTGTAAGACGTACGAAGGTCTCGGTGTAGGGTAGATTTAATCCTCTTTTCTATTTTATCAATATTGAGTAACTTCTTGTCTAACATCATTCGCTGTAATCTTTCTTAACAAATCCAATGCTTTTCTATAATATTTTTCCTTTTCTTCAAGATATTCTTGATGATTCAACTCACCTCTTCTGGAATCAAAATCCTTTGACAAAGCGGATAGGATAATCACCTCGTCCAGTAAATCATCAGAATCACTAAATTCCCTAACGAATTCCAATAGCCAATCTATTGCATTTACGAATCTATTTTGGTACAATTCAAGTCTAATCCTATCTGCTCGTTCTTTTAAGTCGTACGGATTACTAAAACTTTCGCTTTCAAGTGTTGATCTGTTAGGAAATAATCTGATTGATTCGGCTATGTCACCGTATGGCTGACGGGGTGAATGAACTTCAGGTCGAACTGCCTTACCTGGATTTAGCCTTCTAATACACCTAAAAGTTACTTCTCTTATCTCTTTAAGAGTGAGATAATTATTTTTATAGGTATTATCACCTTCAGTCAATGCCAAGGACAATCCTTCAGTGAACATTGTAATTTCTCGTTCTTTTACAATTAATGAGGGTAATTCTCTAGACGAGGAGCAAAGTAGACTGGTTCCAGATTCTGGAAAATCATCTTCAAATTGTTTATCAATAATATCGTGAATTGGAGATTGGAAGACAGCTTCACTAGAAAAGCAACAATCAAGAATGAAATATACTCTCAAGTTTTTAGCGTCATTTAATATTCTTGTCGATAAGTCCTTGAATCTCAAGCTAGAAATACCTATGTTATCATCTTTAGTCCCGGATAAAGTCAACACAAATCCTCTATCCTGATCAAAACCCCCATGACCGACATAATATAGAATTAGATCTGTAAGACTTTGATTTTCTTCCTTCTGAAGATATTTCCTAATTATCTCATCTATTTGGTTAGGGTCATGATTTTTGTCGAACAGATCCAGTATCCTATGCTTTTTTGATTTAACAAAATACTTATTGACAAGAGCTTTCTTAATTAAGGAATAAGAGTTTTTAAAGGCATTTGAAGACTTGAAAAGAGCTGATTTCTTGAAATCACTTGCCCCAAGAAGGACAATACCTATTTCCAGATTTGAACTCAATTGTTTAAAACCTTTTGTAGTATTTTCTCAATTTCCTCAAGATCATTCTTCGATGAACACTTAATTTTTAATTTTTCATTACCACTCGTTAATTCCATCTCGATCCCTTTATTTCTTTGAAGCCAATTGAATAAGCCTTTTGCTATTGAGGTCAACAAACTGCTTCCTAATACAAGAGATAGAATAGTTCCCGCATCTTGAGTATTTTCATCTTCCTTCTTGATATCAACTACTATGCCATTTGAAGAAGAATTTAGAGTGTTCCTCAAATCAGAAGCTAAGTGCTGCTTTTCATTCAGACTTTGTTCTACAAATTTGATAAATGCCATTGGTAAGCCCATTTTTTGTCAATAAAGTCTTTTTCCCGTTAAAAAGCAATCCCTATTTTATGGTATTTTCACTTATCAGTATTAAAAATTTGCTAATAAATTGTACTTATCTGATTTATGGGTCAATTAGGTATTCGCATGACATCATTTTGCATAAAACTGTTTAGTAAATTGAAGATGAAAAGAGGGAAAGGAGCAAGACCGATACAAGCCAGCCCCATAGATTTAAGATTGCGTGCACATCATCTATTGTGCTAAACAATTAGCCATTATATTAAGGAGCCAATTTAATATGAAAACCGAATCAGTCCGGATCGCTGTTCTGGGAGCAGGTCTGGCAGGCATTGGCCCATGCCTCATTCAAAACATCTTTAATTTACATTTTTCTACCAATTCTCCACAGCCGCACAAGCCTGCCCCCCTCTCTTCAAAGAGAGGGGCAGGGGGTGAGTTAAAATACCCTCTCATTTTCAAACCGAATATAGGTTGTGATTTAAGATTTGGATTTTAGCTTTGACCAATGCCTGGTTTTTTTGACAAGTCCATTAGAATTCCTGAAAGGCGCGCGCTCGTCCCTTATCCAAACATCTTTAATTTACATTTTGCTACCAGCCCTCCACAGCCGCACAAGCCTGCCCCCCTCTCTTCAAAAGAGAGGGGCAGGGGGTGAGTTAAAACACCTCCTCATTTTTGAACCGAATATAGATTGTGATTTAAGTTTTGGATTTTAGCTTTGACCAATGCCCGGCTTTTTTGACAAGTCCATCGAGTTTCTGAAAGCCCCGTCCCTGTGTCCCTGTGCCTTATTCAAACATCTTTAATTTACATTTTTCTACCAACTCTCCACAGCCGCACAAGCCTGCCCCCCTCTCTTCAAAAGAGTGGGGGTGCCCGCCAAGGGGGTGAATTCCGAAGGAATTCGGGGGTGAGTTCACAATCACGAATTATCTTCAAAACATGAAGTATGCTCAAATTCTGTCTTTTGCCAGGGAGTTAAGAAAGAATCAAACTCCGGCAGAGAAATTGTTTTGGTCAAAGGTTCGAAATCGAAGATTTCTAGGCTTGAAGTTTAATAGACAGTTTATCATAGAACACGACAACAGTAGCTATTTCATAGCTGATTTTCATTGCCATGAAAAGAAACTAATCGTTGAAATCGATGGCGAAATACACTACAGGCAACAAGAATATGATCAAATAAGAGAAGAAATTTTGCGAGAACTTGGATACAAAATTGTACGCTTCAGGAATGAAGATGTGATACAAAACTGGTCAAAAGTCGAAAAGAAACTTATCTCCGAACTCTCATCGGAAAACCCCGAATGGAAAACAAACTTCTAAATATAGTATTTGAATTTCATGTCATGTAATAACACAGCCTTCCCCCTCTCTTCAAAAGAGAGGGGGTGCCCGACATAGGGTGAATTCCGAAGGAATTCGGGGGTGAGTTAAAACACCCTCCCATTTTCAAACCGAATATAGGTTGTGATTTAAGTTTTGGATTTTAGCTTTGACTAATGCCTGGTTTTTTTGACAAATCCATAGAATTCCTGAAAGGCGCGGGCTCGTCCCTTATCCAAACATCTTTAATTTACATTTTTCTACCAACTCTCCGCCGTCGCACAAGCCTACCCCCTCTCTTTGGAAGAGAGGGGGTGAATTCCGGAGGAATTCGGGGGTAAGTTAATCCTACACCCTCCCATTTTCAAACCGAATATAGATTGTGATTTGAAATTTGGATTTTAGCTTTGACCAATGCCCGGCTTTTTTGACAAGTCCATCGAATTTCTGAAAGGCGTTGGCCCGCAGCGCGCAGAATTACTTGGCAAAGAATTGGGCATTTTTACATACGGGGATCTCATTCAGCATTTCCCTTTTAGATACGAGGACCGCACGAAATTTTACAAGATCAGGGAGCTAAACGAGCATATGCAGCTTGTCCAGGTGATCGGGGAGATCCGGTCATTCCGCATGGCAGGGGTGGGGAGAAAAGCGAGGCTTGTCGGACTGTTTGAAGATGAAACCGGCCAGATGGAGCTGGTCTGGTTTCAGGGCGCGAAATGGGTTCAGCAAAGGTTAAAAGCGGGAGTGCAATACCTGGTTTTTGGGAAACCCTCCCGTTACGGAAAGATCCTGAGTATGGCCCACCCGGAGGTAGAGCCGGTTACGGCAAACAGTCAGAAAGGCAGTCACCTCCAACCCGTATACCCAACCACTGAAAAGCTTAAAAAGAAATTCATCGACAGTAAAGCCATCAACAAGTTGTTACGGGTTTTACTGGTTGAATCCCTCCCTCATATCAGGGAAACATTGCCTGATGAAGTGATAAGGTCATTCAGCCTCACCGACAAGAAAACCGCTATCACCCATATCCATTTTCCAACAGATCAGGCCGTGCTTCGGAAAGCTACTTTCCGCCTGAAGTTTGAGGAGCTATTTTACATTCAGCTGAGGTTGCTGAAACTCAAGATTGCACGGACTGAGCGATTCAAAGGTGTGGTCTTCAATAACAGCCAAATGCTCAATACCTTTTACAAAGAGCACCTGCCTTTTGAACTTACGGGCGCCCAGAAAAAAGTCATCAAGGAAGTATATACTGACTTCCGGTCCGGAAAGCAGATGAATCGCCTCGTACAGGGTGATGTGGGCAGCGGCAAAACCATAGTGGCGTTCCTCTGCATGCTTATCGCCATCAGCAATGGCTATCAATGTGCTTTTATGGCACCTACGGAGATCCTGGCAGACCAGCATTACGAGGGGCTTCAGGTCTTTGCGAAACCTCTTGGTGTGAAAATTGCCAGATTAACGGGCTCCACAAAACAATCGGAAAGGAAGCAGCTGCACCTTGCGCTGGAAACCGGGGTGCTGAATATTGCGGTTGGCACGCATGCATTGATCGAAGAGAAAGTGAAATTTCAAAAGCTGGGACTGGCTGTCATTGACGAGCAGCACCGTTTCGGCGTGGCGCAACGTGCGAAACTGTGGAGCAAAAACCGGGAGATCTTCCCACATGTTCTCGTGATGACCGCAACGCCCATTCCCAGGACGCTTGCCATGACCTTGTACGGCGACCTTGACATCTCAAAAATTGATGAACTCCCCGCGGGCAGGAAGCCCGTGAAGACTCAACATATGCGCGATTCCCAACGCATTCGCATGTTCGATTTCGTGGAGAAGGAGATCCGAAAGGGACGGCAGGCGTATATTGTCTATCCACTCATAGAAGAGTCCGAAAGTATGGATTACAAGGACCTCATGGATGGGTACGAAAGTGTTGCCAGAAGATTTCCGGACTTTCATATATCTATTCTTCATGGTCGCATGAAATCGGAAGACAAGGATTTTGAAATGAAAAGGTTTGTGAAGGGTGAAACACAAATTATGGTAGCCACAACGGTAATCGAAGTCGGTGTGGATGTTCCCAATGCAACCCTTATGGTCATTGAAAATGCGGAACGTTTCGGGCTTTCCCAGCTTCACCAGCTGCGGGGCAGAGTAGGCAGGGGGGCTGAGCAGTCCTATTGTATCCTGATGACCGGGGTGAAACTAAGCACTGAAGCAAAAACGAGAGTGTCGACAATGGTTGAAACCAATGACGGTTTCAGGATCGCCGAAACGGACCTCAGGCTCCGCGGACCGGGCGATCTCATGGGAACAAAGCAAAGCGGTGCATTGGATCTGCTGATATCCGACCTGGCCTCCGACGGTGAATTGCTCGTAATCGCCAGAAATGCGGCATCGGACCTGCTAAAGCAGGATCCTCACCTTGAGTCACCTCAAAACCATGTGATCAGGCATCACATTGATTCTCTTTCCAAAACCGTTGTGAACTGGAGCAGGATAAGTTAACGGAGAGTTTGGGTCACAAACCAGGATTCAAATCTTAAATCAAACATCGTTAATCGATAATCGTAGTTCAATTATGTTTTCTCTGTTATGGAGACATTAAAAGTACGAGCTATGTCAGAAAGGTTATCAAACCGTTATGAATTGAGCAGGGCGAGCTGATCTCAACCACAGGCTTTTCTGAAGACTTTCAAACCGACTTTCGAATTTCATACATCTTC
>JANQEU010000074.1 GCA_028278225.1 Cyclobacteriaceae bacterium
CGTAAATCGGATTGGATCAATCGAGAATGGTTCAACGGTTTCCGATTACCATCCGGATGAACATAGCCGACAAATATCAATGCATGCCACTGCGCTGCACGTTGAATGGGACGATAAGAAAATCAATTTTATTGATACGCCGGGCTATCTTGATTTTGTAGGCGAAACGCTTGGTGCTTTAGCCGTGGTTGATATGGCTATGATCGTAATTCATGCTGCTCAAGGAATTGAAGTTGGTACCGAACAGATGTGGGCGAACGCTACTAGACAGGGTATCCCGAAAATATTGGTAGTCAACGGATTGGACCGCGAGCACACTAAATTTGATGAAATCCTTAAATCAGCCCGCGAACGATTTGGAAACAATGTATTTCCATTGCTTTTACCGGTTAATGCCGGTCCCGGTTTTAATAAGGTAATTGATGTAATCCGCAGCGAGTTCATTAATTATCAAACCGATGGCAGTGGAAAATATACCGAATCTCCTGCAGATGGTGAATGGGTGGACCAAGTCAATGAATTACATGAACAATTCATTGAATATATTGCCGAATCGGACGATGCCTTGCTTGAAAAATTTTTTGAAGAAGGTAGTTTATCAGAAGAAGAAATGCGCAATGGCATTCATGCCGCATTTCAATCTCAATCATTTATTCCTCTTTTCTGTACTTCTGCAGCAACTAATGTCGGTGTAAACCGTTTATTGGATTTTGTCGGTAAATATGGTTCGTCACCGGTTGATCGGGCAGTCGTTCCCGCAAAATCAATTGATGGCAAGGAAGATATCGAGGTCAAGTTGGAAAGTCCTGATACGGTAGCTCAGGTTTTCAAGACAATCAGTGAAGCCCACGTTGGCGACTTGTCATTCTTCAGAGTATATTCCGGACGAGTTAATACCGGTGAAGATCTGTCGAATACGACTCAGGGCTCAACGGAGAGAATGGGTCAGTTGTTTGTACTTAACGGCAAAAATCGTACGAGTGTTCAACATCTTAACGGGGGCGATATTGGTGCGGTTGTAAAATTAAAGAATACCCATACCGGAGATACTCTATGCAGTGGAAGAACTAAAGTATTGCTCCAACCGACCGAGTATCCTAATCCTAATATTCACGCCGCAATAAAGCTGAAAGCCAAAGGTGATGAAGAGAAAATTTCAGTGGGCCTATCATCGTTGCATGAAGAAGATCCGACATTT
>JANQEU010000019.1 GCA_028278225.1 Cyclobacteriaceae bacterium
TGCTTGAAATAATGATTTCAAACTTATGAAAGTGAAAAGATATCTCATTTTATTCGATATGACTGTTTTTTTGAGGTTGTTATCTCGAACTCACGTTAAGTATCTAAACCAGGTTTCGACAAGCTCAACCCGACAGTTCATTAGGCTTTTGGAAGACTGCCACTGCCTCCAAAATAACCTTTTTCAAAAACTAATTGACCTGAACTTCGGGATAAGAACTGTCAAAAGAAGTCCGCAAGAGTGTCACGGCGGGATTCTTTTGATCAAATCGATGAGATGGAATGAGATTCCTGAACTCTGCTACGCTTCGTCAGGAATGACGGTTGATTATAAAGCGTCATTCCTGTGAACCTCCGGGGAGGTATTGCGCCGGGGTGATACAGGAATCTCACTATACTAGATCAGATGATTGCGAAAGGAAGATATGTTATGTAACGGGAGTGATCAAAGGTGAGGAATTACTGACGGACAACCTTTAAATATATTTTTTTTGTCACATTGAGCCTGTCGAAATGTGCATTAAGTAACGTGAGTTCGGGTTAAGGAATACAAGATTTGTGTCCCAAACCTCAAAAAAACAGTCTTTTCGACGAAGGAGGTGCTCGACAGAGAAATCTTTCCAGATCATAATATGCTTGAGATAATGATTTTAAACTTATGAAAGTGAAAAGATATCTCACCTGCCTGTCCGACAAGGCAGGTTTTATTCGATATGACTGTTTTTTTGAGGTTGTTATCTCGAACTCACGTTAAGTATCTAAACCAGGTTTCGACATGCTCAACCTGACAGTTCATTAGGCTTTGGGAAGACTACCACTGCCTCCAAAATAACCATATTCAAAAAACCAAGATGTTCAAAGCCTGATCACCATAACATTCCTCCTTTTACCGGCCTTATGCCTGAACTCAAAACCCAGATCTTCAAAAACAGGTCTAAAGCCCATGAACCGGTAGCTCGGAGAACCAACATAGGTCGGGTACGCTTCCAGGTATTCGGCGTCGTTTTCTCTCGCATATTGAATAGCCCCGGAAATCAATTTCCTGCTTAGGTCCCGCCCCCTGTGCGCTCTTTGGATGAAGAAACACACCAGCGACCAGACTTTATCGATAGCGGGATCTCCGCCTAATTCTTTAAATGACTCACGCGGAGCAACCGAACACCACGCGATTGGATCGTTTTGATAATATCCGATAAGACCAACGGGTGTTCCATTTGTAACATACTTTTTGAGCGATGCCTTCTTTTGTGCCTTTACCGATGGAAAGTCGCCTGATGCCATTTTCCGCCACACCATGCACCAGCAATAGTGAGGACCGCCTTTGCCCTCAAACAGCTGCACCAGGTCAGGCCAGTTGCCGGAGGTCACGGGTCTTATTTCAAATTCTTCAATATTCGTCAAAGCCCTAACTGATCTTCCTAAGATCCACAGGCAGCTTTCGAATTCTTCTACCGGTCAGATCAAAGATCGCATTGACCAGGGCAGGCGCCACTGTCGGAAGCCCGCTCTCTCCGGCTCCGTCAGGATCAGCAGTACTTTGTATGATATGGGTGACGATCTCAGGACATTCCCCGATCCTTAAAAGCGGATAAGTATCGAAATTCTGCTCCGCTATCCTGCCCTTTTCGATGGTGAGCCCATAGTATGCGGCTGTCAGTCCCATGACCACCGACCCCTCTGTTTGGGCTTTGACTGTATCAGGATTGACACAGATCCCCAGATCCAACGCAGTGGTGATCTTCGTGGGTTTGACCCTGCCGTCTTTCCTTTCCACTTCCACTACCATGGCAAAATGCGCACCTGAACGTTCGCAGATGGCAACACCACGACCTGTGTTTGGTTTTTTGGTCCCATACCAATTCGTTTTCTCAGCCACTACTTCCAATACTTTTCGGAATCGTGCGTGATCTTTCATCATTTCCAGTCTGAAATCCAATGGATCTTTCCCCGCCTTTACCGCCAATTCATCGATGAAGGATTCATGTGCAAAGGGATTGGTCGAGTGATAAACCGCCCTCCAGTAGGATATGGGGACGTACAATTTCCTAAGAACGCCGCGTACCGCTAGGTTGGTAATAGCGTATTCCGTATTTATACCGCCCATCAATTGCCGCCCTGCGGTCATATTTTCTCCGGTCTGGTTTCGAATCTCCTGGGATACTACTTTGTGTTCCAGGGCGACAACTTTACCGTTTTTGAGGACACCTCTCATGACATTCAGTGAACATGCCCTGAACGGTCCCTGGGTCTGGTCGTCTTCCCGGGTCCAGGTAACTTTAACCGGCACTCCCGCTTTTTTTGAAAGATCGGCGGCCTCTTCGGCTACGTCTGTCAAGGACCTCCGGCCAAAACCCCCACCCATGAAGGTGTAATTGATCTTCACATTTTCTTCCGGGATCTCCAGTTGTTTTGCAAGGTAAGACCTTATGCCGTTCGGATTCTGGGTCGAACCCCAGAACTCGGCGCTATTGTTCTTTACGCTCACAATGGCATTCATAGGTTCCATCGGAACATGCGACTGATAGGGTGCTTCGTAAGAGGCTTCCATCACTTCCTGTGATTTGCTAAAAACCTCATAGGCATTACCTCTGGAAAACAGTTCGTCTCCTTTTCCATTTGAAGCTTTCCTGAATTCTTCCATAATGGATGCGGAAGTATTCGATTCCAGGTCGCCATTGTTCCACCTCACCTTCAATGCCTTTCTTCCCTGTTCCGCAGCCCAGTAGCTTTCAGCCAAAACAGCCACTCCTTCACGGTTTCTGCCAAAGACATTCCTTTGGGTTTTGAAAACATGTTTCACACCGGGAACCGCAAGCACCTCTTTTTCGTTGAAATCCAACACTTCACCAAGAAATACAGGTGATCGCTCTATGGACGCATGCAGCATTCCAGGAACGGAGATGTCAATACCGTAGATAGCTTTTCCATTGGTTTTTAAAGGAATGTCCTGCCGGGGAACGGATTGACCTATTACGCTGAAGTTTTCAGGATCTTTTAGCTTTGGTTCCTCGGGGGCTTTCAATTTGCTCGCAGCTTCCACCAGTTCACCGTAGGATAATGATTTGCCTGACGAAGAACAGGTGACAACTCCATTCTTAGCCACACAATCGGAAATGGTAGTTCCCCATTGATCCGCGGCAGCCTGCAGAAGTATTTCTTTGGCCGCGGCTCCCATTTTCCTAAGCTTTTCAAATTCATTTTGAATGCTATGACTGCCCACGACCATTTGCCAGCCGTACTTTTCCTGATCTGCTTCCGATTGTTTTATAATGACATTATTGATATCCACTTCCAGTTCCTCCGCCAGGATCATTGGAATGGACTGAAACGTGCCCTGTCCCATTTCAGGTCTGTGATTGAACAAAGTGACTCTGCTATTCTGACCAATAGATATAAATTGGTTCAGGGCAAGGGAAACATCATTTGAAATGTTGGCGATCCTTTCTTCACCCCTGGATCCGGGCACACAACCTACTGCAAGGAATACACCGGACACCGATGTAAGCTGCATGAATTTTCGTCTTGAAATCGTTGAGGTTTTCATCATCCTTAAATTTTAGCGGCCTTTTTGATTGCTCGTCTAATTCTCGGATATGTGCCGCATCTGCAAAGTACGCCACTCATGGCATCATCAATTTCCGCATCAGATGGGTTCGAATTTTTATCCAGCAACGCTACGGCGCTCATGATCTGACCGGATTGGCAGTAGCCGCACTGCGGCACCTGCTCCTCGATCCAGGCCTGTTGCACGGGATGTTCGTTGTCTTTGGCTAAACCCTCAACAGTTGTAATTTCCAGGCCCTCAACAGCAGCAGTTGTTACAGCACAGGATCGAATGGGGCCACCATCCACCAAAACGGTGCACGAGCCGCATTGCGCAATGCCACATCCGAATTTTGTCCCGGTAAGACCTGCATAATCGCGAATCGCCCACAGAAGAGGCATTTGCGGGTCAACATCCACAGATTTCTTCTCCCCGTTCAGGAGTAGTTCTATCACAGCCATAAGTATTTCGAATTGATCAAAAGACCAATTTAATCATTCGCAGGCTGAATTATATGTAATTGTACACCAAAGGCAGGTAGCTTAATGCTTATGTCGACCCAAATACACGATCACTATTTCCAAAAAGCTGTTATTTGAAATACTCAACTAATAAAAACAGTCTTGGCATTCACAAATTCCCGGATGCCATGCCAACTGAGTTCACGGCCGTAACCTGAACGCTTTGTCCCTCCAAACGGCAACCGGGGATCTGATTTGACCATGGAATTAATGAACACTGCGCCATCGTCAAAGTCCTTCACAGACCTGGAAGCTTCCTCCACATTCTCAGTGAATATTGTCACGCCAAGGCCAAAGGCGGACAGATTGGACAGTGTGATGGCTTCCTCCAGATTGTCAACTTCTATAAAAGCGGCAACAGGTCCAAACAGCTCCTCATCAAATGCCGGCATTCCCGGCTTTACTTCCGTTAGCATTGTAGGCTCGAAATAAGCGCCCTGCCTGTTTCCCCCCAGCAGGAGCTTCGCACCCATTCCTATGGACTCGCGTACCTGGTCTTCCAGTTTTTCCGCAAGGTCAACCCGGGCGAGCGGCCCGATTGTAGTCAACTCATCAAGCGGATCCCCGGGCTGAAAGTTGATCAACTTCTCTTTAAATTTCTCAAGATAAGCGGAAGCAATTCCCTTTTGAAGCATAAACCGCTTGGCAGCGATGCAACTCTGACCATTGTTTTGCATTCTGCCTGTAATGCCCTCCTGAACTGCTTTTTCCAGGTTGGCGTCTTCCAATACTATGAATGCATTGCTCCCTCCCAACTCCAAAACTGCCTTTTTAATGGCACTCCCTGCCTGCGAGGCCACTTGTGCCCCGGCAGTATCACTACCTGTTAATGTGACGGCTTTTACCCTCGGATCCTGTATGATCTCCGGAACTTTGTCAATATCCACAATGAGATTTTGAAATACGCCGTCGGGATATCCCACCTTACGGAAGATCTCCTCTATCATCAGGGACGTACCGAAAACGTTCGGCGCATGCTTAAGTAATGCCACATTGCCGGCCATAAGCGCCGGGGCCAAAAACCTCAGTACCTGCCACCATGGAAAATTCCAGGGCATGATCGCAAGGATAACTCCCAGGGGCTCATAGCTTACATAACTCTTTGAGGCCGGGGATTCAATTATCTCATCCCTGAGGAACTGTTCCGCATTTTCAGCATAGAATTCACATACCCATGCACATTTCTCCAGTTCCGCCTTCGATTGCAGAATGGGTTTACCCATTTCTTCCGTGATAGTTGCAGCATATTTATCAATGCCGGATCTTAGTTCCCCGGAAACTTTTGCCAATAAACCGGCCCTGTATTGGAAAGGAGTTTCTTTCCACTTTTTAAAGGCTTCTTCGGAATTTTCCAGCTTTCGACGGAGTTCTTCGGACGAAAACGCTTCGTATGTTCCGATCTCCTGTAAATTATAGGGATTTATCGTTTTGAACGTCTTCATGCATTCGTTGTCGGATTGTCGTGAAATGGTGAAATACTGTGATATCTCCTACATGCCAATTAATGAAATTTTGATCACAACAAATAACAAATTGACGGAAAAGAATACAGTTGTACCCCGGAGGAGCGTTGCCTTGCAGCGTGATTACTTCCACCACGGCAATAACTCCGGACAGGACGTTGTTCTGTTTCATCAGCGTCATAATTGGGTTAATAAAGAGAATCCGGTAATCATTACACTTGGAAAGGATTTAATGTAGAATTTTTCTTTTGCATAAGTTTGTCCGGACTGAACGCATTTTGTCAAAAAAACCTAATCACAATCGATGATCACGCTTCTATCTTTTATCCTTTTCACGGGGTTCGTAGCGATCTATTCCGCATGGAGACTTAAAAAGCAGAACCTTGATTCAAAGGACGGATATTTTCTTGGCGGGAGGAGCCTGACAGGGGTGGTCATTGCCGGCTCTATGCTTTTGACGAATATATCCACGGAGCACTTGATCGGAATGAACGGATCTTCCTACAGAAACGGGGCCATAATAATTGCATGGGAAGTCACTTCGGCAATCGCTTTGGTGGTCGGCGCATTGTATTTTGTACCAAGGTATCTGAAAATGGGCTTGACCACTATTCCCGAATTTCTTGAAAACAGATTCAACCCACTGGCGCGGACGCTGATTGCCGCCCTGCTCATAGTTTCATTTGTCGTAACGCTTCTCCCGATCGTCCTGTACACGGGGGCGATCAATATTGAGTCCGTCTTCGAGATATCCGATCTCCTGAACATCAATAAGGATCAGGGGATCTGGCTTACTGTAGTTGTGGTTGGTTCCGTAGGTGCCGTTTATGCAATATTCGGCGGTCTCAAGATGGTAGCCATTTCCGACACACTCAACGGATATGGTTTGCTGATTGCAGGATTACTTGTGCCCGTTTTGGCCCTGGTGGACATCGGAGACGGCAACATGGTGGACGGGCTGATCTCGGTCTTCAGGGATAGTCCTGAAAAATTCAACGTCATCAGCAGCGAGCCATCAATTGGAATGGGATCAAGAACTTCGATATTACCTTTTGAAGTCTTGTTTACCGGATTGATTATCAATCAGTTATATTTCTGGACGATGCATCAATCCATCGTCCAGCGTGCCTTGGGGGCTGTTAACCTGAAAGAAGCACAAAAAGGACTTCTTTTCACAGGGGTATTAAAGATTATGATCCCCCTTGTCGTGGTACTTCCGGGGATCATCGGGTTCTATTATTTCGGAGATAGCCTGTATCACAGTCAGGATAGCGTTTACCCGCTATTGGTGAAGAGAGTACTGCCTGTTTGGATGACGGGTTTTTTTGTAGCCGTGATCGTGGGTGCAATTCTCAGCACATTCAACAGTGCACTGAACAGTGCAGCAACAATTTTCAGTCTTGGCATTTACAAAAGATACATTGATGTAAAAGCTACCGATCACAAATTGGTCGTCGTTGGCAAGTGGACCTCTACTGCACTGGCCATATTCTCGATCTGTATCGCTCCTTTTGTAGCCAAAGCTCCCGAAGGACTGTATCAGCTACTTCAGCAATTGAATGGCATATTCTTCATCCCGATGGCAAGCGTCATCATCGCGGGCTTTTTCTTTCCATACGTATCGTCAACAGGTGCCATTTCCGGCTTGGGGTTCGGTCTGATCTTTTACATCCTGGTTTATTATATCTTCGACTTGAACCTCCATTTTGTACATATATGGGGCATTGAATTCCTGCTGAACGTTGTGATCATGCATCTGGTATCTGTTTTTTATCCGCGTACTAATCCATACAAGATCCGGGATCTGGGTATATTAGATGTGACAGAATGGAAATATGCCAGGCCATTTGGCTTATTTCTCGTTATCTTGACGATAGCAATTTATATCGCACTCGGTAATGTAGGTTAAGACCATGGAAATCTCAAAGCATAAAACTTTCAGAAACTACGATCAATCCGAAGACACTGCGGCCGTTCGCGAGCACTACCGGAAAATGAGGTCAGGACAAACTTTCGATTATGTTCAGCGGATGAAAGCAAAATATCTCAAATATGACAAGCCAATGGTACTTTGGGATGCAATGGAAAAACTTAACGAATTGATTGACGTCAGCGATCCGGACCTGAACCTTCCCAATATTCAGCACCTCATTCAATCTGCAGAGGCCTTAAAGTCGGATAACCGGCCGGACTGGATGCAATTGGTGGGCCTGATACATGATCTCGGAAAGGTAATGTATTTATGGGGCTGTGATGAAGACGGAACCAGTCAAAACGAACAATGGGGATTGGTCGGAGACATCTTTGTGGTGGGCTGCAAACTGCCGGAAAGTTGTGTCTACCCCGAGTTTAATGCTTTGAATCCGGACATGAGTGATCCCGGGTTCAATACGGATTATGGTATTTACGAGGCGCACTGCGGTCTGGATCAGTTGTCATTGGCCTGGGGCCATGATGAATATCTGTACCAGGTGCTTAGCCATCATTCCTCAAATAAGATCCCTAAAGAAGGTATGATAATGATAAGATATCATTCTTTCTATCCGTGGCACAATGAAGGCAGTTATTCCCATCTCGAAAGTGAAACAGATAAGCTTTACAAAGAATGGGTGCTCGATTTCAATAAGTACGACCTGTATACCAAATCGCCAAAGACATATGACCTGGAGGAGATCAAGCCATATTACCTCCCTATCGCAGAGAAATACTTAGGCAGCGGACCCATCTATTGGTGATGGCTCTCCGAAGGGCCGCTCATAATCTTGCCTCTCCACTCATTCAGCCAAAGATGGTCCGGCGATGTTCATCAAAGGAAGCAAAAAGGCAGGAGTCAAACACACTGAAGGTACCCTCTCCGTTTCCAGCACTTTACTAGTCCAGCTGAAAGACTACGGATGAACAGTGTTACCACGTTTCCCCCTATCCGACACCGGCAAAAGAATAATCCTTATCGCGGCCAAAAGACTTCTACCCAATAAAACATTATGAACTACTTTCATTAACTTACGGTAGTTGACGGGCAAATCCAAAATGATCAAATTGGCCGTTTTTATTGCTGTTCTGATACAGGGCTTAAATTCTGACAATCGTCAGTTTTCGTTCTGTTCCGTCTCATATCCGTTTGAAAATTTAAATTTTATCTATGCAGGTTAAATAGCATCCCAAAACATGAGTCCTAAAATTGATGAATCAAAAAATGAAGTTGTAATTCTATTCGCGGGTGACTCCGGAGATGGAATTCAATTCACTGGAGGTCAGTTCACCGAAACCGTTGAAATATTCGGACATGATATAAGTACCTTCCCGAATTATCCGGCCGATATCCGGGCTCCGGTGGGTACATTGTCCGGTGTCTCCGGGTTCCAGTTGAAGTTTGGCAGTGTCGAAGTTTTTACACCGGGAGACAAATACGATGTGCTGGTGGTGATGAATGCCGCAGCCCTGAAAGTCAACCTTGACAACCTTAAGCAAGGCGGTATTATCATCGCAAACAGTGCAGGGTTTGATAGCAAGAACCTGAAGATTGCCGAATACATCGATGATGAAAATCCGCTGACCGACCATTCTCTGGACGGATACGATCTTCATGCTATCGATATTACCAAACTGACGAGGGAGGCACTGAAGGGCTCTGAACTATCCATAAAAGAAATTGACAGATGCAAGAACATGTTTGTCCTTGGATTTATCTACTGGATGTTCAGTCAGACTCCTAAGAATACACTGAAATTCATAGCTGAGAAATTCAAGTCCAAGCCCCACATAGCCGAGGCCAATGCCAAAGCGCTGAAAACCGGCTATCACTTTGGCGATACGAGTGAAACATTCACTACGCGATTTAAGCTTAAGCCGGCTGCCCTGCCAAAAGGCAAATACCGTAACATCAATGGAAACGAAGCCATTGCTTTAGGATTGGCGGCAGCGGCAAACAGGAGTAACCTGGAGTTGTTTTACGCCAGTTACCCCATCACACCGGCTTCCGAGATCCTGCATGAATTATCCAGCTTCAAAAGTATGGGAGTAAAAGCCTTCCAGGCCGAGGATGAGATTGCAGCCATATGCTCTGCCATTGGGGCGTCCTTCGGCGGAGCCCTGAGTGCGACTGCATCATCCGGTCCCGGAATCGCCCTGAAGTCGGAAGCAATGGGGCTGGCGGTGATGCTGGAGTTGCCGCTGGTGGTCGTAAACGTGCAAAGAGGCGGTCCGTCAACAGGACTGCCCACAAAGACGGAACAATCGGATCTCTTCCAGGCGGTATTCGGAAGGAATGGCGAGGCGCCCATACCGGTATTGGCTGTCGCCTCACCGAAAGATTGCTTCAGGGTGACCTATGAAGCATGCCGTATCGCCATAGAGCATATGACGCCCGTGCTGATGCTGTCCGATGGCTACATTGCCTTTGGGGCGGAACCCTGGTCTTTTCCAAATTCAAAAGATCTCAAACCTATCAATCCCATTCGAAAGGTAGATGGTATGAGAAATGAGAACGGGGCTTTTCTGCCGTACAAAAGGAATGAAGAACTGGTGCGACCCTGGATCATACCGGGGACCAAGGATCTGCAGCACCGGATTGGCGGGCTTGAAAAACAGGTAGAAACAGGAAATGTGTCTTACGATCCGAATAACCACCAGATCATGACAGATCTGAGAGAAGAAAAGATCAGAAAGATCGCCAATGACATTCCCCTTCAGGAATTGAGGAGCGGATCGGAAGATGCGGATTTACTCGTTGTTGGGTGGGGTTCAACCTACGGAGCTACCGAAACTGCCGTCAGAGAACTTATCAAGGAAGGCGTGAACGTTGCCCACATGCAGATCAAGTACATACGTCCGTTCCCACCGAACCTTGGCGAACTGCTATCCAAATTTGATAAGATCCTTGTGCCGGAGCTTAACAAAGGCCAGCTGGCCAAACTTATCGGCCAGGAGTTCCAGATCAAGGTCGAGTCCTTTACAAAAATGAAAGGGCTTCCATTTAACGTCGAAGAATTAAAAAATAAAATCCAAAACATACTGCAACATGCTGAAGCCTGAAAAAACGAACGGAAACGGTAGCCCCTTGACTGCAAAAGACTATGCTACCTCGCAGGATGTGCGTTGGTGCCCGGGATGTGGTGATTATTCCATATTGAAACAGGTCCATACCGTTTTTGCGGCATTGAATGTTCAAAGGGAAAACACAGTTTTTATCTCAGGGATCGGCTGCTCATCCCGGTATCCTTATTATATGAATACCTATGGGATCCATGGGATCCATGGAAGGGCTGCAGCCATTGCAAGCGGGCTGAAAACCGCCAGGCCTGACCTGGATGTATGGGTCGTCACAGGCGATGGGGACTCGCTCGCAATTGGCGGGAATCATTTCATTCACCTGCTGCGCAGAAATGTTGACATCACGGTTCTGCTGTTCAATAATGAGATCTACGGATTGACCAAGGGACAATACTCTCCCACCTCTCCCAAGGGTAAGATATCGAAATCAACGCCATTCGGATCAGTGGATCATCCTTTTAATCCGCTGGCGCTGGCATTGGGGGCCGAGGGCACGTTTGTTTCCCGTACGGTTGACAGAAATCCCATCCACCTGAGGGAGGTACTGGAGGAGTCGCGAAAGCATAAGGGAACAAGCTTTGTGGAGATCTACCAGAATTGCAACGTGTTCAATGATAAGGCCTTTGACATGTTCACCAATAAAGAAACCAAGGACGATACGGCACTTTACCTCAAAGAGGGAGAACCATTATTATTTGGTGAAAACCTGACGAAGGGGATCCGGCTGGATGGATTTACTCCGGAAATTGTGTCATTGGACAACGGATACAGCGCTGACGACTGCTGGATACATGATCCGCATGATAAGATCAAAGCGTCCATCCTGACAAATTTCTTTGATTATGGACTGGACTATGGAGGATTACCCCGGCCCTTTGGCGTTTTTTACAAAACGGAGAGATATACCTATGAGGATCTCATGTCAGAGCAGATAGAACACTCCAGGGCCAAGAAGAGTGCCGATCTGGATACTTTGCTAAGCGGAGGGGATAACTACTGGGTAGTGAAATAACGCAGTTCGACATAAAAAACAGCAGAAACCCGCCTCATCCTCTCCCAGAGGGTCATTCGTAATGATTTGCGGGAGGTGAATGGCTCGTGGAGTCTCCCATTGAAAAGATTCCACGGCTTTCTTCCTTACCCCTGGAAGCCTCCGAAACAGGGTTTATGTTGTTTTTAAGAAATTCCATTGGAATTGCTATATCGAACTCACGTCAAAAATAGGATCACGAATTATTCGTGATCCATTATGCACCGAACAGCATTCCGGTGATACTTTTCCGTGATCGAGTGAAAGATCTCGCCGGTACCCTTGTGTATCGTAACCAGTCCCGCGGTTTCGCCTGATTTCTCCTCCGAGTCCCAGTAATAGCCTTCTACACCAATACTATGGTAGTATCCTCCCGGTTCACCGAATCCTTCATACTGCAACTCCAGTCCGCTGGATCCGCCCTCCCTAATTTCATTTCCTGCTTCGTGAATACCTCCGTAGATGGAAAAAAGATCATACCAGTCCTCTTTTGTGGGCACTCTCCAGCCATCGGGACATGAAGCCAAAGCTCCCTCGTAGGTGTAAAGCCTACCGTATTTTTCGCAATAAGCGTCAACATCCTTGTAGCAAAAAGATTGATTTGCTACCACAAACTTCGAGTTCTCAGCATACCAGGTCCTGGAAACTTCAACTCTCTCCAACGAATCAACATCAAACGTGATCGTTTTGTACGTCGTCCCATCCCTTGGATCTGTAAACGATCCATTACTCTGAGATAATAAGGGGATGGCAAAGACGATAACAGCGATTAGTGACAGTGTAACTCTCATCAGTCTTCTTCAATTTTGCGACAAAGATAGGAGGATTTGAGAAATCCTATTTTTTCTATGGAAATATATAAATCCCGGTCACCATTTGGGAAAGTGGTCAACTAAAGACATACGAGTTATAACTGAGCAATACTTCTCCTCGGTTCAACCCGGACCTCCTTCAGTTCTTCTATTGCGTTTAAGTGCGCAAAAAGCTCTTTATTCGATACGCCTTCTTTAAGGTTCACAATATATTCCGTACGTCTGAGTCCTTCAGCCGTCCTTCGCTGGTCCCGCAACATATATTTTTCACAAAAAGCCCCGAAAAGCCTTTCTTCCGAAGCGGTTAATTCTTCGAAGAAAAGTATAACATCAGAGCGCCGGATTTCTCTCCCATACGGTGAGTAGTAAAGGAGTATGGAGACCACACTGAATAGTATAACACCTGCTATGGCAATGGAATATCCGTACGCGCCTGTCGCAATACCTACGGATATACCTGCAAACATGAAGATGATATTTCGCGGATTTTGGATTATCGTGCGGAACCGGATGATAGCTACGGCTCCTATGATGCCGAAACCTGCCGCAAGGTTACTCCCCACAGCCATCATGATCATGGAAGTTACGATAGCACTTAAGACAATCGCCTGGAAAAAATTATTTGGAAAATCATCACCCCTGTAGGTGAATTGATAAGTGAGGGCAATTACCGTGCTCAGTACAAAGGACAGCAATACGGAGAAGATTGCTACCTCAAATGACGGAAAATCGTAATATACCGTCCCTTCGAATAGTTTTTCGATCATTGGCTAAGGATCACTTCAGTTGGGCCTTGAAAATCAGGGCCAATATAGTGCTTATCCGATGAAAGTGGAACGGATTGTATCAATTCACCTGTTCCCCAATTCCGGAAGGACCACATCATCAAAGGGGCTGTCCTGGGCCATCAACGCTTCAATTTCCTCTCTTTTCCGGGGCGCCATGCCGGACAGCAGTTCGCATCCCTCTTCCGTGATCAAATAATCGTCCTCAATTCTGACAGGAATATCCCACCACCTGGGGTCTGCCGGGCTGCCGGCCGGAATATAGATCCCCGGTTCGATGGTGATCACCATGTTCGCTTTAAGGATGTCATAATCTCCCTTGTCATGCACGTCCAGCCCAATATGATGGCAACAGCCGTGGGGGTAGTACCTGTTGCGACCTGTCTCGGGATCGACCATATCCTCGGGATTGGTGCTTTTGTACAATCCAAGCTCGACAAGCCCCTGGTTAACTATGTCCGCTGTGGCCTGGTACAACGCTGAAAACTCAATTCCCGCTTTGCAAATGCGTGCAGCTGCCTCCTGAGCTTCATATACCAAGTCGTAGATCTGTTTTTGTTCCTCGCTGAATTTGCCGTTTACCGGAATAGTACGGGTGACGTCCGCAGTGTATCCGTGATACTCCGCGCCCAGGTCCATCAGGATCAGCTCGCCGTCCTGAATTGCCGGCTTGTAATTGTCGATATAGTGCAGCACGCATCCATTGTGTCCGGCACCAACAATACTGGGATAACCCTCGTACTCGGCCTGGTACTTTTTGAAGACGTATTCATGCAATCCCTGGATCTCCGTTTCGGACATTCCGGGCTTCATCGCCTTCATCACCTCGACCTGCCCCACCGCGGAGATGTTGATCGCTTTTTTGAGCAAAACCAACTCCTCCTCCAACTTCACCCCTCTCAGCCTTTTCATGATCGTGTTCAATGTGGTCAGGTCAATGTTGTTGGATTGCGGCTCGATGGCCAGGTCATCACTTTTGTAGCCCACTTTCTCCTTAAACTGCTCAATGAGATCATACAGGTCTCCTTCTTCCCTGGTATTGCGGACATCGTCCTGGAAATCGTAGAACAAGACCTTATCGAACTTTGAGAAATCCAAATTGAATGCCTCAAAATCAGGCCCCTCAAAAGCCAGCTTGAAATCAAGTTGCTCCATTGCACCCTCCTTACCCAATCGGGCGCCGTCATAAAGTTCCGCCAGTGCATTCCTGGACCTAACAAAGATCAATTCATCCAGACGCTCATCTCTTATTTGCTGTTGTTCTTTAAAAACAAGTAACACCGCATGCGGCTCCCGGTGTCCTGTCATATAGTAAAAATTCGGATCCTGGTGATAGACATAGTTGACATCATTGGCCCTGTTCCGGACCGGGTTGGCAAAGAAGACCGCAACGGAGTTGTCCGGCATTTCAGCTCTAAGCGCCTCCCTTCGATTTTTATGGAATTCCGACTTCAGGTAATCATCCGGCTTTTGAAGCACCTGTGAGAAGGCGGTTCCGGCAAAAGCAGCAGTCATCAATAAGGTTAACAGATGTTTTAGCATGTCTTCAAAATTTTGGAGTTTAACATCAAAATCCATTCATCACCGATATGTAGTAGTTTTCATCAGGAATAACTTCCGATCCCTCGTAATCAACGAAACCCCAGGAGGTTGTTGGATTCAGCCTAAGCTTACCCTGATCCGTAATGATGTCCAGAGGCATATTAAAATCTTTGTGAACACCAGTCCACCGGAATATCAGCTTCCCTTCCATCGTAGTATATTCAAAAACGGGGACGGCATAGGTCCTGAGATAAAGATCAAAAAATGGCTTCAGGTCCATGCCGGACTTCTTAGTGATGTAATCTTCAATATCCTCCGATCGAACCGTCTTATGATAAAATTCACTGTTCAGCCCTCGTAGTATTTCTCTCCACTTCTCATCGTCGTCTATAACATGCCGCAATGTATTCAGTACGTTTGCACCCTTCGAATAGAGATCCGATCCGCGTTTGTTTACGCCGTACGGCCCGATCATTGGCGCCTTATTGCCGATACTTCTGCGCTGACCCCGGCAGTATTCGGTACCGGCGTCTTTTCCATGCACATACTCCACAAATAGTGATTCGGAATAGGTGGTAAAGCTCTCATGTATCCACATGTCAGCGATATCCCTGTAGGTGATGTTGTTGGCAAACCACTCATGGCCGGACTCATGTATGATAATATAGTCAAACAGCAGGCCCCAGCCGGTTTCACTCAGATCATGTCCCCTGTAACCCTTCACATACCCGTTGCCGTAAGTGATCGAACTTTGATGTTCCATACCCAGGTAAGGAGCCTCCACCAGCTTATAGCCATCCTCATAGAAAGGATACGGTCCAAACCAGTATTCAAATGCCTCCAGCATGGTGATCACCTCTTTGAAATGTTTTTGTGCTATTTTTTCGTTCTGCCTGAGTACCCAGTAATCAACATCGAGTGTACCCTTTTCTCCCTCATATTGCTCATTCCAGCTGACGTAATCCCCAATGTTAAGGTTGACGCCATAGTTATTGATAGGATTTTGAACGAACCAGTGATATGTCTTCGTTTTCTTCTTTTTGTTACGGTCCACTCCCCTCAGGCGACCGTTGGACACGTCCGTCAAATGATCCGGGACCTCTACGCTCATCAACATTGAATCCACCTCATCATACATGTGATCTTTACATGGCCACCATACACTGGCACCCAGTCCCTGGCAGGAAGTGGCAATGAAGTCGTTTCCCGAAGAATCTTTCTCCCACGTCAGTCCCCCGTCCCAGGGCGGATTCTTTGCTTCCATGGGGACACCCTCATAGTAAACGACAATTTCATTGACGGCATTGATCTCCTGTTCCTTTTCGAGTTTGACAAAATGGGCAGGCCCTTCTTTTTTGAAAGTCAATTCAACGCCATCCTGGGTGATTTTCGAAATGCTGAGCGGTTCCTGCAGATCGACCTGAAGCACGTTGTGAGGTTTAAGCACCCGGTAGACAACTTTATTGCTGCCGGCCAGCGACTTTGATCCGGGTTTCACCTCAATATCCAGGTGATAATAAACGAGATCCCACCATTCGCGCTCAGGTGTGATACTGCCCCTCAAAGTATCAAGTCTCGTAAAGGTGTTCTGCGCGTACAATGCCAGATGAAACAGGAACAGCAGTCCGGTGACTATTTTCTTCATTATCCCCTTCTTTAAATAATTGCGGATTTGAATTTAGGGCTTTAAATCTCCTCCCAAACCCGAAGATCAATAAATGGTGAATAGGTCATGTCAAAGGCAATGACAGGGATCACACGACCGGAAGCTTCCAGCCATTGTGATAGCTGGCCTTTACCAGATCGTTAGCCGGATCATTGTCCTTGAATTTCCCGGTATCCGCATCCCATTCTACTTTTGAGTTGGTCCTGTAGGATATGTTTCCCATCTGGGCGTTAATCGCCGCCAGGCTACCGGATGAGATCGGTGTATTCAGGATCGCCGGATCGTTCTTCCTGATCGCATCCACAAAATTGGCAGTATGGTCATCCAGGTACCTCGCCCCTTCCGGAACCTCATAAATTTCAGCTATTTCCTGTTTTTCCTTGCTGCGGTTTTCTACCATGATCTCATACCCACCGCGATTCACCACAAGCGTCGCATCGTTGCCGATGAATGCGATCCCCTCGGTTCGATCATAGGGTCCGTTATCTATTCCGGTAGCGTGTTCCCAAAGCATATTGAAATCGCCATATTCGAAAATGGCCTGCAGGGTGTCCGGTGTTTCCGATGCATCATCCGGATAAGCAAGCTTGCCTCCGGAGGCTACCACCGACCTGGGGGTGACGGCATCCATGACCCACAGGGCAATATCGATCTCATGAACGCCCCAGTCCGTCATTAATCCGCCGGCATAATCCCAGAACCATCTGAAGTTAAAGTGAAAACGATTTTGATTGAAAGGCCTGTCCGGTGCCATTCCCAGCCACATCTTATAGTCTACACCTTCGGGAACTTCACTATCGGCAATTATTGGGATCGGCTTCATCCATCCCTGGTATGCCCATACCTTCACAAGTCGTATCGTGCCCAGCTGGCCGGATTGCACAAAATCACGGGCCTCCCTGTAGTGAATCCCGCTTCTTTGCCACTGACCGGTTTGGACGCATTTGCCGGTCTGCTCAGCCGCCGCCGTCATCAGGTAACTCTCTTCGATCGTGTTGGCTACCGGCTTTTCCACATAAACATGTTTCCCACTCCGAACGGCATCAACCATCATCTTACAATGCCAGTGGTCGGGCGTTCCGATTATCACCGCATCAACATCACTTTTTTCCAGCAATTCCCTGTAGTCACCGTACACTTTTGGTTTATTTGCCCGCAGTTCGCCATAATCTTCAAGCCTCCGGTTAATGGCGTTCTGATCCACATCACAGACTGAAATCATCAGGACATCTTCCATTTTGAGCATGGATCTCATATTGGACCAGCCCATGCCGTTACAACCTATTACTCCAATATTAAGCTTTTCGTTCTGACCCAAAGAACTGTTAATGTTAAATCCGCTGAGAACTCCGGGAGTGACTAAACCTGCAGCGGAAAGTACTCCGGTATTTTTGATAAAATTGCGACGTTTCATGAGTTATGCTATTGCCTGATTATTTCCCATGAAGTTACGTCAAACCGGTGACTATTTAGTCCATTTGTGATCGATGGAATATTTCCCGGGACCGGTCAGGAGAAGAATAAGGAACACCGCCAAATACATGAACGCTTTTTCTTTCGAGGAGAATGGATCATCGGCATGCCGGACAAAACCGGCCACTATCATGGTGAAGCTCAACAGAAACGCACCGATGCGGGTGCCCAATCCAAAGATCACCATCAAAGCACCAAAAAACTCGGCAATCACCACAAGGACGAATGAAAGCTCCCCTCCTATCCCGATAGGATCACCAAACTTCAGATTACCCTGTACCAGGCGCTGGAATTTCGGAAACCCATGTGTCAGCATCATGGCGCCAAATGAGATCCTGTAAAGCAGTAAAGCCAGATGGACCCTCGACGTAACGAGGTTTGCGTTGATAATCTTTCGAATCATAGTTTCATGGATTTTAGCTCGAATTAACCACAACAAACTAAATATTAAATAGCAAGTTTACATGAAGTCGATATTGATTATCCGGAAGGTTTTAGGGCCTGCCGAACTAATTGACCATGATCTCCTTCCTGAGGTCACGGGCAAGATTTTGTACCGCCATTTCATAAAACATGTCCACGATCGGGGTGATCAGTATGTTATACTTCCTGGTGATGCCGTAGTAGTGCATGCGCACTTTTATTTCATCTTCCTTCAGCGCTTTCAGCTCCCATATCAGCCTGACATAGTTTACCCTGGGGTGGCTCAGGGTGTAGTTTTCGGTGGTATCCAATTCCACTACGTACCGGATCTCTTTGCGGTCGTCAAACCTTTCAGTCCGGAGAATTCCCGCTCTCTGAAACAGGGTTTTGACATTTATCTTGAAGGCATACACTTCCGTCGTTGCATTGATGGTCCTGATCTTGTCGATCTCCTCCAGGCTGTTGATCCAGTCCTTGTATTTGATTGGGTTTGTGATATATGATTCCGTGTTTGACAATGAAGTGAAGAGCGTGAAGTCAGCGATAAAATCTTTTACCGTATCCGGGGCATTTCTCCGGTACATGATAATGTTATCATCTTCATCGATCACCTTCCAATCGGGTGCAGCCTGGGAGAAACCCGTAATGCAGGCCGTCAGTACTATCGTCAATGACAGAAATTGCCGGAAAAACAAGACACCTGGAGGGTTTTTGTCCATGATAATTACAGAAAGAACATCATTCGGGACTTAATTGTTCGATCCTCATTTCGGTAATTCAGTTATCTTAATCGAAAAAATTGAAGAATCATGATCAACCGCAGAAGTTTTATTGGAAAAGTTGCAGGCCTGGGTGCGGCAATTCCTCTTATTTCCACGATACCATCTGTTTCCAAACCTACTCAAAACGGTAAAAAGCCCATTATCTTATGCAGCCGGGGAGAAAACTGGGCGGAAAAGGTGCTTACCCCGGGATGGGAAGCTTTCCAAAACGGGAAGGACATACTGGATGCGGTGGAAGCTTCAGCCAGGGTCACCGAACTCGATCCCAATGATGCTTCCGTCGGTTATGGGGGATTACCCAATGAAGACGGCGTAGTGCAACTGGATGCTTCGTTTATGGACGGAAGGAACCACAATTGCGGATCAGTCGGTGCGCTTGAAAACATCAAAACGCCCTCTTCCGTCGCGCGGCTGGTGATGGAAAGAACCGATCACATACATCTTGTGGGGGAAGGCGCACTGCGGTTTGCCAAAGCCCACGGCTTCCCGGAAGAAAACCTGCTTACGGACCGGTCACGCAGGATGTGGTTGCGGTGGAAAGAAAACCTCAGCGATAGAGATGACCGGTTTCCTCCGGAGGACGGAGATTATGAACTGGAAAAAAGGCCGACCGGAACTATCAATATCCTGGCCCTGGATGCCAACGGTGACCTGGCCGGTTGCACAACTACCAGCGGTTTGTTCGGGAAGATTCCCGGCAGGATCGGCGATTCTCCTATCATCGGCGCCGGACTGTACGTGGACAATGAAGTCGGCGCTGCGGGTGCGACGGGCCGCGGAGAGGAGATCCTGAGGACCTGTGGCAGCTTCTTTGTGGTGGAACAAATGAGGGCGGGAAAGTCACCGCAGGAAGCGTGTGAAGCGCTCTGCAAAAGGATCATCGACATCAACGGGGGTGAGAAAAATGTGAATTTCAATGACAGGCTGGTGGCAATCAATAAAGATGGCGAAGTGGGATGCGCAGCTATCAGGGGCCGGGAAGGCCGGGAACCTTCCCTGTCGTTTATGAGCGAAGACGGCATACGGACCATTAAAGGCACTTACCTGATCGAGGTTTCCTAAGAGGGATGCGGTTTCCATAAGGATTTCTGTAGTGGTAAGGTCACCAATTGTGGGAACTGTGTAAGGTAAGGAGCTCATTGGATACGTTGCATAAGAAGGGGTATATTTGAGTAAGGGATAAGCGCACAATATGCATTTATCCGGAATGTTGTGCTCTATAGCCCCGAGCAACCTTGTTTGGATTACTTTATCTGTCTAGGTATTTCTTGTCTTTCGGCGATTTTGTCAACCTTATTAGCTAAGGTCAAAGTCATCAGAGAACGCGCATAACCTCCCATAAACGGTAATGCGCTTAGCAAAGTGAATATGAGCATTTGACGATCATTTACTAACCCAGATATGAGTTTATCGGCTGAATTTCTAGTGTATACCCGATCCTGAACGTTTTCGTTCTTCAAATACACTCCAATTTCATCAGATTTGTTTTGTAGTGATAGAACTTCAACATCTAACTTATCCCCAGGATTCATAAGCTCGACATTAAGATCAAGAATGTTCCCAGTTTGCTGAACCTCTTGTATATATCCAAAACCAACTTCAGGTTTTGTGTTTATTGAATAATCAACGATTTCAGCACCCTCTTCCAGTCGAATATTAATGGGCTGGTCTCTTATAGCTTCATTACCAGTACTTGCTATTCTAAGTGAAAACCGATAAACTGAACTTACGGTAGACCCTTCAAAACTAATATTCAATTTATCTTCAATTTTTTCTGAGAAGGTCAATAAAGAAGCTACATCTTCAATTATGCATTCGATTCGTTTAACTTTTCGGGTCTTTCTGGAAAGATATAGGGATAACCCTCCAGTAATAATAGCTCCAGCAACTGCACCAAGAATTGCTGCTATGCTTGGATTTTGGTACCATTCCATAAATGCACAAATTAAATTAGAACCGTTAATATAGAAAATATACATCATTAAACGGAGCACAACAAACGTTGATGTTGCGCAACCTGGTTTTCAGTGAGCTGAAATGAACCGGGGGATCTGTTTTATTCTGTTTTTGCAAAAAACGCTAGCAAGTTTTTAGGTTGGCCAGTTGCAGGTAATTAAAGGATTTTAATAGGAAGAAAAGGGTATTTTTGAGAGAGTCGGGCACCTCTTTTACCTGGATTTGAGTCATTTTCACCTTAAACTTCAGATACTTCTTCAGGTTATAGGCCGCTGCAGCCATCACGAACTGTTTATTGGCATCACGGATGCTGTTAGTGTTGACCTGCGTCGTTTATTGACAGTGATCGCACTTCAGATCCGGGACATCAGGAGTGATCAAATGCAGATCCACGTAAGGAATGCAAAGGGACAAAAGGACCGAATCACCATACTCTCCGAAGGATTATTACATCTGCTGCGGGAGTATTATAAGGTATATCGCCCTAAAAAGTACCTATTCGAGGGTCCATCAGGGGAACTGAGACATTCCTTTGCCACACATCTGGTGGAAAACGGGACGAATTTGCGATATATCCAGGTAATGCTCGGGCACAGCAACCCAAAAACGACGGAAATCTACACACACGTATGCACGGACAGACTATCTGAGGTAAGGAGCCCATTGGATACGTTACATAAGAAGGGGTATATTTGAGTAAGGGATAAGCGCACAATGTGCACTTATCCGGAATGTTGGTGGTCATTGTCTAGACTATGAAGAAAATCCTAGAAACTTTAAGACAAAAATGGGTGGAGTATCTTCTCGAAGTTTTGGTCATTATGATTGGCATCCTTGGAGCTTTTGCTTTGAACAATTGGAACGACAGAAGAAAGAATAGAACTCTAGAAAAGGAAGTTCTCAAAGAAATCGCTTTAAACATCCAAACCAATATAGATTTCATTCAGGAGACTATGATGTTGCATGAAAAGTGGTCAAATTCGAGTGAAATAATGCTCGAAGCAGTCCGTGAAAAACACACATGGAACGATACCCTGAAATACCATGTTCGTGCCGCAATTGTATCAAGGGTTCCCACAATTTCGTTTTCAGCATATGAGTCACTAAAAAATCGGGGGGTAGACATTGTGCACTCGAGTGTGCTTCGAACAAAGATCATAGATCTTTACGAGACGAATTATAATAATTTGGTTACTGTTATGAACCGCATAGTCAATGTTCAGATGAAGCCAGTTACCACACAATTTGAAGTTGATAACTTTGAACGTGAACTTAATGACAATGAAAGATTAGGATATATTCCGAATGATTATGAGGAATTGCTAGCCGATCAAACCTATTTGAACATAATTACCTTTGTAAAAGGTAGTAGGACCAGATTATTTGACCCACTTCTGGTAGAAAGTATCGAGGAAAGTGAGAAAACACTTCGGCTTATTAAAGATGAACTTAAAGCATCAGAATAAACGACCACCAACAAATGCTAAAAATGAATATGCACACTGAGCACATAGAAAGGTATTCGCAAAACAGAAACTTAAACTGGTCTAGCAAGGTGGTTGCATACTCATTTTAGTTAGATCATTATCAGCAAGGCCCCACTAATCCAAATCCTTAATGAAAAAGCAAATCTTTTTAGCAATCATTATAGTTGGACTTGTTGGTTCCTGTCAAACAGCAAATGACAATGCAGGCAATCAACGTTCATCCAAAATCAGTGATTCTTTGACAATCGAACTTCAAAACATCTATGAACAAGGTTTTATAAATGGCTTTTCAGTTGCGATAGTGAACAAATCCGGTTCTTTGTACCAAAATGGATTTGGATATGCTAACAAAAACCCCGAAAGAGACTTCACAGAAAACACTTTAATCAATATTGGATCAATTACTAAAACAATAGTTGGTTTATCATTATTAAAAGCCCAAGAATTGGGATTGATTACACTTGATGATCCAATTAATGATCATTTACCTTTTATTGTTGAGAACCCGCATTTTCCAGATGAAAGAATTACAATTCGTCAACTTGCAAATCATACATCAACAATTATTGATACAGAGCACTTTGAGGAGACTTGCTATGTAATGGTTGCTGAACCTGACACGACAGATACTGTCCCGGTTGAAGTTCCATACTTCTTTAATAACCCTAAAGACACAACTTCCCTTGCCAATTACATGGAAAGCATGCTTAGAAAAGGAGCTGATGCTTATTCAAAGACAGGGTTCTTAGAGGCAAAACCAGGTGAACAATACCAATACTCTAATACCGGAGCAGGTCTTGCCGCCCTGATCATTGAAATAGTTTCAGGAAAACCTTTTGCAGAATTTGCCAAATTAAACATCCTCAAACCATTAAAGATGGAGTCTTCCGGATGGAAACGAGATAACCTGGATGAGGATCGAATCTCTAAAAATTATGCAACAACTGACACAGTGTATGCAGATTATCATTTAATTAACTACCCAGATGGAGGCTTGTTAACTTCTGCCGCCGATTTAAGTAATTTATTAGCTGAACTAATCAAGGGATACAACGGAACAGGATCCCTTTTATCCTCCGAAAACTTTCAATCCTTGTTTGCGAAAGATGTGGCCAAAGAACTTTTTACGGATGTCGGAGAAGATGTAATCCCAGTAATTAACACGCGATTAGACAAAGGCATTTTTATGGCACTTGCTCCTAAAAACACGATTGGCCATTCAGGAGGCGATCCAGGTATTGTGTCGTTTATGTTCTTCAATTCTGAAACCGGAATTGGTAGAATTTTATTGGTCAACATGACCATAGACAATCCGAACCAAGGGGCTTTTACTGAACTCTTTGATATTTGGAATAAACTAGAAGAATATCAAGTAAGAATGAGCAATGCCAGCTGATAACAGATAATATGGCGAATGGCCAACTGAGCTTTCTGATACTTCTGTGCAATTAGACCGTTTCACCACGCTGTAGGCTGCCCATTCTGTCACATTTCTGCTTCCAGCCACTTTTTTATTTCTGGATTTAGACTTTCAGAACGCAGTGCATTGTGGATACTGTTGCGGGGGTTGGGCAGTTTCACTACCTTGTGTGTTTTTACAGACAGAGTGGCCACATCGCCATATCTGATCGTTATTGCTCATTGACTCACCTAATGATCGATGAACTCTTTTCAAAATATAAATCAACCAATATATTTTTCCACAGCTGATTTACAACTTGAATCTTTATTAGATGATTTGGATTTCGATCGAAGTTTGTTGCTTAACATTCTGTTCCAGCCAAAAATACTGATACCGGATATTTTTTTCTTCATATCAACTGGAATCAGAAATCATTTAACTAGAAATGAAAGTCTTTCACTTCTTGAACTTGGCCTACAGAAAGGACTAATAATACCTGCGTTTAGAGATATAAATGCTCAAGATTTTACCTCAATACTTAGTGTTGTCAACGGTTCAGGTAACAACGAAAATGCAATCTTAGGAATACGTTTTGATTCATCAGATACAGCATTAAGATTAGATGCGAATGTAACAATACCGGAAATATTACCATGGCCGAATTACAATATTGGTAAAGGCTATCAAGAGATAATTGTAAAGTATTTGAGTCAAGACGAGATGCCTACCATGCCCACTGGTTCTGAATACGGGCAATTTTATAAGTACTATTGGGAAGAAACTAAAAAATGGAGACAGGATTGTGTATTTGACGCCATAAAAGAAACCGAAAGAATTGCTGGGGAAGGATTAAGAAGAGGCTTGTTAATTACAGAAATTGGACGTTCACTGGGAATAGTAAAAGGAGATCAAAAACTTAATAGTGTTTCGGATTTATTAATAAATAAAGTATCAGATAAACACAGGGACCTTTTACAATACTACTGTAGGTGGTTAACGGATTGCTATCAGTTCAATCAGGCTAAGGCGTTCAATTGTAAACCTTATTTTCCTGAATTTCATCCAATTAGTGGAATTATGGCTTCTCAGTTTATAGATTCTGCGACAACCGATCCTGTTGACAATTCACAATTTGAAATCCTAAATGTTGAACTAAAAATGCCTTCCATTTCTACTCTTAAAAAAGTTAAACCTTCGGAAATTATTGCAATTCGGGATGAATTTGGTGCAGATTATAGAAAAGCTGTGCTTGATTGGCAGATCAATGGCTCGGGCAAAGAAGAGAACTTAAGAAATTGTATTGTGTCCTATTGTAATTCAATTTCCAGAGAAACAAAAAAAAGACATCAAATACTCCTGAATAAATTTGAACTGACTGTTTCTAGAATTAAAAATGCGGTACCAATCGCAACTGCACTCATTGGGAAAAACTTCATTGAGAATATGGCAGATTTAGTTTCTTTAACAGCTTTGTCATTTGCCATCACCGAAACAGGTTTTGTTTGTTTGAAAGGATTAAGTAGGTCAGAGAAACAAAGAATTGATCTGGTAAGGACGAAATCTAAAAAGACTTTGAAACAACCGGATTTAGTTATTCCAAACAATTGAACCTTAAGCTAACGAGTAACAACAGTAGATAGTAGTTATGCGCCATAGCACTTTCTGCCAGCTTCATTGGGACTCGCCTGCGAAAACTGCCCATTCTGAGACTTTCTTGCTTAGTAGAAGCTTTTTTCTTTCTGGACTTTAACTTTCAGAACGCAGTGCGTTGTGGATACTGTTGTGGGCTTTGGGTTGCGCACCCCGGGCAGTTTACTCATACGCACTGTCATGCGCTCAACCCCTCGTGAATCTAAAGATTTCACTACATTTAGTGCTGTCTACAGAGGACATGGTCATTCGCCATATCTGGTCGTTAGATGTTATATAATAGAAGAAAATGAGAAATCTAATAATCATTAGCTGTCTCTTTACCATTACCAGTTGTCATAATAATAAAGGCAATACCCTCCTAACTCCGGTCGACATAAATGATGGAATTACTGTATCGACTATTAAAAAACATGAAATTAACGAAGAAATACTCAATGAGATTAATGCAGATATTTACAATGGAATGTACGGGAATATTCACAGTCTTCTTATTATGAAGGATGATGAATTGATCGTGGAACAGTACTACAATGAAGGAGAAAGAGACGAAATTCACTTTTTAGCATCCGTTACCAAAGGTTTTGTAGCAATACTTGTCGGCATTGCTATGGATCAGGGATATATTGATTCTTTGAATCAACCAATGCTTAATTATTTTCCAGACTACAAGGAGACAGAAAAGGATAAGCGTAAACATAAGGTTACCATTGAACATCTGCTTACCATGACTTCTGGCTTTGAATGGGACGAATTGACGCTACCCTTTACTGACCCGAACAATGATGGCGTACGTATGGATGGGGCTGATGATTTACTTGATGCCTCTCTTAGGTTAGACATGGACACGCTTCCAGGTACAAAATATGTCTATTGTGGCCCTAATGACATCATCTTAGGTGAAATTATTAAAGTAGCTACAAAACAGAATATTGAGGAATTTGCTGTAAAAAACCTGTTTGAACCTTTGCAGATTAACAAATACCGATGGAGTTCAAGAAATGGTGTTTACCGTACTGGCGGAGGATTGTGGATGAAATCCAGGGACATGCTGAAATTTGGACAATTGCTGCTGAATGATGGTAATATTGGAGAAACAAACCTAATTTCAAAAAATTGGATTGATAAAACATTTACTCCATACATTGAAATAGCAAAACCTTTTCATATGGGGTATCAATGGAGGAGCATAATATCGAAAAATGGAATTCACACTAATTTTGTAAGCGGTAATGGAGGTCAATTAATTGTTATATTTCATGAATTGAATATGGTTTTAGTTGTAACAGCAGATAACAGAGGTGAGAAACATCCGCTGGGTCCCTTAGTTGAGAGAGTTGAAAACATTACGACTAACAGAATATAAAAACAACACCTAACACGGTATATGA
This sequence comes from Cyclobacteriaceae bacterium, assembly GCA_028278225.1. Taxonomy (GTDB): domain Bacteria; phylum Bacteroidota; class Bacteroidia; order Cytophagales; family Cyclobacteriaceae; genus JANQEU01. The sequence continues at coordinate 26,979 of JANQEU010000019.1, forward strand.
AATCATAGCACCCTTCGGGATGCTACGCTTCATATACTAAACGTTAGATTTAATTGCCTCCGAAAACAAGGACAATCATGTTGAAAAATTACATTAGGACATTATTTAGAAATCTTAAGCGTAATGCTCTATTTTCAGCAATTAATATTGCAGGTCTTGCGATAAGCATGTCGGTTGGAGTTTTGGTGATCATTCTATTTTCTGAGCTACAATCATTTGATGATTTCCATGCTAACAAAGACAAGATCTACAGGGTACATTCCACACAAAATGTAAGAGGTAGTGATGTTCATTATTCTACTTCTTCGATATACATTGGAAATCAAATCGAAAGTCAAGTCCCTGGTGTTGAAAAAGTACTGATCATGCGCCAGCTGAGAGCTCAACCTGTACTCCAAAATGCCGAAAGGGCCATCCCAGTCCAAGGGTTTTATGCGTCAGAATCTTTTTTTGACGTCTTCTCATTCAAACTTAAAAAAGGAAACCCTCAAACTTCATTAACAGAGCCGAATAGCATTGTATTGACAGAATCTGCTTCAGAGAAGCTATTTGGGGACGAGGATCCACTTGGTAAGGTACTGACGGTCCAGGGATACAAAGATGTTGAATCCGTAATGGTAACAGGAGTTGTTGAAGATCCTCCGATAAATTCCCATATCCGTTTTGAAGCACTTTACTCGCTCAAAACGATAGAACAACAAATAGCGAGTCTACGGAACAACTTCCACGACAGACCATGGGATGTCTCATACAACTACGTATATGTCGTTTTACAAGAAGGTGTCGACAAAAAGGACATTGAGGCCACATTGACCAAAATAATGGCTGACTACAATTCGACTACCACCGGTCCTACCAGCCATTCCCTGCAATCCCTCAAAAGTTTGGTCACTGACAATATTTACTCGAATTCCTCCGGTGCAACAATATCAAATATAAAGGTCCGGGTAATAGTTGGCCTCACTATCATTGTCCTCCTTTCAGCATGTTTCAATTACACTAATCTATCATTAGCACGTGCCTTGAGACGGTCAAAGGAAGTCAGTATTCGAAAGGCAATCGGAGCAAATCGCTTGCAAATATTTACTCAGTTTTTACTGGAAGCGGTATTATTTTCAATGATCGCTTTAGTCATCGGCTTTGGATTTTTCGCTTTGATAAGACCCGAATTTTTAAGCTTGCCTGGTTCCACATCTCAGGGGTATCAGATTTTTACATTGAACATTCATTACTCCTACCTGTTTTACTTCCTTTTCTTTGCAATTGTTGTGGGTTGTTGTGCTGGTTTGCTTCCGGCTCTTTTTCTTTCAAAACTTAAGACGAATACAGTACTGAAAGGTGCAACTGAAATCAGGTTGTTCACAGGTGTAAATCTCAGGCGGTTTTTAATCACTTTTCAATTTGCCATGTCTGTTGGTCTTATCATGTGTGCGCTACTGGTGTACAAGCAATACAAGTTTGCATTGAATTACGACCTGGGTTTCAAAACGGAAAATATCGTGAATATCCGAATTCGGGGAGACTATATCAATGTCCTGGAAAAGGAATATGAACGACTCTCCGGGATTCAGGGAACCTCAAAATCCCATATTCCAATGGGAGTCCGTTATGGAATGATTGGATTTAGTATTTCAGAAGACAAGATGGATTCCGTTTTCCATTTATTTAATGAGATCGACGAAAAATACCTGGATATGCACCAGTACCAATTTTTAGCTGGAAGAGGGTTTTCAAAATCACTCAAAGAAAATGAAACTTCCAGGTATGTTGTAGTCAATGAATCTTTTCTAAAGGAATTAAAACTTGGATCTCCGGAATCGGCCATTGGAAAAAATATTTGGCGCAATGGGGCGAGGTATGAGATTCTGGGTGTGGTGAAAGACTTTATTCATAGTGATCTTACTGCAGTACCTCATAATTCATTTGCTTTTTTCCAACCATCAAGTGCAGACAGCTATCAATTTCTGGGAGTGAAGATTGCGAGCAATGACTTGCTCAGTACTATGGAAAAGCTCGAAGCAACTTACCAAGAATTAGATGCTGCTTATCCATTTGATGGTGTTTTCTACGAAGACCAAATCGCCAGGATTTATGAACAACATCTGGCAACATATAAGATTGTGACTTTTCTGGCTTTCTTAGCAATTACAATTTCAACTTTGGGACTGTTAGGAATGGCAGTTTTTACTAAAGAAAGTCGACTGAAAGAAGTCTCGATCCGTAAAGTTTTAGGGGCCAGCACCGGAAACATAATGTTACTGCTTTCTCGCGGATTTTTGCTACTGATAGCTATAGCCGGACTTTGTGCCATTCCTGTTACGCTCTATATTGTAGATAGTATGATTCTCAATGAATTAGCTCATAGAGTCAACATCGGTTTATTAGAAATTCTATCCGGATTTTCCATAGTGTTGCTTATTGGAACACTGACTGTCTTTTGGCAAACGCATGAGGCCGCCGTTCAAAATCCGATTAATACGCTGCGAACAGAATAAATATGGTCTGAATAAGCAATTGACGGCAACAAAATCTACCATCCGCTATAGGCCATCCATCACCGGGCAATCTGAAAAACTTAAATTCAAACAGGCCACTCACCCACACCTCCGGAACCAGAACCGATCTGTTGTGGCAATGAGGTACATCTGAGCACATCGCCAGAAAATCTCCAAAGATGATACTTTGATGCTTAGGTGTGGGTTCCTTAACTTAGTCGGAGTTTAGAAGCTGTGGGATGGGCGCCCCATAGCTTTGTCGTTGTGCACCATAATGCTCTAAAATGAGAGTTCTACTTACACTTTTAATTTGCACTCTAATAAGCTGCTCAACTGAAAGCAACAAATCAGAAACTTGGACGGTAGCCAGGCAGCCTGCCGAATTTGAAAAACTGGATGCTGTTTGGCTGATTTGGCCTCCTACCGAACACAAAAATGGAGAGTCTGTTCGGGATGTAACTCTATCCGTCATTGAATCACTAATCACCGACCTGAACGTTATCATAACTTGTGGCGATAGCCAACTTTGTGACGAAACAAGGGAAGTTTTGAATTTACGATTTAAAGAATCTCAAAACCTGACAATACAGGAAATTCCTTCTGTGGAGATATGGGCAAGAGATATGGGGCCGACTTTTGTAGAAACAAGTGATGGTAAAATGGCCATTGCAGATTTCAATTTCAATGCATGGGGCTATACGGATACACTGAATGTTGACACGAAAACAGAGGAAATGTATGATACCCGTGTGGCAGATCTGCTAAATATTCCAGTTATTTCCACTTCAATGATAAGCGAAGGGGGCAATCGTGAAGTCAACGGGAAAGGTACCTTGATGGTAACAGAAAGTGTTGAGCAAGGTCGAAATCCACACCTATCCAAGGAACAAATGGAAAATGAATACAAACGACTTTTAGGAGTGGAAAAAGTCATTTGGCTCAGCCAGGGACTTGTAGAAGACAGCCATACTTTTCTTGGTCCCCTTAAACGGGCTGATGGTTCTGATGCCTATACCGTGGTTACAACCAATGGTCATATTGATGAATTTGCTCGCTTTATAAATGATTCCACAGTTTTGCTGGCACAAGTGGATAGTTCTGACTTTGATGATCCCATAGCCTACGAAAGTCACCTGAGAATGGAAGAAAATTATCAAATCCTACTTGACGAAACAGATCAGGAAGGTGATCCTTTCCACATAATAAGAATGCCACTACCAAAGGCTATGTTTACTGAAATGGCACCAGGTGATTACGTATATGATTATATCCAAACACTGGATTATCAGGATGGTACAACCTTCCCAAAAGGTGATACCATTACCGTAATTGCAGCTGCCAGTTATTTGAACTTCTTAATCACGAACTCAGTGGTGATAGGGCAGAAATATTGGCGTGAAGGTATGGATGAAGAAGTTAGATTAAGAGACGAAAATGCTAAAAACATTTTGGAATCAGTCTTTCCAACAAGAAAGGTAATTATGCTTGATGCGCTTGCAGTTAATCTGGGAGGGGGAGGCATTCATTGCTTTTCAATGCAACAACCAAAAATTGAATAAAAACGATGCACAACAAACACTAAAATGAATATGCAAACTGAGCCTTTTGATAGGATAATGCAAGCTGGAAACCTCAGTGCTTTTTACAACCGGGGCTCATACTCATTTCAGTCGGGCGTTATGCTCAATTGATCTACGGGACGATGAGTAGAGACCAAGACATAAGGAAGAAAGTCGTTCGTGATTATATCGAACAAATCATTAACACTGGAAACACCAGTCGCATTTCTGATTATATCTCATCTGATTACACAGAAGAATACAACGGTGAACGCTACGAGGTTGGAGTCGAAGGAGCAATCAGCCACATTCTTGGAGTTCGAAAGACATACCCTGATCTAAAACTAACCATTGACAAACAGATCTGTGAAGGCGATTGGGTAGCTACCTATTATGTAATGGAAGGAACTCATGAAGGCGAGTGGATGGGAATTGAGCCGACCAATAAAAAAATCAAGATTTATGGAGTGAACCTTGACAAAGTAACTATCAACAAAATAGTTGAACACAGTGGGGCGGCAAATCTTTTGGAACCGTTAATGAATATTGATGCTATTGAAATTAAAAAGAGAAATAAAAACTGAGTACAACATATGTTGATGTTGCGCAACCCTGCCCCACTGAATAGAGTACTGAACTAGAACACAACCATAAGGTTATAAGGGAAAATAATCTATTCTACCATTTTTTGGGTATGAAATGGTGGTAATGGGCCAATCAGGCTGGATAAAAACAAATTAAGGCTTTGAATGAACGAAGTAATGACATCAGAGGCCTCTCCAAACTGAGTCCTCACTGTTTTGGATTCAAACTTCAGATACTTTTTCAGATTGTAAGCTATGGCCGCCATCATGAACTGTTTGTTGGCATTGTGGATACCTTTTGTAGTGACCTTGCCCATAGCAAGGTACTGAGTAAGTACTCCGAATACTGGTTCTATGGTTGCCTGTCTTTTGGTTTTCAGGTATTGACCTTTACGACCATTTAGCCTGGAAATGGCCCGCTCATATTCATCCATGTAATGAGTAATGGTGATCCTTTTCTCCCAACTCTTCCGGATGCAGATAGAAGCTATCGGACAGCCTCTGCAATCGGCTCGTTTAGTCCGATAGATACGTTTGAGGTTGGTCTTTTCTTCGGTGATTTTGTGAAAGGTCAGTTGTTTTCCTTGTGGGCATAACCAATAGTCTGCGTCCTTGTGATAGGTAAAACCATCAGGTCCGCCTTTGTAAGTGCCGTGAGGAGGTATGTAGGCGCTAAGCCCTCGTTGTTCCATGTCTGCATAGTTTTCTCCACTTGAATAACCTGCATCGGCCAGCACGTTTTCCATCTCCAGTTCATATCTTCTTAACCTCCTTTGCAGTTTATCAACAATCCCAATCAAACTTCTACTGTCATGTTTGTCAGCATAATCGGCTTCCATCGAAGTGATCACGTGGTGAGCTGTGTCAACTGACATCTGAGCATGGTAGTTCAGCTTTCTGGCTTTTCCGGGTTTTACCGAAATCCTTGCATCAGGATCTGTAGGGCTGTAATGGGTCTTGTTTGAGGTGTACTTTGCTCCTTTGCTTTTGGCGCCTGGACGATTGTCTTGTTTACGATTCCAGTTCTCATTCCGTCTCTCGATCTCCTTAAGTTCTTTATCGGTTGCCTTCAGCTTCCGCTGGTCTCGCGAAGCTTTGTTCTCTTTTGGCTGCTTATCAACTTTACTCATGGCACGAACTTTACGCAAGTGCTCTTCCAGTTCATCTTCAGGTACTTTCAACTCCAAACTCTCCATGGAAGCATTGGCTTTGACAGGTGCTGAATCGATCGCTTGAGTCTTGCCACTCACCATGCCTTTCTCTACACACATGTTGAGGACTTTTTCAAAGAGTTGTTCGAATAACGTATCAGGAAACAAATCCCTGGTTCGGCTGATGGTTGAGTGCCAGGGAAGTTCATCATCGATGTCATGATCGATGAAGTAGAGGATATCTAATCGCATGGATGCATGTTGGATCAACTGACGGTCGCTAATGATATTTTCCAAGTACCCTACCAGACATAACTTAAAGAACACCACTGGATCGATACTTTTCTGACCGCATGTACCATAATATTTTTCGGTTTCCTTATACAAAAAGTGTAAGTCCAGAACCGACTTAAGTCTGCGATAGAAATTGTCCTCAGGAACTCGCTCGGCCAGATTGAAATTGTTGAACAACTTGGGTTGATAACGCTTTTTGCCTTGCATGTTTCAATTTAACAGAGCTATATGCAATATAAAATGACCTAAGTCAGGTTTTTACAGTTGTGCAACAGGCACA
>JANQEU010000036.1 GCA_028278225.1 Cyclobacteriaceae bacterium
GATTATCTATGATGATGGTGAAGCCGATGACTTCGTAGTATGGACAATGCCAGGCGGAGCAGTAGGTGTACACTTTACACCAGTTGGCTATCCGGCAACTGTAATAGGTGGTAGCCTGAATGTTGGAGATGGCAGCTTCCCGGCAGGAGCAAACTTCCTTGGAACACAAATGGCCGTTGGAGTTGTTGATGATGATGGAGCCAACGGAATGCCAGGTACAGTACTTGATTCAGTAGTTGTTGATGTAACAAACTTTGGTTGGGTTGATTTTTATGATTATTTCAACATAACCATAACAGAAGGCGATTTCTACATAGTAATGTGGCAGCTTGGATGGGCAACCAACTCAGCACCATGTGCAGTAGATACCGACTTACCAACAGTTTACCGTTCAGCGGTTAAGATGCCAGGAGCAGGTTGGGGTATTTCACCTTACCAGGACTTTATGATCAGGGCTTATGTAAGTGGACCAAATGCAGGAGTAGTAAGCAGTGCCTCAGGATCGATGGTACGTTTACCAAAAGTAACTGAAGGACCATTCTTAGCAACCAGCCTTCCAAAAGGTATCAACGGAACAGTAAAAGATGGAGAATTCAAACCAATAGTTGAAGCTTCTTCAAGCCGTGATTTAACTAATTATATAATAGCAAGAGTAAGTGACTTTGATCCTGATTTAGGACCAGAAACAGGTACACTAACAACACTTTATAACCCAACAACAGAGAGTTATAATGATGTAGCATTTGGCGGACAACCAGCAGGTTATTATGCCTATGCAGTCAAAGCTATCTATGAATCCAATGAATCAGAATGGGTATATTCAAATACCGTAGCTCATTTACTGGATAGGGAACTAACTATTGAAATTACTTTATGTGATGGAAATGTTCCGGAAGGAGTTGAGGTGACTTTAGTTGGAACCGAATATCCTTATCATACATGGACAGATGTAACAGATGCTGATGGTGTAATTGTTTTTGATAGTGTAATAATGGGATATTATGACCTATTCGCAGAAAAAGTTGGTTATCAATTATATGAACATTATGGTCTTGGTATTTTTGATGATATGACATACGCTATTGTATTAACAGAGAAAGCTTACCCGCCACGTAATTTATTTGTTGAGCCGTTAACATCACATGCAACATGGGATGAGCCGTTGATCACAGCTTTATTTATTGAAACATTTGAAGATCCTACATTCCCACCGGAAGGATGGCAATCAACCACATTAAGTGAAGGTTGGTATCGTAGTGACGATGGAGGAACCGGTGACTACTGGGCTATTCCAGCAGGTGATGGTTTCTATGCAGTAGCAAATGATGATGCAGCAGGTAGTACCAGTGATGGATCAATGGATTATTTAATTACTCCTGAGTTAGACTTAAGAGAAAGTGATGACTTTGAGTTAATGTTCAGCCATTTCTATGATGCAGCATACGGACAAAGTGCGTATATTGAGTATAGTTATGATGGCGGAGCAACCTGGGAGGTACTTGAGAGCATGTCACCCGTGGGCGACTGGACAGATGTATCAGTTGACCTTTCAATGTTATCAGGAATGGATTCAAACCCTGTATGGATTGCATTCCACTCAGATGATAATGGAGAATGGGCTTCTGGATGGGCAGTTGATAATGTAGAAGTTAGAAACGGACCATCACCAATCTTAGGATACTATGTTTATTTGAATGATGCCTTTGTTGCACAAACAGATGTTGATACACGTGAATATACATTCATGGATCTTGTATATGGACAAACATATACAGCATGTGTACGTGCATTATATGCATGTGATTTAAGTGAACCAATATGTTACACTTGGGAATCAACATACTTACACCCACCAAGGAACCTTGGTGATGAATACATTTATGGCACCAATGAAGTACCATTGATGTGGAACCCACCAATGACTGGAACTATTCCAATGATGGCGGAATCAACTTCAAATACTTCTGTGTTTGATCCAAATTTTGTTGCTGATAAAGATGAAATGATTGCATATGAGAGTGGACATAACCCAATTACCCCTATGGGAAGCAGGCCACTTTCAACAAGTCGTAGTTTACTTTATGATAACGGTCCATTGGTAAATAGTCCAGGTACCGGTTCCGGTGGTGCAGACGAAAGTTTGTTGCAAGATGCAACACTTGGAATGAATAGTTATGGATTTGGTGTTCAGTTAAGTGAAAGTAACAGTATAGCCGATGACTTTGAAGTTGATGCTACATGGTCAGTAGAAAGTTTTACTTTTTATGCTTATCAAACAGGTTCAGGTAACAGTTCTACTTTAACAGGTTGTTATTTCCAGATTTATGATGGAGATCCATCATCTGGTGGTACAGTTATTTATGGAGACTTAGTAACAAATGTAATGACAGAAACAGATTGGACTGGTATTTATAGAGGTTTGGAATCTTCATCCGGAAATACAGATCGTCCAATTATGTATGCTAAATGTAGCGCCACAGATCTTACATTATCACCAGGAATATACTGGGTAGAATTTACAGTTGATGGTTCTGGCTCATCTGGTCCGTGGGCACCTCCTATTACAATAAATGGAGAAACTACAACAGGTAATGCATTGCAAAACCAATCAGGATCATGGGGAGCGTTAGAAGATGTTGGTCAACAAGGTTTACCATTTCTTATTGAAGGATCCGGTGGAGGCCCAGGTGGTGGAGAAATTCCAGATGGATTAGTATCCTTCAACCTTTACCAGGATGGAGTAAATATTGCAAATATACCTTACGAAGGACAAGGAGTTGACGAATGGGTAACTTATGTAGTTAATCCTCTTGATCCTGCAACTTACCTGTTTGATGTATCAGCAGTTTATGATCTTACAATCTTTGGATTCCCGGGCGACTTTGGTGAATCAGCATGGGAAGGTACCGATACAGTAAAAGTAGTATGGGGCTTTGACCTACCATTCTTTGAAGGATGGGACCAGGGATCATTTGACTTCCAGGGCTGGAGATTCAATGATAACTCAGAGAACTGGGTGATCAACTCACAGTTAGGAAATCCTGAGCCATCAGCAGAGTTTACATGGGATCCGTTATTAGAGGATGATTATTCATCCACATTAACAAGT
>JANQEU010000079.1 GCA_028278225.1 Cyclobacteriaceae bacterium
GTTAATCTCAAATCGTTAATCTCAAATCGTTAATCTCATATCGCTAATCTCACATCGCTAATCTCACATCGTTAATCTCACATCGTTAATCTCACATCGTTAATCTCACATCGTTAATCTCAAATCGTTAATCTCAAATCGTTAATCTCAAATCGTTAATCTCAAATCGTTAATCATCAATCGTTAATCATCAATCGTTAATCATCAATTCTCTATCTGCCGGTTGAATTCTACCAGGATTTTCGAACAACGATTAACGAAATGAGATGTGAGATGGACTACTTCCTCTTGTTCTTACGAGCTGTTTCAATGCTTTTTACGAATATCGAAATAAGTTCATTATTTTCTTTCATTGCCTTCTTGATATTGGTGTGTGACCGGCAAAGTTTTGCTTTATTCATGATTTTAAGACACATAAATGTTTCTCTTAATTCCTTTAAGACGACACTCATTTTATGGATAAAGTCCCGTTTTGATTCTGCGCTACGTGCTTCGCCATAATTGAGAGAAACTGATGTGTCGGATCTGACGATTTGATTCGCAAGATGATTCCCGGATTTCGTGTTTGGTGTTTCATTGACTATCTCAATTATCAAAACTGAAAAATCTACAAGCCGTTCTTCTAAATCATTTTGATCCATATTTAATTCTGTTGATTGAATTCAAATCGTTAATCCCAAATCGTTAATCCCAAATCGTTAATCCCAAATCGTTAATCTCCATCCACAGCATAGTCATCACCATAATATTTACTGGTGATGCCGGTATGAAATGCTATGGCAGAAATAGGCTCATATTTCGGTTGTCCCAATGACGGAAGTACTTCCAGTATCTCGTCTTCCCAAACATACACAGCCATTGAGATCGTAATCCGTGGTTTATTGTGAAAGGACTTCCCCGAGGGCTTGCTTACCCTGTGTGTGGTAGATGGCAAACGATCATTGGTTATTCGTTGCATATAATCCCCCGTATTCAGGATGATTGCTCCCGGTTCAGGGTTCAGCCTTATCCATTTACCATTAGACTGGTTATAGACCTGCAATCCGTCAACACTTTGTGCCGGTAAAATGGTAAAGAGATCGACATCTTCATGCCCCAGCATTCTGCCGGCACCTGATTCACCATCCTCCTCACTAATCGGCGGGTAATAGTTAAGTCGAAATCCAAAATTTGTTTTTATAAGTTTCTCATCATACAGATGGGGATCACAATCCAGATAGGAAAGAATACTTTGCATGATCGGTAAAATCAGCTTTTCGTGAGCCCGGACAACTTCCCTGAAAACAGGTTCAAAGCCCGGCTTTGGCCAGAAATCTCTTTCAGTGTAAGAAAGATCACCATCCAGATCAAAAGCGCGACGGCAAAATACCCATCCTTCCACCAGATCCGGGTGAATGATGGTCGTTTCTTTCATGGGGAAATATCCCTGATTGACTGATCCGAATCGTCTGGCCTTATAAGCCATCCGCTCTTCGAAAGTGGTTTCGGTAAAGAGAGATTCCACAGCTGATTCCGCTTTCGCATACAATTGAGTATTTACGTCGTGACCCGTTAAGACGGCAAATCCAATATCCTCAAGAGCGGTGCCTAACTGCCGGGAAAAGCGCTGTCTCCCGGTATCCCCTCCCTCAAATAACCGGCGCATATCACAGGTTTGAATCTCATACTCGTCATCGAACACTTCAATCCCGTCGCGTTCAACCAACTGATAGTTGTGATCCTTGGTCACGCCTTCATACTTTCTAAAATCCTGGTTGGAGGCATGAATTCCATCAGCTTGTTTGTTACTCATATCTTCACACTTATCACCTAAAGATAAGATAATTTACCTTCAAAGGAGGTTGTTATAGACGTAGCCGATCAGAACCGACAGAAGCATGATCGGAGTCAGCCACTTGAGCCAAAAGAGGAATAATCTATTATGTTTCAGAAGCGAGCTCTTCTTCAAAATTGTTTTAAGGGTATCAGCATATTTAGTACTCCACATCACACCCACAATCACTAAAAGGCTTCCAAAAACCTGCATCCCTGATCCAAATATCAGGTCAAGTGGGGCGATAATGTGTGGGTAGAAACTGCTGAAGTAGACCAGGACTAGCTGGATGATGAACACAATTAGTATCATATGAAGTTTTGAAACGCTGTCAAATTTGCCCATTATGCTTCGGACAGGTACCTGGTACGCGGCAATAAGTGATAAGAATGCTACGAAGCTCAGTGAGCCAAGGAATAATGAACCGATCAACCTGCCCTGAGGCATCAGGGAAAATAGTTCAGGAAGCGTTTGAAAGATAAGTGATGGGCCCGAGTTGAGGTCCATGCCCATCACCAGGATTGTGGGAATCATAAACAGACTGACTAACAGTGAGGATCCGACATCGCCGAGACTCGTTAGAAAAGCAGTTTTGGGTATTTCATCTTTTTTTCTCATATAGCCGGCATAAACAATAATGAAAGTCCCACCAAGACCGATTGAGAAGAAGGATTGTCCCAGGGCTGCAAAAACTTCCGATGGTCCCATTAACGCAAAATCCGGGATAAGGAACTGCCACAATTCCTTTACCGCACCCCGCAATGTCAGGGAAAAGACTATGATATAGACGATGGCCAACAGGAAAAACGGCATTATGATCTTGCTTAGCCTTTCGATTCCATCCTTAATCCCCAGGTAAATGACGATCAGGGCCACTGATACCAAAACGACATTCAGCGTGTACTGGGTGGAACTTTGAGCCAAAATGCCATTGTAGTTCACAATACTTTCAGATGTGAATCCGTAGGTAATGGAATACCAGGCGGAAAAGAAAACCCGACCTACAATAACGGCATAGTAAGAGCCCGCTACTGTAATCACTACCAATAGCATATATCCGAAAAATTTCCCGGCAACACCACCAAATACGGATTCAAACGCAGTGACCGTTCCTTTCCCATTCTCTTTCCCGAGTACCATTTCTGCCATCAACGCAGGAAAGGCAAATAACAATGTGAAAATCAGATAAATCAGGAGAAACGCACCTCCTCCATAACTGCCCATCATATATGGAAATCGCCAGACATTGCCAAGACCGACAGCCACCCCAATCATGGTCAGGACAGTGCCGATTCCCGAAGAATATCGATTTTCCGTCACGAAGAAAACTTATCGATGACCATAATACCTTTCTGACCAAAATTCCCCATTTCAACCAGCGGCTGAATTGCTTCTGAAAGGGATATACATTTACTTACCAACAGTGAAGGATTTATCAGATTCTTTTCAAGTAAATCAAAAATTGCAGCATACCGGAAAGCCTGCATTCCATGACTACCGATTAATTTCAGTTCATTCGCAATAACCAGATGCATCGGAATTTCCGGAAGGTAATCGGCACCCGCCATCAACCCTATCTGTATATGACGTCCTTGTTTTCTGAGTGATTTGATCGAATTAACGCATGTTTCCTTACTTCCCAGTGCATCCACGGACACGTGAGCCCCTCCCTTTGTAAGGTCTTGAACGGCCTCAACCACATGGCAATTGGAGGCGTTTATCGCCTGGTCTGCCCCAAGCTTTCCTGCCAGATCCAACGTGTCATTATCAATGTCAATTGCGATGACCCTGGCGCCAAGGGCTTTGGCAATCATGATAGCGGATAGTCCTACTCCGCCACAGCCATAGACCGCTATCCATTCGTCCTTTTTCAATTCTGCCTGATCAGCGATAGCGCGAAAAGAAGTGATAAACCGGCATCCCAAACTTGCCGCATCCACACTGGAAAGGGTATCCGGTAGTTTGACAAGATTATTGTCAGCATATTCCAGTGCAACAAATTCGGCAAAGGAACCCCACGCCGTAAACCCGGGCTGGAACTGAGTATCGCAAATTTGAGGATTTCCTGATTTGCACCATTCGCATTTTCCGCATCCGCTGACAAATGGAACTGTTATGCGGTCGCCTGCTTTAAACCTGTTTACATCCCTTCCAACTTCAGTGATTTCACCCACCAGTTCATGGCCCGGGACATGTGGGAGCCGTATGTCCGGATCATGACCATGCCAGCCATGCCAATCACTCAAACAAAGTCCGCTGGCCAAAACTCTAACCACCACTCCGGTGGTTGAAGGCGTTGGGTCCGGCACCTCTTCAATTGTCGGTGTTGTTCCAAACGTTTCAAAAATCATCGCCTTCATCGTACAACTCGCATTCAATTCCTAATTTAATCTTAGTTTGCAATAACAGCCTCAAAAAAGCTGTTATTTGGCATCTTTGAAAAATACTCACAGGTATGAAAGAAGTTTTTGATTTTCTGAATGCGTTAAAGAGCAACAATAACCGTGACTGGTTTATGAACCATAAGCCTGATTATGAGCAGGCTCATGAAACAATGATCTCATTTGCAGAATCACTGATCATCGAAATGAATAAACATGATCAGATTAAGCCGACAACGGGAAAAAAGAGCCTTTTTCGCATTTATCGGGATGTGAGATTCTCCAAGGACAAGACACCCTACAAAACGTCATGGAATGGCCGGCTCGCCAGAGACACGGATAAACTGAGAGGCGGATATTACTACCATCTTGAGCCCGGCAATACCTTCATCGCCGGTGGTTTCTGGGGACCAAATGCCCAGGACCTTCTGCATATCCGCAAACAGATCCAGCAGGATTCGGCACCACTCCGGAATGTTTTGAAAGAAAAAAAATTCAGAGATTATTTCGGAAAGCTTGAGGGAGAGGTGGTGAAAACTGCCCCAAAAGGATTTTCAAAGGACGATCCTGATATCGATCTGTTGAAACACAAGTCGTTCGTCCTGACTCATTATTTCATTGATGAAGAGGCTTATCAAAAGGACTTTGTGAAAAAAATCTCTGCAGGATTTCAGAACATGAGGCCGTTTCTCAACTATATGTCCGAAATATTAACTACTGACCTCAACGGTATACCTCTGGTTTAGCGCGTTTTCTGAAACTTCTCTTCCTTTAGCCGGTCCAGCGCCCTTTCCAGCAATAGCACTTTGTACTGTAGATAGTTATCTCTGGTCACAGGAACCAGTTCATCCACCATAGCCGGATTTCCCTCGAGGATCTGTCCATTGGGTCTGATGGTATGACCTATGCTCCACATAAACCTGACCACAGGTTTTTTGCTTATCGGGAAAATAAGATCCTCCTCCCATTCCCAGGTATTGCTATAACCTCCGTCCGGCATCCCCAGCGTATAGCCCAGGCCATTATCTATAACCATGGAGGCAAACTGGCTCAGGTGAGAACCACCCCAGGGTCCCAGAAAAAGAACAAGTCTACCGGTAAAGGTTTTTTCATGTGGCTGCATGATCCAATCCGAGTAATGCGGTAGATGCGCACATTTAAAGGGTACATTGTTGCTATATTCCTGACCGGCGGCCAAACCTTTCAAAACCGGTCCGTGCAGCCACTCCATTACCCAGGTACCATCATCTTGTGCTTCCCGGCCGGACCCGTCCATTGCGTGCTGCCGTGCTGTATATCTCGCAGTGTACCTGGCGATGAAATCATCGGTAATGTCACTCAATTTAAGGTTACCTCCCGTGGTTTTAAAAGGTTTCGATGTAAGCCGTGATAGCGCATACGCCCCCTGACTCCCTCCTCTTGCATCGATGGCATCAATGATGAGATCATAATCCAGCATGTTGTTTTTTTCAGCCCAGGCCACCAGTGCATCGGTGGCCTCAGGCAAATCTCCCCTGAAACCATACAGCCAGATTAACAGGATCTTAATTTTAGTATCAGATGGCCTGTAAAGTTTGAAGCTCTCATATTGAAATGTTTTCACCTCCTCAAATCCGGGATAGGTACGCAAAACCCTTCCAAAAGCCCATGTCACATTTTTCAAATACGGAAGATCGATCTCATATCTTGATCCGTTCTTTTTCTCAAGTAATAATTTCAATCTCTCCTGGTAAAAAGAGGGCGGCAGTAAGGTACTCTTGCCTGACAGGTCAAAAGCGACTCGTCTCCAAATATTCTCAATGTTGGAATACCTTGTATAGACATGAACCTTATCAAGGTATTTATTAAATGACTCATTATTGATCTCAATCAGCTTGTCTCCAATTTCAACGGGTGGTCCACTATTAACATACCTGTCAATGTTGACTCCATAATCCGAAACAAACAAAAAGTAGTTGTTCCTGTCACTATAATCCGGATGGAAACGAATTGGGGCCTGGCCTGCCGGGATTTCAGGTAAAACAAGCCCCCCTTCTATTTCAGATATTGAAAGATGCCGGTCAAACCTTGCCGCACTCAATCGTTGTAAGGCATAATAAAGGTCCGTATCACTTGAAGCATTGATGATATCATCCCGCAGTGACAGCATATTTTTGCGAGGATCCTTACCCAATATCTCTTCCTTGACCGGAGACCATGCCTCCCTTTCCCAGGTTTTTTCTATGATATAGTTAAATAATGCTTCACGGTCCTCGGGAGTTGAAATATTGGATTGGGCATTACCAAACATCAACGCATAAATCAGAAAACCACTAAGTATCCCTTTTTTCATCATCAACTCTTTATGAGGTTTCATCTAATGCCATATTTTCACTTTCTTTTGGATCCCACTTATAGTCCAATTTGGAAACAATTGTTGTCGCCACAAGATCACCCATGCAATTGATTGTGGTATTACCCATATCGATCAGGCGGTAGCTTCCCCCGATTATCGCCACTATCTCAAGCGGCAGGTTAAATGCTTTGGCAAATAACATCGCCGCTACAAAACCTCCCCCCGGTATTCCGGCTGAGCCCTCTGAAATCAGTAACCCCACTAACACGATCTGTACCATTTCCGGAAAACTGAACCTGATCCCGGATGCCTGGGCAGTAAATAAAAGAATTGTACCCAGCATTATCGCCGTACCGTCTTTATTGAACTGCGCACCAATGGGCAATGTGAATGAAAAAATATTTTTAGGCAGTCTGAGTTTCTTTTCCGCTATATCCAGTGAAACTGCAAGGCTTGCAAGGCTGCTGCAGGTGGCAACAGTTGTTGCATATAATTCCGAGGTGGTCTTCAGAAACCAAAATGGATAAACCCGTCCGATGATTCGCAGAATGGTCATGTAGAAGATGACCATAATTGACAGGCCTAAGTATATGGTTAAAATAAACAATGAGAGTGAACCAACAATCTGACTACCGTATTCAGCGAATGTGGCAGCCATAAGCGCACCTAATCCAACCGGAGAAGCCTTCAATATCAACTCGACCAGCCGTCGCATCAGATCCGCCATAAAATCAGCGCCCCCCTGAAATTTCGACTTTTTGTCAGCCGGAAGATTAAGCCCAACGATTCCGAGAAGTACTGCAAACAAAACAATCTGGATCAGGTTCGCTTCCGAGAATGACTGAAAAATGTTTGAAGGAACCATATCTTTAATTATACTCCACACGTCCGGTATTTGGCCGACATCTGCGGTTGGAACACTTTTGAGATTCATTCCCTCTCCCGCCTTCGTGATTCCCGTCATTGTCAGTCCGACGGTAATGGCCAGAGCTGTGGAAAACAGATAATATATGATGATCTTGATCCCGGAAGTTCCAAAGTCCTTTACATTTTCAATTGCTCCTAATCCTGAGAGTAAATTGAAAAAAACCAGTGGTATTGCTCCCATTATCAAAAGGTTCAGAAATATTTCGCCAACGGGTTTGAGGAAGAGTACATTTTCCTTGAAAATCAGCCCAAGGACCGCGCCCAGGACCATCCATATTAATACTCTTGTGGCGAATGACAAACCCGTATAGTAGCGCCAGATTGACATAAGGTCAGAATTTATCTATGAATTTTTCAATTCGGCTTAATCCATTTTTTATTTCATCCCACGATTTCACACAAGTAAAGCGGAAATAATCTTTGCCCTGTTCACCGAAAGCCTCCCCCGGTATGACCGCTACATTTTGATCATCCAAAAGTCCGTTCGCGAAGTCCTCGCTTGAAATATCAATTTCTGAAATATCAACCCACACATAAAATCCCCCTTCCGGCATATCACATTTCAATCCATCTATTTTGTTTAGGGCATCCGTGCAGAATTGAACCTTGTCCTCCCACTCACGCCTGAATGTCAAAACTTCGTCTCTTTCAGGTTGACCAAATGCAGCCACTCCACCCGCCTGAGAGATAGAACTGACGCAGGTTATAAGATGCTGTTGAAGTTTGGTCATTTGATTTACCAGATCTTCATGAGCATAGTTAAAACCAATGCGCCAACCGCCCATAGAAAAGCTCTTTGTCAGGCTCATTAATGTAACACACAAGTTTTTCATGTCAGGCAGGGTTGCCATGTTAGTATGTTGTCTGTCTTTCCAGACCGTTCTTTCATAGGGTTCGTCAGTGATAACTGAAAGACTATATTTTCTGGCAACAACCGCAACTTCTTCCAGATCGTCGTAAGTGTGTACGGTTCCCGTTGGATTGTGGGGAGTGCACAAGATAATCGCCTTTGTCTTATTTGTTATCGCTGCTTCGAGCTGCTCTCTTCTCCATCTGAAGCCATTCTTTGGCAAAAGGGGAACCGGAACAGGTCTGCCACCGGCATAGTGTATGATTTGCCGGTAACTGACAAAACACGGATCCTCGACGATAACTTCATCACCCGGATTTAAGAGCGTGAGAAGCGCAATGGTCAATCCCTGTTTACACCCCATGGTTGCAACAATCTCCTTTTCGGGATCAGCAATGATATTATTTTCCCTGGCAAGTTTTGAAGCACAGGCCTGCCGATATTCCGTTGTACCCCTGGCCATGGTCTGATGAGTTTCTCCACGATTGAGGGCTGCCACCGCAGCGTCACAAACATATGAAGGTGTATCCTCAAAGGCCCTCCCGGCGGAGAAATCAAAAACAGTTTTACCGCTTTCACGAAGGGTTTTGACCTTATCCGCGATTTGAACGGTAGATGATTCAACAGAATTGAAAACCCTATCTGAAATGACTGGATGGGACATGGCGAAGGCTGGTAATATGAGTGAAACCGACTATCAAAGCATTACAATAAACATAATGAATTCCGATGATCTAAATGAGTTCCCATTGATATATAGTTACTTGTAAATGTCAAATTTTATCATTTCTTTGACTGTTAAACAAAATTACCCATAGCCAATGCCTCGTTACCTGCTACTCGTATTAATGACTACTCATTGTCTTTTCCTTGCTGCTCAGGATCTCAAAGGAGCCTGGCAATGGACCGAAACTGATGATAGCGGAAATACCATAACAGCCGTGGCAATTCTTGCGGATGGATTTCAGTCAGCTGCCAAGTACGACCTCAACAATAAAAAATTCATCAGCACCAATGGAGGAACCTGGTCTTACAACGACGGTGTACTGACCGAAACGGTTGAATTTGATACCCGTGATTCTTCCAGGGTAGGAACAACGGTAAATTTTGAAGTTGATGTCAGTGAAAATGAAATTATTATCAAAGAATCCGGCAAGAAGTGGACAAGAATTGACGATGGCACTCCGGGGGATCTTGCAGGGGCCTGGCTTATTTCCGGCCGCAAGGTAGATGGCGAGATCCGCGAACGCAATACAAACCGGCCCAGGAAAACGATGAAAATATTATCCGGCACCCGCTTTCAGTGGATTGCCTATAACACGGAAACCAAAAGCTTTATGGGGACTGGCGGCGGAACATACACCACGGCTGATGGGAAATACACGGAGAACATTGAATTCTTTTCGCGTGACAATAGCCGTGCAGGGGCTTCTTTAGAATTCAACTATGAACTGATAGATGGGAAATGGCATCATTCGGGGAAGAGTAGTAAAGGGTCTCCCATCTATGAGATATGGTCAATTCGTGAACAATAAATAAATGCCATAAGGGAACAACATCTCTGCCCTTGTTATACATCCGAACGGATCAACCCCCCATGAAACACTTAGTATACCTAATACTCCCTGTATTATTAATTTCCTGCAGCAAGGATGACGAAATTGCAATCCCGACATATCTTGAATTCCAGGAATTGACGACCATTGAAGGACAAAATCTGAGCATTGCTTCGGGATTTCTGGGCTCGGAAGAGCATAACAGTTTATTCATTGCCTTGAGAGAAAATAATCCCGATTCCGATATCGAGAATTCCGAAAGAGTTGTAAGGTATGATTTGCAAACAGGTAAACAGCATTCCGTCTACTTTGATCAAACTGATTTCGTCACAAAACAGCTTCACATTATTGAAGATGAATTGGTTGTAGTAGGTGGTCAGTTCATAAATACGTACCCTATTTCACTGGATCGGGAGCCCCGAAGTGTTGCACATGGAAAGGCACTATCCAGATTTGGATCAGTGGATTACAAAGGCAAAATCTACATTTGGGGCGGTGACCTCCTTGGACTGGATTCCGATATCATCTACGAATGGGATAATAGTACCAACGAATTGGAATGGTATGGATTTCTGCCCACGCCAAAAACCTGGGCACACGGGGAAGTTGTTGGTGACTGGCTGTACATTTTCGGCGGGCAGGAAGAATTTTCTCAGACACCTCCAAACGACATCATATACATTTTTGACATCCCGGATACTGTTGTTGCCACCATGCATCTACCAAGGGCGGTGAATCGAACATGGACCGCCAGACATGATGAGCTCATATATGTGGGCGGACACGTAAATGATAATGAATTCGATGCTGCCGACAACAATATTTTCTTTGGTGTGTTCAATACCAGGGAACTTTCGTTTAAAGAGGTGGACATTTCTTTGAGCGATGCAGGGCTCAATACCATTTACCAAATGACAACTATAGGCAAACAGATGTTTGTTTTGTATGGGGTTCAGGAGGATGTGACCACCACATTCAAAATAATGGTTGCTAATCTTCCTTGACAACCACAACTTTCCTGTTTGTCACTTATTTATTCCACTTCAATTCCATCTATTTTATAGGCTGATAACCAGTTGCTAAGTTTATCCTATCAACCAGTTGTACAAATGAAAAATTTAGCAAAAATCATCCTGATGGCACTAGTTGCTATAGCAATTCAGTCATGTTCGGTGGTAGACAAATTACCCCAACCCACCATAGCTGAATACTATAAGAAGGGAACCAGCAAATGTGTTTTTGAGAAGGAAGGGAAAAGACTCAATTCCAGGTACGTCTGGAACCATGGAAACTAAGAGCAGGTACCTTTTTTCTATATGGCCTTGGGATCTATTCAGACACTAAATTTCAATCCCTTTCAAAACCAGGTAAACCATTAGTTTGTTTCTTTGGTTCTCATTAACACTCAGGAAATCGGTAATTCTTGCATGCACATCCTGATCATACCTTCCCATCTCCAGCGAGGTTTGCAAGCAGTCAAATGAGTAATCGATTTCATTGATTATGGCAGACTTATTATGGAGATTTCTCATTTTCTGACTTGCGTAGCCCGTATTCAAAGAATTATGCAGTTGCTCCAGTTTCCGGATCATGTGGCCCGCTTCTCCTGCAAATGATTTCATTTCTTCATTTGGCCGGAAGGTATAATGGGATTCCGGCATAGCCATCAGAAGATCTACACTACTGTCACCGGCACGCTTGATACCGGTCTTCAAAAGCTCCAGCTGACTGGAGGTTTCCATATTTTCATGAGCTACTTTAAATGAAAAAATGGAAACGACGACCAGGACTATCAGGGCTATGTATGGGAGATTTATTTTCTGCATGTATTTAAAACTATTCACAAAAATGAAACCCTGATATATTGTATAAAAAAGCGATCCGCCCGCTGGCGGATCGCTTTAAGTCTTCTCTAAACAGTGCTTTTATTATACTTGTTCCAGTTGCCTTTTTTCGCTCCAGCTAGGAATTCGCGCCTCTTTTACCTCTACCCATCCGCAGTAGGTGCATTTGTAATTTCTCTCCATTTTTCCATCCGTAACCTCGGTAGGCTCGATGACAACTTCTTCACTACGCTCCTTCAGTGTCCTGAAGTTACAATTCGGACAAACTAATGCATGCTCTGTAATGTCATATTTTTGAATCACTTTTTCGCCGGAGGTATCGTCTATCCAAACGTCAAAATCCGCTTCCATGGCCTCTTCCAATGCGAGCATCTCATCTGTCATATGCTCATCCTCCTCCAATTCGTTCAACAATCTCATGGGTTTCCCTGCCGAGGACTTCATAGTCTTGAATCGAATTTTCTTCAACCTTTTCTCCAAAATGAACGGGTAGTAATATTTCAGGTAAGCAGAAAAGCCATAACCGATCACAAATGATATCATGAAGGAAATGAATGCCACGAATATGTACTGATACATTTGTGCAAGGCCCAAAAGGCCTGAAACCAAATTAAATGCAAAAAAGAAAATGGCAAAAGAGAAAATAGTTGTTGACCTTCTTAAGTAACTGGCTTCTTTCGCACTGGCAAATTTATATTTGGAGGATCGATCCCTTAAGGACTGCAATCTTACTATATAAGTAAGCTGAACAAGGATTGCAACTCCGGTCAGGGCCAGGCCTCCGAATTTCGTGATTTGAAACCAAACATCAGCGAGTGTATTCATTATCAGTTAGTTGATTGTGGTTCTAATAATCTTTACGTTCAAAAGTTAGGAATATTTTGTTAAAATCCGAAATAGATCATTACACTATATTAATGATAAACATCATAATTCCAATAAAGAATCTCCATACAAGTTTAAAACTTTAGTAGGTTTGAGCATGCAGATATTAGGTATAGATGTCGGAGGGACAGGAATTAAGGGGGCTATTGTTGACACCATTACGGGTGAACTCCTGACAACCAGACATCGTATTGAGACTCCAAAACCCGCGACACCACAGGCAGTCATCGGGACAATAGTTGCGCTTACTGAAGAGTTTGGTTGGAAAGAGACCATTGGTTGTGGATTCCCCGCCGCAGTGAGACATGATGTGGTTATGACTGCCTCCAATATTGACAAATCATGGATAGGTCTGAATGCAGGACAAGAGATCATGAAGGCCTCCGGTTGTAAAACCCACCTGGTCAATGACGCCGATGCAGCAGGGTATGCAGAGATGAATTTTGGAGCGGGATACGATAATACAGGGACTGTTATTGTAGTTGCAGTTGGAACCGGTATCGGCACCTCTGTATTCACTGAAGGAATACTATATCCCAATTCCGAGCTTGGATTTATCAGAGTGAAGGGAATGGCCGGGGAACACTACGCTTCCAACGCCGTCAGGGCAAAGGAGGAACTGAGCTGGAAAGAATGGGGAAAGCGGATAAACAGGTACCTGTCCAGGCTGGAGGAACTGCTTTGGCCTGATCTCTTTATTTTGGGAGGTGGCGTTAGTAAAAAATTTGACAACTTTAAACAGTACCTTGAACTTGAAGCGCCGATAGTTCCGGCCAAAATGCTGAACAATGCGGGAATAGTGGGGGCCGCTTTAGCCGCAAAACATGAGTTTTTTACAGATCATCACCACTCGGTGTGAAAAATACCCTCCTTGTCAATTCTTTCGTATGTGTGAGACCCGAAATGATCTCTCTGCGCCTGGATGAGATTGAGAGGTAATCGTCCGGAAACAAAGGAATCAAAATAATTAAGACTTGCGCTCAGTGACATGGACGGGATCCCTTTCTCAATTGCATATAATACAACTTTTCTGGCCGATTGCTCGCACGCTTTGATCTTATTACTGAATGACCCATCCAGCAGTAAACTGGTCAGTTCAGGGTTATTATCGTAGGCCTGTCGCATATCCTCCAGTAATGCCGCACGAATAATGCACCCTCCTCTCCAGATCTTTGATATTTTCTCCATGTCAAGGTTATAATCATATTCAATGGATGCAGCGGCTAACTGCGACATGCCCTGGCTGTAAGTAACGATAAACGCAAAATAAAGTGCATTTTCCAGATCACTGATGGATAACTCGGATGCTCCGTTGCTTTCAGTTTTCGGATATATTTTTTCCGCTTCTATCCGTTGACTTTTCATTGCAGATATCTCCCTCATGGAAACAGCAGTGTCAATGGAAGGGATCGGGATACCCAGATCCATGGCATTCTGAGAGGTCCATTTGCCGGTTCCTTTCTGTTTGGCCCTATCCAGTATCATGTCCACTAATTCAGCATTGGATTCCCCATCTTTCACTTTAAATATTTCTGCAGTGATCTCAATAAGGAAGGACTGCAGTTTGCCTTTATTCCAGTCATCGAAAGTGTCGCTCAGTACGCGATTGGAGATGCCCATTCCCCTGTGCATGATGTCGTAGATTTCAGATATCAGTTGCATCAGTCCGTACTCTATGCCATTATGGATCATTTTTACATAGTTACCCGCTGATCTGTCTCCCATATAATCAACACAGGGAGATCCATCCACTTTTGCAGCGGCAGCTTCAAAAATGGGTTTTATGAGTTCATAGGCTTTCCTGTCACCGCCTGGCATGATACTGGGGCCAAATCTCGCCCCCTTCGCTCCTCCGGATACACCCGCTCCAAAATAATAGACTCCTTTTTCATGTAAATATTTTTCCCTCCGGTCAGTATCTTCAAAATAGGAATTTCCACCATCGATCAGGACATCCCCCTCCTCCAGCAAGGGCAAAAGCTGTTCGATCATGGAATCTACCGGATCGCCTGCCGGTACCATCATCATGATCTTCCTTGGCTGTGATAACCTGGCAATAAAATCTTCCTTGCCGATTGTTCCATCTATATCAACCCCTTTACCCTCCTCTTTTAATAGCTTTACCTTTTCTTCACTGCTCGTCAAGCCCAGCGCTGAAAAACCTGAGTCGGCTATATTTAAAATCAGATTTCTGCCCATCACACCTAAGCCGATCAATCCAAAATCATACTGTTTTGCCATAGTTATTTTTGTTCAAACGAAAATATTCTTTACGTAACAGGGATAGAAGAACACGAATTTGAAATATATTCCGATGAATTAAAACAGGTTATTAGAAAATAATAGTTGCGATGGCGATCATTGATGATCAAATTCTGGTAATATTCGGAGCTTCAGGTGATCTTACCGAAAGAAAGCTGATACCTGCTGTTCATAATCTGTATTGCCGCAATTATCTCCCCGGACATTATGCTATTATCGGAATTGGCCGCTCTCAGTTAGATGATAAATCTTTCAGGAAAAAGGTGATCCTGGAAAATGAAAATCTTAGGAACAGATCGAGTAAAAAGCAAATAGAGGAATTTGCCTCCCTGGTTTACTATCAATCCCTTGAAACATCGGATCCTAAGTCATACAGGAAGCTGACCGAAAAACTGGATTCCATTTACAAGGATTATTCAGGAAATCGAAACGTGATCTTCTACCTGTCAACACCACCAAAGCTATACGGAACGATCGCCGAAAACATTGCGAGGCTAGGGCTAAATAATGAAGATAACGGCTGGAAAAGACTGGTCGTGGAAAAGCCCTTTGGATACGATCTCACCTCGGCACGTGCTCTAAATCAACAACTTCTGGATTATTTCTTCGAGGATCAGATATTCAGAATAGACCATTACCTCGGTAAAGAAACCGTTCAAAACCTGATGGTTACCCGCTTTGCCAACAGTATTTTCGAACCTCTTTGGAATCGCAATTATATCCACAGGGTGGAGATCACATCTGCCGAAAGTGTTGGCGTCGAAAAGAGAGGTGGCTATTACGACGGCGCCGGAGCGCTGAGGGATATGGTTCAAAACCACCTGCTTCAGCTTGTTTCTCTCGTGGCAATGGAACCTCCCTCAAAAATCGAAGCTGATGCCATCCGGAATGAAAAGGTAAAAATATTCCAGTCTCTTCGCCCGTTGAGTGAGGATGATGTAGCGTCCAATGTTATCCGGGGGCAGTATATGGCTTCAAAGATCCGCGGAGAGAGCGTCAGGGGATACCGGGAAGAACCAGGTGTGGAGCCCGAATCCAGAACGGAAACCTATGTGGCCCTGAAATTCTTCATTGATAACTGGAGGTGGGGAGATGTTCCCTTTTACATCCGTTCCGGAAAACGATTACCGACCAGGGTTTCCGAAGTGGTGATCCACTTCAAACCTAATCATCATCACCTGTTCCGCCGGTCGCGGCTTCTCAACAATCAGAACATGCTGATCTTCAGAATTCAACCTAACGAGGGAGTCCTTTTGAAGTTTGGACTAAAGGTTCCGGGGTCGGGTTTCAACACGGAGACAGTCAATATGGATTTTCAATACAACGAGCTGACCGATAAATATGTGCCGGACGCATACGAAAGACTTATCCTGGACTGTATGCAGGGAGATGCCACGCTTTATGCCCGGGGAGATAGTGTTGAAGCCGCGTGGGAGTTCATCGACCCCATCCTTCGAACCTGGGAAAAGAATCAATCACTTTCTATTTTTGGTTATCCGGCAGGCACATGGGGCCCTGAACACGCGGACGACTTAATCGAGGGAGAAAACATGATCTGGAGGCAGCCCTCAAAGAACCTAACGGATGATGGAAATTATTGTGAATTATGAGTCATAGAGAAAATAGGGTGTATTCAGACCAGGAGGCAGTTGCAAATGCATTTGCCTCGTTTATGAAGGAAGTGGTGAACAGCAGTGATCACTCGGTTTCTATCGCACTTTCCGGGGGTTCTACTCCGAAAGTATTATTTGGGTTGTTGGCAAACAACTACAAGGACGATATGGATTGGGTTAAGATCCAGTTTTTTTGGGGAGATGAACGTTGTGTTCCTACTTCACATGAAGAAAGTAATTATCGTATGACCCGTGAATACCTGCTGGATCACATTTTTGTTCCTCAGCGCAATATTCATCGAATCCATGGAGAAGAAAATCCCGATAACGAAGCACTCAGATATGGCAGGCATATTCAAACTACGGTAGCTAACCGGGACGGATATCCCCAATTTGATCTCATTATTCTGGGAATGGGAGATGACGGACACACGGCTTCGATCTTCCCTGACCAAATGGAGTTACTAAGCTCCGATGACGTCTGTCGGGTCGCAACACATCCTGAATCAGGACAAAAACGAATTACCCTGACCGGAAAAGTTATTAACAATGCCAAAAATGTGGCCTTTCTGGTAACGGGAGAAAACAAAAAAGATATGGTTAAGATGATCCTGGGAAATCACCCTGAAGCTTCCGGGTATCCGGCCTCACATATCAGACCGGTTGGAAATCTTTTTTGGTACCTCGATGAAAGTGCGGCCGGCGATTTCAGACCATAATTCACTATCTCTATTGACAAAATGTGACCTGGAAAATCACTATTCATTTCTTAGATTTTCACTCGGATTCACTTTGGTTGCTCTTACGATCTGTCCGCTGATTGTTAGCCCTACAGTTATTATTACTATGGAAATGGAAGCAATGAACGGCAGCACACCGGTCGCTTTAGGATCAGAATAGATCTCTGTTATTAACATATCTATCAGGAAAAATCCCAGCGGAGCTCCAAGAATGAATGAAATGACAATGATCCGGATGTACTGCCTGCTGGCAACTTTAATGATATTGGATGGAGCGGCTCCCAGAACCTTTCTCACGCTGAATTCCTTCAGCCTTCTCTGAATGTTAAATGATAACAAACCGTAAAGTCCGAGGCAGGCCAGGACGATAGCCAGCCCGGAAATAAAAACCATAAGACTGACATTGGCATTGTTTTCCTCAAAAAAATCATTAAGCACGTCACTTTGAAATTCCCGCTCGTATGGATCGTCGGGAGCTATTCTATACCAGGCTTCTTTCAGGTACTGGTCGACTTCAAATTGTGAATCCACATCTGTTTTGATCACAAAATGATTGGCATTCTCTTTATTCATTCCCAGGAAAAACGTCGGAAGAATTTCATTGTAGAAAGAAACTCCATGGAAGTCTTCGACAACACCGACAACCGTACGTCTGATACTGTCATATACAAAAGTTTGATTGATCGCTTCTTCCCACCCCATTCTGTCAACAAATTTTTGGTTCACTACTGCAGATGAAATTTGATCCTGACTTCTTGCTGTCAAAAACCGGCCCTTTGTCAATCGGAGGTTTAGTGTACTCATGTAATCATCATTGACACGATAATAATGTGCCCGGAATTGTTCGCCCAGATGATCCACATTCACCATCCAGTTGGATCCACCTACGTGTCCCTTTGCCCCTCCTATGCTAATGATCTTCGGGTGTTCTTGTACCAGAGCCTTCATCTGCTCATATTGAGCGTTGTCCTGAACATTTACAGCGATGATGCCCGAAGGGTTGTAACCCCAGTCTTTATTATTCAGGTAACGACCATTGTCCGTAAAAATGAAGCCGCCCACGATTGTTACAAATACGAAAAAGAATTGGAATGCCAGCAAGATCTTGCTTGCTATGTTTTTTGACCCGAACCGTTCATTGCCCCGGAATATGCCGATCGGCTGAAATCGTGAAATGTAAAATGCGGGATAGGCTCCTGAAGCCAGGCCGATAAGCACGAGCAGGCTCACAAAGAAAATGATCATCACCGTCCAGGAACTAAACATAAAGGGTATGTGGATTGGGATCATGGCATTAAATCCCGGAAGAAACAGGTAGTAGGCCAGTGCAGTCCCCACTATCAACGCAAAAGCGCACTGCAGCAGGTTTTCTGTCAAAAATTGATGAATGATCTGCCTCCTGACACCCCCCATTACTTTTCTCAGGGCAATTTCCTTCAGCCGCTTGGTTGCCGAGGCCACTGAAATATTCATATAATTGAAACAAGACATGGTTAACAGTAACAGGGCAATTACCGCCAGTCCAATCCTGCCGGCAGGATGGCCGCCGCGAGAAAACGAGCTTCTTATTTCAAAACTTCTTTTGGACAATTGTGGCAATGAAATTGTTGTGAACTCCATAGATTTCCATTTGGAATCGCTTTGGTTCTGTAGTTCCACATACTTTTCATATGACGATTCAACTGAACCGATTTCCTGGCCTTCCTTTAATAAAATGAATGTGGCATCAGTCAGATAGGACCAATCGAAATGTTTTTCCGAATGTATGTCAAAGAACACTTCCATTGAAATATAAAAATGAAGATAGAAACTTGCATTGGATGGATATTCATCCATAATTCCACCAATAAAAAATCGACGTATTTTCCCATTTGAAAACTTGATGGAAACTTCCTTTCCCATCGGGTCTTCATACCCAAAGTACTTGACAGCCATGTCACGACTGATCACAATTTGTTCCTTTTGATAAAGCGCATCTTTGTTGCCGTAAATCATTGGGAAATCGAATATTTCGAGAAACTGCGGGTCAACGAAACCCAGCAATTCTCCAAATACATCATCGCCATATCTTACATTTCCGTCGATGTACTCTACCCTGGCCATTTCTTCAATGGCCGGGTTATCCGTCAGCATAGCTGGTCCTGCCAACAGTGGCACATCCCCCCACAAATCCCTGTCAGACTCATCCTCCACCCAGTGGAGCACCTGATAGATCCTGTCCTTCTTTGTGTGAAAAGAATCCATATGAAGCTGCATGTCCACAAATCGAAGAACCGTGATCGCACAACCAATTGAAATTGCCAATCCAAAGATGTTGATTGAAGAGGTTACCCAGTTATGGGTAATAGACCGGAATCCCAGTTTGAGGTAATTTCTGAAAAGTATAAAATGATTCATATAAGTATATTTTGAGTCTGACTTTTTAATATTTGACCATCTTAAGAACCGGATGACATCCCAGACAAATCTTCTGTTTGCAAAAGAGCTGCCTTTCTCGTTCGTTCTGCGGTCATATAGTTCGTACACATCCCCTTGTATTTCCTCCAGTAATTGAGGATTGCAATACCATTGCAGAAAGCGATCCGCCCATTTCGGAGGTTGTGCATTCATCAATAACTAAAATTGAATGATACATCAGGAATACGATTGTACATCTGGACGCGAAGACGTATTGATTCGTCCAATGCCTTCTTGCCGCTCATGGTCAGTGAGAAATAGCGTTTTCTTCTGCCACCTCTCTCCTTTGTGGCTCCTCCCATCCAGGATTTTACCAGTCCTTTAGCCTCCAGCCGCTTCAACACCGCATGAACCGCACTTACATTCACTTCCCGTCTGCTTTCCTTCACGATCTCATCCATGATTGAAACGCCATAGGCCTCATTGTACAGTGAACCTACGGTTAGCAGAACCAATTCTTCAAATTCTCCAAGGTGCCCGCCCTTACCCATATCTTTTGTAATTATTTGTTATACAAACGTGAATATAATCCATTAGTTGCATTTTTGTATAAGAAATTGCCATATGTCTGATATACTTATAGTAGGTCATATCTACATGCCTACCCAATCTCTTCGAAACGACCCTACTTGATATCCATAAGGAAGTTTTTACAAACTAAAATGAGAAAAAGACCATTAAATGATTGAAAAATGGTGTGTGAGGCCATCTGAGGTCCCAAATGGCCTTAAAGTAGCCTAATTGCATCAGTCATAGGAATGCCAGAATAGATCAAATACTTCTTCAACTTGTTACTATTCATTTTCACATTGACCTCCTCCCAAAAAATCGAGTCAATCTAAATTAGAGAAACGGGGCAATTTTATCAATAACTTAAGCGAACGGATAGTTTCGATCGTCCAAAAATCAATATCATATGATATTTTCTACCCCGAAAAACCGCAGATATCTTATCAAATGATAACATTATTACATAAACCTGTTGTGATATTTTGAACCCAGGATTTCAGTCAGTATTTTATACTTCTAAATAAATTTTATACTTCAAATAAGAAGTGTTATGGCAAAGAAAGAAACGGACCATGCGTTGATTGAAGATGCCCTAGCCACCAGAGTTCTAAAAACTGTATTATGGATTCTGGGATCTGTAGGATCGGTTATTATACTGATTACGGGATTTTTTGGATATAAAGCGACTACAGATTTCAATAATTTCACTGAAACTTTAAAAAGTAAGAAACAAGAACTGGTGCATATGACGGACAGTTTAGAAAACCAGATTGAAATCATAATGCAGCGCCAAGCTCAACGCTTTGAGACCGAGATTGTTGAGTTAGAGTCTTTGAAAACCGCAATGACCGCAAATTTGGAAGTGATTAAAGCCACCAGTAAACGCCAAGACGAGTTATTTCGACAGCAGATAAAGCAACTAGTTGATGTTGGAAGTCTAACGGCTAATACAGAAGCGTTGGGCACCGCAGTCAATAATCAGAAGAATGAAGTCTCAAAACAAATAAATGAAGTTGATAATGCAAGACTTGAACTTCAGAAAGCGCTAGACACTTTAGATATGAAACTCGATACCCTTGATCAACGGATGAAATGTGAGTGGCGGGTATTTACAGATGACAAGCCCATAATCTTTCCGTCACATGATATTTTATTTAAGGCCAATATCACTTTCAACAATAGAAATGGGATAGTAAATGAGGTTAAGATAAATGGTATTAATTATGATATCAGTTTAAGAGTGGGTGATCAGGCTAGGTTTTCTATTGGAGATTCTCAATACGAGATTTCAGTTACAATGGTAAGCAACATTCGTTTACCTGACCATGATATAGCAGGTATTGAGATATGCCAAATATTGTAATTGTTTGTTTTAGAAGATAATGACATACCAGTCATCCTTCAAAATTCTTAATAGAAAACTTATAAAAAGAAAATGAACAAGCATTCAAATATTATGCAAGAACAGGTTGATGGAGAACACAGGATTTTCTTTCCAGTTGGTGTTGTCACTAACTGATCAATAGACACAATTTCAATACTTCAGATAGGCTGTTGGTCAAAAGACCAACAGGAAGACTAATTTGCCATAGACTTTTAGCACCATGTTGGAGGAAAGCCACCAATAAGATACTAATCAGACAAAAACGATTTCATTGACCTTCATCATTTTCCGCACCCCATAATTGTCCTTGTCAATTCCTGTTACCTCCACCATTTCGTCATCCGGCAACAGGTACATGCTTTCATGATAAAACATGACAAGTTCAACTATGTGATCATAGGTTTGAAAGTCAATTTTGTAACGGCCCTGGCGATAGCGGTCAACAACCAGGTAACCATCATTGATGATAATACCTGATTCCCTTTTCATGGATAATTAGCAGTCTATATATTAAGTCTACATTCAACATAAGGCAGATAGTTCCAAATACT
The DNA here is from genome assembly GCA_028278225.1 of Cyclobacteriaceae bacterium. Classification (GTDB taxonomy): domain Bacteria; phylum Bacteroidota; class Bacteroidia; order Cytophagales; family Cyclobacteriaceae; genus JANQEU01. The sequence continues at coordinate 22,109 of JANQEU010000079.1, forward strand.
CACATGATATAAATCATTAATTCGCCAATTTCTTTGATATTGCCGCTGATGGTTTTCTTTTTGCACAAAGAATTTTTTAATGAAGAAAGCAGAAATCCATACCAGAAAAGGGGTAATGAAAATTGAGTTTTTTGAAAACGACGCTCCTAACACCGTAAAGAATTTTACTGATCTCGCTGAAAAAGGCTTCTATGACGGGCTCACTTTTCACAGGGTAATACCCGACTTTGTGATCCAGGGCGGCTGCCCTCATGGGACAGGAACGGGGGGCCCGGGCTACACAATTGACTGTGAACTGGATGGTGATAATCAATACCATGACCGTGGCGTCCTTTCAATGGCCCATGCGGGAAGGAATACAGGGGGATCACAGTTTTTCATCTGCCATAGCCGGCAAAATACGGCTCACCTGGATAGAAACCACACGGTTTTCGGTAAAGTGGTTGACGGACTGGATGTCATAGATGACATCCGCCAGGGGGATGTGATGGAAAAAATTACGATAATTGAAGAATAGACAGATCTAGACCAGTCCGATAAATCCCATAAACGCCATACTAAGGATGCCTGCGATCACAAGTGCTGCAGGTACTCCTTTCATGGCTGGTGGAAGTTCTGCCATCTCCAGGTGCTCCCGCAAGCTGGAGAAAAGCACAATTGCCAGCGTGAAGCCCACGGCGTTGGCAATGGCAAAAACTACACTCTCTAGGAGGTTATAATCATTTTGGATGACCAGAATGGCTACACCAAGTATGGCACAATTAGTTGTGATAAGTGGCAAAAACACCCCTAAGGCCTGATAAAGGTCCGGGCTGACCTTTTTCAGGACAATCTCTACGACCTGAACAAGGAATGCTATGACTAAAATATAGGCAACAGTTTGCAAATAAGTTATTTCAAGAGGAACCAGGAGAAAATGATGAATGAGAAAAGTGACTATCGTAGCAACGGTCATCACAAACAAAACCGCTCCTCCCATTCCAACGGCAGTAGAGGTATTCTTGGATACACCAATGAATGGGCATATGCCAAGGAACCTTGCCAACACAATGTTGTTGATGAAAATGGCTGAGACGATGATCGTTAAATAATTCTCCATAACCTGAATTTTCTTTTACGATTTGGCATTTCTCCACTCAAAAAATCCAATGATCAAACCCAGTGCTATAAAAGCACCCGGCGCCAGGATAAACAATAACATCCCATCCGCCTCCAGGAATTTTAAACCAAACAAGGAAAGATTACCCAAGACTTCCCTTATCCCGCCTAACAATGTAAGGGCGAAAGTGAATCCTACTCCCATTCCCAGCCCATCGACCATCGATGACATGAGGTTATGCTTGGATGCAAATGCTTCGGCCCTGCCCAGTACGATGCAATTCACCACAATCAGGGGAATAAACAACCCCAACTGCTCGTGAAGCCCCGGGGTGAAACCTGCCATGGTCAGATCAACAACCGTCACGAAAGAGGCTATCACCACGATGAACGAAGGGATTCGTACTTTTTGCGGAATGAAATTCCGGATCAGGGAGATCACCAGGTTCGACATCAGAAGCACAAACAGTGTCGCCATTCCCATTCCAAACCCATTGAATGCGGAGGTGGTAACGCCCAATGTCGGACACAGGCCAAGCAGCAACACAAAGACCGGGTTTTCTTTGATCAACCCTTTGACAAAGTTCTCTTTGTTTGTGAGTTCTTTTTTCATTCCTTATTACTGTTATAAGAGTCGTAGGCCAGTTGTATTGCTTCCGACATAGCCCTTGAGGATATTGTCGCTCCCGAAATCGCGTCAATTTCACCACCATCCTTTGTTACCCTTATGTCATTTGCACCAGGATTCAATCCGATGTATTGATCCTTAAAGGCCGGAAGTGACAATTTCGATCCTAACCCTGGCGTTTCCTTATGCTCCAGCACTTCAACATCTTTTATTGAACCATCCGGCGCAAACCCGGCCATCACCCAGATCCTTGTTGTATACCCTTTATTGGAATATGTCCTGATCGCCACCCCAGACAGTTCCCCGCCCTGGAATCCGGGATAAACTGTGAGAGAATCATCTTCTACCATACCTTGAATCTGGCTGGCTTCTGTTATCGGGTCATTGTCATAGATACCCAAAACCTTGTTAATCGCCCTTAGTTGCTTAGCCAATCTTGCGGCTTCTATAGGACCTTTGGTCCAACTGTATACATAACCCAAGGCTACTGCCGAAGCCAGTGTCACCAGGGCCAATGTCAGCAACATATTTATAAAGGAGGATGGTCTTTGTTCAGCCATTGGTTACAGGTTTATTTCCAAAACGTCGTGGCTTTGTGTACCTGTTGATCAAAGGCACGAAAGCATTCATGATGAGTATGGCAAAGGACACTCCCTCGGGATAAGCTCCAAAAAGCCGTATTAAAACGGTGATAATACCAATCCCCACACCAAAAATTAGCATGCCCTTGTGCGTAAAAGGAGAGGTAACGTAATCGGTAGCCATAAATATTGCACCAAGCAAGACACCGCCTGTCAGGATGTGGAATACGGGATCGGCATACTTTTCCGGATTGATCAGCCAGAATAATCCTGTCAATATAAAAATTGTGACCACCATTGATATGGGTATGTGCCAGGTAATGATCTTGCGATATAGCATGTATATGAGTCCAAGAATCAATGCCACTCCCGACATTTCACCTAACGACCCACCCTGAAATCCGAGCAGGAAGTCTACGTTAGAGGGCATTTCATTCATAATCGCCGGGACCGTGTCCCCTACCCTCAATCCATCCTTAAGTAAGCCTAATGGAGTGGCCCCGGTCGCGCCATCAATGGACCAGCTTGCAACCGGTTCAGGCCAACTGGTCATCTGAACCGGAAATGAGATCAGGAGAAAAACACGTCCAACAAGCGCCGGATTGAAAGGATTATTGCCCAATCCTCCAAAACTCATTTTACCGATGCCTATCGCTACGGCGCTTCCGATCACTACAATGTACCATGGCAGATTGCTTGGTACGTTGAAAGCCAGCAACATTCCCGTAATGATAGCTGAACCATCAGCTACGGACGATTTGGTTTTTAGCAGGTAAGTGCAAATCAGGTATTCGAAGAATGCACAACTGACAATGGCTATGACTGTGACATTAACGGCTCCTATCCCAAAAACATAAACGGAGAGTGCCAGGGCGGGTAACATCGCATAGATTACCCCCCGCATTATCTGAGGCACCGTTAATTCCTGATGAATATGAGGTGAGGGCGCTACAGTTAATAGTGTTGTGCTCATTGATTGTTCTCAGCTTTTCTAACACTGGATTTTCCGAAACGAATGTAATCCAGAATGGGTCGGTTGGACGGGCATATAAATGAACAGGATCCACACTCAATGCAGTCCAGGATATTTTCTTCTTTGGCTTCATCCGTATTCTTGCCTTTACCGAGCAGCATCAAATGGTACGGTTCCAGGCCCATGGGACAAGCCTCAATACATTTTCCGCATCGTACACAGTTATATACTTCCGATCTCTTGGATTCGAATGTCGGTATGAGGAGAATACCGGATGTGGCCTTTGCAATGGGGACATCCATGTCACCTAATGCTTTGCCCATCATCGGACCTCCGCTCACAATTTTGCCGGTATTCTCAGGTAATCCGCCTGATGCCTCAATCAATTCTGTGACAGAAGTACCGATTCGTACCATGTAATTGGCAGGCTTTTTAACCTTTTTTCCGGTGACTGTCACCACCCGTTCTATGAGGGGCTTATTTTTTTGGACCGCATGGTAGACGGAGTAGGTAGTTCCAACATTATGCACAACCGCACCTACATCCATTGGCAAGCCGCCGGAGGGCACCTCCCTTCCCAACAATGCTTCGATCAATTGTTTTTCACCTCCCTGTGGATATTGAACTTTGAGTGATTCCACCGAAATGCCATCATATTCTCTTGAAACCTTTTCTATCAGCTCAATTGCATCCAGCTTATTATTTTCGATTCCCACAATCGCCCTATCCACGCCCAGCGCCTTCATCAGTATTTTGGTGCCAACCATAATTTCATGCGGCCTCTCCAACATAAGACGATGGTCGGCGGTCAGGTACGGTTCACATTCAACGCCATTGATGATAAGCGTATCGATGTGTTTCCCTTCGGGCACCGAAAGCTTGACATGACTTGGAAAAGCAGCTCCACCCTGCCCTACCACACCGGCTTCCATGATCTTTTCAACGATCTCTTTCGGGGCAAAAGGAATTTCAGTAACAAGGTTATCACTCCGGTCAATACTTTCATCCCATACATCATCTTTGACCCTCACATTAACAGCCATGCGTCTGAATCCGCTGCTGTCAATGACCTCATCTATACGCCCAACTTTTCCGGATACGGATGAATGAATATTGGATGAAACAAAACCTTCATGGACGGCAATGATCTGTCCCACTTTCACCTCATCCCCACGTTCAACAACAATTTTCGGCGGTTTACCGATGTGCTGAAAAATTGGAATGACAACCTGCCTCGGTAGCGGGAGTTCCTCAATCGCGGCATGTTCTGATAACTTATGTTCCGGAGGATGAACCCCTCCTTTGTGGAAGGTCTTCAGCTTATTATTCAAATCAAACAACATCAGGATTCTGATTTGTTGATACTTCCTCTTTCTCCGTTTTTTCCGGCACCGCACTATCGTTCAATTTCTCGTCCAATGGCTTCTGTTCGCCGGACTGCTTGGCGGCTTGCGCTTCTGCTTTAGCTTTTTGACGCTCAGCTATTCGCGCCTCTTTTTCTTTTTCCAACCTGGCATCCCGCCTTTCCGCCAGTTTATCCAGTTGCTCCTGTTTGAAATGGTCTGCAACAATATTTCGAACATCGCAGGCCACAACGCACTTGCCACATAATTTGCAGGTTTCATAGTCAATCTTTGCCAGGTTGTTTTCAACCGTAATAGCATCGTACTTACATTCGTCTGCACACTTGGCACATCCGGAACAGGCCAATGAGCAATTCTTTCTGGCTGTTCCTCCCTTATCTTCATTGACACAAGCCACATATATCCGCTTGTTCTTTTTACCCTTTGGCCATAGTTGAATGATATCTTTAGGACAAGCCTTCACACAGGCATTGCAGGCGGTACACTTATCTTCCACCACGACCGGCAGGCCTGTATATTCATCCATGTACATGGCGTCAAAATCACAGGCATCGACGCATTCACCAAGTCCCACGCAACCGTCGGAACAGCCTCTTTCGCCACTATAAAGGTCAGACGCAATTGTGCAGGTAGCCGCACCATCATATTCACTGAATTGCTTCCTGACACCTATGGCTCCCGCACACTTCACCACAGCAATGAAGGGATCTTTCTCTTCAACCTCCATTCCCAGAATATCCGCAACTTCCTTCATTACGTCGTTTCCGCCAACGGGACAGTGGTACGGTCCGAGATCATCAGCATTCACAAGCTCCGTGGCAAAAGCACTGCAACCGGGAAATCCGCAACCCCCACAATTCGTGTTTGGCAGCGCGTCCATCACTTCAGGCAGCCTGGGGTCTTCCTTCACCTTAAATTTCAGGGATACCACATAAAGAATAATTGCCGCAGCAATCCCCAGGGAAACCAATATGAGAATAGTATATAGTATGATGTCATTCATAATTTAGAGACATCTATTTTAAGACCAGCTGCTAAATATTCCCGGCACCAATAAAGGCCAAGGTAATATGGAGCCAGCAGACTAACTGCAAACAATCCTGACCAATACTCCGCAATATTCATCGAGTTTCCAACTATTAAACTGGTCACTATAAGCAAAAACGGAAAAATATAAGCCCAAAACATGGCTTTCAGGCCTGTTCCGGGCTTCAATTTCACAACTACTTCATCCCCCACTTTCAAATCATCCCTCGGCACATCCAGATGGCTCCTGTCCTCATCGGTCACACCACAGAATTCTTTTATTCCGCAAGAATGACACTCTTCCTGTAGGATCAGCTGAATGGTAGCCTTTTCGTGATGGATATTTGTAATTAATCCCTGGTGCGTTATATGGTCTTCATTGGACATTCGTCCAAGTGTTATATTCCAAACTCTCCTTTAATTTGAGCCACCCATTTTTCGATTCGTTCATCTGTCAGGTCAGCCTCATTGTCCTCATCAATGGCCAGTCCAAGGAACATGCCATCGATAACTCCCTTTGATTCTTCAAAAGTATAGCCTTCTGTCGGCCATTTGCCTACGAATTCAGCTCCACTGTCAGCAATACGTTCGTGTATGAGACCTATGGCATCCTGGTACGTGTCAGGATACCCATCAGCGTCGCCAACGCCAATGTAGGTAACTTTCTTACCGCTGTAATCCACATCTTCAATCTGGTCGATGAATGAATCCCAGTCTTCCTGTAGTTCACCGATTTCCCAGGTCGGACATGCCAAAATAAGATTATCGTATTCCTGCATGTCATCAGAAGTCGCCGAGTTTACATTATGCGATGCTGCTACGTCTTCACCGCCTAAGGCTTCCTGCACCTTGCCCACGATCCTTTCGGTGTTACCTTCTGTGGAGCCATAAAAAATTCCAATTTTTGCCATTTTAATTATTTGTTAGATTAGTTATTCAATTCATTCCCCATCTTTTGGATGGTATTGCATTAATAATTCCGATTTCATTAATATATCAACATACTGTGCCCGCTTGTAAGTAAAGGGATCATTCATGTTTGACCTGGAAAGCTTCCCTTTGAAATCCGAGAGTCGCTTATACTTTTTCTTCTTCATCCAATCTTCCATTTCTTCAAGCATGGTACTAATGTAGGATATTCCTCGCTTATATATAGCACTGACTACCTGTACTGCATCAGCTCCGGCCAAAATCATCTTAATTGCATCTGCCCCCGTCAAGATACCGGTGTTGCTGCAAATTGTAGCTTTTATATTATCATACAGTAATCCGGCATATCTTAATGCCAGCCGATTGTCCGTAGAAATGCTGAAGTTATAGGGAAAATGATGTTCTTCGTTCTCGATATCAATATCCGGCTGAAACAACCGGTTAAACAGAATAAAACCGTCGGCACCGGCTTCATCCATTCGGCTAACCACACCCAAAGTATTGGTATAATACGGACTCAGTTTTACAGACACCGGGATCTTTACAGCCTCTTTGATCCGTTTGAGCAGGTTAATCTGATCACCAACTATGCTGGTGCCCAGTGTCTTGGGGTCCAACTGGTTAGCATAAAAATTAACCTCCAGGGCATCAATGCCTGTTTCTGCCATTTTAATGGCATATTCCTCCCAGGTTTCCTCGTAAACACAATTGAGACTCCCAATTATCGGGATACTGATGACTTCTTTGGCAGTCCTCAAATTGTAAAGATGTTCTTCAGGGCCGGCGTGACCAAGTTTTGGAAAGATTGAAGCATGCTCCGCATCCCAATCTTCGTACAAACCGGACTCCTCTTCCATCTGAAAAGACTCCAGCTGAATCTGCTCCTCAAAAAGGGACTTGAACACGATCGCCGAAGCGCCGGCCTCCTCCAGCTTATAAAGGTTGTCAAAATCAGTCACCAGGTTGCTGGCTCCGACGACTATCGGGTTTTTAAGGTTTAATCCCAGGTATTGTGTACTGAGGTCTGTCATGATTCAACTTCGTTTAGTTCTTCTTTTTCTTGTCCGTCCTGATGGCCTGATTCTCCGGATAGATGTAACAGATCTTCAAATCGTCTCCGGTTATCCTCAATTGCCAGGTCATGCAGTCTTTTTGCTTCGGCCGGATTTGCTTTCATCAGCGACCTGTAGCGGATCTCTTCTTCAGTGAAACTACGGAAATCAGCGTCAACTTCAGGCGAATCCCAGGTAAACGGATTCTCACCAAGCTCCGTCAGAGAAGGATTGAAACGATACATTGGCCAATATCCGGTCTTTGAGGCTTTTTCGGACTGTTTTTTCTTCAGCCGCATATCATACCCATGTGCAATACACGGTGAGTAAGCGATAATTAATGACGGACCCTTATGCTTTTCAGCTTCCACAATGGCCCTGGCGCTCTGTTCCCTGTTCATTCCCATATTAACAGAAGCTACATAGGCATTTCCATAGGTGGTCATCATTAGCCCAAGATTCTTTTTACCAAGTTTCTTTCCATCCGAAGCGAATTTCGCAACTGCCCCTCTTGGTGTTGCTTTGGAAGATTGTCCCCCCGTATTGGAGTAGACTTCCGTATCCATGACCAAAAGGTTGACATTCTTATCTGAGGCCATAACATGATCCAGTCCGCTGAATCCAATATCATAAGCCCATCCGTCTCCTCCAAGGATCCAAATGGATTTGTCAACTATGTAGTCCTGAAGTTCGATGATCTTGGCCACAACCGGCTTCAGCCCGGCATCAACTGACTTTAGCAAACCGGGAAGCATTTTCTTGATCACTTCCGCATTCTCCTTGGCGTCAGGGCCCACATCTTCCCACAGGTCAAAGGTTTTCTTCAACGACTTTTTCAGCTTTGCATCTTTGGTACCGTCATGCAGCGTTGTCAGGTTTGTCTTCAACTGCCTCCTGTTGGCATCCACGGCCAGACGCATTCCGAACCCATACTCTGCATTGTCTTCAAACAATGAATTCGCCCAGGCCGGTCCCCTTCCGTTGCTATCTGTTGAGTAAGGTATGGATGGGAATGTCCCCCCGTAAATGGATGAGCAACCGGTCGCATTTGCGATCATCATCCTGTCGCCATAGATCTGTGTTGCAAGATGGATATAGGGGGTCTCTCCACACCCTGAGCAGCACCCGGGATGCTCAAAGTACGGCTCTGCTATGTTGCAGGGAGGCACAAAATCCAACTTCTCAACCCACTTATCAGGATTGCCGGGCTTACCGCGTTTTTCATATTTTTTTGTTCCTGTGGGTACCGTTCCATTCAATGACATCAGCGAAACCGGAACAATGTCGCCTTTCAATCGCAGAACCGGATCCATTACTTTGTCAGCAAATTCTCCCATTCCCGGAGGAACCACATCAAGTATATCAGCATGTTTAAGCTCAGGACTAGCCTTAGGCACAGGTACTTCCACAACGGCATCCACAGCTGCATCAATGGCCTTCCAGTTCATTTCGACAATATCCAGACCTTTTAGTTTGAATTGCTTCTCAATATATTTCTTGATAAGGTCGATAGCCTCCTTTTCCGGTAATACCCCGGACAGCTTGAAGAAAGCTGTCTGCATTACGGAGTTGATCCTGCCACCTAATCCAACACTCTTGGCGATTTTAGCAGCATCAATTGCATAAACTTTGATTTTCTTCTTTCGAATAGTTTCCTGCATGCCGGCGGTGAAGAGCTGAAAGATCCTGTCCGGTTGCTGGCTGCTGTTTATCAGGAATGTCCCCCCTTCCGTTATCCCCTCCAGTAAATCGTACTTACCGATGTACTGCGGTCTGTGAAGGGCTACAAATTCACAGTTGTTTAGCAAATACTCGGACTGGATTGGCTCCTTGCCAAATCTCAAATGCGATACTGTAAATCCTCCTGATTTGTTGGAATCATATTGGAAGTAGCCCTGAACGTACTGATCAGTATTCTGTCCAATAATGGTAATTGAGTTTTTGTTTGCGGAAACTGTTCCGTCTGAACCATAGCCCCAGAACTTACATCTGATGATACCCTGCTGTTCGGCGTCAATTTCCTCTTTAACGGGAATTGACTTGTGAGTGACATCGTCATTGATACCTATGGTAAAGTCATGCCATCCGTCATTATCAATATGATCAAAAACTGCCTTTACCATAGAAGGTGTAAATTCCTTGGATGATAATCCGTACCTGCCCCCTGTAATTTTGACATCGGGATTTCCCTTGAAAGCTGCAACTACATCAAGGTACAATGGCTCACCTATGGCCCCGGGTTCTTTAGTGCGATCCAAAACCGCGATTTTCTTAACAGATTCCGGTATTTTACTCAGAAATGCTTCAACGGAAAATGGTCGATAAAGTCTGACCTTAACCGCACCTACTTTTTCACCCTTGGCATTTAAATATTTGATGGTTTCCTCAACAGTCTGGGTACTTGATCCCATTGAAATGACTATCTTCTCAGCGTCAGGTACACCTACATATTCGAAAAGCTCATATTTTCTACCGGTTTTTTTGGCATATGCGTCCATATATTCCTGAACGATTGCAGGGCAATTTGCGTAGTACCTGTTCACTGTCTCCCTGCCCTGGAAGTAAACATCAGGGTTTTGAGCCCCTACCTTGCACAAGGGATCATCCGGTCTTAACGCAGATGCTCTGAATTCCTCCACATATTTCATATCAAGAAGCTCCTTGAGCTCATCATACGTCACTTCTTCAATCTTTTGGACCGAATGAGAAGTTCTAAACCCATCGAAAAAGTGTAAAAATGGAATTTTAGATTTTAATGTAGACAAGTGCGCAATGGCCGCAAGGTCCTGTGCTTCCTGAACGTTGCCTGATGATATTAGGGCAAATCCTGTGGCCCTGGTGGACATAACATCGGAATGATCACCGAAAATGGAGAGTGACTGTGCTGCAAGTGATCTCGCGGAAACATGGAAAACAGTGGGTTGCATTTCCCCTGCAATCTTGTACATGTTAGGCACCAAAAGAAGTAACCCCTGTGATGCGGTGAAAGTTGTGGCTAAGGCCCCTCCTGTGAGTGTTCCGTGAATTGCGCCCGCAGCTCCGGCTTCAGACTGCATCTGGATTACTTCCACAGGTTCTCCAAACAGGTTCTTCTTCCCGAGAGCAGACCAGGCATCCGCTTTTTCACCCATGTCCGAGGATGGTGTGATCGGATAAATGGCAGCTACCTCACTAAAGGCGTATGCAATATTCGAGGCTACAGTATTCCCGTCTGTGGTGATGTGGCGTGGTTTTTTCATTTTTTTCTGACCTTCCAACAGGTCGTTTTTAGTCTTAAACTTTTTCAAAGCTTGAAGTACGGCACAATGGAAATAGTATATTATGCCTTACATCAAATAGTGAACTGATTTAGGTCACTATATATGAACAAATGAACATATTCACCATTTCCGGCGCGGAATGACCATTTATAAAAGGAATTTAAAATACGATATATATTGTAAATATCTTCGTAGTGTGAGAAAAATACCTCTATTGGTCGCGTTGTCGGTTGGTATTGTTTTCCGGGGATTCACTAATGACCATTACAATATCAGGAGGGCAAATACACCTGTAAAAGTAGATGGAGTCCTGGATGATCAGGCCTGGATTGAAGCACAAACGATTACTGATTTTACCCAATATTTTCCAACGGATACGGTAGATGCCATTTCCGGGAATGAGATCATGTTCACTTACGACGACCAGTACCTGTACTTCGGAGCCAAACTGTACAACCTTAACGATGAAAGAACTTACGTCACTCCCTCACTCCGCCGGGATTACCGGGGTAACATCGACGGTGTTACGCTGATCCTGGATCCTTTTCAGGATAATACCAATGGATTTCAGTTTGGGATAAACGCCTACGGGGTACAACGTGAGGCGCTGATAAGCAGTGGAGGACAAAGGGGTGGTGATAACCTCTCCCTGTCGTGGGACAATAAATGGATCGCAGAGGCCAAACAATATGAAGGTTACTGGATCGCAGAGGCGGCTATACCATTCAAAACACTTCGTTATACGGAAGGGAGCGATCGATGGAATATCAATGTTTATCGCATCGATACCGAGGTCGGGGAAAGATCCACGTGGTCCCCAATTCCCAGGCAATTTCATATCCTCAATATGGCATTTATGAGGGAGTTGGTCTGGGACAAACCACTGGGAAAACCCGGACCGAATATCTCACTGATCCCCTACGTATCAGGAAGCGGGAGCCAGGATTTTGAGGAGGGGCAGGACGAAATCAAATTGGACAGATCAATGGGTCTGGATGCAAAGATCGCCGTCACCCCAGGTCTGAACCTCGATCTTACACTAAATCCAGACTTTTCGCAGGTGGAGCTTGACGAGCAGGTGACTAATCTTGACAGGTTTGAACTATTCTTTCCTGAAAAACGGCAGTTCTTCCTGGAAAACGATGATCTGTTTTCAGACGCCGGCCATCCATTCCTGGCCAAACCTTTTTTCTCCCGGCGGATCGGGATAGCACGGGACACTTCGACAGGAGTAAACCTTCAGAATAAGATCCACTACGGAGCCCGCCTAAGCGGAAAGATAAATGACGATTGGAGGATAGGTGTTTTGAATATGCAGGAAGCAAAAATTACTGCTATCAACAAGCCCGGCATTAACTATTCGGTTGCCACCCTTCAGCGAAAGATGTTCAAACGCTCCAACATCAGCGGAATTTTTGTAAATAAACAACCAATTAATTCCAGTATTGAAAATGACTCCGTAGATGCCCCTTCCTACAACCGGGTGATCGGGCTCGACTACAAACTGGCGTCTGCAGATGCAAAATGGTATGGGATATTCTTTTTCCACAAATCGATCGATGATAATCCGGAACCGGAGGAATTTGCTTCACTTGCATTCATATCATATAACAGCAACACTTGGAATTTTAGCTGGGCCAATGTGTTTGTCGGTGAAAACTATGACGCTCAGGCTGGCTTTGTTCCGAGGCCCGGCATCCTCAGAATACAGCCTGACATAGGCTATACCTTCTTCCCTAAAGGCGGCTTTTTCAATAATCACATCGTGAAATACGAAACAGAGTTTATCTGGAAGGACAACCGGATATCTGATCAAAGTCATTCCATTACCTATGAATCCGGATTAACAAATACAGGTGAAATTAAAGCCTCTGTCAATCAGCAATACATCTACTTATTCGAATCTTTCGATCCTTCAAATACGGACGGAGAGGAGTTGGCGGCCGGCACTGATTATGTATATCGCAACCTGCAGTTCAATTACAAAAGCGATGAACGAAAGACGTTCTTCTATGAAATTGGAGGATACTTCGGTGAATATTTCAATGGTGAACGTTACAACCTTATTGCTGAAGCGGGATTTCGTTCACAGCCTTATGCAGCAGTAAGCTTAAATGCCAGTTATAACAAGTTGATCATGCCGGCGCCTTTAAGTGACGCAAATTTGTGGCTGATCGGTTCACGGCTGGATGTGACCTTTACAAAGAGTCTGTTTCTCACCTCTTTTCTCCAGTATAACAGCCAGATCCGGAATACGAATATCAATACCCGCTTCCAATGGAGATTCAAACCCGTCTCCGATCTGTTTATTGTCTACACGGATAATTACGGTACCAACAATTTTGACGACCTTGGTTTCCGGAAGAAGAACCGGGCGATCGTTTTGAAGATGACTTATTGGTTCAATTTGTGACCGGAACAAACCATTGAAGTAAAAAATCAAATGAAATTCCTCATTGATGAGAACCTTCCATCTGAGCTCGCTGATATCTTCACCCGAGAGGGAGTGAGATGTTTCCACATCAACCGGATCAAAAAGGATGATCGTGAACGAATTCCTGATAGCATTTTACGTAAGTACGCGATCTACAGGGATTACATTATTGTGACTAAAGATTTTGATTTTGTCAATAGCTGGCGAAGCAGGAAAGTACCTGATAAAATGATCTTCGTTCACCATCAGGATTCTAAAGCTGAATTAATCAGGATCTTTAAACATCACATCCGGGAAATCCTGAAACTTTTGAAGAAATATGATTTTCTGGAACTCAGTAAAAAAGGAATTAGATTACCCTTTGAAAAAATGGAATAAGATGAAACATTTCTTCACCTTCCTACTGACGTTTGCTTTTTCCATTTGCCTGGGTCAGGATCAGCTATATCATGTAAGGCTAATGAGAGCGGCGCCGGGTGAGCTGCTTTCGGTGATAGAACTTGTCCGGGAGGACATAGAAAACCATAAATCGTATGGTATTTCCAGGCCGACACTGATGCGCCACAGTCAGGGTGATCAATGGGATTTATTACTAATTTATCCTATCAATGATATGGGCGAATATTTCAGTTCCAGTTCCATGGAACAGCGCTCCGGCTCCAATTCGCTTGACAAAAAGTACGGTGATGAATTCAACAGGAAAATTGCCTGGCAGGAATCAGCTGTAGTGAAAGGTCCCGAAATCGTACTTTTTCAAAACCAGATGAATGCGTACAACTTTTTTCACATTGAAATATTCACTTCCCTGCCGGGTAAACAGGCAGAATTATTACTCGAGCGAAATATGGAAAACGTCTATCTGAAAGAAATAAACAGACGGCCAAATTTTATTTTCACAAGGGTTTTTGGAGCAGGCTGGGACATTTTTACCATTGGATGCTATGCTGATATCAAGGATTATGCATCAGGTGCTGATATACCATTTGAAACGGAAGATGCGGCGGCTAAGAAAGCAGGATTTCAGGGCGTAAATTATATTGGATCATACCTGAGAGAATTGATCGCAGAACATCACGACACCCTGGCTGGAAAAGTCAACTGATCCATCAAATCCAAATTCAAAGACGCCAAGTTGGTGTAACCAAAATGGAATTAAGCTGCCTGCTTTTGTCGCCGCTCTTCCCGCAGGACTTTAAGTTCCTTCTGCTTTTTCAGCTTGATGATTCCAAGCTTGTCAAATAGAAGTATCAGCAGGTATGTTGGATCAATCTCATGCCATCTGATCCCACCAAAATTTGCGCGGCTACCATGCTTGTGATGGTTATTATGATAACTTTCCCCCATCATCAGGAAATCGAACGGAAGGAAATTACGTGAAGTATCTCCTACGGGATAATTCCGGTAGCCATAGAGGTGTGCAAACCAGTTGATAATCACACCATGGACTGGCGCCAGCATCCACTGGACCGGCAGCAACAACCATAGCCACCAGACTGTAGCAAACTGCCAGTAGATCAATACATATACTGCTCCCCACATGATCCGTGATGGCCATGACCTGGCAAACAGATCAAATGGCGTCCATTGCGGGACATTGCGCGTGAACCTTTCTTCCACCTCCGTTTTCTTGTTGGCAATAGCGGAATAGATCTTTTTTGTTTTCCACATCATCTTAAAAAGATTGCCATCGTACGCCGGAGAATGCGGGTCTTTCGGAGTATCCGCATAGGCATGATGCATTCTGTGCATGACGCCATAACCATATGCGCTTAGATAGTTGGATCCCTGAAAAATCCAGGTTAACACAAAGAATACCTTCTCAGTTGTTTTGCTCATTGTGAATGCTTCATGGGCAGCATATCTGTGCAAAAAGAAAGTCTGAAAAAACAGTGACAGATACCAGTGAGCAATGAAGAAAATTATTATTACTTCCATCTTAAACTAAATTCAATTCCACTTGATGCTTTCTTATCCAGATCAATCAAAAACTAATGTGTGACAAAAAAGTTGAAATATTTTTTAGAATCTTCAGTAGGCCAGTACTTCGGTTATGAAACCAAGGCTATAAGCCATTTTGAATGAATCAGGGAATTGAGGTTTCGGTAAGGCTCGTTTCAATTTTGAAGAATCCTCTTTTATTTTCAGCCTGGCTCTCGAAACAATTTTCCGGCAATTCTCTTTCTTTTTATCGAAAATGTGTTGCAACTCCTCATACTCGATGTTGAATATTTCCCGCATGACAAACAGCTTTTTTTCAATTGGTTCGAGTTTCGCATGTAAAATCGACCAGGCCTCATTCAATTGTGCCTCAATATCAAAATTGAAGAAAGATTTTGACTGATGGTCATCTTCGATTTCGAGGTGTTCGTCTGCTGTAACCGTCTGGAATGAAATCCTTTGCTTCAAAGCTGTCAAAAACTGCAAGCTGTTATTGCTTACAGATTTGATGAGATAGGCTTTTGTGTTTTGGATCTTACCGGTATCAATCTTCAGCCACTTTTCAAAAGTATCCTGAACGATATCCTCGGCGTCCTCAAGTGTACCCACCATTTTCAGCGCAATGGACTGCAACATGGGCTGGTACGATATTATCGTATCGGTCTTATTCAATCCCGCAAAGAAACACAACAACACGGATTAAAACCAGTTAGTTTTCTTTATTTGATATTTTCCAGGATCTCTTTCATTTGTAAAAGGTGCCTTTCCTCATGTGCCAGTAGAAAATCAAAGCATTCACCCAACTGAAACGTAATAACAGGTCCGAGGGCCGACACAACCTTACCTTTTCGGTGATCTTTCATTCTAGCTTCCCTGATTTGATTTGAAAAGTAGGTCTGGTTGTCGGCGAAACGCCTGAACACATCATCAATCTCCAGTTCATTTGCCGGAGTGAAAAATTTAAATGTCCTCATTCGCATTTTTCTTTTTCCTTTCCTGGGCTTAACTCCACCGATCATCATTTTCCCTGAAATGGTTCTTTTATATTCATCGAGAGGCTCACTCCTATCAGGGCAAGAGTCAATGGCATTACCAATGTTCGGGAGATACAATGCATAAATAAGATTCAGATGCTCAATTACCTGAAGAAGGTTCCAGCCTCCGGAAGACGGCTCCGCAACCAGCAGCGATCCGTCGAGATTCCGGTATTCTTCAATGGCCAGCTTGTGACTATTCGATCTATCGATCAGTTCTGCTAATGAAAACATAATTATTTGTGCTTTGCAGACCGGAAAATACAATATTGAGCAATTAGAAACTCATTCGCTCCCGGGTATCAGACCTACCACTTCTTCCAGAAATTTTGAGGTTTCCCGGATCACAAAGGGAATATCTCTTGGAATACAGTTCAGATGTCATGACATGCTTGTCCTCTAACATCGCTTCGAGTTCGAGTATGCCACATTGAACCGGAACGATCTTGGGATCAAGATCCGGGGAGTCAGGTCTTGGTCCCAAAAAACACACCCCAAAAACAAGAAACACGAAACCAATGAAAAGACTGACAATTTTTCCTTTCATCCGCCGATCGTTAAAATGTCGCCCTCCCTTACCACACTCAGCTCCCTGAGATTGGCGTTTGCGGGTCCGGATAGATATTGGCCAGTAGCATCAAACCTGGAATTGTGGCATGTGCAGACAAAGACCCCGGGGCTATAGTTCCAGTCCCGTGTGCACTGCCTGTGAGGGCAGACACTGGAAAATGCCCTGATATCGCTGTTGACATTTACTATCAGGACGTTGACTTCAGGATGCAAAAGCCATTCTCCTTCAATTTCCAGATCGGCATACGAAGGATTGGCGAGGTCCACATCAATTGGCTTTTCCAGTTCCAGGGCTTCATCATCTCCGCCGCAGCTTATCAAGGTTCCGGCCAAAACGGTAGCTGTAAGAAATCCGGCCTTCTGTAAAAATTCAAGTCTATCCATAGTGTAACAATAGAAATTAAAAATGGTAGTTCATAATTCAACAATTCCGATCCGTCAAACTACTACCTGACTCTTCCTCAATATCAATTATGAGACGGAATTCAAGTGTGTACTATTAGCTTTTGGAAACAAGCAAAATGACGTCTTTCACATGTGAAATTGTAATATTTATAGTTAAAAATACCTATGGAGTTAGTGAATGCCTTATTTTAGTGGTTTCAATTTAAAAGCTAAAGAAAACCTAATTCGCAGATGAAAAATATAATTTATTTAGGTGTTTTCGCAGTCTCCTTAGCGCTGTTATTTAGTTGCAGCAAAAGTCAGCAAAGCGAAGGTAGCGGTGAAGAGACTCTGAAGGATCTTGAGGAATTTGTTGAAAGGGAATTCGACTACCCAATCCCAACCTCATACAGGGTAACCGAAATGCTTCAGGAAGCCAATGCCAATTTTGTATTCAACATTACAAATGACCCGGACAACGTCTCCAACTACGTCGCAGTTTGGCAAAAAGCTATGAATTTGGGGGTTTACGGTGCGGACCTGAGCTATTCAAGTACATACAACAGACAGGAGGAAACCATTCAATTTATGAATGCTTCCAGGACATTGATAGATGATCTGAATATCAGCACAGCTTTCAATCAGCGTATGGCGGATCGTATTGAAGCAAATCTTGACAACCAGGATTCACTTATTCTTATCATTACGGAATCATTTTGGGATACATACAATCATCTAAATAAGAATGGTGAGGAGAAAACCTCACTGCTTGTTATTGCCGGCAGTGTCATTGAAGGTCTGCATATCACCTCGCAGCTTATAATCAGCAGTGAGTACAATGAATTGTTACTGGAGGTATTTGCAAATCAAAGAGATGAGGTAAAGAAACTTGTTGAACTGATGGATGCACATGCTGAGGATGAAAATGTGAACCGGATACTCCCTACTCTCCGGTACATAGATCTGTTCTTCGATCAGCTCGGGGAAGATAATGTGATCACCAAAGGTCAGTTTGATGATATCTATGGAAGTGTACAAGATATGAGAGCCTCAGTTGTCAGATAATCCGAACAAAATTTTAAATCGAGGAAGCCTGCTCATTTATATTGCAGGCTTTTTTATTTTAGCCTAGTATGAGTGAATCGATTGTTAATGCTTTAGTTCATCTCTTTGCTATTTTTGAGAGCGTAAAGGAGAATTTTGAGGAGGATACCGGAGAGCTGATAGTAAAGCCTTACCTCAAAAAAACACTCAACCAGGAGCTGACTACCGAGTATCTCAACCTTTTTTACGACTACCTTTCGTTTTATCGCGAAGCCAATCAAAATCCATCTGGGGACCATGAATTGGGGATTGACTCAACAAGTATCATTCAAATAGCCAAGATATGTAATCAGATCAATAAGGAACTGGAGCAGGCTGAACGGATCACGGTATTCATAGAACTCCTTGAATTGATCCGGACGGATGAGCAAGTAAGTGATAAGGAAGGAGAATTCGCTTCGCTGGTGGCGATGAATTTTAACCTGGAACAAAGAGAAGTAGAAGATATCAAATCATTCATTTTCGATCCGGAATCCGGAAAAATCGCCTTCGATAAAGGACTGATCATTGATAATAAAATGACAGAATGGCCCGAAGAAGTCGCCTGGATGATGAGAAAGAAGAAAGCGGATGTTCCCGGGTCCACAAAATATCATCACCTGTATGTAGATAATCTTTTCGGCAAGATCCTGGTATTGTTCATAGAAAGTGTGGACGAATATGTATTTCGGTATGATGGTCCCCTTAACCTTTACCTGGAAGGAAACAAGATCACCCCTCGTAAAGCGTACTTCCTGAATCCCGGTGCTATTGTCAAGGGTCCAAATATCAAATCCATTTATGAAACGGAGATCACCAAGCAATTTCTGAAGGACAAGACAAAAGTGAGGATTGTTTTGAGCGGAGAAGATCTGGAGTTCCAGTTCAAAAATTCCTCCAATGGCGTTCAGAAGTTTAATTTCTCAGAGGAATCAGGCCACCTGGTAGGAATAATGGGTGGAAGCGGTACGGGTAAATCAACCCTGCTGAATCTACTGAATGGTAAAATAGAACCAACAAAGGGAAGAGTTCACATTAATGGATATTCGATACCACGCGCTGGTCGTGAAGGTGTTATCGGTTATGTTCCACAGGACGATTTGCTGTTCGAGGAATTGACTGTGTATCAAAACCTTTATTACAATGCAAGGATTTGCTTCAGTGATTTTTCGAAATCACTCATTCGAAAAACCATCGATAAAGTCCTGGACGACCTGGATCTTCAGGAAATCAAACATCTGAAAGTCGGAGATCCCCTAAACAAAACGATTTCGGGTGGCCAGAGAAAACGTCTGAACATTGCCCTTGAGCTGATGCGTGAGCCTTCTGTACTATTTGTGGACGAGCCAACGTCCGGACTATCTTCAACAGACTCCGAAAAGGTGATGTGGTTGCTAAAGGACCTTGCAAGAAAAGGAAAGCTTGTTGTCGCCATTATTCATCAGCCTGCTTCCGACATATTTAAATTGTTTGATAAACTGTGGCTCCTGGATAAAGGTGGATTCCCCATATACAACGGAAATCCCATCGATGCGGTAGTTTACTTCAAAACTATGAGTACACAGGTAAATGCCGCAGAAAGTGAATGTCCCAGGTGCGGGAATGTGATCCCGGAACAGATACTTCAGATTATTGAGTCGAAGGAAATTGATGATAATGGCAGGGCCACTCCAAATCGCAGGGTTACACCTAAAAACTGGTACCTGAAGTACCGGGAAAACATTGAAAAAAACCTGAAAAGAGCGAGGTACCAGGAATTACTGCCCGCATCCAATTTCCGCATTCCCGGAAACCTCAGGCAGTTTGAAATATTCAGTAAGCGTAACCTGCTTGCGAAGATCACGAACCGGCAATACGTGTTGATCAACCTCCTGGAGGCGCCGCTGCTGGCACTCATACTTGCCGCCATTTCCAAGTACAGCAGTGGCGATACCTACATATTTTCGGATAACAAAAATCTACCGGTATTCCTGTTCATGTCAATTGTTGTGGCATTGTTTATGGGCATGTCAGTCAGCGCGGAAGAAATCTTTAAAGACCGGCGGATACTCGAACGGGAGTCTTTCCTGAACCTGAGCCGTCTAAGTTACCTGAACTCCAAGATCTTTTATCTTTTCGTGCTTTCGGCCTTTCAGACAGGTACATTTATACTGATCGGAGGTTATATTCTTGAATTTGAAGGTCTTTTATTGCACCACTGGTTGATTCTGTTTTCCACATCCTGTTTTGCAAACATGGTTGGACTGAATATATCAGCATCATTGAATTCAATAATTACCATTTATATACTCATCCCATTCATCCTTGTGCCACAGTTGCTGCTAGGTGGCGTGATGATAAATTTTGATGATCTGCCCAGAAAATTCACCAACAAGATCAATGTGCCCATTGTTGGAGACCTGATGGCGACCAGGTGGTCTTATGAGGCTATGGCAGTTGCCCAATTCAGGTACAACAAATTTCAAAAACATTTTTTCGAGATTGACAGGGATATGAGCGAAAGCCATTTCCAGTATACGTTTGTGATCCCCAGACTTAAAACACTGACAAATAACCTGATAGACTCTACCGTTGACAACAGCAGCAAAAACCGGCAACTGCTTCTTCTGAGAAACGAAATAGAACAATATCCTGAGAGGTATGAAACCGGCAGTTATCCGATCGTGGCATCATTAAATCCATTGTATTTTAACGAGCAGGTGGCCACACGTACTATGAGATATCTGGACGACATAACAGAAGAATTCCAGAGGAGGCACAGGATCGCTTCAAGGGCCAGGGATTCTATTGTTGATGCACTGGAGGCAACATATGGCAGGGAAGCCTTACGCCAGTTGAGAAGAGATCACTTCAACGAACAGCTAAACAATTGGGTCACCAACAGAAACCAAATAGAAAGGGTCCACATAGCCAAAAATAAATTGATCCAGAAAAAAGATCCCATATACACAAAACCATACTCCAGGGTGGGCAGGGCCCACTTTTACGCCGCTCATAAAATGATTGGCCCCTACAAAATTGACACGGTGATCTTTAATCTTGGCGTTTTATGGATATTGACCGCACTCATGTATTTTATGCTGATAAAGGATTATCTGAAGAAATTCTTTAAACTGTTTGGACGCGTGAGAAGGTAAATTAGCCGAATGTCGCATTGATAACCAACTGACAAACCCCACATTCAACATCAGGAATTCTTGCCTTCATTCAGGCATTATCGTAACATCATATTATGATGGCATTGTATCTGACTGCAGTAATCCTCGGACTGGTACAAAATCCCGTTAAAAACGGTTTTGTGCTATCCGACCCTTTGGTACCGGTCAATGAAATACTAAGCGGGGGTCCCCCTCGTGACGGAATTCCTGCAATAAATAATCCCCAATTCATTTCAGCAAGTGAAACTACTCTTGCTGGCGACGCAAAGGTAATTGGCGTGCGAAGCGGTGAAGAAACAAAGGCTTATCCCATTAAAATTCTCAATTGGCACGAGGTGGTCAATGACAAGATCAATGGTGTGGCAATTGTGATAACGTATTGCCCGCTGTGCGGAAGCGGGGTCGTGTTCAGGTCAGAAGTAAACGGCAAAAATCTGACATTTGGCGTTTCAGGGTTGCTTTACAATAGTGATGTCCTGCTTTATGATCGCGAAAATGAATCGCTATGGTCTCAATTGAGGTCCGGTGCGGTCACCGGTCCATTGTCCGGTACAGCCCTTGAAATGTTCCCAAGTCAGATGGTGACCTGGAATCAATGGAGGTCAAGATATCCCAACACACTGGTTCTTACGGAGGAAACCGGCTTCGCCCGGGATTATGCCCGGGATCCATATATCGGATATGCGCAGACTGAAGATATCTATTTTCCGATTTCCAATTTCAGCAATAAACTCCATAGCAAAGAAATTGTACTTGGGGTAGAGATCAACGGCAATTACAAGGCCTATCCTGTCTCGGACCTTAAAGGCAAAAACGGTACAATCACCGATAAATTTCAGGGAACGGATCTGACAATAGCATTTGACAAGACTGCCGGGACCGCCTGGATGCAGTCTCCCCAAAATGTTAACTCTACCCTGTTATTTTGGTTTGCGTGGTACGCCTTTCATCCGGATACCGAGGTTTATAAAAAATAAACAGGGAATATCTTGTTTTGATTTTGGAACCTAAATATTGGCAAGGAAATTGTGTTTGAAATGGTAGAAAACATCTACCATGAAAAAAGTCTTACTTTCTCTTGTATTGATCCCCTTATTTTTAACATCCTGCCTTTACGATGAAGTGGCGGAAATGAAAGAAAATAAGATAGAAGGTGTATGGACCTTTGAAAAAGCAAGATTCAGAGAGAAATGGGAGCTATTCGGTGATGACATGATGCATCACTTCAAGGGTGATATCATTGAATTTTATGACGACAATACCGCACTTTATGATGACTTCCAACTGCGTCAGCAGTTTACCGGTAATTGGGGTGTAACCTATGAGATAGAGTATGATGAAGAGGGCGATGAAGTTCCCGTTTACTTTCTGGATATGGGTTTCTACGACCCGATCGAAGATCAGGTATTCGGATATTATGCTGAATTACACTTTCTTACTAGGAAACGGATGAGAATTTCGGCCTGGAATGACAGGGGTGAGTATATTTTCAAGCTGAAGAAAATTTAAGTCCCTCATTATATCTGGCGGTGAGGTTGGATTTATATAAATTTTCAACTTCAAAAATTCTCGATGTCCTTTTCGGATCAAATCCTGTCATATTACCGCATTCTTCGACCGCCTGAAAACCTGCCTGCCGAAGTGAATGTTATGAACCCGTACAGTCACCCCGAAACCTCTGAAGTCGCATCCCGGTTTTACCGGAAGTTTTACACCGATGACAATCCCCGGTTCATATGTTTCGGCATCAATCCCGGACGCTTTGGTGCGGGAGTAACGGGCGTTCCGTTCACCGATCCGGTCAGGCTTCAGGAGGTTTGTGGAATTCCAAATGACCTCAGTAAGAAGGCAGAATTATCTTCCAAATTCATTTATGAGATGATCGATGCATACGGCGGACCTAAATCATTTTTCGACAAATACTACATCTCCGCAGTTTCACCCCTGGGTTATATCCTGGATGGCATCAATCTCAATTATTACGATATTAAAGGATATAAAAGGCTCTTTGAGGAGTATGTTGTACGGGAGATCAACAAGCAGCTTGAATTCAACATCAATCGAAAAGCAGCGTTCAGCATTGGTAAAGGGGAAAATGCAAAGTATTTAAAAATAATCA
Source organism: Cyclobacteriaceae bacterium (assembly GCA_028278225.1). Classification (GTDB taxonomy): domain Bacteria; phylum Bacteroidota; class Bacteroidia; order Cytophagales; family Cyclobacteriaceae; genus JANQEU01. Next base: position 45,741 of record JANQEU010000079.1, read on the forward strand.
ACGACAAACACGGATTTTTCGGAGAGATCATCTCTCTCTCCCATCCTCGTTGGGTTATGCAGTACCGGTTAAAACGAAAGGATGAGTTTATTCAGGGGTATCTCGATGCATTTCGGAGAGTAGAAGAGAGATTATAAAATCGCATTACAAATGCTTACTTTTCATGGTCCGCATTGCAAACGCGGACCAGGAGAAAATCGTCGAAAACCATTGATTTTCAATGCAAAATCCTCACCTGCAACTATTATATTTATAGTGTTATCAGATCCCTTCGAAATAACACTTTGCGACGATCACAAACCGCTATTGCACCATGAAAAAATTCCTCAGTACCCAGCTCGTTTTTATACTTATTTTCACATCTGGCTGTCAACGCAAGACCTCTGAGAATTTTCAGTTTCCATTTCAGGACCATAGCCTGCCGACCGAGGCACGGGTTGCGGACATTGTGCAGCGACTGGATCTCAAACAAAAGGTAGCTCAACTAGGCTCAGACGCCCCGGCAATACCAGTGCTAAACATCCCTGCTTACAATTGGTGGAATGAATGTCTGCATGGGGTGGCACGTGCGGGTGAGGCTACGGTTTTTCCGCAGGCGATAGGATTAGCAGCGACTTGGAATACGGAACTACTATACCAGGTTGCCACGACCATTTCAGAAGAGGCCCGCGCCAAACACCACTATTTTGCAGATCTCGGGTATCGTGACATCTACCAGGGGCTCACTATGTGGAGCCCAAACATCAACATATTTCGGGATCCGCGATGGGGACGAGGGCATGAAACTTACGGAGAAGATCCGTTTTTGACCGGTGAAATGGCGAAAAGCTTTATAACCGGTCTTCAGGGTGATGATCCGGATTATTTCCGTGTAATCGCCACAGCAAAACATTACGCAGTGCATAGCGGTCCTGAAAAGTCAAGGCATTCCGATAATTACGTTGTATCAAATATTGACCTCAACGAAACCTACCTTCCACATTTCGAAAAAGTAGTCCACGAGGCGAATGTTCAGTCGGTAATGTGCGCGTACAATCGATACGATGGTGAAGTCTGCTGTGGCAGCACTTTCCTGCTTCATGAAAAACTTAGGAATGAATGGGGATTTAATGGCTATGTGGTTTCGGACTGCGGAGCAATATATGATTTCCATGGTGAAGGATACCATGAAATAACCAATTCGGCACCGGAATCAGCAGCACTCGCATTGTCAGGGGGGACAGACCTCAACTGCGGAAGTATATACCCACAATACCTGGAGGAAGCAATCTTAACCGGCCTGATCCCGGAGTCCGCTTTGGACAGGGCGCTTTCTCGTCTGTTCACAGCACGCATGAAATTAGGGATGTTCGACCCCCCGGAAAAAGTAGGATATACGAATATTACTTATGAAACAGTTTCTTCCGCCGCCAATTCTGCACTTGCACTGGAAACTGCCAGGGAATCCATTGTGCTTTTGAAAAATGAAGGTAACATCCTGCCCCTGAATGAAGACATAGAATCAATTGCCGTAATCGGGCCAAACCGGGACAATTACCTGACTCAACTGGGTAATTATAATGGTACCCCAATGAAGTTTTCAACGGTCGTCTCAGCGATCAGGAAAAAGCTGCCGGAATCCAACATCCTGACCGCTGACGGCGCCAGATTTACCAGTGGGTTTCCCAATTACAAAATTGTTCCAATGTCCTGGTTTCCGGATAGTTTGCGAGGGGATTACTACAGTAACCCGGACCTTTCAGGAGACCCTGAAATGGTTCAATTTCAGGCCAATATCGATTTTGAAGGAGCTCGCATGGGTCTTCCATTAACCATGGAGAAAGTCGACACATTCTCCGTAAGATGGAATGGCCGTCTGGTACCACCGGCCTCTGCGAAATATACACTTGCCATCAGAATACATAATCAGGGGCGGCTTTACCTGGATGACAGCCTGCTGATCCAGGGTCAGGTGGTTCATCATCCGCGAATTTTTGAATCGAAGATCATTCTTGAAGGCGGAAAATCATATGGGCTGCGTTTCGAATATAGCAACATTCACAGCGATCCTACAGCTCAACTCTTGTGGGATTATGTCGAACAAGATCCTCTGAACGAAGCAATGGCGATGGCTTCCGGGGCAGATGTGATACTGCTATGTCTTGGGTTAACACCTTTGCTTGAAGGAGAAGAAATGCCGCTAGTGTATGATGGATTCGATCGCGGTGATCGTACCTTCATAGAATTACCACAGACCCAGCGAAAGTTAATGGAACGCATAAATGAGCTGGGAAAACCAACTATTCTGGTATTGATGAATGGTGGTGCTCTGGCGCTACCATGGGCGGATGAAAATATCCCGGGTATTGTCGAAGCGTGGTATCCTGGTCAGGCCGGAGGACAGGCAATCGCCGATGTGTTATTTGGCGACTACAATCCGGGTGGACGTTTACCGGTTACCTTCTACAGATCCACTGATGACCTCCCGGATTTCAAGAACTATAACATGGATCAACGCACCTATAAGTACTTTGAGGGACAACCCGTTTATCCATTCGGTCATGGCCTGAGTTACACCCGGTTTGAGTACAGCCAATTGTCCATTATCAATAATCTAAATTCAAACAGGACCGTTCAGGTAAATGCCATGGTTACTAATACCGGTGATATGGAAGGGAATGAAGTTGTTCAGGTTTACATTGATTTTGATGGGGTGGATGGTGCACCAAACAGGCGATTAATTGGTTTTGAAAGAATAAATCTGACAGCAGGAGAATCGAAAAGCGTTGGTTTTTCCATACCCGCAAGAGAAGTGAGTGTCTGGAACGAGAATGGAGAACTTACCCTCGTCCCGGGTACATTTACCATCTCATTAGGTGGTAAACAACCCGGCTTCTCCGGAAATGCCGATGCTCTCACCACAAGGGTCGTTTCCGGAATGTTAATTATTGATTAAGGGGTGGAAACCGCAAATAACTACCATAGCGGTATTCGATCTCCGTCTTTAAGGCGATCAAATTCAAAGTGATCTTCGCTCAGTGCTTCGGAACCTTGATGTGATAGAACAATTTTTTTGGTCTTCAAGCGGGGTTTCATTTCAACAATTTTAGCGTGACTCAGATGTCCGGGAGTGTCAGAAGAAAAGTTGTTACACTCCATTATGAAAAGTTCGGAATTATCCGCAAGATCTACCAGTGAATCAGTCCACTCAGTATCCCCGCTAAACGAAAGGATCTTGTCATTCCATTTCAGTCGGAATCCATGAGGGATCGAAGGAGGCGAGTGCTTTACCGGAAATGCTTTGATATCTACATCTCCCACGCTCATCCAATTACTGTTATACTCGATGAAATTCACTTTTAATTCGTCAAACAGGCTTGATGTTTCGGGATACATTGCGTCCTGAAGGTTTCTCACTTTTTGCTCCAGCCCCTTAGGACCGCAAATGGTTAGTTGCGCTTCTTCCTTCGCCTGGAATGCATAATGAATGATCAGAAAAGGCAAACCACCATAGTGATCACCGTGGAAATGGCTAATAAAAATACGATCGATACGATCGACGGGATAATCCATCTGCTGCAGTCGAAATAATGTCGTAGCCCCACAATCTATCAGGAAAGAACTCGCGCTATCTTCAACCAAAAAAGATGTGTTGAACTGTCCCCCGGAAGAGAATGCATCACCACATCCGAGAACTGTAAGATTTTTCATTTATCTAAAATAATTCTTTGTGTTGATATAACATTGATCAGGTTTTTCAATAATTACATATATTTGTTATACAATAGTTAATTAAATTTTTGTATAATGAGTGCACAAGGCGTTGGCATCCTGGAAGAAACAGTATTATTAATTGTTTTAGCAATGAAAGATGAAGCTTACGGCGTATCTGTAGCGGAGGAATACATGTCCAGAACGGGCAGATCAATTTCAATACCGGCTATCCACACCGTCTTAAAAAGATTGGAAATCAAAGGATATCTTTCTTCCAGCTTTGGCGGAGCCACAACAGACCGGGGAGGTCGGAAAAAGCGATTATTTGAGGTAACAAAATTCGGGTACAAAACCCTGGAGGAACTCCGGCAAACCAGAGAAGAACTCTGGCAACTGGCACCAAAATATTCAATCTGACTATGAGAAAATTCCATCGTCCGCCAAAATGGATGAACCGGTTCCTGGAATGGTACTGTTCGGCCGAAGTGATTGATGAGATCCAGGGAGACCTATTGGAACAATACCAAAAAAATGTAGCTCAAAAGGGCATCTTCATGGCAAGGTTAAAGTTCACAATTGACGTTGTCAGATTCTTTCGCCCTTCCTCACTCAAGAAATCCGGAGCCGGAATGTCAATATTTGTATTTGCCAGGAATTATATCAAGGTGGCATTCAGAGTCTTTAAGAAGGAAAAAGCATATACGCTGATCAATGTAGTAGGTTTGATGCTGGGTATTGTATGCAGCTTTTTTATCTATTTATGGGTTCAGGACGAGATGAAATACAATCAATTTGCAAAACCCTCCGCCCATTTCGTTCTCACCAATATGCCCGACCCGGGTCAGATAAATACATGGACTTCAACGCCGCAACCACTCAAAGCCGTATTGGATGAACATTATCCTGTTATCACGCGATCGGCGGTATTTTCATTTAACCAGAGGGCACTGTTCGAAAAAGGTGAAGACTACATTCAATCCATGGGGGTTTATACCACACCGGAACTATTTGAGATATTAAACATAGAATTCAGTAAAGGCGGAAACAGCCATGAGCCCCTGGAGTCAATTCTCATCTCCGAAAATCTGGCTGAGCAAATTTTTGGTCCGGGTTGGGAATCACAGGAAATAATTGGCAAAACCATACGTGATAGCAACGAACAGCGTTACCAGCTGCAGGGCGTGTTTAGGGATATCCCCAGGCAATCTACCATACAGATGGATTTTGCGATCCCTTATGAATTAAGGATGGATCAACGACCATGGGTAAAATATTGGGGCAACTACGGGGAAAGGACCATCGTAACGATCGATCCTCATTATACTACGGAGGAGGCCAACGAACAGGTAAAAAATGCGATCATTGATCACCGGTCAGATCAGGCCGGCATTGCTGAAATCATGTTGCAGCCATTTTCGGAAAGATACCTCTTCAATAAATACAGAAATGGAACAATCGCAGGCGGTAGAATTGAATACGTGAGAATACTAACGTTTGCAGCCATTTTAGTGCTTGCCATTGCATGTATAAACTTCATGAATCTAACAACCGCCAAGTCAATTTCCAGATCCAAGGAAAGTGGAATAAGAAAGGTACTCGGCGCTCACAGGTCATACATCCGAATGCAGTTTTTATGTGAATCGATGATCGTAGTTGCAATAGCCTCAGCCCTGGCCCTCACAATGGTGTTTGTGCTGCTACCCCATTTCAACACTTTGACCGGAAAAAATATTCCATTTCAATTTTTGAACTTTCAGTTGGCAGGTGGCTATGTCCTGTTCATTTTGTTGATCGGCCTAATCTCCGGAAGTTATCCCGCTATTTTCATGTCATCCTTTAGTCCTGTTAAAGCTCTAAAAGGCATAGTAAAGCATTCTCAAACCAGTATTATTTTGCGAAAGGGGCTCATGGTTTTTCAATTTGTGGTGGCGCTGGGTATGATCGTGGGGGTGATCACCATATATAAACAAGTCCGGTACATTCAAAACAAAAATCTTGGTTTCGAAAAAGAGAATATAGTCAGGTTCCGGCGTGGCGACATCAGCACCCGGGATCAGTACCTGTCATTCAGAAATCAATTGCTGGGGATGCCGGGAATACAACAAATGACCGGGACTCAGGTCAACCCTGTAAATGTTACCAGTTCGAGTTCTGACCCCCAATGGCCCGGCAAGACCAGGGACATGGAAGTCCACTTCAAAATTTTGAACACAGATCCTGATTTCATCCCTGCTATGAAGATCCCTATGGTATCCGGAAGAAATTTCGATTGGGCACTAATGTCAGATACACTCAACTACATCATTAATGAGAAAGCCGCTGAAATAATTAACGTTCCGGATCCGGTCGGTCTTGATCTCAAATTCTGGGGTCAGGAAGGCAGGATTATCGGAGTTATTCAGGATTTCCATATTACGTCTCTATATTCCGAAATTGACCCCCTCGTCATACGCTATAGCCCCGGGGCCAGCTACAATATCCTCGTTAGATTAAAACCCGGACAAACAATTACGGCCTTGAATTCAATCGAACAGGTGTACAGCGAATTCAATCCTGTAAATAATTTTGAGTACTCATTTCTTGATACTGAATTTGACAATCAGCACAAGGCCGAACTGCTTGTAAAAAAGCTTATACAGTATTTTGCAATATTGTCAATCATCATATGCTGTCTTGGTCTGTTGGGATTGGTAGCCCTGAAAGCGGAACAACTAACGAAAGAAATCGGAATTCGCCGGGTACTGGGCGCATCACTATCAAGCCTGTTTAGATTGATATCATTCGACTTCCTGCGGTTGTTCACAATTGCCGCGGTGGTGGCTATACCCACATCGTATTATTTTCTGGCCGATTGGCTGAATAGCTTTGCCTATCAGATCAGATTCTCTGTCTGGATTTTTGCCGGAGCAATTGCCACAGTCCTGATGATCGTTGTTTTGACGATCAGCAGCCAGACGATCAGGATATCTCTGAGAAATCCGGTAAATGCACTAAGAAATGAATAATAATAAGGCCTGGATTTTGTATTTTCAAGGATACAAATACAGGTGACATGACGATAACATATTTCGGGCACAATTGCTTCCGTTTTGATTCGGATATCCGGCTTCTGTCAGATCCGTTCATCAGTGGAAATCCTTTGGCCCAGCACATCAAAATTTCATCAATAAAGACAGATCACATCATCCTGACACACGGACATGCGGACCATGTAGCGGATGTGCATGTGATCGCTGAAAATAATCAATGCAAGATCGTTGCAATGGTGGAAGTCGCGGCATGGTTTGAAAAACAAAACCTGGATACTCACGGCTTGAATTTCGGAGGTACCTACCATTTCACGGATGATACTTCCGTAAAATATGTACAGGCACATCACTCCAGTAGTATGCCGGACGGGAGTTATGGGGGTAATCCGGGATCTTTTATTATCAAAACCGGAGGAAAAACTATTTTTCTGGCAGGTGACACTTCACTTCATTATGACATGAAGATGTACGGTGAGCTTTATGATTTTGATCTGTTGATCTTACCGATCGGGGGGAATTTTACGATGGATCACGAGGATGCGATTCACGCGTCAAAGTTCATGGATTGCAAAGAAGTCCTGGGATGTCACTACGATTCATTTCCGGTAATTGAGATCGACCGGATAGCAGCAAAACAGGCTTTTGAGTCGGAGGGTTTAAAGCTGCACCTGTTGGAAATTGAAGAAAGTCTCCAGTTATAGATCTGGTTGCCGGTCCCTGATCGCATGGCACATAACTGGAATCAACAACTCAAAGGGCTTCCCGAAGTTGATCGATCACTTTTGTGCTGTTTCCAATGAAGATACTGTCTCCAACCACAAAGACCGGCCGCTTCAAAAAAGTGTATTCATCAAGAATTAGTTGGCGATAGTCAAACTCACTCAGTTCTTTGTCTGACAGTCCCATCGACCTGAATTTCATCGCTTTGCGTGAAAATAAGGACTCATATGACCCGGAGAGTGATTTCATATGATCCAATTGGTCCGGAGAGATTTTTTCAGTTTTGATATCCTGTTTATCAAAGTTATCAATCCCGCCACCAAGCTCACCCATGATCCGCTTACAGGTTGAACATGTAGACAAATAGTATATTTTTCTCATTTCAATCAATAGTTATCAAAAGCTTTCGAAATATCATTCCTTCACAAACCAAAACGGGATGTAGGCGTAATCAACCGTAAACAAGCTATCCGGCGCACTTAAAGCCGCTTTTTTTATTTGCAGGATATTCTCCCCTTCCGGCAGGTTTTTAGTTGGCACCATGGTCACCAGGCCCGGTTGGTTTTGCTGGGGATGCTCAAAAAAGTAGTATTCGGTATTCTTATAGGTAGAATCATTTATGGATATTTCATACAAAGCACTCAAACACTCTAACAACTTGTCCTTATCCTCTTCTTCAGATTTCCGGTCGGAGATAAACAAGTTTCCATCGGTAACCTTAAGCTGAAAGGCAGGATTGACCCCGTCATTCTTTTTTGGCTCAAAGTCGGGGCAAATATGACGTATGACCGGATTATCAGCAGGATCATACCTTATGAATAATTGAAAATACCCCTCGCGTACTACATTTGATTCAATACTGGCAAGGTTTACGTAGTCATTGTCTTTTCGCATATTGTCATAGTAGTCATTGTCGAGCACCAGGTTATTCCGTGAATCAGGGAAGTACTGATACTGGTCAAAATCTATAAACCAGTTGACCATGATCACGATACCAATGAATAAGTAGACTATGCGGATCCTCCTCTTCGAAAACTTGCTTATCAGGTAATAGTAAATACTCCTTGATATTACAGATAATGTAATCACGCCGTAAAAACGATAAATGGGATAATAGAGCTTACTGATAATTCTGATCTTCTTTATGAACCCTAAAGTGAAATAATCAACCAGATACAAAATACCGGTGAGCAATATGCCTGCCATCGAAGTAATGGATATGACATTAAAAACAATTGACAATGATCCGGGCGTGATCTCCTCCAGCGATATCAAAATCAACAATACGGCTCCGATGAATAACAGGTATAGCCCGAAGGAGATCAGTATCGATATGAACAGGAAGGAGAAAGAGAAAATGACACTGCATATTTCATCCAGTTTCACTACAAGGTTATCCAGGCTAACGATCCTCTTCTGCAGTTTATCCGTGAAATAGGTACTGTAGTTAAGTTTAGAGAAGTCAATGGTGGATTGTACCGAACGTAAACCAATTGTCCCGATCCAGAAACCTCTGAGCATCAGGTGCACCACCAGAAAGATGATCAATGCCTTGATCGATTGTCCCAGCAGACCGAGGAAGAAAAATATAAAAGTCAGGAAACCGGCGTTCAGATTATATTTATAGGGAAGCCCATCTAAAAAAACATCAAATGCGCTCCAGGCCTGATTCAGTAAAAAAATTGTAAATGCCGATACAAGCAACTCAAGTTGCCAGCTTTCCCGCTGTAGCTTCTTGAGCCATTGTGTAATTTGATTGTCAGGTTTGTGATCTTCCATCTTCCAGGTTTATCGGTGTGCATCCAAATGATGGATTTGAAGTTAAGGAGAAAATTGATATTTTACCGAATGCCAATGATGAGATAGTGAAAACTGCCATCAGCCATGAAATTCGTATCGCTGTACTGCCATTCCGGGTGACCGGGGGGCAGGAAAAACATGATTTGATCATTTCCGGATTTACCGATGACCTTATCACTAATTTTTCCAGGTTTAACGGACTGTCCGTTATTTCTCAATTTACCACTCAGCACATTCGCGATATATCGGATGAAGCCTCCATTGCCGAACTAAATGCGGATTACCTCGTCACCGGCAGTTTCCGGCTGACAGGAAAAAGCGTGAAGATCGGGGTGCAACTGGTCCGGACCGTTGACAAAAAAGTGGTTTTTGCCGATCACCATGAAGAAAAAATAGACGCAATCCTGGAAACACAGGACATGATCACGGAGCAAATTGTCAGTGTTCTTCAGCAGCAAATTGACTATGATCTGTTGTCACACACTTATCGAAGGAGAAACACCTCAATTGCCGCTTATGAGAACTGGCTGCGGGGGATGAATCTTCTAAGGAAAGGTTCTCCGGAACACGACTTGATGGCGCGGGAGCGCTTCGAAGAGGCCTTGAAAATTGATTCAAAATTTTCCCGCGCCTATACGGGACTCTCACTCTCCTATTTTAATGAGTGGAGTTGCCATCTCTGGGACAGGTGGGAAGTCAGCCGGACAGGGGCACAGAAATATGCGCTGAAAGCACTGGAAATTGATGAAAATGATTATATCTCGCTGGCTGTTCTGGGGCGAACATATCTATTTAGCGAGGAATATGAAAAAGCAGAACATTGCCTCCGAAAGTCCCTGCGGATGAACCCAAATGATTCCAAAAACCTGATCCAAATCGCTTTCTCCATGATGTATCTGGGTTATCCGGAGGAGTCTGAAAGACTATACACCCGCGCATGCACATTAAATCCGTTGCACCAGGACGACTATTTTGTTTATGGCTCCAATATCTATCTTGAGCTTGGTGAGTATGAAAAGTGCATTGAGTTGGGTAAGAAAGTTGATATTGATTCCGCCTGGGTGGACTTTTCAGTGTACATCGCGGCCGCCTACTACTATCTCTCCGATCAGGAAAATATGCTCTCTTACTGGAATAAATTCATAAGCATGTTCCGTAAGTCCATATACAAAGGACAGGGAGACATTGAAGTCGAGGCACTTAAGTGGCATGAGAACGTAAATCCCTACCGTGGTGAGACAAAACTTCAGGGATTTCGGAATTACGTAAGAAACGGATCACTCAATATCAACTCAACAAGTCCTGAAACTGTCATAAAAACCTCAGGAGGAGCTTTCAGGCAGTCAGGTGAAATGTGGGAAATGACATTTAATGGTCAATCAGCATTGCTGAAAGATATTAAAGGTTGTGGAGATATCGCCCTGCTACTGTCAAAACCGGAGGAGGAAGTCCATTGCATGGAATTGATGGGTGCTGCACGGGAATCAAAGCAGGAAACACCCTTGATAGATGATAAGGCTAAAAAGGAATACAAGTCACGTCTTCAGGACCTCAGGGAAGAGATCAGTGAAGCTGAGCATAACAATAATCTTGCAAGAGTTTCCGAACTCAATATAGAGTATGAAGAACTTCTGGCTCACCTCTCAAGTTCATTGGGTTTAGGCGGAAAATCGCGAAAAGCAGGATCCGCAACTGAAAAAGCCAGATCAGCCGTCACCTGGCGGATCAGGAACGCGATCAAAAAGATTGAAAAAGCACACCCTTCATTAGCCCGGCATCTTTCCAAATCCATCAGGACCGGCACAACCTGCTCATATAGCCCGGAAACCCCGATTAACTGGGAAATCTAAATACTTACACTCCAATTGGTCCGAACCTTACATCGTAAGGCCGATACTTACGCCTTGGGAGGTGTAAACTAAAAACTTAGAATATTATGACACTTCCAAATCCAATTGAAGTATTATTAGATCCGGTATCCCTTGTAGTCATAGGGATGTACGGTTTGCTCTTTCTCTGGGAGACGGTTTTTCCCGGTCGTCAACTACCGCAACTCAAATTCTGGAAAATACGCGGTATCGCAATGTTTGCGTTCTTCTTTTATTTGTCCACCTATTTACCATTGTTGGTTGACGGGTATCTTGCTCAATTCCAGCTTGTTGATCTGTCATGGTTACACCCGGCCATAGGCGCCTCTGTTGGGATCCTGCTGTACGAATTCGGCGTATTTGTGTGGCACAGGTCACTGCATAAATCAAATTTTCTCTGGCGGGTCTTCCATCAGATGCACCACAGCGCAGAAAGAATTGACATACCCGGAGCCTTCTTTTTCAGTCCTTTTGATATGATCGGCTGGACAATGCTGGGTAGCTTGTGCTTTGCTCTCATTGTGGGTCTTTCACCTCAGGCTATCACTATCACATTATTAACTACTACTTTCCTTGGTCTGTTTCAGCATGCAAACATCAAGACGCCTCATTGGCTGGGATATATCGTGCAAAGGCCGGAGAGTCATACCATACATCATGCGAAAGGCGTGCACGCTTATAATTATTCCGATCTGCCGCTTTTCGATATCATATTTGGCACGTTCAAAAACCCAAAAGAATTCGATCATGAAACCGGATTTTATAAAGGTGCGTCATACCGCATCTGGGAAATGCTAACCTTTCAGGACGTAACTAACCCTAAATCCTAGAAGTCAATGAAAACGAATAAAATAAAGATCGACAGGCCGGTACTTATGGACGGCGGATTGGAAACCACGCTTATTTTTCATAAAGACACGGATTTGCCACATTTCGCGGCATTCAATCTTATCGATAAACCGCAGCATCAAAAGACGCTTTTCAACTACTACACGGAATACCTTGATCTTGCCGTCAGGTACGGAACGGGATTTATTCTGGAGAGCTGTACCTGGCGTGCAAACCGGGATTGGGGATACAAACTCGGTTACAAGGAGGCAGAATTGAGGGAGCTAAACCGGCTGGCTATTCTCCAATTGGAATCCTTGCGGACAAAGTACGAGAAGTTCGTCGATCCGATCCTGATCAGTGGCTGTGTAGGTCCCAGAAGTGATGGATATACAGTAAACAACAAAATGAACGCGGATGACGCCAGAGACTACCATGACCCGCAGATAAGCACATTTAAAGCGGCCGGGGTAGATGTGGTGACAGCTTTAACCATGAACTATGTCGATGAAGCGCTGGGCATTGTAAAATCGGCTATGGCCAACGGGGTTCCGGTAGTCATTTCCTTTACAGCTGAAACCGACGGTAAGCTTCCAGGTGGTGAATCACTGGAGGATGCAATCACGTTTGTCGATGGTGAAACAGATAGTTATCCCTCCTATTATATGATCAATTGCGCCCATCCCTCCCACTTTGCACATTCATTGGGTTCAGGGGCAAACAGGATTATGGGGATCAGGGCCAATGCATCCTGTAAGAGTCATGCGGAACTCGATGAGGCGGAAGAACTGGATGCAGGTGACAAACCGGAGCTCGCTTCCTGGTATCACAAGCTGAGAAGCAAACTACCCAATCTGCAAATCTATGGGGGATGCTGCGGAACAGATGCATCTCACATGGAAGCCATCTGCAGAAGAGTATTGCGTAAAGCTCCGGTAATGGCTCAGTAAGGTTCAAACCCTTCAGGATATTTTTCCGAGCGAGCAGCTTAGGCTGCTCGCTCGGAGACTCACCCCCTTTCCCATGTATCTCCAACAATTGATTCACCCGGTTTTTTCGTAAATGTAGAACATATCTTCTTTTCTTACGTATATTTGTTCTACATAATTGAAATAACCGATGAAGGGATCATATTTAGGAGAATTTGAGGAAGTTATCCTCCTCCTGGTCGCAAAACTTGGCGAAGATGCCTATGGTCTTGCGATAAGAACCGAGTTTATGGAACAAACCGGTAGATCTGCTGCAATCGGAGCTGTTCATTCAGCACTGAACCGCTTGGAGAAAAAGGGATTCCTCGATTCCAGAATGGGCGATTCCGTAGGAGAAAGAGGCGGAAGAAGAAAGCGGATATTTACCGTAACTTCAGCCGGCAAATCAGCTGTAAAGCAAAGCCGGGAATTGCGAAACAACCTTTGGAATCAGATCCCCGAGCTAAACTGGAAAGGATTGGATTTGCAATTATTATGGACATAGCCAATGGACCGCCACCACTGGCGGACCGCATACTCTATTTCATTTGCAAAGAGGAATTACATGAGGAAATTATTGGCGATCTGCATCAGTACTATGCTGATCTTTCCAGGTCAAATGCCCGATGGAAACGACTAAAGTACTGGTATCATACATTTCAGTTTTTCAGACCATTTGCGCTCAGGAAATTTTTACAAAACTCAATTATCAGGATCATGGTTAAAATGAATCTCCTAGTTGCTTATCGAAGCATGATACGCAACAAATTCTATGCTTTTATTAACATCTTCGGATTAGGACTCGGACTCGCTGTAAGTATACTTATAGGCATTTTCGTAAAAGATGAACTCAGCTATGACCTACACTGGGATAACCATGATCGTATTGTCAGGATCAGTAGCGATATCAAATTCCAGGACAACATTTATAAGATGGCCAACTCCCCGGCCCCCATGGCCAAAGCTTTCAAAGAAGACTTCCCGGAAATCGAAGTTGCAGGCAGGTTTCGTGGAATCGGTCAGGAGGTGATCAACATAGATGACAAATATTTTACACAGGACAGGATCACCTTTGCCGATCAGGATATGCTCAAAATATTCAAACTTGACCTGGTCTCCGGTTCGTTTGAAAATGCGCTCACAAATCCCAATAGTTCCATTATCAATGAGTCGACTGCACTAAAACTGTTCGGATCGAGCGATGTGGCCGGGAAGGCTTTTAAACTTAAAGACAAAAGCATCAATATTAACGCCGTATACAGGGATATTCCGGCCAATTCCCACTTCCACTTCAATGTAATACTGTCCATGGAAGATGATCCCATCTCCAACGACGGAATATGGCTCAGCAATAATTTCAAGACTTATTTTCTTCTCGATGAGGGAGCATCTTATCAAACATTGCAAAGCAAATTTTCCGGTGTTTATGAAAGGTATTTTGGTCCCCAGTTGCAACAATTTACAGGTGCGTCCTGGGATCAGCTTACGGGATCAGGCAGTTACGTCAACTATTATTTGATCCAGCTGAAGGATATTCACTTGAGATCGAACCTTAGTTACGAAATTGAGGCAAACGGAAATATTCAATACATCTACATCCTCATGGCCGCCGGGCTATTTGTGCTCATTATCGCGTCAATTAATTTTATGAATATCTCGACTGCTCGCTCATCCATGCGTGCCAAAGAGGTCGGAATGCGGAAGGTCATGGGAGGCCTGAAGCGTCAGTTGGTTTTTCAATTCATCGTAGAGTCCCTCTTAAATGCTTTCCTTGCATTAATATTTGCAGTGGTACTGACATTCCTTTTACTTCCACTATTCAATGAACTCACAGGCAAGGAGATAATCAATCCCTACTTTGGCGAACTTTGGATATGGCCGGAAGTACTGACCCTGTCATTATTCATCGGGTTACTCGCTGGGTTATATCCGGCTTTTTACCTGTCCGGATTCATTCCGATCAAAGTTCTGAAAGGAGAATTGAGTCTGGGACTGAAAAGCGGCAGACTGAGGAACTTGCTTGTAATTATCCAGTTTACCGCGTCCGTCCTGCTGATTTTTGGTTCGATAGTTATCTTTTCTCAACTCCAGTTCACTCAGAAAAAATCCCTGGGATTTAATAAGGACCAGGTGCTGATAATCAATGAAACGCAGACGCTGGGAAAAAGCATTGAGAGTTTCAAAGAAGAATTGCTGTCATTTCCTCCGATTTCTAGCGTTACATCCACCGGATACCTCCCCACTTCAGGTTACAGGTCCGATTCTCCGTTGCAGCCGAAAGCCGCAACCAGCACTGATGATGCCGTTGGAATGCAACAATGGGGTGTGGACGAGTCTTACATACCTACTCTGGAGCTAAAACTTATTGCAGGCCGAAACTTTTCAAAAGAATTCGCAACCGATTCCTCAGCAATAATTTTGAATGAAACAGCCGTTAGAAGGTTCGGTTTCAAAGATCCGGTTGGACAGAAACTGAAAAATCTTGGAGATTTTGATATGTTCGGAATTAAGGAGTTTGAGGTGGTGGGAGTAATTGAAGATTTCCATTTTGATGATTTCAAAAATCAAATCGTTCCACTCGGATTATTGAATTTGCCAAACATTGATAAAATGGCTATCAGGTACGATGCCGGTAAGACCCGTGAGGTAATGGATTACACAGAGACCAAATGGAAAGCGTTTAATCCGGCTTTACCCATACAGTTTGAGTTTATGGATCAGCAGTACGCTGCAAAATATAGATCAGAGGAAAAACTCAGCTCACTTTTTGGGTCATTCGCGGTTCTGTCAATTTTGATAGCGTGCCTCGGATTGTTTGGTCTCGCGGCTTTTACAAGCGACCAAAAGAAGAAAGAAATTGGGGTGCGCAAGGTGCTGGGAGCAACTATTGGTCAATTGATGATTGATCAACTGAAAGGTTATACCCGATTGTTGATAGTGGCACTATTCATCGGGCTCCCTGTCGGGCATTACCTGATGAGTGACTGGCTGTCCAATTTTGCCTACAGAGTCAATATCACCTGGATCATCTACCTCCTCCCCGTAATCTTGATCCTGCTTCTGGCATGGGCCACCGTAAGCTTCATTTCTTATCGGGCAAGTGTTCAAAATCCTGCTGATAATTTACACACCGAGTAATCTATTCGTAATGCAGGGACTCGGCAGGATTGCTTCGGGCAGCCTTGTAAGCGTGGTAAAATACAGTCAGAAATGCTATAAGAAGCACAACAACTGTTGATATTGCAGGGAATAAGGCTGTCATCTCTATCCGGAAAGCAAAATCCTCCAGCCATTTGTTCATTAAGTACCACGCCACAGGAGTGCCAAGTATCGCCGCAATCAGCACCAGCAATGAAAAGTCCCTGGAAGTGAGTTTGACGATGGATGAAACGGAAGCGCCGAGAACCTTTCTTACTCCTATTTCCTTGGTCCGTTGCTGAATGGTAAAAGCTGATAATCCGAACAGGCCCAAACACGCAATTACAATGGAAATGAATGCAAAACCGTTGAATAGTTTCCCCATGCGATCTTCATTACTGTAGAATGACGCCCAATCCTCATCAACAAAATGATATTCAAAGGGATAGGCCGGCGCAAATTCATTGGATACCTCTTCCATTGCAGCAATAGCGCTCTGAAGTTGTAATCCATTGGCCCGTACGGTTATATAGCTGTACCAGCCCGGATCATGCATCAGGAGCATGGGCCGTATTTCTGTCCTTGATGAAGAGAAATTGAAATTTTTCATAACGCCCACGATCTTGCCCACACGATCTCCCCAGAGGGTTATGGTTTTATCGACAGCTTCTTCCGGTGTAAACCCCATTTTCTCCGCCGCTGTTTCGTTGATCATGTAATTGGAGGTGTCCGTAACAAATCTGGCCTCAAAACTTCTACCCGCTGCCATCTCAAGACCGAGCGTTTCCACATAGGTATTGTCTACCCCGAATGTTGAGAACAGGATTTTGGTTTCCGGGTCTTTCCCTGGCCAGTCAACGCCCCAGGTTGAGTTTCCAATTCGTAATGGAGAAAAAGCCATGGCCGCAACATTCTCAATTGCAGGGTTCGAAAGAAGACGTGTTTTGATTACATCATATTTCTCGTCCATATCTTGGTTTATTTCCATATATATCAGTCCGGTTTTGTCATAACCGGTGTCCTGCGATCTCAGATATTGTAATTGCCGATAGATCACCAGTGTACCGAAAATGATGACAATGGATAAAATAAATTGAAATACCACCAGCACTTTTCTGAACCTGATTGCGCCTAATCCCGTACGAACAATTCCTTTCAATACCGCTGCCGGCTGATACCTGGTAATGAAGAAGGCTGGATAACTACCCGAAAAAAAGCCGGTAAACACCACAACGCCCAATATTACCAGGCCCAGGAATTGATCGGGTTGGAAAACAATTTCTTTCTCCGTCACTTCATTAAAATACGGCATAAGCAGCCAACTCAGACCCATCGCCAATGCGCAGGAAATAGCGGCATATAAAAATGACTCACTCAGGAATTGTACGATAAGATTCTTTTTGTAGGCGCCCACAACTTTTCTCAAACCCACCTCTTTTGCGCGTGTGACCGCCTGCGCAGTCGCCAGGTTCATGAAGTTGATACACGCAACAATCAGTATGAAAGCCGCAATGATGGAAAATATCTTTATGTAGGTTATCCTCCCGCCTTTTTGCTGCCCATTTTCGAAATTGGAATAAAGGTGTGTTTCAGTGTAAGGTTGCAACCACAGATCAATATCATAGTCCTCATCTTCCATCTTCTCCCGGATGATATTTTTGATCTTCCCGTCGAAGGACTGGTAGTTTTCGGGGTCGTGGAGCGTGATGACCGTCCTCAGGTTGTTGTTACCCCATTTATTGGCCCATGTATTTCGCTCCACGTAATCCACCACGGACAGGAGTGCATGGAAACCTCCGAAGGTAGTATTGTCAGGCCACGGCCTGAATACACCTGTAACCTTAACATTTTGGCTGTTTCTTACCTTGATCAGCTGACCGACCGCATCCTCTTCACCGAAATACTTACGTGCCAATTCATCGGAAATTACTACCGAATATTTATCATCAAGGGCGGTTTCAAAAGATCCTGCAACAATATCAAAGCTGAAGATCCTGAGAAAATCCGGATCAACATACCGCGCCGTTTCATAAAACCTGTTCTCTTCTACTTCAAAAAGCGTTTCCTGCTCCCAGGTAAACCTGGTCACATATTCCACCTCCGCATAGGTCTCTTTTAAATACGGCCCAAGTGTACCGGGCGTTGATTGGGTAGTTCCAATGCGATCAGCATAATGCTGGAACTCCATAACACGAAAGATCCTGTCTATGTTTTTGTGATAGTCGTTGAATGTGATCTCATCTTTGACCCACAGGAGAATGAGCATGAAACATGCTATTCCGAGGGTTAATCCAAAGATATTGATGAAGCTGTAGACCTTGTTTCGCAAAATGTTCCGGAAGGCTATTTTAAAGTAGTTGTGCAGCATTTTGAGTAGTTTTTTGATTTAAATGAGTCCGCGAATTGATGAGGGTTGCATTAAGTACTCCTTATTTTGAAAAAAGTAACAAACGAACTTCTAATTTTACCGGATGCAGATATCCATATCAGAAAAAATCGGCCAGGTCAGCTGCGAAGTTGACGAACCTCAAGACCCAAAATACAACCTGATCCTTGCTCATGGTGCAGGAGCTCCGATGGTCCACCCTTTTATGGCGACACTGGCAGGTGAGATCTCATCTCTTTCAGGAAATGTCATACGGTTTAACTTTCCCTATATTGAAAAAGGTCGAAAAGCCCCGGGATCTCCGGGGCCCAGTATCGAAACGATAGCGCGCGTGGCAGACTTCACCATGGAAAACTATCCGGACCTGCCGGTTTTCCTCTCCGGTAAATCATACGGTGGACGAATGAGCTCTCACCTGGTAGCCGAGCAGCTTTCCATACCAGTAAGAGGTCTGATCTATTTCGGTTTCCCGTTACATGCTCCGGGCCGGGATTCAAAGGACCGGGCTGAACACCTTTATTCCATCAACTTGCCTCAGTTGTTCTTTCAGGGAACAAGGGACAGCCTGGCCAACTATGAAATGATCAGGGAAGTAATTGCCGCGTGCAAAGAAGGGACCTTAGTGACTATCGAAGATGGAGACCATAGTTTTAAGGTTCGGAAAAAAGTTACAGGATTGAGCCATGATGAAGTAATTAAACGAATTGCCTTCGATACTAACAGCTGGATCCTTGGCCATCTGTAGAAAATATTCAGTCACAGATGAAATATCTCTTTTTCTAAACTTCACCTCTGTTTATCTTAAGCATTATGAAAGGATTTCAAAAATCATCCCTGATCATTATTACATTATTCTTTGTTTCATGTAATCAGCTAAAGGAAAAAAGCGTGACTATCAATGGACTGGACGCCCCCGTTGAGATCTTCCGTGACAAATGGGGAATAAATCACATTTATGCTCAAAATCAGAAAGATCTTTTTTTCGCGCAAGGTTATGCTGCCGCCAAAGACAGGTTATTCCAGTTCGAGATCTGGAGGCGGCAGGCCACTGGGACGGTTGCTGAAATATTGGGTGAAAGAGAACTCCAGCGGGATATAGGTACGAGATTATTCATGTTCAGGGGAGACATGAAAGAAGAAATGAATCATTACCACGAAGATGGAGAAGAGATCATCACTTCCTACGTGGCCGGAGTCAACGCTTATATTGATGAGATCATGCAAACACCGGACGAACTCCCGCTTCCTTTCAAATTGACCGGACTTGCACCACAGAAATGGACACCTGAGGTTGTCATATCAAGGCATCAGGGTTTGTTGGGAAATATTGGGTATGAGTTGAGGATTGGTCGCGCCGTTGCGGCGACGGACCCCGGGACGGTACAGAAATACACATGGTTCCATCCAAAGGAACCGGATCTGACAATCGATCCAAAGATTGACAAAGAGCTTCTTTTTCAGGATGTGCTGGGCCCATATTTTGCTTACCGGCGAAGTGTGAAGTTTCAGCCCGAAGATATTGTGCCGGAAGGAGCGGCGGCAAACCCGGACGAACTTTTAGCGCTGCTTAACTCGCCCCGAACTGACTACCGGGAAATAGACTGGACAGCCATCGGCAGTAACAATTGGGTTATCAGCGGTGACCTGACGGAAAGTGGCAACGCCATAATGGCCAATGATCCACACAGGAGCATAGCAGCGCCTTCTCTGCGTTATATGGCCCATCTGGTAGCACCGGGATGGAATGTGATCGGCGGTGGAGAGCCTGAAATACCTGGAATATCCATAGGCCACAATGAATATGGCGCCTGGGGACTGACGGTCTACCGAACCGATGGGGAAGACTTGTACGTCTACGATCTGAATCCCGACAACCTGAATCAATACCGGTATAAGGATGAATGGGTGGACATGAAAGTCATTACGGAAAACATCAAGGTGAAAGGGAGTGAAGACGTGACAGTGGATCTCCGGTACACACGACATGGACCGGTCACTTTCATTGATTCGGTGAATGCCGTGGGATTTGCCGTCAGATGTGCATGGCTGGAGACCGGCGGTTCGCCTTACCTGGCTTCGCTGCGTATGGACCAGGCTAAAACGTGGGAGGAGTTCAGGCAAGCCTGTAATTACAGCAACATACCGGGTGAAAATATGGTATGGGCGGACAAAGATGGCAACATTGGATGGCAGGCAGTAGGCATAGCACCTATCCGGAGAAATTTCAGCGGTCTGGTTCCGGTGCCAGGCGATGGCACGTATGAGTGGGACGGCTATCTGCCTATTATTGAAAAACCGAGTATCTTCAATCCTGAAGAGGGTTTTTTTGCAACGGCTAATGAAAACGTGACACCGCATGACTATGATAAATGGGATGCAATTGGATTTTCCTGGTCAGATCCATTCAGGGGAATTCGGATCAGGGAAGTGCTGTCGTCAGGCGAAAAACTCACAATGGAGGATATGAAGTCACTCCAGACTGATTACCACTCAGTTGCAGCAAGACATCTCATAGAATTTTTGAATAGTACCGGTACATTGGACGAACTCGCTAAAAGCCTCAAAACCTCCATGAAGATCTGGGACTTAAACCTCAACCCTAATTCAGTGCAGGCAGCAATCTACGTGGCATGGGAAAATAAGCTCAAAGCGGAAGCAAAAAAGTTGTACCTCCCAACTAAGATGCAACCCTTTTACACCCCCCAGCTTTGGCAGATCATCGATTGGATGAGAAACTATGAAGAGTTCGTGGGAGCAAGAGTTGACCGGGATGCCTTCATCATCAATACTTTCACAGATGCTGTATATGAATTAACGGAAAAACTGGGTCCCGAACCCGGAACGTGGATTTATGGACAGGAAAATTTTAAACATGTGCTGATCAAACACCCGTTATCGGGGGCATTGAATGACAGTCTGAGGTCCGTTTTTGAAGTGGGGCCTTTTCCGCGCGGCGGTAACTCCTATACGCCGGGTTCGACTGGGCCCAACCTCAATCAGTCATCGGGAGCCAGCTTCAGAATGATCGTGGATACAGGTGATTGGGACAAGGCGGTTGGAACGAATGCGCCCGGTCAATCCGGCGATCCGGAAAGCCCCTTTTATCGCAATTTGGCGGAAACCTGGGCAAATGATGAATATTTTCCTGTGTATTACTCGCAACAAAAGATCAAGGCAAACTCAGTAGAAAAATTAGTGCTGAGTCCAAATTAAGAACACCAAAAAAACAACATGATGAAATTATTACTATCAATCCTGGCGATTTCGTTTGCACTGCCATCGGTCCTGGCCCAGCCTACAATGGAACAGGTAATGAGCTATCCATTCCCTTCGGGTCTGACTACCTCCTCTTCGTCCAACAAAATAGCCTGGGTGTTTAATGAACAGGGCAAACGAAATGTTTATGTCGCGGAAAGCCCTGATTTTGAAGCCCGAAGACTGACCAATTACATGAAGGACGATGGTCAGGAAATTTCAAGTCTTTCCATTTCAGATGATGGAAACTGGATTGTATACTTACGAGGGGGTGAACATGGCTCAAACTGGGATGATGAGGTGACAATGAATCCCCTGTCCAAACCGATCCCCGACAAAGTACAAATGTGGAGCGTGCCTTTTGCCGGTGGTGAACCATTATTACTTGGAGAGGGAGCCGGACCAGTGATTTCTTCGGACAGCAAGGACGTAGTGTTCATCAAAGACAAGCAGCTTTGGAAAATACCGGTCGATACCAGCGCAAAAGCCGAAAAGATTATTGCAGTGAGAGGCTCCAATGCGAGTCCCATGTTTTCTCCTGACGGTTCAAAAATTGCATTCGTCTCGTACAGAGGAGATCATGCTTACATTGGCATCTACAGTGGTCCTGAAAACCGTATTAGATGGATAGATCCTGGCTATGACAGGGACAATTCGCCTCGCTGGTCTCCCGATGGTAAAAAAATTGTATTTGTCAGGAGGCCCGGAAGCGGCGGCGCGCCTGAAACAATCCTGGAATTCCACCATAATCCATGGTCGATTTTGGTTTTTGATCTGGAAACCGGTGAAACCAAAACACTATGGAAAGCTCCGGAAACACTGGCAGGCTCAGTTCCCAGAACTCACGGTGGTACTAACCTGAAATGGGCGGCCAACGATCGTATCGTTTTTCTATCTTACCACGATGGATGGCCGCACCTTTACTCTATCAGTGAGCAGGGAGGAGATCCTTTGTTGTTAACGCCAGGGAACTTTATGTGCGAATATATTTCGCTCAGCGCCGATAAAGAATCCCTTGTATTTTCCGGAAATACAGGCCCTGACCAATATGATGTTGACCGGAGACATATCGTCCGGGTATCTGTTGATAAGGCTGATATGGAAGTATTAACACCTGGTACCGGAAATGAGTGGGCTCCAAAAATACTGGGTGATGGGTCCGTCGTGATGCTTTCTGCTACCAGTCAAAGGCCTCCGCTCCCAGCCTACCTCTATCGAAATAAGATACGACTTGTCGCCGAAGACCTGATCGGTGATTACCCTGTGAATGAGATGATCACACCGAAACAGGTAATATTTGAATCACCTGATGGGCTGGAAATACATGGGACATGGTTTGAGGAAAAAGGCGGACCGGAAAGGAAACCCGCCATCATTTACATTCATGGTGGACCTCCCCGGCAAATGCTCCTCGGATGGCACTATTCCAGCTACTACTCCAATGCCTATGCCACAAATCAATATCTTGCAAACCAGGGATTCATTGTTGTTTCCGTAAACTACAGGCTCGGGATTGGGTATGGGTATGACTTTCAATATCCACCTAAAGCCGGCTGGAGAGGCGCATCGGAATACACCGACATAAAAGCCGCCGGAGAGTGGCTGGCAAAGCAACCTGAGGTCGATCCGGAAAGAATAGGTGTATACGGTGGTTCATATGGAGGATACCTTACCGCCATGGCGCTGGCAAAGGACTCCGATCTCTTTGCCGCAGGGGTAGATATTCACGGTGTTCACGACAGATCGGTGAACCGTATTCGCAATATCACCAACCCGAACGGATACGAGCGGTATCCTGATGCCACGCAAGCTCCTGAGGTGCTCTGGGAATCTTCTCCTGTGGCGTACGTCGATCAGTGGACCTCCCCTGTGCTGATAATCCACGGAGATGATGATCGCAATGTGCCATTTAGCCAAAGTACCGACCTCGTGCAGCGCCTGAGAAAGAAAGGTGTGGATATGGAAACCCTTGTTATTGTTGATGACAGCCATCATTTCATGGTTTATGAAAATCAGAAAACCGTAAATGAAGCAATTGCCGATTTCCTGAAAAGGAAACTGTGAAATACATCCACACATACAGTGAAGTAGTAAGGTTGGCGCTTAGGCCCGGTGAACCCTGATTTATCATCAGAATTTTATAATGAAGGTTAGTTAAATTTTTTTGATGGAGAGTTTTTGGGAACGTCAGTCTTCGGGACGCTTCGCTCCTCAGTCTTCGAGATGCTCCGCTCCTCAGACTGACAAGCCCCAAGGTGAGGGCGGTGACGAGTCCATGACATGTTAAGTAGCTGATTATGAGGTAGTTTAACGCTGAAATAGAGAAGCTAATGACAATTCCGGAAAGAAAAAATGCTCAGGGTGTAATTTTCCCGGGTGTCCTGCAACTAATAATACAAACAGTACTTTGTCTGTAATTCTGATGCCGGGGCAAAAGAAAGAATTCTTTATTGAATTGGTTTTGAAACATGTTCAGATCATTTACAAAATATGTGATCTGTATGCTGATAAAGAAGATCAGGAAGATCTGAAACAGGAAATAATCTATCAGCTTTGGAAATCGTACCCGTCCTTTCGGGGAGACTCCAAGTTTCAGACATGGATGTACCGGGTGGCGCTGAATACGGCACTACTGGGCCTGAGAGCCAACAAGATAAAGTACAAGGAACTTACGGACAAAGAACTTCAGATACCCAATGAGTTAGATGATGAAAAACCAAAACAGATCCAACTCCTGTATCATCAGATAGCCAGGCTGAGAGATCTTGATAAAACAGTGCTATTTCTGTATTTGGAAGGATGTAGCTATCTGGAAATAGCGGAAATATTAGGATTGAGCAAAAGTAATGTTGGTGTGAGATTGACAAGAATAAAGGAAAAACTAAGAAAAATGATCATAGATCAAAAGTAGCATGGGACGCGATGTATTAATTGAAATATGGAATCAATGGCACGAGAGTACAAAAAAGGAACATAAAATCACAAAAGAAATGATTACACAATATCTAAACGAAAAAACAATTAAGACCTCAAAGTATTTCGACTTTAATATACTTTTTTATGGATTCATCCAACTTACCAATATTGTTATCCTGTCGATGAACCTCGTCGGTTACATGAATAATCCGGGAATGAGGTTTACGATTATTGGAATGCTGCTTGTATCCATATGCATTCTTCTCTACGGAATTAATATCTTTTACAAATTCAGGGTCATAAACCAATACAGTGACTCTCTGCGCAATCTGATTGACAAACAACTCCATTACTACAGAACCCACTATGAGATCTGGATGGTCCTGTCGTCTCTGTCCGTACTGATCCTGAGCTTTGCCCTCAATGCTTACATCGATAATAACAACGGATATTACCCCATTTATAATAAAGCACTTTTCATAGGCATCAACATAGGGGTCTTTCTCTTTTTGTATGGTATTCAAAAATTCGTGGGTCACTTTAAATTCAATACACTCAGGACATATTTATCCGATCTGCAAAAAGGGACGCTGGACGAGAGCATTGCTCATGAAGAAAAAAAACGCAGATACAGATGGCTGATCATACTGATCACAATTATCATGTTTTTCATATTCATTCTGGGGCTGATCAAGAGTTATGCTTTTACCCTGGGACATCTACACTAAATATTACTTTCATGACCATCAGAGAATTTTTAATCAACAAGGGCTTTTACGAGATAATCTTCAAAAAACTGCCTACCGGTCACCTTTTACTGAGCGCGAGTGTCAATGGAATTGATGGTAGTTTCATCCTGGATACCGGCACAGGTTATACTTTCGTGAGAGCTGAACTGAAAGAAAAATTTGGTTTAAAAGTTCATAAGGAAATGGATTGTGCAGCCGGTGCGGGAGGAGATCATTTAAGAACTGCCATTTCCGGCGGAAACAAATTGGTAATTGCGGAATTCCATCTTAACGACCATGACATTTACCTGATGAACCTGGACCATGTAAATCTGGGTTTTAGGGAGCGAGGTATCAGCGAGATTGATGGCATAATAGGTGGAGATATACTAACGCCCGGAGAAGGAATAATTGACTATAAGAACCATGCGTTATTCCTCAAGGGGAAATAAATGGGAATGATCCCCGGGAAAACTGGTCCGTGAACGAAACAAAATTCGTAGCGAAAATTTGAACCTTAACATTACACATAGCCATATGGTACATCTCATGTCATAAATTGATGGGTATCATAGGGTGGTTTCCTAAAAGCCCGGTAATTTTAACACCATGAAAGTTGCAGGGAAATTCTTTCTTTTTCTTGCTCTTGGATTCCTTGGACTCCATACAGTGATCCCACACGAGCATGAACAGGTCGTGGAGATCGACCACTTTCATGCTCACAATAACCCGGATTCACTCCTCGACTATTTGAAGCAGGCGTTTCACGAAGATCTGGGAGAAAACCACCTGGAAGATTTTCAGATCAGCGGCATTGACGTCTTATTCATACCTTCAGGCAAAACAAACTTTCTTTTTACCAGGCCATTGATCAAAGTTGGATCAACGCCGGATCCCACACAAATAATTGGCGTAACCAATCCATCAGATCATTTTGATCTCCGGGGTTCTCCGCTAGTGTAGTGATTCACTAGCCTGTCAGCAGTTTTTATTTCCAATAAATTTTCTTGCGATATGTTTGAGAATATTATACGGTTTTCCGTAAAACATAAATTCATAGTATTTCTTCTTGTAGGATCAATTGTAGGATTTGGCATCTATTCGATGGGGCAAATACCTCTGGACGCAGTGCCTGATATTACAAATAATCAGGTACAGATTGTTACAGTCTCGCCCTCGCTTGCCCCCCAGGAAATCGAGCAATTGATCACCTTCCCGGTGGAAATGGCGGTAAGAAATATTCCCGATCTTATTGAAATAAGGTCTATTTCCCGGTATGGCCTTTCCGTGGTAACCGCCGTATTCAAAGACAGAATTCCGATTTTGGATGCACGGCAATACGTCAGAGAACAACTCAATATTGCCGAAGGGGAGATTCCGGATGAGTTGGGCGTACCCGAATTAATGCCTATCACCACTGGCCTTGGCGAGATATTTCAATACACCTTGGACGTTGACTCTGCCTACCGGGAGTACTACGGACCCATGGAATTGCGAACCATACAGGACTGGATTGTCAAGAGGCAACTTTCCGGTGTTCCCGGGATCATTGAAGTCAGTAGCTTCGGCGGATATCTCAAACAGTATGAGGTAGCAGTCAACCCGGCTCAACTAAGACAATTCAAGTTATCTATTCACGATGTATATGACGCGCTTTCAAGAAACAATCAAAACTCCGGAGGCAGCTATATCGAGAAAAAAACAAATGCATATTACATCCGAACCGAGGGAAGGGTAACATCTCTTGAGGATATTGAAAATATCGTGATCTCCGGAAATCAGAGATCGCCTATCTACATTGGAAATGTGGGAAAAGTAAGCTGGGGCAGTCCAAAAAGATACGGTGCAATGACAAAGGACGGACTCGGTGAAGCTGTTGGTGGGATCACTTTGATGTTTAAGGGAGCCAACTCATCGGAAGCCATCAGAAATGTTAAGGCAAGGATTGAGCAGGTACAAAAATCATTACCTCCCGGGGTTACAATCAATTCCTACCTGGACAGATCCGAGCTTATCGGAAGGACCATTAAAACGGCAAGCAATAATCTTATTGAGGGAGGTCTGGTGGTCATTTTTATCCTGATTCTGCTTCTGGGTCACTGGCGCGCCGGATTAGTTGTGGCATCGATCATCCCCCTTTCGATGCTGTTTGCATTTATCATGATGCATTTGACAGGTGTTTCAGCCAACCTGATGTCTCTGGGCGCTATTGATTTTGGTATCGTCGTGGACGGTGCGGTGATCATAGTTGAAAATATCCTTTTCACACTGTACAGCACCAAACTCGGGATGAAACTCAGTCAGTCAGAAATGGATACTGCAATTACTGAATCCTCAACAAGGATCTACAAATCTGCAGCATTTGGAGTATTGATCATCCTGGTGGTCTTCCTTCCCATAGTAACATTGAGCGGAATAGAAGGAAAGACTTTCAGACCAATGGCTTTGACCGTCAGCTATGCCATCCTGGGAGCGATGATCCTCTCGATGACTTACGTTCCCGTGGTGTCATCCCTTCTCTTATCAAAAAAGATAAGCACTAAAAAAACTTTCTCAGACCGGATAATGGGAAGCATTCGCAACACCTACCTGCCCATACTGAAAAAGTCACTTCAATTACCGATAGCAGTTATCACAGTGGCTCTTGCGCTATTCCTGAGCACTATTGTACTATTTAGCAGGATGGGCGCAGAATTCATCCCTACCCTTGAGGAAGGTGATCTGGCCATGCAAATGACCATTCAACCAGGTAGTTCCCTGACAGAAAGCATAAACACTTCCACAAAAGCCGAACAGATCCTCATCAGCGAATTCCCGGAAGTAAAACATGTGGTATCCAAGATCGGCACGGCAGAAGTACCAACGGATCCCATGGCTATCGAAGACGCCGACATAATGATCGTGATGGAGGAGAAAGAAGCCTGGGTGAGCGCAGAAAGTCGGGAGGAAATGGTGGAAAAAATGAAAAAGAAACTGGAATTGATAGTCGGGGCTTCATTTGAATTCACGCAGCCTATTCAGCTACGGTTTAATGAATTGATGACCGGTGCCAAGACGGATATAGCTGTAAAAGTTTTTGGTGAGGATACGAACGAGTTGGTCAGATTGGGCAACAAGGTGGCTACGATCATTGAGGGAATCAGGGGGGCTGGAGATGTGAAGGTCGAGCAAACCGATGGCCTTTCACAACTTGTAGTTAAGGTCGACAGACACATGCTGGCCAGGTATGGTATTGACGCCGCAGATGTAAACCAGGCCATCCGGGCTGCATATGCAGGAGAAGTTGCCGGGGTTGTTTTTGAGGGTGAAAAAAAGTTTGATCTGGTAATCAGGTTGCAACCTGACTACCGCGAAGAATTGGATTTATCAATGATTCATATCAACGCACCGAACGGGAATATGATCCCTTTAAATCAACTGGCGAGTACGGAATTAATTGAAGGACCAATGCAGATCTCAAGGGAAGATGCCAAAAGACGCATTGTCGTTGGTGTCAATGTCCGAAACAGGGATGTGGCAAGCCTGGTAGAAGAAATTGAACAAAAACTGAGCACCGGGTGTGAGCTACCTCCAGGATATTTCATCACATATGGAGGTCAATTTGAAAATTTGAAGGCCGCGGAAAAAAGACTTTCAGTGGCGGTACCCATAGCCTTATTCCTGATCTTCATATTCCTTTTTTCAGCTTTCAAATCACTCAAATACAGTGCCTTGATCTTTACTGCTGTCCCCCTGGCCGCAATTGGAGGAGTTTGCGCACTGTATATCCGAAATATGCCATTCAGCATTTCGGCCGGGATTGGATTCATAGCGCTTTTCGGAGTGGCCGTGTTGAATGGAATTGTCCTGATCAGCTATTTGAACGAACTCAAAGAGAAAGGAGACATGGATATCAAAGAGCTAATTGTAAAGGGAAGCCTGGCCAGATTAAGGCCTGTTCTCATGACGGCTGGTGTTGCAGCTTTTGGATTTCTGCCCATGGCATTGTCCACATCAGCCGGTGCTGAAGTTCAAAAACCACTTGCAACGGTTGTTATTGGTGGTCTTATTTCTTCCACCCTTCTCACGCTGCTGGTATTGCCCGTGATTTACCTGCTTGTAAATCAAAAATATAAGGTCTCAGAGAGCTTTAGAAAAGGGCTGCCTGTGATACTTTTCTTTCTGGGGATTCCTTTATATGGTCAAAATGAATTGTCAATGGATGAGGCCGTCAGTCACGCAAAAACCAAAAATGCAGATCTACTGATCACAAAGAAATCCCTGGAGCAATCCAGGCTGACTATTCTTCAAAGTTTTGATCCGGACAATCTGGAATTTGAATATCAACAGGGAAAAATAAATGCCGACCTCGTTGATCACTACTGGCAGGTCAATCAGTCATTCGGAAACCCTGTAAAAACCGTAACTGACAGGCGTGTGAGAGTGACTAATTATGAAACAGAGAAAGCCAGTCTCAGAATTTTGGAAAAAGAACTTAGCTACCGGACAAAGGTGGCGTGGATCAATTGGAGTGGCAGTTATCGTAAATCTCAAATAGCAGAAAATATTTTACCGTTGATGGAGCAACTTGAGGAGGCCATCGCAACCGCTCTGGAGTTGGGAGAAATTGATTTCCTGACACATCAGCATTTTACGGAGCTTTCGCGGTCACTGGAAAATATGAATCTGCAGATCAGGTTGGAACATCAGAAAAACTGGACGCTCCTCCAAAACATTTGCCAGCTTGATAGCACATATTCGCCTGCTAATTATCCCTTGATCCCTGCAAAAAGTGATTCAGTAACGCTGGATCCCCTATTCGAAACGGTTAACGCCCAAAAAGCCCTCATCGAAAAAATGAATATTAAATCGAAGACGGCGGAATACTATCCAACATTATCCGCAGGATATTTCAACCAGCAAATTGAGGGTTTAAAGGGACTGGATGGATGGAAAGTGGGAATAGGTATCCCTCTTTGGATGAAACCCAAAAGTGCCGACGTGCAGCAAGCCAGGATCGAGGCTGAAAAAGTTGAATTATTGAACAATTATACCATCGTTAATTATGGACGCCGGCTGGACAATCTGAGCAACTTTTTGGATCAGCTTAGCTCGCATTCCTTTGATGATATCTCGCTCTTTGATAATGACTTAAACAAAATAAAGCAGGCACTGGATGCCGGAAATGTCAATTATTTTCAGTTTGTACAAACTTTAAGTGATCTCCTGGAAAACTACATTCAAAGCATCGAGCTGAGATCAATATACTACCAGACCATATATGAAATTGAATTTTTAACTAGATAACCATGAAATACCTGTCAATAGCCATACTACATTTCATCTTTTTCAGTTGCACAAAACCCACCGCAGTGGAGCAGCCACCTGAAAACCGATCAGCAATTCAACTTACCCCTGAACAGGTAGATTACAACGATCTGCAGGTTGGAAAGATCTCCAGGAATTCAATCAGGTCGTACGTTACTGCAACGGGGCTCCTGGATGTTCCCCCCAATTACAGGGCTTCCGTACACACCATGATCAATGGATACATCAAATTGGTGGAAGTACTCCCCGGGGAAGAAATTGAAAGAGGGCAGGTTCTGGCCACTTTGAGTCATCCCGATATTGTCAACTTGCAAAAGGA
This sequence comes from Cyclobacteriaceae bacterium, assembly GCA_028278225.1. Lineage (GTDB taxonomy): Bacteria > Bacteroidota > Bacteroidia > Cytophagales > Cyclobacteriaceae > JANQEU01. The sequence continues at coordinate 76,696 of JANQEU010000079.1, forward strand.
TTTTCTCGCCGCGCAGGCGCTTAAAACCAAACTGGACATTGAATTGGACCGTAAATCCAAACTCCTCAAAGATCAGATTACTTCAGATGTTGATTTTCAATCGCTTAAGTCCGATGTCGTCACTGCAAATGCAACTTTTAACGCAATCAGAAGCCAGCTTAAGATGATAGATATCGATCCTGACCGGATCACAAACAATTCCATCGTAAAAACCATTTCACTTTCTTCACCCATCAGCGGCATGGTTTCCGAAGTTAACATTCATGTTGGCAAACTTCTGACACCGGAACAGGAAGCATTTTTCATCATTGATCCAACTCACAAGCACCTTGAGCTGGATGTTTTCCCGGATGCAGCATCCAGGCTGTCAATAGGACAGGTTATCTACTTTGAAAATGTCAGCGGAGTTGTGACCGGAGAGGGTGTTATCTACCTGATTAATCCAAATGTATCAGACAAACAGACGGTTAAAGTTCATGGTCATTTAACGGACGAAAACGTCCCACTTAAGATCGGTGATTTTGTAAAAGCAAAAATAATTGTTGATTCTGACAGCGTTTTTGCAGTGGCAAATAATGAAATTATTCACGCCCAAAATCGGCATTTCATGTTTGCTTCCACTGAACAGGGTTTTGAAAAAATTGAGATTATTTTGGGTAGAAAAGACGATCAATTCACAGAAATTCTGGGACCTGAACTGATTTTTGAGACGGAAGTAGTTCTAAAAGGCAACTATTATCTTAATGGAATTTAGTTATTCCGGCAACCGAAGTAGCCCCTGCAGAAGTCATTTACCTTACTGACAGGTTTGAGAAATAATGAGGTAAAACAAATCACACTACGTTATAGCTGGTTATAGCTAGCTACAAGTAGCTACGACTAACTAATTGTAATGAAAAGTAATTTTACTAGCCGTAGCTATTGACATTAATTGGAGATATGTTCCAAATTTGCATTATTTAGAATGATTCTAAATAATGAGCTGGCAGAGGTTTTTTGTTTGTGTCTTGTGGATTTTTGGCTCGGAAACGCTATTTGGACAGGTATCTGTATATGTTTCTGATAAGGAAAACAATCCAATTGCAGGTGCCGTCGTATCTGTCAGCGACCTGGCCTCAGGGAAAAAAGGATTTTACATCACGGATGACCATGGAAGAACATCAGTTACAGTCTCTCCGCCATTCCAGGCTTCCATAAGGCATCTGAGCTTTGACCATTACACGGACACCATATACAATTCGACCGATCAGACTATTGTGCTTTCCTATTCCGAAAACAACCTGGATGAAATTGTTGTCACCGGGAATTTTCTACCGCAATCCTCGAAGAATTCAGTTTACAAAGTACAAACAATTAATGCGAATAGAATTCGATCCCAGGGCGCGAATTCGTTGCAGGAAGTATTGTCTAATGAACTGAACATTCGATTTTCCAGGGACAATGCTATCGGAACTTCCAGTATGAGTCTCCAGGGACTTTCCGGCCAGAATGTAAAAGTACTGGTCGACGGCATACCGATAATAGGCCGCTCAGGTACTGCGAATGAGATAGATCTCAATCAGATCAACATCAATACCATCCAGCAAATCGAAATAGTCGAAGGCCCCTTGTCTGTCAACTATGGCGCAGATGCGTTGGCAGGTGTTATCAATATCATAACCAGAAAGGATATTACCGGGAACCTGACTTTGGATATCGGACTTCAGGAAGAAACCGTAGGTCGCGAGTTCAGTTACTTTAAAGACGGGATCCATAATTCGGACATAAATATTGGCTTTCGGCCGGGATCACATTTCTACTCTCAACTCAATACACGTATCAACAGATTCGGCGGATGGACGGGTACCGGGGAGGGCAGGGATAAGAACTGGTATCCTAAAACGCAATACTTTGCCGGGGGGCTGCTAAGATATGAGAAGAGGGATCTGAGTATCACCTACAAGCTGGATTATTTGAATGAAATTATTGAAAATCTAGGTGAAATAAATGACAACAATCCGCTCAGGGATGCATTTGCCATCGATGAAGAATACACCGCTACACGCTGGCTACATCAGTTTCAGGGTAGTTTTTCATTGAAAAATGCTTTATTGAATCCGGTCATTGCCTTTACGGATTATGAGCGCACCATCCGGCAGTTTAGTAAGAACATGGTCACCGGATCTGAACTGAACACAGTAGATAGTGAACAGGACACCACCTATTATCGAACACTCTTCTTCCGTAATACGCTGAGTAATTTTCTTGGCTGGAAAGCCGGAAAAATTAAGGGGGACAATCAACTCGGCATAGACAGCAACCTGGAGTTTGCCGGAGGAACAAGACTAGACTCTGAAGATGAGTCCCTGTTTGATATCGGGCTTTTCATTTCTTCGGAAATCGGGACATCAAAGTTGAAAATTCGTCCGGGAATCAGATTCTCATACCACAGTGTGTACTCCACTTCGCCGACTCCTTCGATCAATGCCAAATACGATATAAATAACAGCACGCAGTTGAGGGTTGGCTATGGAAGAGGTTATCGGGCACCTTCCGCCAGGGAATTGTATTTTGAATTCATTGACGCCAGTCATAATATTTTAGGCAATGAATCCCTGGAACCGGAGTACTCTCATAATGTAAACGCTGACCTGACATATAAACTCCAAAAAATCCCGGTTTCATTAAGTATCGGGGGATTTTACAACCATATTGACAATCGGATAACTTTTTTCACACCACAACAGGCCAATCAGGCAACTACGTATGTTAACCTCCTCAAATACAAGACCACCGGCGGTTCATTACGGGTTAAGTATTTCATGGAATCTCTGACCCTGAACAGCGGATTTTCGTACGTGGGCCTCTATCAGCAACTGAATGAAACTGACAGGGAAGTCGTACCTCAATTCCTGTTCATGCCTGAAATTATGGGGAATGCTGATTATGACATTGGATCAGGCTTTAGTGTTGCCGCCTTTTATAAATACACAGGTCCGGTCAAAGATTATCAACTGGTGACTGATATCGACGGCGAAGATACACCTCAGTTAACCAGGATTGATGGTTATCAGTTTCTGGATGTTACTTTCAGCAAACAATGGAAACTTGGGATATCCACCCAAATCGGCATTCGAAATGCATTTGATGTCACAACAGTAACCAATACAACCGGTGGCAGTGTACATGGCGGAAGCAGCCAAAGGGCAATCGCTTACGGCAGATCTTATTTCTTAAAACTGAATTATCATTTTTCAAAACCATAAATAATTAAACATAATGTTTCGTTTATTCATTTTCTTCTTACTTATAGGAGGTTCATTGATCATGATACGTTGTAGCGATGATGATGAACCTCAACCTTTCACTGTAAATTTTACTAATCTGGAAGCCGGGATTTCCTCTTCCTCGCCCTCGGCTGAAGTTGGGATCACATTTTCCCGGGGTACGCCGGCAACCGGTACGATTGAATTAAGTTTGTCCACCAACAATCTCACCTACGGGAGTACTGCAGACTTTTTCACCACACCGGAAGCAGTGGATAATGTGATTTCCTTGTCTTATGATGCCGGTGCGGAATCCGTATCGTTTACGGTAACCCAGGGCGAAGGACTCAATATTCAGCAGGATGAAACCATCGCGATTACGCTGACAGAGTCCGCCGGTGATTTCATCGTGGGAGAAAACACAGCGATCTCCATAACATTTTCTGAGAATTTCATTGCCAGATCGGGCACTATTGAATTGAACGGAGGCGGTGAGGCATACCCCAATCAGACTTTTGTCGACCTGAGCAAACTGGAGCAAACTACTGTTGATAAACACTCCTGGGATTTAGGATTTTATACCGCTTCGGGAGAACACCGCGTCATACTCAATGGCAGCGCAAACGTTATGGTCAGGCCTTTAGATAAATTTGATCTTACCGAAGTAACTGCAGAGGACACATCGGGATTTGCCGGTCAAATGGTGATCCCGCAGTTTGATCCCTCAGTAGGCTCAATTGCCTGGGTTGATTCGCCTGATGGTGACCTGACCAATACGGCTATCGGAGATATTTCAGCCACTGATTCAGAAAACGCTGTATTCATCGTAAAACGTGACGGAGAAGGACGTAACTGGAAGAAAGTCAGAGTCCTTCGAAATATGGATAACTATAGTATTCAGTACGGAGATATCGATGCGACCTCAATATCTACCACTGAAATCACTAAAAATGACCTGTACAGTTTTGTGTTTTTCGATCTTGACAATGGTGAGGTTTCCGTAGAGCCTGAAAAGTCAGCCTGGGACATCATGTATAGTACGTATACTGAGTCTTTGAACCTTGGTGCGCCAGGGTTGGATATACCATATGGATTTAAGGACTATATCATTATAAATCGATATAACGTCAAAGCCGGAACCGTTCTGATCAGTGATTTTGCGTATGAGAGCTTCGTACTTTCCGACATAAGCAATATTGAACTCGGTAGCCAGATCAATGTCATCGGCGCAAACTGGCGTGAAGGCGGCGGACCCATTTCCGCTCCTTCGCTTCACGAGGATCGGTTCTTCGTAATTGAGGATAGCGGGGGAAATACGTATAAGCTAAAATTTAACCGACTTACATCAATTGAAGGAGAGCGGGGTTTGCCTGAATTTTCATTCGAACTATTAAACTAACTAAAATGAAAAAACTACTATTAACGATCATAGTCATCACCGGCATGTTCTCATGTCAGCAAGGTGATAACAATTCTTACACGGAAAGTGAACTTAAGATTGGCGTTTTGCTTGTGAATCACGGATCGCACTCCAGGATATGGCGTAACATGTTGCTGGGTATGGAGGATCAGGTTGAAAGTTCAATTCTGGAAAACAAGAAGATCACTGATGTAAGATCTGCTTTTATGGAGTACAATGAACCTTCGATTGCCACGAGGTTGAAAGAATTTGATACCGAAGGTTTCGATGAAATCGTCGTTGTGCCTATCTTTCTCACGGTTAGCTCTCACTATTCACATGATATCCCGGTAATATGTGGAATTAGCGCTGATCCCAAAATCAGGGAATCCCTGGCAAAGGAGAAGATAGAGATCTACAAGCCTAAAAATGCCAGGGTGACGATCGCTCCTCCCCTGGATTACACTACCATACTCAAGAAGAACATCGAAAGACGGGTGAATGCGTTAAGTAAAGATGCCAGCAATGAAGGTGTGCTGATGGTAGCATATGGCGATGCAGACTACAATCAACAATGGGAGGAAATGGTCGATGATATCGGAAAATACCTGAAGGTCAAGACCGGCCATGAAAGCATAGCCTACTCATGGTGCGGTCACCTTGTTGGGTACTCAACGGAACCAACGATGAACGGTATCAGACAGCTTTTTGAATTGGAAGACAATGTAATTGTCATACCGGTCTTAGTGGCAAATGATCCTTATTTCCAAAATGATATCATTCAGAAGGCCGTTGACGATGTCGAAGGCAGCAGTAAAGTGTCCTACATCCAGGATGCGATCCTGCCGGACGAGAATATCAATAAATGGGTAGTTGATATCAGTCAGGACATAGTTGAGAGTCTCTAAGGTGGTAAAGTCCTTCATTCGGAACGAACGATACAAATTGCTGGCTACCTTTTTGGTAGCCGGCTTTTTTCTGTACTTCTGGATAAACGGACCTTTCCGGCAGATTGAGGAAACAATAAGCCTGGAAATTATCTCCACTATCTATTCCGACCCTAAAATGGTTGGTGAAACAGGAATAGCCGAACAGGGATTTGGGACTATCAAGGATGACTGGACTTCCGGACATGGTTACGGACTGATCAGGGATAAACGAAAACTAAAGACTTATGGGCTTGTAGCCAGTGAAGAATTAAATCCCGGACTTTCAGGGAAGCTGGCTGTACAAATGCTGGAACATAGCCGGGAAATCTTTCCGGAAGCAAATGCTGAAGTGCGCAATTCGATGGAAATGTACTATGTCCGGGTAGCGCTTCCAGGAGAAGATCTCCTGTATATCGAGAGTACTGATATCATTACAAATATCAGGGGATATGCCGGACCGGTGAATATTGGCATTTTCGTCTCAGGAGATGGTTCCATTCACTCTCTTCATCACATTTCATCCAGGGAAACAGAGAGTTACCTGCGCAAAATTCAAAACAAGGGATTCTATGACCAGCTCAATCAGAAACCAATTCGGGGGGAGGTCAATGTGGACGCAGTTTCAGGAGCCACACTTACCTGTGAAGCGATAGCGCAAACAGCGTCGAGGCTCGTGAATGAAGCCACCCCCTATCCATTGATCAATATTACGGATGTCGATGAAATGGATTCATTTTCACTGGAGGCGGATCTTTCCCATTTCTGGTAATACACATCGCGGTCATTTTTCTCATTTTCTATTATGGTTTTCAAAAGCGATTCAAAAAATCCAGAAAAGGAATAATCATACTTAGCCTTTTGTCAGTTGTCTACATAGGATTCTTTTTGAATAATTCTTTCACTTACGTCTCATTTCTCCATCCCTTTCTGGGCACTTCCGTTTCGGCGTTGACAGGATTGTATGCACTATTCACACTTTTAGGCGCTATCTGGGGTAAAAATACGTATTGTAAATATGTGTGTCCATTCGGTAACGCACAACGATTGATGTTGATCATATCCCCCAAGGTCTCTGCTTCCTTTTTCATTTCCAATCAATGGATCTACCGGGCAAGAGGGATATTGACAATTATTTTGCTATCGGGGATATTATTAGGGCTCAGAAGTTGGAGCAACTATGAACTCTTTCCTGACCTGTTTGGACCGGATATTACCTCAATTTGGTTTCTCATCGTCATCTCCCTCCTTCTTATTAACCTCAGGTACCCCTTAATCTGGTGCCGGTTGCTTTGTCCAACGGGATCAGTACTGGATGCTGTTTCCGATACAATTGGTCAACTCAGTCGAAAGAGGGATAGGAAGCTGTAATCCGATAGTTTGATCTCATATCCGGATACTGGTAACTAAAAAAAGATTACATTTCTTGTAATGAACCGGACAAAATCCGGTCTATTACTATGAATGCATTCAAATGAATTTAAGGATCTGGTGATCCTGCACCAAAATCGTCTGTTCCGGCTCGCTTATTGGATGCTCCAAAACCGGGAAGATGCAGAGGATCTTGTACAGGAGGTGTTTGCAAAACTTTGGAAAATGAAGACTGAACTTCCAAAGTACAATAGTGTAGAAGCTTTGCTGATCACAATCACACGCAATATGTGCCTCAATCGCATCAAGAAGAAGAAACTGATGCAGGTGGATGAGCCAACTGAAAGTGTAAGATCCCCCATATTAAATCCACATGATAAATTAGAATACAAGGAGGATCAACGGCTGGTTAGCAACGCCATACTTCAGCTACCTGAGTTGCAAAAAGTGATCCTTCATCTGAAATCAGTTGAGGGACTGGAAATTAAAGAAATAGCTCAACTTGTCGGTGAGTCAGAAAATCACGTAAGAGTGACCCTGTCCAGGGCCAGGAAAAAAGTTAGGGAAATTGTCCAAAATCATTTCAATTATGGAAAAACAAGCGTTAGATCAACTGCTTAAGAAATATTATGACGGTAAGTCATCAGCGGACGAGGAAGATCAAATGGCACAATTACTTAAAAGTTCCGATGATCCCGAATATAAGGCCGATCGTGTCATAGCCGAATTCGTGGAAACAAATATGGAGATGAATGCTCCTGCAGGCTTTGAGGAGAAGGTGATGGGTGACATCGACAACGAAACATCCAATACCCGATCCGTCAGATTATGGCCGTTGCTCAGTGGGATAGCAGCTTCCATCCTGTTTGGCGTATTGATTTTCAGTATAATCTATAACCAACCCTCCAAAGTAATCACCACCGCTGATCAAAAAGCAGTCACTTTGTCTGATGGTTCCCGGGTAACGCTGAACCGAAATAGTGAATTAGCTTTTGCGAAATCTTTTGGAGATAGTGAACGCCTTGTCAGCCTGTCCGGCGAAGCTTTTTTTGAGGTAACTCCGGATCCGGAAAAACCCTTTGTCATAACCTCGGGAAATTCAAAGGTTCAGGTCCTCGGGACAGCCTTCAGTATCAGGAATTATGAAATAGATACCGAGATCATTGTATCAGTTACCTCCGGAAGAGTGGGGTTTTCGTCACTGGATGGTGCTGCTGCAGTAGAGTTAGAAAAAAATGAAACTGGAACTTTAGTAAAAAAAACGAACGGAATTTCAATTACGGATCGGCCCCGGGCCAACTCCCTTTCCTGGAAAACCAGGGAGTTAACTTTCAACGACCAAAAAATGACCGAAGTTATCCCGGACCTTGAGCATTATTTTGATATCTCCATAAAACTCGAAAATGAGGATCTGCTTCAGTGTCATTTCAGAGGCTCATTCAAGGACCCAACACTCAAAGATGTAATTGAAGTTCTTGAGTATTCCTTAAATCTTAGTTTTGAATATGACGGCAAACAATATATCTTAAAGGGTTCAGGATGTTCCTCCCATGAATTGTAATCTACCGGGTGCAACCTTCATATTTTTCCTGCTTTTTCAGTCATTTTCATTATTCTCCCAGGAAGACAATCAAAATGACATACTAAACGTTCACACACATTTCAGCTTTTCAGATCAGCCATTAAAGGTAGTTTTGGATTCGATTGAAGCAAGATTCGACTTACAGTTTTCATTTAGTACAGACCAAATCGATCTGAAACAAACAATAAGCTTGGATTCCGCCCGGCGTTCACTCGGTGCATTACTCGATGAAATAGGTCAACAGGCAAATTTCGCCTACAAGACTATTGGAGGATCAATTGCGCTGCGGGAAACAAAAAGCGATCGTAGTCACATAAGGGGCAGAAAATTCTCCGGAAAAATAATCGACAACCAGACTGGCCACCCGATAGCGTATGCTTCGGTGGGATTGACGGGTACTTTTTCAGGAACTGTCAGCAACGTAGAGGGAGCGTTCGATTTTCATGTTTCATCCTCGACCAAAGAAGACTCGATTTATGTGTCAATGCTGGGGTACAAATTTTGGAAATCTTCCGCCGTCGATTTGCAGGATAGCGCTTTCATCGTCAGGTTAGAGCCCAGCACAATTGTGCTGAATGAACTGGTGATCATGGATCAGGCACCGGGAGGACACGAGATAATGCGAAAGGCAGTCGATAACCTGAGGAGAAATTATAAGACCGGGACAATTACCATGGATGGTTTTTATCGCAATTTCTTCAAGGTTAATGGCAAGTACGTTTCTTTACTCGAGGCAGCGGTAGCGATAGAAGGAGGTAACATAAAAAAGGACATCATCCGGGATAAAATATTTGTCCGGGAGATCAGAAGTAACAGGGGGTTGGAAAAAACAAACTCCCTTTTTCGTGAGAGCGATGAAAATTTCCTGAAAACGCTTTTGTTCAATGACATGATCCGGAGAGGTGCCAGTAAAAAGCGTTCCGGCAGATCGGTCCTGAATTACAAAAAGAACGAATACGTGCTGGATTCCGTTACGACCTATCACGACCAGATCGTTTACATCGTGAGCTGTCAACTCGACAACCCCGTCTTTGAAGTGTTCATGACACCACATATGAATTCCAGGTTTAGATTTTTCATCGAGGCTGAACACTTTGCAATCATCCGTATTGAGCGTGAATCTGATTTCGACAATGGCAAAAAACCCTGGAAACTGGGTGGAGATGACAATCGATCCTACAATATGGTGTTCAACAGGTTTGTCCAGGAATACAAGATGGTGGATGATAAATTATACCTGAATTATTTTAGCAGCCTTCTCAGATTTCAGGTGATTGACAGGTCACCCAATCAAATACACGGTGAAGAGGAGCTTGTTCGGGAATTATTCATCAATGACATTACAAAGGGAAGGCAAAAAGAATTCAGCTGGCATGAGCAAATGAAGCTGACTCCAAGCCTCGAGGAGAAGTTCACGAGTTATAATACGGATTTTTGGACCAATTACAATCGGGTCCGATCCTCGCCGATTCGCGATCAGATCCTGAAGGATCTCGAAGAAATCGACTCACTGGAAACTCAGTTTACTACGGAGTCCATTGGCGAAAAAATAAAAAACCATTAACAGATTGCAACCGGATGTAATATCTGGTCGGTTTTGTTGTCTATTACAGTGACGGGCCATTCACCTCCCGTACATATCAAATTCGGTATAAAGGCTGGTACATAATTGAACCCAAAGGTCAGGCTAAAAGTGTATAGATTTTTAACAGGTGTATGTCATATAAAACAATGAGAGTTTCAGGCAGATTTTGGGCTCTGGTGCTCAGTGCTCATCTGTTAGGTTGTTATGGTCGTGTGCCAACCGGCTCAAGCCCGGGATCAGTAAGTACAACCACCGGGCAGGAATACAATGTGGAGGGGGGATTTCAGGTTGCTGAATTCGGCAACCAACCTTACGGACCCAATCTTGTTTTTATTGAAGGAGGAAGAACTCTAATTGGTTCATTTGAGGAGGATGTACTGCACCGCAGGGACAATATTGAACGTGCGGTGACAGTCTCATCCTTTTACATGGACGAAACGGAGGTTGCCAACATACACTGGCTGGAATATGAATATTACATCAAAGCGGACTCCGATGAATTGTATTGGAGAAACAACCTTCCGGATACAACCGTCTGGTCAAAAAAGCTGGCGTTCAACGATCCCTACATCACCTATTACTACCGGTACCCGGGCTTTAGGTTTTTTCCTGTTGTAGGGATCAACTGGCGCCAGGCCTCTAATTACTGCATGTGGAGAACCAATGTTGTCAATACAAAATTAGCAGAAGAAGCGGGATACTACGATGACCCTGAAGACGACCAGGCTTTCACTTTTGATCCATCAGCCAGGAGATACCCCCCGCTGGAATCCGGAATCATTTTGCCAAACTATCGTTTGCCAACTGAAGCAGAATGGGAATATGCGGCGAAAGCACTCATGGCCACCCAATTCATGGATGAACAACAAACACATAATCGTATTTATCCCTGGGACGGACACGGTCTTCGATACCCCTATGGAAATCGTACCCAGGGATTATTACTGGCAAACTTCAAAAGAGGAAGGGGTGATTATGGGGGTATTGCCGGAAAACTCAATGACGGAGATATGATCCCTACATCGGTTTATCGTTATTTTCCGAACGAATTGGGGCTATACAATATGGCGGGTAATGTCAATGAATGGGTTTACGACGTATATCGCGCAACCTCATTCCAGGAAATGGATGATTTGAATCCGATTCGCCGGGATGATGTCAACGATCCTGCAGATCAGTATGACCCGCTTTTCAGTTTTATGGGAAATGAACGACCCTATACAATGGAAGAAGCGATCGCAACCGGTATTTCCGCTTCTGCCTATGATCCTGAAAATCCACCTGTCAGACGAATGCGTGTGTACAAGGGCGGATCATGGCAGGATGTAGCCTACTGGTGCGCTCCGGGAACGAGGAGGGCAATATTCGAGGATGAGTCGTCAGCAGCTATTGGATTCAGATGTGCGATGATCAAAACCGGTGTGAACTACTAGCTTCTTTGATCCCGGTCAAAGCCCAAGGATTAATGACCAGGCCAATGCTCCCTGGACTTACTACATTTCACTGAACAGTACCTAAAGCTCAATAAGGTCAAACTTATCGCTAGTTGAAAAAATAACAAGAGCCCTGTAATCCCGTAGTTTAATCTTATGAGAGATACACTTATCAAAAAGATTAAATAATTTGTGGTGAATCGCGGAGTTTCCAACATTGACGTTGATTCACGATAACGGCTACATGAGATATATTCTCTTATTTTTCGCTTTGTATTTACTCCCCTGGCTAAAACTAAGTGCACAAATAAGCCCTTTACCCATCACGGGGAAATATAACGATATGCCCCTGATCGAGGTATTTTCGCAGTTGGAAGAAAATTACCCGATCCGATTTTTCTATGATCCGGCTTGGGTAGATAGCATAAGCGTATCACTGGAAGCGGAAGGTTTAAATCTGGAAGAATTTCTCGACAAATTAATCGATGGAACTGATCTGGAGTACCACCTTGAGAAAAGTGGGAGAATAATCTTTACAAAAGGTCACAAAATCGTTAAGCTCCCGGAGAACTTTTTCAAAGAGGAAATTCCGGAAGAACCTAAGAGGATTACCTATTCCATATTCGACAAGAAGGAAGATCCTGAACTACTCCGGTCGGTACCAGACGTAGAAAGTAGAGAATTTACGATAGGTGATCAGCCTAATGCCAGTGGTGAGGCAACTATTTCCGGGTATATCAGGATGAGTAGCACTGGTGAACCACTTATCGGAGCATCTGTTTTCATAACATCTCCTTTTGTGGGAGCTACCACCAATGCATTTGGCTATTATATGCTCACGCTGCCCCAGGGGAATTACCGGTTACACTTTAAATCTGTAGGAATGGTAGAAACTACACGAAAAATAAACCTGCGGGGAGATGGACAATTTGACCTGAAAATGGACGAAGATATCATTCCGCTCGATGAAATTGTGGTACAAGGCGAACTTAATATCATAAACAGTATTCAAACTGGAAGAATTACATTGGATCAGGTAACCATCAAAACAATGCCAACTATCCTTGGAGAGATTGATATAATGAAGATTAGCCTTACTCTCCCGGGCGTTCAGACTGTCGGTGAGGGAGCATCAGGTTTCAATGTACGGGGAGGTGCTACCGATCAAAATTTAATCCTTCTCGATGATGTGGTTGTCTATAATCCAAGCCATTTATTCGGCTTTTTTTCAGCGTTTAATCCGGATGCAATCAAAGGTGCTGGTCTTTACAAAAGTAGTATTCAGGCTGACTATGGAGGGAGAATTTCTTCTGTGCTGGACATAGCCATCCGGGAAGGTAGTAAGAAAAAACTGAACGTATCCGGCGGCATCAGTCCGGTCTCAGCCAAAGTCACCATTGACGGGCCCCTGAAAAAAGATACAACATCCTTCTTACTTGGAATTCGCAGTACCTATTCAGACTGGCTTCTGGAAGAGCTAAACGACGATCCGGAACTAAAAAATAGTTCTGCTTTTTTTGGAGATGTAATAGGGAAGATACATCATCAGGCCAACAATAATAATTCTTTTACACTTTCAGGATATCACAGTCAGGACAGATTCGTTTTGAATGATGACACCGTTTACCGCTATAGCAATACCAATGTTATGTGTAAGTGGCGAAAAACCATTAACCACAGGCTGTTTAGCACCGTTTCACTGGGCTTTACCGAGTACAACTATAAAATTTCAAATGAAACATCTCCCGCTAATGCATTTGAGTTGAACTATGGTATTCAAAACTCAACTTTTAAGGGAAGTTTCGACTGGCTGCCTAATGCAAACCACGGAATCAAATTCGGCTTAAATACGACTCTCTATCGATTAAACCCAGGTAGTATCAAACCAATTGGAGGCGAATCCATTGTAGATCCCAGAATACTTAACGAGGAAAAGGGACTGGAAACAGCACTCTACCTGGGCGATGAGTACAAGTACAATGATCGCCTGAGTATTTACGCAGGTCTTAGGTTTTCTCACTTTGGTCTTCTTGGCCCGGGCCGGCAGTTTAAGTATTTGCCAGGATTTTCAAGGGAAACACAGTTCATTACAGATACAGTCAGTTTTGGAAAAGGGAGTTTAATAAAAGCGTACAGCGGACCGGAATACCGCTTCTCGTCACGATACAAGCTTCGTAATCAATCTTCAATCAAATTCAGTTATGACCGGACACAACAATTTATACATCAACTCACCAATACGACTGCTGTTTCCCCGACAGACACATGGAGGTTGAGTAATGCCTTCGTAAAACCTCAAATCGGGGACCAGTATTCTGTTGGCTGGTACCGGACCTTCCCTGCATATGGTATTAACATTTCAGTCGAGGGGTATTACAAAAAAGTGAGGAACCTGCTGGAGTACAAATCCGGTGCAGACTTGCTGGTAAACGAGGTTTTGGAAACCGATGTGATCAATGCAAGGGGCAAATCATATGGAATGGAAGTTTTTTTCCGGAAAAAATCGGGAAAGTTGAATGGTTGGATTAGTTACACTTATTCCAGGGCTTTGGTAAAGGCACTGGGACCATTCAAGGTAGAACAAATAAATCAAGGTGAATTTTTTCCTGCAAATTTTGACAAACCACACAATTTGGCTGTTGTTACCAATTACAAGTTTAATCGCAGAATTAATATGTCCACAAACATAGTGTACACCTCCGGTAGACCGGTGACTTTTCCGATTGCAACGTACCAATTCAGGGGAAACACCTATTCACATTTTCCTGAAAGAAATCAACTGAGAATACCTGATTATTTCAGACTGGACTATTCAGTCAACATTGAAGGCAACCACAAGATCAAAAAACCATTTCATGGATCATGGTCCTTTTCCATATACAATCTGACTGGAAGGAACAACGCTTATTCAATATTTGCGCGGACCGAAGACGGAAAGGTCCAGGTTTTTCAACTTTCAGTTTTTGCCGAACCCATTCCTACACTCACATACAACTTCAGGTTTTGACGGATGAGGACTGTAACCAGAAATATCTTAATTAATGTGAGCCTTGCAGCATTGCTCATGCAATGTGTTGAACCATTTGAGATAGAAATACCCGGAGGGTCTGATTTTATTGTAGTCGATGGACTCATCACCGACCAGCCCGGACCATATGTGGTTAACATCTCAGTTTCGTCACCCCTGGGGTTTAATGATGCGGTGCCTGTAAATGATGCGAGTGTGAGCGTCGAAGAAGAAGGAGGAATAACTGAAACATTCACACTGGAGTCCCCTGGTCAGTATGTCAGTTCGTCACTTCAGGGTGTGGCCGGGCGCCGATACCGGCTACTTATTTCCACCCGGGACGGATCGAGATATCAATCGGATTGGGTCACGCTGAAACCAAGCCCTCCCATTGATAGTGTGTATTGGGAATTTGACCAAAGACGGTCCATGGAGGGACAGGTTGAAGGTGTACAGTTTTTTGTGGATACACACGACCCTGAAAATAACACGAAATTCTATCGTTACAGGTGGACCGAAACATGGACCTACTTTGCCCCATTTGCCACGACGCTCGATTATCTTGGAGATCTTAAAACTGCTATCAGGGATTATAATCGAACCTGCTGGATAGATGAGGCATCAAGAGTTATCAACCTCGCATCATCACAGGGAAATGTTAAGGATGTGATATCAAATCAATCCTTAAATTTTGTTTCTACGGAAACCAACAGGTTAAATATCAGGTACTCAATTTTAGTGGAACAACTGGTAATGAACGAGGATGAATACAACTACTGGAAAGGCTTGAAGGAAACCAATGCCGAAACGGGCGAGCTGTTTGACAAGCAACCGCAATCACTGATCAGTAATGTGGTCAACATAGATAATCCGGATGAAACAGTACTCGGATACTTTTCCGTATCAGGAGTCTCAACTCAAAGGGTTTTTATACAAAGAGGTGATCTGCCTGAGGGTACCACTGTAAAGTCACTCTACGCTAAGTGTGAACTGATAGAGCTGGAATTCAGTGATCCTTTCAGCCTGGCAGAAAGGGAAGTTCTACGCAATATCAAATGGGGTGTCTGGATGTTTGTTAATTTTTCGGGACCGGCATTCTTAGTGACAACACCGGAATGCGCGGACTGTACCATTCGGGGTGGATATACAACAAGACCGGATTTCTGGGTAGATTGAACTTAAGAATGACGCGTAAGATTTTCTTCTCAATTTTGTGGTTTTCCTGCATAGTAACAGCCGGAAACTTTGGGCAATCACAGAATAACTGGCAAGATCTCCAAACACATTTTGCAGAGTCGATTTCAAATAGATATATGGAGAAAGTATTTGTCCACACAGACAAGTCATTTTACTTCGTTGGGGAAACTGTCTGGCTGAAGGCCTACCTGGCCGATGCTTCTTTTGATGAACTATCCAACCTCAGCAAAATCGTTCAAATCGAACTTATCGATAGTAAGGGAAGGCCATGGTATCAGGAAAGGGTCCAGTTATCCGAAGGAACCGGAAAAGGCCAGTTCTATATAGAACAACAACTGCCATCGGGTATATACTATCTCAAAGCATATACTACCTGGATGAGAAATTTTGATGAGGAGCTTTTTTTTCGTAAAAGGATACTGATCATCAATCCCTTTGTTACGCTACCCGATATCGATGATAGCACAATGGATCTGTCGGTCAGTTTTTTTCCGGAAGGGGGATCACTGACAGCAGGTATAGAAAATAAAATAGTCTACGAAATATCCGGTAAAGCAAGGGACCAGTACCACATCATTATCGAAAACAATCAAAAGGAAAAGGTCGCAGAGATCCTTACAAATAACATTATAGGCTCTCTGATGCTCGTTCCCGAGGTTGACAGAAAATATTACCCATTGGATGTGACGCGGGTTGATTCTGTGAAAGTTGGGGATTTACCCGATATCAAATCCAGGAGTTTGACCCTTTCAGTACTGAGTGAACAGCCTCATGAGACACTTGAGGTCCGGGTGAGGAGTGTAAACCTTGCTGACCAAATCGTGTTTATCCTGGTTCAAAACGACGGACAAATTCAGTACACATCCATGCAAAGACTGGAAAATGGCGTTACAAACTTTTTCATCCCGACAAATGATTTTAAAACAGGGGTTAGCCATATTACCGTGTTCAATGAGGACTTTGAACATGTCAGCGAACGTCTTATTTTCATTCCTCCCGGCGAGGTTCAGATTTTGTCAGTTGCCACAAATAAAAAAGCATATGGAAACAGGGAAATGGTCAGATTATCTCTGAAGTCCTCTGAAGCCGTCAACCTTTCGGTTTCCGTGCATCGATATGAGCCGGGACTTGATGTGGCTCAGAATGACATCAGGGCAAATTTCCTGCTAGGTTCGGATATTTCCTCGTCAACGCATGACAGTAGTTTATTCCTTAATAGAGATACAATAGTTCCGGCTTTGAAAGATCTTCTGATCGCAAGGAAATGGAAAGGCTTTTCATGGTCGGATGTTTTGTCACAAAACTCTTTTGAATCGAGGTATTTAATGGATTATGTATCTCCCATTGTGGGAGGAACAGTCCGGGGAAATGGATATGCCGGTAAGAATTTATTCATAGCCTTTCCCGGAAGAAATCCGGAGTTTTTTACTACGACATTGGATTCAAACGGTAATTTCATGGTGGAAGTACCCCCCTACATTGATTCAGGGGATATTTTATTTACAAGTGATGAATTCGAACTATCGGGAGTGGCCTTGATGCCATATTTTGATGCTCTTGCTGCGCCGTCACCAATGCCGTATGAAATTGACAGATCTCTCGAAACATTTATTGAAACCTACAGCGCTCATGTGCAAATAGCAAATGCCTATGAAAACCAGACCAGAATAAGGGGAATACCAAAAACCCGGAAAGTAAGGACTCCGTTCTACGGATCCGCCGAACATCATTATTTGCTGGATGATTATACCCGATTCAAAAGAATGGACGAAGTTTTTATTGAGTATGTCAGGAACGTACGGAGAAGGAAAAATGATGGGGCCTATATGTTTTATACGCTGGATTATTATGCCAATTTATTTTCCAATGCCAGCAACCTGTTTTTTGATCAGCCGGCAATGACAATGATCGACGGAGTCCCTGTAGACGGTCCCAATACTGTTTTTGATTTCGATCCTTTAAAAGTTGAGAGGATCGATATAGTGACCCGTAAAATCCGGACAGGGAGTATCGATCATTACGGACTCGTCAATTTTTCTACGTATAATGGGGACTTTGGCGGCGTGGCACTACCTGACAACATCATCAGGAAATCGTACCAAGGAATTCAGAGACCGGTAGATTTCTATTCTCCAACTTATGAGGATGAGAAGAACTCCACCTCCACTATACCTGATTACCGAAAAGTACTATTGTGGGAACCTGATATTTCAATTGAACCCGGCAATTTGGAATTGGTTTTTTTTACTTCCGATGATGCGGGTACTTATAAAATTGAAGTAAACGGAGTTTCATCTTCGGGCAAAGTCATTTATGAGCATAGTTTGTTTGAGGTCGTCGAATCTGAAATGGACAATACGATAACCAGATAATTACCCAGAAGGAATGTTCAACTCTAAGTCATGGCGGCTTTTTCCTTTTGTCATTATTTCAATGATGTGCCCCCAGGTATGTTTACCACAATCAATCGATTACAACACCATTAAGGATGTTCGCCAAAGATCAACTGTGGAATTATACCGGTCGCATTTTGAACCCGGCTCAATTCTGAGAAACGGAAGTCGATACTACAAATACTACTATCACAATACCCTTGGGAATCAGTTCCTGGATCCTGAAATCGATCATGAAGGAAGCATCATTTTCAAAGGGATAGTTTTTAAAAATACTGCAATTCGATATGACATATATAATGATCTGGTGGTGGTCTCAGGGTCAGACGATGGTCTTTCCGATTTTTTCATGCCAGACATCAGAAATATTTCTGAATTCATGGTACATAGCAGGAAGTTCATTAATTACAATGACACAACAAATGGCATCCTGAACGATGGAATTTATGAAGTCGGATTTGAGGGGGAAAAAACAACGCTTCTCGTAAAAAGGAAAAAGAACTTCATTAAAAGTCAATCACAACGACAAGGAGAAAAGAATAGTTTTACAATTGATGATCAGTATTATCTAATCACTACCAATGGCGCCTACAGATTAAGAAATGGTAAGGACATAGTTAAAAGCATGGAAAGCAATCCGGACATTGTGACTTATATCAGGGAGCAAAAACTGAAGTTTAAGCCGGGGAAGAGGTCCTGGGAAGAAGCATTACGCAAAGTGTTGAGTTACTACGAGCGTTTGGAGTGAGTCCCGGAAATGGTTTAGCTATTTAGGGCGGAAAGAATACTTGGCATCAGATCAGACAAAAAAAGCCGGGCGTTACACCCGGCAATCCATCTTCATATCACAATGAATAAGCAAAGGAAAGGTTGGCTACATAGCTTTCTTGGAAGACTGATCTTCCTCCTTTTTTCCTTTCGCCTTCTCCATTGGTTTCTTCGCGTTCATTATTGCAGCGGCTGCCGCTTTGTTGATCAATTCTTCATTTCCATGGTAGTCAAAGCCTAGCGCTTTTAATTCCTCGACGATTTTACCGTATTCCTCGACGCGTGCAACTGTAAACATATCACGGTTTTGGAAATAAACAGCTTCAATTATCGTAAGCGTCCTTTTCATCAACCCAAAGAGTTTTTCTTCATGGGTTTCATCCTGTTGCGATTCATAGACTTCAGGTATCACTTCCTTCATTTTTTCAAAGTGTGACTTCAGGATATCTGAGGCGGTGGTTTTCATTGTGCTATCGAAGTTAAGGTTTTTAATAATTCATTGGCTACGCTATGGTCATACTCCGGAGACAATTCAATGTATTTGTCAATACATGGAATTGCTTCTTTGTAGTTTCTGAGAGATATATGAACCAGTCCCAGGTTGTAGTGGCTGTTAGGGAAGCGTGGTTCAATTTCAATCGCAATTTCAAAATGCATTTTGGCCAGGTCATAACTTCCCTTGTCGGAATAAACGTTGGCCAGGTTGTAGTGAGCTTCAAAATGTCTTGGATTTTCTTTCAGGCATTTCGTAAGGAAATCAACTGCTTTGGTTAGCTCTTCCCGTTGCGACATCAGGATCCCGAGGTTACAAAAAGCATCCGCTCTTGATTGATTTTGATCTACAGCTTGAAGGTAGAATTCAATCGCCCTTGGATCGCCTTGCTCGTCCAGGGCCAGTGCCTCCTCAAAATAGTTTCCTTTCTGCGGAAAAGAAATGATCTTAGACTGGTCAAATAAATTCAATTGACCGTATGCTTCCAGATTCTTTCGTCGTCTGACTTTTCGGGCGCCTAGCTTTTCAGGTGGTGTGACCGGAAATTTTATAATTTTCCCCATCAACTTAGCTCGCTTTTCTTGCTTTCCTTTCCTTCTTTTCCTCTTTTACACCGGAAGCCTTTTCCATTGGCTTCTTTGATCCTTTGGCAGCTTCTATACTCGCCTTTAAGGCAGTCATTATGTCCACTACTTCAGGCTCTTCCTCAGTGATTGACACAACTTCCCTGCCCTCTATTTTATTCGAGATCATCTCCCGGAGCGCGTTATTGTACTTGTCTTCCAACTTTATGTCATCAAACTTCTTAGTCATGGAATCCACAAGCATCTTGGCCATGTCAAGCTGCTCTTTTTCAGCTTCATCCTTCTCCGGAATATTCGGAACATTCCCTATCTCCCTGATCTCCTCGGGATAGCGGAGTTTATAAAGAAGTATCCCTGAATTGTGCGGAGTTAAGAGTACTACACTTTCCCTGTCCCTCAGCACGACTTTTCCTACTCCTACCTTTCCTGAGGCTTTCATGGTTTGACACAAAAGACTGTAGGTTTTGCCAGCCACCTCTCCGTCCGGCCCCGCAAAATAAGGCGCATCAAAAAGCGTGTGGTGGACTTCATCCTTATTGACAAATCCTTCGATCTCGATGACCTTGGTACTTTTTAACTTCACCTTCTCAAAATCGTCGGGTTCTATGATCACAAACTGCCCCGGCTCATATTGATAACCCTTTACAATATCCTCCTGCCGTAGAAGATCACCGGTTACTTTATCCCGCTTTTCGTATTTCACCGGGTTATTTCCCTCTTTCGACAACAGGTTAAACGAAATGGATTGTGCCGTATCAATGGCGTTATAGATCCTTATGGGGATGGTAACAAGTGAGAAACGAATATGCCCTTTCCAAATGGCTCGCATTCTTCAAAGTTATAAATTTTCTGAAAGTTAATATTATTTTAATTTTTAATCAAAGTAAAGCCTATTAAATATTTGATAATCAATTATTTATGTAAACAATATATGAACTACCAAATATAATTCTGCATCAAGTATTCTTGAAGTATATCTTACTGATAATCAAGTAGTTTCCTGAAAACCGGGTCACGAAAGGTTCCATTTTCGGTGATCATGCTAAATTCCACTTCACACCTTAGTTCAGGCGTTATCCAGGTAGTCTTCATTTCTTCATGTGCTTCAGCTTCTATAGGCTTTTGCGAGGTTTGGAGAGGCTCCATTTCACTCTTGAGATGCTTCAGCAGAAAATCATCAAACCCTGTCCCTACCCTTCCGCGATAGATCAGACCATCATCTGTCTCTTCCGCCAGTTGCAAGGCACCAAAGTAATCCTGGCGATCACTTTCCGTGGAAGTATATCCGATAATGACACAATCCCTTGTATGCTTCACTTTGATCTTAAACCAAACATCACTTCGGCGGCCAATGTAATATTTGCCAACCGGATCTTTGGCCATAATTCCCTCTACCCCCAGCTCTTTTGCAGCTTCAAAAAGTGCTTCGCCGTCCTCTACAACTTCACTGATCCTGTAATAACTGTCCGTCCTGATGGAATCGATCAGCCATGATCTTCTTCGCAACAACGGATCTTTAGTGAGGTTGCGACCGTCCATATAAAGCGCATCGAACAAGTAAGCATAAGCAGGTGACCTTCTGGTTGCATGCTCCACATCAATGGTTCGCTTGGTCATAAGCCTTTTGATGACCTTCTTGAAGTCAGCTTTTCCCTCACGATCCAGGCAAACGATCTCTCCATCGAAAACACCATTGTTAATGCGGAAGGTTTTCTGGGGATCATTTAACTCCGGAAATTTTTCTGTAATGTCATTCCCGTTTCTACTATAAATGGTTAGCTCACCCTCGTTAAGCAGAAAAATAGCTCTTATGCCATCCCATTTTATCTCATACAGAAAGTCTCCTTTAGGAGGTTTTTTCAGGGTCTCCGCCAACATTGGCTTGGTAAATCCTGACAACAAATTATGTTGGGGAGTGTCCACCCGTTCCAATAACCACTCTTTATCCTTCATCACATGCATCCTGTACTCCGCATTGATAAGTTTCCCGCTCAACCTGAAATAAAATCCTGTCTTTTTCTCTTTGGTGATCTCATAGCGCCCGTTGGCATACACCCACATCATTCCTCCGCCATACTCACCTTTGGGGATCTCTCCCTCAAAAGTGAGGTACTTCAGGGGGTGGTCTTCCGTCTGCACAGCTAATCGTTTTACGCCCGGCAAAGGGGGCATTCCTCTGGGCACAGCCCATGATAAAAGCACCCCGTCTTTTTCCAGTCTCAGGTCATAGTGAAGATTTGAGGCGTGATGTCTTTGTATTACAAACCGGTTGCCGCTTCCATCGTCCGGAACAGCCTCCGGTTCAGGTGTTTTTCCAAAATCCCTTTTCTTTTCGTACTCCTCCAATTGCTCAGGTGACTTGCGCTTTCTATTCTCCGGTAGCCTCTTAGCCTCAATGGCTTTTTTATCCGTGTGAAGAGGTACAGCCCATGCCCTTATAGATTCCCAGGCGTCTCCTTCCTCCAGCACCAAATCCTGCGTAGTTGTGATGTTCATCTCGTTGGTAGTATTTATTTCGCTGAGTTTTTCCCAGGTGATTGGTGCAGATGCTGTCCCTCCCTGTCTTCCTCGCAGGCTGTAAGCCGAGATAATTGTCTGGCTCGGCCGGTTCCGGTAGATATCAATAAGTACCCGTCCTTTTCTTGATTCCTTTTTGATATGCAGTGTGGTATCCGTGTTACGGTCCACGAAAGGACCTATCAGTTTTTTAGCTGTTTGAAAAGCTTCCTCAAACGTGTAATTCGGCTCAATGGGAGTTACAACATGCAGCCCCTTTCCACCTGTGGTTTTCACAAATGTGTGATAGCCATGCTGCTCGAGATGCTCTTTCACCCTAAAGGCAATATCTTTTAGAGCGTTGAATTCATACCCTTCAGGGGGATCCAGATCATAAACAATATAATCCGGCCTGTCCGGATGCGCGGTGGTACTATGCATCTGATGGATCTCAAGGCAAGCCAGATTTGCAAGCCAGACCAGTACCGCTTCTTCTGTCGCCACTACATACTCCTTTTTCCTGTCGCCGCCCAGCCTGATATAATCCACCCAGTCCGGCGCCCATTCCGGGCGATTCTTCTGAAAAAACTGTTCACCATATATGCCATCGGGAAACCGGACAAGGGATAATGGCCGGCCCTTCAGGTGAGTCAGAATCGTTGGAGCCAGCGCTAGATAATATTGTATAACCTCCGCCTTTACGATACCATCCTCCGGATACAGGGTCTTATCCAGATTTGAAAGATCCAGCGTCCTCTTCCCCACCTCAACATGAACTTTCTTTTTAGCCATCTACAGGTTCCAACGGCGATTTCAATGACAGACCTACGTTCTCATTGATTTTCTTTATGAAGTAGTCAGCATTCCCGGGTGCGTAGGACTCATCTTCCTGTTTACAGAAAAAATAGAACTCGGAAACACCAAGAGCTGACCATGATCTGATGCGCTCCGCCCATTCCTCAAGACGTACCCAATTTGTGGGATGATCTTCGTAGGCAGCAAACCGGACAAACACCTTATCGTTTGTGAGCCTTTGATGAATAATGCTTCGCTTCGTTGCAGTATCGGTGATGACTGCGGTTTTGTTTAGCTCCGACAGCATGTGAAAAGTTTCATCAAAAGCTGGGCCATCAAACCAGTCCTCATTGCGCAATTCCACAGCCACCGGAAAATCCTTCGGCAGGTGCTCGAGAAAAAGTTTCAACCGGTCAAACCACTTTGAACCGAAATTCTCCGGCATTTGTAAGAACGTCATACCAAGGTTATCCCCAAAATTCATGCACATCTCCACGAAATAATCGACAAGATCAAATATTTCTTCTTTCAGTCGCTTGACATGACTTATCCTCCGGTTGAATTTCGGGCAGTATTTAAAATCATTACCTTTTGCTGCCTCCGCCCAGGCCTGCATGTTTGCTTTCTTAATATTGTAAAAGGTGCCGTTGAGTTCGACGCTATTGAATTTTTTGATATACTCGGCCAGATAGTCTTTTTTCCTGGTTTTCTCCGGAAACACGGAGCCCACCCAACTGTCCTCCGTCCATACGCTGCACCCAACAAACACCCGGGTATCAGCCGTGGATCTTAAGTTCAGTTTGCCATTATCGGCATGGTCTGGCGGAAGTGACAGATCCAATCCGCCAAGCTCATTGAGATCAGGAGTTCCAAATTTCATGTATAAGCAGTTTAATCGGAGATTAAGATACTTAAATCAAAAAACTTTAGGAACTCAAACCATTTAAATGAGATGTGATATTGTACTTGTCGATCCGAAACCTCGACCCAGTATATGTTAACTCATACAATCCGAGGTTTTGGTGATCAAAGTAGTCTTGATACCTCAGGTGATATCCAAGCATCCATGTGAGCATGATTCGCATGGCTCGTCCGTGCATGCAAATGAGGACTCTTTTTTCATCTTTTTTGGAAATGATATAATCAATGACCGGCTTCTGCCGGGCCATGACGTCATCGGGAGATTCTCCTCCACCGATTCCAACATCAGTATTTCCATTGTTCCATTCCTTGATGGTTTCCTCATACAAATAGGCGGACTCGGTCGAAAATGCCTTTCCTTCCTGAGATCCCCAGCTTATCTCGTTCAGGCCGGAAAATATTTCACAGGGTATGCTTTTGTCCAGAAAGCGCTGAACTGACTGATGTGTCCGTTTTAATTCGGAAACGTAAACCTTATCGAACGGAATATCTCCGTAGGCCTTAAAAAATGCATCCGCCTGCTGCCGGCCTGTTTCATTCAGGGGAGCGTCAATTCCGCTTCCCTGCACCATGCCGTTTTTGTTGTAGTCTGTCTGTCCGTGGCGAATAATGAAAAGTTTCTTGCTATTCAAAAGCCAATGTATATTTGTCCGCGAAGCTAACTCATTCAATGTTTTCCCCGGATATAAAAGTCGAACAACTTAACTCATTCAGTGAAGGATGCATGGTAGAACACCTGGGAATAGAAATTACCGACATAAAGGAGGATCATATCATTGCCAGGATGCCGGTTGACCATCGAACAAAGCAACCGTTGGGACTTTTACATGGTGGAGCATCCGTGGCACTTGCCGAATCCCTGGGAAGTGTCGCGTCAAGTCTGCTGGTGGATCTGAGTAAGGAGTATCCCGTGGGAATAGAGATCAATGCCAACCATATCAAGTCCGCCAGCTCAGGCTATGTTACTGGCATATGCAGGCCTATTCATGTGGGAAGGGGCACGCATGTCTGGGAGATCCGGATAACCAATGAAAAGGATCAGCTGATCGCTGTTAGCAGGCTTACCGTTGCCGTTTTAAAGAAAAAGGATTGAAAATCTCAACAAAAAGCATATTATCCAAATTAACGGATGCTCATCCCTTCGAAATATTTGAGAAGGTAATTGGCCATTCCTATTCAATGGCCATATGGAGGCTCCCAAATACTACTGTGAAAACAGGGGTCACGGATCTCAGGCCGGACCTGGTAACCACAAACAGGGAATTGGAAATGTACAATCCAGGTTTTGTACTTAATCCTTTCGACAACCATCACCCCTGTGCACCGGATCTTATAAAAGCCGATCTCAAATTCGAGTGGAGTGATGACCGGTCCCCGGAATTGCATCTGGACCCTACCATTCCAAATGGTGATCTTGAAAGGTTCGCGCAGCATCTGGTAGAACCGCCGTTCTCCCCGGTGAGAGATCCATTGCCCGCAAGTCCTGATTACCGGAAAAGTGTCTCGGAAGCTGTCACGTCCATAACTGGGAAACAATTTGACAAAGTAGTGATATCCAGATGTGACGACATCAGGCTTCCGGAGGGATTTAACCCGGTGGATACGTTTAACAAGGCCTGTGATTCCTACCCTAACGCTTTTGTCTACCTGCTTTATTCCCCCGAGCATGGGGTGTGGCTTGGCGCAACACCGGAAACCTTTCTCTCATTAAGAGACCGGCGATACTTCGAGACCATGTCTCTTGCAGGCACCCAGAAGCTTGAGCCTGATCAAACCTTAAGCACTGTGGCATGGACACAGAAAGAGATCGAGGAACAGGCGATGGTGAGCCGTTATATTATCGACTGTTTTAAAAAGATAAGGTTGAGGGAGTTTACTGAAGCAGGCCCCAAAACGGTCAAGGCAGGTAACCTTGCACACCTAAAGACTGAGTACAGGGTGGACATGGAAGAAGTGAATATGAATCGCCTGGGTTCAATAATGATGGACCTGCTCCATCCTACATCAGCCGTCTGTGGGATGCCGCTACGTTCAGCCCTGGAATTCATTAAATCCCATGAATCCTATGACCGGGAACTGTACGCAGGCTTTCTGGGCCCTGTCAATATTGAAAACAATACACATCTTTTTGTTAACCTCAGATGTATGAAGATCATAAATGGAACAGGAAGGTTCTTTGCGGGGGCGGGAATAACCGAAGATTCAGACCCGGAGATGGAATTCATCGAAACAGAGATGAAAATGCAAACATTGAAACGGCTGATCTTTGAATAATGCACCAGGCAGTTTTCGATACCTCAGAAATTTGTGCGCAATTGGGGGTACAATATGCGGTCTTCTCCCCGGGATCAAGAAATGCACCTCTTTCTATCAGTTTCAACCGAAACAGCAAAATAAAGAAGTTTATTTTCCTTGATGAGCGTTCTGCCGGTTTCATCGGCCTGGGTATAGCGCAACAAACAAAAACGCCTGTTGTGCTTTGCTGTACGTCCGGTACTGCCCTTTTGAACTACGGCCCTGCCATAGCCGAGGCTTTTTACCAGAATATCCCATTGATCATATTTTCAGCCGACCGCCCCCCGGAATGGATTGATCAGTGGGACGGCCAGACGATTAGACAGCAGAATGTTTTTGACAATCACATCAAGGGATTTTATCAGCTTCCTGTTGATTTGGAGCATAAGGATGCGCAATGGGAATATCACAGGAAACTAAATGAAGCGATAAATCTGGCCTCAACCGGGCCAAAGGGACCGGTTCATATTAATGTCCCGTTCAGGGAACCATTTTATCCACCAAAGGGGGAAAAATATCACTTTACAAAAGATCTTAATTTAAACATCACTGTAAAGGGTGATGGAATATTAACCGAAGATCAGCAAGATCGATTGCTGAAAGAGTGGAACGCCTTTGGTAGCAAAGCAATCATCCTGGGTCATGGCAACCTGCACAAAAGGGGGGCAAAGCTCCTGGAAGTGATCTCGTCAGAGCAGAATATTCCGGTCATTGCCGATGTAATTTCTAATGGTCATTCAATCAAAAACGCAATCCGCCATCAGGATCTCTTTTTACAGCGCAGGAAAAACCGGGAGAATCTCAGACCCAATTTCATTCTTACACTTGGGAAGTCCGTTATTGCCAAGAACCTGAAGCTCTTTCTGAGGGAAAAACCTCCAATGCACTGGCATTTGGACAATAACGCTGTTACTTCAGATCCATTTCAATCGCTTCCCCGGTGCATTTGTGCTGATCCGGTAAAAGTACTGGAGCTGCTTTCAAAAGGTCAGAAACAAGATGAGACATTTGAAAAAAGCTGGAAATCGGCTGATCGTTCTGTCTCGGAAATACTTAAGACAACCGGGGAATTACCTTATTCGGAGCCGGTGGCTTTCCAGGAAGTCATGAAAAAAATACCTGCCGGGACAGATATTCATCTCGCCAATAGTATGCCTGTGCGGTGGGCAAATTTCTTTGGAGTGAAAAGCTCTGATATCAGGATCTATGCAAACCGTGGGACAAGCGGAATAGATGGGACCAATGGCACGACAGTTGGCCACGCTTTGATCACCAACAGAAGGGTGGTGCTACTCACCGGGGACCTCGGTCTCCTCTATGACAGAAACGCTTTCCTGCACGCCTATGATGTAAGCAACCTGACGATTGTGGTATTCAATAACTTTGGAGGAGGGATATTCGACCTGATTCCCGGTCCTTCTGATCTTCCCCGCCAGGAGCGGGAAGATCATTTTGTCACACCTCATGGAAAAGATTTCAAATCGCTGGCTCAGGAAGCCGGATTTTCCTACATCAAGGCCAACGATGAGGTGACACTGGACCTGGCGCTGAGCAGTGTATTTGAAGCAGGAACTAAACCAAAACTGCTTGAAATCCAAAGTGATCCCAAAATGAACAAAAGTGTGTATTTTGAACTAAAACGCCTTGTCAATGAGTAATATCAACTGGAAAACCGTCAAAGAATACGAAGACATTACCTATAAGAAATCCAAAGGAGTGGCAAGGATCGCTTTCAACAGGCCTGAGGTTCGAAATGCATTTCGGCCAAAAACGGTTGCTGAACTTTTTGAGGCGCTGCTGGATGCACGTGAAGATACTACTATAGGTGTTGTCCTGCTTTCAGCCGAAGGCCCCTCTCCAAAAGATGGCGTCTACTCGTTTTGCAGTGGAGGAGATCAACGTTCGCGCGGCGAACAGGGTTATGTGGATGATGATGGTATGCCGAGGCTAAACATCCTGGAGGTGCAGCGTCTTATCCGTTTTATGCCCAAAGTAGTGATTGCTGTGGTTCCGGGATGGGCAGTTGGCGGAGGACATAGCCTCCACACAGTTTGTGACTTAACGCTTGCCAGTAAGGAACACGCGATCTTCAAACAGACAGATGCCGATGTCACCAGCTTCGATGGTGGTTACGGGTCTGCCTACCTCGCCAAAATGGTCGGCCAGAAAAAGGCACGCGAGATCTTCTTTCTGGGAAGAAACTATTCCGCTCAGGAGGCTTATGAGATGGGAATGGTAAACGAAGTGGTTCCTCACGACAATTTGGAAGAAACAGCCTATGAGTGGGCTCAGGAAATACTCGAAAAATCCCCGACGTCCATAAAGATGCTAAAATTCGCCTTTAATTTAACGGATGATGGAATGGTCGGGCAGCAGGTTTTTGCGGGAGAAGCAACGCGTCTTGCTTACATGACGGATGAAGCCAAAGAAGGCAGAAATGCTTTCCTGGAGAAAAGAAAACCCGATTTCAAGAATATTAAATGGATTCCATGAGAGAGGAACAGGTTAAAGTTCCAGGTGAATGTGGAGAGCTCAATAATTCGATTCAATCACTAAAACTCTTCATTCCACAACCGTCAGTATCTCCCGCAACCTGATATCATTTGATGAAGCACCTATCATTATTCTGAACGCTCCTGGTTCTATTACCTCTTCCATATCCTCGTTCAACATTAACAACAGTTCCGGATCTATGTCAAACGATAGTTGCCTGGTTTCTCCTTTTTCCAGATAAACTCGCTGGAACCCTTTCAATTCAAGGACCGGTCTCGCTACTGAGGCAAAAAGATCCTTGATATAAAGCTGGACCACCTCATCTCCACCGTATGCGCCTGTGTTGGTTATGCGGAAATTAACTTTTGTATCCTCACCAACCCTTATTTTATTATTATCCAGTGAGATATCATGGTATTCAAACTGCGAATAGCTCAGGCCAAATCCAAAAGGAAAAAGGGGCTTACCGGTAAGATTCAGATAATCATCCCCGCGGCCTGTTGGTTTGTGGTTGTAGTATAATGGCAACTGCGATTCATGAACAGGAAAAGTGATCGGTAAACGTCCGGCCGGATTGTAATCCCCAAAAAGTATATCTGAAACGGCATTGCCTCCTTCTTCTCCCGGATACCACACATCAACGACGGCCGGGACATCATTAAGCCATTCACTCATGGTTACCGCACTTCCTCCAACCAGTACAACAATAACGGGCCTGCCGGCGGATGCTATTTCCTGGATCAACTCTTCCTGGTGCCCCGGGAGTGAAAGAAATGCCCTGTCCCGGAATTCACCTTCTTCAATTCCCGCTACAACAATTGCGGCATCGCTCTTTCGAACTGCATTAAGCGCTTGTTGTATTTCCCCTTTCCAGTCATTTTTAATGCCAACATCCCAGATCAGTCGAAGTCTGACATTTCCCACTGTTTCATAAAACTCAACCCTAAGATCATACACTTTTCTTTTTTCAAAATAATACTGCTGTGTCATTGCCTGGTAAGTTCTCTTCCTCCAGTTGTCGATAACCAATTCATCATTGATATACAATCTATAGCCGTCATCACCCTCAAGGCCAATATTGAAATTTCCGGTTTCGGGAGAAACCAGTTTGCCTGACCATCTTACGGAATAAGAATCGTAGTTGATCTTTTCCTGGTCCGGCGAATACAAGGTCCATCTGAAATTAATAGTAGGATCAATTCTTGTCATAGCCGGTTCCCCCTGAAGATTGGTATTATTAAAATATTTCCCTTCCAATCCTGGTACTTTATCATCATCGCGGATGAAATACAAGTTCTCTGCGGGTATCGTGACAAAATCAGTTGACTCCCTGCCACAACCCGGAATGTAGGTTATTTTGCAGGTCTCTCCTACCTTGTTTTTGATGCCCTGCAAAATATTAACCGGGTTATTTCCCGGTCCCGAGTATCCCCCTAATCTGGCCTCTACGGCATCATTTCCTATAACAGCAATAGATTTTATGGCCTTGCTCAGGGGAAGTGTGTTTTTCTCATTTTTCAGCAGTACAATGGACTCCTGCGCCGCTTTTCTTGCAAGTTCTCTATGTGCCGCCGTAGCGTTCCACCTGGTCGCTTCATCCGGGTCCACATAGGGGTTTTCAAATAATCCCAACTTGAATTTAGCATAAAGCACCCGCCGAACAGCCTCATCAATTGCCGCTTCCCTGATCATCCCTTTTTCAAAAGCTTCAAAGAACAGTGGGTAATGATCATATGACGTCTGAAACAAAACATCCAGGCCATTCTCAATAGCCTGTTTTGTGGATTCCGGATAGTCTTTCGACGTAAAGTGCAGCACGTTGGCTCCACCGGTGGCGCCGGCATCGGATATTACGAATCCTTCGAAACCCCACTCATTCTTAAGTTTTTGGTTCAGCAACCAGTTATTAGCTGTGCATTGTCGCCCGTCCAGGGAGTTGTAAGATGTCATTACCGACCAGGCATTCGCCAATTGAAAGCTGGCTTTAAACGCCGGAAAATAGATTTCCTCCAAAAGTCGTTCATTGAAGTGGATAGGGTAGCTGTCCCTGCCTCCGTCTCCCACGTTCGCCACAAAATGTTTTGGAGTAGTAACTACGCCCTGCTTTTCAAACTGTGAAATGAATGAAAGAGCCATCTGTGTTGTCAAAAATGGATCTTCACCGTAGGTTTCTTCCGTCCTGCCCCACCGAACGTCCCTGGCAATGTTCAATACCGGCGACAGGATCTGTCTGATCCCTCTGGTACTGACCTCCCTGGCAATGGCATTGGCCACTTCGCTCACCAGGTCCGTATCCCATGTAGCAGCAAGTCCGATTGACTGTGGAAAAGCCGTAGCTTCCGCCCTTACCAACCCATGCAGCGCTTCATCAAAGGGTATGACAGGGATCCCCAGTCTTGTTTCCTCCACGAAAAATCTTTGAATTTCATTGATCAGTTCCGCTGTTTCCTTTGCAGTACCCTCATCCGAGTATTCAAGGAGCTGTTCGGATTCATTGTCTGACCGGGCTTTTGCTTTGACCTGGAAACCGAATATCCCATGTTTGTATCTTTCTTTTCCATCCGACAGATCTCCCGGGATCATGAATAATTGCCAGAATTTTTCTTCCAGTGTCATCCTGGACAGCAGATCTTCTACCCTTTTCTCAATTGGATAATCCTCATTCCTGTAAACAAAACGGTCTTCCTGCTTGCAGGAGTAAATTAATACCAGTGAGATGATCGCCCACAAATGGATTTTGATGTTGATTTTCATGATTCCCGGGTTATACCGCAATACCTGTTTTTAAATGATAATATCTAAAAATAAGAAGTATCAGGTAATTTTAACTTACCTGTCCTGACCTATTCCAGGATTCGAAATTTACCTCATGGGCGATATACTAATAAAATCCGCTTTCGCCGTAAATAACAGGGATTTCACACCGTTTTTGGCTATGTGAAAACAGGAGTTTTAGTCGGCTTATACCGGTATACCTTATCAATGCACTTAGGCAAATTCAAGAGGATCATGAAACCACTCAAACCTTGTTGTGACATCAAAAACAGGTATGTACAGATGGTTTATGAAGATCAGTGATTAGCAGCCAGGCCCGGACAGTGTGATCACCTTACCGGATATCTCGTAAGTGAATCCAAAAGTCTCCGCCAGTAAATTCGCTATTTGTTCAGGTGACTTCTTTTTATAGGTAGCGGTTAACTTGCAGTTGGCCTGTGCCGGATTGTCGAACCGAACTTCAAAACCGTACACTTCCGAAACAACTCTTGCAACCTCTTCCAGCTCTTCAGCCCTGAAAGATAAGACGTAATTGGCCCACGCCAGGTAATTCGCATCGCGATTATTTTGTTTTATCAACCCCCTGGCATTCGGTGTAATCATCCCCTTCTCCCCTGCTTCCAGCTTGATGGCGGTAATACGCCCTTTGTAGTTTTCAGGATTTTGTGAAAATGTAACTACCCCCGTCTCCACTACGACTTCGGTCGTCTTCTCCTTTTCGGTATCCACAAGGAACGATGTGCCTAAAACCTCTATTTTCGCTTCATCCGTGTAAATAACAAAGGACCTTTCTTTATTGCCTTTCACCTCAAAGTACGCCTTCCCTGTCATGCTAACGACTCGCGAATCATCCGAAAAAGCAAGCTCTGTAACGGTTGCATCCTTATAAAGCGTGACATATGAACCATCCTTTAATTTCACTACCTCGGTCATACCTGACCCAAATCCAAATTGATATCCGGAATAGTAGTAAAAGGATAAGGAAAGCCCCAGGACTAAAATGACGCTTGCGGCATACCTGAACCAGTTTGTCCTGTAAAATGGAATACCTCCGGAGGTGATCTGATCAGCTTTATAGGGGGATCTGTAATTTTGATTGGAAGTTGCCCATATCATTTTGTACCTGAGAAATTCGCTGGCATTCTTATCCGATGCTGATCTCCACTCATGGATCTGCCTACACTCCTCCTCCGACGATTCCTTTGAAAAATATCTTGCCAGTTTTTCTTCCATCAATATTTACACAATCAATTTTACTTCTATAACAATTTTGCTTCTATAACACCTGTACAAAAATATCCCTTATCTTATAATCTGTGTTTATTTACTAGTAATTTATCGGAAGCAAGTCCGCAGTCCTTTCAAGTGATAAATATCCATGTGTTATATAATTTAATGGCGTCTTAAAATTCCCGTTTTCGTCTATGATCACGGGATCATTTATTGACTCCAGAGCCGATACCTGGTGTTTTTTGTATTTCCGGAGAAAATCCCTCAAAGCACTTGACTGCCCGTATTTTTCGATCAGATCCTCTGTTGACCTGTTTTCAATATGCCTTTTATCCTTCTCCTTGGTGTAGACGACGAAAGTCGGATTAGATAATCGTAACTCATAGCTGTGCTTCGAAGTTTGTTCTATCAACCTGGAAACGTTTTCGACCTCCCGGATGGAAGTTTCGGATAAAGAATCTCCTTCCACCCTGAAGATCATGAAGCCTTCTCTCGCTGTAGAATTCGTTATCAGGGATAGCAGGAGATGTTTCATTGAACCATTATAAGCATTATCACGTTTCTGTGCCCGGGATTTTTCAGTTCGCTTCGATCCTGCAGGAAGTTCTTTGAATCTTGCTTTTCCATAAAAAAATACAGTGTCATTGTCATCAATGTATGACTCCAGGTCATAGTAAATCTCATATCCCAGGGCATCATTTTGAATAACAAGGGGTTCAGAGGCTTTTATGATTATGTGTTCCCCACCCCGGTATTCATTGTAGATCAAAACTTCGGGGTTCAATATTTTGCATTTATTGGCATTTTCGGTGAACCCTAAAAAATTATCGTAGAACTTCGAAATATACCTCAGATATCTGGTCAGGTATCCAATGGGATCAGCCCTGATGTGAATGCTGTCCAATTCAATAACCGACCTCACCATTGAAGTGCTGATCAATCGATCATTTGGTGACCTGGATGTCAGCTTATAAGCTTTCAGTTTGTAGCCAACGTAGCTGAAAACTACCGTGTAGGTACCCAGCGGAATCCTGTCTATCTTGTAGTATCCGCTGGTGTCGGAAACTGACCCAAGCAGCGTACCATCCAGATAGATATTTACACCCGACAGGGGCACTCCTGTCTCTTCATCCAAAACCGTACCCGAGATGGTAAACCATTTCCAGTCATGATATAAGTTTCGCAGGATGATCTGATCCTCATAAAAAGAGTAGATGATCCTTGTCCCCGTCAGGATCTCATCCAGAAATCCGGATAGCGTATTCTTTTTATTGTATGTGAACAAACTTCCCTTCGGTAATATGTCGGAGTTATAGGAAAAATAGTATCCGCACATGTCCGACACCTGATTCAGTATCGAATCGAGGGGCAAATCCCTGAATTTGAAATAAAGGCTATCTGATTTTTGTGAGAAAGCCGGCGTAGTAAATCCCAGGCACCACACGGCGACCATACACCACAATGTCCGGGATACTTTGTTTCTCATGTTTATGCCAGATCCTTGAGCTTCTCCCTTAAAACTTTTAGTGCTTTTCCCATTTGTACTTCCACTGTCTTCACCGAAATCTCGAGATGATCTGCAATTTCCTGGTACTTAAGCCCCTCAAACCTGCTCAATCTGAATATTTCCCTGCACCTTGGCGGCAGCTTGTCGATCTCCGAAATAATTCTTGAAAACAGGTCATTATCTTCCTCCTCCCGAAAGTCAGGAATTACAGACTCATCCATATATTGAATGACGTATTGCTTGTACCCGTCTTTCACCTTTTCATGCTTAAGCTTGTTCAAACATGTATTATGAACAGATCTGTATAAATAACTTTTAATTGATGAGTCTGGTGCCAAAGAA
This sequence comes from Cyclobacteriaceae bacterium, assembly GCA_028278225.1. GTDB lineage: Bacteria > Bacteroidota > Bacteroidia > Cytophagales > Cyclobacteriaceae > JANQEU01. The sequence goes on from JANQEU010000079.1 coordinate 111,533, forward strand.
TCACATTTATCCCAAAATTTCACGAAAACTTCCTGGACTATCTCCTCGGATTCTTCTATTGTATCAAGAAACCGAAAAGCATAAGATACAAGAACTTTAAAAAACTCATTATAGATGAGTTCGAACGCCCTCTTATCTTTGTTGCGCAGACGGTCTACTAATATATTCTCTGCTTCGGCCAAATCAACAGATCGCTAATGATCCTAAACTTAGAAAACAAAAAACTAAAGATTGATTCATTATTAAGGGGTAAATCGGTAGAAAAAAAATTATCTGTTGTTGAAAGGGCGACGTTGGAATTCATACATAAGTGGCTTAAAAATAAGGATGAATTTGTCTTTCGCACATCAGGTTCGACCGGAAAGCCCAAAGAAATACAACTTTCACGAAAATTAATGGAATATAGTGCAAGAGAAACGCTCTCTTTCCTGGAAATAGGCAATGGCGGCAATTCGCTCTTATGCATTTCTCCGGTTTTCATAGGTGGCGCCATGATGATTGTCAGATCCCTGCTCAATCATATGCAAATGGAAGTTATTACTCCGTCCACAAAAATCGATCCTAAAATATCAGAATTCGATCTTGTCTCCCTTGTACCCATGCAGCTTCAGTGGATTGCAGATAACAATATGAAATTGTTGGATTCTTTTCGATACGTCCTGATCGGTGGAGCTGGCATTCATCCATCTTTAGAGCACCGGATACTGGAGAGCAAACCGTCAGCAACACTTTACGCCACGTACGGGATGACGGAAACAGCCTCTCATGTCGCACTGAGAGCGCTTGGCACAAAAGATTACGTTGCCATTGGGGATGTTGCATTCGGTGTGGATGAGGAAGACTGTCTCAAGATGAAAGGCACCATAACCAATAACACCTGGCTCAGGACAAACGATATTGCGAACATCGAAAGTTCCCGGAAGTTTGAACTCAGGGGTCGCCGTGATTTTGTCATTAACTCGGGTGGAATAAAAGTTTCCCCCGAGTACATCGAAAGATTACTGGCGCCGCACATACGACATCCCTTTGTAGTCAGCTCGGTCCCGGATCAAAAACTTGGTGAAAAAATTGTACTCATCTTGGAGGGTGATCCTATTGAATTCAATCTTGACGCTATCGAAATCGAAAGGTATTTAAGACCTAAAGAGATATTCTTCGTACGCAGACTTTGTTTTCTTGAATCCGGAAAGATTGATAGAAAAGCTAATCGGGACCTGGTCCTGGGAGCAGGTAAATGAATAAGGACTTACCTCCCAAATGATACCCCAAAAAACAATGTCCGCGGAAGTCCCGGTCCATATACATAAGCAGGGTCCCTGTTGATACCGGTATCAAAATCATCCTGATAGGAATTGAAAAGGTTATTCATGCCCAAATAAAGCTGCATTTCGGTTTCATTGGAAAGCCTGAAAGTATAGTTGCTTCTCACTCCAAAATCAAAAAATGCCTGAGAACTCTTTAATGTTGCACTTTCTTCAGTGAAATGTGGTACCATCATCCTTCCGGTATACTTGCCATTCAAACTCAATTCAAGCTTTGAAGGAGATTGCCAGCTTAAAACCGTAAATCCATAGGTTTCAGGAGTCCTGTAGAATTCTTTCTTACCAAATTCTTCTTCAGCCTCTCCATACATGGCGGATTGAATCGTATAGCCGGTCTGCCAGGTGATATTAGTTCCCAAAGCTGCGTTTAATTCCAAATTAACACCTTTTACAACCGCACCTGCCTCAGAATTGTGTCGAACATATTCGACGCGGCCATTTTCATCAGGCACTCCAAACTCACTGATAAAAGCATTTTGCAGGTCTGTATAAAAACCTTCTGCCAAAACCTCAAAATACGTTCTCCCAACTGATGAATGATAATTTAGCGATCCCGTATACGAATAGGATGTTTCCCGTTTTAAATCCGGCGCATTTTTATGCAAGACTGTACGTGCGCCTGATGATTCAATGTGCAGGTCTTCATCAAAAACCTGGGGTGCACGGTATCCATGCGCATAGCTTAATCGTAACTGCAACTGGGAAGTTACGTCATGTAAAACATTAGCCCTGGGAACAAGTACCCAGTCTCCATTATTTGCCTCACTGCTAATTCCATTGATAATCTCATACCTGTCAGCTCTCAATCCCAATAACAATTTGGTTTTATTGATCTTCAGCTCATTTTGAATGAAAGAACCTGTAGTGTTGATCTTTTGATCGTTTATTTTACTGTTCGGCTCCTGGTTTATTCCCAATTTCTTATCGGTCAGGTCATTGCCAATATTCTCTATTCCAAGTGTCAGAACATTTCCACCAAGAAATTGGTATCCAAATACATATTTTGTACCTAATATGTAGGAAAAGTCCTGAGAAAATCCATATGCACCAGGATCCTGTTCAGCTCCGTAATAGGAATCCCTGTCAACAGTCTGACCTGACACATAGATAGAAAAAAGATCAGATGGTTTGTTTCTGAAACACTGATCGAATGTTGCGCTGAGGTTTGTGATCTTATGTTCTACCTGTTCTGCGATATCCGCCTCATGGGGTAAAAGGTTGAAATCATTACCCCCCCTTCGGAATTCGTCGAATCTTAAAAAATCAACTGTAAGCTTATTCCAGGATGTAGGCCGGTAAAATGTTTTAAGACCAATCGTATTGTTTTCGATTGCAGTGATTTCACTAAAACTGTCACCATTTGCATCAAAATGATCTCTATTTCGGTAATATCCAAAAAGTGCGATCCCGCTTTTGTTATCATCACTCACCACCGTGGCGTTAAAACTACTGTTCATGTCCGGTTTTGGTTTGTCATATCCTACACCCTGATATCGGTAGTTTACATCTATTGAAAAAGAATTGTCCGTGGGATCTTTCGTAATGAGATTAACTACTCCGGCAACAGCATTTCCACTGTATAAAACTGACCCGCCTCCCCTGACAGTCTCCACACGTTCGATCATGTTGGCAGGCAATATTTCCAAGCCATAAACGGAAGCTAATCCGCTAAAAACCGGTCTGTTATTAATAAGTATCTGTGTATAACCGCCTTCAAGGCCATTTATTCTTGTCTGATTAAAACCACAGTTTTCACAGTTGCATTCCGTTCGAAGACCCGGCACAAAATTGAGCCCCTCTGCCAGGTTAACTGATTGGGTAAAAGAAAATGTTTTTGGCTCAAGCGTATTGACAACTACCGGTGATTCTCTCCTAGATTGGGTTGTCCTGGTTGCAGTAACTACTATATTTTCGAGGTTAATCGGGTCCGGTTCCAAAATAAATTTTACCTCAACCGTTTGGTCCTTATTAAATGTTACACGCCTTTCCTTTGGCTTGAGTCCCGCCGCCCTGGCAGTTATGGTGTAGGTCCCTTCAGGCAGGTTATTAAACATATAATGGCCCGTGTGGTCTGTAACTGTCCCAATAGTGGTTCCTTTTATTTGTACTGTGGCAAATGGAACGTGTTCGCCTTCCGACTGTACATCACCAACCAGCATTGCATCTGTTAGCTGAGCATGGGAAATATTAAACAGGAATAACAGGGAGTAAGAAATGAGTATACGGACCATTGGTTTTTTTCGTAAACCTCACATTATTTAGAATCATTCTAAATAATAAATATTAGCGCAACTCTTGATTAATGTCATGACCTGGAAGATATGACAACCAGCATTGGATTGCCTGCTTATCATTCAAAGTTCACGATGGATATAAGAAATCCCCCGTCATGCCGGTATTTCATCAGTTTTTCCGTAATAACTGCAGTTTTCCAAGAGTCTGCAAAGGTTGACCAAAAGCTTCCCTGAATTTAATCTTATCATCAGGCAAATGACATTACCACCACTATGAATATTCCTAATTGGATTTTGAAGCAATATTTCTTATTTTCCATGTTGATACATTGATTTACCATTAACTTAAAGCAATCATGAAAAACTTAGGAACTATCGGAAAATTTCTCTATGCTCTGCCTCTTCTGGGGTTTGGATTCGGACACCTGGCGAATGCAAATGCCATGTCAGGTATGGTTCCGTCATTTATACCGGGGGGAGTCTTCTGGGTTTATTTGACTGGAGTGGCCCTCATACTGGCTGTGGTGGCAATTGTCATCAACAAGAAAGCAAAGCTGGCCACAATGCTTTTGGGAATCATGCTCCTGATATTTGCACTCACTATACATCTACCGGGAATGTTGGGAGGAAATGAAATGTCAATGCCTAGTTTACTAAAAGACCTTTCGCTGGCAGGAGCAGCATTTATGCTTTCAGCTACCTCAAAAGATTAATTAGTCACCAGTCAAATACGACTTCAAGTGGTTTAATCCCGAATTTGTACAGCAGGTTCGGGATTTTACTTTTTTCAGAAAAGTGAAAAGTTTCCTCTTCTTCTAAACATGCTGGTATTCAGTTCAGGCATGATTGCATTGGGAAGGTACTTTCGCCTGCTTACTTCATGCAGTTTTTTAATGGTTAAGGCAATCTGACCATCCCCTACAATCCTCCTTCCCCAGTTACTGTCATTGACATTTCCTCCATGCATGGACTTTATATGGTTCCAGACTTTGGAAAACCGGTCAGGGAAGTTTTTCTCAAGCCAGTCCCTGGTTATGTCACCAATTACGCCATTTAACCGGACTACCGTATAGCCAACCATGCCAGCGCCGGCATCAGCCACAGCTTTCATCACATTTGGTATCTCATGATGATTCAGCCCCGGTATGATGGGTGCATGCATCACCCCCACAGGAATGCCTTCTTTCGAAAATCTCTCAATAAGTCTGAGTTTGGCCTTGATTGTTGCCGTTCTCGGTTCCATGATCCTCCTCAGTTTTTCATCGAGGGTGGTGATGGAGAAAGCAACATGTATCAGGTTATCAGATGCCAGCTCGCTGATGATGTCCATATCTCTTTCGATCAAAGCGTTCTTGGTAAGTATGATTGCCGGATGTTTAAATTCATTCAGAACATGAAGTATTTTTCTCGTTAGTTTGAATTTCCGCTCGAGCGGTTGGTAGCAATCTGTATTTCCGGACAGCATGATAGGGGCCACTTCCCAGTTTGGGTTTAACAATTCCTTTCTCAATGTGTCCGCCACATTTTTTTTCACAACTATTTTTGACTCAAAATCCAGACCTGCACCAAACCCCCAGTATTGATGGGAATTTCTGGCATAGCAATAGATGCACCCGTGTTCACATCCCTGGTAGGGATTAATTGAATTGACCATATTCAGGTCAGGGCTGTCGTTTTTACTGATGATCTTTTTGGGATTTTCAAAAAAGACCTGTGTTTTGGGCTTGACGACCGGTGAGTACTCGCTATAGCCGTCCGGGTCTTCTGTAGAAAAATGATGTTTCAGAAATTTGTTTACAGGATTGAATTGCGCACCCTTACCTTTCAAGTAATTTACCATACTTAAAAATACTAATAATATTAGTTTTATACTATTATTTTTAGTATTTAATGACGGGTATTTCATGTATCCCACGGTACCATGTAAGGAAAAAAGAAATTCTTTTACCGTTGTTGGTGTTCGTCACCAACAACCATTAGAAGAATCAAGCCCTTCGATCTGCGAAAAAGAAAAATTACGTTATCAATCTTTGTTGGTGAAAACACCAACGAGGGCAGAAAACACCAATACAGGCGAGAGACAGGTGCGAAGCTCAACGGGTTTTACTGAGTTATTTGTTAAAGCCAGGGTGAAAAGATACTTTTAGTAATATTTGAAAGGTTGAGCGCGCATAGCTCAACTGTCATGTAGTACTGGAAAATGAGGAAAATTGACTGTTTCTTGGCTTGTTTTGATGTACTTGGGTTCAAGGTCCTAAGAAAAAATAGAACTACGGAAGGACTGTATCAACTGTACAATAGACATCTGCTTCCCTCAATGCAACATGCAGCAGCGGGACAAGGCAAAATTGTTGATAATAAATATGTTCCTGACTTTAACCCGAACAGCTTGAATTACCGAATCTTCTCAGATACCGTGATTTTGTTTACTAGTGATAACTCATTTAGGTCCTTCATGAACGTTATCAATTCGGCATATCAACTCTTGTCTATGGGTTTCGTCGGCTCCAGAACGCCATTTAGAGGAGCAATTGGGCATGGTGATTTAATTTACGATCAACGAGGAATATTTGTTGGGGAGGCCCTGGAAGATGCCTATAAGTGGCAATCCAAACAAGTTTGGTCAGGGTGTATTTTTACAGACAATTTCGAGTCCTTTATTAAGTCAAAAGGCTTTTTAAGCAAGTTCAAAGAAGCACATAATCAGGCTCTAATCGCAAACCCCGAATTTGAGAAAAATATTCGGCTTAATTCTATGAGGATAGTCAATTACAATGTTCCACTGTACGAAAATCGCAAAGAGAGTAAAGCAAAATATTATCATGAGAATAAACTTGTGCTGGATTGGACGATCAGAATGTACGAAAATGCCAGTTCGAAATCATTTCTTCCTCATAACAATGACAAACATGCCAAATTAATTATCCAAAATACCATTGATTTCGAAACATGGGCGAGGAGTAATAGAGCATTAAATACTACATAAAATTGGGTACGATGAAAAAAAAACAGACAATTCGAACCGTGAAAATTGAATACTTTGAGCAACAATTACGACTTGCTCATTCTAGAAATGATCTTGTTGATAATTTAAGATTTTCTGTTCTGAAGTTATTTTTTGGTTTTCACACCGTAATAATTGGTGCCACAATCTTAAAAGGAAGGGCTGATTTTACAACACAAGAACTACTAGGAGAAGCCTCAATATTATTACCGTTTCTTTCAGTGGGTGTTGGATTTGCTTTATTTGTAGTTTATATCAGGTGGCATATTTATTTATACGGTTATAAAGCATGGATACAAAATCTTGAATTATCCCTTAAGGATTTGGTTTTCGGATTAGATAATAACAATACATTTGGAGAGCCATATCATGGAACTTACTATCATGATATCAATAGATCAAAAGTAAAGTTTGACTATGTTGTGGTTTTTACATTGCTTTCAATGACTATTTTGAATATTGCAGTTGCTTTTGTGCTATTCAAAGTTGTTGAAGTAAAGGATACAATAAAAATTATGAGCATAATTTTCGGTGCTATTCTTCATGGGGTTACTGCACCTTTATTATTGAGAACCATTAGGCCTTCCGGCCAAAAATGAGAACTGTTCATTAGCACTCATTTAGCACTAACATAATGAGTGCCTTCTCTTCGCTTGGTTGCAATTCCATTCTATGCCGTTGTTGGTGTTCGTCACCAACAACCATTGATATTCCCCTGCATTTGTAATGCTATGATACCCTTCAGAGCATGGCCATTTGTCAAACCTTCCGGAAAAACTTGCCGACCGCCCAGGCGTTCCCTACACCGGCGATGGCTCCAAGGAGATGGGATTCCCAGCTTATGGCATCATTGATGGAAGCAACATTGTAAACCAGCCCACCATAAATAATGGCAACGGCGATGGCAATGAACAGCGTTTTGAAATCACGCTTGAAGATCCCGAGGAATATGAGGAAAAATGCCAGGGCGTAGACCAATCCACTGGCCCCGATATGATAAAACGATCTTGCAAAGAGCCAAACCAGGAAGTTCGTGAACAAATAACACTGAACAAAAACCCTGGAAGCTATAGTGGGATAGAAAAAATAAAGTACTGATCCAAGGAATAGCACCGGAATGGTATTGGATATCAAATGACTGAGATTGCCATGGACCATTGGGGCAGTCAGGATCCCCACCAGTCCGGAATATGTCCTCGGCAGGATCCCAAAAAACCCGAGATCAACACCTGAGTAGTATTGAATGGTATAAACAAGCCACATCACAAATACGAGTCTCAGGGGGGGAACAAAGTTTGCCTGATGGAGCTGCAGAGGCATGAGCTAAGTTAACCCGAACTCGGGATAAGGAACACATATTCCCTGCCGTACCTCAAAAAAGCTGTCATTTCTCCTGTCCGCCCGGGGAATTTTGTCAAGATTAATTTCATTGGCAATTAAATCCCCACATTGATCTAAACCTTAAAAAACACGCCTACATTGTGTTTACGCTTCAGAGATTGCTGAACGATGAGATAAGCAACTGAAATCAGATTCCTTAATTCCATTAGTTGCGGAGAGATCTTTGTACGCTTATAAAGAGCTTCTGTTTCCTCATACATGATCTTCAGGCGATTGGCAGCCCTGTCAAGCCGTTCCCCTGACCGGATGATGCCCACATAATTGCTCATCATGGCCTGCAATTCCTTGCGGTTGTGCGTAATCAGGATCAGTTCATCGGGCTGGGTCGTACCTTCTTCATTCCATTCCGGTATGCCCTCGGGAAATGTAATACCCTCAACCATTTCGCAGGATTTTTTATAACACCGGTGAGCAAATACCACCGCCTCCAGCAGTGAGTTGGAAGCCAGCCTGTTTCCTCCGTGCAATCCGGTCCTGGCGCTTTCCCCGCATGAGAATAAATTCTCAATGGTAGTTTGTCCGTCCCTGTCCGTAACGATCCCACCGCACAAGTAATGCGCTGCAGGAACTACCGGTATCATGTCGCCGGAGAGGCCGATGCCCAATTCGGAGCATTTATTAAAGATATTAGGGAAGTGATCCCTGAACGCATTCAAGTCCAGATGACGACAGTCAAGGTAGACGTATTCATCTCCGCTCTTCTTCAGTTCACTGTCTATGGCCCGGGACACAATGTCCCGGCTCGCAAGCTCCCCCCTCTCATCATAATTGCGCATAAACAACTCTCCCGATCTTGTCCGCAATAGTGCTCCAAACCCACGCACTGCCTCGGAGATCAGGAATGAAGGGCTCGACTGAGGGTGTTGATAAAGTGCTGTCGGGTGGAACTGAATGAACTCCATATGTTCAATTCTGGCCTTTGCACGATAGGCCATGGCAATGCCATCCCCTGTTGCGATCAGTGGATTAGTGGTGCTTTGATATACCTGGCCGGCTCCTCCCGTGGCTATCAGGGTTATCTTCGACACATACGTCTCAATTTTACCGGTTTGGCTATCCAGCACATAGGCCCCATAGCAATTGACCGGTGCACCTGTATGACCCTCCTCCTTACCGAGATGATGCTGCGTGATAAGGTCAATGGCAAAATGATGAGTGGACAGGGTGATGTTGGGCAATGTCCCTGCCTGACTGAGGAGCTTTCTTTCAATTTCCAGCCCGGTGATATCCTTGTGATGCAGGATCCGCCTTCTGGTGTGTCCTCCTTCCCTCCCCAGATCAAAATTGCCCGAACTCTTTTCGTCGAAATCAGTTCCCCATTCGATCAATTCATTCAATCGATCGGGGCCCTCGGTAACCACCATCCTAACAATGTCAGGATCACACAATCCGTCCCCAGCTCTTAATGTATCTTCAATGTGACGGTCAAATGAATCCCCATAGGAGTCAAGCACCACCGCTATTCCTCCCTGGGCGTATTTTGTATTGGATTCGCTTTCGCCTGCCTTAGTTACAATTACGACATTCGAATGCGGTAATAGTCGTGCGACTTTGATTGCGAATGTCAAACCCGCAACCCCTGAACCAATTACCAGGAAATCGCAACGCAGCATTTATTCTTATGTGGTATGAACCAAAAAATGCTATCTCAAAAAGTCCCGGTTTCCGGGTTAAACTATGAATCCCCCTATGGAGCGATACCGGTTAACCATAGATTGAATTCTTCTCCAGTAAGGAATTTGTGATCATTTGACTTTTGAGACAGCCTCAGGGTATCAGGATTTTGCTTTCTACTTTGACGGATCGTTGATCATCTTAAGTTCCATCAGCTTTGATTCCTCGTAGCTGACAGTCATATAGCCCAGGATACCTCCCGACGCTTCGGCAATTCTTTTGGCCAGTTCCTTCAGACTGGCATAAAGTTTTATGCAGAAAGTCTTATCGATTTTTGCAAAAATGAAATTAAGCTTCCTCAGTTCACTTATAATTTGATCTGTCCTCGCCTGGGTGTCCTTGGGCAGTGTATTTATCAATTCATTGAACTTGTCCTCAAACCGCTCACCAACTTCCTTGTAGTACTTTACAAGTTGCTCCCTGGATCTGCTTTGTTTAGCTCTTGCAATTGAAATGGCTTCCTTCCGCTCTGCTTTATCAATGTTACCGTCCGCTCCTGCAATTAATATAGCTACCAGCACCGGAGCATTTAACATCAACTCACGGTCATCGGGCCGTAAATGTTCAAATTCTTCTATCATGGTCCTTATTAATTCAAATAAGGGCGAAAATAGCTAAAAAATAGCCCATCAGAAAGGCATAGGAATATCTAATTTCCCATAAATTTCAAACTTCATGAAAACGGGCAAATGATCTGAAATTTCACCGGCTTCATGTACCACTTTTGCTTCTATCTTTCTTATGAAGTTCTCATTATAAAATATGTAGTCAATCTTTCTGGATGGCTCCCTGCTGCTATAGGTATAATACATTTCCGGGTTTGATACATACTCCGTGCTGTCGATTGCGGACCTTATGTGTTTACAGCCGAATATTATCTCCATCGCATCGGAATCACCACCCTCCCAGGGTGGAACACTATTGAAATCACCCATGAGTATTATTGGCATTCTTTCCGAATAGCGCTCATAAATAAGCTTGATCGTTTCTGCCTGCTGTATCCTTGTTTTCTTATCAAACGCCTCAAGGTGAACGTTTAATACCCTTATCTCCTGATCCTTCAGGATGATGTCAGATAGTTGGATCAGTCGTGAGATATAGAAAGCATCGTAATAAAAAGGATGATCCGGTCTCATCAATTCCGTTCTCCGGCCATGATGGATCAACAGGTCGGAGACAATAGCCTGACCTGACACCAAGGGTCCGAAATGATTACTGGGTGGCCAGTATGGAAAAGGAACATATCTTTTATCCCAGTTAATCGAACGGAATGCTGTTCTGTAGTGATTCCTGATGATGATGGTATCCAGTTGATTTTGGTAAAAAGAGCGATCGGCAACTATGTCAACCTCCTGCAATCCAATGATATTGGGACGATATTTGTCAAAGAGCGCCACAGTCTTATTCAGATTGTTTTTGAAAAAATCATAATCTCTTTGAATGGATAAATTATTGGTCATGCCGGACATATAGCCCACATTGTAGGACATAACACTCATAGTATCCGGGAGGATCAACCCTTTTCCATGGTCAGGATACAGGTAATCATAATTTTCTTTGGACATTACCGGTTCGGATGCCCACTTAAGGAACCAGACCAGCGCAATTAGCAAGAGCACAATGACTGTTGGAATACTTATCAGGATCTTTTTCATTCACTAAAAACTTAACTCTATTTTGTCGCCCAAATATTTAGGTTTTGTCTTGAAAACGTATAGGTCAAGTACTGCAAAAGCCCTTGCTCCAACCTCCCGGAGAAATACCCTGTTCCTGAAGACGGAAGGTGATTCAGCAGAATAGCCAACAGCATCAAAATCATAGTGATCCGCAATGAATAATGCACGGTATGCATGAAACTTTTGTGTAACAATTATCACATCATCCTGACCAAAAATTTCCTTACAGCGTATTACTGAATCCAGTGTTCTCAGCCCGGCGTAATCCATTGTAATAGCTTTCGCCGGAATACCCTTCGCCACCAATGATCTTTGCATGTCCCGCGGTTCATTGTAATAAATCGTTTGGTTGTCTCCACTTACGATGATATGCTTTACCTTCCCATGATGATAGAGTAGTGCCACCGCATCTATCCTGTTTTCAAAATATTCATTTTTTTGGCCCGCCGAATTTAGTCTACTTGTCCCTAAAACCAAAGCGATGTTCTTTGAAGGAATTTCTTCAACGTCAGTATACAACGATTTTTTACTGTCCAGCACCACCCATAGATTACTGGTCGCAACGAAGATTGCGATTGCCGCAAGTAACAGGAATACTATTCTGAGAAACGCTTTCAATCCTCCAGTTCCAGTATTAGGTCAGACCTTCGCACTATTTTTCGATACCACTCCAGCCTCAGGGCTTCCTGTTCCTTCTTTGAAAGCTGCCAGTCATGGAAAATGGTCTTATACTTTTTGACAATCTCCTGCAATACCAGTGCTACGGATACTGAAAGATTGTAACTGTCCGTAAACCCGTACATGGGAAGCCTGACAAACTCATCCGACGCTCCCGCCACTTCGTCACTGATCCCTGTCAGCTCTGTTCCGAAAACAAATGCCATCTTCTCCGACAACTGCAGTTCGGCAATATCAATAGCGTCAGCGGATGGGCTGGTGGCACAAATATGATAACCCGCTGACCTGAGCCCTTCGATGCAGCTGAATATCGGATTGTCCAATTCTGATTTCGAAAATTTATGCAATGTTATCCACTTGCTCGACCCCTGCACAACCCTGGGATTGACCTCGAAAGTGTTTTTGTTTTCAGCTACATAAACATCCTGCAGTCCCATACATTCGCATGTCCTCAAAACTGCACTTGCATTTTGAGCGTGGTATATGTCCTCCAGAACAACGGTTATTTTCCTCGTCCGGTTTGATAACACTTTGTCAATGACATCCACCTTATGTGGAGAAACGTAAGGTTCCAGTTTCTTAAGATATTTAATGGTGTCTGCCAATGGAATCTTATTCTTTCTCCTTCCCGAACAATCCAAGCTGTTTGTCCTCCTCCTCAACTTCTGATTTTACCTCTTTTTTAAGTTTTTCCAGTAAATCCTCCGGCTTGTATTCGTTATTCTCCTGAGGCTTTTCCGGGGACAAGTCATCCTCGCTATCTTCAACCCGTGTTATGTTTTGAACCGGGAATTTGTTGCCAATGGCCTTCCAACCCTTCACCTCTATCAAATCCGTCAACTGGATTTTCTTTTCGGCTTTTCTGTTTTTGACCTTATAAACAACATTGACTGGAAGCTTAACACCTAATCCGACATAAGTCATCTTAGATCTTGGGGTTTCCGAAATGAAATTGAACCTTTTGTTTGATGTAGTGGTCTCTACCTGGAAACGTTTGATAAAATAAGTTTTACTTTCTCCATCCTGGTGAACGACTGTGATCGGCATTTCCTGTTCATATTTTGTCAGTAACTCGACCTGCGAAGGTTCATACCTGTTAGTCAATTCAAAGGACGTCAATTCATAGGAACCGTCTTTATAAAATACAATAACCTGATCCGTAGCCTTAAAGTTACCAGCCAAATTGCCCCGTCCGTCCGTATTCAATCGTCCTACTACGTCATCATACCAAATATCAAGTCCGCCAAGGGTTGATTTTCCACTGGATTTCAATTGGACTTTACGGACCGGATATTTCGTAAGGATGTTGCCTCCCGCTCCTCTCCCCTTTATTTCCAGCTCCGCAAAATCAAAATCGAATACTTTCTTGCGCGCTTTACTTCCGGCGGTCAGGTAAACCGTAACCTGTTCAGCCTCACCGTTTGGATTAGCCGTGAAGTAATGAACCCTGGAACCTTTGGTTCCTTTCGTGAGGTCGTATTCCTTATCCCTGGTTACCGCCAGCACATTGAAGCGTTTCACCATACTTCTGCCGGATTTGCCATCCACATATATCATATTGTACACCATCCGCTCATCCCCTTTCTTGAAAATTCCGGCATGAACGATGTTTTTCCCCACAAAGACTTTTTCCTGAATTCTGGTGACAACACATTTACCGTCTTTCGTAAATGCTATGATATCATCTATATCCGAACAGTCGCATATGTACTCGTCTTTTTTCAGACCATATCCTATGAATCCGTCGGTGCGGTTGATATAGAGTTTGGCGTTGCTGGCTGCTACGAAAGTCGCCTTTATCGTATCAAAATTTGCGATCTCGGTTTTTCGTTCCCGCCCTTTTCCGTATTTCTCCAGTAGTCCCTGGTAATAGGATATGGCGTACTCCGTAAGATTTGCAAGATGATGTTCGGTCTCCGTAAGATCTTCCTCCAGCTTTTTCATCAGCTCATCTGCTTTGAACGCATCGAACTTTGAAATCCGCTTGATCCTGATCTCTGTAAGTCTGACAATGTCCTCCTCCGTGATCTCTCTGTAGAACTGCGGTTTAAAGGGATCCAATCCCTTGTCAATTGTCTCGATTACAGACTCCCAGGTCTCACACTCCTCAATGTCCCGGTAAATGCGGTTCTCAATAAAGATCTTTTCGAGGGACGAAAAAAGGATCTTCTCCAGGAGTTCGCTTTTCCTGATCTCAAGCTCCTGCTTCAGCAAATCCACAGTTTGCTCCACTGATTGCTTCAGTATATCCGTAACACCTAAAAACTGTGGCTTTTCATCATTAATGACACAGGCATTTGGAGATATGGAGACTTCACAATCTGTAAAGGCATACAGGGCGTCAATGGTAATATCCGGTGATGTTCCGGATGCAAGACCGATCAGTATTTCTATATCGGCGGCCGTATTGTCAACCACCTGCTTGATCTTTATCTTTCCTTTCTCGTTAGCTTTTACGATGGACTCAATCAGGGAAGTAGTGGTGGTGCTGAATGGAATATCCTTGATGACCAGCGTTTTATTGTCAATCTCTTCGATAGTAGCCCTCACACGAACTTTACCCCCTCTTTTGCCATCATTATAATCCGCTACTTCGATCTTGCCTCCCGTCAGAAAATCCGGGTATAGCTTCACACGTTTTCCTTTTAGAATATTGATGGCTGCCGTGATCAACTCGCAAAAGTTATGTGGCAGGATCTTCGTAGACAGACCTACGGCGATCCCTTCGACACCCTGAGCGAGCAGTAAGGGAAACTTGACCGGGAAGGTTACCGGTTCCTTCTTCCTGCCATCATAGGAAAGCTGCCACTCTGTAGTCTGCGGGTTGTAAATTACCTCAAGCGCAAATTTTGAGAGACGGGCTTCGATGTATCTTGCTGCCGCCGCAGCGTCCCCCGTTCTGATATCACCCCAGTTTCCCTGTGTATCTATCAGAAGATCTTTTTGACCAATGTTTACGACAGCATCGGATATCGAGGCATCACCATGCGGGTGATACTGCATGGTACTTCCGATGATATTTGCCACTTTGTTGAACCGCCCGTCATCCATGTCCTTCATCGCGTGTAAGATGCGACGCTGAACGGGTTTTAAGCCATCTTCTATGGCCGGTACTGCTCGCTCAAGAATGACATAGGATGCATAGTCCAAAAACCAGTTTTCGTACATGCCCGAAACAGGCAATACATCGTGAATCTCCTTCTCGTCAGAATAGTCCGTCATCTAAATATTGAAACTTATAAGTTGTTTTGTTGTGAAAATCCAAATGCGCAATTCCTCTCATCACCGGCCCTCCAATACCCTAAGCTTATCTAAAACTTCAAGGATGTATGGAAAAGCACCACTGCCATGATCCCCTGCAACGGATGTAAGTGTAACATTTGTAGCGCCATTTGCCAATAGCCGGGTATGTGTATCTACAGAATTCTGATATGGCACAGTGATATCAACATCACCGTGAAACATGTACATCGGCGAAGATGGCGTCCAATCCAGCAAGCTGTTTTCTTCAAACTTCTCATTTACGAAATCAAATGTCTCGCTATCCGGATCAGAACGGAATTCAGCGGTAAGGTACTCAGACAGATTTTCGGTCAACAATTTATTGATATCCCCGCCACTCAGACTACCGTCAAAGACATCCGGTATGATGGAGGCATATGGCTCTTTGAAAATTAACGAAGTAGCGCTTGCATCCCACCCGTAGTAGTTTTTGTATGCCTCCGCCACGTACGCCAGATAAAATGGCTGATGATATGTTTCCAACGATAAAAAATAATCTCTCATGCCCATCACATCATAAGCTCCCGATGACGGAAAGGAGGCCTGAAGTTCAAAGAATTCCAAACCTTTTTCTTCAATTCCCTTGTGAGCGGTCATAGTGGCGTAACCACCCTGGGAGTAACCCATCAGATAAAGTCTGCTGGAAACGGGCACCTCATTCTCATTTGCCAGTTCCAGAGATGCCCTCAGCATATCCATTACAGCGTCACGCGTAGGTTGCTCCACGTAGTATGGATGTACTATGTCCAGAGAACTGCCGAATCCGATGTAATCCGAAGCCACACTCACAAAACCGGTTGCGGACAATGCGGCGAGCAGTAGATTTTCACCATCATCCAGGTTGCCCTGTGAAGGTACCCCCGTGTTGTTAGCGACCGTTCCATGCTGATAGCTAACAAATGGCACCTGCTCCTCAGTGACCGGGATGAAAACAAGACCGGAAGCGGTTACTTCCTGGTCTCCGTATAATGTTTGGTAAGTGATCCTCCAAATCTGAACGTCATAAATTATTTGTTCAAGATCAATATCCACTTCCGCAAGATCAAACAGTGTTATTATGTTAGCAGCGGTTCTCACCTGTATCACTTTGGAAGATGTGAGACGCGGCCCCTCAATAGTAGGGGATCCGGCATCATCGTCATCCGAATTACAGGATGTAATTCCGGCCAAAAGCAGCAACAGTATCACGAAACTGCTGCACCATTTTTTTAATTTGTTTTCAATCATGCTGCCAATTCTTTTTCCTCCTCGACCAGATCTTTTTCGATCCTCAACTTGTCAATAATAAATTTTTGTCGTTCCGGGGTATTCTTGCCCATATAAAAGGTAAGAATATCTTTAATTTTTGTCTCTTTTTGAAGTATAACAGGTTCGAGACGTATATCCTCCCCTATAAAGCCGGCAAATTCATTCGGTGAAATTTCTCCAAGACCTTTGAATCTTGTTATTTCAGGCTTACTTCCCAGCTTGCCAACCGCGGTTTCTTTTTCTTCTTCACTGTAACAATAGATCGTTTCCTTTTTGTTTCTCACCCTGAAAAGAGGTGTTTCCAGGATAAACAGGTGACCACTCCTTACCAGCTCAGGAAAGAACTGCAGAAAATATGTCAACAAAAGCAACCGGATGTGCATACCGTCGACATCAGCATCCGTTGCGATTATGATCTTGCGATACCTGAGCCCCTCCAGACCATCTTCAATGTTCAAGGCATGCTGCAGCAGATTGAACTCCTCGTTTTCGTAAACGACCTTCTTGGTATGGCCGAAGCAATTGAAAGGTTTACCCCTGAGACTGAATACGGCTTGTGTCTGAACATTCCGGGATTTTGTGATGGAACCACTGGCCGAATCCCCCTCCGTAATGAATATCATGGAGCCTGCCTTCAGTTCTTCATCGCCCTTTTTATCATTCAGATGAATTCTGCAGTCCCTGAGCTTCTTGTTGTGCAGGTTTGCTTTTTTCGCCCTCTCATTTGCGAGTTTTTTGATTCCGGCAATTTCCTTTCGTTCCCTTTCTGACTGCAGGATCCGCTTCAACAGTGCATCCGCCACTTCACTGTTACGATGCAGGTAATTATCCAGCTCCTTCCTCACAAAATCATTCACGAATGTCCTCATGGTTGGCCCATCCGGGGCAATATTTTGGGAGCCTAGTTTAGTTTTTGTCTGGCTCTCAAAAACCGGTTCCTGAACGCGAACGGCTATCGCCGCAACGATACTTGCACGGATGTCAGAGGCGTCAAAGTCTTTTTTGTAGAATTCCTTGATGGTTTTGGCTACAGCCTCTCTGAATGCAGAAAGATGCGTGCCCCCCTGGGTGGTGTGCTGACCATTGACAAAGGAATAGTACTCCTCACCATATTGATTTGCATGCGTAATTGCCATCTCAATGTCATTTCCCTTGAGATGAATGATCGGATATCTGAGGTTTTCAATATCCGTTTTTCTTTCCAGCAGATCCAGAAGTCCTTTTTCAGAGTGATATTTTTTCCCATTCAGGTTGATGGTCAGACCGGCATTCAGATAAGCGTAGTTCCAGATTAGATTGTCCAGGTAGTCCGGTATAAAATGAAAGTTCTTGAAGACATTGTCATCAGGTTCAAAAGCCACCAATGTTCCATTCCTGTCGGAAGTTTTCGATTCTTTAGCATCGTTGGTGATTTCCCCTTTTTCGAACTCAGCCAGTTTCGTTTTGCCATCCCGGAATGACTGCACTTTGAAATAGGCAGACAGCGCATTGACCGCCTTGGTTCCTACACCATTAAGTCCGACAGATTTCTGGAAAGCGCCGGAATCGTACTTTCCCCCGGTATTGATCTTGGAAACACAATCCACCACCTTCCCTAACGGTATGCCTCTGCCATAATCTCTCACCTCAACGCGGTGGTCTGTGACTTTGATGTTGATGGATCTGCCATGACCCATCATATGCTCATCGATGCTATTGTCTATGACCTCTTTTACCAGTACATAGATACCATCGTCCTGCGCAGACCCATCACCCAGTTTACCGATATACATGCCAGGCCTGAGTCTGATATGTTCTTTCCAGTCAAGTGATTTTATACTATCCTCAGTGTAGTCAACCGAAGAAAATGCCATGTTTGATTTCAGATTAAAAAATGCCTAAAAATTGAATTTAGCGGGAATTTATATAAAAATTCTAATAGAATTAGCAATGTATTTTAATGTTGAATTGTAGTTTTGATTCAGCTAAAAGCGCATAATTAACTGACTATTAACACGTTTATTTTTTCCTGGTTAAAAAATAGATTAGCCCTCCAATCCATAAAAAAAATATCACAGGTCCAATAAAATTCAGGTAGGAATAGTTGTCCGGTGGAATTCGTGTGGGATTATTAAGCACACCCAAAAACCCAATGATCATCGTGATATAAATATTGATGACAAATGGTAGTGCTGCCATCCACGCTGTAGCCTCTTCCCCTTTTGACTGAAGCAAGGCCGGTGTAAAATATTTCACAATGATCCACGTCACAATATTGACAAGCAAAAAAGATCCTGATCCGAAATAAAAGAAGCTCTCCCTGTGGATTTCCCATCTTTCTACCGGGCTCAGGCTTACCATAACAGGCATGTATGCGTATGCCAGTGCGAATACAATAAGAAAAAGAATAATAGAAAGAATTCGGAGTAAGTTTACGGTTTTGATCATGGTGCGCAAAACTAGTATCCGGTGACTGGAAAATTGATACCGGACATGATTTAAGATGACCTTTATTTCTGAGGATATATGAAATGGTTGTATTACTTGACGGTGGTCTCACTGACAGCATGTTATCAGACACCTGAAATAGATGGATTCGATCAGGCTAAATGGACTGAATCTTTAGAAAATTGTGATGGCTATAGAACGGAAATCACTGCGCTGTTGCTTGAAAAGAAATCGGAGCTTATCTCCAAAAACCAGAATGAAGTCAAAGCCCTGCTGGGAAGTGCCGGCAGACATGAGCTTTTTGAGCGCGGTCAGAAATTCTTTTACTATCAATTGGATTGCGACCGTACCAAAGAATTAAGCATTCGCTTTGATGCGATGGGAAGAGTTAAGGAACTCCAGGTGGTATTGACTCAAAAACCCTATTAGATCGTTTGATTCACCATTCGACATAAAACTGACCAGGCCTGCATTACGATCATCAGGGGATTATTTAACCTAAACATTCTCAGCTTTATAAGTTTCTTTTCTTGAAGATCAGAAAACTGATATAAATGAGCAGCGGTATGTATAAAATGGTTAAAATAATTTTCACCGGTCCAATATCAAAGGTCAACGCATCAACAGCCATGTTAACAGGATTCAGGGCTACAAAATACAAACCGTCCGAAAATTTCCGCGGCACGTACGTCAAGACCATAATGATCTGTGGAATAAAATAAATTCCTAAAAGAAATCTACTTGCACGTCTAAAACTTGCGATGAATATCACCGAACAAGCTGTACTCATCATCACCATCCATATTACACGAATAAAAAAATCGGTGAAGTCCATTGTTTGACTTACCATCATTTCGGACCTAGCTCTCAATTGATAGAAAAGCGGAAAAGCCGGAAATATGATCAATGAGAACGTTGTGATTTGTAGGAAATGATTTGCAACCTGAAAGAAAAAAACCTGAGTTTTTGACCTTATGGCACAAATGGCGTGTTGTACCATACCGGATTCGAAAAAAACAAATCGCTGATAACTAAAAATAAAAACGATCAGCAGAAAGGTTATTTTAGTAAGCGCCGTAATTTCCGCTTGAAGATTACCTTCCCACATCCAATGAACAATAGAGAAAAAAAGTAACAAGTAGGTTCCAAAAATGGTGAAGAGCAGGATCATAACATTCCTCTTATTGAAGACGAGGTTGCGTTCGAATCCTATCAGCTTTCTTGGAAAAATCATTCAGCCATTAGTTTTTCCTTATACAACGATTCCAGATCTCTTTTAGAAAAGTCATCCATGCTCACATCATCTATGATATCTCCATTTTTAAACAGCATCACATGGTCGCACATTTTGTCCATTTCAAACAGCAGGTGACTGGAAATAATGATCGTCCGTTCCTCTGATTTGAGCCGCTCAACCAGTTCACGAAAAAGAATAAATCCTTCGGGATCTAGTCCATTGTTAGGTTCGTCAAAAATAATGATGGATGGGTGACCTAATACAGCAGAAGTAATATTCACTTTTTGTTTTTGTCCATGTGAGAGGCTTTTGAAAGCTTTATACAAGTAATTCTCAATTTTCATTTCTAGAATAGCATCACCAATGGACCCGGGATCACAGCCTCTCAATTCAGCAATTAATTCGAGATTTCTATATGGGGACCTAGAATTGTAAAAGGCCGGATCCTCGAAACAAAATCCGATGGAAGTTTTTTCCAAGCCATCAGGAAACTGTATTTCGCCCCTGTCAGGCTCCCAAATTCCTGAGAAACATTTTAGAAAAGTAGTTTTACCTGAACCATTAGGACCGATCAATCCTACGACCTTGCCAATAGGAAGATCGTAGGATAAATTTCTTAAAGCAGTTTTTTTTCCAAATGTCTTGCTTACACCGGTAATTTCGATTTTTTTACCACATGAGATCATCAGGTGTAATTTCTATACCATTAATTTCATATGTCTGATTCCACCAGCCACATTCAGTAACCATACAATCCCCAAAACGGTAACCCAAACAGGGACCGAATGCAATATAACATCCTACTTCTTCAAAAGTGAAACGTTTAAAGGGGCTATTATTTTGAAATTTATAACCGACGCAAGCCGCAATTCCTCGTACAGAACAACCACAACAAGCATCAGGCCCAGAATATGGTGGAGCACTTACACCTATCAAAGTCCCATTGTAAAATTCCAGATCTACAACTGAATTATAGTCATTATCAAAAAAAGTAGATGAGACATTACCTGTGAATAGTAATGAAGGTGTGGTCAAAGAGATAGAACCAAAGTTTACAGTTTCTAATCCATAAAGAAATCCTGAACTATTGTAGATAGTCGAAATATGGGCCTCTGGTGGGGTGGCATTTCTAGCATTGGTTGATTCATTATCCCGATTAATCACCGGAAAGAATGTGGCGTGTAAATCATTTCCGTAATCCACAGTTATTGAATTTGATAAGTCAAGCGTGTACTTTTTTTGCTTGAAGTAATTGGTGTTTTTGAGGCTCTCAAAGGCTTTTAACAATTCTTCAGAGAAGACATGTTTCTTGGAATCAACACTCTCTTTTTCATTCATACAACCCAGCAGTAACGCCAGGGAGAAAAGGGTAAATAGTGATTTGTTCATAATTTTGTTCTTAATGATTTCACTAAATATAAACCTTTTCTCAAAACTGTTTGAGCCCTTTATATTCTAGATTAGCTTCAACTATTTGGGTAAAATCAAAAATTCTTTCCATCAGCTTGACTGCAAAAATACCAGTGAGCTGAGCGTCAAATTTCGATAAACTCGGACGGGTAGAAGAACTACATCCTTGTATCTAATAATGGATTATCGAATGAATATTTCCACAGTAATTTTGTACTTTCAGTCGGCCATTAAGAGACTCCAACTCCACCAAAAATGAAAAACCGGCTACATGCCCCCCGCTTTTCTCTACCAGCTCCGCTGCTGCTACTGCCGTTCCGCCTGTCGCCAGCAGATCATCATGAATAACAATATTGTGTCCTTCGGCAACGGCATCAATGTGGATTTCCATCTCCGCTGATCCGTACTCCAGCTCATACGCATGCCTTATGGTCCGGTACGGCAATTTTCCGGCCTTTCGTACCGGAATGAACGGCACTCCGAGTTGCTGCGCCATCTGCATCCCAAAAATGAACCCCCGGGATTCTATGCCAATCACACCATCCACTTCATGATGGATCCAGTATTCTTTCAACTCGTGAGCCACACTGACACACAGATCCGGATCAGCCAGGACAGGTGTAATATCCTTGAATACGATCCCGGGTTTGGGAAAATCATTCACATCCCGGATAACTTGTCTGATGTGGTTTACAAGATCACTCAACGGTTAGGTCGTAAAAAGGTCCGGGGAAGTTACTACTCGAATCTCAAAGATTCAATAGGATCCAGCTTTGAAGCTTTAAAAGCCGGCAAATATCCTGACACAAGGCCGACAACCATGCCCACGGCAACACCGAATATGATCCAGACCCAGGGTATTAGAAAGACCGAAATGCCCATCACATTAGAAATAAGGTTGCCGATGAGTATGCCCAGGATGATCCCCCCTATTCCACCCATCTGGCAGATAACCAGCGCCTCAATTAGAAACTGCTGCCGTATTTTCAGAGGGGTCGCTCCCAGAGCCTTGCGTACACCTATTTCCCTGGTGCGCTCCGTAACGGAAACCAACATGATGTTCATCAATCCGATGGAAGCCCCAAGCAATGTAATAAAACCTATGGTAAAGCCTCCGGCCCTCAGGTAGCCGGTGATATCGCTTAATCGTTCTGCAAGTGACCTGCTCACCCTTATCTCGAAAGAATTCTCTTCCTTAGGGCGATCACCTCTTATTGCCCGCATCAGGCCGGTTGCAATACCTGTGGCCTGTTCCATCTTGGTTTGATCCTCGAGCGCTACGGTAGCTTCCCAGCCAAAATTGCGGTCATTCCCGATTACCCTGGCAGTTTGAGTAGGAACAACTATACGGCGATCAACCCCCTGGTTGCCTCCTACACCGCCCTGCTCCTGAAGTGTGCCCAGGACCAAAAACTTACTCCCGAGAATAGAAATCTTCTTTCCTATGGGGCTTTCATTTTCTTCGAACAACGCCTCAACGATCTGACTTCCAATTATGGCTACATACGCGCCATTATTGATTTCTATCTGTGAAAATCCCCGGCCTTCCTTTACATCATAACCGTCAACGACCAGAAAGTTTTCATCACCTCCTCTGATCATAATGTTAGGATTGGTCACCTTAGACCTGTATTTCACTTCCGCATTCCAGCTGACTACCGTATTGATACTTACTACACCCGGGCCATTGTATACTTCTTTGAACCTGGCCAGTTCATCATACTTGATCGGTGGATGTATCTTCGATTTTCTGCCCGCAGACGTCCCCCGGTCAACCCTTTTGCGTTCTACATCGAAAGTGTTAGATCCCAAATTTGAAAAACTATCATTGATTGAAGCCTGGATACCATCGATAGCAGTTAAGATCCCAACCAAAGATGTTATTCCAATTGCAATTATGGCGGCAGTAAGGATGGTTCGAAGCTTGTTAGCGTTAATGGACCTGAGACCCTCTTTTACATTTTCGCGGATGTCCATAGATCAAAGTTAGAAGAGAATGGGAGAAATAATTTTCCGGTTATACAATTTTTCAAATGTTTACGTATTGTTTACGTTTATCTATTGAAACTGATGCGCATGAAGTTAAAATTTATCATTTCGGTGATCTCCATAGTTTTTGTTGCCCAGGTCAGAGGTGCATACCTGATGATTCCCATGGATGAATCGCAGACAAATCACCTGAAGGCTTATGGTATGGCGTATTGGGTTTTGACAAAGGATGTGCCGGTAGATTGGTTACTGAATTACAGGGGTGGAAGTTTTATGATCAAATACGCTCAAACCATTGAAAATGAGTGTGTTATACGCAATGTCAGCTATGAAGTGATCTCTGATGCCAATGTCAACCAGATACGCAACGAAATAGCCAGTCCTTCTTCGAACATGGATGTCATGAAACTGGAGAAATATCCTCGCATTGCAGTTTATTCCCCGAAAAGCAAACAACCATGGGATGACGCGGTGACCCTGGTCCTCACCTACGCTGAGATCCCATATGATGTCATATTCGACGATGAGGTCATGTATAATGAACTGGCCAAATACGACTGGCTTCATCTGCATCATGAAGATTTTACCGGTCAATACGGTAAGTTTTACCGGAACTACAGGCACCTTCCCTGGTATCAGCAGCAGCAACGTGAATATGAGGCGTCAGCACGTAAGCACGGATTTGCAAAAGTCTCCCATTTAAAGCTGGCAATTGTGAAAAAGATCCAGGCTTATGTAGGAAGCGGCGGATTTCTTTTTGCCATGTGTTCGGCAACAGATACGTATGACATAGCGCTGGCAGCTGAGGGTGTTGATATCTGTGAGGTAATGTTTGACGGGGACCCAATGGACCCGCGGGCGCAGGAAAAGCTCGATTTTTCGAGAACATTCGCCTTCAAAGATTTTAAAATCGAAAGGAGCCCCCTGGAATATGAGTACTCCAATATCGACAACCAGCCGGTAAACCGGGGATTGAGGGAGGATAACGATTATTTTACCTTGTTCCAGTTTTCAGCAAAGTGGGATCCTATTCCCACGATGCTTACACAAAATCACTCCCAGATCATCAAGGGTTTTATGGGTCAGACCACCGGATTTAAAAAAGAACTTGTGAAAGGGGATGTACTCATCATGGGTGAGACTGCATCAATTGATGAGGCACGATATATTCATGGTGTGATCGAAAAAGGCTTTTTCACATTTTACGGGGGCCATGATCCGGAAGATTACCAGCACATCGTTGGTGAGGAACCGACGGATCTGAACCTCCACCCAAATTCTCCCGGCTACAGGTTGATACTCAACAACATTCTTTTTCCAGCCGCCAAAAAGAAAAAGCAGAAAACCTGATCTCCCGGCAATCATTCCATCCTGTAGGATTTGATATATTTTGGTTAAGTTTAGATTGATAATCAAAACTTGACCATTATGATAGTACTCTCGCTTTGGCTGCCAATCCTGGTTTCAGCCGTAATTGTATTTGTTGCCAGCTCAATCATCCACATGGTGCTTACCTATCACCGTTCCGATTTTAAGAAATTGGAAAAGGAAGATGAAGTCGGCGATGCGCTTAGGCCATTCAACATACCTCCAGGTGATTATATTCTCCCAAGAGCTGTAACTCCCGGTGAGATGAAATCCCAGGAATACAAAGACAAGATTGAGAAAGGTCCTGTCGGTATTTTCACCATATTGCCAAACAAGATGACCTCAATGGGTCCTCAGCTCCTGATGTGGTTTATTTATTGTATTGTAGTAGGCTTGTTTGCTGCCTATGCCGCCGGTGTCTCGCTTGGGGCAGGAGCCAATTATCTCACGGTTTTTCGGGTAACCGGATCCGTTGCAGTAGCCGGGTATTGTTTTGGCATACTGCAGAATTCCATATGGTTTGGCCGTAGCTGGTCAGCAACCTTAAAGCACTTTTTTGATGGCGTGATCTACGCCTTACTGACTGCAGGAACGTTTGGATGGCTCTGGCCGGCCTGATGCATAATGAGATCTGACCTTTCCAAAACTCTAAAATATCTGGAAAGGTCAGATCAGTGCATTCTATCCGCCCTTACTTCCAGGGTCTCCATGATCTTCGCCTCCTCGACAAGAAATTCCTTCCACCGCTTCATCACATAATCTTCCGGCATGTACTTTTTGGCCAGATCCAGGAAATTAGCATAATGTCCTGCCTCCGATATCATGAGCTCGTGATAGAATTCCGCCAATTCCTGGTCTTCCAGGTTTTTCCACAATAGCTTAAATCTTTCACAACTCCGCGCCTCTATCAGTGCATTCATTAATAATTTCTCTACCAGTTGCTGGTCCCTGCTCCCCCCCTTCCAAATGATATCATTCAACCTGGCGACATATTCATCCTTACGCTGTTTACCCAGCGAATATCCCCTCTTTTTCAGTTGCTTGAGTACCCGCTCAAAGTGCTCCCATTCCTCCGCTACTACCGGGGCAAGCACATCCAGCATCTCCGATTTATCCGGAAACTGCACAATAAGTGAAATGCAGGAACTTGCCGCTTTCTGTTCGCAGTAGGCATGATCTACCAAAATATCTTCAATACTTTTCTCAGCGATGTTTGTCCAGCGCGGATCTGTCGGAAGCTGAAGGCCCAGTACAGTTTTTTCCATATCAATCAAAAAATAACCACCTAACACCAAAATCGAATATTCGCTCCTGGCCGGTGTAATCCGGAGCTACAAAATAACCGCTTTCGGCGGCCATATTGGCGTAAGTCACCTTAACGAAAACAAAGATCTTATCAATTCTCATGTTTGCAAAGACATCCAGCGTCCAATAGGAAGACAACTCAGTATCATCCTGCAAGTAATACTGTTGAATGGCGGGATTGTAGGCATTTGCCTTGTAGGCGGATTTGGCATGTACGTTAAATCCCACCTGGAGAGGAACTGCCTTCTCAAACCAGGCGCCATCCCAGTAGACCTTTCCATTGTAAAAAAACTGAGGAACTCTGATAACCTCGGCAGAATTGCCCGTTACCGTTGTGAAATATCCCTCATTCCGAAAATGAAAGCCCTCTCCCAGTTCCCTATTCGTATTGAAGAAGAAATTAACCTGCCCCCCGATTTTACTGATCAGGACAGGAGCCGTAGCAATCTTTGGAGAACTTAGTGTATCGTAATACACAAAGTTGTCAAGTGTCCTGAGCTGAAGACCCGGAACGAGGTTGACTCCCTTCCAGTTAAAGTTCAGACTACCTGCCAGTTCATTGGCAAAACCTTTGTCAAAATCATTGTGCCATTCATGGTGATTTCCAAAGTAGTCCTGAACAAGATTTGGTTGTCTGTAGCGGATGGTCTTGTAGCTGGCATTTAAGAAATCGCTGTTAAGGAATCCTGATAATTTGAATTCCCCGCTCTGCAGGATCTCGCCCTCTGCCCTGATCGCAAATAAATCTCTCCAGGTAAATTGACTTACACCCCCCAGGTAGTTCTCTGATGCAGGTTCGAATGAATCCAGGTAAAGAAATTCATTGTCAACCAGCCGGTTTCGTAAATAAAATCTATAATAAACCGATGAGACGGACCCTTTCAACCCGATCTCATTTGAGAATGACGTGAATCTGGATTCCTGGTAGGTGCTGTCAGGATCAATGAGAAATCTGGGATAGAATGATACGTATGTATCGTTACCGGATGAGGCCGACCCATCCACGTAATCCTTGTAGATATTGACCTGTGTATTCCGGTCTAACTGATGGTAAAGCTGAAACTCTTTGAACAAACCGTATTCCTGGTAAATATGCAGGTCAGTTCGTCTCTCAATGCCCTGTACATCTTCAAGTTTGATCTGTGAATCGCGATACTGAAATATTTCCGCATTGGAAGCCGAATCTGAAACAGCTATTCCTCCGGTTTCATCCACCTTATGGCTAAATGAAGAGATATATGCCATCAGCCGGTACGGTACCTCGGGGTGATCATAAAAAGTATATAGATCATATCTCGTATTTTCCACGTTGCGGTCACCTTCATTCTGTTCCGCACCGATCTGTTTGTCGATATTCAACTTGTGAATGTCAAACCCAATGTTCCAGTTTGGATTGACATTTTGTGAAAACGTGTAGTCAATCACTGTCCTTCCCTGTCCCCCAAGTACTACGCTCAGATCCATAAAAGGTGATTTTGTATCATAGTATTTGAATGTCTTCGGATCCACGTTATATATGTTGTATGCATTGTATCCCGGCGTCCGGCCTATGATCTCCGGCATTTCATAGAAAGTGGAAAACATTGCAGTACCGATATTTCCAAGATTGCGGTAATTATGACCGCTCCTGTCAACGTAAGAAAATTTCTCAAAGTCCGTCAGGGAGGTATCTATAGCCGCGGTCTCACTAAGATTTAGCTTCAGGAAGTGTTCATAAACAACATTGACCGTGGAAGGGCCATAGACCAATTGCGTTGAGTCATCGACGATCTGTCCCAGTGCGGCAGGTACAAAAAACACCAAAACGGTCCCGACAAAGATGTATCTCAAATGCACTCGCAAATCTACTTTTAAATATCCCTATTGTATTGCCTGACTGAACTGTTAATTCTTTGAAGAAACAAGTCCTCGTCTGCTAAGAACAAAATGCGTACCGGGAGGCTAAAGCAAGCATAATCCTGTAGTTCTTTATATGTTCTTAACTTGATCGCATCCTTCTCGGTACAAACAAGCATAGCCTCCTCTGTCTGTAAATGTGAAATAATCCTTTTTACATCTTTTAAAGTGTAATTATGATGATCACGGAATGACAACGTTCCCACAACATCAAAAAGACCATGTAAGTCTTCAAAAAATTGACTGGGATTTGCAATTCCTGCCAGTCCCAGCACCTTGCTTTTCCGGCTTTGCTTTTCTCCCAATGGTTTCAAATCAAGGTACTTGTTGGAAGTAAAAAAAATATCGCACGAAGAATTATAGATTTTTAACTTTTTCCTGATCTCTGCACGTTCCGATCCTGATAATGTCTTCGGGCACTTCGTTACGATTATGATATCCGCCCGGCGTGCCCCTTTCCGCGATTCCCGGAGCAAGCCTCCCGGTAAGACAAAGTCTTCATAAAATGGCCTTTGAAATGCCGTTAGCAAGATGGATAAGCCCGGTTTCACACTTCGGTGCTGAAAAGCATCATCCAGAAGGATAACGTCATTATCCGGCTGATTAATCAGTATTTTCGGTATGGCCAAAGCCCGGTCCTCCCCTACGGCAACTACTATTTCGTTACTGTAGTTCTCAAACAAATAAAGCGGTTCATCGCCTACTGTTTTAACAGTATCAAATCCATCGGCAATGCGAAACCCTTTGGTTTTCCTGCCATATCCACGGCTAAGTGTGGTTATCCTGTATTTTTTGTCTACCAAATGTTTGATCAGAAATTCCGTATGTGGTGTTTTGCCTGTTCCCCCTACTGCTAAATTTCCAACTGAAATGATATTGGTTTCAAATTCGATAGACGGTGACTGCCCAATATTATAGAGATGATTTCGGAACCTTGTGACCAGATCGTATAATATTGCAAAAGGATATAACAGTATTTGCCACCAGTACATAACTACGAACAATGAAGGTCAAAGATATTATTAAATCCCTTCAGGAATGGGCCCCCTTGTCCTACCAGGAATCATACGATAATTCAGGTTTATTGGTCGGGGACAGGAACCTGGAAATAACCGAAATACTTATCACACTGGATGTCACGGAAGACGTGATGAGGGAGGCCATTGACAGCAATTGCAATCTGATCATCGCACACCACCCCCTGATTTTTAATGGATTAAAAAAGATCACAGGCGATCATTGGGTGGAAAGGTGCGTCACTATGGCTATTAAGAATGATATAGCGATTTATGCCCTTCATACCAATCTTGACAATGTTGCTACCGGAGTTAATCAAATGATCGCTGAAAAACTGAAGCTCCGGCAAACAAGTGTGCTATCTCCAAAATCCGGAATGCTGTCAAAACTGGTGACTTTCGTGCCGGACGAAAATCTTGATGAGGTTCTGAATGCCCTCTATGAGGCTGGTGCCGGAATTATCGGGGAATATGAGCACTGCAGTTTCAGGGTTGAAGGAACCGGCACATTTAGACCCGGAGAAAAGGCAAATCCTCACATCGGAGAGCCGCTGAAAGATGAGGAAGTGACAGAGAAGCGAGTAGAAATGATTTTCCCATCGAACGTCCGGCGTGGCATTGTGGAGGCATTGAAAAAGGCACATCCGTATGAAGAAGTCGCATATTACCTAAGCGTACTGTCAAACAAAAATGTTGCTGTTGGTTCCGGACTGATGGGTCACTTAGAGCATAAAATGTCCGTCGGGGATTTCATAGTGCACCTCAAGGATCAAATGCAGCTCAAGGTGATACGACGTACTGCCGGGGTAAAGAAGAAAGTGCAGAAAGTGGCAGTTTGTGGTGGCTCGGGAAGTTTCCTTCTTTCAAAGGCAATACAGGCCGGGGCGGATGTGTTCGTATCCGGAGATTTCAAATATCATGACTTTTTTGAAACGGAAAACAAAATAATGATAATGGATATCGGTCACTATGAGAGCGAGGTATTTACAAAGGAATTAGTATGTAATTTTTTAAGGGAAAAATTCGCTAATATTGCACTTCGTTTGTCAGAAGTGAACACAAATCCAATCATTTACGACTAAAACTACATGGAAAACACGGTTGCGAAGAAGCTCGAAGCGCTAGTTAAACTACAATCTATTGATTCTGAAATTGACGAAATAAAAAAGATCAGGGGAGCATTGCCGGATGAGGTGATGGACCTGGAGGATGAGATAGCCGGATTTCAAACCAGGATAGAAAAACAGAACAACGAACTTACTGAGGTAGAAACGAATATTACGAACAACAAGGAGGCTATCAAAGATGCCGAAAAGCTGATCAAGAAGTATGAAGAGCAGCAGATGAATGTTCGAAATAACAGGGAGTACGATGCGATTACCAAAGAGATCGAATTGCAGCAGCTGGAGATTCAAATTTTAGAAAAAAGAATCAAGGAAGCCTATACGAAGATAGAAGAGCAGAAAGAGGGAATCGACAATACAAAAGGAACACTCGAAGAAAAAAAGAAAGATCTGGAAAGCAAGAAACAAGAGCTTGAGGTGATCACGAAGGAGTCCGAAAATGATGAGAAAAAGCTCGAAAAGTCAAGGACTACCGCGGTCAAGTCGGTGGAAGACAGACTCAGGCTGTCATATGACAAGATCAGGGAAAATATGCGTAATGGCCTGGCGGTAGTCTCTGTGAAGCGAGGTGCCTGTGGAGGTTGCTTCAATATTGTGCCTCCTCAAAAGCAGGCCGAAATCAGGGAAAGGAAAAAGATCATTGTTTGCGAACATTGCGGCAGAATTTTGGCAGATGTGGAAGATGAGATTGTGGATGAAGCCAAGCCCAAGAGAAGAACCAAGAGGACGACTACAAAGAAAACAGCGGCTAAGTAAACGCCGTATGAATGAGGATAAGGTTCAGGTTCAGGTCTGGACCTTTTTTTATTTCCAATCTCGAAATAATCCAGGATCTCCTGCTTTTTGCTAGCGCACGCCAAGTTCCGGATTTTTCCCGGTAACACCCCTGTAGTAAGATTTGATCCATTCGACATCAGTGTCCATGTCACCTGCTGGTAAAAAAGGCTCCTTGATCTCCACAAGTTTCTTTTTATAATCGAAACTCACCATTACAATAGGAACGTTGGCCTTTTCAGCGATACGATAAAATCCCGTTTTCCATTTTGGCTGAAATGAGCGAGTGCCTTCAGGAGTGACCGTAATCACAAATCGCTCGCGCCTGGCATAAATTTCAGCTACCTGATCAACCATATTGGTGTTTCGGGACCGGTCCACAGGGTGACCTCCTATAGATCTTAGAAACCAACCCACAACCGGAATTCTGAACAAAGAATTTTTGGCCAGGAAATGCGAATGAATATCTAGAATATGTTTGGCAGCCAACCCCACAAAGAAGTCATAATTACTCGTATGCGGTGCAACGATGATAATGTATTTCTTTAGATCCGGAACGACACCTTTGGTCCGCCATCCGAATAAGGTAAACCAAAATTGAAAAAAGACCTTTTTCAGCCATCTCATGCGGCCGACATCAGTTTTTCAAATGGGAAAGAAGCTAATTGCGACCGGGCGTAATCATATCCGACCTGATAGATCTCCCTGGCTTTCCTGAAATCAAAAACATTGTATTTCGCAACATCCAGTGGCTCCCAAAACACATCACATTTCTTTTTCTTCTGATAAGTGGCGCCCGAAATTGACAACAACAGCGACCTTTCCATAAGCTCCTTCCAGTTATTCGCCCGGTGATTTTTTCCAATGGGGTTGGAATGCATACCTATGATAAAATCACATTTCTTCCTGAGTGGCAGGACCGGAAGATTATCCAACACACCTCCGTCTATGTAGGAGACGCCATTGATAACCACCGGATCAAAGATAACCGGCAGGCTACATGACGCTAAGACCGGTTTGATCAGTTGCCCTTTTTTGAAGTATTTGATTTGGCCCTTTGACAGGTCGGTGGCAGAAACGATCAGTGGTTTCTTAAGATTTTTGAAATTATCTTCTTTGATATATTTTTTGAGCGTCCTTGCTGCGCTCTCTATCTTAAGCAATCCTCTCCAGTTGAAAGCGGGCTTTATTACCTTGAGAAAGTTTATGGAATCAATGATTTCCAGAATTTCGAGCGGCTTATATCCGGAACATCGTAACGCCCCGACAACGGCACCTGCACTGGCGCCACTGATCACGTCAAACGCCACACCCTCCTCTTCCAGGACCTGCATCATTCCAAGGTGAACGACGCTTCGCATTCCTCCACCTGATAACGCTAATCCGACTTTCATACCCCTATAAGACTAAATTTGCCGTATTACTTGTAAACACCCATACCTGCAAACTTCTCTATCCGTTCATTTATTCTTTCGTCCACAGATTTCTTCTCGATATCCTTGAGGCTTTTCTTGATTTCCTTTTTCATTGTGGCTGCCGTAGCTTTCAGATCCATATGAGCTCCTCCCAAAGGTTCCTTGATGACACCGTCGATCAGGCCATTCTTCAGCATATCATCCGCTGTAAGCTTGAGCGCTTCAGCCGCCTGCTCCTTATAGTCCCAGCTTCTCCACAAGATGGAGGAACATGATTCCGGTGAAATTACAGAGTACCACGTGTTTTCCATCATCAGCACCTTGTCTCCTATTGCAATCCCCAGAGCGCCCCCCGAGGCACCTTCACCGATTATAATACAGATCACCGGAACCTTCAGCATAAACATTTCCTTCAGGTTCCTGGCTATTGCCTCGCCTTGCCCGCGTTCCTCGGCTTCAATTCCCGGATAAGCACCGGGAGTATCAATCATGGTAATGATCGGTTTGTCGAATTTCTCTGCAATCTTCATCAGCCGGAGCGCCTTGCGGTAGCCACTGGGATTGGCCATCCCGAAATTCCTGTCCTGTCGCTGCTTTGTATTTCGTCCCTTTTGCTGTCCGATGATCATGACGGAAGTTCCATCCATATCCGCCAATCCACCGACCATCGCTTTATCATCCCTGACGGACCGGTCTCCGTGCAATTCTATAAACTCATCCGTAATTTCATATATGTAGTCCAGGGTATAAGGCCGGTCCGGGTGCCTGGAAAGCTGAACCCTTTGCCAGCGAGTTAAATTCTTGTAGGTATCCTTTTTGAGTTTGACAATTTTGTCTTCAAGTTTAGCAATGGCTTCACTGACATCTACATCGCTTTCTTTAGCCAGCTTCTTCATGTCCACCAGCTTCTCTTCAAGCTCGGCAATGGGCTTTTCAAATTCTAAGAACATATGAGGTTGTTAAGCAAAAGCCAAATTTAGGCAGGATTTACAAATGTCAGGGGGTTTTGAATGATTACTGAAGCCAATTTAGCTTTTGAGCATATTTCTGATTGCATTAATGACCGAATCAAATTTTTTGTAGCCACCGCATGAATAGTGGGTCCTGAAGTGAATATATACCATCATGGTGGATCACAAATTCCTTCTTTGTCAAAGCTTTTAACGCGGTATTGACAGAACTGGCCGCACCAAGCTGGTACCGGAAAATAAACTCTTTCGCTAATGGGTTTTTTACCTCTTCTTCCTTCGCCAGCGCTGACAATAATTTCCATTGAAATGAGGTAAATAGCTGTTGATAGTACTGGAATTGATGACTATACTGCTGGATGATTGTTTCAAATACTTCTGACAATGCTTTCGCGTTGATGGAGTCCCCCCGGGCATACAAATGGTTGCATACCAGTTGTACATAGTAAGTAAGCATCTTTGTCCAACTAAAGATGAACTCGATGATAGCTTCATCAATTATTTTTCCGGACTTTTTGAAATGTGCCCGGATGAATTTGGAATATTCAACTTGATCCAACGCATCAATGGGAAGTATCTGAGCAGAGCGATAGAAAGGACGAGATTTATCACTAAACATCGAAACCATCATATGCCGGTGACTGCCGCTGAAGACAAAACGTAGCATCGGAAAATTTTGCATCCAGGTCCTGAACATGGATTCGACTCCGTGTTCGGGATATTCCACGATCTGCTGAAATTCATCAATACATATAATAACCGGCTGTTTGCGTTCGGAAAGAAATGCCCCCAAAGTATCAAATGAGGCAGCTACCATTTGTGATGAAGCATGTCCTACCGTCAATTGGGGAGCACCTGTCAACGGATCAAACCCGATTGTCGCATTGAGTGAGCTCAGTAATTTTTTGAAGGCGGCCCCAATTCCCTTTTGCAAATCACCGAACTTATTCAGGATGGCATTTACAATTCGCTTATGAGCATCGGAAAGATTAGCCGTACCCAGCAGATCAACGAAAACCGTATCCGCCTTATGATGTTTTTCAAGGTGGTAGAAAAAATGATGAACCAGGGCCGTTTTACCCAGACGCCTCCAGGCAAACAATACCATGTTTCGCTCATTGTCAAATTGCTCCACCAACCAGGAAAGTTCTTCCTGTCGATCACAGAAATAGGCAGGACTGTGATATCCTGTGATGATAAAGGGATTGCCTGGCTTTCTCATTACGCTTCGTGCGTTACGCAAGTTACGTAACGTAATTTACGTAACAATTTTTGATTATCAAATTAAAAGATCTCCTCCCGGGAGAACGCAGATGCTGAAGGAATTGACAATGTTCCGCCCAGTTTGATTTTTCCAATTAAATATTATTTAATGAATTGCATAAATTCATTGAAGACTATAGCTTTGCGTCACCTTTTCAAGGAGGTCTGGTAGTTCAGTTGGTTAGAATGCCTGTCCCGACTTGTCGGGAAGGTCGCGAGGGTAACTTTTGGAGTATCGGTCCACGAGGAAAAAGATTTATTCGGTCTGGTAGTTCAGTTGGTTAGAATGCCTGCCTGTCACGCAGGAGGTCGCGAGTTCGAGTCTCGTCCAGACCGCATTGAATACAATAAAGTGGCTAAATATTAAAAATTAGCCACTTTTTTTATTCATTGAGGTCAAAATAACTAGATATCATCCTTCAGAAACCTTTTAAGATCATGGTGGTAAACACCTCTGATTTTAAATTCTCTCCCTCCTCTGTTATAAACTATCCGCTCTGATCTGGGGAAATTTTTGTGGTTCCATAATGCGTAGGCTTTTTGCTTTGATATTCCGAGATGGTCACAAATACCCTGGGCATAAGAGCAAAACTTATCTTCCCATTTATTGAACCGCCTGATAGAAGACCAGTAAGCTTCAATGACCCTTGACTCTTTTTAGGACACCCGATTAGTAGAAAATCAGCTGCTATTGACCTCTTACCAAAAAATCGGACACGGATAATTAGAGAAAATTGGCTTTTAAATCGTAACATTAAACATCTAATAATCGATGAAAAAGTCAAAATTTACAGAGGCCCAGATAGTATTTGCTTTGAAGCAGGCAGAAACAGGTACGCGTGTAGATGAAGTGTGCCGTAAGATGGGCATCAGCGAGGCCACATTTTACAACTGGAAGAAAAAATATGGCGGTTTGGGGGTAAGTGAATTACGTGAGTTACGCCAGTTGAAAGAAGAAAACGCTCAGTTAAAAAAGCTGGTTGCAGATCTTTCTTTGGACAAGCAGATGTTACAGGACGTCATTAAAAAAAAGCTCTGAAGCCTGCCAGGAGCAAGGAGTTGGCCCAACTACTGATAGATGATTACCGAGTCACCATACATCGAGCATGTTTGCTGGTGATGTTACATACGAGAGTTCGTAAAATCGGTCGATTAATCGAACCATACTTATGGCTTCGAGGATGATATCAATAACAACACTCTTATTCTATGGCCCATTAGCACTAAAATCAATTATCTGTTCTTGGCAGGGTCATCACACCACTAGAAGGTTTAAATAGAAAAAAGTAGGTTGGGTCATAAAAATTGAGCCATTGATATTACTCAAACAGAATATTCTTCCGTCGGCCCTTTTTGTTATATGAATAATTCTTAATTATGTTAAGTATTGATTGCTGTAAACATAATCACAGCGACTGAGTGGTAACAAATGAGAAAAACCTAGGACGGACAGCTAAAAATCTCATCAAAGAAAATTCTTAATGATAGAAAATTGTATTTATCAAAGAAGATGATCAAAATACTGATTGATCTGGACAAAAGATTATTTTGTATAGACTGGATAATTACTTAGCAATTCCTACTCAAAAAGACCAGGTATCCACAAGCTCAACGAAGGGATAAAAGTTACAAGCAAGAGGACTCCAATCAAAACTAGAAACAGTGGTATTAATGGTCTTAGTACTTTTTCAATGGTTGTTTTAGCAACGCCTACTCCGACAAACAACACCGAACCCACAGGCGGTGTACACAATCCTATGCACAAATTCATTACCATGATGATCCCAAAATGAACTGGATCAACTCCCAACGCGGTTACAACCGGTAAAAATATCGGTGTGAAGATCAGGATAGCCGGTGTAATGTCCATGAAAATTCCCACACACAATAAGATCAGGTTGATGATTAAGAGGATCACGATCTTGTTGTCGCTTAAGTTTAAAAGGGTAGCTGACACACTCTGAGGAATATTTTCGAAGGCGAGTACCCAACTAAGGCTCATGGATGTAGCAACCAGGAAAAGTACGATTGAGGTCGTTTTGACCGTTTCAACCAAAACCTGGGACAATTCCTTCAAGCCAATTTCTTTGTAAATAGGAACTGCTAGTATCAATGTGTAAACCACGGCAATCGCGGATGCCTCAGTCGCAGTAAAGACCCCAATCACGATCCCTCCCATTACTATGATCAGCAAAAGAAGACTTGGAAATGCATCCCAAAAGGACTTAAGCATTTTCTTGAATGAGGTGGTCGATGAAACTGGAAGTTTCTTTCTTATGGCAAAAACATAACCGGCAATCATCAGTCCCAGCCCCATTAGAATTCCGGGAATATAACCCGCGAGGAACAATGCCGCTATTGAAGCTCCACCACTTGCCAAGCTATATACGATAAGTACATTACTGGGTGGAATAACCAATCCCGTGGTGGATGAAGCAATATTGATCGAAGCACTAAATGGTTTTGGATACCCTTCCTTCACCATCCTGGGTACCATGAAACTTCCAATCGCACTAGCCGCTGCTACCGCGCTGCCTGAAATCGCACCAAACAGCATGCAGGCCACTACATTCACATAAGTAAGACCTCCTGGTAAAAATCCCAGGAAGGACTTAGCAAAATTTATCAATCGATTTGCAATCCCTCCCGTATTCATAATTTGGCCTGCAAGAATAAAGAAAGGAATGGCGAGCAAGGAGAAACTATCCAGGCCTGTGGCCATTCTCTGGGCAATGATGGTCAGTGCTATCGATCCGTCCATGTTAGCAATGAGGACCACCATAGACGATAGTCCAATGCTGTAAGCAATAGGTACACCAAGAGCGAGTAGTAAAAGAAATGTCAATATCAGAAGTAGAACATCCATTAACTGTTTTCTATTTTGGATTCAAACAATGCAATCACCGTATAGATCAAGATGGCGATGCCACTTAAGGGTAAAACAGAGTATACATATCCCAATGGGATCTGAAGCGCAGCGGATTTCTGCTCTAGTTCCAGCGTCAGTTTAACCAATTTTATCCCACCGAATACAAGAACCAGCGTAGCAAAAGTTCCAATTGTTAAATGAATGAATCGATCCAACCATACAGAATTGATTTTGGAAGCCACTAGGTCAATTGCAATATGCCATTTTTGACCTGTCACGTAAGCAGCGCCCAATAAGGCAACCCAGATCATGAGGTAACGTGCCAACTCATCCGTGAAAGAGCTCGGATCCCTTAATACGTACCTGGAAAAGACCTGCCACACCACATCACTTAACAGCGCCATCATCAAGACAGAAAGTATGATCTTCAGGGTCTGGTCCATATGTTTCTTAACGCTACTGAGCATTCTGAATCTGATAAAAAACCTCCAGAACCTTGGGGTCATCAAGTAGCTCCGGACCTAGTTTCGAAACCTTGTCCCGAAATACTGATTTATCAGGACGAACAATTTGTACACCTGCTTTGACCACTGCTTCCAATGCTTCTTGTTCGGATCTTTGCCATAAAACTCTCTGGTAAGCCGCGGATTCTTGAACAGCTTCAATTATCCAGTCGCGTTCTCGATCATTGAGATCTTGCCACGTATGCTCGGAAATCAACAATACATCTGGTACTGCAGTATGTTCATTTAATGAGTAGTATTTGCACACTTCATAATGACGGGTGAGGTAAAAACTTGGAGGGTTGTTTTCCGCCCCGTCGACTACTCCCTGCTGCAACGCAGTGTACAATTCTCCAAAAGCTATTGGTGTTGCAGCGCCGCCAAAAGTCTGAACCAACTTAATTGCTGTATTACTTGCTTGCACTCTTATCTTCAACCCTTCGAGATCATCTGGTTTATTGACCGGTTTCTCCTTGGTATAAAAGCTACGTCTGCCTGCATCATAATAACATAATCCCCTTAAGTAATAAGGAACACCACTTTCAAGGATCTTTTTACCAATCTCACCCTCAAGAACATTCCTCTCATGTGTAGAATCCCTAAACAGATAGGGTAAGCTAAGAATCTGCATTAATGGTGAAAAGTTTTCCATTACGGCAGCAGAGGTTTTGGTAATGTCTATCGCACCAATTTGTAAAAGCTCAAGAAGTTCTCGTTCCGCACCTAGTTGTTGACTCGGGTAGATCTCAATGCGCATTTTACCCTCAGAAAATTCCTCTACTTTTTCAGCCAAATGCACCATTGCGATGTGAACAGAGTGAGATGGATCCAATCCATGTGCCAATTTCAGAACTCTGACATCGGATTTCTTTTGACAAGAGAAAAGAGTAAACAGCAATATGAGAATCGAATTTCTCATAACTATTGGCGTTTTATAGTTTCAACAGCAGTCTTACACAACATCAAAAGAACTGGCTTGTGAAAATCTTAAAAATCCAGGAGGTGCTAAACGCAACATGATTTCTCCGAACGTGACTACTTTTTTCATTGTCAATTAGTTATCAAAATCAAAATAATTTTTAGCGTTGTTGTAGCAGATATCCTTTACTATTCCTCCCAGATACTTTTCGTCAGCAGGCAACTCGCCATTAACTACATCACTTCCAATCAAGTTGCATAAAATACGCCGGAAGTATTCATGTCTGGGGAATGATAAGAAACTACGACTGTCGGTCAACATTCCGACGAACTTACTTACCAAACCCATATTAGAAAGGGCATCTAACTGTTTCTCAATTCCATCTTTCTGATCTAAAAACCACCACCCCGATCCAAACTGTATCTTTCCTGGAATACCACCATCCATAAAATTTCCAACCATGGTAGCGAATGACTCGTTATCCCGTGGGTTTGAATTGTAAAGAATGGTCTTTGCAAGCTGATCTGTACCTGCTACAGTGTTTAAAAACTTGCGTAAACCACGGATTTGCTCAAAGTCCCCTATGGAATCGTAGCCTGTATCAGGACCCAGCAGATTCAACTTGCGTTGGTTATTATTCCGAATTGCCCCAAGATGAAATTGCTGTACCCAACCCTTTTCGTGGTACATCTTACAAAGCTCTACTAACATTGTCATTTTGAACACCTGAGCGTCTTTCACGGATGGAATCTTCCCTTTCAGAGCTTTTTCAAATGTCTGTTTAGCTGCATCTATTGAATATTTTATATCATAAAGTTGCTCAAACCCATGATCCGAAAGTCGTCCTCCATGAGCATGGAAGTAATCAATCCGCACTTTCGATGCTCTCAGAAGGTCATCGTAAGATGTTACCTCAAACCCTACCGCTGCACCGAGTTTCAGCAAGTACTTTGGAAAGTCTGCAGAATCAACGGCATATAGTTTATCCGGTCTAAAGGTCGGGAAAACTCCGATTTTGCACTCTCCTTCGTTGATCACCTGATGATATTGCAGATCATCAATTGGATCATCCGTGGTACACAAGCTTTCGACATTCATTTTGTGCAACAAGCCACGGCAACTGTTTTCTTCCTCAGAGAGTGCCGTGTTACATTTCTCGTAAACTGACTTTGCAGAATCCGGTGACAACAACTCCGTGATATTGAAATACCGCTGAAGCTCAATGTGAGTCCAGTGAAACAGAGGGTTTCTAATTGTAAAAGGTACTACCTCTGCCCACTTTATAAATTTCTCTTCATCACTTGCATCTCCGGTAACAAACTCTTCGGCGATACCAAAAGCACGCATTGCCCTCCATTTATAATGATCCTCCTCCAACCACGCTTCAGTTATATTATTAAACT
This sequence comes from Cyclobacteriaceae bacterium, assembly GCA_028278225.1. Taxonomy (GTDB): domain Bacteria; phylum Bacteroidota; class Bacteroidia; order Cytophagales; family Cyclobacteriaceae; genus JANQEU01. The sequence continues at coordinate 151,938 of JANQEU010000079.1, forward strand.
TCCTATCAATGGCTATGTCTTGCGGAGAAAGATGATTGTGATAATCAATGATAGGCATACCCGCCGCATAATCATGATACAACCTGGACGCAAATTCGTTTTGTAAGAGAAAATCATATGAAAGAAACGGCATCATAAATTTTAGGATTCAATATCTGTGGCAATATATCAAGAGGCTATAGCATTGACATTCACACCTCTATTTACATGCATTGCTCCCATTACCATCTACGGTCATGAATAGTTAAAAGTGCACTCAATACTATTAACTTTAAATAATCCCTGAATCAGGAAATGCTCTATAAGCTGAGCTTTATCAAAGGTTTTTGCGTGATCTGAATGAGTGAGTAATCGTATATCAGACATCTTAATATCTTTTCTGTGTAATATATACACAGAAAAGATATTTTACAATATATAAGGAGCATTTACTTTAATTCAAATAACTCTGGTCCACCTTTTACCCCTGTTTTCTTCTCACCGGTATGTTTCAATAGACCCTTTTGAATGATCTTCTTTCTGAAATTCCTCCTGTCTAGTTTTTGATCAGTGAGGGCCTCATAAAGTATTTGAAGTTCAGTGAGGGTAAATTTCTCCGGTAATAACTCACCTAAAATAAGACGTTCTTCTACATTAGATTTAAGTTTTTGAAGTGCATCCTTTTTTAGAACTTCATGGTCAAATCCGAGTATCGGCACTTCATCTAATCGAAACCACTCAACTCCCTTTTCATGCTTTTTTCGAATGATAGGGTGATTCTCAGGTTTTACCAGAGCATAAAAACAAATAGTAATAACACGCTTTAGCGGGTGTCTATTAACCGAGGAATAACAGTGAACTTGCTCGTGGTGGACATCTTGAATTCCTGTTAATTTAAATAGAACATCATCTATGGCTTCCTCAGCAGTCTTTCCTTCCTGCATGATTCCACCCGGCAACAACCAGTATCCTTTAAATGGTAGGTCACTTAACTTTTGGACTAAGAGGAGCTTCAGTACGCCATCTTGAAATCCAAAAACGGCACAATCAACCGTGACTGTGCATTCATATGAATCTTCAGTAACATAAACATTTGTTATTTCTGAATTCACCATCGTTCAAGAGATTGCTAAATAATGATAATTTGAGAGGCAAAAGTAATCGAACTTCATTATCAATCAAGTTCAATGTCTCTACCTAGAATAAATAAGTAGGGTTGCTCATTGTATGTTACCTTCGGTGGCTTTATTAATAGTTTTCAAATAGACCTGTTGATGCCCAGTTCCAGGCCTCGAAGCTCCGCAAGTCCTCTTAGTCTACCTATAGCCGAATAGCCAGGGTTTGTTTTTTTGGTTAGGTCATCCAACATTTGATGTCCATGGTCCGGTCTAAAAGGCATTTTTGTATCTTGCCTTCCTTGGCTGACTCGAATTCGTTGTTCCAATACCAATGCCTTCATAACCCCATACATATCTACATCCCCGGTCATGTGATCCGCTTCGAAAAAGTTCCCAATGGCATCTCTTTTGGTGGCTCGCAAATGAATGAAGTTAATTCTATGGCCTAAACGTTCAACCATTCCAATCAGGTCATTATCTCCACGCACTCCGTAAGATCCGGTGCAAAAACAAAGTCCGTTGTATTTAGAGTCATATGCGTTCAGAAGCATTTCAGCGTCCTCTTCTGTACTTACTACCCTAGGCAGTCCAAGTATCGGAAATGGAGGGTCATCCGGATGAATGGCTAATAGCACTTCATTTTCCTCTGCCACAGGACCAATTTCACCGAGAAAAGAATAGAGATTCTTTCTTAGTTCCATATCACCAATTTGAGCGTATTCATCAAGCACGCTTTGAAGCTGTTTGAGGGTGTATCCTTCCTCAGCACCAGGCAGTCCTGCGATAATATTTCTTACCAAGATCGATTGATCAGATTCACTCATTCCTTTATAAACAATCTCCGCTTTCCTGATCTGTTCAGGTGTGTAGTCATTTTCAGCCCCTTTCCTTTTGAGCAGGAACAACTCAAAAGCTGCAAATTGATAAAAATCGAAGCGTAACGCACGCGAACCATCGGGCATTTCAAAAGCAAGATCGGTTCTTGTCCAGTCAAGCACTGGCATAAAATTGTAACAGACCGTGTCTATTCCACAATCGGCCAGGTTACGAATGCTCTGTTTGTAGTTTTCGATATAGTTTAAATAATTGCCTGTCTGTTTCTTAATATCTTCATGGACAGGAATACTTTCTACTACTGACCAGGTAAGTCCCGCAGCTTCAATTTCCGACTTTCTCCGAGTGATCTCATCAACTGACCAAACTTCTCCATTCGGAATGTGATGTAAAGCTGTCACAATACCAGTAGCTCCAGCCATTTTGATATGTGAAAGTGGAATGTTATCATTAGGTCCATACCATCTCCAGGTTTGTTCTAAGCTCATATAAACAATGGATTAATGTGTTTGTCAAAAATGTTTTCTGTTACGTTTCGCCCTATGTGTTCGCTGTTTTTCTCAAGTTCCTCTATAAAGCCATCACCTTTCTCTGCTGCTATTTTGTAAGAAGTGTGCAGAAATTGTCTGAAATTAGAATCATATGATGAATTCTTCTGGTCGTGACGGAGAGTCTCTGAAAACTTGTTACCTTCCCAGGAATTCACCGTTTCTATCTTTGGCAATTGATCCTTGTCAACCTCGATTACTGTGACATAAGGCACAGTCAATTCATCAAAACGGGAGTAGGCTTCAGCGTAAATTGATTTTACCATTTCCAAACCTGATCCCCCGGATTCAGCTAATCCGATCAGTTCCTCTAACCAGGTCGTGCCTGCAGTCTTTAAGTGAAGTCCACAATGGTGCTTTTTAATTAATCGATTTATGATTGGATAAAGTAAGAATTTATCGCTTCCGGAATGAATGCTGAGTTTTAGGTCTTTTGGTAAATCAAATTTTTCAACACAATGAGCAATCACTAGTAGGTCTTGTTCAAACTCTTTTTCAAAGGCTGCCAAGTCTCCCCGATAGTCCACTCCTTTATTGAACCTTCCAGTAAATTTCGGAGCAATCGTATTAACAGGAATGCCAGCTTTTGAAAGCAAAATAAGAATGAAATATAATTCCAGAGGAGTTTGAGGTACTTCCACTTCGTCCATCGATACTTCCACTGCAAAATAGCCTTGTCTCTTTTCTTTTATTTTCTGATAGATCAGCAAGGATTCTTTAACAGCTTTGTAAAATTTATTTCCAAATTCCAAAAGCGTTTCTTCTGTTATCTCAAAGGTCTCATCAATTCCCTGAATGTCTAAGTTTCCAATATGATGACGATATTCTTCCAAAAAGACTTTCGACTCTGATTGTGTTAATTCATGTCCAATTTGATTGGCCACGTCGATAGTGAAGAAATCAGAATAGGGAATAAAGTCTTCTACTGTTTGGATGGTGATGTGGTCTGCATCCACCAGATAACCACTTTTCCAAGAGCACTTGGCTACACTTTCATCAGCCTCTTTTCTAACAGATGACGGCTTACTTCCTACCGTTTTATGTTCTCGATATGACTTGTTCCAAACAGGTGTAATGTCCTTTCCTAATTTCTTCGCTTTCACAAAAGCTTCTAATTGAAAAACACCTTCTTTTGCAAATCGATCACCAATACCGAGTGAATATTTCCCCAACATGATAATTGAATTAAAAATTAGACCCCGCTAAATGCACTAAAACCACCGTCAACAGGAACAACAACGCCTGTTACAAACGCGGAATCCTCGGAACACAGCCACATCAAGGTCCCCAGTAAGTCCTTCGGATCACCAAATCTTCCCATGGGTGTTTGGCCAATAATCGTTTCTCCTCGGGGGGTCAAACTACCGTCTTCCTGCGTTAAAAGCGTTCTGTTCTGATCAGTTAAAAAGAAACCTGGAGCAAGTGCATTGACACGAATACCGGATTTAGAAAAATGCACCGCAAGCCACTGAGTGAAGTTGCTCACAGCCGCTTTAGCTCCACTGTAGGCAGGGATTTTAGTAAGTGGAGTAAAAGCATTCATCGACGATACATTGATGACTGAACATCCTTTTTTTCCGATCATTTCCTTTACGAAAACCTGTGTTGGTAATAGTGTGCCAATAAAGTTGAGATCAAATACAAAAGAAATTCCTGCCGGGTCTAAATCGAAAAAAGAAATAAGGTCTTTATCTAATTCATCTCCGAATTCAAAGAATGGTTTTGATGTTGTGCCTTTCGGATGGTTACCACCTGCTCCGTTGACCAAAATATCGCAGGGCCCTAATTGAGATTTAACCTGTTCATTTGCAGATTTGATGCTATCCAACTCAAGCACATTAGCAGCCAATCCTATTGCATTGCCTCCATTCTCTTTAATTTCTTCTGCAACAGCAATGGCCGATTCCTTATTCAAATCAAGTATGGCTACTTTTGAACCGTTCATGGCGAGTTCTTGAGCCATAGCTTTGCAGAGGATTCCACCTCCTCCGGTAACCACTGAAACTTTGCCAATAAGTTTGGATGATTTCATTAGTTTATTTTTATTTCTGCGTAATTTATACACAGTAAAGTTAGATATTCAACAATACCGCATATAAATCAAACAAGTCAGGATCCTCTTCAATGAATCACCAGGGAATTTTTTTCTATGTATTTTTTACACAGAATAATAATTTTGAATATCTTTAAGTATTCAACTAAGCAAAATTCTAAATTTTGAACAGGTGACATCGATTGATTCAAAAAAGACTGATGTATTGATGGACTTACTTCACAAATCGAAACCAATGGAAAAAAGATTAGAATTCTCATCGCAGATAATCAGGATTGGAATGTATGCGATCTTCACAATTTGTTCCATGAATGTGATTCTGGCAAACAACACTACTTCGGAAGGAACGGCTGCAACCGTTAATGTGGGTGGTACCGTAACAGATAATAATGGAGAAGCACTTATAGGAGTAACCGTCCTGGAGAAAGGTACTATGAACGGAACAATTACCGATATCAATGGTGAATATTCTCTGACAGTCGCCTCTTCTGAATCAGTACTTTTATTTAGTTACACCGGCTTCGTTACCCAGGAAATAATAGTTGGATCACAAAGTGTCATTGATGTTCAGTTATCGGAGGATACAAAGCTTCTTGATGAAGTAATTGTGGTCGGTTATGGTACACAAAAGAAATCTGATATTACTGGAGCGGTGATACGAGCGGATTTGGAAACATTCAGAGATCAGGGTAACACAAGTATTGCGCAATCACTCCAGGGAAATGTCCCCGGACTGAATGTAGGTATAAGTACAGATGCAGGTGAAGATGTCAACTTATCAGTAAGAGGAAATATTACGCTAAGTACTGACCCTGAAGACAGTCAACCACTTATTGTGGTCGATGGAATTATCTTCAGAGGGAGTTTCCAGGACATCAATCCGGACGATGTGAAGTCCGTCGATGTACTTAAAGATGTGAGTTCTACTGCCATCTATGGTTCTTTAGGAGCCAATGGGGTTATAATGGTCACCACCAAATCCGGAAAAGCTTCACAAAAACCAGTATTTAACTATTCAGCAAGGTACAGCTTTAAGGAAGATGCCAACAGGTTGACGTACAATACTCCTGAACAATACCTGGACCAAATACGAGCCTTTGATTGGGAACAATCCTTTGAAGTAGGAAGATTTTACGATCCTGATTACGACGTAACCCTGGGACTGGAGGCTGAAGGTGAATTTCTCTATTCTGAACGGTGGGGATATGAAAACGGTGTGAACAATGACTGGCAAGACCTTATGACCCGAAGAGGGTTCGTTAACAACCATAATCTCAGTGTTTCCGGAAGTACAGACAATGTGAGCTACTACGTTTCTGGGTCCTACCTGGACAATGAAGAAATACTTAAAGGAGATAATTTCACCAAGATCACCGGTAGGGTCAACCTCGATCTTAAATTGACTGATTGGCTGACTGTGGGAACAAATTCTTTCGTAACTACAGCAGATCATTCAGGGGTTGAATTTGACCGAAGACATTACACTACTTCCTGGTTTGTCACCCCTACAGATGATGACGGAAACTACCTTGATCTTATTCTTGGTGGTCGTCAAAACGAGCTAATTAGAGCTAATGACTTGAATGATGATAATCGACTGCAACTCAATTCTACGCTCTATGCAGTAGTACAGGTTCCAAAAGTCGAGGGGCTTCAATATCGAATTAATTATAACAATAGCTACAGAAATAGACATCAGAATCAATTTGTTTATGTCACTCAAAATCCGGAAACGATTGTAGGAGAAGCTAGTAAAGATTCCTATCTGTGGAAAGATTGGACACTCGACCATATATTTTCTTACAAAAAAACATTTGATCAATTGCATAGTATTGACGCGACCTTGGTATTTGGCCGCGAAGAACGGTATTTGGAACAAACCGAAATTTTTGCCTCCAATTTCCCAAATACCCTGACTGATTTTAATGATCTATCATTAGCAGAAAACGATTTCATCGATTCAGACGCCCAGGATGAAAGTAGCCTTTATCAGATGGTAAGGGTCAACTATAATTACCAGGGGAAATATTTCTTAACGGGAACACTTCGTAGAGACGGTTTCTCCGGATTCGGTACAGATGAAAAGACTGCCTTGTTTCCTACGGCAGCGATTGGATGGGCAATGATCGATGAGAATTTCATTCAAGGTGTCAAAGATGTAGTGAATGAACTAAAGTTACGCGTCTCCTATGGGCAATCGGGAAGAAGGAGTTCACTTGAATTTCCGGGAACAGGTCGTCCAGCTACAGATGGCCGGTATCTAACGCTGGCATCAGTACTGCAATTGCCTTCCTATGTTTACGGCGATGGAGGATCCACAGTCATAGGTCAACAGCCATCGACACCCGCCTTTCCAAACCTAAAATGGGAAACGACCACAGGTTTGAATGTGGGATTAGATTTTGGTTTCGTAGACAATAAGATTTACGGAAATTTAGAGTACTATCAAAGTACGACCAGGGACATTATTGCAATTATATCGGTCCCTTCTCTCTCAGGATTTGAACAAAGTGCGGCAAATATTGGGGAAGTAAAGAATAGGGGGCTAGAGTTTTCCCTTACCTCCATAAATGTGCGTACCAATGATTTTGAGTGGTCTTCTACGATCAATTTTTCCACGAATCGTAATGAAGTGACCAAAGTCCTCGGTTTTGATGCAGACGGTGATGGAAAAGAAGATGATCTTATAGAAACCAATCTAGGAGTTATTGACGACCGGAATTATGGGTTTTTCATTGGTCATCAGATTGGAACCATCTTTCATTATGAAATCGATCCCAATGATCCTATTTATGATGTCGGGGATGAAGACTTTCTTCCCGGTTTTCAACCCGGAGACTTTCGGTTGGTAGATCAAGACGGTGATGGGTTGATTACGAGCGAGGGGGACAAAGTTATTTTGGGACATCAAAATCCTGCCTATCGATGGAGCTTACTGAATAAATTCAACTACAAAAACTTTTCTCTAAGTATTTTTCTTAATTCCATTCAAGGGGGCAAAGATGGCTATCTATCATACGACAACTGGTGGAGCATTTCCTTCTGGAACGGTGCCACAGGATCACGAACAAGTGGCCTTTTACCTCAAGTTGCTGAATACTGGACCCCCGATAATCCCGGTTCTGAAGGCCCGCGGATCAATTATGAATCAAACGCTGTTATTCAACCTCATTTCCTTCGCGACAGAAGCTTTGTCAGGTTACAGGATGTGACCCTAAGCTACACGTTCGACGAGAACCTCCTAGATAAGGTAGGCATCAGCAATTTGACTTTGCTTGTAAGTGGTCGAAACCTCCATTCCTGGAGAAAAGATTGGCCAGGTGTGGATCCTGAGCCTGGATCAGGTATAGGCATTTCCTATGGGCGCCCTGTCACACGATCCTACACAGTGGGTATAAATATGTCATTTTAATTCAAGGACCAGAAAACGATCAAGATGAAACCAAATAATTATCTAAACTACATACTGACTGTCCTCTTTACTATAGGGATAAGTGCTTGTGACGAAGATAAAATCCTCCAGGAAGTTCCCCTAAGCTTTACGACTATTGAGAATTCATACACCGACCAGGCCGGCTTCGAAGCCGGAGTAGCACAGTTATATAATCTTGCCAGAAGGTACATGGGTAACACAGGGGGAAATGTAAGTTCTGACTGGGACTTTTGGTTGGGAACCGATTGCGGATGGCACGCTCGAGACTTCTACACCAATGTCTACTCTCAGTATACCGCCTTTGGTGCAGATAATGAAAATGTATATGAGCGGTGGACAAATGCTTACAAAATAGTCGCCAATGCCAATACCATCGTGGATAGAATCAACGAGGTGATATTTGATGACGAGGCAGTGAAAAACAGAATTATTGGTGAAGCGCGTTTCATGCGAGCCTGGGCATACAGATTCTTGGTTTATTTATGGGGAGATGTGCCACTTATCTTAAATGAAGAATCTCCAAGAAGGAACTATGTGAGAGCCCCAGCATCAGATGTACTGGCTGCCATGATTGAAGATCTACAGTTTGCAAAAGCAAATTTGCCAGATGTCGATGAAATTGAACAGGAAGGCAGGGCACATAGTGATGTAGCTACTCATTATTTAGCTGAAACATATCTTGGAAATGGAGACTACCAGCTCGCCATAGATGAAGCAAGTGAGGTGATTGACGGAGGAAACTTCGCATTGATGACCAGCCGATTTGGTAGCAGAGGTGATGAGACCAACGGCAATGTCTGGTGGGATTTATTCCGTAGAAATAATCAAAACAGATCTACCGGCAACACAGAGGGAATTTGGATTTTTCAAATAGAATACGAGATCAATGGAGGGTATGGTCAAATATTAAGTAATCCCCGAAGAGATGCCAATACCTGGGAACGGCAGTTGGGTCCTCATTACAACTCCTGGATTGCTCAGGGTGATGACACAGAAACATTCGCCTACCCCTCCACCTACCACGGTGGCCGAGGGCAGGGTTTTTTTAGGCCTTCCACACATATGACCCACACCATATGGAGAAATGTAGACCCTAGCGACTGGGAGAATGATATCAGAAACGACAATATTAATATTCTTCGCAAATGGTGGATCGATAATCCACTTTCAGTTCACTACGGTGATACCGTGGATCTTAATGATAGTCAGTCCGCCTATCAGGCCTACTTGGTTCCGGCTACCATAGAAAACGATTCAAATAGGCACATCTATCCTACTTTTTTAAAGTATTGCACACAAAACAACCACGTTGCTGAAGAGCGCATGAGTGGTCAGTTAAGTAGCAATCAGCAGGCACTAGCAACAACAGAACACCTGGATTTTATTGCCAGTTTTTCTGAACCTGGACCTAGAATGGTGCAAGGTGCGAGAGCATATCTCGTAGATATCTACGCCGCAAGACTCCCGGAAACTCTTCTCATAAGAGCAGAGGCTTATATGAACCTTGGAAATACGGGAGCTGCGGCTGACGATATCAATGTGATTAGAAACCGGGCGAATGCCGCTCCAGTAAGCGCTGCGGACGTAGACATTGACCTGATCCTGGACGAGCGTCTCAGGGAGTTGTTCATGGAAGAACCTAGAAGAGTAACGCTAAACAGACTGGGTTTGCTCTATGATCGAACACAGCGATACAACTTCTATGCAAGTTCTACAGTAGCTCCGCATAACAACTTGTATCCAATTCCCAATGCGGAAATTCAAAACAATACAGAAGCAGAACTTACTCAAAATGACGGCTATTGATTAATTGAACATATGACTGGTCAAACGATTTTTTCATAGATGTATCGCAGCGACAACAGCAGGGTTTTATCTGTACATCGAAGCAAATACGGTTTTTCTCAGAAGAAAACCATAGTAACGGTTCGATGGAGACAGTTGATGAAACCAAATAAATATTTAAGTTATACACTGACTGTCCTCTTAACTATAGGAATAAGTGCTTGCAACGAAGATGAAATTCTCCAGGAAGTTCCGTTAAGTTTTACGACTATCGAGAATTCATACACCGACCAGGCGGGGTTTGAGGCAGCCAATGCACAACTGTATAATCTTGCAAGGAGATACATGGGGAATAAGGGTGGTAGCGTACGCAGAAATTGGGACTTTTGGTTGGGAACCGACTGCGGGTGGCATGCCCGCGATTTTTATACCGACGTATATTCTCAGTACACAGCTTTTGGTGCAGACAACACCAACGTACAGGAAAGGTGGACGAATGCTTACAAAATGGTTGCTAATGCAAATACGGTTATCGATAGAATTGAAGATGTATCGTTTGAGGATGAAGCAGTTAAAAGCAGACTTACCGCTGAAGCACGTTTCATGCGTGCCTGGACCTATCGTTTCTTAGTGTATTTGTTTGGCGATGTACCCTTGATCTTGGAGGAACAAACTCCCAGGAGAGATTATACGAGAGCACCTGTTTCGGAAGTGTTGGCTGCTATGATCGAGGACTTTCAGTTTGCCAAAGTCAATCTACCGGATGTGAATGATATTCAGCAGGAAGGTAGGCTTCATAGAGATGTAGCGTCTCATTATCTCGCTGAGACTTACCTCAGCACCGGAGATTACCAGTTGGCCGTTGATGAGGCCAGCGTTGTGATTGATGGAGGAAACTTCGCTTTGATGACTGCAAGATTTGGTAGCCGAAGCGATGAAACCAACGGGAATGTTTGGTGGGATTTATTTCGTAAAAACAACCAAAATCGGTCTAGCGGAAATACAGAAGGTATCTGGGTGTTTCAGGTTGAATACGAAATCCCGGGAGGATATGGTCAAATTTTGGCTAACCCAGTCCGTGACGCCAATACCTGGGAACGGCAGTTGGGGCCTCATTACAACTCCTGGATTGCTCAAGGTGATGGCACAGAAACATTCGTTTATCCTTCCACTTATCACGGTGGAAGAGGACAAGGATTTTTTCGTCCATCCACGCATATGACCCACACCATCTGGAGAAATGTAGATCCTACAGATTGGGAGAATGATATTCGAAATGCTGACGTCAACATACTTCGTAAATGGTGGATCGATAATCCACTTTCCGTTCATTACGGTGATACCGTGGATCTTAATGATAGTCAGGCCGCTTATCAGACATACTTGGTTCCGGCTACTATAGAAAATGACTCAAATAGATTTCTATATCCTACTTTCCTAAAGTATTGCACGCAAAACAATCATGAGGCTGAACAGCTATTGCCGGGTGAGCTTACAGGTTCCCAACTGGCAGCAGCTACACCGGAGCATTTAGCCTTCATTGCCAGCTATGGTGGTCAGGGTCCTCAAATGGTCCAGGGATCCCGAGCGTATATCGCAGATATATATGCAACCAGACTCCCTGAAACTCTTCTTTTAAGAGCAGAGGCTTATATGAACATGGGAAATACCGGGGCTGCCGCTGACGATATTAATGTGATTAGAAACCGGGCAAATGCGGCTCCTGTAAGTGCAACAGACGTAGACATTGATCTTATCCTGGACGAGCGTCTCAGGGAGTTGTTCATGGAAGAACCAAGAAGGGTGACGTTAAACAGACTGGGTTTGCTCTATGATCGAACACAGCGATACAACTTCTATGCAAGTTCTACAGTAGCTCCGCATAATAACTTGTATCCAATTCCTAATGCAGAAATTCAAAACAATACAGAAGCCGAGCTTACTCAAAATGATGGCTATTGATTAATTAAAACATATGACTTGTAAAACAATTTTTTCATAGATGTATGAAGATCAACAGTCTATTTTTCTATTGTACAGTTTTCATACTGTTTACTGCATGTAATAGAGAGCAAGAACCAATAGTACCTACGAAAGAGTTCATCGAGCAATCTGTAAAGGTTGCAGATGTAAAAAGGACTTCATTTCCGGCTCCCGGCATGGTTAAATTGTACCAGGGAAATGGTTTTTTTGGTAGCTCTTACGGACCATTGGGACTACATGTAAGTCCATCAAACAAGGAAGAATACAACAGATTTGGTAAAACAGAATTTCTTCACATAAAGTATTTTACAAGAGCTAAACACGGTGCTGATTACCTAATTCCATTTGGACAGATGTTTTGGGAAAATGAACCCGACGAAATCACCAATTATAGGCAATACCAATCCTTCTTCGACGGCACGATTGAAACACAATTTGGAAATGAGGATGGTAATGTTTCAGTGTTGACCTGGTTTGATCCGGTTGAAAAAAATACAGCAGGAATTAACATCAATATAGAGGGAACAAGCTCTGATGTGATATTCAAACCATCGGAAGCTCTGAGTGTACACTATAAACAAGAGCTTTATCAAGCAACGAAAATCTCAGGGAATGATGATGAGTGGAAAATCGAAGTATCCTGTAATGAAGCTAAATTGGTTTACTATATAAAAACGAATGCTGAAGTTACAAATCAAGGTTCCAGCCTAGGTTTTAAATTACATTCAGGAGAGAATAATATCCTGCTCTCATTACACAAACCTGCCAGCCCCACACCAGAAAAATCATTAGCCCAAAGTTATGATTGGTGGCTAAAAAAATGGCAGGATATGGGCATGATTATCGTCCCCGATACAAATGCACAGAAAGTTTGGGTACGGTCAATGGCCATGTTTTTATATTCATTCAATGATGAGAAACTGGGCCTTCCTCCTCCAATGGGATTTTCATCAAATCATTGGCCTTTCGGTTTTCCTCAAGATGTTTCTTATGTACATCCTGTTTTTCTTGCTACTGGCAATCTGAACATAGCAAAATCAATGATCGAATATTTTGCGGAAGGCTTATCAGGGATGCAGGAATATACCAAACGTTTATTAAATGTTGATGGTATTATGGCTCCCTGGGTATTCCCTTATGGCGATTTTAGAGGATATCATACACCGGATACCCCAAACAGACTATACTATCAAATTCATAATTCAGGGTATATGGCACGTATGGCTTACGAAACAGCAGTCCTGGTAAATGATGAAACCTGGAAACAAAAATATGCGACGCCACTAATTCGGGAGACTGCCAAATTTTACAAAAGTATTAGCCAACAGAGAGAGGATGGTTTATGGCATATTTCCGTTAAACCATCCGGGGGGCAAGATGAAAAGGGTGGTATTGATCAGGATAACTATCTATGCGCTCTTTTTAGTGCAAAATATTGTTTCCAAAAGGTTATTGAGTATGGCCTGGATAATGATGGTATTTATTCCCAAATCTTGAAAGATGGATTGGCTTTCCCAACATTGAAATCTAAAAGAGGTTACTACTTTTCCAGCAAAGGAAGCGGGGAAGAAGATTTTGGAGGGCAGAAACACCCGGTACAATTGAATGATCTGGCTTTTTTACCCGTTGGCAATGAAGTTTCCGATGCTTCAAGCATTGCTTATAATCTTCGATATAAAATTACCAAGGATGCACAAAAGCCTTATTTCTACGGCTGGTCGCTCGGTGAATTTCTCCTGGCCGGTTCGAGAATGGGTAATGCCGGGGAGTGGAAAAAAGATTGGGGGAATATGGAAAAAGCAAAATACGTTGATCCTGATTGGATACAGATATATGAAACCAGCGGGAAGAGAAGAAAAACTTTTTACAACATTACCAATGGGCTGGTTACTCAATCACTGCTAAATAATTTGGTGTGCGATTGGTTTGGCAAACTTGAGATAGCCAAATGCAATCCCTGGAAAGAGAAAGTTTATCTGAATAATATCTACTCACAACTGGGAGTAAAAATTAGTGGTGAAATTGTAAAGAATTCAGCTTTATTGGAATTGACGGCATGGAAAGATTGTGAATTTGAAATGCATGGGGAACAAATAGTGTTGAAGAAAGGTGAATCGATTAGGAAAGAACTGAAATTGTAATTGTAGTCAAATTAAAGTTATCGCTTATTAAGGTTTATTAGGAGGACAAATAATGAAGTTTAAGTGTTTGATTTTAGTAATATTAATCTCCTCATCCATGATATGGGCCCAGTCAGAAACGTTTCGGGCACCCTCCTATCCGCTAATCACGCACGATCCTTATTTCAGCATTTGGATGAACCATGAAGTGCCAACCAGAAGTGAAGCATCGCATTGGACACAACAAAACATGCCCATCCGAAGTATGGTTCGCATCGATGGAAAGCCATATCGGCTGATGGGAGAATCTCCTGTTTATGTTGATGCCGCGAACCACCTAAGAACAACACTTACGGCAACTCATACAAACTTCGTTTTTCAGCAGGATAATATTGAGATTCAGCTAAAGTTCCTCTCCCCTCTGTTGGTAGATGATCTCGATTTGGTTTCTCGCCCATTAAGCTATGTGAGTTGGACTGTGAAGTCGCTTGATGGGTCAAAACACGAAGTGGAAATATATGTCGACATTTCTGGTGCTGCCAGTATCAATAAGCGAGGGCAAAAGGTAACCTGGGAGAAAGGAAAGTTCAAGGATCTGGAAGTGTTAAAAATGGGAACCCAAAGGCAAGCAATATTGAAAAAAAGTGGAGATGATATTCGTATCGATTGGGGCTACCTGTATTTGGCTGCAAATACAAATGAAACAAGCCAGACCTACATCGGGCGAAATGAGGACGCAATGGATGCCTTTGCAAATGCCGAAAATTTTCCAACTGAAATTAAACATGATGAGAGTCCTAAGTTTAAAAATTACAACCCTGTATTGGCGACAACCTTGGAGCTAGATGTTCCCGAAGTTGGGGAAGTAAACAGAACGGTAATGTTGGCCTACGACGATATTTATTCTGTAGAATACTTCGGGAAGAAACTGGAAGCTTACTGGAAGTTGAAGTTCGATAGCATGGAAGAACTTTTGCAGACAGCTGAAAAGGAATATGCACAAATTGCTCAGCGATGCAATTCCTTTGATGCAGCATTACAGCGTAAGGCTACAGAACTGGGAGGTGAAGAATATGCAGCCATTTGCAATTTGGCTCATCGGCAATGCATGGCGGCCCATAAAATTGTAAAAGATGAAGAGGACAATCTACTTTGTTTTTCTAAAGAAAACGCCAGTAATGGTTCGATGGGGACAGTTGATGTTTTTTACCCGGCATCTCCTTATTTCCTGTATTTGAATCCGGAACTGATGAAAGCACAAACCACACCGATTTTCGATTATGCAGAATCGGGACGCTGGCCCTGGGCATATGCACCGCACGATATTGGACTTTACCCCATAGCCAATGGTCAAAGATACGGAGGCGGTGAGGAAAGTGAAGACGAACAAATGCCTGTGGAGGAGTGTGGGAATATGCTGATCCTGGCCGCTGCTATAGCTAAAGTAGAAGGTAATGCAGACTATGCAAAAAAATACTGGGGAACCATTACGAAATGGGCAGAATACCTTAAAGCCAAGGGATTTGACCCGGATAATCAGCTTTGCACAGACGACTTTGCCGGGCATTTGGCCCACAATGCCAACCTTTCAGTAAAAGCGATATTGGGTGTTGAATCATATTCGATGCTGTGCAAAATGCAGGGGATGGATGCCAAGGCAAGAGAATACCATAAGCAAGCCGAACAAATGGTCGAAAAATGGGTAAAAGCCGCTGCTGATGGTGATCACTACCGTTTAGCTTTTGACAAGTCCGGAACCTGGTCACAAAAATATAACATGATATGGGACGAGGTGTTGGGCTTTAACTTATTCCCACAAGAAGTGGTTGACAAAGAGATTTCCTTTTATCTCAAGCAACAAAACCGTTACGGTTTGCCGCTTGATAGCCGGAATACTTATGCCAAACTTGACTGGATTTTATGGACTGCTTCAATGGCTCGCTCAGACGAAGAATTTGGCGCCTTTGTTGGCCCCGTTTACAATTTCTTAAACGAAACACCCAGCCGTGTGCCAATGAGTGATTTTTACTGGACCAAAAGTGGGGAAATGCGAAGTTTCATTGCGCGCTCGGTAGTTGGTGGTGTATATATGGAGTTGTTGAAAGATAAACTAAGGTAACAAAGCGGTTTAAACAGTCACAAGTTTGTGTAACAGGTTATTCAAAACGAACAAATGAAACTAGGATCTCTACTTATTCTATTAAGCATAACAACAATGTTTGTTGGTTGCGAAGTAACTTCTCAAAAAACAGACATTTCGGTTGTTGAAAGGCCAGACACAAAAAACCACAACTCAAATTATGTAGGTAATCGTGCACCGCTTCAGCCCAGTGCTTTTATAAAATTGCCGGTAGGTACAATACAGCCAGACGGATGGTTAAAAGTTTATCTGGAAAAACAGCGCGATGGCCTAACGGGAAATTTAGGTGAGATTAGCGCATGGTTACAGAAAGAAAACAACGCCTGGCTATCGGAGGATGGAAGCGGTGTTTGGGGCTGGGAAGAAGTACCATATTGGCTGAAAGGCTATGCTAATCTGGGTTACATTCTTGATGATCCTCAAATTATTGAGGAGGCAAAAATATGGATAGAAGCAACAATCAATGGCCAAAGAAAAGATGGGAATTTCGGCCCAAAACGTTTTCGAAAAGATGGCAGCACAGATTTTTGGGGCAATATGATCATGTTATACTGTTTACAATCGTATTACGAATATTCGGGTGATGAACGGGTCCTTGCTTTAATGACCAAATATTTTAAATTTCAACTCAATTTCCCTGAAGACGAATTTCTAACACTTTACTGGCAAAAACTTCGCGGAGGAGACAATTTGCACAGTGTACTTTGGTTGTACAACCGTACCGGAGATAAATTCCTTTTGGAATTGGCTGAGAAAATCCACAGAAACACGTCAGACTGGACGAGTCGCGGACACGATCTTGATCAAATTCATAGCAAAAAAAGAAAGCGTGAGGGAACCCAATGGCCCGAATGGTATGGTGACCAAATAGACTGGCACAATGTTAACCATGCGCAGGGTTTTAGAGAGCCCGCACAATATTATTTGTTAAGTAAAAACCAGGAGCATCTTGAAGCATCGTATGAAAACTTTCATATAGTGCGTGAACATTTTGGACAGGTTCCCGGAGGTATGTTTGGTGCAGACGAAAATGCACGTCCCGGTTATGATGATCCACGACAAGGGATTGAAACTTGTGGTATAGTGGAACAGCTGAATTCTAACCAGCACATGCTGCGTATTACCGGAGATCCATTTTGGGCGGACCATGCCGAAGAGGTAGCGTTCAATACCTACCCTGCCGCCATAATGCCCGACTTTAAATCGCTACATTATATAACTTCTCCAAACATGGTATTATGTGACCATGAAAACCACCATCCAGGTATCCAAAACCGCGGGCCATTCTTAATGATGAATCCTTTTAGTTCGCGTTGTTGCCAGCATAACCATGCACAGGGGTGGCCATATTATGTCGAAAACCTTTGGATGGCAACACCTGATAATGGCTTGTTGGCAGCATTATATTCAGCATCAACAGTTACAGCAAAGGTGGCCAAAGGGCAAGAAGTTACTATTAAACAAACTACGAATTATCCATTCGAAGAAAGCATTAAGCTTCAGGTAACATCTTCAAAACCAGTCAAGTTTCCACTTTACTTGCGGATACCTGCCTGGTGCAGCAAGGCCAGTCTAATTATTAATGGAGAAGCAATTGAGGAAACAATTGAAGCGCAAAAGTATGTTCGAATTGGAAGAGTATGGAGCAATGGTGATAACCTCGAACTCAAACTCCCAATGGAGCTTGAAGTAAAGACCTGGGAGAAAAATCATAACAGTGCAAGTGTTTATTATGGTCCAATTGGATTTTCGCTAAAAATCGACGAGGAATATAAACGCATGGATAGTGAAGAAACAGCGATTGGAGATTCGAAGTGGCAGGAAGGTGTTGACAAGCAAAAATGGCCTTCGTGGGAAATTCACCCTGCCTCCGCATGGAATTACGGTTTAAAATTAAATGAAGGTTCCCCGACATCATCATTCGAGGTTGTTAAAGGTCAATGGCCGGAAGACAATTTCCCGTTTACAATCGATTCTGCACCAATAAAAATAAAAGCTAAAGGAAAAAGAATACCAGAGTGGAAACTCGATGAGCATAAACTCTGCGGAGAACTAATGGATAGTCCGGTAGTTTCAAACGAAAAAACCGAGGAAATAGAACTTATACCAATGGGGGCTGCGCGCCTAAGGATTAGTGCATTCCCTGTAGTTGAGTAAACCAACAGAGAGTTATATCATAATTATTCTATAAACCAACACTATGGTTTATCACTAGAGAAATAAGGAAAAAGCTTATGATAGAGTTTGAAAAGAAAAACTGTCAGTTTCCTGATTTGCTTCCTCACCCCTTGAGAAAGGCATGTAATTGACTACAATATCCAATAAAAACTATGAAAAATATTATTCAAAACAAAATAACATAGCTATACAAGTATAGGTTTAAACAATCACAAGTTTTTATAGCAATTTTTTTGAATCGAACAAATGAATTTTTATAAACAAATATTCGCATTTACCATTCTTGCCTTTTCATTTCGATGTGCTTTTGACAAAAAAACAGAACAATCGGTAGAAAGTGGCTATGGGCTTACACCCGTACCATTCAATGAGGTGACGCTTGAGGATAAGTTTTGGAAACCACGACTAAAAACCCAGATGGAGACATTAGTTCCATTTGCATTGGATAAAACTATTCCTGCACAGATAGCACTGAAGCAGGCCGGAGATTTTCTTGCAGGCTTGGAAACTGAACTTCCCAGACCACACCGCTACCAATCTTCCGATTTGTACAAAGTGATGGAAGGAGCAGCCTACTTGTTACATGATCAGGAAAATCCGGCACTGGAGCAGCGTATGGACAGCATTATTGACATCATAGCCAGTGCTCAGAACAAAGACGGTTATCTGTATGTGCCACACCTTACCGGAGTGGCACAACAACATAAGACCCCTTATGGTCGGGGGGGAATGGGAGAAAGACCATATTCCTATGTGTTACATAGTCATGAACTATACAATATTGGGCACATGTATGAAGGTGCTGTTGCCTACTACCGTGCCACTGGCAAGGACAAATGGTTAAAAGTAGCAGAAAAAAATGCACAGCACCTTAACAAAGTATTCTTCGAAGGAGATCCAAATTACAATGACGGTAAACCGGTCAATCAAGCTCCAGGCCATCAGGAATTAGAACTGGCCCTTATCAAGCTGTACAGAGTGACAGACAATAAGCTTTACCTGCAAATGGCTAAAAAATTTCTGGATATTCGAGGGATTACATTAGTACCCGATGGTGAAGGAACTATGTCAGCTTCCTACGCTCAACAGCATAGGCCGGTGGCTGAACAACGCCAGGCCATAGGACATGCAGTGAGAGCCACCTACCTCTATTCTGGTATGGCTGATGTGGGGGCACTAACCAGAATAAATGATTACGACGAGGCATTGGAAAGCATCTGGCATAACATTGTAGATAAGAAAATAAGTATTACTGGTGGACTGGGGGCGGTTCATGGTATTGAAGGGTTTGGCCCTGAATATGTATTGCCTAACAAAGAGGTGTATAACGAGACTTGCGCAGCAGTAGGCAACGTGTTTTTCAATTTTCGCATGTTCCTGATGACCAAAGATGCTCGCTACATGGACATGGCTGAAGTTTCATTATTAAATAACTCTTTGGCCGGGGTTAATATTGAAGGAAACAAATTCTTTTATGTCAACCCATTGGAAGCGGATGGAAGCACACCGTTTAATCATGGCAGAGTAGGCCGTTCGCCTTGGTTTGGTACCGCTTGTTGCCCATCCAATATTGCCCGTCTTATACCTCAGGTATCCGGGATGATGTATTCCTACAGTGGCGATGATTTGTACACTACTTTCTACGGAAGCAGCAATACTACCATTTCTCTGGCTTCAGGAAAAATAGCCATCCGACAAGAATCTGACTATCCCTTTGATGGAGTGGTTAAGCTTACTTTGTCTCCTGAATCTGACTTGGCATTTTCATTGAAGCTTCGCATTCCTACCTGGGCTCGTACTAATCAGTTTATGCCTGGTAAACTCTACGATTACATCGATAAAAATGGCGGAAAGTGGACGGTAGCCGTTAATGGGGAGAAAGTGGATGCAACAGTGAAAAATGGTTTTGCGACCGTCAACAGAACATGGTCAGTTGGAGACGTGGTAGAATTGCACATTCCTATGCCAATTCGCTTTAACACAACGATTCAACAAGTGGTTTCTAACCGAGGCAGAGTAGCCGTTACCCGGGGGCCTTTGGTCTATGCCGCCGAAGGCATTGATAACAACGGGGTGGTGCAGCGCTTCTTTTTGAATGAAATTCCGGGAAGTAACCATATTTCTGAAGAAGTGATTGCTGACGGACTTTTACAGAATGTCGTAAAGGTGAAGTTGCCAGCTAAAGAATTGAAAAATGAGGGTGTCGGTAAACACGAGCTGCAACTCATTCCGTATTATGCGTGGAACAACCGGGAGGAAGGCTCTATGATTATATGGCTGGCAGATAGCGAGGAGAATATTCAACTGGCAGACAGGAAAACCGCCAGAGGCGGGAAATATAAAAGCGTTAGTGCATCGTCTACAGGGAACTTGGGAAGTCTGATGGCCATTTCTGACCCACGCCGACCAGGCTCATCGGTAGATCAAAGCATTCAGCCGTGGATCAGTGAGAACGATGGCAGTCAATGGATTGTTGTAGAACTGAAAGAAGCCCAACAAATCAGGAGTATTGGACTATACTGGTTTACCGCACCAAAGCGTAAGTTCAACACTAAAGTACCTGCCTCATGGGAAATTCAGTATAAAGACGGAAATTCCTGGAAGAATATGCCTCTTTACGTGACAGATGATTACTCATTAGATACAGATGAATACAATGTGGTACACCCGGCCTTAGAGTTGACTACCAGGGAAATAAGGATACTAATAAATCCACAGAAGGGAAGCAAAGCAGGTATTTTGGATGTGGATATTGAGTTTGAGGATATGCCGACTTCTTAATATGGTTATCTAGTACCTATTAAAATAGAAATGAAATGTTGATTTGGGTGGAGAACCAGACAGCGAGGTGTCAATAAAGGACTTAAAGAACAATATTTGGAAAAGATTACTATTTGTTGGTCCAGGATTATACACTAACTCAGGTATTGACCGATTCTTTTGGAAGGATCCGGACAACTGAAGGAATATACAATTGCTGTCTGATAGGATTTTGATTTCCTATCCGTGTGAAGAAAAAACTGAGTTGAAAATACTCCTGAATTAAAAGCTTGAATGCCAATTTGACAAGAGAGATTTATTGACATTATGATGAATCAATAGTTAGTTAAAAATGAGCAAAAGGAGAACAATAAATAAGATATTTAACCCATCATATTTACTTGCATTAATAGTAATTATGTTGGTCAGTTGCTCCGGAAATAATAAGGAGAAAACGGTCCAAGATACAGAGCTAGAAGTCCGCGGTTGGAACATTTTATCAGACAACTTAGAAAAAGGGGTAAAAGCAATTAATTCATCAATGGATTATGGCATCAACCATCTGCAGCTTTCACATAAGTTGATAATGGATTTGAAAGATGTCAGAGACGATGAAAAGCTTACAAAAACAACCATTCTAATAGATAAGGCCAGACAGGCTGGTATTAAGGATATCTTTTTATGGGATCATGCGTTATATAAGCTTGATTATTATCCGGATGAATTCAAAAATGAAGATGGTTTAATTAACCTGGACAATCCCAAATTCTGGGAATGGTTTAAAAAGGATTACAAATCGATGCTGGATAAAGTCCCGAACATCGATGGAATTGTATTGACCTTTATTGAAACCGGTGCACATGTTGAGGATCAATATTCCAAGAAATGGCTGACGGAATCAGATAAGTTGGCTAACCTGGTCGATTCTGTTGCCAGTGTCGTGATCGATGAGAGGGATTTGCAGCTTTACATCCGCACATTTATCTATTACAAGGAGGAATTAAACGCGCTTCTGGAATGTGTCAATAAGGTAAAGCATCCGAATGTGAAGATCATGACCAAGGAAGCACCGCACGATTTTTTCCTTACACATCCGCCATCCGGTTTTATTTCCTCATTCAACAAAGAAGCTATAATAGAATTCGACCTTGGGCATGAGTATAACGGACAAGGTATTATAGCAAGTATTTTGCCTGAGAAAGTGATGGAGCGATGGAAGTTTTTTGCCCAACATGAGCATGTGAAAGGTTATGTGGCCCGGACTGATCGTTACGGAGATACCCAAAACGTTGGACGTCCGACAGAAATAAACCTTTATGCATTGCGAAGAATAACGCAAGACACTACCCTAACACCAGAGGCTATTGTTAAGGAATTCATTGCAGAAAAATATGGCGGTGAAGCAGTTGATGCACTTTCTCCGGTATTTCTCGAAACCAAAGAAATTATAGAGTCTATCTTCTATACGTTGGGTTTACAGACCACCTGGCACAGTCGTTTCGATTTAAACTATGAGTCCATTTACACCCGGCATGTAAGTGGCAAATGGCTTGATCCTCCAATTGCAGAAGTTAAACATGGTGTGAACAAAACTTTTCACTATTGGAAAGATATTGTTGAAACCCTTGCACCTGCACACTATAAAAGAAGGGATAGGATTTACAAAGCCAAAAAAGGCAACATCGGAGACCCTACATTCTTGCAGCGCGAAGCACCCTATGTTTTTGATAATAAGTGGTTAAGCCCGGATGAAAAAATGAACCTGGAATATTTGACGTACATAATTACAGAAAAGGAATATGGTGTCAAAAAAGCCTTATGGGCATTGAACGAAATTGAAAAAGCCAAACCGCTCATTAATGGCCCGTATAGCTACGACGAACTTTATCAATTATACGAGAGAACATACATAGCCGCAAAATTGTACTTGGCAGGGGCAAAAGCATATTACGGCTACCGGGCATATTTAAATACTCCTGATAATCAATCAATTCAAGAAATTACGAAAGAAGGATTAAGCGAAATGCTGGATGTATGTGATGAAATCAAGGCCTACCCTTTTAAAGGAGCAGTTGGACAATTAAACTGGGCAGAAGATGTTGACCGTGCAAAATCTATGCATGACAAAATTGTTAATGGTTGGTTTGAATTTGAAAACAAGAAGTTCGAGGTTAACTAAAGATGTTGACTAATCCGGGATATGATTAAAGTATAACGAAACAACATATCAATGAAGAACAAAATTTTAAAGGCTACAGAAGTAATTCAGGTGATAAGATTGATTGGATTAACAATGGCGCTCTTGTTTGTATGTCAAACAATTTTTGCTAATGATAAACCCAATGTCATTATAATCCTTGCTGATGATTTGGGAATTGGAGATGTCTCTTGCTACGGGTCAAAAATGATAAACACACCCAATATTGATCGCTTAGCAGATGAAGGACTCCTGTTTACACGCTATCATTCAGCAGGCTCAACTTGTACACCTACACGTTATTCAATGCTTACAGGCAGATACCCATACCGAAGCGAGCAAATTAAGACAGGTAATCTTACGGGTGATTTAATGATTGATATTAATCGTTTTACCCTAGGTGAATTGTTCAAGGAAAATGGCTATGCTACAGCTGCTATTGGCAAATGGCACCTGGGCTATGGTGATAACGGTGAGCCAGACTGGAATGGAAAATTGAGTCCTGGTCCCAACGAATTAGGATTCGATTATCATTGGGGTGTACCACGAAACGGTAACGACAATGTGCGTGCTTATGTTGAAAACGATATGCTGTTTGGACTTGACCCTAACAGTACATTCGAAATGGCCAATTGGGACAAAAAACGTGTGGAAGGGCTGCTTCACGAGCGTGAAGATGACATGGTAAACGCATTGTTGACCGAGCGCACGCTAAGTTTTATAAGGGAAAATAAAGACAATCCATTCTTTGTCTATTTCGCCCCAACTATCGCACATACACACATTACCCCCTATTCGAAGTTTAGAGGTACCAGCAAAGCAGGACAATACGGAGATTTTGTACAAGAACTCGACTATTATGTCGGAAATATAATGAACCTGCTAAGAGAATTGGGAATCGATGAAAACACAATTGTTGTTTTTACCAGCGACAATGGCGGGCAGTTAAGGGATACGGCCTCTGCAGGCCTCGGGCTTAACCTGGCAGATCAAAGTCAGGATGTGGAAATTAAAGCAAGAACCGCAAAAACAGATGCAAGGGAAATGGGGCATAAGACAAATCTTGATTTGCGTAAAGGGAAGTCCAGTCCTTACCAGGGTGGTTTTAATGTTCCGTGTATTATTCGGTGGAAAGGTAAGATCCCGGAAGGTAATACCTCCGATCGGTTTATTTGTTCAGCTGATTACCTGGCAACATTTGCAGATTTTTTTGATACAAATATTCCAATGGGCTCAGGAGGTGATTCGTATAGCTGGGTTGATATGCTGAACGGAGACAAGGTGAAAGAACAGCGGTCCAATGCAGTCTTACGTTCAAAGAAAGCCCTCTCTTTTATCGATGGAAATTGGAAACTGATTGACTACAGTTATGGTGTGAAGCCTCAGGATTTATATGAACTATATAACTTAAAAGATGATCCATCAGAGTTAGAAGATTTATCGATGGATAACCCGGAAAAGCTAAATGTTCTTCGGAGAAAATTAGCTGAGATACTTGAAAAACAGTCATAGGGAGATAAAAATGAAATTAACAATCGTCCAAGTAATGTTTGTATTCGTGGTATGTAGTTGTACCGGAAGCAAAGAACAACAAGAAGAGAAGAGACCAAACATCTTGTACATATATACCGATGATCAGACGATCAGAACGTTGGGCTCGTATGCCCAATCGCACCCATGGGTGCAAACACCAAATATTGACAAATTGGCATCGCAGGGAGTCCGGTTTCAAAATAGTTATACTGGTCCAAAATGTGTGCCATCTCGTGGTACTGCCCTAACGGGTATGTTTCAGCATAACTATACCAAAGAGACAGCATATTGGCCTGCTGAATTTCGAAAGCAGGGATACCATACCGGTATGATCGGGAAGTGGCACTGGAATGTTCCTCGCCATGACGCTACGTGGGATTGGTCAGCAGTTTGGGAACACCACCTTCCAGGAAATGGAAAGAACTACTATTGGGGCCAGAGCCTGAGGATGAATGGAGACACACTGCTTGAACTGAATCAATACAGCACCGATGCTTATACCGATCTGACTATAGATTTCATTGAAGACAGGGCGAACGAGAAAGACAAGCCCTGGTATTTCTGGCTGTGCTATGCTGGTGTTCACGGCCCCTATACTCCTGCCGACAGGCATAAACAAGATTACCTGGATGCTCCGGAAATCCCTATTCCTGTTGATGTCTTCGGTCCGCGACCTAAAAAGCCCGAGTATATGTATGACCTGACCATGTTTGAAAAAGACAGTCAGGGAAAACCAACAGATGATAAAGGTCGTTCGCTGGATTCCTGGGTGAAACAATACAACCAGGCAGTCAGATCAATTGACGAGGGTGTTGGCCGGATCATGAAGGCTTTGGAAGAATCAGGTCAGAGGGAGAATACGGTTGTGATTTTCACCTCCGATAATGGTTATGCATGGGGCCAACATGGTTTCAAGCTAAAGGTCGCCCCCTATGATGCCAATCAATTAACGCCTTTGATTGTCTCCCAACCCAATCTTATTCCGCAAAATGAAGTCTGCAATTTCCCGGTGAATGGTGCAGATATCATCAAGACAATCCATTCTCTCACAGGTGTAACCCCATCCAACCGTCTGGATGGACGGGATTTCAGTGATTTGCTTGCTAACCCGAAACAGAAAAAATGGGATTCGGAACCTATGATTCAGATATATACGGGCACAATGTATGGTGGAGTAGCAGAGATTACAGATGAATTGAAATTAGCACGTGAAACCGATAACTGGGAGAAGTTTGTAGTCCACAAAACTGGCATCCGGGCTTGGATGATGATGCGAAAAGACAACTATAAGTATGTAAGGTACATTTATAAGGACTACATAGAAGAGCTATATGATCTGGAGAAAGACCCTGAGGAACTGTACAATCTTGCAGTAGATGGTCAGTATCATCAATTGTTGGAAAAATATAGGTTGGAGACAGAAGAACTGTTCAAAGCTAATGGGGCAACGTTTGTAGACATTTTGCCTGAGCCAAAAGTTGAAAGTATTTAATGTTCAATCGTAGCGTAAAAAGATAAGTACAAATGCACTCAATTAATTGATCCTGAAGGTAGCTGCAGACCAAAAAAATTCATTGACAAGGACATGAGGATTTTCAGACACATCACGATTTATTCGATTCTGATTACCTTGGTAACGGGCACTACTCAGGGCCAGACTGTACCAGATGAGATAGAATTTATCAGACAGGGTGTTCGACGGATGATATTTGATGAAGATCAATCAATTCCCCTGGCTGGTATCGATCCAAAAGGAATCGTGGGATTATCAACCATGCATCCCACCAGCCATTACACTGCGAATAATTCCAAGGTATTTATCAAGGAAGATAAACTGGTAATTCAATCAGCCGAAGAGAGTAAGACAGGAGTTTGGTTTGGAGGCTTTAATCCATTTGCGACCTACTCCATTGCCCTGTTTTCTACCTCCGGAAAAGGAGAAATCGGTTTTGATTTTTCAGATGCTGAAACGAAGAAACAATTCCTAATTACCGTGAGTTTCGATGAGGAACTACTCATAGAGGTAAAACTAAGGGTAACTAAAAATACAGTGGTAATAGCAGACGAATCTATTGCAGTGAACCTGGAAGAACAGGAAAAAATTCCATCAAAAATCATTTTGCAAATGTTGGGAAGTGGTTTGGTGCTGTATTCTCAAAATGAGGGATTGCCTAAGGTGATTGGCCAGAGTGACTTTAACAAACTCCTGGATCTACGTAAAAAAGAGTACATCCATTCCTTCCAATCGAACCTGTTTGTGCAATTGAGTAATGGCCAGGTTGAAGTCAGTGGAGTTGAAAGCTCTATTACAACCGGCGTAGGTTTGGCCGATATTCGCGCCGTTACTTATGAAAATGGTGATCCCCTACTCGATCAGGGCCGGCTATGGTATACCATGTCAATACGGGGACGTCATTTGCCCCATCATATTCAAGGTGTTTTTAGTATGGATCCCTCTGTCTTTGATGTAACGCTGGAAGGAATAATCGTATTTGACAGGGATGACGGATTGCTACGAAACGAAATAGCCTCTCACCTGTTTTACGACAGAAACGCTGAAGTATGGCGGGGTTTAACTACTGGATTTAGCGCCTATGCTAATCGGGGAAAAGAGAAAAAACAATTACTTGCAATTGAGAGTGAGCTAGATCCCCGGTTCGGCTTCTCCATAATGCGGGCAGAACCGATTGGAATGATCGGAAGTTTTGAAGACCCACATATACTTTTTGACGAATCTGTAAAGAAATGGAGGATGCTCACATGCGATAATATCGATGGATTTAAAGCTATTATTCTGGAATCAGATTACTGGAACAAAGGATATAAAAAAATAGCCGGACCTGTTGATCATGATTCCACCGGAACTTCGATTCAAAAAATTGGGAACAAACGATATTGCTTCTCAGGAAGTAAGGAAAGAAAAATATTTGTTTACAGCTATCCCGACCTCATTGAATTGGGCACTCTGAAGATGGATTTGCCACCATGGGATGAAAATTCAAAAACAAGGGTCTGGCCAAACGTGGTTCAATTACCCGATGGCTACCCTTTTAAGTATGTGGCATTGATGATGGATCGTTATAACTATCCGGGTATGCAAGGCAAAAATTGGACTTATGGGGCTCTTTATCTGTATCACGGTCATGAATAAAGCATTTCGTCAGTGTCCATAGCATTTTAATTTCAAGTAAAATCTAAAACGCTTCATTATGATAATTGATCAAGCAAAGTATGTATACATTCTTTTTCTGACTTTTTTATCGTATAATTTATTTTCCCAATCCAATATGGATTATGTTGATCTGTTTGTTTGCACTGCAGATGACCATGGTCAACTGGATCCATCAGCTACCGTGCCTTTTGGTATGGTTAAACTAGGTCCCGATACTGAACCGCGAGGGCATAGCGGTTACAATTACAATGCTGATAAACTACTGGGGTTTTCTCATAACAGAGTTGGAGGCGTGGGTTGTAAAGGGGTTGGAGGTAATATCCGCATTCTACCCTTAGTGAGTGAAAAAACCGAAGCAAGTGTTGCCATGAATAAACAAACAGAGGCTGCACAACCCGGTTATTACACGGTAACATTAGAAGAAGAAATAAAAGCTGAACTGACAGCTACCAATCATACGGGTATCCACAGGTATACATTTCCAAAATCAAAAGAAGCTTGTATCAGGATTGATTATAAATCAGCTTTTGGTGAATTGTTTGAAGCTGAATATAATACCATAAGTAACAACACGATAAACGGCTATGCAAGTGCTTCAAGTGTTTGCACTACTGGCCGCTACTTTGTCTATTATCATATTGAGTCTAATAAAGATTTTGTCAGGTACGAGGAAAAGGACGGATATCTTTTCGCCTATTTTCAAACGGAGAAAAGTGAGCAGGTAGAACTTCAGGTGACACTATCACCCATATCAACCGAACAGGCAGCGGCTGATGTTCAAGCAACATTATCCAATAAATCGTTCGATGAGGTAAGAGATGAAGCCTACAGCAAATGGGAAGACTTGATGAACCGTATTGAGGTGGAAGGTAAAGAAGAATACAAAAGGCTATTCTACACCCATCTGTATCATTGCTATTTAAACCCCGTAAACAGCACCAGTTCATCGGGCACCTATAAAGGAACAGACAATAAGGTTTATGAAGCGAATGGTTATACCCATTATGATTCATGGTCGATTTGGGATAATTTCAGAAATAAGTTCTCGCTCTACGCATTAACTATTCCTGAACAGTCAAGTGATTTCGGAAGATCCCTGGTTGATCTTTACAAATCAGGAAAATCAAAGTGGTTGGGTTTCTATGAACCTGTTCCGACCATACGTGCAGAGTTTTCATCGTTGGTGCTACTCGATATGCACAAAAGAGGTGTAAAGGGCATCGACTTTGAATCAATCTACAATGAGCTATGCCACGAAGCAGCTTATACTCCATCAGGAGTACCAGATAAGATTTTGGAGTCAGCCTATACTTTCTGGGGCCTGGCTCAAATTGCGGATATTTTGGATAAACCCGAGGATTACGAAGTGTTTATGTCTAAAGCCATGAGCTATAAGAAGAAATGGCGGAGAAATTTTCTTAAAATAGGAGACGATGCGGACGTTATGCACGCAAGAGGAATATATGAAGGTACTATATGGCAATACAGGTGGCACGTTCAGTTTGATGTAGATGGTATAATCGAAATGATTGGCGGAAAAGAAAAATACATAGAGCAGCTGACATATTTTTTCGATAATCACCTGTACAACCACGGTAACCAGCCCGATATACATGTACCATTTATGTTCAACTTTGGTGATGCTCCGTGGCTCACCCAAAAATGGGTAAATATGATCCTTACCAAGGACATGGTCCAGCACTATGGAACGCACAAAAAGTGGAAGGAGCCTTATTATGGCAGAGTTTACAAAGCCACACCTGACGGATATATCAAGGAAATGGATGATGATGAAGGAACTATGTCATCGTGGTATGTTCTAAGCTCCATGGGTATCCATCCTGTTTTGGTTGGAGAGCCTGTATTTCAGGTCAGTACCCCAATCTTTGATAAAGTCACCATACACCTGGAGAATGGAAAGGACTTTGTCATTGAAGCACGAAACTTAAGCGATGAAAGTTTCTATATCCAATCGGCAACTTTGAATGGTGAAGATTTTAATCAGAGCTATATTGACCATGCAGACCTAATGAACGGAGGGAAACTGATTTACGAACTATCAGATCAACCTAACAAGAACTGGGGCGTGAAATAGCCCTCCACCGTAAGTTTCACACGATTTTCTTAATTTCGATTTTTAGGGATACTTACAATTGTACTTAAGGAAGACATTTACTCCTTTTCTCATCTTAACAACATATTCAATTGATCAGTTACATTTAGCGCTTCGATTTTTTTTTATTTCTTGGAGGAAAAATTACTTGGCTCTTTGGTCATTTTATTGGCCGTATTGAACACACTTACAGCAAAATCGAAATTCGAGTTATTGTGATTTGGATCCACTTCAATGAATCACTAGAGAAATTTTTTCTATGTAAAATTTACACAGAATAATAATTTTTAATACCTTTAAGTATTCAACTGACAAAATTGTAAGATTTTGAACAGGAGGTTAAGTATAGGATAGTTCCAGAATATTACAAGAACGATTAGGTATAATAAAAAAATTAAATTGTAAACTAAGATGATGAAAATTATTTTAAAACTTGGATCAGTCGTAATGATTGTTCTGCTTGTACTTGCCACTTCGTGTGGTGACGACGACGACCCGTGTACAGAAACCACCTGGTATCAAGATGCAGATGGTGATGGATTGGGTAATGCGGATGTTCCCCAAGATGCTTGTGAGGCGCCTGAAGGATTTGTGGCTGACAATACGGATCCGGATGACAATTGTACTACCACACCTTCTACCTTCTATAGAGATCTGGACGGTGACGGCTTAGGTGACCCTGATTCGTCCGTTGAGGCCTGTGAAGCCCCGGAAGGTTACGTGTCCAACAGTGATGATGTAGGAGACTGTTTCCCTGGATGCCAGGATTTCGGCAGTGATAGTCCTTTAGGTATTTTCTGGGGTGGGTTTGAAACGATTCCAAGAGATGGTGACGGAAATATCCTTTGGGAATCAGATCCGGAAAATGGAATTACATTCGCAGATGTTGTTTCAGGTGCTGCCACTCAAGGAAAGTGGGATGACAATGCACAGATTAATGGAAGTGATGCAGTAGATCCGATTCAAGGAGTTAACTACGCGAGCCTTATCAGAGCAGCCGGAGAGGGTGGTAAACAAAATAGAATAGGATACCAACCTGCCGCTGCGGATGGTACTTTGGATGATCCTGAGGTTGCGCAAGAGGATCGAACAAAGCTTGATCTTTCAGGATATACTGATCCTTACGTCAATCTTTGGGTACATACAGAAGGAGATAGTGCGGCATTGCAAGTTGGTTTCAACGTAAATTATTACGATACGGACGGTTCTTTCCTTGATGACGCCTATTGGACCTATCAACATGATGATGGAGCGGGGGGTACATCAAACGTGCTTTACTTTAAGTACGACGATTGGACTTTGCTTAGCTTTCCATTAAATGCAGCCTCCTGGGAGGACGAGTTTGCTGATGATGGTGTTACAACCAGAAACTTCTGGACTGAAGCAGATTTGGATCAGGTTGATAGAGTTAGGTTTTCTTTTGATACAAGACTCATATCGGAAAATAATCCGTTTACTCTCCATATCGATGCAGCTTCTATCTCAGAAGGTCCACTGACCGATGTACGTAACCCCTAGAAATGATTAGATTACTTTAGATGCAAAAGCGCCAGCGTTCAACTGGCGCTTTTTGTTTGCCATGCATGGCAACATTTTTTTGCGTTTAACTCATGAGTGAGTCAAAGGCAAAGTTCGAAGTGATGGAAAACCAATGGTCCATCACTCCGAATTTCTTTTGTTGATTTTAAGTCACTTTTTCTCCACCTTCCATTTGGGGTGGTGGCTGGGTCTAAGCTTTGCTCTGTCAATTTCATATTGAGGTAGTAGCCTGTTGTAAGTTGATCCAAAGTTGGTCTCTTGATGATACACCTGTTCTTGCCACGGATCTTCTCCCTTGATTCTCGGATCTCCCGTAGCTTCCAGATGAGTGATAAGCATCGCCGACAAACTATCTTTTACATTGACATATGCAGGATCATCGGCCAGGTTATTGACTTGGCTGAAATCTTCTTCTACCAAGTACAATTCTTCCGATGGTCTTTTGCCAAAAGCAAGTTCGAATTCTGTAGGGTATTCTTCCTCGTACAGCAGCATGAAAGTCTTGGTTGGGCAGGCGTCTACGTCTCCATGGAATGTTTTGTTGGACGAGATGTACTCTGGTCCTCCAGTGGGCCACCTATCAGGTTGGAAGTTTCTAATGTACAGGAAGTCCTTTGTACGAAGGGATCGAATTGGATACGTAGCACCTTCAGGTCGGCACCAGGTATGTCGCTCGAGTGCGGTAAACACTCGGTCTCTCGCGGCATCTACCTGTCCGTCTTTGTCCGTTTTCAAAATAGGTAAAAGGCTTTTACCTGTCATTTCCTCAGGAATTGCTAAGCCCGCCGCATCAAGAAACGTTGGCGCAAAATCAATATGACTGACCATATCATCTAGTGCTCTTCCTTGCGGCACTTCATTGCCCCATCGGATGGCCAATGGCATGCGTGTTCCCCAGTCGTATACATTCACTTTAGCCCTCGGAAAAGGCATGCCATTATCGGAAGTAGCGACAATAAGCGTGTTTTCCAATTCGCCTCGTTCTTCCAGCTTAGCAAGCATCCCAGCCAGGTGTGTGTCGTACCACATGATTTCATAGTAGTAATCCAGGATATCACTCCTTATCAAAGGATCATCCGGCCAGAAAGAAGGAACTTGAATCAGGCCAGGATCCAAGTTGGCTTCCTCGATGCCCGCATTGAAGGGATACTCTCTGTGAGGCTCGGTGGCGCCGAACCAAAAAAAGAAGGGAGTATCATCGGGCTTTGCTTCCAGGAAATCTTCGAAATTCGAAGTGTAGTCCCTCTTATCAATTCCTTCGGCAATATTTTGCTCCAATTTTTCATTGTATGCCTGGATCAAAGGCTCTCTTTCCAGACCAAGATAGGACCAGTTTCCGGGTGCCCATCCTTTTCCGGTATATCCTACATGATATCCAGCATCTGCAAGCATGTGCGAGACTAGGGGAAGCTCAGGTGGTATTGACCCGAACAACAACCCGGCCTCTTTCATTCGCCAAATGTCCTGTCCCGTTAAAACCGAGCTTCTGGAAGGTGTGCACGATGGACTGGTACAAAAAGAATTATTGAATAATACTCCTTCACTTGCAATCCGATCGAATGCCGGTGTTTTTATTTGAGGATCACCATAGGCACCTGCATGGAGCCATGACTGGTCGTCAGAGATCACAAATAAAATATTTGGTCGTATTTGGTCGCTATTTTCGTTTGCACCTGTTGAGCAAGTTGTAAAAAGAAGGGCTACCGCCAGGGAGCCGAGAAGGTTATAAATTCGATTTTTCATAAGACTTGAAAAAATTAAGCCCCCGAAAAGGGGAAAATGGTAAGATTAGTTTTTTCATGAAATCCTAAAATGCGATGGTATCCGGGAGGTATTTAGCCGCTAAATCCTCATAGTATGGGCGGAGCTCATTTACATTTGGAGAAATCGGAGACTTCGTATACAGATCGTATGGATTGAATTTCTTCACCCATTCAAATAGTTTGTGGTCATGCTCATTCATCACGTGGCTGTATGCACCTTCCCTATGCTGGGAATAGAATGAATGATACCGAATGATGTACAATGCCGGCATAGTTTAACCCAAAAAAGGGAAGAGATAGCGCCGCTAAACCGTACTTTTTTAGAAAGTTTCTTCTTGAAGACATCATCTTTTTTGTAACCATATTATTCGATTTCCCATCCAGGCTCATAACTTCTCCCCCACTGTTTCATAACTTCATCATCTTTGGCTCGTCCCGTTGCTGTATCCACTTCAAAGTTTTTCCCTGTTTTGTAAGAGAGGTTTGCCAGCATTGCCAGATGGTTACTGATTGCACCATCGTGAATGGGAGCAGTCAACTCTTCCTTTCCTCTGATCGTTTGAAGGAAATTATCTACATGTCTTGTTGAGAGGTCTCCGCCTCCACCAAGAGCGGTACCACTTTCTTTAGACATGGTCTCACTTTCCTTTACCACTACACCCCCTCGGTCTCTGAGGACGTATGTATTTCTATTGACGAATACACTACCATCTGAACCGTAGATAAGTACTCCCCTTCCCGTACCATAAGTTTTGTAACCGTTTCTGCTCTTTCCGTCCCAGACGATTTCAATACCTCCTTCATAAAGGAAGGAAGCATACATCATATCGTACATTTCCCATCCATCCTCAAGGAACGCTGTTTTCATCGCATTCACATTTACTCGCTCAGGATAATCAGCTTTTAACGCCCAACGTGCCACATCCAACTCATGGATACCATTGTTGCCAGCTTCCGCTGTTCCCCATTTCCAACCGTACCAATGCCAATTGTAATCCCAGACGTTGTGAATGTATTCCTGTCGAGGTGCTGGGCCCTGGAACAGCTCCCAATTTAAATCTGCTGGTGGTGTCTGCTTCACAGGACGGGGTACCTCTCCCCTTTTATTGGAATAAAATGCCACAGCTTTGTAAGGTACGCCAATGGCTCCATTATGGATCTCGTTTACGATTTCGATAGTATGATCTGAGGAACGTTGCTGATTTCCCATTTGTACTACCTTACCTGTACTTTTTTGCTTGGCTACCAGTACTTCACCTTCTCTTGGATTGTGTGCGCAAGGCTTTTCCAAATAAACATGCTTGTCAGCATCCATGGCCATACATGCTCCCGGAGCATGCCAGTGATCTGGTGTCGCCATCATGATAGCGTCTACTTTCTTATCATCCAAAATCTTCCTGATATCTTCTTCTACTTTTACCTTTGAGGTATAGTCAATTTGATCAGTCAGTTCCTTTTGGACATCTGAGACTCGGCTTTTCTTTACATCGCAGAGGTAAAGCAATCTTGTATTATACTTTTCCTGAAGACTTTCGTAATAAGCTCCGACTCGTCTTCCGCAACCCATAAAAGCTAGGTTAATGCGATCATTGGCCCCTAAAATCCTTTTGTAGCTGGCTGCTGGTGATGCAAAAGGTGCAGCTGCGGCCACCACGGCCGACGTTTTGATGAAATCTCTCCTACTTGTTGCCATAGTTATTTCTTAAAGTTCTCTAATTTTTATGCTTCTGTAACTCACCTCGTCTCCGTGATCTTGCAGGAGAATGGTACCTTCTGGCCATCTGCCGAAGTTTTTCCAATCTTTGTATTTGCTGTAGTTCACCAGTGCCTTAAACATCTGCGAAAAGCGATCGTATTCCACCACCTTCACGTTATTTAGCCAGTGTTCCACTTTTCCTTCTTTGGATACGATACGGCACTTGTTCCACTCGCCAATGTCTTTGTACGCCTTCTTAATTGGTATGTTTTCATCGATGCTACCCGCTGGAATAAGATCATAAAGTGAACCTATTGTTCGGTTGCCTCGAACTCCTTTTTTAGCATCAGGGTGCTTACTATTGTCTAGTATTTGAAATTCACAGCCGATTGCGGAACCTGCTCCTTTATTCAATTCGGGATCGACAAAGTACTTTACCCCACTGTTGGCTCCTTCTGTAATTTTGAATTCAAGTTCCAGCTCAAAATCACCATACATCTTGGTGGTCACTATGTCACCAGGACCTGTTGCTTCACCACCATCAGTCGCCAATACAGTCAATATTCCATCTTCTATTTCCCAACCTGATGCCGGGAAGTCATCGAGCTTGGCACCTCTCCAACCCTTAGAAGTTTTACCATCCCACAACAGTCTGAATCCATGATCTACTTCCCAGGGTGTCAACTGATTTTTTAGATAGCTTACTTCCGGTACTTCAGGATCTGGCTTTGTGAGGTATTCCTCAACATTTTTTGTAATGATGCGAATATTCTTGAATCGAATTACAAAACCTTCTTTGTGTAGGTCTTTTCCCATGCTGTGCACCTGTAGACCGATAAATCCTTCTGCTGTCATGTCGTCAACCAACCTGCTAGCCTGCATGCCATTGATGAACGTGTTGATGTACTGGCCCTTGCATTCTATTCTGATGGTATTCCACACTCCCATACGGAATGCACCTTGGGCTTTTCTATTTCTACTTAATGGGTACATCCACTTTCTTCTCCCTTCATCGAAGATACCCCCGGTCCAATCTCGCGGCGTATGGTCTACTTCTACCTGATAGCCAAACACTCTATTTAGATCACCCTCCTTTCTTACATTACTTCTAAATTGGACTCCAGTATTCAAATCATTGCCTAGAAAAACATCTACTTCTAAAATAAAATCTGAGAAGCGTTCTTCTGTCACAAGAAATGTATTGGGTGAGTTTTTAACAGCTATTCCAACTAATTCTCCATTCTCAACCTTAAATTTTGCTTTTCCACCTTCTGTTTTCCAGCCATCAAGGTTTTTTCCGTTGAACAACGGCTGCCAGTCCTGAGCAGTGGTTGCACTGAAAATGCATGTAAGTGCAACCGACAATAGCAATGATTTTCTCATAATTTATTTGTTAATTAATGTATTTCTAATCCCATATTCCAGCTCTCTCAAATGGCCCTGACCTCTCAATCTACCAATAGCTGAATTTCTTGATATCTTTAAGTGTCTCTGAATCCTTGGACCCATACCACCTCCATGGTTGCTCAAGTCCTGTCATGCCATCTCGCCTGTTTCAGAACATCAAGTTGTTTTGTGTGTAATTTAAACACAGAATAGAAATCAGACAATTTTAGTAAACGAATAACATGAATATTTAACAAAATCTTAGTAAAAACAGTGACAAGCTCATTATTTTATTTTTTTCGTTTTTGCACAAAGAATCACACTAATGCTAATCCAGGATTACCACGGCACCGCTGCGCTCACCATAAGCATTCCCGAGGTTTGCGTAACAAATAGATAAGGGCTGAATTTTGCAACCCTTATTGTCATTCTTTACTGTACAGGATAAGAAGGAGGCAATTCATCAGTACCCCAAGTGGTTGGTTTGTTAGTCATGGTTAATATTAATTCTCCACCTTTCTCAAATTCTTCGAAGTGAATGAATGCCCTATTCAATGACACGCCGTTTAACGTAGCCGATTCAATGTAGATATTGTCTTTGGAATTATTCACCGCTTTAATGGTTAGTGGATTTTCTTTATTGACTTTTATCTCTTCCAACATCGGGGATCCAATTAATAAAATCGGTTGACCACAAATCGGGAATAAGCCGATGGAGTTCCAGACGTACCATGAAGTCATCGCTCCAGCATCGTCATTTCCCGGAAGACCTCCCCTGGTATTGCTAAATCTGTATTCCATAGCTACACGAAGAACTTGCTGAGTTCTGTCCGGTCTGCCAGCATAGATGTATGCATATGGAGAACAATAGTCTACTTCGTTATTAAGACCTTGGAATTGAAATTCCGTATTATTTGGCTTTAAACCATAATACCAATCAAGGTTTTCTAAAAAGGCATCTCTCCCACCCTGAAGTTCAATAAGCCCGTGCATATTTTGCCAGATCCGATACGTATAGTTCCATTGGTTTCCTTCATAAAAGTGCCAGTGTTCTTCTTGCCTGGGATAAAGTTCAGTTTCATGCATTTCTTCATACACTCCTAAAATTCCTTCTTCATCATAGACTGACCTCCATTTGTCCGATAATTTTAGAAACTCATTAGCAAGTTCGCTTTCGCCCATTTTTTCGGCGACTAAATAGGCACAGAACGCGGCATAGGCATAATCCTGATTATGTGTAGGAGAAGGCGAAAGCACAACTTCATCTTGAAATAGCTTACCTCGTTTATTATTCATTGTCCCCTGCATTGCTTTCAAAGCCTCAGGCCAGTCTATACCTTCGAGGTTTCTGGCCATAGCATCCCCGATGATAAAATTTCCAAGTGCACTTGCTTGCTTAGCAAATACCCAGGGAAAATCTCTTTTCATCAAATAGGCAGGTGGGTATCTTCCAAACTGATTGTAAAGGTCCACATAGAACTGTGCGATTTTCGCCCCTTTTTCAGGAAAGAAGGTATTGACAAAAGGGAGCTGTGTAGAATATATATCCCATGAAGTGGCTAAGTCGGCCCAGTAGTTTTCTTTATCCCAGAATGGGTTTTCGCCGGTAAGATCCGCGGGCTTTAAAATGGCCTTATATAACGAAGTGTAGAAAAGCCCAACCTTCTCCGGATCACCCTTAACCTCAAAACGACCTAAATGATCATTCCAAATACTCGTGGCTTCATCTTTTACGGCCTCCAAAGACCATTCCGAAGTACCTTTCAACGTTTCTTTTGCTTTAGCCGCCGACTTGAAAGAAAACCCAATTCGTGTATTCACCGAATTGTTGGGCAGATCGGCGAATGAAAACGAAACTCCGATTCCTTTATCATTTTCTAAAACCGATAGGCTTGTTCCATCAACTTCCTCATAGCTCACAAAAAAGCCAGATTCGGTGGGCTCTACATCCAACTGCATATGAAAGAAGATAGGAAAACCATCCATCACCACTTTTCCAGCCAACTCAGTTTTTGAAATCATTTCTGCCTCCACAGATTCGGGAAAGCGATTAGGAATGACACGAGCACTGTCCACAGCTCTTAGATAATTGCTCAAATTAAGGATCAGGTGTTTTTCCGATTCTTTCGGGAAAGTAAATCTGTGGTAAGCGACCTTATTGCTTACGGAAGTGAATGCTTTTATGTCCATCATCTAATGTGAGCGAGTAATAACCAGGAGAAGCCTCTTCATCCACGATCTTTCGTTTAAACTTTTCCAGTTTTTTCTCGCCAGACACTGGTGTCAGCATCAAATAATTGTAGTACCAGCGGATCGTTCCAGGACCGGTTGAGTGAAAGTGGGTAAGCCCGTAAAAGTTGCCCGCATCGTACCCAGTGGGAAACCCTGTTTTGTAAAGTAACCTTCCCATCACACTAGAGGATACCATGCCAAAAGGGAGTGTCGCCCCGGGGTGGGTCGCCCCATAAATTTCTCTCACATCAAACCAACCAGTATCAATTCGGGGCAGGTTTTCCGAGACAGCGGGTCCGGTATTTTTTTCCGTCTTTTTAATACCGAAAAAGACATTGACTTTTGAAGCAAGATCAGAAGAATCACCTGGTTGCTCCACAGTCTGTGTGCTACACCCAACTAAGATGAGCACAATTAATAGTAGAAAGGTTGATCTAATCATATAGATATGTTTTGCTAGTTCTAAATTCTTAAATGCCATTTAAGGATTTGAAGTATCATTAACTCCCATCTCAATTTGTATGTTATTTAGCCACTCTTCATGCATTTCTAAAAGTTCAGCGAGTTTTTCAGGCTCGCTATCTTTTAGATTGTTCTTTTCCGAAATGTCTTCTTTCAGGTTTACCAAAAAGAGTGAGTCAATAAATACCTTTTTTCCGTCTGTTCCCATTTGCATGGCGTTTCCAAGAAGTTTCCAATCTCCTTTTCTTATTGCCCATTGCCCTTTCTTGTTTTCATAGCTTTCCATTTGCCAATGCAGTATTTCATGCGGAGAATCACCGGTAGGGTCTTCCATTAAGTCCAACAAGCTTTTTCCATCAATTTTTTCAAGCATTTCCTCATTGTCAGTAAGCGAGGCAATGGTAGCGAACCAGTCCATTGAGATTAAAGGCTGGTCAAAGACACTATTGGCAGGAACTACAGGAGGATAGTGCATAATTGCCGGTACTCGAATACCACCTTCAAACAAGCTGAATTTACTTCCTCGATAAGGACCGGAATTTCCCCCACCGAAGAAAGCGCGTTCCTCATTGGAGTGTCCATGATCCGATTGGAAAATAATGAGCGTATTCTCTGTAAGACCTTTACGATCAAGTTCATCCAAGACTTTTCCGATGGCCTCATCAGTATGTGAAACAAATGCTGCGTATTCTCTCCTGGGGCTAGGAAGATCTTTGTAATGCTCCATCCATTTGGGATCTCCCTGATACGGGTAGTGTGGAGCGTTAAATGCCCAATAGATAAAAAACGGATCTTTTGCTTTTTTATTCACGATTTCAATGATTTCATCCGACATGAGATCAGAGAAATGAACTCCGGGATAAAAAACCTCTTCATCGTTCCTATAAAGATCGTGTTTGTTGGGCCCCTGCCAATAAAAGAAATGCGAGTAATTATCAATGCAGCCTCTTTCGTGACCAAAGAAATAATCAAACCCTTGCCCATTCGGTCGACGATCCGGCTCATGACCCAGGTGCCATTTTCCAATCAAAGCAGTGTAGTATCCATCTTCTTTCAACATTTCAGGTAAAAGAAATTGCTCGGAAGGCATGCCATACTTATTCAATCGCTCCGCATACTCAGGAACTGGTACGTTTCCCGGAAGCCCTGCTCTCAGATTTGTTTTTCCTGTAAGCAATGCAGCTCTCGACGGAGAGCAAACCGCGGCTCCTGCGTAAAACTGAGTGAACCTTGCTCCACCTTGCGCGAGTCGATCGATGTTTGGTGTAAACAAGTCTTTGGATCCGTAACAGTTCGCATCTAAAGAACCTTGATCGTCAGTGTAAATGATCAGGATGTTTGGTTTATCGCTGCTTTTGTTAAGGCTGGAAGAACAGCCTGCAAAAAGTACACTGAAAAGAAGAAGTAAAAAGGTAAAAGGTTTGATATCCACCAATTTGGAGTTAAAATTATAACTGTGTATTTTGTACGCATTTATTACGAAGGTAAGAAAAAATTCCAGTTTCGGTTTGCATAATTTGTAAGTTCGCTAAACTCGTTTTCTTATACGACTTTTTTCTTAACCCCTATTGATCGCTATGGATAAATGTTTAACCCATCATCTATTATGCTCCTTACTGGTTTTAACGCTACTAGTTTCCTCCTGCCAGAAAAATGAGGAGCATAAACGACCTAATATTTTGTTCATCATGGCAGATGATCACACTACCCAGGCAACAGGGCTTTATGGTGGAATTCTGGAAGATTATGCACCTACTTTAAATATCAAAAGGTTGGCTACCGAAGGAGCGGTCTTAAATAATGTATTTTGTGTCAACTCAATCTGCTCACCAAGTAGGGCTACTATTTTGACAGGCCGTTATAGCCACATCAATCAGGTCTATACCCTTCAGGACTCACTACCGCCGGGCACCTATACAATCGCAAATACACTAAAAGAAAATGGTTACGAAACGGCAATCATAGGTAAGTGGCATTTGAAAACAAGACCGGAAGGTTTTGATCATTACAATGTGCTTTCTAATCAAGGGAGATACAACGACCCCCAACTGATTAAAACCAATGCAAATGAGTTTGAAACTTATCAAGGTTTTTCAAGCGACGTGATTACAGACCTGTGTCTTGATTGGCTGGCCAATCGAGATAAAAACAAACCATTTATGATGATGTGCCAGTTCAAAGCGCCACATGAACCATTCGATTATGCAGACAGATTTGAGCGTCTGTTTGAAGATGAAACAATTCCGTCACCCAATTCTCTATTTCAAAGCAGGGAGGAATCGAATCGTGTGTATGATGGTCAGCAGTTGGAGATTTTAGGTAATCGATATCTCGATGTAAGTGTCGGAAAACCAGGCTTCCCTTATCCTGGACTTCCATTTGAAGCAGCTGCGGAAAGTGATTCTTTTCGATATGAGGTTTATCAGAAATTTATTAAGGATTATTTGAGGTCAGTAGCCACCATTGATGAAAATGTTGGCAGGTTACTGACTTTCCTGGATGAGAATAACTTAACCCAAAACACAGTAGTGATTTATACTTCTGATCAAGGGTATTTTTTGGGAGAGCATGGTTTCTTTGACAAACGAATCATGTACGAAGAGCCTTTGAAAATGCCATTTATAATTCGATATCCTGGTAAGATTGAATCAGGTTCACGTTTCGATAATTTTGTTTTGAATACAGATTTTGCTCCCTTGATTTCAGACTTTGCAGCCATCAGACCAAACACGTCTTATCAAGGAGTTAGCTTTATGCCTGTCCTTTTGGGTGAAGAAACTGGTTTTGAGAGAACCCAATTTTACTATCGTTATTGGCTACATCGGGACGAAAGACCTGCTCATTTGGGCATACGTACTGAAAAGTACAAGTTGATCTATTTTTATGGAGAATCCCTTGGAATGACCGGAGCTCATGAAACTAAAACGACTCCTGCATGGGAATTTTACGATTTGGAAAAAGATCCGGGTGAGAATAAAAACGAATACAACAATCCGGATTACGCTTCGATCATTGACGACCTGAAAAAATGTCTCAAAGAAGAGAAGCAAAAAGTTGGAGATACGGATTCCATTTTCTGACCTTGATTACGTCTGCACTAGTCCTTAATAGTCCTGCCCGGTCAGGCTTTCTAAAACTGAAGTCTGCCAGTTTTTCAATTGTGCTTCCAGATCCTCAGCTATTTCCGGGTACCTATCGATTAGATTATTCTTCTCACCGATATCGTTGGTGATGTCGAAGAGTTCCTTTCGAGTCTCTGATCTTGATTCATCATGAATGACCAGCTTGAATTGATCGTCTATCACTGCTTTAGCTCCAGTATAATCAATTGTATCGATTTGGTCGTGAACGTAATTTTCAAAACTTCTAGTGAATTTCCCTTTTCGCATTTTTAGTAGTGGTGTGGTTCCTTGCTGAAGTAAGGTGTCGATATAAGGTACTCTTTTCTTTGCCAATTCATTTTTTACATTATAATCCCAGAAAAAGATGGGTTGCTGTCGTGCTTTTACTTCACCATTGATAAGCTGAGCCAGACTGGTACCGTCCAACGTGCGATCGGGAAGGGACTGACCGGTTAACTGACAAAGTGTAGGTAAAATATCAGTGGTTACAGCAGTAAAATTGGTGGTATGTGCAATGGGTATCTGAGCCGGCCACTCTATGATGCCCGGCACACGGATGCCACCCTCGTAGACGGATCCTTTCTTATCTCTAAGTGGAGTTACGTAATGCCCGGCGGTGGGGGTACCGTTATCTCCACAGTACCAAAGCAGCGAGTTGTCTTTTAATTGATTAGCTTTTAGATAATCTCTTAACATTCCTATCGAGCGATCCATAGCAGTGATTTCCGCATATCGTTCGGTCAATACCGAGTCTTGAGGTCGGTTTACTTTCAATCCTGTTTTCATCGATGTGAGCGGATACGTTTTCTCAGAAAGACTATCCGGGAAATTTTGGTATAGGGCTAAATCTTTTTCCAGTCCGCTAAATGGTTCATGGGGTGATCCAAACCATATGACGATAAAGAAGGGTTTACTCTCAGCTTTAGCTTTTTTTATGAAAGCGATGGTTTCAGCGATGAGGATCTCGGAACTTTCACCTCGAAATTGAGTAGGATCTTCTCCATTGCGCGATAATGTTGGATTCATTTCAAAAAAGTTGTCGTGTGACAGCCATTCATCAAAACCCATGGCGCCCGGGTTGGTGGGTGAAGTTTTTTTGACTGGTCCAAGATGCCACTTTCCAAAGTGTGCTGTAGCGTATCCGGCATCTGAAAGCAACTGTGCAATGGAGATTTCCTCTGGCCTAATGGACCAGTTAGGTTTAAAAGCACCGTACCGATTAGGATGTCGGCCCGTAATCACGGTTCCACGGGTTGGTGTGCAGGTGGGTGCCCCGGCATAGAACCGATCAAACCGAAGGCCATTGGCGGCCATGTCGTCCAGTATTGGAGTTTTGAGAAAGGGATG
Source organism: Cyclobacteriaceae bacterium (assembly GCA_028278225.1). Lineage (GTDB taxonomy): Bacteria > Bacteroidota > Bacteroidia > Cytophagales > Cyclobacteriaceae > JANQEU01. The sequence continues at coordinate 195,431 of JANQEU010000079.1, forward strand.
GTTGTTGTAGCCCGTCTCTTCCCACCCGTGATCATCACCCATAAGCAAGACAATGTTGGGTACTTGTTTCTCGGTCTGCCCGGTTCCACAACCGCAAAAGAAGAATACCGTAGCAAACGCAATGAAAATGGTTTGCCTTGAACGTAAGAGGTGGGATTTTAAAGCCATAATACAACTTTTATCGTTTATATAAAGGTTTTTGGACATTTAGATCTCTATTGTAGTATCTGTTTTCAGTTCTCTGGTTCAGGAAAATACCTCATTGGAGAAAACCTCTTGTAGCTATCAAAGACCTCTTTGTCCGGCCCGACGATCCTTGGGTCTTCTGTTTTTTCAAGTTCTTGTACAAGGACTCTATACATTTCCTTTTCCAGGGCAGCCAACTCTTCTTTACCGGATAAATTGGATATGCAGTAGGGATCGTTGACCACATTGTACAGTTCAAACTCTGGTCGCTTGTCTTTAAAGAGACGGAAGTAATAACCGATCGAATCATCTTGATGATTTTCAATCATAAAAGACTTTGAAGGAGAATCATCAATATCCGTATAGGCACTGCTCGGGATGTATGTGTTTTGTGCCGAAAGGCCATGAATCGGTAATAGTTGGCTGCTGTCTTCCGGGTCGATTCGTTGTGGGGCTCCCGAAGGCCACCTTTCCGGCTTCATATTCCAAATTAGCAGATGATCTCCTTGCCTGATGGTTCTTTGAGGATATCCCCAGTTTTTGTATCTGGAGGAAGAATGTCGCTCTCTTCCTGTGAATGCATACGGTAGTTCATCCTTGAAACTACTTTTTTGTGATTTCAAGACATCCAAAAATGACGTTCCGGTTATGGGCATCATATCGTTAGAGGAAGTATTTGTAATTTCTAAAATGGTGGGCGCTAGATTAATAAAACCTACAGGATCGGAGATAATTCTATTTGCCGGAAACTCCCTGGGATACCTAATCGCCAAGGGTACATGAGCACCAAATTCGTAGCAATTTCCTTTGGCTCTCGGGAAAGGCATCCCATTGTCCGAAGTAACTATCACGACGGTATTTTCCAATTCTCCAATCTCTTCAAGGTAAGTCAACATCATTTGAAGATGTAAGTCGAACCACTCAATTTCTACTGCATAATCAAGCAGATCACCACGAATTTCATCTGTATCCGGAAGAAATCCTGGTACCGTTACATCTTCGAGCTTTTTGTCGAATCTTTTCCAGGAGTCCTTCTCATAAGCACGGTGAGGTTCTCCTGCCCCGTACCAAAAGAAGAAAGGCTGGTCACCCCGAACATTTTCTATGAAATGAACGAAGTTATCAAAGTACTTTTTTCGTTTGGTGCTGTTTGTCCACAACTCCTTGCTGCCTACCGGATAATTTAATGTGCTGTGTTCTGGTCCGGCTGGGTTTGCTCCTTTGTACCGAACTAAGCTATCATTCTCACTTTCCGAAAAAAAGAAAGGCGAAACTCCTTTTCCACTACGTCCCACAGCATACCCATTTTCACTAAGGAGGTCAGTAAACGGCACGTACTTTTTAAGCCATTTAGAGGCGTGCTGACCAGCTTGTTCATTTTGCCAGTGATGCCGTCCGGTTACAATCGCGCTTCTTGAGGGGGCACAGCCCGGAGATCCTGCGTAACAACTGGAAAAATATATGCCCTCATTGGCTACCCGATCAAAGGCGGGGGTTTTGACAAATGTAGCGCCAGCAAAACTTGTATGAGCAAAAGACTGATCGTCACTGATGGCGAAAAGAATGTTAGGTCTCTTTTTGTTGTCGGGAGTAGTATTGCACCCCAATACAATCAGGACTATAAGTGGAAGAAGTAGCAAATTTGATTTTATATTCATATCTGTAAATATCAGTTACACTAAGCAATAACTTGGTTTATTCAACTTGCTGTGCGTTCTAGTGTGTTAAGCAATTCTCCGTCGGTGTTGTAGTGCTTGAATGTAATAGTAGGAGTACCCGATTTTCTGGAAACTTCTGCTTCCATAAAGCCACCTCCAACGTTCAGGTAAAGGTGCTCAGGAAGCACATTATCCTGATCCCACCCGTAAGCATGTATATCACTGCCAGGACCAACGCTTACTTCAATGAGACCTGTTTCCGTATCTTTGGAGACGTACTGCCAATGCCGATCTCCACAGATTATGTACATGTTAGCTTGTTGGCTCATGAATTCCCGAATGATATTGCCTTCGTAGGCAAAAGCATCATTGGCGTGATTGTCCGCTTTTTTAACACGATCTGGACCTACTACAGGTGTAGGACTGACAAGGAGTCTAAAAGTCGCATCTGACGCTTGAACTGTACTCATAAACCAATCCAGCTGCTCTTTTCCCCAGATGGTCTTCTCAGGACCGTCTTCCAGCGTATTGGGACTTCTGTAATCCCGACCTTCTACGAACCACAGCTGCACGTCTTTGCCCCAACGAACAGTGCGATACGTCTTCTCCCCCATTGGTACTTCCTCCAGGAAAAATTGGGTTCCTTGCTCATACGTAAACGTACCCATATACTTAGTTTCCATTCCTGGATAGGTATCATTTACCCAGGTATCGTGATCGTCTTTTATGAAGTAACTAGCAACCTGCCGATGGAAGTCTACGAGAATTGGAAGACTGTACATTCTGTCCCAGTGCCATCGAGCAAGCTCCGGAGATTTAGCTAGCATATCGTAATAAAAAATATCTCCGGTATGCACAAAGAATTCTGGTTCTAAGTTTAGCGCATGAAGATAAAATTTAAATCCATCCTCTCTATCCCTGTCCGGATATTCCGTACCTGTTGTCACCACAAAATTGATGTCAGCTTCTTCATCTACACCGGGAGCGGTCCTGAATTTGCCGGACAGGGATGTGCTGGTCTTTTTACTGTTCGGAGATCGGGCTTCCACGACTATTTCATAGTTTTGGCCTGGTGTCAGATCGTCTAGCTTAACTTGGATGATGTAGTCCTTTTCGGGGTCAACGGGCCGCCAATCCACTTCTTTCCAATCTGCGACATCCACAGCCTTGTATTTGACCAATACATCTCCCTCAGCTCCAGGACATGCTCCCTCAATGGTCTTGATAGAGCTTCCATCCGGAAAAGTGACTAGTGGCTCTTGATTAGGTCTTCTGTTTTTGAAATTACCTTTTCCAACCGCAAAAAGACTATCAGCTCGAACAAGCTTACCGGTCACCGGGTCTTCAAATTCGACAATAGGTAGTGGAGCCTTGTATCCGACTCTGGATTCATTCTCGGTCAGCCGAACCCAGACGATAGCGCTGGTTTGGGTAACCTCACCGATTTTTATCCCTGTTGCAAAGTAAGGGCCCTGAACTTGGTTTTCTTCACATGAAGACACGATCACCAAAAGGATGATCAGTATGGGGATCTTAGAAAAAATTGAATTTATGCCTATAAGTGTGGGTATTCTTATTTTCATGTTCTACTCCTTTTAAAAATCATATTAGCAATTTAATACTTCTGTGTATTATTTACACAGTAAATAATACAAACCTAAAAACATCCGCACAATCCGCTCAATGCGATTTCGCTTGCTACTCGCTTAACAAAGTGTCTTCTCTTCATGCTTTAGTCAGTTTTGAATGGGACAGTCGGCAATCCCTCGCTATTGAATAAATTGGAATCCGGAGCATTCTTCCATGCATATCGAACATACAGTGCTTTTGTAACTTCGGGTGATTTTAGTTGCACCATTTCCGGTGATACAATACGTGCCTGTGCAGGATAGAACTTTCTGTCATTTCCAGCCAATTCAAATTCCTTAAGGTAACCATATTCATCGTCCGTAATTAAACCATCCCCAATTTTACTGAAAGAAACCATTGCTATATTTCCATCAAATGAAACATTCTTAAAAATTGGTCCACTACCAACTATGTCTTTTTGATAAGCCTTTTCCAAAGCAACTCTTGAGAGCCGATAACCGACCGTTTTTTTGTCTTTTGGGTGTATATCATTTGGGTTTCCAACATCTAATGCCATTGCCATACCAGTATTCGGAAGTGTCAATGCTCCAGCCTGTGCATCTCGCATGGCTGCCCAATCGTCCTTATTTTCAAAAGCAGCTAGCTGAACAAACAAAAAGGGAAATTCACCAAGATCCCATTGTATCCTCCAACTTCGAATCATGGCCTTAAAATAGTCGTCATAGGTATCGGGGGAATCGCTATCCGACTCACCCTGATACCAAATCACTCCTTTGATCGGATACCGAGTCAACGGATGAATCATGTAGTTATAAAGCGCCGCTAAACATTCTTTTTTAAGCCACGACTTGGGCAGGGGATTTTCCAGGATACCTCCAATCTTATAATTCCAGATTCCATGTACGGGACTGGAAACACTGCCATCAGTGATATAAAATTCAGACATGGACTTAAAGCCAGAATTTTCTTTGAGAAAATTCATTCTAAAAGTGAGCCAATTCCCATCTGAATTTATTAAACCGGCATCAATCATATAGATCAAATTACTGGCTTCATTAGCGTTTATCGGATCAAGCTTCGTTTCATTAAAGTAGACATCTATCCGTTCCTGAGGATCGCTAATTACCAGGAAATTTGTCTTTCCGGATCGGACGGGTTCTACCTCTCGCTTAAACCAAACCACTCCTATATTGGATGCCAGTATCTCATCTCCCGAAGACCTCCAGTCCGTTGGAAGGAAGATTTCTTTCCACTCGGATAGATCGGTTGATGTTCGCCACCACTCTTCACTTGTACCTTGATCTACTGCGACTATAGCTCGTCTTCTTTTTTGTTTAAATTCATTATAGTATTTTTCTATGTCGATTGTCCTTAATTCGGTCCTTTTCTCTACCAATTTCGGATCGATACTCATTGCCTCATCTGGCATCCAAACTTTTACAGAACTTCCACCCCAGGCACTCTGAATTAGTCCGATGGGAACATCTAGGTCCTTATTCAACTCCTTTCCAAAGGTGTAACCAACAGCTGAAAAGAACGGGGAAGATTGTCGGCCGCTTACTTGCCAGGAAAGTGCTTTTTTTAGCGTATCCTGAGGGTCTCGAGAAAAAGTGGTCGGAACCGTTGTAAATCTTAAATCATTTAATTCGGATTCATTGATTTCTTTCATGGCATCTTTGGAACGACGTAAGGAGAATTCCATGTTGGACTGCCCGGAACATATCCATACATCCCCCACTAGTATGTTTGTAAATACTTTTTTCTGATCACCACCTTCTATTCGAAGTGTATAAGGCCCCCCAGCCTCCATAGGGTCAAATAACACACTCCACTCTCCATTTCGTTTTGTTTTGCTAACTTTTTTAAATCCGACCCATTCAACAATAACACGACTACCCGGCTTTCCATAACCCCAAAACTCAATTGGCTGACCTCTTTGAAGCACCATGTTATTTGAAAAATAATTTGCCACTTTCAGTTGGGCCGTGGACACCAAAGGCAAAATCAGAAATAACATGCCCACTAGTCTGACATGGCAACATTTGGATAAGATTGGTCCGGCTATTCCCATTTTCATATTCTACTATTTAATGAAATTATGTTGGTAATTTAACATTTCTGTGTATAAATTACACAGTAAATAACATGAACTTGAAATCATCCAAACTCATCGGCAAAGTTTGAGTGGTTAATGGTGCTGGGGTAACCATCCGAAAGGCACAACATCAAAACCCTTCTTTGAACTCGGAGATGAATTAGAATAAGACCTTATTAGGAATATAAAATGATCAAGCAACTAGTCTTTCTCACAGCTACTTTATCGATTTTCAGTAGCGCACAAAGTCAAGAAACCAAAGTAACAGAGAAGGTATTCGATTCAGATCTGACGACAGAAAAAACACCATGGACTCATCTTGATTTTGCAAATGACCCTGATGATTTTCAGTTCGCCATCGTCACCGACAGAACCGGAGGCGCAAGGGAAGGAATTTTTGAAGATGCGGTAAAGAAAATCAACTGGTTAAGCCCGGAATTTGTAATGTCTGTAGGGGATCTGATTCAGGGTAAAAGTGGACATGATTCCGTAGAATTACAACGGCAATGGGCTGAGCATTTCGAAAGGATCGAACCGCTTAAGATGCCTTTTTTCCACCTGGCTGGCAACCACGATATAAGGGCAAACAATGACTGGCAGATAGCCTATTGGAACGATATGTTTGGAGCTGCCTACTATTCATTTACTTATAAAGGTGTCCTTTTCCTTTGTCTTTTTTCCAATCAGGGAATGCAAGTTCTCAGCAAGGAGCAGGTGGCGTATTTCAAAGAAGTGCTGGAAAAAAACCAGAATGTGAAGTGGACCATGGTCTTTCTGCATCATCCACTATGGAAATATCCTCACATGACCAATTTCAGTAAGATTGAAGAATATCTGAAGGATCGAAAACATACCGTGTTTGCTGGACATACACATCAGTACGAACACAAAGTAAAGAACGAAACAAATTATTATGTTCTTGCTTCCACAGGAGGTGGAAGTCCGCTGCTAGGAAATAGTTCCGGATACTTTGACCACTTCACCTGGGTCACTATGAGCGATCAGGGGCCTATAGTGGCTAACCTAAGACTCGATGGCATTTTACCTGATGATGTAGCCAATGAGGAATCCCTGAGACTGACGAGCGACCTGATTGAAAGCGTAAATGTGAATGCAGAGGTACTGGTAGATTCAAAAACCGCATTTAGGAGTGGAAAAGCCTACATGACTTTCAAAAATGTATCTGACCTACCGCTCCACTTCAACGGTAGATTTTTTCACAGCCATCATGTGGTGGCAACCCCATCAGAAATAGCAGAAAAGGTACCCCCTAATTCAACAAAAGTGGTGGAAGTGTCACTAGAGTCAATCCAACCATTCGACCTAGGTGAAAATATTCTATTGGAGTACCAAGGAACCATAGGGTACCAACATGAGGTGTACCAGGATCTGGAATTGTCCGGAAGTATATCAATTCCCATCCAAAATTCAACGTATCAGCTTCTCCAAACTAAAGAAGTTGATTTTACGGGGAGCTATGAAGTGGTGATGGAGCCAGCCTTTCCCGGCACTATGATTCGATATTCCCTGGACGGGACTGAACCGAACCTTTCCTCTAGTGTTTACACTGCGCCATTTGAAATAGAGAAGACCTGCACGGTCAATGCCCGGATCTTTTCGAAGGATGGTTCCATGAAAAGTGAGGTGGTGTCGATGCGTGCAAAGACTTTGAAACCTGGCAATGGAGTAGTAGTAGAACATTACGATTATTCGCTCGCTGATAGAACCTTGTACAGCATTCCCGATTTTTCGCAGTTTGCCCCTGAGAAAATCACGATCGCAAAATCACTCCATCCGCAAACCGTGGCTGGAAAAGAAAAGAGGTTTGGCTTGGTTTACAAAGGCAACCTTTCCCTCAAAGAAAGTGGAACATACCTTTTCAGTGCTCTTTCAGATGATGCATTAAGAATATTTATTGATGGTATAGAAGTAATCTCTGATCCAATAAAACACGGTGTGAGACCAGCTTCTGGTAGAGTTCAATTAAAAAAAGGGAAACATAGAGTAGAAATACATTATCTCCAGTGGGGGAACAAGTCGGTATTGGAAGTGGAGTATACGACTCCAAGCGGCGCTGTCAAAGAGCTCACCGGCGATATGTTTTCCTTCGATGAAAATACTTTTAAGCCGTAAAAAGAAATTTCGGAAGTCAAGTTGTCGGACTTGAGGTAGATAGCATCGTATCTGCAAATGCAAAATGAACTATCGATATAACTTAACTAAAGATGTACGTTTTAGCGAAAGCAAAGTAGTATGAAGACTTATTACCCCGCTTTATTTTGTATAGTACTTGGCATCTCATGTGGAGAAAAATCAAATGACATTATAGTTGATGATAAAGCCATCGATCAAGATACTGTAAATACCTCAACCGAAAAACCTGACATCAACGGTCCTAATATTCTTTACATCTTCACCGATGATCAATCAAGTCGTACCGTTGCCAGCTACGAAGGTGCATATTCGTTTGTAGAAACACCCAATATTGACAATTTAGCTGCTCATGGAGTGCGATTTAGGTATTCCTACACCGGAGCCAAATGTGTCCCTTCCAGGGGGAATGCCTTAACAGGAGTATTGCAGCATAATTACGACGAAAGCACCCGATACTGGATCAGTGATATGAAAGAGCAAGGCTACTATACCGGAGTGGTGGGAAAGTGGCATTGGAACGAGACCAGAGTTTCCGAGACCTGGGATGAATCGGCCATCTGGGAACATCATAAACGCAATCGAGACAATTACTACTGGGATCAGCGTGTTAGAATAAATGGTGGAGAAGAAATTACCCTGGACCAGTACAGTACTGACTATTATACCGATCATGCTGTAGAATTTATCACGAAAAGAGCCGAAGATCCCGATAGACCATGGTTTTACTGGCTCTGTTACGCAGGTGTGCACGGACCGTACGAACCCGAGACCAGCGATATCGATGTGTATGCGGATGAGGATCCGGTTGAGATTCCCTCCGATATATACGGCCCCAGACCGGATAAACCTGAGTACATGCACATGATGACCATGTGGACTGATATAGGGGGACAACCATATAGTAGTGGACAAACACTGGATGATAGGGTCAAACAGTACAACGAGTGTGTTCGCTCCATTGATAGAGGTGTAGGTGAAATCATGGAAGCCTTAGAAAGTACGAATCAATTAGACAACACCATCGTAATCTTTACCTCAGATCAAGGATACGCTTGGGGTGAACATGGGTTCCGCCTCAAAATCGCACCTTATGACGCTAACTTACTTGCACCACTCATCTTTGTGAATCCTTCGCAAATACCTGAAAATAAACTGATCAAGGCCCCTGTGAATGGAACAGATATTATCGCTACTATTCAAAGTATGTCAGGGATCCAGCCCTCAGTGGCAAGTGATGGAAGAGATATGACAGACATACTCTATGCCGGAGATGGACAGAGTTGGATGAGTGAACCGATGATCCAGACATACACTGGCGGCATGTATGGAAATGCCGAAATAGTGACCGAGTTAGAACGGGCCTGGGATACGGGCGATTGGGAGGAGTTTGTTGTTCACAAAACTGGCATTAGAGCTTGGATGATGCTTCGGGTGGATCAGTATAAGTACGTCCGGTACATCTACAAAGATTATATCGAAGAACTCTACGATCTTGAAAATGACCCTGAAGAATTAGTGAATCTTGCGGTAAAAGAAGAATACAGAATCCTGCTGAGACAATATAGGGAAATGCTACTTGCCGAGTTTGAAAGTAAAGGAGCTGACTACCTCGATCTGTTGCCAGAACCCATAGAGGTAACGATGTGATCGTTAGCAAAGTTGGCAGAAAGTCTTACAACGACTTCTAGTAGCCGATTTTCTACTAAACCAGTGTTCTAAATAAGTCAAGGGTCAACATTTATAGTGTGAACACTATCTTGGGTCCTTTTTTCCGGCAGGAGCTTTTTCCAGATAAAGGCTTGAAAGTTGATTTAAGTCGTGCTGCAAACTCGTTGCAAATCTTTTAGAGAGTAAATACCACTACTTCACTTGGGTGGTAGCCAAGGCGATGTGCTTGTATTTCCACCTGAGTGTTGACTGGTATTTCGAAGGGTGCCTGATAAACGCTCCAAGCGTTATCTCGATTTTTAGAAGAGATCAGGCGGTATCCTATGGATGCTCCTTCTGTGTCGCAGGTGATGTATACCTTCTCTCCCCGTATCGATACCTGAGGATTTGCCGTGCTTGGTTTTGTGTCGGCTCCATTCCATAACTGGCTGATCAGTTCACGTTCGGGTAAGTTGGGCTGATCTCCTATTTCCGCAATCCATCGATTCAATTCTCTTCTTAGTTCAGCTAACTTTTCTGCATGATCAGGGGCTGCTGCCAGATTATTGACTTCATGCGGATCATTGAGGCAATCATACAGTTCTTCTTTTGGCTTACCCGACTGGAACCACAGCGCCTGCACTTCATCCAATTCATTGGCATCCCGCATCCTGAGTAATTCCTTCATCGTAGGTATCCTTTCACGAAACGTGACCGGCAGGTAATATGCTTGTTCCGGACGATAATTCCTGATGTATTTGAATCGATCGTCACGCACCGCTCTAATGGCATCTGTAAATCCATCGAAACGATCCCCAGCGGCATGGATGTATTTTCTTTCCGGTGTATCGCTGGAAAGAAATGCTCTTCCCTGCAAGTAACCAGGTACCTTTGCGGAGGCCAGTCGCAGCACGGTAGGAGCCAGATCGATGAAGCTTATCAACTGATCGTCTATGCTGCCAGCATCTTTCTTATCGGGAAACCGGACAATTAACGGCACTTTTAAGCCTGCATCGTAAATCAACCTTTTCTGACGAGGCAGTGGTCCACCATGATCCCCATAAAAGAAAATTACGGTATTAGCTAGTAAACCATCTTCCTCTAACTGTGCTAAAACCATGCCCACCTGTCTGTCCATTTCGGCAATGTTGTTATACATTTTCCACATGTCTCGCTTGGTGATTTCGTTATTTGGCAGGTAAGGAGGAATGTCAAATTCCGTATCTTTTGGTAGATAAACAGTGGTTTCAGACTCTTTCATCCGACCACCTTCCCATTGAAATGAGGTATCTCCCGCATGATAAAACCGCTGCTCCTCTCTTCTAAAACCATACGGCTCAAATAGTCCGGATTCATGCGTTTCAGTGAAATTGAAAATGGAAAAAAAAGGTTGATCTTTGTTCTCGTTGTGCCGCCAGTGGGCGTAGGGTCCGTTTTCATCCCAGGCAGTGATGGGTGCCTGAAATTGATAGTCGGTTTTCTTATTGTTGGTGCAATAGTAGCCATGCTTGCGAAGCAGTTCACTGAACATTTTTACCTGGGGCGGAGGCACTGCTTCATAGGCAGGTAAGCCGGTGACTTCCGTGTAGGAATGTGCCCGCATGTTGTTTGCTCCTATACTTGAAGGGTACATTCCAGTAGCAATTGCAGACCTGCTGGGAGCACACACCCCTGAGGGAGAGAATACGTTCGTAAACCGGATACCTTCAGCAGCCAAACGACTTAAATTAGGAGTCTGTACAGTAGAATCACCGAAAGGAGGAATGTAGGGTCCCATATCTTCCGTAACCAACCACAAGATGTTAGGCCGATCCACCGGATCTTCTAACAAAGCTTCTGAAGTGCTATTGTCCTGGCACGCAGCAAGGGCAATAGTGAATATCAGACAAAATATTTTATTCATAAAATAGTAAAATGTAAATAGGTTGGTGATGAACAATCTTTTACACGTCCTTATAATTAAGGTTTATGAAAAGGCATTTCTTTGTTTACTGCAGTTGACATAAAGTTAACGACACGATCCTTGATTACTTTGGAAACGTCCCCATAAATTTCTGCTGGCTTTCTTTTCTGCTTCTCAATCGTCCGATTTCACTCCAGGAAGGTGTAAAAAAGGGATAAAAAACATAAAAAAAGATCTCTGCACCCCTACAGAGACCTTGTTCAAATAAACAACATCTCTTCTTTACCTTACATTTAGGGTTCTTACCAACAATTTTGTTACCAATTTGTTATTCACCAAGATAAAGTTGTATATACATTTCTGTATATCAGATTATTAGTATTGTACTTCACTTTTTGTATCGGAATGTGATTAATCCTAGTTCTGCTATGAAATTATTTTATTATTCTACTTATTTAAACGACCGACTTAAGGTGTCACCAACAATCCCATAGAACGACTAAAGAGACATAATTCAGGATCTGAATCCTACACTAAAGCAGGCATGCCATGGATCCTTGTTTGATCTACAGCTAAGCAAAACAAATCAGAGGCATATCTATTGGAGAAGAAACTTAAAAACCTTGGTAAGAATAGGCTGTTAAAATTCATGATGAAGTATTCGGAAAATTTAACCTTGGAAGGGAAAGAACTTATTCATGCAGCCTGTTCGAGCCCTGACATCAAGTCAAGATGATGACAAGCTATGCTTCGTCATCATCTCGTCCAGACCGCAGGGATGGAGCCCCGACGTTACAGTCGGGGCTTTTTTCGTTTGGAAAAAACGAGACGAGAAGCCTGTGCCGACGAATGTCGGTAAGTCTCGTCCAGACCGCAAAAACGCCCCAACCATAAAAAGTTGGGGTTTTTTATGTCCATTTTTTGCATGTTTATTTTTACTAGAAAATCGTAGGCCAGTTCAGCATGTGAATGAAACTTTGAATCACCCTACCTAAATCTTCTTATAGGTTCTGTGGTATTTGTATCCCTTTTCCCCGTGATTAAAAACCTCACGATTGTTCCACCTGTCAAAGTTCTTTTCATAACCGCACTTAGGTGCCCCTGGAATGGTCCTTGTGTAGTAATCAGCACCGGCACAAGCTGAGGTAAAACATATGATTACAATCAGATAGACTAACTTTTTCATGACTTTTTTTGAGTAAAGCTAGATTGTGGAAGCCCCTGAGGTTAGCGTACTTTACTCAATTTGGAAATTCAGTATTATGCCTAGTTGCTAATGCAAAAAACATCATTCCGGAGTCGGATAGGACAAAAAAAGCCGGGGAGGCACCCCGGCTAAACCTAACCAACAAACAATATGAACAACCAATCATGGATAATCTTTGATCTGCTTCCGGTAAAGAAGCCGATCAGCATGTTTCACTTATTTTTTCTTTAACCAAAGCTATGTCGTGCCGGCTCCCCATACCTGAGTGAAATACCTGATCTTAAGAATGCGTATTTTACGTAGTAAGACAATTCCCGGGCCAGATGCATCAGTCCGTTTTCCGATCGGTGTTTCCAGGAAGGAAGGATATGGAAATCAATTTCGGGGTTTCGTGGAACCGGTCTCCGGTTAAAAGTAACCCCCTCCATCAATTTGTTATAATGAAGAATTTTGAATAAAACTCCTGAAAGTCCAATCCAATATCCATAAGATCATCGTTCTCCTCGTCGACCATCCAGTACACCACAACGTCTTTACCGGCTCTGTCAGCTTTTCGAAAGACTGAAAACAGGTTAAAGAGCAGTTTTGTGGTTGTGGCATTAATAACCTCAAACTGCAGGTAACAAACCAACCTTTGACTTTTGAGAAAGTGTCTCTTTACCTTTTCTATCAGGGTAATATAGGTTGGCATCACCTCAAGGGTGGTAGATTTTCCCTTGATTATGAGTACGTTGTGAGTCCTCTGGAACTTGATTTTCAGGCGCTCTTCCCTGGGAGTCACTATGTCACTAAGCGGCCCTGAACCCACCGTTGCAGGGAACTCCTGCGCTGGTGATGGTGATCTCGATGAAGTAAATCCAAACATCACTTTTATTCTTTTCGTATTGGAATTATCTGATCAAAGTTTCGCCAGGTAGTGAATTCTCTTTGCGGGCTTGCTCAGGTCAATCCTGATAGAGGTCATCACCGAAGGAAGAATACTCCGCATTGCAATTCCGGTACCTATATGCACTCGCTTTAGCACAGCGAAATCGGCGTGGACACTGGGTGAGATCATAAAGTTCTCCCCATTAGCTATCCCTGTTCTTGCCTTAAGGATAAGGGAAGCCCGACGCCACTCTGTGACAGGACCGGACATATAAAATCCGTAAAACTCATCCTCAATCTGGCTTGTCATCTCACGCTCTCCGTAAAACATTTGAGAGTGTTCCTGGTAAAATACACCTGCGCATAATTTTCCCCGGAACGTGTACCCCAGTGCTGTCCCGGTCTTAGGACTTATCAGTGTTCTCTCATAATAGGTCTCAACTGACAACTGTTGCGCCAGCGTTACGCCCTGGACCAAACTACTCAATAGGACGATCATAAATAACTTTCTCATTTTTATTCAATTTCTGTTTTGATACATCAAAGTTGAGATCTGCAGTATTGAAATATTAGCGTAAATCGCGGAATAGAAAGAAGGGGGGAATCACCTAGTCTCTTAGTGTTTTACTTAAGGAATCAGAAATAGCTTATGGTATATCACAGGTAATCAGACCAGGTCCTTTTCCACCGCATACATTACCAGGCCGGCAATGTCTTTGCAACCTGTTTTCTTCAGGAGGTTTCTTTTAAGTTCACGGACCGCATCGTCGCTTACGTATAAGGCAAAGGCAATCTTTGCGTCCGTATATCCTTTTATGATTAGTTCGAGTACTTCTTTTTCTTTTTCTGAGATCTCATTTTGCGTCGTCCGGGCCTCTTCTCTTTTTTTCCTGGCGATGAATTTAGCCACGGTGTCATGTACCTCTTTTTCGTAGTATTCCTTACCGTCAAGAATATCATTGAGCGCTGAGATCATTTTCTTCTGAGGCGCATTCTTGAGAATATAGCCCTGCGCCCCATACGCAACCATTTGCTGTATGGACCCGGGATCTGTATGGCTGGACAGCACTAATACTTTTTGGTCCGGATAATTCAGTCTGATATTTTCCATGAGCTCTACCCCATCCATCTGTGGCATACTGATGTCCGTGATGACAACATCGTATTTATTCAAAGCCAACAGGCGTAATGCTTCCTTTCCATTTTGAGCTTCACCTGATATCTCAAATTCGGGGACGCTTTCAAAGTACATCCGCAGTGCATCTCTGATGATCTCGTGATCATCTACTAATAACAGCTTCTTCATTTCCACGCATAAAATCGTTGTGTCGTTTAAAGTATCAAAATTGAAAGAAGAAAATCAGCGGGACCAGAGTGAAATCAGGAATGTTATATTTCCCGCAATCACTTAGATCATTACGCGAATTACCTATTGGAACATCCGTCAAAAGATAAGTTTTGAAAGCAAAAAAAGGACTAGAGATCACTCTAACCCTTTTAGCTAATCATAAATAGATGACTGATCCTAAGAGATCTAGGATACAACGGTATTTTTAGTACGGGGAACATCTTCATTTTCCTGGACATCTCTCATTCCTCTCTCTATCCTGAGGTCCAGGTTGAACATCGCATTGAATTCCATCCCGATTTTAAACAGGTCATCATCAAGACTACAAATGGACCACACGACATTTATTTCTTTTCCGGCAAGAGCTGCCCTGTCAAGGGCTTTGAAATAATTGAAGAGAAGTTTTACTGTTGCGCAGTTCACTACGGAACACTGAAAATAACACGTCAGACTTTGAGATTTTCTGAGGTGGGAATCCGTGACCCTCATCAATTTCCTGTAAAAAGGCAATGCATGGTCATCGACCGGTTTTACTTTTATGACAATGGCATCGGAGTGCTTTCTGTATTCAAGGCTTAACTTTCCCTCTTTTCCACACTCATAATTTGTCAGCACCGATATCGGTTCACGGGAAACAATATCCATGCTTGTGTGGCAATAATCCGTATCAATTAATGTCATAGCTGTGTTGTTCTTAATAATCTGTAACAAAATTGGACCCAAAATCCCGATTATATGAGCGCATATTCCGTATTTGTATTTCTACGAAAAATCAGTAGTACCCCTACGGGATTTACGTAGCAGAGATCTGACATCCCGAATTGAAGGGATTTCAGATTTTCCTCATTTCCTGAGTTTCGATTCCGGATTGTATTTTTTGGCGATAGTAAAAATGACTAAGCCTCCAACCAGGAGAACTCCGTAAAATGCAATTAATATTATTTCTCCTACCATTCTTATAAAGTTTTAACGATTAAACATTTACATCCGGATTGTATTGGGCTATTGAGTCAATTCTAATGACCTTCACCCCTCCGGCCGCATCGGCCAGGTACAATTTTGCAGGATGTATACCACAAATTTTGAGGGCAGGATCTTCTTATGGAAGCGTGTTATGCATATTTAAAAAAATACTCAAAACACGTACTCCGGGAGATTTCGAAGCTGATGAGGGATGATCAGACGGTTGCTATAGTGTTCAGGTTGATCCAGTACTGTCCTATTTTTGCCACGTATTCCTGGAACTCATCAAAATTGACGGGCTTCACGATATAGCTATTTACATATCGATCGTAGGCAGTTTTCAGATCTTTGGACTCCTTTGAGGTAGTAAGGATAATTACTGGTATCGCTTTTAGGTGAGATTCTTTGATCTTTTTCAGCACATCCAGACCGTTCACTTTAGGCAGGTTGATATCCAGTAGTATCAGTTTGAAGCGGGAGGTATCCAACGCTTCTGTTTTGTCATTGCCGAACAAGTAGTTCAAAGCCTCTTCTCCGTCTTTCAGCCAGACAAATTCTCCGTTAAATCCCAGTTTGGTTAATGCTAATTTTGTGAGTTCGGCATCCTCAGCCCGGTCCTCAATCAACAAGATTCGATCCATTGGTTTTTCTTAGTTCTGTATGGACAATTCAATCACCGGCTATCCACCGATGAGACTAAATTCTGTGTGAGTACCGATCGAGCGTGGTTGAGGCTCAAATATTGTACATTTCTGCCAGACTATAAAATCGTACGTAGTGGTACAACTATTTATGAGCTGCAGAAATTAACAATTATGAGAGCTATGGCTTGATTTCAGGTTTTTTTGGAACGTTGAAAATAAATTTTGCTCCCTTGCCAATAGATCCTTCAGCAGTTATTTCTCCATCATGCTTGTTGATTATTCTCTTCACTATCCCAAGCCCGACACCGGTTCCCTCAAACTCATCTTCCCGATGTAATCTTTGAAAGACTTCAAAAACTTTATTAGCATAATCGGGATTAAACCCGGCACCATTATCTTTAATTGTATAGGTGCATTGCGTTTTTGTTTCGCGGCCTGTGATACTTATTCTGATGGTTTCTTTTTTGGATGAAAACTTGAATGCATTTGCGATCAGGTTTGTCCATAATTGATTGAACATGGTCTGATCACCGTAACCATCCGGGAGCGGTTGAACGGTAATCTTCATTTCATTTTTATATTTAGTCTTTTGTTCTTCAATGATGTCCTGCACCATCTGATATACATTAAACTGACTCTTGACAATTTCCGACCTGGATATCCGGGAAAAGATCAGAATATCATTGATCAACGAATCCATTTTTGTGGCATTGCTGGCTATAAAATCAAGCCAGACCTGTGCCTGATCATCCAGTTTGCCTGTATACTTGTCCACAATCAACCGTGAGAATCCCTGAAGGGCACGTAGCGGTGCACGGAGGTCATGTGAAACGGAGTAACTGAAGCTTTCAAGCTCTTCATTTGCAATTTCCAATGCTTTCTTTTGTTCGAGCAATTTTTCCTGCTGCTCTTTTTGTTTGGTAATGTCAAACCGAATGGAAACATATTTCTCAATAACTCCGTTGGCATCCCGGAATGGCACAATGGTCGTGTCTACCCAATAGTAACCACTACCCTTTTTTTTATTCAGAACTTCTCCTTTCCATATCTTTCCCAGTGAAATGGTCTTCCACATGGCTGTAAACAGGCTATCCGGCTGCATACCGGATTTTAGAATCCTGTGATTCCGACCTATCAGTTCTTTCCTGGCGTATCCGGATATCCTGCAGAAGTTGTCATTCACCGCAGTAATCCCGCCTTCAAGATCAGTTTCAGATACAATGGCACTCTCGTTCATGGCCATGATCTGCTGTTTTATTTCCTCCTGATGTTTTATCAGATCCGTAATATCTTCGGTTATCCCTAATAAATACTGGTCGGTACCGATCTGTACCGGTACTTTCTTGGTGCGCACCAAACGGGTACCTTTTACTGCTGACTCGATCGCTTCTTTTTCTATTGTTTTCGTCCTGTTGGTCCCTAATACTTTCCTATCCTCCTTCACATGCCGGTCTGCACTCTCCTTAGGCAAAAGGTCGTAATCACTCCGGCCGATTACATTCTTTCTTTGCAATCCCATCAATTCTTCACCTGCTTTGTTGAAAGCCACATATGACAGGTCGGAGGATTCTTTCATAAACACCATGTTAGGAATATTTTCGAATATGGCATTGAAAAACGTTTCACTTTCCCTTAGGGACATTTCGGTGTTTTTCAAGTCGGTAATATCCCAGTTCACACCCAAAAGGTGTGAAGGTTTATTTTTACTAAGGACCACTTTAGCCAATGCCCGGATATATTTGATCTTTCCCTTAGGAGTTATGATCCTGAATTCAGTGTCAAAATCTTTTCTACTTTTTATCGTTTGTCCCAGTTTTTCAACGGCAGGCCCTAAGTCATCCGGATGAACTAACTGCGACCACATGTCATATTTGCCACTGACATTTTTCTTTCTCACACCATAGAGCTTGTACATTTGATCATCCCAAACAAGTTCGTTTGACGAGAGGTCCAGTTCCCACATACCAATTCCCCCAACCTTTTGGGCCAATTCCAGTTTATTGGCATATTCCTGCAACTCCAGTGTACGCTCCGTTACCTTTTTTTCCAGGTTTTGATAGAGTTGCTGGATCTCCTCTTCAGCTATCTTCCGGCTAATGAATGAGCCGATTTGCGTACCAACGAATACAAGTAATTCGAGGTCTCTTTCGGTATACACAGTATCCGCAGACCAGGATTTCAGTGTAAGGGCACCTATTGGTCTGTCATCCTTTTCCAGGGGCACTCCCACCCACGATTCGGGTGTTTTTCCATAAGCTGCCAGCTTTTGCTTTTTCCTGAATCGACGCAGATCTGCACCGTTCAGTAACAATCCTTTGTTTGTCCTGATCACATAATCTGTAAGTCCGTTCCCATTCACCCGGGCAGGAGGTAATTTTTTAATTCTTTTACCATTTCTTAAGACATATTTGAAGGACAACTCTTTCATCTTTTTATCATACATGGTGATAAAAAGACTGTTGACAGAAATTACTTTGTTCACCTGCTCAGAAACCTTGTCAAAAAAAGTAGTGAGGTCCAGGTCTTTGTTTAATTCCTGTGTTATGGCGTTGATCAACTCATCCCGTTGCTGGATTTTCTTTCTTTCGGTTACATCCCTTGTTGAGGTCAAAATATGTTTTACGACCCCGTTTTCGTCCATTATGGGTTCGGAAATGGTTTCGAACCACAGGTAATTTCCATTCTTATGCCTGTAGCGATATGTTACTTGAGCATTTTTGTAACTTCCTTTCCGGATCATTCTATTATTTTCTTCTTTTACCCTTTCCAGGTCCTCAGGATGAAAGAAGTCGGAAGGGTCTTTTCCGATCATCTCTTCATGGTCATACCCGGTGATATACCGGATCGAGGGAGTGACCTCCAGGTACTTTCCGTCAGGATCATGCAGGCAAAGCAGATCTTTGGTATTCTCCAGGATATATCTAAGGCGTTGTTCATTCTCAGTCAATGCTACCTGTGCCAGATAACCACTATACGCATTGGCAATGATACCCGATGTCGTTTTCACAAGATCTGCCTCTGTCTGTAACCAGGTACGACGGTATTCGGTAGTTTTCAGACCAAGAAATCCAAATAATGATTTATCTGTTGAGATGGGAAACAAGACGATAGATTTTGTGTCCCCGGTGATGAGTTTCTCTTTAATAAGGCTGGTTAATTCCGATGTAATGTCATTGTTGATGATTACGTCCTGGCCGGATATACTTAGTAAAGCCGGAACCTCCTCCGCAGTAATAATCGCTGGTTCACTTTCATCGCGCTCACCATTTTTAGTCCAATTATATTTTTTCTCCAGGAATACGTCATCACCATCAAATTCGTAAATGAAACTATTTTCCACATTTGTCACCTCTCCCAGTACATTTAATGCATCGTTCATTTTGCTTTCAAAGGATCCGGGGTTATTGAAACCGAGGGCTATTTTGCCAAGGGCTTCATGAAAAATTAAATTATTTTCCAGTTCCAACTCCAGCAGCTTTTCGTCGGTTATATCTTGGTTAATCCCGATTGCTGAAATCGGTTTTCCAAGATTATCTACCGAGACTCTCCCGGTTCCCTTGATGAACCTGATGTTTCCATCGTTATCAATAATCCGGTATGAGCTCGTAAAATGACCTTTAGGAAGTTTTTTGAATCGCTCAATTACATCGACATCTTCCGGATGAAGAAGTTTTCTCATTTCATCATCCTCTATTTTCTGGGGCTCATCAAAACCGTAGAACCTGGCACTTCGCAGGTCCCAGGTACTGATGCCATTGATAAAATCATAATGAAAAACTCCCGCATCGGCTGCTTCCAAAGAGGTTTTTAACTGTTGATTCAGTTCATTTATCATCCTTTCCCTGACTTCCCTGTCTGTGACATCCTGAACAACAACCATTATCCTGGCCGGAATATTTCCTTCCTGAATCACTTCAATGCTTGTGTGTAGAATGCATTCCGTATTTTGATTTGTTCGAACCCTTAAATTGACAGCCTGAGGTTCGTTCTTATCAAAAGCTTTTTCGGTGGTATCGGAAAATAGTTGTCTGTCTTCCTCCAGGATATGGCCCAAAAAACCCTCATAGGAAATTTCAGTGTTTCCCCGGTGGTATCCCATAATCCGAAAAAATTCGTCGGAGGCCACTCCTCTTTTCTCAAGCAAGTCCCATTCCCAGTGTCCTACATGAGCCATTCGTTGAGACTGGTCCAGCATCTGCATACTCTCAACAAGTGATATTTGAGTTTTCTTGAAGTCAGTAATATCCTGTAAGATCCCGAAAACAGATACCGGCTTGCCGTCCTTATCAAGATTCACTGTTCCCTTGCTCACAACATATTTTTCCTTTCCACCTTTTACAACCAGCCGGTGATCAATCGCATAGGGTTCGGAAGTCTCTATAGCTTTGCCAATCAAGCTATCTACCTCAACCTGTTCAGCCGGATGGACCAATTGGAGATAAGATTCATAGGAAGCATTATATTCCCCGGGATCGACCTCAAATATTGTATATAATTGATCGGACCAGGTAACCTTGTTATTCACCAGGTCCCAATTCCAATTTCCGAGATTAGCTGTTTTCTGAGCTTCTCTCAAGCTGGCATTTGATTGTACCAGTTCTGCCGCATAAAGGTGTTTGTCACGGGCGGTGTTAACCCACTGACCAACCGAGGTCAGAAAATCAATGTCAACCTGCTTGAATTCATCAACTTCCCTGGATGAGCCGAAATAGAGCGCACCAATTTTTTTACCCTTTGTTTTAACGGGTACTCCGATAAAGGATTTGGCATTTTTACGGTAATTGCATTTAAGGTTTTTTCTTTTTGATTTTTTGACTGAGGGCACGGTGACCAGTTTTCCCTTAGTAAATACTAACTCACAGAACGAATTCTTAAGGTCAAACTTTAACTGAGCTCTGGTATCCGGCCCGGATGGATAGCCATAAAGGATCGTATATTTGGCATTCCCTACTTTTGCCAGCATCCCTCCTTCCATACCCAGCTGTCCTGTTGTGAGCTCCAGGACCTCCATCATTTGTTCCTCAAAAGGTTTATCGCTGGCTGTAATATTGTGGAGCTTTTCTGTTCGTTCCTTGTAGAGTTTCAGGTCTTGTTCATTTTGTTTCCTTTGGGTGATATCATGCTGGATACCCACAAAATTTATTAATTCACCGGATTCGTTAAATACCGGGCTGACAGTGAGCCGATTCCAGAAAGGGGTACCATCTTTTTTGTAATTTAAAATTTCACCCTTAAAGGGTTTCAGTGCTTTTATACTTTGTCTAATGGCTTTTCGGGTGCTATTATTTGTATCTTTTCCCTGCAGAAACCTGCAGTTCCTGCCCAGGGCATCTTCCTTAGAATATCCGGTGATTTCAGAAAACTTTTTATTGGTATATATGACCGGGTTATCTGGTTGTTTGGGATCTGTGATCAATATCCCTTCACTGGCTGATTCAAAGGCCCTGGACATTACGATCCGGTAGGCTTCCATTGATTTTCGCTCGGTAATATCCTGCACCGTTCCAAGTGACCACATGGGATTGCCTTTGCTGTCATATGTAGTTTTACCACTTTCATGGACCCACTTTATTTCGCCGTTTTTCAACAGGATCCTGTGATCTATGTCGTATTGGGTTTTATTCTCGACTGAAGAGGTATACGCCTCCTGGACAAGCTTCCGGTCATCGGGGTGGACAGCATCTAAAAATGCTTCAAGACTGGCTCCAAATTCATCAGGGTCAATTCCGAAAATCTCATATATCATGTCGCTCCAAAGCAGAATGTTGTTTCTCAGGTCAAGCCTCCAGTGACCTATTTTCCCAATCTCCTGCGCTTCCTTCAACATTTTTTCGCTTTTCTCAACCTCAGCCCGGGATACTACCGTATCTTCCCATTCTTCGGCCAGCATATTAAGACCATGCGCCAATACATCCATATTGCCGCCATCATTGAACACGCTGGCCTTTTTGTCAAACTTCAGAGAAGCAATTGAGGAAATGGTGTCCACCAATTCCTGTAACCTTTGATTTTCTTTTCTGTCCATTTTATTTATCCTGTAAAATAATGTTGTGTACTTGTGCCGGTGACCTTTCTATGGAAAAACCCAATATAAACTTGATTGGCAACTGTATGCAGGTAAAATACAGTTATTTTCAACCAAATATTTTCAAAACATCTTTTTGCTCCGGATGGACTGAACTGTCTTAATGTAATTTGGCAATAATAAACGTGAATGTCAATAATTTTCTCTCAAACGGTTCGACTAGTCAGAATGCAATCTACCGTCATGCCTCAGAAGCCAGTTTTTCGCCTGATCCTGATCCTCAAATAATTTAATTGGAAATTGTGGTTGGTCGACATGGATCATGAAATTCACCACCAGTCTGGACATTGAGTCATTGGACACTACGGCTAAGGCTTTTATATTTTCGTTACCCCATTTCACCAGAAACTTTCTTGCATTTGACGACATCATGGGTAATGCCGTAGGATCGTGTAACAGGAGGATTGGGCTACCTCCTGATATCTCTTTTAGCCTGGTGCTTAGCGATACCACATTTTCATATGTATTTTCACCTTGCAGCTCCGGAAGGCTGATCCCATAGGTTCGGATAATGCTGTCCCTTCCAGGCACTATTCTATAAGACGGCAGTGCAGCAGTTTTTGACTGGTTGATGCTATATTCCATGGCAGGTAACTATATAACACAATAAGACTATTAACAGTTCTTATTGCACATCAATTAGGATTTGATGTATCCGCTAAATCACGTTGACGATTGCCATGGTTCTTCATCCAATGTGACCGGAGAACAGGACCAGGTGAGCTGTATGTCAAGCAACGAAACGGATAGATTTTTTCAGGGATCTGGTATAAAAGATCCGATCCTGGTCAGATATCCAGTTTGGGAGGTTCATTGATCAGCAGCCAGTAGTAGCCAAGGTTCTTAACTGTAGCAGTGAATTTTTCAAAATCAACAGGTTTCACAATATAACTGTTGACTCCCAGGCCATACGCATCCATAATATCCTTTTCCTCCCTTGAGGTAGTCAAAACAACTACCAGCAATGATTTTAACTTGGGATCGGCTCTGATCTTTCTCAAAACCTCTATACCGTCAACTTTGGGAAGTTTAAGATCCAGTAGGATGAGCTTCGGTTGGTTTGAAATCGATCTTGCTTCATATTGTCCGCGAGCAAAAACAAAATCAAGTGCTTCCTGGCCGTCTTTGACCCAAACCAGACTGTTAGCAAGATTATTTTGTTTGAGTGCCATCATGGCAAGTTCAGCATCTTCAGGACGGTCTTCGACCAGTAATATTTCAACACTATTAGCCTTCATTTCCATATTAATTTCAAAATTTTAAACGGGTACGGAGAAAGAAAAAACGGCTCCTTCATCCGGTTTGGAATTAGCCCATATTTCTCCTCCATGCCTGTGTACAATCCGGGACACGATGGCCAAACCAATCCCTGTCCCTTTAAACTGCTTTTCCGAATGCAGTCGTTGAAAAACTTCAAATAGTTTGTCCTTGTAGGCCTCATCAAATCCTACTCCATTGTCCTTAATCGTATATATGATAAACTTATTCTTTTCCTTCGCATTGATTTCAATCTCAATAGTCCGGTTACCTGAAGAATACTTGAATGCATTGGAGATCAGGTTTCGCCATACTTGTTTTATTAATACCTCATCTCCCATTACCGGAGGCAAAACCCCTACGTTTAGTTCTACCTCATGGTTTTGGTAATGTCTTATTTCGTCATTAAGAACTTCATCCACCAGCGTTCCCATATCAACTTCCTCTTTTTTAATTTCATGTCTCCCTACACGGGAAAAAGCCAGGATATCCTGTATCAGTTTGTCCATCTCAAGGGTGTTGTCCCGGATGAATGTGAGCCACCTCAAACCGGTTTCATCAAATTTTTCCCTGTAATTTTCAAACAGCGCTTTGGAAAACCCATCCATTGCCCGCAATGGCGCTCTCAAATCGTGTGATACGGAGTAGCTAAACGCCTCCAGTTCTTTGTTAGCGGCTTCCAGTTCTGCCGTGCGCTGCGCCACCAGCTTCTCCAGATTTTCACGGTGTATCCTCAGTTCTTTCTCAACTTTCTTTCGGGCAGTGTTATCGATAAAAGTACCTATGAACTGCCGGACTTTTCCCTCATCATCCCGTTCGAATGCTGTGTCCCACGATAAAAGCCATATCCATTGACCCCAGGCGGTTTTGAACCGATATTCCAGGTCAAAAACACTATCATCATCCGCGGTAACAACATCCTGCATATGTTGTGAGACCTTTTCCTGGTCGTCCGGATGAAATAAAGCAAAAAACTCATCCGCACCCATATTATTGATCTCTTCCAGGGTGTAACCGGTCAAATTGGTATACTGGGAATTGATGTAGACATTTGATCCTTTGACGATGTCATAGACATATATGCCATTAATGGATGATTCAAGTACTTTTTGAAAGAAAGCATCACTACTCAACAGCACTTCTTTAGCCTGATTGGGATTGTTCATAATATTAAGGTTGCAATTACATCAAAACTTACTCCTATCGCTTCAAGGGCCTGAATTAATTTTCAGAATCCCTGAATACCACAAACACGAGGGATTCAACAAGACAAACGCAAACTTTGGAGAGGTGCTTAAATTATGTTTTTCTCCACAGCATACATTACGAGACCTGCTACATTTTTGCATCCTGTTTTTTCCAGCAAATTCCTTTTGTGCGTTTCGACAGTCCGGATACTGATAAAAAGTTTGTCAGCGATCTCCTGATTGCTGTATTCATTGGCAATGAGTACCAAAACTTCTTTTTCACGCTCGCTTAGCCGGACCTCATAAGTGAGACGTTGTTTGCTTTTGCGTTTGGCAATGGTGTTGATCAATGAATCATACACTTCCTTTGAATAATAATCCTCACCATCAAGTATTTTGTTCAGCGCGGAAAAAAGCTCATCCTTACTTGCATTTTTCAATATATATCCGTTTGCTCCGAGCTCGATCATCCTCTTGATTTGAGAGGTATCATTGAACATTGTAAGTACCAGGGCCTTTTGTTCGGGATACTGGGACTTCACGCTCTTCATCAGTTCAATACCGTCCATTTTTGGCATATTGATGTCCGTCAGGACAACATCGTATTGATTTTCTTTTAACAGTTCAAGCGCTTCAATACCGTTTTCCGCTTCGTCCTTCACCTGAAACTGATCACTTTCGTTAAAGTATGTTTTTATTGCATCGCGGATCATCTCATGATCATCGACGAGTAAAATATTATTCATGGTGCAATGGTACCTTGATTACAATCTGTGTTCCTTTAGTCATTTCCGATATTATATGAAATTCCCCACTAAAGTTCCTCACCCGCTCTTTCATGTTCCGTATGCCATTCCCAAGTTTGGCAGACTTGATATCGAATCCCTTTCCATTGTCGGAAATACTCATATTTAACAAATTTTTCGTTGCCCGGATCTCTATGACAACCTTTGTCGCTTTGCTATACTTCATGATATTGTTGAGTGCTTCCTGCAATATCCTGTACAGCTGACCCCCAACAAACTCCGACACATCTTTGTCATCAAAATCCTTCTCCAAAACAATGATATCGGAGTTGGGAGAATTATCGATCAGAAATTCCACTGCCCCGGTAAAGGTGTTGCTTTCGAGGATAGATGTTGTCAGTACATGTGAAAGGCTCCTTATGTCCTTTATGCTGTCATCAAGGAGATTTTTGATTTTGGGCAACTGGGGATCATCCTGCTTTGAAATAACGGAGTCCATGAACATGCTACTGGCGCTGAGTTTTTGTCCGACATTGTCATGCAACTCTTTTGAGATGCGCTCACGCTCTTCCTCCTGAACATTCAACAGCGCCAGACTGGTCTCCCTTAAATCCGTTGTATCCTGTATGGTGCCGTAAAATACGGGATTAAATTCAGAAGGATACGACTTGAACAGCGTCCGACAATATCTATACTCTCTGCTGTTCGCAGGACAATATCTATGTTCTAATTCGAATTCCCTATTCTCTGAAGTTGCTTTTTCAAAATTTTCTATAAATAGGAATCGATCCTGAGGATGTATGACGGATGTGAACTTTTTGAACGAAACGTGATCGGATTTCAAATTAAGCAACCTCATTAAATTAGGTGAACCCGTCAGGATGTCGTTTTCCGGATCGTATTCAAAACTCCCTGTTTGTGTCTGGTTTTCAGCCTGCAGGAACTGGTGTCTTATTTTGTTTTTTTGCTCCTCAATAATTTTTGACTTGGTAATATTTCGCCCTACCATCACGATCCCTTCCAGATTGCCATCAATTATCAGCGGTGACTTCGCAATGGACAGCACAACCCGGTTCCCTTCCTGATCGAATGCATCAGATATGTATGTATAGGGAAGTTTATTTTTCATGACGTAATCGTCCGCTTTCTCATCCTCCTCGGTGGGCATGAATTCCGCCCCTTTTCTCCCGATCACATTTGATTCCACCAGATCAAAGTAGTTACAAAATGCACTATTAGCCCTGGTGATGACATCATTGTGATCTTTAAGGATCACCATATCTACCAAGCTATTAAACAAGGTGTCAAGCAAAATGTTTTGACTATGAAGCCGATCCTGGTATTCGGCTTTTTCCTTAATAAGATTTGATTCGTTGAAAGCCCTTTCAACCGCAACCGGGATTTTCTTAAGGTTATTTTTCAGTACGAAATCGATCGCACCTTCTTTGATAAGGTTTACGGCCTTTTCCTCCCCTACTGTCGAAGAAAGAAAAATTAACGGGATGGTACTTTCCTTTTCCTTCAGGAGGTTTAAAACATCCAACCCGTTGAAACCCCTCAGGTTGTAATCACAAACAATGACATCCGTATCCTTACCGCTGATATAGTCAACAATCTCCGAATATTCGTCCGTCGTTTTCAGTGATATCTTGTTGTCCTGATCTCCAATTACCGCCCGCAATAATTCAATATCCGCCAGGTTATCCTCTATATACAGAACCTCGATCATTCATTCACCTTTTACTAAACTCTCACATTGATCTTACGCAAATCTTGCCCGCATTCTTACCGTAAGCTATTTGGGCCAAAAGCGTAAGAATCAATAAACAGCTGATGTTTTGCCTAAAACTGATACCTGTGATGCCCGATCAGGTAAATTAGAAATGGCTGGTCTCATTAGCTGGTACTTAAATTTAAATAATTTTATTGGTATGGCTCATACCCTAATTAGGGTATTTTCCTACCCAAAAAAGGCTATTCCAATGGGGTTCTAACCAATATTCTGGGTAATTCGCGTACCAATCGTAAGCATTTTAGGTAATGATTCATTTCAGGATAAAACTGTTATATAAGAAGGTTTTGGGATACAATTTTGTCCGCAACAAATTACTAAAATCAACATGTCACACGGTTTATTACAGGAAAGTGCTTATCAGAATCATGAGCTAATATCCAAGTTTCTCAATGTTTGGGAGGTTGAAGAATTGAACCTCGTAATGATAAAAGGATGGTCGATCGGTGGGGAAGTTCTACATGAAAAATATGGTATCATGCTCGATCGAGTTGACAAACACTTTGAAGAAGGGTCCAGGCTTTCAGTTTACATCCGATATGAGCTATTTGACGCAATTACCGTGTCATACCTGTTTAAGCTCTTTAAAAAACTTAATCACTATCATCGTAAAGAGAAAAAGATATTGGTCAACTGGATAGTTCAGGAAACGGATTCCGAAGTTTTCGACTCCGGCAATGACTTTAAACAGCTGTGTGAATTTCCATTTTTTGTAATTGTGGAATAATTCCCGGGAAACAGTCTCGTATTTCCAAAACACATTTCGGAGCTACTGCATTCATCTTATTATAATGTAGTTATCTTTAATAATCATTCTTACTTCCACTTGAATATACTGGAATCAGCTTTTTGATAAATTCAAACGAACCATTAGCTTAAAGGACTGCTAAGCAGGTGAAGGTTTATCATTTGTTATACCAACCATGCCATATTTATTTCAAAATTTTCTTTTAGGTGATCTACGTAATGATCTAAGGGAAATGATGAATTACGGTAATCCCAATAATACGCTTACCTCGCACACCTGCTCTTCTCAATTTTGAACTGTAATTCAAAATTAAATGAAAGAAACAATGAAAAGTTTAACCTTTATACTAGTTGTCTTCCTTTTCTCATCACATATGGGAAATGCACAGCAGTTGTTTATGAGCTCCTATTTTGAGGCGACCAAGGTCAGCCCTAAACTGGGAACGGAAATGGGTGCCCGTCTTTCCTATGACATCGATTACGCCGGATACAATAACCGCATGTGGATCGAAATGGGCGGATTCTACCAGAAGGAAGCAAATGTGCTTTTTGAGAACAATGAAACAGTGTCTCTCAGATTCTATGAAAAAGAGTTCTATGGATTATTCTTTGCCGCCCCGGTTACCAGTTTCAACAATGGTAGTCTTATGCTCAAGGTCAGAACAGGGGTTATAAATGGGGAGAATTTTGCCATAACGCCGTCAGCTATTGCCAATTACAGGCTATCCAGACATTTGGAGATCAATATAGGTGTTGGCGTAAGATCCTTCAACCCGACCGTTCAATCGGGAATCAGATTCAATCTATAGAATAATTACCGATAAGAATGACAATGATGAATACGGCAGTTAGAATTCCGGCTCAGCGCGAACCGTTACAACGGACCGCCCGAAAGCGGAAAATAGTAGAGATCAACAGGTTTTGCAATCTTGGCTATTCTCCGGGATTAAATCTGACAGTAATAAAAGGCTATATAAATTATGACAAAGCCTATAGAGAACTCAGTGAGTTACTGGAAGGTCTGAAAATACATTTTAGTTATTCCAATAAACTAAATGTATACGTGCAGATTGAATCTTTCGATCTGAAGGGTGTCTCTTATTTGCTGAAGTTATGCCAAATACTTGGCCAGGCTACCAGGGAACGTAATGATATAAATGTATTCTGGATATCCGAGAATGGCAATAAAGAGATACGGAAGTTAGGTTCTGATCTCTCCAGGCTATGCGGATTTGATTTCAACACCAGCTTTTAAGATAACGCTACAATAGATATGGAAGCTGCAGTCCTCGGTCAACAAACAAAACATTCCTCAGAAATGGAAAATATAACGAAAAGGGTTCTGATCTGTGATAGTGATTTCATGGTAGCCAACCTTATTGACCAGGTTTTTACAAAGGAGTTTAAAGCATTTTGTACGATTGTAGAAGATGGGAATGAGGCTGTGAAAGAGATAGAAGGTAATTCCTATGATCTGATTATTACAGACTTGTATCTTCCATATAAATCCGGATACGACATCATTCAATTCTTAAAAGAGAGCAGAAAATCCTCAACACCAATAATAATTCTGACTTCCACATTGACAGATGACGTAATCACCAATGCGTGTCTGCTGGGGGCCGATGATTTTGTCCGGAAGCCTTTTAATACACTGGAGTTGTTCATGCGCTCCAGAAAACTAATTATGCGGTAGTTATGATCGAAATCGCTATTATCTGGTCTTTGATAAAGCTGCTGACACTGCTTTCCCTGGGGTTGATCGCCACTATCTATGTATTGAGGCTTAGAAAAATATATCTACAGAAAAAGCATCTCAGAATTGAAAGGTTAATACAAAAGCCACTCGCCACTTTGATTGTGAAGCTTGCTGATCACACCACGGAAGAAGTATCAAGGGATGAAAACTTCCTGAAAATCAAGAAATTATGCAAGACGAACAGGTCGACCGAGATCCTGATCCGGCAATTGATGAAAAGCCAGAATGTCCTTGAGTACTCCAGTCTGGGTGATATCAATAAAGTATTTCTGGCATTCGGGCTTCAGGAATATGGGATGAAGAACATCCGTCATAAGAGCACCACAAAAAAGATCAAAGCCCTGAAATTCATGGCAAGTATGAAATGTCACCGGTCAGTGCCCTATGTCACCGATCTATTAAATGACAACAGATCACTTCTGAGGTCTGAGGCGCTCATATCTTTCGTCAGCCTGGCAAAAGATCCGTTGTACTTCCTGGAAGACAGGGATGTGAAACTATCACTTTGGGATCAAATCAGGATACATCGCCACCTGATTAAGCTGGACCCTGCCAAAATTCCGGATTTTGGAGAATGGCTGAATCACCCTCAAATCTCCGTCGTACAGTTCTGTCTAAAAATGATACTGGAATTCAAACAGTTCAGGGCCGATAAGCAACTAAAAGCGTTATTGGCAAATACAAAAAATGCAGGTATTCAAATGATGGTTTTGAATATCATAATCAAGCTGCAATTGGTTGATCTGGAAAATGAGGTTCTTCTCATCGTCCGCAACACAAAAAATTCAAGGCTCTTAAGAATGGCTATTGCCGTACTAGGGGAAATAGGTTCAAAAGCCCGGACAAGGCTTATGCTAGGTGAATTTGTATTTCATCCGAACTCCAAAATTTCACAAGCTGCCAGAAGGAGTCTTACAACGATCAAGTTAAATGAATCCAGGCTTAAGAGATTGATAGCATAGATATGAATCTTCACCAATTCCATTTTTACTACGATAACTTGATAATGATCTACTCGGCCTTCATTATGCTGAGTTACGTGGTGCTGTGTTTCATATCCCGTTTCTCCATACGGAAGTATGATGTAAATAACGGATTTGTCAACTTTGAAGACATACTTCACTCCCCCCTTGCACCAAGAATCACCCTGATTGCACCAGCTTATAATGAGGGTGTTACCATTATTGAAAATGTGAAATCACTGCTATCCATCAGATACCGTAAACTCGATATCATCATTGTCAATGACGGAAGTACTGATGACACGATGGAAAAACTCAAAATAGCTTATCGACTGGAAAAGTATCGCAACAATCCTGCCGGGATGCTGAAAACAAAGCAGATAAAGGGAGTGTACCGATCCAGTTATATCACAACTCACAATCTTATCATTATTGACAAAGCAAACGGTGGTAAGTCCGATGCACTGAATGCCGGATTGAACTATGCCAAATCAAATTTGGTCGCCTGCATCGACGTGGATTGCATCCTGGAGCCCGATTCTTTACAAAAGATGGTAAAGCCATTTTTGGAGTCGGAGGGTGAGGTTATTGCCACCGGCGGAATTGTCCGGATTTCCAACTCTTCGCAGGTCATGGACGGACACATGGTAGAAGCTAAATTACCAAAACGATGGTTAGAAAGATTTCAGTTCCTGGAATACCTGCGGGCATTCCTGATCGGCCGGATGGCCTGGAGTAAACTGAATGGTCTGCTCATAGTCTCAGGTGCGTTTGGCCTGTTCCGTAAAGACATCGCAATGAAATGTGGAGGCTATGATACCGGTTCAATTGGGGAAGACATGGAGCTGATCGTTAGAATGCGCAAATACATGCATAAGCTCAATAGAAAATATAAAGTGGTCTACATTCCGGATCCGCTTTGCTGGACTGAAGTACCTTCCAATATATCCGTATTAGGAAGGCAAAGAAACCGCTGGACCAGAGGTCTGATAGACACCCTGGTCAAACATAAGGACATTTGCCTTAACCCAAAGTTCAAATTAATGGGCATGCTGAGTTATCCTTTCTGGTTATTCTTCGAATGGATGGCTCCGCTACTTGAGATAATAGGATTGACATTGTGCATATATCAGTTGCTTATGGGTAATCTCTACGTTGAGAATTTCCTTGTATTGCTACTTTTTGTATATGTCTTTGCATTCGCTTTGTCCTGTTTTTCACTCTTGCAGGATGAGCTTACCACGTTTAAGTATGTCCGCAGGAAGGATCTCCTGTACCTGATACTGACCGCACTTATCGAACCTATAGTTTTTCATCCAATGACGGTGTATTGGTCGTTGCGGGGAAATATTGACTATCTCAAAGGCAAAAAGAGATGGGGAGAAATGAAACGATCCGGATTCAAGGCGGTATAAACAAAACAACATGGTCTACAGAATAATAGTTATCATATTTATCACAGTCAACCATTACCTTTTGATCGCAGATCCCGGTAAAGAACTGTTGAAAGCAAAACAGGCTGTAGAAGATAATAATTTAGGTCAGGCCCTGACTATTTTAAAAAATGCATTGAAAACATATCCCGAAGATCACGATCTGTTAACCTACCAGGCTCGCATCTATTCCTGGCAAAATAAAAGGGATTCAGCGCACAGTATTCTGTCGGCGGTCGACACTTTATATCCAAATGACAAAGAGTATTTTGAGATAAAGTGCAAGCTATTTGAATGGAATCAGCAGTGGGATTCGCTATACCACTATGCTAAAAAATATGCTGACATTTTCCCCGAGGAAAGGGAAACATACTTTTTGAGAATCAAAGCGATGACAGGTCTCGGTTTGTATAAAGAAGCAATTGCCCTTGGCCGTAATTTGGAGGATCCTGCAGAAAATGAAAGGTTCTTGCTGGATGAGGCCAAATCACATTACTATCAATTCATTCAACTGGGAGTGACGCATTTCGCCTTCAGTGGCGAAGAGGATCCCTGGGATTACTATACCCTGAAGTACGGACAACAGCGAAATTTTCCCTGGAACATATCCACAACAGTAGCAAAAAGGTTTGGTCTGAACGGATGGAAGGTCGGATTTGAAGGGTATCCCAGAATTACCAAAAATCTGTACGCTGAGGTCATCGCCAACTATTCCTCAAGTCCGATTTTCCCGGCTCATGCATTGGGCGGAACTGCATATTACACATATTCCAGGTTAGAAATATCCGGAGGAATGCGCCAATCCGCCTGGCAGGCCAGGCAGTTCTTTTTAGGAAATAGTTCCGTCGGAGTGTACCTGGGAAGTTTTTACTGTACTTTAGGAGCACTGGTAAATCTGAATGATATCCATTCCAGCAATTCATATCGAATCAAGACACGTTACTATTTTTCCACGGATCATCTTCTGGAATTTAATGCCTACCGCGGAAATGTTCCCGTAACGATGAATGGAGAAACCATAGTGAGTACCAGTCATAATCAATTTTACACCCTTTCCTACAAGCGGAGGTTCAAATCAATCACAAGTCAGATCCAGCTGGGCCTTCAGCAGGAAGAATTCAGTGAGACCACCAGAAATGCCACAATGGGTTCCTTCACCCTTCAATACAGGTATTGATCTAAGTAATACACCTACCTCACTAAGAGAATCAATTAAATAGCTATTTAGCCAAAATACGCTTAC
This sequence comes from Cyclobacteriaceae bacterium, assembly GCA_028278225.1. GTDB lineage: Bacteria > Bacteroidota > Bacteroidia > Cytophagales > Cyclobacteriaceae > JANQEU01. The sequence continues at coordinate 228,904 of JANQEU010000079.1, forward strand.
ACACGTACCTCGAAATCTGAAACTTTGAATATCAAATTAAGAAGTTTCCAGAGGTATGAAAACAATATTACTCACGGCTTTATTACTTCTCACCTTAGTCAGGGTCAATGCCCAGCATTTTGAGGCACAATCTTACGTGCAGGAAACAGCACTTGGACTGCAAAAGGGCTATGGGGTGAGATACATCAGTCCATGGCGTATGAAGTTTGGTATATTCCTTCAATCAAATAATAACCTGTCACTGGAGGAGGGAGTATCAAATTATCCCTTCACTGGAATTGAGGTATCCTATCCGATATCGTCCTGCGGAAAAATTTCAATGTACGGAAATGTCAAAGGTGGATTAGTAAATCATCAGTTTTTTGCAATTACACCCGAGATAGAAACCGTCTGGAACTTCTCCCGCTTTGTGAGCCTTGGGATCGGCACCGGCGTCCGGGTAAGGGAAGCCGCTATTTCGGGTAAAATAATCATTAAACCATTTTAACATATCAGTGAGATGATATCAAAATCATATCATATGATCCGAATGATTGCCTGGGTACCTTTCATTACGCTGTTGGCATGTGAGCCACAATGGGAAGAACCTTATGAGGTCTTCGTCATTTCAAAAAACACACATGGATCATTTGACGGCGTTCAATTCCTGCAATCGAAGACCTTAAGGTTTACAGCCGTTTTTGATGAGTCTGCAGTTTACACTTCAGATACCGAAGAAAACCAACATGATGTAAACAAGCTGTTGGGATTCGCGGATTGCAATTCGCATCATCACAAACATAGTGCAAGGTTTGGGTGGAGGTGGCTGGAGGATCAGCTTGAAATTTTAGCTTACTCCTATGTTAATGGTGAACGCATAATCAAGCCAGTCGGATTTGTCGGTATTAATGAGTCGAATGATTACCGTATCACCCTTACAAAAGACGAATACGAATTTCAATTGGGATCATTCCCGGTTGTAACTGTCGATCGGGAATCCGATTGTGAGAAAGGAGCTTATTACATGCTGTTCCCTTATTTCGGGGGCAATGAAACTGCTCCTCATGATATAACTATCAAAATATTAATCAAATACTGATGTCGGAACATCAAAAAAAATCACTGGAGAAAATCCTGGAACTCATCCATTGGACGATCATATTGCTGATCTTCATCCTAGCCAATGTTCATGGCTAATTTATGGCCCATACGGGTAACACGTAATTTACCTATTACGCAAAATGCTCTAACATACGGACCGCGGGTTGAGGAATTTTGGACTGTTAATCAAAATCAAAAAAAATGAACACAGTTGTTTTTATTCTTAAGTACTCAATTGCTATCATCTCCATTATGATTATAGCATTCTCATGCATGGACGAGGAAGGGATGGAATTGGAAGTGGCAAGGGACATTTCCATTAATAACGATTCTTCCCAATTAAGTTCACGCATGATCCCGAAGGATGAAGTCATCCGGATTATTCCTTCCGTCAGTTCCTCAGGGAGGGTCGCAGACGAGGTTACCCTGAAATTAAAAGGAGAGCTCCTGCCCCCTACTGTGGAGGGAAAAACACTTCAGGCTACATCCATTGCCAATCGCAGTGACTTTTTTGTAGTAAGCTACAATTTCAGGGGAGCTGAGTATGCCGGCGGGATCGACCTTATTAGCAAAGACCTCAAACTGAAATCTGAAATCCTGTTCGCAGATGCGGATATCAGTGATATCAGTTTTCTGGGTAATGAGTTGTATTTCGCGGGTTCTACATCGAGTCTGCCGGATCCTGCATTCGTTGAAAGGATCTCCTTCAAGCCTCAAAGTGGTACCTTCTCCCTCGACAAGAATGTAAGAGTATCTGTCGGGAGTTATGTTGCAAATAGCGTTTATGCTTTGGGGAGCAACGTTTATGTAACTTCAGGCAATGACGAAAAAATTGGTGGCGGATTATATCAGTTCAACAAATCCCTGGAGAAGGTCGCGTATAAGAAAATAAAAGATGCCAGATGGGTAACCGGATACAAAAACAACGTGTATGCTTTGAGCGGTGATCCGTCTCAGGTGACCATCTGGGATAAATCAAACCTTACTAAGGTGGACAATTTCAATCACAATGGATCCTCCCATGCTGAATCGAAAGTTACCATAGATGTTGACAGTAATCTGATCTTTGTCGCAGGCGGATATGAGGGACTTCTGGTTTATGACCTTGACGGTAACTTCATTTCCAAGCATACTTTCGGAGGCGAGTCAGTGACAAACGCCGTGACGGCCAAAAAAGGAAAAGTTTTTGTAAGTAATGGAGAAGGAGGTGTTCATGTTGCCAGTTACGACCCCTTCCTCAATATCATTGGCAAGCTTGACCTGAGTGAAAACGAGTCTGTCAATCACATTACCTTGTATGAAGACTTCTTATACGTTGCATCCGGCATCGGAGGAGTCAAAATGATCAAGGTAGAATAAGATTTCATAGCTGGTTAGGTCAATCTTTAGTATATCTAAAGTACCCTGGTCCTGGTTGGATCAGGGTTTTTTTTGATCTCAAACCGGATGACGTGCAAGCTATTTTGAGGAGGATTGATAAAACCCAAAGTAGCCTTAAGAGGAACTACGTAAAAAACCTAGTTACGATCAGTGTTTTGCTCCTTTTTTAAAAGAGGTGATACCCTCTAACAGGACCTGTCAGGTGTTGTGACCTTTGTATTGTATGAGCAAAAGATTTACATATAAAATGAAAAAGACATCATACATGAGGGCAAATTTTTTGATCGGGATGGAAGTCCTGCTATCCGGTATGAAGACGTGGGCCGGCATGGTCACGAAGGATGTGATAACCAGGATCAGAAGTCACTGGTCGTTCATTTTGCTGTGGATCATAATCGTCTTCCTGGCTTCGATTATCGGGTAGTCCGAAAATTACGAAACACCCGTATGTGATCCGATAATTCCACTGAAAATAAGTGATGTTTGGAATTGACATGTTCTAACCTAAACTTTGGATCCAAGATAATTACCCCGGATGCAGGTTATTAAAGGATTTATCTATTTGCTTATATTATCTATTCTTCTATCAAGCTGCAGGGTGTATTCCACAAGGCTTTCTCCGGACGAAATGGACCGGGCAATGGGTTGGAATGGTCAGGTTAGAGTGGTACTGACCGACGGCCAGAAATTCGACTTTCTTTCCATAAAAAAAGATAACGAGGGAAATTACCTGGGCACCAAGCAACACTGGAGACACGGTGAGGATGAACCCGTAGAAAGAGATGTAAAAATGAAAACATGGCCGATCAAAGAAGTCAGGCTGGAAGATCAAAAGAGGAGCAAACGCAGAACGGCAATAGTGTATACGGCCGGTGGCGTCGGCCTTCTGGGACTGGTTCAGGGATGGTCCCTTATGAAAAAAGAAGCCAGAGACTGATCTGGTCAGAAGTCTACGTCAAATACCAGCTGTTGACCTGACCTGTCGATTGTAACCTTAACCCTGTCCCCTTTTTTAAAGGCCGAGAGTGCGCGCATGTAACTCATCATATCCGTAACCAGGCTGTCGCCCATCTGGATCACGATATCTCCTTTCTCTATACCTGCGTTCCAGGCAGGCTTATCCTCGGTGACACCATCAATTCTCATCCCCTTGCCATCAAACAAATAATCGGGGATTACACCCAATGTCACCGTAAACCTCGGGCGATCGGAGGACTCATCTCTTGTTTTGGTAAATGTGAGCTTATCCTCATCATCAAGATCCACGACTAACCGGTCTATCAATTCTACGATGGAAACTATGCCTGGATAATTGATTTTGTCCACATCGTCCGTCGGACGGTGATAATCCTCATGCTGGCCCGTAAAAAAGTGTAATACGGGCAGATCCTGCAGGTAGAAAGAGGTATGGTCCGAAGGGCCAGTTCCCGATTCTTTCTTGATCAATTTGATGCTATCAATGTTGGCGATATCCAAAACTCCTGACCAAATTGGAGAGGTACCCGTTCCATGTACTGCGAGCCCCCTCGCTGAATCCAGGCGTCCGATCATATCCATGTTGAGCATATAGTTCACTTTGGATAGATTAACAGTCGGGTTCTTCACAAAATAATTAGATCCCCAAAGCCCTTTTTCCTCGCCGGAAATAGCAAAAAATAAGATATCTTGTGATAGCTCTTTGGCTTTCAGCACCCGGGCCAATTGAAGCAGTGCTCCCGTACCGGAAGCGTTGTCATCGGCACCATTGTGAACGGCCGGATCCCCTTTATGAAATGAAGAGAAACCGCCCATACCGAGATGATCGAAGTGAGCTCCGATAACCACTATCGCCTCACCGGGATTGTCGACCATTCCCAGTACATTGTAGCCCGTCACACCCGAACTATCCCCTTTATCACTCATAGATGGCATTTCATGTGGATTTTTGGAGTCCTTTACGAAAAATGGCTGAAAATAACCGTCCGTCCCTGCCGGAGTTAATCCGATTTTCTCAAATTCTGCTGCCAGATAATCTGCTGCCATCTTTTCGCCCTCCGTTCCAATTTCACGCCCCTTCAGGGAATCACTCGCCAGGAAATGGATATCCTTCCTTAACAGCCCGACGGGATCGGAGGCTTTTGGAATACAGCTGAATGTGACGATTGAAATGAACGACAATAATTGAAAAATTCGGAACATGATCAGGGCTTTCTTACTTAGTTTTGCGACCGCTAAATTACACCTGTATGTATAAATATCTCATAGTAGTTACCATTTTAATATCCGCGTGCCAAACTTCCCCAAAAAAGGAAGCTGCCATTACCCCGGCATCCGGGGATACCCTCAGATATGACCAGGAAATACACTTAAAAAATATCAGGCAACTCACCTGGGGAGGAAATAACGCGGAGGCTTACTGGTCATTTGATGGTACTAAGCTGGTTTTCCAATCCGACTTTAATGAATGGAATGTCTCATGCGATCAGATATTTTTACTTGACCTTGCAACAGCTTCACCGGAAAATCAGCCAGCCATGGTAAGTACCGGGATGGGAAGGACGACATGCTCCTATTTTATGCCCGGAGATTCCACTGTGGTTTATGCCTCCACACACCTCGGAAATGAGAATTGCCCGGAAAATCCTCCAAGAACGATTGATGGGAAATATGTATGGCCAGTTTATTCGGATTATGACATTTTCGTCACAACACTGACCGGCGAAATCACTTCCCAATTAACCGATACGCCCGGATACGATGCTGAAGCCACGGTATCCCCAAAGGGTGACAGGATCGTATTCACCTCGATGAGGACAGGGGATCTTGAGTTATTCACAATGAACCTGGATGGCTCGGATGTTCGCCAGGTTACTGATGAATTGGGGTATGATGGCGGAGCATTCTTCTCACCGGATGGTGAAAAGCTGATCTTCAGGGCTTCAAGACCCAAAACCGATGAAGAAATCGAAACTTATAAGTCGCTATTGGCTCAGGGGCTGGTGCAACCTACTCAAATGGAGCTCTTTATATGCAATGCAGATGGCAGTGACTTACGGCAAATTACAAATCTCGGCAATGCTAATTGGGCGCCTTTCTTCCATCCTTCGGGTGAAAAGGTAATTTTCTCCTCCAATCATGCTTCACAAAGAGGATTTCCATTTAACCTGTACATGATCAATACAGATGGAACGGAACTCGAAAAAATCACCATGGACGATACATTTGACTCTTTTCCGATGTTTTCGCCGGATGGGAAATATTTGATCTGGGCTTCTAACCGCTTTAACGGCGGTACGAGGGATACAAATTTGTTTGTAGCGGAATTTTTAGATTGAAAAGCACCTTTAACCCTGCTGCCTCCAAGGATAGAAGATTACTTGTCTAAATCAGAAAACTTCATGATTTTCGTCCTAATGTAATATCATGACGATATTGACATTACATTTGATTTTATTGGTAAATGATAACCTAAACTTATCAGGAACCTAATACTTAGTTAACATCAAGAAACAACCTTTAAAACAACACTGAGAGTAATCTTGTAAGATGGACATTTATTTGATTTTAGTGGTCATTCTTTTTGCCTTGGCGGCATCTGACCTTGTCGTCGGGGTAAGTAATGACGCAGTTAATTTCCTGAACTCTGCAATCGGTTCCAAGGTAGCCCCCCGGTACGTCATCATGATATTGGCCAGTCTGGGAATACTGGTGGGAGCGACCTTTTCAAGCGGGATGATGGAGGTTGCGAGAAAAGGCATTTTCCATCCCGAGTACTTCTATTTCTCCGAGATCATGATAATATTCCTGGCGGTAATGATCGCCGATGTCATCCTCCTCGATCTGTTCAATACATTCGGATTACCTACTTCCACTACGGTTTCAATCGTATTTGAGCTTTTGGGAGCAGCCGTGGCGGTCTCCATCATAAAAATCTATAACTCGGGTGGGGAAATAAATGACTACATAAACTCCGCTACAGCGCTGCTGATTATATCGGGGATTCTGCTGTCGATCGTTGTAGCTTTTACAGCCGGTACTATTGTTCAATATGTCACAAGAGTAATATTCTCGTTCAATTATCAAAAATATCTCCGGTATTTTGGCTCGACCTGGGGCGCTGTCGGGATCACTGCCATAACTTATTTTATCCTGATAAAAGGCGCAAAAGGGTCGTCCTTCATCACTAGTGATACCCTGGCGCTGATAGAATCCAATTCACTGGGAATTATCCTGATAAGCTTTGTTTGCTGGACAGCCTTGTTACAACTGATAATATGGTTTACCAAAATAAACATCCTTAAATTGATCGTCCTGGTCGGCACTTTTGCACTCGCCATGGCCTTCGCCGGCAATGACCTTGTAAATTTCATAGGGGTACCCCTGGCAGGATTCAAGTCATTTCAGGCGTTTAGTGCTGATCCGGGCGCTGATGCTTCGGAATTCCTGATGGTATCATTGACAGGAAAAGTGAAAACTGAAACTTATTTACTGATCATAGCCGGGGCCATAATGACAATTACACTTTGGCTGTCACGTAAGGCCAGAACTGTGACTGAAACGGAAATTAATCTCAGTCGTCAGGATGCCGGATACGAACGCTTTGGTTCATCTGCATTCTCACGAAACCTGGTCCGCGGATCCATTTCCGTGTCCAACTCCGTGGAATCAATTATGCCCAAATTTATCACCTCGTTCATCACCAAAAGATTTGATTCGTCCCAAAAACCAAAGGAAGACATCGAGAGAGAAAAGTCGTCTTTTGACTTGCTGAGAGCTTCGGTGAATCTTACGCTGGCAAGTATATTAATTTCTTTTGCTACTTCGCTGAAACTTCCATTGTCAACAACCTACGTGACATTTATGGTTGCCATGGGTACTTCGTTTGGTGATGGAGCCTGGGGCCGTGAAAGCGCTGTTTACAGGGTTGCGGGCGTTACCTCCGTCATTGGAGGGTGGTTTCTGACGGCCTTCGCCGCCTTCACCGCGTCATTCCTTTTTGCCAATTTAATTCACTGGGGCGGCGTAACGGCGATCACCATATTGATAATCATCGCCGTCATCTTCATCATAAAAACGCATGCATTGCATCGCAGAAACCAGGCTGAAAAACAAAAAGGTAAAGTGGCGGAAACCGGTGCTGAATTACTCCATGGTGATGTCCTGCAAAAGAGCACTGAGAATATTATCAACACTTTGGCATTTGTATCACAATCCTATAGCGAAACCATACATGGTTTATTTGATGAGAACCGAAAACGAATTAAGAAAGCCAAAAAAGTTATTGCCGGCCTGAACAAAGATGTCAAACAATTAAAAAGCAACATTCCTCTGACGGTCAACAACTTACGGGAAGACCTTATTGAAACCGGCCACTATTACGTTCAGGTTTTGGACTATTTACGCGAAATGGCGCACTGTCTTACATTCATATCCCAACCTGTATTTGATCATATTGACAACAACCACAAGGGTTTATCTTCTGATCAGATCGACGAATTAAGTAAGGTTACGGTTACTGTCAATCATTTACTTGAGGTCATTTCAGGGTTAATAAAAGAACAAAATTTCAATGAACTTGAGAAAGTCATCGAAAATCAACATGAAGTCCTGAACTACATCAAAGACCTCAACCGCAAGCAGTTGAAAAGGATCAAACATGGTGAGGCGGGTACAAGAAACAGTCTGTTGTACATGGGAATATTGTCTGAAACAAAAAACCTGCTCCTTCATACCATAAATCTTGTCAAAGCTCAGCGGGATTTCATCGAATATGACAAGATTGAATGAGTTCCGGATTCCGGCTGTTTATTTTTGCTCACCTTCCGCTTTCAAATAACTTAAGCTATTAGACCGTTTCCGGTATTTCAACCTTCAGGCCGGATTCAAGACATTCACACTTTTTATCCTTCAAGTCCGAAAGACTCAAAGAACAGAGTGGTGAGTTTCCGGGAATTGTTTCAGGATGCTTTTTAATGATGAAAAGGGGTGACTGATTGTTGAAGATCAGATGCCACCCCTTTCCTTATTAAAATCCAAAGTATGAAAAATACATACTTACTCACTATGAACGCTCAATGTTAGGGGCTCAGATCGTCAAAAGCAAGTTTTGAACGCACCTGAAGCATAGACAAAGTGTGACAAGCATAGACAAAGTATGACACTTCCCGAATTGAAGGGCTTTTCCGTGAGATCATGCGTTTTGATATGATTATCATTGAGGTGGCTGGAATAATTCTGTATTTCAACCTACTCATAATTTTCAATTTTTAAGATCACATTAAAGAACCATGAAGCACTTTTTAACCGTCCTGCTTGCGGGACTTATCCTTTTGGGATGCTCCGAAAGGGAGCGAGATCCCGGGCTTTCCAATCAACTTAGTCAAAACCCATTCATTGCATTATCATACACCGCATTGATCACCGGGTATTCAAAGTTTTCAGACGAAGCATCCGATGATGACCTACTGTCATTAAATCAAACGGCACCACATGTCAGGAAGGAATTTGTCAAACTCCATATTTTGCATGATGGCTCATCCGAGATGCAAATCAGCTCCCTGCCTGTGGAAACACGGACAGGCATTATAGATGAAGGACTTCCCTCTGACTTACCGCAGCAAACACATAGTATTTATCGTGGTGACCTGGTCACATATTATGATGACGAATGGAATGAACTGGACCAGGCACAAATTCAGTCCATGGATTTCCGGGAAGTTGTTTCCATGATAACATCAGGTGTCCTGAAACCCTCGGACCTCACAAGTCTCAACTTCCTGAAACAATATCAAGTGACCGGAAATGAATTCAGTCCTGAGCCCAATGCCCGTGCCCTGGATGAGGGTAATTACAAAACCGTAACAAATATCGAAACCGATGCAGCAACCGGAATAAGCTGGCGTCAGGTCCTGATCGCAGAACGCGCTACCGGCAGGCTGATCATCTCAAAACTGCACAATGATACCAGCGGGCAACTGGTGAGCGCCACAGCCATGGAATACGACGAAGCTGACGGGTCACTTACCTATGAGCAGACAGAGTTTTACGAAACCACCCCCGGGGGCCGGCCTGTGACACGCATGCAGCTGACAGACTATGACGATTTTCACATAGCTGTGTCCATAGATTAATTTTTCAACCCTTTTAATTTCAGGAAAATGAAAAGATCAATAATCCTTTTTATATACAGTTTTATTGCCCTCCAGCTCCATGCCCAGCGCGAAGTTTACTGGCTGCATGGTCTGGGAGATGATCGCGATAAATGGGGCCTGTATGCCGGCCTTATGCAGCAGGAATTTTTACTGAACAGTCACAACAATGACTACAATGAGATCAATGGTCTTGCATTGGGAGAGGCCAGCTTCCGTGCGATATACGGGCCGGTAACCAATGACAGGATACTCATTGGTCATTCCCTTGGCGGGCTGATCGCCCGGCAGCACGGCATCAACAATACGGATGTGGCGGGTATCGTAACAGTGGGCACATCCAATAGCGGAGCGCTTGTCATCCCAAACATAGAAAACGGACAGGTAAGGGCGGCATTGAATACGGCTGTAGATCACTTGTCTGCCGGACTGCTGGCTGATCCGTTATTCTGGGTAGTTGCACCCATTGTATCCATCATGACCCCGGAGGCTATTTCCAATGTAATATGGGGATACCTGGATGATTTTTTCACCGGCCTGCAAAACCTGCAATCATATGACGATCTGACGCCCGGAAGCCCGGCGCTGGATAACCTTGAGAGGTCCAACGTTCCTGCCGATATCATCAATGTGGTCTGCAGGGAGGACGGTGGGGACGCACCGCTGAGACTGGCGGCAGCTACTGAAAATGAACCGGCGCTGTCACCGCTGCACAGTTTTAGCGATACAAAGTATGTGTCTAAGAAAAATTCAATGGCTAACTATTATCAGGCCGCGAAAAACTACTATAATGTGAAGAAGTACCTGAGTATACTCCTGTATCCCTATTATAATAACAAAGCCAAGCAATGGGCAAAAGGAGAGACCTACCTGAAGACGCGCTACCTGCAGGACTGGAATGCCATGATCGGGGCATACCGTACGGAGCAATATACCACAGTTGAACGTGAATGGGGGTGTGACCTGAAAACGATGAAAGGTGATGATGAGGTCATTGCGGAATGCGGCTGGCGGGATGTGACCGTGACCAGGACGAGGACGGTCAGTGAAGAGAGCGATGGTCTGCTGCCCCTGAGCACGCAGATCATTGAGGGTACGTCTTCCACACGTATTTTCTATGCCGACGGTGTCAGCCACAACGAGGTGGGCAATCATGAGAGCATGACTGAAATTTTTAGAGATGATATATTTGGGAGTCGTACAAATCTAAACTTTCAGGTGCCTCCAAGATGAGAAATATTCATTACCTGATCTTTGCTCTGGTGTTGTCTTCCTGCGAGTGGCTGCCGTTTATTGATGAGAAGCCAAAGAAAGATTCACTTTTTGAATTAGTGTGGAGCCACAACTTTGGAACTGGGCATGGGAGTTCGATTAAACCGGTTTTCCACGAAGACCTGGTGATCTTTTCAGCCTATGAATCTCCCGAAAGACCTTCCAACAAGCAGTTGGTGGCCTTTGACCGGTTGACGGGAGAAGTAAGGTGGACATGGGCGGATGTAGGCCGTAAGGGAACGGATGTGTTTTCCTCATCTCTAATTTATTATCAAAAAGATGGAATATTGGTTATAGGCACATATCCAAGAGCCTATGCCATAGATATGATTAACGGAACAACGATCTGGCGAAACTGGTTTGAATCAAACCTTAACGGGCATATAGTCGGATATGATGATAAGACTTATATGGTAGACCTGGACACTTCAGAAACCCGCTCTGAGATCATCGAAATGGACTTGTACTCAGGGGAATGGCGTACCGTATTTGAAGTGGCAGGAGGTATCAGACCCTGGCTGACCCCTCCTGCCATCTATCATGAGGAAGATGGGGACCGGATATTGTTAATGATGCTCCAGGACAAACCGACTGCGGATGACCTTACGATCCCCAATCTCATTTCCTATAACCTTACCCGGGACTCAGTTTACTACAAGATAAGATTGACCGATGAAGAAGCAGGGGCGGTAGACCCTCCAATCCTGATCAATGATAAACTATACATGTTAGTTGGCCCCGATGGCATTCAGTGCAGGGATCCCTATTCGGGAGACGCGAAATGGCAGCGGAATATACTAAAACCTATTGTAGGACATCCGGCATTTATCGAAGACTTCATCATTGTCTCTGACGGGCAACTGGGCCTCCACTGTCTTGACGCTGAAAAAGGATGGGTCCGGTGGGAAATTCAGAAAACAGCTAATGGAGAATTTATCGGAGGAGGTCGGAATACCGAATATTATAACGGTTATCTTTTTCATGTAGGCGGCGGCAATATTAACATTATAGATCCTGATTCGGGAGAGGTGGTCCATGCCATGGCATCGCCTACGGAGAAAAAGAATGGGAATGATGTATTTACAAGATTTACACCAATTTCTGTTGACCAGGAAAATGGCCTGCTCTATTTGGGGAGTTGGAGTACAGCTTTCTGTTACCGGATCAGGGATGACAGCAATGAGCTGTTGTGAGGGTAAAATCCTGATGTGCCGGTCATTTCGGCTCTTCCCTGTGAGGAAAGGTATTTCTTTCCGATGTCACAAGTTTCTATTTAAATAATTCAAACCCGTATCCTCGCCTCCTTAATTCGTTGATCAGAACCTCGAGTTTCAGATAATATTTATCCGTACGATCCGGGTGCGTGCCTACGTGAAGCAGTAGAAAAAAACCATTAAGCCCATTGGGATCGTTTTGTTCATAGGATAAGATCCTTTCATGAATTACATCAGATGACAAATATCTCCTGCCCATATCCGGCGTGGTATAGTCAGCATTCGAGCCGGTCCCTGGTGTGAAATTAATGAGTTGCAGTCCCATCTCGGATGTCCATTGGCTTATGGTGTCATTGTACCACTCGTAAGGCGGCATAAAGAGAGTACTTGACTCCGGGCTGAGCCCAAACCTTTCCATTTCCACGTAATTATCAAGAAGGTCCTGAGTGAACTCCTCCTTCGTCACCAATAGTGAATCCCTGTTTTCCCATGCTGCGTACAACAAATGGCGATTGGAATGGGCACCGACAAAATTACCCGCCGAAATCAGCCGCTGAATGACGGGCTCATTCGTTTTATTTCTATAAAAATCGCCTGTAAAGAAAAAATGAGCATTCACCCCTGTCTCATGCAAAACATTTGCTATGTGATCCGTGCCGTCATTATAATCACCACCAGTAAACATGAGATGGATAACTTTTTTCGTAGTGTCTCCCCTGATAATGGCGCCGTGCTGGTACACCAGGTTTTCCTGGGCACTCAACATAAAAAAAAGATTGACGAATACTATTGTGGTAATTTTCTTTTCCACCGTCTACAAATGAAGCTGAATATGCATACGATTGAAAAGTTTGACCAGATACAACATCAATATGCTGAATGCCAATGACCATATGATGCCGGGTAATCCTGCCGATACAAATTCAGGACGATAGGTAACATCCAGGATAGCACACATGTAAGCGACGATCCCGGGCAGGATGTAAATCAGCAGCGGATTGTTTGCTGCCGGCATGAAGAAATTACTCCATTTGACCTGTTTTCGTTGTTCCATTAACCAGTGAAGCAATGAATATAAGACCGCACAAATACCGGCCGAGTATAAACACCAGGATGGTGTTGCACGTATCTTCGACACTTCAAAGTATGGTCTCAAAGCAAAACCAACGGCAAATAAGGCAATAACAAAAACAATATATTCCCATGAGATACCGGTCTTTCCCTTCCTGTCAAAGTACAACAGCGATACCAGTACGCCACTTACGACGATCGATGTATGGGAAAAGTGAGATCCGAAGTAACGCCAATTGCCCCCAAACCATCCCGAAGTGATACCTGCGGAATTCATGATGTTAATGGCAACACAAAAGGCCAGGAAACCCAACATCACCTGCAGTTTGCCTTTCCCAAACCAATAGACCAGCACAGTATAAAAGTATGCCCATCCAATCAATCCCAAAATACCCCACCACTGAACAGTCATACCGACACCGCCATCTGTCCGTACATACAGAAAATACATTGCCACGAAAATTGCCATCCCTCCTATTTGCAACACATTTTTCCGGATTGCAGATATGTTCCCGGAATATTTATTCCAAACCAAAATTGGTACTGAATAAGCCAAAAAGCCCCAATACGGCTTTGGAATTAACATTTGGTCCTCGTCATATCCGGATTCGGCATTCACCATAAACAACCCCATGACAAGGAGTGCAAATGTGCGCTTCAATGTATGTTTCCAAACCATAACATCATTTTCTCCTTTTCTCAGCCGGGCATTGAATGAAAAAGGAATGGACATGCCGACAATGAAGAGAAATGCCGGAAACACTATATCTACAAATGTCATGGCGTCAGCTTCTGCAGGGACATGTTTCATCCATGCTGGTACGTCCCTGACCCCTGCCAGTTCGTTCACGAAGATCATTGCGAAAATGGTGATCCCTCTTAAGGCATCAATGGAGACAATACGACCGGAATGGAGGTCTTCCTTGATTCTCATGGGCTTGAGTATTGCGCAATATTATTTTAAATCCTGTAATTACTATCTCCGATTGTTTGAAAAATAAGTCACTTGAACAATATTGCCTAACATTCTACCACAAGACTTTCCAACGAAAATGAAAGCATCAAATTTTGTGTTGATTTTCTCAGTTATAATTATTCATTCCTGTTTACAAAAGTCGCCGAATGAAATGAACTCCTGGATCAGGCTCAATCAGATCGGGTACAAACCTGATCAGGTAAAAGTGGCGGTTCTGTCCAGTAAAGAGGCGATCAGTTTCCGGGAATTTTCTCTTTTGGATGCCCGGACAAATCAGGTTGTTGGCTCCTGGAAATCCGAAAACATAGACTCCTACGAGGCATATGGTCCTTTTGCAAGCATTCACAGACTTGACTTCAGCGAGTACAACATTTCTGGTACCTACTATATCCAGATAGGATCATTGAAATCTCCCTCATTTAGCATTGATCCGGATGTATACAAGGGAAGTGCAGACTTCATGTTGCGGTATATGCGTCAGCAAAGATGTGGTTATAATCCCTTTCTTGACGCCCGGTGTCATACCAGAGATGGTTATACCATGTACGGGCCTATGCCCGATAGTACCTTCATCGACGTGACCGGAGGATGGCATGATGCTACGGATTATCTCCAATACTCCACTACATCGGCGAACGCGGTGTTCAACCTGCTTTTTGCTTACCGCGAAAACCCGGATGCTTTCGGGGATGAATACCTGGAGAGCGGGCAGCCCGGCCAAAATGGTGTTCCCGATATATTGGATGAAGCCCGGTGGGGATTGGACTGGTTGCTCAAAATGCATCCCAGGGAAGACTGGATGTTCAACCAGATCGCCGATGATCGTGACCATGCGGGGTTTCGACTCCCGAATTTGGATTCGGTCGATTATGGTAAAGGAAGGGAAAGGCCCGTATATTTCTGCTCGGGAGAAGTTCAGGGATTGCTAGGCAATTTCAATCGTGCTACAGGTACGGCATCCACCGCAGGAAAATTTGCTTCGGCATTTGCCATTGGTACCGAAGTCTACAATTCCATTGATCGGAGCTTTGCTGATAAACTGAAGTCCAAAGCAATTAGCGCGTATGAGTTTGGTAAGGCAAAACCGGGCGTCTGTCAAACGGCACCGGGGACTGCTCCATATTTTTATGAGGAAGACAACTGGGTGGATGATATGGAACTGGCAGCAGTATCACTCTACAATCAAACAGGAAATCCTGATTACCTGGATGAAGCTAAACATTTTGGAGATCAGGAACCGGTAACTCCCTGGATAATCAACGACACTGCTAATCACTATCAATGGTATCCATTTGTCAATATTGGACATTTCGAATTAGCCAAAAAGTTGAGTCCGGATGAAAAGCAAAAGGTGATCGATTATTATAGACGCGGAATTGAAATTGTCTGGAATCGCGCCAAAGAGAACGGCTATTTGCGAGGTATTCCGTTCATTTGGTGTTCTAATAATCTTACTGCTGCCTTTGTCACGCAGTGCGTATTGTACAGACAATTATCCGGTGATGAAACCTATATCAAACTTGAAGCTGCCATGAGAGACTGGCTTTTCGGGGCTAATCCCTGGGGAACAAGCATGGTCATTGGGCTTCCTGAAAATGGTGTTTTCCCAAAAGATCCCCATTCCAGTCTTTCCCACCTGCATGGCTATGCTCTGGACGGAGGATTGATAGATGGTCCGGTGTCCGGATCAATTTATAACAACCTTTTAGGTATATCACTTTTCAATGAAGACGAGTTCGCCACATTTCAATCAGACCTGGTGGTTTATCACGATGATGTAGGAGACTATTCTACCAATGAACCAACCATGGATGGAACGGCGACACTGGTCTATTTACTGTCATCTTTGGAGTAGTGGTGTGATCAATAAGCATTCAGAAAATGAGACATGTAATCGGAATTGACCTGGGCGGCACGAAGCTTTCGGGAGGAATTTTTTCCGGGGACGGCCGGCAGCTTCACAATGAGAAGGTTTTTTTAGAGCGTAAGGGAGGCTCTGAGGCTTCAAAAATGATGTGCAGCTTCATTTCGGGATTTCTCAAAAAGGGACAGCAAATGGACATTGACATTGAAGCCATTGGAATTTGCGTACCGGGAATTGTTAACAGAAAGGAAGAAACTATCTGGGCACCAAATATTCCCGGCTGGGACAATTACCCCTTAATGAAAGATTTAAGGACTGAAGTAGGTGCGGGAATGCCAATTGTGATCGAAAATGACAGGTCGTGCTACATTTTGGGAGAAAAATGGAAAGGAACAGCCCGGAATTGCAGTGATGCAATTTTCATTGCCGTAGGGACTGGTATTGGCGCAGGAATAATGGCAAACAATCAGATACTGGAGGGATCCGGCGGAATTGCCGGGGCAATTGGCTGGATGTGCAATTATCACCCCTTTGCGGGAAATGAATTCGTGAATTTTGAGAATTACGCCTCTGGTACAGGGATTGAGCTACTCACAAAAAAGATCCTGGAATTGAATCCGAAAGTTGAAAGTTCACTCCGGGAAATAGATCCGGATACTATTAAAAGTCAGGAAGTATTCGGCGCCTATGAGGAAAAGGATCCTATTGCAATATTGGTTTTTGAGCAGGCCATCCACCTTTGGGGTACGACTGTGGCAAACCTGGTCAGCATTTTCAACCCGGAAAAGATCATATTCGGAGGAGGTGTTTTTGGTCCGGCAGTGCAGTTTCTGGATAGAATAAAGGAAGTTGCCAGGAAATATGCACAACCCATCAGCATTGAACAGGTGTCACTGGAAAAAACCTCATTGAATGGAGACGCCGGACTGATTGGAGCTGCGTATTCGGCCGTGCAAAAAGTTGATTAATTAATGCATAATAATAAACAGGTATTTTCAGGAGCCGGATTGGGAATGCTGCTCTTTGGTGTTGTGCTGATATCTATAGGATCGATATTGCCGACGGTAATGGATCAGTTCGATCTTAATGAATCGGAGGCCGGTTTTCTGGCATCACTTCTTCCATCAGGAATCCTTATAGGATCTATCGGTTTTGGTCCGATTGCAGACAGATACGGCTACAAAAAAATACTGGTCATCAGTGCGGCGCTGATATTAATGGGTCTTGAGGGAATGGCCCTGGCAAATAATACTGTCCTATTAGAAATAGCTGTGTTGGTTATAGGTATTGGCGGTGGCATCATTAACGGCGGTACAAATGCGGTGGTCGCCGATATCAGTACGGGTGAGAAAAGTTCTAATTTGAGTTTGTTAGGCGTCTTTTTTGGTATTGGAGCACTTGGAATGCCCGTAATCATGGGTATGCTGAACAACGTGTGGACCTATCAGAAAATTCTGATTTTTGTAGGAGGTCTTGTCCTGATCCCAATTGCATATTTCTTACTCATCAGGTTCCCCGCACCGAAACAAAAAACCGGATTTCCAATTAAGGACGGATTAAGACTTATTCGTGATCCGCTGATTATCTTGCTCGGCTTCATTTTATTTTGTCAAAGCAGCCTGGAAGGCCTCACCAATAACTGGACGACAACCTATCTTGCCGAAGCCAAAAACTTCTCATCGGATGGGGCCTTGTTTACACTTTCTCTTTATGTCCTGGGCATGACCGTCATGCGGCTGTTCCTGGGATTCATGTTAAATAAAATGCGGCCCTATATTGTGCTAACGGGCAGTATTGTCTGCTGCGTGGCAAGTACCCTTCTTATTCACTACTCCAACGGCGAATTTGTTTCTATCATTGGGTTGATCCTTTTGGGAATGGGATTCGCGGCAGGATTTCCGGTGATCCTGGGTTATGTCGGAGATCTTTACCATCAGCTCTCGGGTACTGCGTTCAGCTTTGTCCTCAGTATTGCTTTAATCGGGAATATAAGCAGTAATTACACGATGGGGATAGTGGCACAGCGATATGGAATTCAACAGTTGCCCATTACCCTGATCACCGCTTTAGCGATAATGACGCTGTTACTTTTCATAACTTTCAAAAAACTCTCAAAGACCATAAAAATTTGAATTAAATATTGATCTTAACTATAAATCCCAAACTCCTATGCTAGCAAGACAATGGCTGAACCATGCCAGAGACGTAATGGATCAAATTGAAGCCACTCAGATTGAGAATATCAAGAAAGCCGCAACCGTGATGGCCAATTCTATTGAAAAAGGGCGATGGGTACATACATTCGGCTGTGGTCACGCGACTTTGCCGATTGAAGAAATGTACCCGCGTATCGGTGGATTTGTTGGCTTCCACCCTATTGTAGAATTGCCCCTGACATTCTTTACCAATATTGTAGGGGGTATGGGTGTCAATCAGTTTGTATTCCTGGAGAGGGTCGAAGGATATGGTGTGGAAATAATGAAAGGTTACGATTTCCACGAAGATGACTGCATGTGGATATTTTCGCATACAGGTATCAACGCGGTGAATATTGATGTGGCCCTGGAGGCCAGGAAAAGAGGGATGAAACTAATTGTTTTTGGCGCTGAGGCAGCAGCGGCAGGCAAAACCGGTCGTCATTCCAGCGGTAAAACCCTATTTCAACTGGCGGATGTTGTAGTAGACTCCTGTGCCCCGGCAGGTGACGCCTGTATTAGTCTGAAAAATCATCAGGATAAAGTCGGTCCCGTTTCTACCATGGCTTTCGTAACAGCCGTTTGGATGACTGTGGTGACTGTAGCCGAACTCCTGGATGAACGGGGCTATAAACTCCACATACACCCTTCCCACAATGTACCCGGTGATACAACAGCAAAGGAGCGTCTGAGCAATGCCCTTAAGGAATATAAAAAACGTATTGGCGGCGTTTGACGGAGGATCTCTGATTTTATGCGGGAATAATATGTGATGTCTATGAAAAAATTAATCATTAATGCTGATGATTTCGGCCTGAGTAAGGTCTTTAATGAATCAATTCTGCTTCTTCTAAATCACTGGCAAATTACATCGACCACCGTAATGGTAAATCGTATATCGGACAGTCAAAGTGATCAGGTAAGCCAGCTCAAAGACCTCATTGAGAAAAGAAAAGTAAGTATCGGTTTACATACGGAATTCACCTATGATCAACATGAAAAGCAGATAAAAGATCAATTCGAGAAGTTTGTCCGAATATTCGAAATCCAGCCGGATCATCTTGATATCCATAAGGAACATTTGCATACCGGATATCATCACCTGGTTGCTGATTTCTGCAAATCCAGGGGAATCCCTTTTAGAAATCACGGAAATGGATTTGAAGGTTTAAAAACAACCGATAAAAAGTACTTTTTCGGGTCGACTCCTGATTTTTCAGCAATAGATCAATGGCTAAAAGAACTGAGAGATAATGAAGTCAATGAACTCGTCTTTCATCCGGGAAGATATGATCCGGATTGCCCCTCAAGCCTGAACAGGGACAGGGAGATCGATATTGATCATATTGTCAGGATCAATGACCATCTTGGAGATTACAATATCGATTTAGTGAGTTTTCTGATATTGCATTGAAAAACATATGGTATAACTATTCCAATCGAATAGTTTCTATGGCAACTCCCTGTTTTTGATCCACCCGGTTTTCAGGAATTCCCGGACCTATGGAGAATTGCAATGTTTCCATATCTTTTATATCAAATGGAGCGTCCGAGCCACCTTCAAAATAATAAGGAAGAAATGTGGGATACGGTCTGGGCAGGGTAACCAGCGGTACCCTGCTTAGATCCTCAAAAGGAATTCGATAATCTTGTTGTATGCTGTCCAGCTCAATAATTGCTCCAAAAGCTCTGCCATCCTTCGACACCAATGCAACCTGAAATGCAGAACTTCCTTCTGTTAATGCCTTTCCTCTGAAAACAATTTGCGAAGTTTTGTCAAGATCCTGCTTCCTGCCTGCTATCTTCCTGCCAAAATAATACCGCATTGAATAGTCATGGATGGGTTCTCTTTCAGGATTTTCAGGGTCAACTTCAAAGAGTTTGTTGATCCTGACCTGTACTTCACTCCTTCCCGGCTCCGTTAATGGTGTTACGGCTGATTCCCATGTCCACTTGCGATACAGTTCATCTTCATCCGTAAATGCATTAAAAAGGTAAATTGGTGCCTCCTCCGATACCACCGGTACTTCATAGGATTCATCCCAGTCAAAATCCCAGTCGCTTGGCACCTGATCATATCCACCGGGGTAAGTCCGGCTGTTGCCAGTGCCATGGACTGTTATGAAATATTTTAAATAACCTTCATCGATTACATCTTCCGGCACTTCGAAGGAATAGGTATAGCCGGATTTCCTGATCATTTCATATCGCTTGGGTGGAAAGCCACCGGCTACGGTTAATTCTATGGAATCCGGCTCATATTGTGAGACATATGATGCGGTAATGAGGTATGGGTTACCGCTGCTTATCTGAGTGGGCGGGTTATGCAAAAGATATGACTCCTTCAAAGTCGTACCAGGGGCAGTAAATTCCTCTAATCGCATATTCTTCCATTTCTCGCCTGGATTAATTTTTGATTCGGCGCCCGCTTCTGTCAGCATATATGTTCCGGGCCGTATTGCAAAAGCCGATCCCTGAACTTTTGGCTGAAAAATGTTACCCTGATCAAGGGGTTTGACAGAGAAATCATTTCCAAGATCCGGTAATGTTATGGTCATTGGCCACTCACGCCAGTTGACCACGGCAACGGTCTTTTTGAGGCTATTCCGGCCAAAGGGGTCCTTGAGCCATATTGCGTCCGGCATGACCTCAAGCCGCCAGACCCCATTGTCTATCCTGTCAAGAAAGTAGGCTCCCGTTCCTTCATAGGCAATAACAGCGGAATTTCCATAGCCAGCGATTTCTACTAATTCCTTTGGAGAAGGTGGTACCGTTAGAGTGTGATTTGTGTATATAAATTTTTTGTCGGTGACCAGCTCAGCCAGGTCCTCCTCATAGCTGATGCGGAATGATCCGAATTTTGTATTGTCCGGGAAGCTTCCGTAATCCTGATAAAGCGGAACCTGGTGAAAAACTTCCCCTGCCAGTTTCAGGCTGAGCGCCTTCCCCGGAGTGAATACCAGATTCATATAATGAGTATTGTATTCCGTATTGGCAAACGCGAGATAAGTGGGGTCATAAGCAAAGTGACATGCCCACTGAATGCCCGCCGTGCGAAAACTTCTGGCCATCGCCGGATAGATGTAAGATCCGTTTACATCCGCTGCATCAAATTCATAAACGATTTTGGCACCGGCTTTAAACCGTTTGTTTTGATCAAAAGTGATCTTGTAGCGATCCGTATTTGGCAACAGGTTTCCACCAAGCTCCTCCTGCGCTCCGAGGCCTGTAGGATACCACTGAAAGGTGCCACCTTCAACACCGGCATCAAAATACGCATCGATCAAATGAACACCATGACTTATGTTGTAAAAAACCGGTTTTTCACACCCTGTCCTTTTCATAGCATTGACAAGTCGCGTGACATAAGCCGTAACTTTTTCAGGGGACTCCCGGTGATGAGGCTCATTACTTATCTCGAAAGCAATAATGTTGGGATCATCCTTATAAGCAATCCCTGTGTAAGTGTTTACGTGATTCAGGAATTGGAAAAGATAATTCTCCTGGGCCATTATCGCTTCTTCATTGGTCAGACATGCGTCTTTACCATATTTATGTGAGAACCCCGGAGTTTTCTCGTCGGGTTCCGGCCACCCGTTTCCCCAGAAAGCGATTGGTGTCAATATAAACTTCATGCCCCTGTTTTGCATTTCCCGAAGCATGAAGTCAAACAATTTCAGGTGTTCATTCTCCAAAAGGTTGCCCAGCGAATCGCTGATCTCCGTATCCCAGACATGAACTCTAAAGGCATCAAAGCCAAGGCGGGCAAAATGATATACATCATCCTTTATGGCTTGTTCATGATCCACATTCAATTTGATGGCAGACCTGTACGCATGCGCAAATGGAACAGTATAGTTTACACCAAATCCCTGAACTTCTGATCTGTCATCACGCCATCGCATTATTCCTTTATCGTCAATGAAGACGTCATTGGATTGGGAATAGGCATGAAAAAAGAACAAATAGATTACCGTAAAAATGAGTAAGAGCCTAAACATCACTATTCCGAATCAGGATATATGTATTCATGCTCAGGGTAATCAATCACCTCATGTGCATTACCGGTGAAATCAAAAAAAGTATTGTTTTCCCAGGATGAGCCCTTACCCCAGAGATCCCTTAAATCGGACGATATCCACGCGGGCTCCCAATATATAATCCCCAGACCACCACCATCGATCACCTCCTGGGTCATGGTCGTAACAATACCATATTGTCCCTCTACTGTAAAGGGGTAATCGTCCAGGGCACTGCCAGATCCGAAAATATTACCATAACCATCAATTCCGGATGCCGACCAGGGATAGGCAGTTTCAAGAATCATTACGTCCTTGTCAAATTTGGTTCTGAAGTCCTCAATGACAATGCTGAGACTGCTGACAGGAATAGATGTATGCCATATGGGATAATAGGAAAAACCGATTATATCAAAATCATTGACACCTCCGTTTTCGGTGATGTTTTCAAACCACCAATTCACATGTTTGGGGTCCGCGACGTGCAGTACAATCTTAGTATTGGGTTCTACATCCTTTATCGCCTGTATCGCCCGGTTAAAAATCAGGCCAAGATTTGCCCAGTTTCCATTGCAGACATTGCATGGAGGGAATCCATCCGGGGCATCGGTATAAAGCATCCCGCAGTTTGTTTCATTTCCGACCTGAACAAATTCCGGCATCAATTCTCCGGTAGCCAAATCAGTTAATACATTGTATGTATAATTATAGACAGAATCGGCCATCACCTCAATATCTCTTACTTCCAGCCAGGCCGCCGGAATATGCTGCTTGCCCGGATCAGCCCAGGTATCCGAGTAATGGAAATCCAACAGAACTGACATCCCCTGCTCTTTGGCTTTCCTGATTGATTTTTCAACATCCGGAAGATCGTTATAGAGTTGAGTGCCTTCCTCGCCGTATACTTCTTTCGTCCAAACCGGATTATGCCATAACCGAAACCTGGCAAGGTTTGTACCGTGCTCCGCAAAAATCTGGTAGGGATCCCTTATTTCTCCTTCATCCAGATACTGTCCGTTATGATCAAGGATCTGGTTAACATACGACAAATCCGCTCCAAAATAGAACTCCGGTGAAGGTTGACGGGCATTGTCATTAGAACTGCAGTTCACAAAGAGAAGGGGGATGATGAAACAGCCAACCCCCACTATTCTTTTTAACCTTCTCACTGGTTTTGAAATATTACCTTATCTCAATGATCATGGGAGACATTGCCGGTACCATTAATGTTGTCTCCAGTGATACATCATTATCCGAGATCACTTCGTAGCCGCTGGTTGCATCACCCAGACCTTCCGAAAAACGTGACAGATCAAGTTCAAAGTCATTTTCATTTTTGCTTAAGACTGTCATTACTTTGCCTTCTTCGTTCATTCGGAACAGGACATAAATGCCATCTTTCGGGTTGTAGTGCAGGAGGCCACCATTATGAACCACAGTGTTACCTTTTCTCCAGTTCAATAGCTTCTTCATGAATGCCTGCGCATCATTCTGCTGCTCCGAAAGTCCGGCCCCTGTGAATCCATTGATCTCATCTCTTGACCATCCACCCGGAAAATCGGACCTGATGATCCCATGATCCGTTGTACCCGGATTATTCATTAGTATCTCAGTTCCGTAATAGATCTGTGGAATTCCCCTTATCGTCATGTAATAAGCAATACCAAGCCTGAATAAATTGTAATTTTCGTTGACCTGGGTGAAAAATCTTGACATGTCGTGGTTGTCCGGAAACACCACGAGGTTGAACGGATCTGCATACACGAAATCATTGGCAAGTGTCTCATAAGCACTTAACCATCCCGACCATCTGGTTTGCTTGTCATTTAGTGCCTTGGTGAGCTTTTCCTGCAGCGGAAAGTCCATCAAACTGGGCAGACAGGAGGTGTACCCATTTGGATTTTCCTTACCCCTTTGCCAATGTGCAACAATAGAAGGATTTCCATGCCATTCTTCACCGACAATATTGAAATTGGGATATTCATTCATGACCTGGCAGGTCCAGTCAGTCATAAATTCCTTGCCCGGGTACGGATAGGTGTCCATCCTAATACCATCCAGCCCGGCATATTCAATCCACCAAATGGTGTTTTGAATCAAATATTTGGCCATGTAAGGATTTCGCTGATTGAGATCAGGCATAGTGGTCACAAACCATCCGTCGACGAAATCAGACAGATCCGTTTGTGACACGTAAGGATCCTGGATGGTTGCTTTTCTATGAGAGGTTATCCGATATTCTCCTCTTAAGTATTCATCCTGAAAGTTCACCCAGTCCGATGTGGGGAGATCTTTCATCCACCAGTGTTCCGATCCGTTATGATTAACGATCATGTCCATGATCATCTTGATCCCTTTTTCCTTTGCCTTCAGGCCTAGTTCCCTGTATTCCTCATTGGACCCAAATCTTGAGTCAACTTTATAGAAGTCCGTTGTGGAATAACCATGGTAGGAGTATCGTTCCATATCATTTTCGAGAACAGGATTTACCCATATCGCAGTGAATCCCATGTCCCCGATGTAGTCAAGGTTATCAATGATCCCTCTGATATCACCGCCATGCCGTCCGCCTATGTTTTCCCTGTTTGCCGCTTCTTTCAATCCGTCTATCGTGTCGTTATCCGGATTGCCATTGGCAAACCGATCCGGAGTGATCAGATACATCACATCTGAAGTGTTGAATCCTGCTCTGTCTGCAGATCCCTCCTCTCTTTCATTTAGTTCATAGTCGTAAGAATAAAGCGTTCTCCTGCCACGATTGAAGCTGATTTCGAAAGAGCCTGGTTTAACATCAGGTGACAACCTTAGATCAATTACCAGGTAGTTCGGACTTTGCAGTCTTGTCACTTGCCTCAGCTCCACACCATCATAATCCTCAATTGCTACAGACAGATCGGCAACATTTTCCGAGTAAACCATCAGTTGCAATTCCGGGTTTTTCATTCCCGTCCACCAGAATGGTGGTTCCACCCGATCAAGGGATTGGGCTACCAGCATATTTGATAAAAAAACAAATGTTGCAAGACAGAGTACGTTTTTAATGGTATTCATGAGAAAATTTTAGGTCATAAGTAAATTAGGCAGAACCAAAAGCGTCACAAGCACTTTCGATTCTGCCTATAATTATCAATTAATATAATTTTCCAATCTCAATCAATACCCATCGTTTTGTACCAGTCTGGGATTGGAATTGAGATCAGTGGCCGGGATTGGAAAGATTCGCAAGTGATCTGACACACCTGTTCCGGCCGGATCATTACCTTTCCAGTTCCAAACCCTGCTACTGCCGGTAAACTGCCCGAACCTGATCAAATCAATTCTCCGGTGAGCTTCATAATATAACTCCCTGGACCGCTCATCAAGAATGAAATCCAATGTCAATTCCCCGGCGGTCAGATTCCTGGAGGCATCACCAAACGCCCGTTCCCGCAAATCATTAACCAATTGCAATGCCGTGGACGCAGATCCATTCCCTCCTCTAAGCGTAGCTTCCGCATACATAAGATGCGCATCAGCCAGCCTGAACATCGGGAAATCGGTATCCACAAAAGTCAGATCACTCCCTTGAGAACCATCGGAATTTA
Organism: Cyclobacteriaceae bacterium; assembly: GCA_028278225.1. Lineage (GTDB taxonomy): Bacteria > Bacteroidota > Bacteroidia > Cytophagales > Cyclobacteriaceae > JANQEU01. Next base: position 254,686 of record JANQEU010000079.1, read on the forward strand.
TATTACTGTATTTCGGCACACCATATCCATGTGTTTCTTCCAAAATATCGGCAATGTCCTTCGTCCGGTTGCCACCATCCGTATAGAAAATTTGTCTGGTATCCGACGCATCCAGAACGTTGGGTGAGGTTTCGAATACCTCTACAAATTGTTCCGTTGCGCGTACACCTGACCAGGCTGCTGATACACCATAATCCGCTTCCATGGTACTTTCCTGCGTTGTAAACAACATACCATGAACCATAAAAGTCGTACCTCCCCATCCCTGTGAAGAAGTGCCATCCGAATTCAATGAAAATATTATTTCATCAGACGTATGGTTATCTGCCATGAAGTTTTCAAGGTAGTTTGCTTTTAAGCTATAACCGGCAGCAAGAATATTGTCCACATCAGCAATAACCTGATCCATGGCTCCGGCATACGCAGTTCCAAGATATACCTCACTGTTTAGCATCAGCTTTGCCCGTAACATCCAAACCGCTCCCCTATCCGCATGGCCGTATACGCCCTGTCTCGCGTCCGGAAGTTCCGGTTCAATCTCATTCAGTTCCGTTAAAATGAAATCAAAAATTTCCTGCGGTGTACTTTGCACCGGAAGATCGGAGGTGATGGCTGTAATGATTGGTATGTTCCTGTATAAATCAAACGCATGCCAGTAGGCCAGAGCCCGGACGAAACGTGCTTCAGCCCTGTAGGTATCAATTGTCGGCCTGAAATCAGGACTGATCCCATTCTCACTAAGTTTGGATTCCGTACTGATCCTTAGAAAATCATTGCATAGTGAAATCGTGTAGAAAATCCGGTAGTACAATACCCTCACAAATTGATTTTCAGAAGACCAGGTCATCGTATTCAAATCCTGAATGCCTGCATCCTGCCACCTTATCACTGCTTCATCAGTTGTCAATTCCTGAGCTTTCCAGTATGCCCGGATGTAGCTATTAAAACCTTCATCCGGAATGATTGTCAAATCCGTATCTCCCGCTGGTCCCTGCTGTCCTGTGAGGATCATACTCCCGTAAAGTTTAGCCAGATAAGATGTGTATGAACTCTCATCCGTGAAGACAATGTTGTCCAACAATTCATTGTTTGGAACCAGATCAAGGTCAGTACATGACGTTGAGCTAAATATTACTAATAGTGTTATTATTGCGATCTTTTTCATTTTCCCCTTCAATTAAAATGTTAAACTTATTCCGCCGATATAGGTGGTAGACCTTGGATACAGATTATTATCAATTCCGGATGGTATCTCCGGATCAATGCCCGAATAGCCAGTGATCGTGAACAGATTCTGACCGGTTGCATAGATCCGTATAGTTGTCCATTCCAATTGATCATAGGTAAACCCTAAAGTCACATTATCAAGCTTAAGGAATGAGCCATTTTCCACGTAGTAATCTGAAAGCAACTGCTTTTCATTAAATAAGGTCTCCAGGCCGGACTCGTGCATATTCTGTGGTACACGACCTCTGAATCTTTCAAAATTTCCCGTATTGGAGGCAACATTGTTATAAACATAGTTTCCAATGTTACTCCTGAATGTCATGGAAAGATCAAACCACTTGTAGTTGATATTTGAGGTAAGTCCCAGTATCCAGTCGGGAGCAGGTTTTTCAAATGGTACCAGATCATCTTCATTGATAATTCCATCCGTATCATCGGGTTTTCCATCCCCATCAGAATCAACAGTTAGCTCATCAACGTACATATTCGTGGGATTCGTGTTGTCCTCAATTGGGTTACCCCCTTCATCAAATCTGTGCCTGTGCACATAAAATGAATTGATTGGTTTGCCTACCTGCAATACCTGTATCGTTTGTCCTACATCGCCTGAAATACCACCAACCTGATAGACCACATCATTTTGTGAACCGGTTATGATGGAGTTATCAAGTTTCTGGATCTCGTTCTTGTTAAAGGCTGCATTGAAACCCAGATTTACCGTGAGATCAGCGGTTTGAACTACGGGACTACTGATCTCAAATTCAACGCCTTTGTTTTGAAGTTCTCCAATGTTTGTAAGGATCCTGTCGGCCAATACAGACCCTGCAGGGAATGCAATGGTAAATAACAGATCCTTTGTATCCTTTTGATAGTATTCTATCGAACCTGCCAATTTTCCATCAAAGAATTCATAGTCCGCACCTATATTCAGCGACGAGGTTTCTTCCCACTTGAGGTTAGGATCTACCCCCTCAGGCCTGAGCATCGGGAAAAAGGAGTTGCCGAATTGATACTGTGCTTGTGCATCGGACAACCCATAAGCCGGGATATATTTGTAATCCTCAATTTCCTGACTTCCGGTTATACCCCAGCCCAGTCTCAACTTCAGGTAATTCATGATGCCTGTTACTCCGCCCATGAAAGGTTCATTGGTAATTCTCCAACCAGCCGCAAATGACGGGAACAGACCCCATCGATTCTTTTCGCCAAACCTTGTGGAACCATCCCTTCTCAATGTAGTTGTCAGGACGTATTTGTCCTGAACTGAGAGATTCACCCTGCCATAGAAAGAAATCAACCTGTTTTCCAATACCGGGTTACTTACACGGATGATACTGCCATCACCCGGAGCCGGCCTGTTGAGACCGAACAGGTCCGTGGTCAGTGAATCCACCGAAAAATTGGGGAAGGAAGAATCAAAATCCTGATAAGAATAACCACCCAGAACGGTCACGTCAGCATCAAAAGCTTCCACACGTGTTTGATACTCACCAAAAAGTTCGAATAATAAACTTTCACGTGTCATACGTTCCAGTCCCCAGGAACCTCCGTTGTTTTCCTGGGATTTGAGAAACGAAGCAAAGTATCGCCGACGCTCTCCCCGCTGAGTATCAAATGCAAGGTTTGTCTGAATTGTAGCTCCATCAATAAACGGAAGCTCATAACGAAGTTCAGTGTTGGTAACACTTCTGAAACTTTCACCTATTTGATCCTGTAAGTTTATTTCAGCAACCGGGTTTTTAACAGCCAAAGGATCTGTCCATTCCCAATATCCGCCAAACGGGCTATTAGGATCGTATACGGGTTGAGTAGGTGCCATGGCCATCGCATTTCCAATTTGATTGGAGGCGAAAACATCATTGGTAATTGCGTTCTTACTTCCAAATTTAAAATGGAGTGTATTGTTAAGCACTGATTTGTTCAGGTTGAAATTCACGTTTTTCCGCTCCGTATGTGATGTCTTCAACACGCCGTCAATGGTCTGAAAACCTCCGGATAAACGGTAACTACCATCTTCAATGCCGCCGGCAACTGAAAAGTTATGGGATTGAGAAGAAGCTGTTTGTGTCACGAGATCCATCCAGTCCGTATCTGAGGTCCCCAGAGAATCAAGATTACGCGTTCCCCAAATATTCATTGCGGCGATAAACTCGGCAGTACTAAGAATGGGAACAGTTTCAACGAATTTGCTCACACCAAAGCTTGCATCGTAAGTCACCTGCGGCTGATCCAGATTTCCCCCGGTTTTCGTTGTAATGATGATCACACCATTGGCGCCTCGGGAACCATAAATGGCAGCAGCTGAAGCATCTTTCAAAACGGTAATATTCTCAATTTCATTAGGATTCAGAAAGTTCAATGGGTTCCTCCCTCCAATATATCCGCCTGGATTATGAGGTGTATTATCGATCGGCACACCATCGATTACATACAATGGCTCATTACTAGCGGTAATTGAAGTTCCTCCTCTTATTCTGACACTTACCTGACCACCAGGTTCGCCACTATTGGAGATGATGGAAACTCCGGCAACCTTCCCGCTAAGCAACTGATCCGGAGATGTAAGCATTCCCTTGTTAAATAATGCTTCATCGACAGTGGCAACAACACCTGTTACATCACCTTTCTCCACAGTACCGTAACCAACTACAACAATCTCCTGCAATTCCGTAACATCCACTCCCATATCTACATCAATAACTGTTCTGTTACCAACAACTTCTTCCACTGTCTGGTAGCCGACGAAAGAAAAGACCAGGGTGGCGCCTACCGGAACTTCCAACCGGTAATTGCCGTCAAAATCAGTAACGGTGCCCGTGGTAGTACCTTTTACCACGACGGAGACGCCCGGTATACTAAAATCATCGGTGGCATCCTTGACCTTTCCTGAAACAACTTGCTGTGCATAGGATGTTGAAACAATCATCACCAGCGCACTCAATAAAATATACCTTAGATTATCCTTTACTGCGGATAAACAAGTACTTGTGGTTGCACAATAGTTTTTCATATTCTTTATAGATTCTCCTTATACTTATATGATAAATTTGGTTTTCGGAGTCTTGACTCCTCCTGCTTTTTAATGTGTTTTTGTCATCTTGCAAACTCACCGTCTGACCTGATCAATAGATCTTTAATGATCTGTTCCTTAATATTTTGAATCTCGATGACGTAAATACCAGGAACCAATAACCTGCTTTCCATTAATACCGACTTCACGGGTTCTTCATATTTCACTACCGATACGACCCGGCCCAGCATATCAATTATCCTGACCCTCGTAACAGGCACCTCGGAATGTATCTTGAAATCATTGAATGACGGATTTGGATAAATAGTCACAGTATGATCCACACTCAATCCACCTGTTGCAAAGTCTATCGGATTGGTTGAAATATAATTATCAATAGGCTCTGAAGTATAGACATGAAATTCCCCCGGAGCAAGTTCAACATGCTCATTAGGATCTGAAACTGTTATCATTTCCCCAGTGAAATAGTCGTACCAATCACCAGCGGATACAAAGTGCGGATCTCCGGTTATGTAATCCATACTGAAGTTGCCAAAGATGGAAATTTGTACAGCAGGATGCTCATGATTGATCCACTTGATGGAACCAGCAGGTTCCCAACTAAAAAAATCATCACTTACATAATCCGTGTTTGTCTTCAAACTGATCATTGCCTGGTAAACATCAAAAAGTCGCCTTCTGTGAGGATCATCCAGGTATTCCCAGTGGGTAGGCTTGATGCCTAACCGATCGTTATTCAACTCTTCGTCGTACCCCATTTCCCCGAATTGCCACAACATCTTCGGACCCGGCACCATAAAAAAGAATACTGCATTCAACTGCAACCGATTCATCTTGGTTTTGAAGGATATATTCAAATTCCGCTGCGTCCAGGCGATCCGTTCCTCATCATGACTTTCCATGTACCCCACAATGTGTGGGTCATTCCACCCGCGGGTTCCGTGATACAGCCAATCTATATTGGGGGTCTGCCCCCTGGCAATTCCTCTAAAGGCTTCCCGCATATTTCCCCATAGCATCATTCCGGCATTTGCCAGGTCCCGTTCCTCACTGTTTTCGGCAAGATGCTCCAGGATCACATAGGTACCCGGATCCTGTTCCCAGATCACATCCGCCATTCGCTTCAGAAGATTAACCCTGGTTATGTCGTATTGCCCCCAAAAACCTACATCACCTAAAGAATTCGTTTGTGTGAAGCCCTTGGAAAGATCAAATCTGTAGCCATCTACTTTATATTTTTCAGTCCAGTAGGTGACAACCCGGTCCACATAATCCTTAGTGAATTGACTTTCATGGTTAAAATCATAACCGACATTGAAGTCATGTTTTGGATTAACATTAAACCATACATTATCTTCCGTGGGTGGTCCAAATTCTCCGCTAGCCTCCATTCTCACTAAAGGACTCCTGCCAAAGTGGTGGTTTAGGACCATATCGAATATGATGGCTATACCACGTTTATGAGCCTCATCGATTAACTTTTTGAGCTCATTTTCAGTCCCGTAAAATTTATCCGGAGCCAGTTTATAAGATGGATTGTAGCCCCAACTAATATTTCCTTCATATTCGGTTACAGGTAACAATTCAATAGCATTTATACCCAAAGAATCCAGATAATCTAACCTGTCAATGACGGCATTATAAGTTCTATCCCCTGTGAAATCCCTTACCAGCAATTCATATATCACAAGATCTTCCTTATCAGGCTTTTCGAAGTTTTCAACCTCCCACTGGTATTCAGATTGTGCAGTCTGCAGATAAGTAGCCTCGAATTCCGTGAATTCTGATGGAAAAGATCTTAGTCCCGGGTATCGATTTTCCTCGATAATCTGAGGATCGTCAAAGGATGAGCTGATCTTTTCGGAATAGGGATCGGCAATCAATATTTCTCCATCAATAAGATATTGGTATAAATACTCCTGATGGATTGTGAGGCCATCAAGTGTTAACCAGAACTTATGGCCGTCTTTCTTCATGACATAATCCTGATCAAAGGTCCAGTCATTGAAATCTCCCAGGACAAAGACATTTTCTTTATTGGGAGCCGTAAGTACCAAAGTTGCTGTGCTCGGATCACTGTGATAATTTATTCCATCGATCATGCCGTCAGGTACAGCTTCTTCCACAACGATTGGTGTAATATAGGTATGTGTGAAAGTTTTCTCCTCCGTGGAAGTTGAAGCTGTTATTTTGATGGTATGTTCATTACCATCAACAATGACAGGATGACTGTACGTAAAAGTAGATATATTGATCTCCTCAGCCTGGACCATATCATCTATGGTAAGTACAAACGTGGCCGGCTCCGGAGTCCTGGCATCAATTTCAACAATATCTCCTTCTGTGTAAACAGCCCTGGATGCCGCCGGTGACACGATTTTGAGAGCAAAGCCTTCCAGAATTTCGATGATAAAATCAGTTGACTGTCCATCAGACCAGTCATTCCCCTTGATTAAGACCCCAACCTTGTTAATTTCTTCCGCTGATCTATTTGTAAAATCAACAGGTGTGACGGTTATGGTAAAGATGGTCCTTCCCTCAACCGTTTCCTTCGTGAATTTGGCCTTGTCTGAAACAGATGGATTATCGGAAGCAGGATTAATATTTGTTGGCACCTCATATCCTTCCAACTCGGGGAGCCAGAACCAAAGCCATGCTTCTTCCAGAAACTCAAGTGGCGTTCCCGTGACGTCATAGTTTATTGTGATTTCCTCATCCGCCTTCGGGAAATCAGGGCTTATGGTTGGATCGACCGCGTGAATACCGGAAGTATTGGGTACCAATTCGATGATGAAGTCCGTGGACTGCCCATCTGACCAATCATTCCCCTTAATTAGCATTCCGACTTTTTTTATTTCGGATGCCGGCTTGTTGGTAAATTCAGTTAGGGTAATGGTGATTGAAAATGTAGTGGTAGTCCCGTCCACACTTTTGGAGAATTTAGCCTGATCCGTGAGCGTACTGTTGCTTGATGCCGGATTCACATTGGTGGGGACATCAACATTGGAAAGATCAGGTAACCATAACCACAACCAGGCCTCATCCAGGTCTGCAAGAGTAGTTCCGGTCACGTCATAGGAGATCGTCATTTCCTTGCCCGGGTCGATCGTCTCGGGAGTTATGGTCGGTTGTACACTGACCTTTTGGCTTAGTGCAGTAACCGACACCATCAGCCCAAAAAGGGATAGTAGCCTCTTCATGATAGAAAAAAAGCTGCCAAGTTAATGGCAGCTTTTTTTGACATTATTGAAATCTATTCTGCAGTGTAAGTGTAAGTGGCTCCACCATCTTCCGTTTTCAATGTAATGGTGTAGCTACCATCTGCTGCAACCGTGATATTATCACCATCACGAGCTAAAACAGGATTTGTATTGTCTGCCTTGTCCAATCCGAGATTGAAATCCCATGAAGCATTAACTCTGAACTTAAATGCACCAGAGGCTACCAAATTAGTTGTAACGGCAGTGGTCATCAAATCATCGCCATATGTCATGACAACATCGTCCTCGTCACCCCATCCATTAGCGGCGTCACCAATTACTCCCCAGGAAGCTTCATCAATAGTCAGCGACCAACTATCACCGTCATCTTCGGTTACGATCTCGAAGTAGTAGAATCCTGATGGACCGTCCAGGAACCACTGACCATCTGCGTTAGTAGCGGCATCATCAGATATGGTTCCGGCTTCAGTATTGTCTGTAACAACAGTAGTATTCGGGATTAATTTCTTCGCCCAGCTATCATCGGTTCTGAATTTGAAGGAATTATTGTCGGCAGCATTGGAAAGCGGGAAAACACCTCTCCAGATATACTTTCCACCATCCCCGCTAACGTAATGCAAATCCTTATCATCACTCCAGCCTGCCGTTGTTTCCGTCCCTTGGGTGCCACCACCGATAATGCCCCAAGTATACTCTTCAGGATCAAATGTGATTTCTTCAACCTCTCCCGTAAAGGTAAACGAATAATCAAGACTCGGACCAGGTCCAGGAGTATAGGTTACAGTTACGGTATACTTACCATCTCCATCTGCCTCTGTGAAAGCAATGTTGGGCCCACCGGCAACTATATTAGCTCCAAAGTTAGAGTGAATATTAAGATCGATCTCGTTTGCAGCGTCTGTGCCCCAGGCGCTGTTGTACCTGAATTTAAATTCTCCGGATTGACTGGATCTAAGGACGATATCAGTCCCTTCGAATACCACTTCATCGGCTGATGCACTTTTTTCAGCTAGTTCCTGACCAGATCCCCAGCCGTCTTCTGTCGCAGATCCAATGATCTCAAAATAGTCCACCCTTGTCACATAAAAAGTGTTGGTGGTCAAATCTATATGCAAATGGTATAGACCTGCTTCCGTAATACTTATCGCGGCACCGTCTACAACGGCATCTCCCTCACCGAATGTGGAAGACGTACCCATGTCCGAAGTGGTAACCGTACCACCGAAAACCGTTGGCTCATTATTAACGTAATTAACGTAGTTGAATGATCCTGTGCTGAGATAAATGTAGGTTTCAAAGAAATTACCTCTTTGCTCTCCATCCCCCACCGTTCCTGTTGTCATCAGTAGTGATGAACCGGGATCTTCGGAAGTGGCAGTCCCGATAATGTACATTCCATTATCAATAACGGGACCAATATCCGGAATTTTCGGCCCGTCATCATCGCTACATGCTACAAACATTGTTAACGCGGCAGCGCTAAGTAGCATTCCAATTAATCTAATCGACTTCTTCATAGTTATTTAAATTGATAAATTAGTTACCCTCTTCGAAAAGTACAATTTGTGAATTCATACCCCGAAAAAATAAAATTGCACTTTTGTAATATTATTTTATATTCCATGTAGTTGACCCAACTGCTTTACAATTTCGAATCGCTTAGGAAATTGTTAATGAATTCATCTACAGTTATTGAATCTACTGTAATTGAATTAAAAATTCGCTCAAAAAAATGGTTTTTTCTAACGGTGTACTTTCGAAACCGTTTGCGAACACGAAGTTTTTTGCTTTACCGGATATAAAAAATCATATAATCCAATTTTATTTATGATTTTACCCCATGCAGATCAGCCATGGAAAAAGCCTAAAATGCTGCCTTCCTGTGACAACTAAACAGGAATTAACCTCCGGGCCTGCGTACACCTGTTATCGATATCCAAAACTTGCATAGATACAATTTCGGGTATTGGGAATCTATCATTTTTATTCATGTAAATTAGTAGGAAGGATTACTCAATAAGCGATGAAAAAACCTACCACGATCAAGGATATTGCCCGGCAACTAAGCATTTCTCCGAGCACGGTTTCAAGAGCTTTGAAGGACAACCCGGAGATCAGTGTGGACACCAAGAAACGGGTCTGGCAACTGGCAAAAGAACTTGATTACGAACCCAATACCATTGCACTGAACCTGCGGCAGCAGAAAACAGACACCATTGGCGTGATCCTCCCGGAGATCGTCCATTTCTTTTTCTCTACTGTGATCAGCGGGATTGAAGAAGTGGCGTATGCCAAGGGGTACAATGTGATCGTCAGTCAGTCGAATGAGCAGGTAGAACGGGAGATCGCCGATGTCAGAACCCTTTTCAACCACCGCGTGGATGGTATCCTGGCCTGCATCTCAAAGGAAACCACAAACTACGATCATTTTCATGCGATACAGGATAAGGGAACGCCGTTGGTCTTTTTCGATCGTGTGGCTCCCGGGGTCGACGCCAGTAAGGTGATCGTAGATGATGAAGATGGCGGTTACAAAGCCACAAAGCACTTAATTGAGAAAGGGAAGACAAGGATCCTTCACCTTGCCGGGCCTGAAAACCTTTCCATCTCATCCAGCAGGATCGATGGATTTGTAAAGGCCCACAAAGAGGCAGGGCTGAAATTCGAGTCCAGTCAGATCATCAATTGCGATACGGGAAAAGAGATCGAAGCACACCAGATCGTGGACAAACTTATCGAAGATGATTTTCCGTTCGACGGGATTTTTGCGGTCAATGATATGGCAGCCCTGGGCGCCATGAACGCCGTAAAAGAGGCTGGTATGAAGATCCCCGATGACGTGGCAATTGTCGGATTTTCAAACTGGCAGATATGCGCCTATATTGAACCTCCGATGACCACCATCAGCCAGCCCGGATATCTGATCGGACAAAAAGCAACAGAGCTGCTGATCCGGGAGATCGAAATGAAGGAAAATGAATTTATAGAACCGACCTCTATCCAATTGCCGGTCGAACTGGTAATCCGCCAATCGACCTAGCGGCTTAACATACCAAATGGCAATCTGCCGAAACCGGCAAATCATTCCGGAATTATTTCGGTTATATAGGTTACCTTTACTTGCAAAATTGTATCTATAAAAGATTTTTTTTAATTATTTCAACATCAGTGTATACAACAGCGCAGCTATGGAAATTATTTGGTTTAATCCTGACAAGGATTTTTACGAAAAAGGAACATACAAGGAGTTCAACGACAAGAGATCCAGTAGTATCAATATTGACCAGTTCGAGATCATATACGAATTCAACAATACCAGTAAAAAAATATCCAACAAAATATTAAAGACCCTGAATCTTAACAGAAAAACAATTTTGAATAAATCTTAGCCATTATTCGTCGCTTTATTCCTTTATTTTAGCCAACATGATCCGTTGGCTATTTTTTTTGCTTTTTGCGACCGGATGTACAGTAAGGGTTGTGCAATTCATAAACGATGACGCCAACTTCAGGTCCTATCGATCTTATGCTCTGTTAGGTTTAAAAGGGCAAAATGTAAGCGCTGAAAGCGAAAACTCTGAATTGCTTCAAAGAATTGAAAAATTTATCAATGCAGAGATGGCTCGCCGGGATTACCAAATTAACGACAACCCTGACCTGGTACTGAGATATGAAATTGTTTCCAGCACACAAACCGAAAGCAGAAATACAAATCCGTACTTGAATCCCTACTATTATCCTCCGTCCTATCGTACAATTACCGAATCGATCATTCTGCTGGAAATGACGGACTATAACACTAAAAAGCTGGTTTGGCAGGCCAGCCTTGATTTAAGGGAGCACAATAAGATCACAAAACGTAAGGACGCTTTGCAGGTCGCGATCACCAATATATTCAACACGTATCTTTACCGGGCCGGTAGTCGAACCCCCGACCAAAGTCTTTTTGTGAAATGAGTGATTACGGGATCTTATCTATCATTCCTCCGGTACTTGCAATTTTTCTTGCCATTCGGACGAAGCAGGTGATTTTTTCTTTGTTGATCGGCATTTTTTTTGGCTGGTTGATTATCAGCAACTGGAACATTTTTGATGCATTTATCGCCACTCTGGATGCAATTGTGGATGTTTTCAAGAGTTCGGGAAATACGCGTACGGTCATATTTACCTTACTCATTGGGGCATTGATCCAGCTCATACGCCACTCCGGTGGAGTCAATGGGTTTATTTCCCTTATCCAGCGCAAACTTTCCAAGTCGAAAAACCCTAAAAGCTCAATTCAGGTAGCCGCGGGCTTGACTGGATTCCTGTTGTTCATAGAATCCAATATTTCAATACTTACGGTAGGGACCGCATTCCGTCCATTATTTGATAAGTATGAGCTTGCTAAAGAAAAGCTGGCTTATCTGGCAGATAGCAGTTCCGCACCATCCTGTATTTTGTTTCCTCTCAACGCCTGGGGAGCTTATGTTATGGGCTTGTTGCTGGCGTATGAGCATCTTGATCCCTTTAAGACCATCATATTTTCAATCCCTTTCAATTTCTATCCCATACTCACATTGATCATGGTGTTTTACCTGGCTGCCAGTGGAAAGAAGTATGGCCCAATGAAGGAATTTGAAGAGAACCCCATCATAGAAAATCACTATGAATCCTCCTCCCACCAAGGCAATGCCCATTTCATGATCTGGCCACTTGTGGTTATGGTGGTTACCATGCCGGTTTTCCTGGTTTACACCGGATGGGACCCCAATGTTTCGGGTACCTTCTCCGATAAACTGTGGACAAGTATAGGTAAAGGATCCGGAAGCGCGGCAGTGACCTATGCCGTCACTGTTGCTTTGATTTTTGCAGCGATCATGTATGGAGTCAAAAAAGTATTGACCCTCAGGAGCTTCTTTGAACAATCACTGAAAGGTATGCAGGACATGATCATCATGGCCATTCTAATGGTTCTGGCATTCGGGATCGGTAACCTTTGTAATGAACTGGGGACCGGCATTTACGTTGCGGATGTCACATCAAGGTGGCTGTCCCCCGAACTCGCCCCGTTGATCCTTTTTGTTACCAGTTGTTTTGTCGCATTTGCCACCGGGACATCATGGGGAACTTTTGCCATAATGATCTCAATCGGTATCCCGCTTGCTCAATCCGTCGGACTTAATCCCTATCTCGCTGTGGCTGCCGTACTGGGAGGCGGTGTATTTGGGGATCATTGTTCGCCTATTTCGGATACTACCCTGATCTCATCCGTGGCAGCCCGGTGCGATCACATTGACCATGTCAGAACGCAATTGCCTTATGCGCTTTTGACCGGCAGCATCGCGGCAGTCCTCTATTTAATAGTTGGTTTTGTATTCACTTAAATCAATCTTCAACCCTAATCGTCATTCTGACGACCAAAGGGAGGAAGAATCTTAGAAATTCCGGTAAATCCGTCCTAACCAACTATTTCTAAGACTCCTCGCTACGCTCAGAGTGACGGAAGGGTTTGCCGTTTTTCAGTGATTATTATTCGAGACACTCATAATTTTCAACGCCATTCTGACGACCGCAAGGAGGAAGAATCTTAGAAATTCCGGTAAATCCGTCCCAACCTACTATCCCAAGACTCTTCGCTACACTCAGAGTGACGGAAGGGTTTGCCGTTTTTCAGTGATTATTATTCGAGACACTCATAATTCTCAACGCCATTCTGACGACTGCAGGGAGGAAGAATCTTAGAAATATCTTCGAGGCTAATTCTCATTCTAAGACTCTTCGTCCCGATCAATCGGAACTCAGAGTGACGGAAGGGTTGGGGTGTCAGGATAAGTCCGTGCTATAAACAGAAGGCGCCACATCCCGAAGATTGTATCTCGAAGACATTACCTCAGCATACGCCCCGCTGGAACGAATAGCAATGAGATCACCCCGCTTTGTTTTTGGCAGTGAAATACCCCTGTCAAATGCATCTGACGTTTCGCATATCGGTCCTACCACATCATAAATGTCGGAGCCTTCCACCGAAGAAAGATTTTGGATCACGTGCTTCACGCGGTACAAAGCCGGTCGAATGAGTTCTGTCATTCCGGCATCTAAAATCATAAAAGTTGTGCTGTCACCAGGTTTGGTATAAAGTACCTCCGAAATGAGTGAACCACACTGGCCGACAATGGATCGACCCAGCTCAAAATGAAGGATCTGATTTGGAAATAGATTTATGTGTTTCTTGAAAAGTTGAAAGTATGCCCTGAAATCAGATATGGGAGATGTATCCGGGTTTTCATAGTCGATACCCAGACCGCCCCCGACATTCACGTGAGGCAGGCTAAACCCCGCTTCGCTGATCCGGGTCTGAAGTTCGTTGATACGGATGGCCAGTTCTTTGAACCGACCCAGATCCGTGATCTGTGATCCGATATGAAAATGAATCCCTATGAAATCTACATTCGGGAGGGCTTTTATCAACTGAAGGCTTTCCCAAAGTTCGTTCAGGGTGATGCCAAACTTGTTGTCCCTTGTCCCTGTCGTAATATATTCGTGTGTATTGGCATCGATATTGGGATTGATCCTCAGGGCAAAATTCATCTTTTTGCCAACTTTTCCCGCCAAATCATTCAGAACCCTGAGTTCTTCAATAGACTCCACATTGAATGAAAATATCTCATTTTCGAGTCCAAACGTTATTTCACGATCGGTCTTGCCCACCCCGGCAAACACAATTTCACCCGGGGCAAAACCAACATCCAAAGCCCTCTTCACCTCATTTCCTGATACACAATCTGCCCCCAGTCCTGCCAGGCTAATCTCATTCAGGATCTTCCTGTTTACGTTGGCCTTTAAGGCATAGTGTACTGCAAAAGGCTGTCCCTCAATATTCTTTTTTACCTCATCCAGCGTTTCACGCAGGAGCTCAATATCATAGTAGTAGAAAGGTGTTGAGACTTTCCGGAATTCCGAAACCAATTCATGCAAAGGTTTCATCGACAATATTTGGACAGGGCATTGTCCGCTCCTTCGACATTCAGGTTTTTGGCACGGACAAAATCCTCACAGGCACTCCTGGATTGGTCCATGGAAATTTTCAATGCTCCCCGATATAGAAATGCATCGCCAAACTCACGATCAGCCTTTATCGCCAGGCTATATGACTCCAGCGCACTTTCAACATAACCCAGTTGATGTTTACATCGTGCGATAAGGAAATGAGCCTGGGCCGAATTTGGATTTAATTCCAATGATTCCTCAGCAGTTAGCAAGGCCTGTGGATATTTTCCCTGCTCATACCGGATCTTGGAAATGCTCAGCCGGGCGTTTACATTTTTTCCATCCAGCTTCAATACGGTTTCAAAATCGTCAATCGCTTTGTCGTACCGGCCCAGTTCCTCGTAGGATCTGCCCCTGTTGTAAAATGTCTTCACGTTGGAAGCGTTCGATTCCAAATAAGCATTGTAAGAATCAATTGCTTTTTCATACTCTCCCTGCTCAAAATACACATCTCCTTCACGTGAAGATTCGCTACTACAGGAAAGTAAAAGCACAAACAAAAACCAGGTTACTGAAATCCTCATTTTTAAAGATTTAACTCAAATACATGAGTTTCCTATTTTCAACCGTCAGCGCATTGCGTAAAAAAGTCAATTGACATTTTCAGGTTAAGCGGGCAAATATAGAGTTTAGTTACTCAAAATCAGGGCCAAACTTTATGTTTTTGTAACCGGTCAGGTCACAATAAGCGGTACCAAAAAACATGTTGGCTGATACCCTTAGCGGAAGCTGATTTGCGTCCGCCGATACCCAACCGGTTATCGGTTTCTTCCCCGGGAATATCTTGTTTTCGGGGATAAGCGGCACAACCCGATAGGCAGTCAGTCTGCCAACCTTTGTTTTTATAATTTCAGTTCCCTCAAAAACCACCTTCATGTCATAAAATATCTCATCGTAGAATGCCTTGAACCTGATAGTGTCTCCGGCGGCAAGTTTTGAAAAATCCATGTTTCGCAGCAGCATGTATCCACTGATCAGATCGTGGATTTCCGGACCAAAGTCATAATATTTTGTTGGCCTCTTTCTTTTCTTTTTTGTCATCTCAACCTTGATATCGCCCGTATCCTGGTCAAAATAGATCTTTTCCTGCCTGGTATAGTTACCTTCCTGAATATCAGCATATGCCATTTTTGGCAACATGGTCTCTTTCGAAACGTATGCACCCCACATGTCATTTACACGGGCAAACAATCCGATAAATCCTGCAGTATGCCCGGTAATGTCAATCTTATAGCACTGTTCATTTTCATAGACGTGGAAATCCGGATCAACAACGAGTTTCGCCCTACCCACTGTAAACCACCCATAGCTTAACCTGAATTGCAGGGTCTCCCCTTTTA
Organism: Cyclobacteriaceae bacterium; assembly: GCA_028278225.1. Classification (GTDB taxonomy): domain Bacteria; phylum Bacteroidota; class Bacteroidia; order Cytophagales; family Cyclobacteriaceae; genus JANQEU01. Next base: position 270,534 of record JANQEU010000079.1, read on the forward strand.
AAAATCGCAAGTCTGAGCTGTCATTTCCATTCCTTTGCTCCGGTTGGGAGTAGGCGGAAAGCGCTATCAAAAGCAGAAACAGCAAATTGATCCTATGATTCTTTATATCGCTCAAATCGCACCTCTTCTACTTCCTGGTCTAAACGTCTATACCGACACATCATTTTCACGCAGTGCTTCGTTCAATGAAGTCTTCTTGTCCGTACTTTCTTTACGCTCACCAATGATTATTGCACACGGAACCTGATAATCACCTGCCGGAAATTTCTTTGTGTAGGAACCAGGTATAACCACGGAACGATCGGGCACATAGCCTCGATATTCCTTTGGCTCCTTACCGGTAACGTCGATAATCTTGGAGCTCCCTGTCAGGACCACGTTTGCACCCAGTACAGCTTCTTTGCCCACACGGACGCCTTCGACTACTATACATCTTGACCCTATAAATGCATTGTCTTCTATAATCACCGGTGCGGCCTGGACCGGCTCCAATACTCCGCCAATTCCGACACCACCGCTAAGATGCACGTTTTTACCGATCTGAGCACATGACCCTACCGTAGCCCATGTATCTACCATTGTACCTTCATCGACATATGCCCCGATATTAACGTATGATGGCATCAAAATGGTATTTGGACTTATGAATGAACCGTATCTGGCGATAGCATGCGGGACTACCCGGACACCTAGCTGGTCATAACCCGATTTCAGTTTTATCTTGTCATGGAATTGAAATGGCCCGATTTCTATCAACTGCATTTTCATCAAAGGAAAATATAGTATGACGGCTTTCTTGATCCATTCATTCACCACCCAATCACCATCCACCTGTTCCGCGATCCTGCGTTTACCATTATCAAGATCATCCACTATGGATTTAATAGCCACGGATGTACTTTTATCATTGATGAGTGAACGATCCTCCCAGGCTTTTTCAATAAGATGTTGTAACTGCATCTAATTAGTTAATATTAAAAGACAGATTAATTATAAATGAAAAAAATCGTTATTACATCAATATTGAAACCAGTGACCGAGGTACGGATGTATGAACGATTTGCACTTTCGCTGGCGAAAACAAATAAATATGAAATAAATATCATAGGAATTAAACCAAAAAATGAGAGGAAGGCTGAAATGCCGATAAGATTCCACTATCTGAAAGCATCCAACCGATCAATTATCAGCCGCATGGGACGATGGTTACAGGCCTATAATATCTGGCTGAAAATCAGGCCACACCTGATCATCGTAACTGTTCCCGAACTCATCCCCATAGCTTTGCTATTTAAGTTCTTTTATCACTCGAAATTGATTTATGACGTTCAGGAAAACTATGAAAGAAATATAATTTTTCAAGGAATTTACAAGCAACCGCTGAAAACCCTGGTCTTACTAGGCCTCAGGTTTTGTGAATGGATGGCCGGTGTGGGAATGGATAATTTCATACTGGCCGAAAAGTGTTATGAAAATCAAACCGGATTTCATAAGCAGAAGTACGTCACTTTAGAGAACAAAACCCAGCCACTGGAAGTAGCCCGACCGGATCACAAAAATTTCAGACTCCTCTTTACAGGCATCATATCAAACTACAGTGGCATCCATAGAGCGCTGATGTTCTATAGATCATTAAAAAGGGAACTGGAAAATGCTGAGCTTCACATAGTGGGATTTTCGTATCACAAAGAGATTCGAAAACTCCTTTTGGATGAAAAATCCAAAGACCCCATGATAAACCTGACGGGTATTGATTATTTTGTGGATCACCGGGAAATTGTAAAATGCATATGCTCATCGGATCTGGGTATCATATGTCATGAAATAAACAGGGTAAGCGAGGACAGGAAACCGACGAAACTATTTGAGTATGCATTTTACAGTCTTCCATATGTGGTTCAATGTAATACCAGGTGGTCGGCATACAGCAAAAAATACGGTGGTGGAATTGAAGTGGATTTTGACGCACCGGACATCAAAAACGTCCTTAATCAGCTCAAACATAATGAACATGACATGAACGAAGACAAAACGCATTTGTCTTCCTGGGTGCGTGAAGAACCCAAACTACTGGATTTGATTTCAAATGAACTAAAATAGGTTATCTCCCTGATAACTAGATTTTTAAAAAAACGCACATATATGTATCTAAATATATTTTTAGATTAATCTAAATTGATATTATCTTTGTAACGCATGATCGACTTAAGCTTCACTGAGGAAAATTATCTGAAAGCTATTTATCACCTGTCCGAAGGTGGGTTGCATGACGTCTCTACTAACGCTCTTGCGGAGGCCATGTCCACAAAGCCTGCAACGGCAAGTGACATGATCAAACGTCTGTCCAGGAAACAAATCATAAGTTACGAAAAGTACAAGGGTGTAAACATCACCTCGCAGGGCCAGGAGATTGCCTTGAAAATTGTAAGGAAGCATCGTTTGTGGGAGGTTTTCCTGGTTGACAAGCTTAACTTCAACTGGGACGAGGTACATGAGATTGCGGAGCAGCTGGAGCATATCAGATCTCCCCTGCTCGTCGAAAGACTTGACGCCTATCTTGATCATCCTACAATTGACCCCCATGGTGATCCCATCCCGGATAAAAATGGCAACTTTAATATAGGTCCTACCCTGCCCCTTTCGGATTTTTCCGTTGACGACAAAGGAGCATTCGTCGCTGTTGGAACCGACGATCCAAGGCTGTTGCAATACCTGGATAAACTCAAAATAAGATTGGGGACAAAGCTGACGGTTACTGACAAAGTCGAATTCGATGGTTCAATGCAGGTGGCATTTGAAGATCACAAGCCGGTATTCCTTTCGAATCACATCACAACCCAATTAATGGTTAGAAAAATTGTATAATACCATGATTTGATATTGACTATGGCACCCGATCCGATCATATCACTTGTCTATTTTGTTGTCATTGTACTCGCCATAATCCTGATTTGGAGATTGCAAAAATCCACCCGTTTTCTGCAGACCTCGCAGCAAATCCGGAAGACATTGGTTGAAGATATTCTCAAGCAGCTTTATCATGTGGAATACAGCGGAAGAAGCGCTTCTCTAAACGCGATGGCCGGAGCATTAAAGCTGTCAATTAAGAAACTGCTCAGGTTAATCGAGTTCATGACAGACAGGAACCTGATGAGGTTTGATCAGAATACACTTCAGCTAACCGATTCCGGCAGGGATTATGCCCTAAAGATCATCAGGGTTCACCGACTTTATGAAAAATATCTTTCGGAAAAAACCGGCTTTGATAAATCAGAGTGGCATGACCGGGCCGAGCTCAAAGAACACACACTAACGGCTGATCAGACGGATGAGTTGTACCAGGTATTGGGTAACCCAAGGTTCGATCCGCATGGTGACCCCATTCCGACAGCCTCTGGAGAGATTTTGCAGCCTAAATGGCAGCCCCTCTCCAGTTTGAAGGAAAATATCACGGCCAGGATCGTCCATATCGAAGATGAGCCGGATGTGATCTACCGGCAAATAATAGATAAAAAACTACATATCGGCTCGCAAGTAAAAATGGTAGCTGCCGATGAGAACCATATCCGGTTTTACTCTGAAGGAAACGAATATGAATTTTCACCAATCGTAGCGAGTAACGTCAGTGTTGAAGAGCTTACCGAGAAGGAAAGCTTTGAAGAAAATATGGTCAGACTTTCAGCTTTGGCTCCAGGCGAAAGAGCCAGGGTGTTGGGTATATCCTCCGAGTGTCGTGGCATGAACCGAAGGAGGCTTTTGGATCTGGGATTTACCAATGGGAGTGAAATTGAGGCTGAATTTGACAGTCCTATGAAAGAACCTAAAGCGTACACTATCAGAAACACCCTGATTGCTCTGCGAGGTGATCAGGCGGACCTGATCTTAATTAAAAAGGTATTATGATCAATCAAGTGACCAACCCCTGTGACGATTGTGCTATTTATAATGCAGCACAACTAAAAAAACTGGGGGTAGATGTAGAGAATGCAGATTACGTCGTGACGCTGGCAGGCAACCCAAATACCGGCAAGAGTACGGTATTCAATGCCTTAACCGGCCTGAGGCAACACACTGGAAACTGGCCCGGTAAAACTGTTACAAGGGCGGAAGGCGGTTTTTCCTACAATGACAAGAGGTTCAAGCTGATTGATCTGCCGGGAACGTACTCCCTGCTCTCAACATCCCAGGACGAGGAGGTAGCCAGGAATTTCATCCTGTTTGGGCAGCCTGATGTCACGGTGATCGTGGTAGATGCATCCCGTCTGGAGCGGAACCTGAATCTTGTGTTGCAGGTGCTTGAAATAACCGGCAAGGCCGTTTTATGCCTGAACCTGATGGATGAGGCAAAAAGACATGGCATTGAGATAGATGACCGTACACTTTCCAAAGATCTGGGCATCCCGGTAGTGCCAACCAGTGCAAGGTCTTTTAAAGGGATCAATGAGCTGATTGATACCATACATAAGGTTGCGACAAATGAGGTCCTCTGCAAACCACATCGCATCAAAAATTTATCTGATTCGGTGAATATGGCAGTTGATGAGCTCAGTAAAAAGATAAGCAATACCTATCCCAACCTTCCGAACAGCAGATGGATCGCGATGAGGCTCCTGGACGGCGATCAGCGCGTTTTGCAAGCACTCCAGAATAATGAATTTATGATTACCTGATAATATGGGAAAGGTCGAAGAAAAAACCGGGCAAATCATCGATCTTGCTTCCAAACTCAGGTGGCAGGTGGGGGATGACTTTCATGATAAGCTGACGGAAAGCATCTACGCCGATGCAGCGGTAATTTCCTCAAGGGTGGAATCCACCAGGGATCGAAAAGCAAACTATACTTTCGATCGAGCCCTTGACAGGATCCTTACAAGCCGAACGTTCGGATTTCCGATAATGATATTAATCCTGTCCGTGATATTATGGATCACCATCCAGGGGGCTAACTACCCTTCAGGTATGTTATCGGTATTGTTATTGGAAACGATCTATCCTTTCCTGAAGCAGGTTTCAGCTTCCGTTGGATTGATCTGGTGGATTGACGGATTTCTGCTGGATGGAGTTTACCTCGCACTTGCCTGGGTAATTGCGGTGATGCTCCCACCCATGGCTATTTTCTTTCCATTATTTACGCTACTGGAAGATTTCGGTTATTTACCACGCGTGGCTTTCAACCTCGACACATTGTTCAAAAGGTCCGGTGCTCACGGAAAGCAGGCACTGACCATGACCATGGGCTGGGGTTGTAATGCCGCGGGAGTCGTTTCTACCAGGATAATCGATAGTCCCAGAGAAAGGTTGATTGCTATCATTACAAACAATTTTTCACTCTGCAATGGTCGCTGGCCTACGCAGATCCTTATTGCCACCATTTTTATCGGAGCGCTTGTACCAAATGGTTTCACAGGCCTGACGGCATCGGCATCGGTGATAGGTATTGCCATTCTTGGCGTATTTTTCACCTTTTTATCATCCTGGTTACTGTCAAAAACCCTTCTCAAGGGCGAAGTGTCCTCGTTTACTTTGGAATTACCTCCTTACCGGCCTCCAAGGTTTTGGAAGACTATTTATACTTCGATTATTGATCGAACGCTTATTGTACTATGGAGAGCCATGGTTTTCGCGGCACCTGCGGGGGCCGTCATCTGGCTGGTCTCAAATGTTGACATTGGAGGTGACAGCATTGCTGACCATGCCATATTTTACCTGAATGATTTCGGTCTGCTTGTTGGATTAAATGGTGTGATCCTGCTGGCATACATCGTTGCCATACCGGCAAATGAAATTGTGATCCCCACCATACTGATGCTGACGGTCGCAAATCTCAATATGATCGGAGTGGGAGCCGGTGAAGGCGTAATGTTTGAACTGGACTCTTCAATGGAGACCGGAGCAATATTAAAAGCAGGAGGCTGGACGTTGCTAACCGGGATCAATCTCATGCTTTTTAGCTTACTTCATAATCCGTGCAGCACAACGCTATACACTATTTTCATGGAAACCAAAAGCGCCAGGTGGACCGCTGTTTCAGCGGTTTTACCGCTCATTTTTGGTTTTGTGGTTACTTTTCTTGTCGCCCAGATCTGGCGAATTATCGCTGGAATTTAGTACATTTATTTAAGGGTAAAAGTTCATTTGCGGGTTGATATATCTCATAATCAGCGGATGATCTTATATCTATCTTGGAGCCATTGCAAAAAAAAAGAAATCAAATCATGTCAGTATCAACACTTACTTCTGATCACCTCAGCCTTGAGGACATTGCCGGACTTTTAGGTGATGAATCAACCAATTTATTGGATTTCAAATCGCCAAAAATACCCAGAGAGCTAATTCACGCACCAGGTCCTGATTTCATAGATCAGGTTTACGGAGAATCCAACAGGAGTCCCAAAGTACTTGGAAGTCTTGCCTCAATTTTTGGGCATGGAAGACTTGCTAACACCGGTTATTTATCAATATTACCTGTTGATCAGGGTATTGAACATACGGGAGGGGCATCATTCGCACCGAATCCTATTTATTTCGATCCGGAAAATATTGTTAAGCTGGCGATTGAAGGCGGATGCAATGCTGTTGCATCCACATTCGGAGTCCTGGCTGCAGTGTCCAGAAAGTACGCTCACAAAATTCCATTCGTTGTTAAGATCAATCACAATGAACTGATGACTTATCCCAACAAGTTTGATCAGATTATGTTCGGATCTGTAGATGAAGCATGGAATCTGGGAGCAGCAGCGGTGGGAGCAACTATCTATTTTGGATCACCTGAATCCAACAGGCAGATCATCGAGACAGCTGAAGCCTTTGAAAGAGCACACGAACTCGGGATGGGGACAATCCTGTGGTGCTACGCACGAAACAGTGCTTTCAAACAAAACGGCACTGATTATCACGTAGCCTCCGATATTACGGGCCAATCGAATCATCTGGGCGCCACCATACAGGCGGATATCATCAAACAGAAGCAAGCGGAGAACAACGGCGGATTTACGGCGGTAGGATTCGGTAAAACACATCCTAAAATGTATGATGCCCTGAATTCCGACCATCCGATAGATCTGACCAGGTACCAGGTGGCAAACTGCTACATGGGTCGTGTAGGCATGATCAATTCCGGCGGTGCATCGGGAGGCGCCAATGACCTGGCAGATGCAGTGAAAACAGCGGTAATCAATAAACGCGCAGGCGGAACCGGCTTGATTTCAGGCAGGAAAGCTTTCCAGAAGCCAATGGAAGAAGGCGTTAAGCTGCTTCGTGCGATCCAGGATGTCTATTTAAATAAGGACATAGACCTAGCATAAGATAGAATGGCAGCATCAAAAGGCACAATTGGGATCCTCACCGGAGGTGGTGACGTTCCCGGGTTAAATCCTGCAATTCGGGCGGTAACTTTCAGAGCTATCCGTGAGGGATACAAGGTAGTTGGGATAAAGCGCGGTTGGGGCGGATTGGTGGATATGGTTCCCGATAAGAAAGCTGATAATGATTGGAATTATTCCATTTTGACAGCGGACCTTGTCAACAGGGCCGGGCGTACGGGAGGTACTTTTTTGCACACTTCCCGAACAAACCCCCAGAAACTGAAGAAGGAAAGCGTTCCGGATCACCTCAAAGACAAGTACAAGGATGAAGTAAATGATGTGACGGAAGATGTCCTGAAAAACCTGGAATTCCTGGGTATAGATTACCTCATCCCCATTGGTGGTGACGATACCTTGAGTTACGGTTATCGCCTGCACCAGGAAGGTATCAATGTAGTCGCAATTCCGAAAACAATGGACAATGACGTTCCGGGGACAGATTATTGTATCGGGTTTAGTACCTGTATCACGCGTACCATTGAGCTCTCCAGAACCCTCAGGACATCCGCAGGCTCACACGAGAGATTCCTGGTTATTGAAGTTTTCGGTCGCTATGCCGGCTTTACGACACTCCTGCCAACCATTGCGGGAGCGGCGGATCGTTGTCTGATACCTGAACATCCATTTGAAATGGATCATCTGGCAGAATTGCTTTCCTACGACCGGGATCACAATCCAAGCCGGTATGCAGTGGTGTTGGTTTCGGAGGGCGCAACAATGTCACATCATACGGATATGTCTTTTGAGGGGGAGGAAACTGATATGTTTGGACATAAAAAGCTTGGTGGAATTGGGGATAAGGTTGCGGCGGAGTTGAAAGAAGCGTCGGCAAAATACAACAACGGTAATAAGGTAAATATTATCAACCAACGCCTAAGTTACCTGGTCAGATGCGGTGACCCGGATGCCTTTGATTCCATTGTCCCGATGGCCTTCGGAAATATTGCCATGGACCTGATACTTAGCAAACAATCAGGCAGGCTGGTAAGTCTGAGAAACGGCATTTATGATACGGTGCCGTTGGATCACATTATTGGACATAAGAAGGTTATTGATGTTTATAAATACTATAATACCGAGCGATTATGTCCAAACTATGGTTCATTTGTCAAGCAGCCATTGTTTATCATGACCTCAGATGATTGATATTTTTCGGTGCTGACAGTGATGATTGATTACCTCTATTCGTTCTTTTAGTCATATAGACGCAGGAGATATCTATGCATAAGTTTCAAATATGAATAGATCTCTCCCTGCGTTCGAGGTGACCAGAAAAGTTTATCAACTATTCATAAGTCCGGAGTCATTAGTTTTGTAGACCAAATGCCCCCTCGATGGCCCGGTTCGATGATACTATTGTTGCCCTTTCCACCCCGCCAGGCGTTGGCGCAATTGGTGTAATTCGGGTTTCGGGTAATGATGCCTTCAAAATTGTCAATACCCTTTTCGGGACGAAAGACCTGACCAGGGTAGACAGCCACACGCTGCATTATGGGGCACTGCAACAAAACGACCAAATCCTGGATGAAGTGGTTGTTTCCGTGTTTAAAGGCCCTAATTCATACACAAAAGAAGATGTCATCGAGATCTCCTGCCACGGCTCCAATTTTATCATTCAGCAGATCATCAGGGCCCTGATACAATCTGGCGCCAGGCTGGCAAAACCGGGTGAATTCACACAACGTGCCTTCCTTAATGGTCGTTTTGATCTGGCACAGGCAGAGGGGGTGGCTGACCTGATCAACGCCGAAAGTGAAGCCGCACATATGGCTGCTCTCAGCCAAATGCGGGGAGGTATTTCCAGGGAAATTCAAAACCTCAGGGAAGAGTTGGTACATTTCGCTTCGATGATCGAGCTGGAACTCGACTTTTCCGAAGAAGATGTTGAATTTGCGAGCCGGGATGAATTGAAAAAACTGGTTGACCGGATCCTGGAGGTAATAGAACCACTTTTGGAAAGTTTTCAGCTGGGAAATGCGATCAAAAATGGTATCCCTACTGTTATTGCCGGTAAACCGAACGCCGGTAAATCTACCCTGCTCAATGCCATTTTAAATGATGAACGTGCTATCGTTTCAGATATTCCCGGCACCACCAGGGATGTCATCGAGGATGAAATGGTCATCGAAGGCGTACATTTCAGATTTATCGACACCGCCGGAATTCGTGAAACGGATGACCGCGTGGAGAAGATTGGGGTCGAAAAGACGCATACTAAAATGCGGGAAGCTTCGCTGGTGCTCTATCTGATTGACCTGGCAAACGACCGGATCAAAGAAATTGAAAAACAAATTGAACAACTCGAAAGTAAGGGAGTTCCTTTTGTGTTGGTAGGAAATAAACTGGATAAGGCCCGGCAAGAGCTCACGGATCACCTAAGTGGAAACGAGCATTTTGTGACCATTTCGGCACTCACCAGGGAAAATCTCAACGATCTCCGCAAGAAGATCCTGAAGATCATCCATTTGGATGATTTCAAGACAGGGAATACCATCATCACGAATTCAAGACATTTTGAGAGCCTCACCAAAACCAAAGCGGCATTGCTTCAGGTAATTGAAGGGCTAGATAATCAAGTCACAAACGACTTTCTGGCATTGGATATCCGGAACGCATTGAATCACCTGGGGGAGATCACCGGAGAGATCACCACGGATGACCTGCTGGATAATATATTCTCGAAGTTTTGTATTGGTAAGTAGATGATGTGTTAATATTTCCCCAACAATCCCTAAGTTCCCTAACTTCATGTCAAAATTTCACCATGAAGAAAAAGAGTCCGGAAGAACAGAAGTTCGAAAACGATGTGAAGAAACTTAAAATACAGGCTGAATTTGGCGCCAGTATGTTTGAAAATCCTGAAGCTAATTTACCACCAGAGGTAGAATCAAAGTGGCTGGACTCAATTATAGCATTTGAAAAAGCAGCTGAGAAAAAGGAAGTGAAAAAAATCAGGGAAGTACTGTCTTTTCCTGAATTACCTGCTCCGGAAAACCTGGATTCGACACAAATTACGAACGCATTGGGATCAGCAATTGAATTACTTAATCAAAAAGGAATAGAAGTTAGCTCGATTTATGATGTGCCTGACAAGGAAATGTACCGGTTCATTTGCGAGGATTTAATGGAGGTGGACATGAATATCATTGATTCACCGGGGTGGATCACCACATTTACCTACGAAGAGTTTTACCCTAATCATGAAGAAGACCTGAAACGGGATGTTCGAGAATTTGTGGAAAGTATGTTAAAAGGCAAGCCTGGCCAAATGGAATGGAAGCTCGAATCTCCCTTCTCCTATAACAATAGGGAATACAGCAACAGTGAATTTATTGATTTAGCTGAAAGATTTGGAAACGGGCGCCGCTTCTCACTTATTGAAATGACGATTGATACCCTGACTATATCTGAATTAAAGGGACATGTTTCAGCTCAATTGGAGTATCAAGAACACAACCAAGAAACCAAAAAAACAAAGCTCTCTTTCGAATTTGTCAATGAATATGATTGGTGGATGATCATAAAGGTATCGTTCCCTCCTATTGATATATCCTTTTAACATATACTATCTCAGCAGTATTTAGGAATAATCAGGCATGTTCTTGACCCAATAGTATAAAGAAGGCTTTAAGGGAGGATTTATAATAGAAAATATTTTCCGTTTTCGGGCTTAGAGTGGAAAATTTTTTCCAATCCAATCACCCTAAAAGCTCGGTGGCCTTTGCGATAATTAGTTTATCGTGCTTCACGAAAATAAGTTTATGATGTTGTGATTTATTAAAGTTTACTCTTTTAGTAAACTTATTGCATATCTTAGCGTTTAATATGAAGGTTGGCTTTAAGACGAATGAACTGGAAAAACTCTATATCACACCTTTGGAAGAGTTAAGGGGAAAGCAGAAATTCTCCAGAGAAGTGATTAAGCAGTATCAGGCGAAGGTTCGGATTTTGACTTTCATTGATAACCTTAAAGAACTGTATCCTATCCGGTCTCTGAATTTTGAAGCCCTGACAGGAAACAGGAAAGGCCAGTTTTCCATCAGATTGAATAAACAATTCCGACTGATTATTGTGGAGGTGGAAGATGACCTAATTGAAATTGAGATAATTGAAATATCAAAACATTATGAGTAAGAATACAAAATTGGCCAACGACTTGATTCCCGGATCAGCAATGCATCCAGGTGTTCTTTTAAAAGATGAATTGGAGACAAGGGAAATGAAGCAAATCGAACTAGCGCAACAATTAGGAATTGCCAAAAATGTAATGTCAGAGCTTGTCAATGGCAAGCGCAATATCACACCGGAATTGGCCGTGAAACTGGAAGAAGCTCTCGGTATCAAAGCAGAGTTTTGGATGAAATACCAGGTTACTTATGAGATAGACAAAATCAGAATAAAGAACCGGAAGTCCGTTCAAAAGGCCAACATTCCACCTAAAGCCAAGCGTCAATCGGCTTCCATTTAATGATGATCCATGAATATCGAGAAGAATCGTCCTCCAAAACCCTGTACCCCATTTGTACCCCGACACCGTAACTCGTTGATTATCAAGAAAAGTTACTTTCTGTATCGGAAAGTGATCACATCTGAAATCCCTCCAATTTCTATTTGATCAACGATTTCTTTCACTAGAAGGAGCACAGAAGGATTATAAAGAACGTTTCTTACTCATTGAAGGATTAAACTTTCAAAGTTTTGTACCTTTTGGGAGTCAATAATCATTAGAACCACTATGGCAGAAATTAATAAGGAATATTCGAAATTTTCTAAAGTTAATGTTAATCAACCAGTAACTCCGGGAAGTTTTTCACCGGAACTCTCTGCACTGTGTTACCGGAGTAGTTGTTGATAATTTACCTTTCGGTTCTCTCAGTACTTTTCGTATCAAATCCTCGTATGCCTGTGCGTATTGCAACATGCCATGGTCATTCGGATGACCGTAATCAGCATAGGAATCGATAGTAAAAGCCAGGTCCTCCTTCTCTAATAGATAAAGGTCCTTTACACCCTCTGCTATCAATGCATTAAACGCACGATTTAGTTCTTCTACCAATGCCTCGCTGTGGACTTTATTTCTTTCGTTTGTCTCCACGTTAGCAAAACCTTGATGGGTTGTCAAAATAACAGGAATACCTGATCGCTTAACCTTTAGCTTTCGAACCGCATCCAATATGAGTTCGAATGTATTGTGCTTACCAGGTGTTAGATTAGGTAAACAGTCCAGAATGTACAACTTGGCATCAATCTCAGCGATCAGGTCAATCAACTCAGGCTCCAATCTGCCATTCCCTGAGAAACCAAGATTTATTAGAGGTCTTTCCATTCGCCGTTCCAGGATGTTGGCCCATGACATACCCGGACGTGAAGCATTTGCCCCCTGACAAATGGACGTGCCATACGCGACTATTGGATTTTCACGTCGAAGTGGTAAAGGATTGAAAAAGAACTGTTCGCTAGTACCAATTTCAAGACTTTCCACCTCGTTGAAAAGGGGAAGTAAGAGTTGATATTCCCGGCCATTTTTGTTGTAGCTGAGAGATTCATCATCGATTATAAAGCTGTACTCACAAATTGTGGTATCAAAGGCATGCGTTCCCCAGCAACGAGTCCATCCTCCATCTTGAGTTTTAGCGTAAAGATCCAAACCACTCACACCACTGGAAGGAATTAGGGAATAGGAAATCTCTCCCTTGACCTTATACCTGACAGCAATAGAATCCGCATTTGACCAAAATCTTATGGACAGCCCCGCCGATTGCTTTGAAAGCCCCCAGACTTCTTTCCTGACATCATTTTCAGCTCGGGCTGGAAGCCTGTGGTAGATTGATTCAACTTCATCCGGCCATCCTTGCCCTGAGATGACTGGAAATTCGGAATTGATTGGATTCCACCATCTAAGTCTGTGCTCCTCTTGTGCCAGGATCGTATTCACGAGAAATACTGTCAGTAGCAGGGTTTTTAACTTCTTCATATAGCCTTGTGTATCATTTCTTATTCAATTCTTCATAATTGAAGTATTTGAAATCAGCGCTACCATTCCCTATCACATACATGCCTGGTCTAACAGATTTATACCCTCCGAAAATATTGTTTTGAAATCCTGAAATGTCCATTGACAATGGGATTTTTATCCAATCAAGTCCATTTAGCGAGTAAAAAAATGAAACATCTTGCTCCGAATTTTGAATCCTTAGGTGGATCGACTTTACATTGACTTTTGTTGTAATTGGGCCAGGGAATTTAGAATGATCCCAGGTAGTATGTGTGAGATACAAAATTCCATCAGAAGCCAGCCCAAAAGAAATATATGCATCAGCTGAATAGAAGAAAGTGAGTCCGGCTTCAACGTCGGCTTTTATATTGAGTTCTGTGTCAACAATGTATGACCTATGATGAGGATTTACTGTCAACGGGTTAGATTCTCCTACCGAAGTATCTATCCCGGCTATTTCAAGACTGCCTACATTAAATGAATATCGTTCTAATTCTAGCTTCTCGTAGGCCTGCCATTGGAGTCCCATTTTATCGCCCTCGAAATCATCACTAAGATCCAGGCCAATCACAGGTTGGAAGCTTTCCCAACCAGTCGGCCACTGATTCGAAAGAACCGGCCAACCATTGGAAGTCCATTCAATTGGAGAAATCAAGGTTGATCGTCCCCATGATCTTTGATTATTATAATACCCATGGTAAATGGCGAACCAATTCTCGTCAGGACCTTCTAAAAAAGTAGCATGACCTTTTGACCACCATTCATCAGAGGTGCTTCGAGTCCAGATAACCGGATTGTAGGGTGAATTTTCCCATGGCCCAATTGGACTACCTGCTCTTGCAACAATCGCCATGTGACTGGTAGCCGGGCCCCCTGTACCTCCTTCGGCGCTAACCATAAAGTAGTAACCGTCCTTTTGAAAAAACTTAGGACTTTCCAGGCACGTACATTCGACATTTATTGAATCCGGAATTGGCCAGCCATTGTAGAACTTTTTAGACTCAGATGTAAAGCTCAACCCATCCTTCGAGATTTCAGCTCCCCTCCCTTCATTTGTGTAAATGAATCTTCGGCCATCCGAAGTTGCCAAATGACCTGGATCTATTTCATGGAGGCCAATTGGATTCATAAGAATCTTTTCCGACCAACTTTCAAAAGGAGATTCGGAATATCTCACCCACAAGTTTTCCTTTCTTCCACCATACAAAAACAACTTTTCACCGTCGTTGGTAATTTCTGTGGCAAATAATTGTGGCTCTTGTCCAGCAAATGAAACAGGTTTCCATTCCTTCAAGTCTTTTGACCGAAATACCAACATGGATGGGACATACCCAACATTGTTTACGCTGACAAAATAGGTGCCATCTATCTCTGTAATCGTCGGATCAGCAGAATTGCCAGGAAATAATATCCTGGTCGGACTATCCTGAGCACAAGATGTCCAGGCTGATAAGGAAATAAATACAGCGCTTTCAAGAAATCTAATTGCCGTAGGAATCATATCATCAGTCTAGTCAAAAAAACCAATGATATCCTCAGTTTTCTCACCCCATAATTTGATATTATCGAACATGCCCGTATCATCGAATGAACCAAACCCAACAAACCCTTCCCGGAAATGCAGGTCGTGTGCTTGCATAATTGGAGCACTCATATCGTCGAAGAACACATTGATAATGCCCACTGCAGCATCCCGTTCCACTCGGACTTTGTGCCATTCATTTCCCCAATCAACTCCTTTCGAGACTTTCGAGGTTATGTTGGCTTGTGGTTCATCATTTACCAGAAATATGGAGTGGGCATAGGGATCGGCAATCGAAGAGATATGCACGTAGTAATAGTTTGTTGGATCCTTCATACCAAAGAAAATGCACAAATCCCGGTGTGAATATTCAATACTTGTCTGCTTAACATCAACTTCAAGGACGAAGCTCCCAACTCGTACCGCCTTCAGGACTGCAATATTGAACGGTGAGCTCACTGGTAATATGTATCTGCTATTTCTAAATAATTCAAGCGCATGATTGTTTGCACTATCTGAGATAGTCCAGGCATCATTATCCGAAAACTCGAATTCGGTGAACTTCACATCATCCTCAAAGTTGTTTTCATATAACAAAGGGTAATTCTGACAGTTGGCTTCATAAACCAACAACCACATAATCAAAATCGCTGACACCACCTTTCGCAATCCTAAAGCCGCTTTCATCGATTGCACGGAATTCTATAATCCCAAATTGGTTATTGCCGGATCATCACTTGCATAATCATAAGCCCTCCAAAACTTCTGATCTCCTCCTCCATTATATTTCCAAACAACATCATTACCAGGTGTCACTTCCCAGAATCCAAAGTCTCCTTCACATATCAGTGTATTACCATTATCCAGCCTTACGGCTCCTGAAATACCTCCAGCATATAAGTGAGGGTCCGTAAAACTCCAGACGATTTCGGGTTCGTTATTTTGATTTGGGATGAGCTCAAAAACCTCAGGCATTTTCAATTCATAAACCGTAGATTGTCTAACATTTTTCCCGTTATTGTAGACCAAAATATTATCTGCTCCTGGCTCATTACTCTCCAGATAGTTAGGAAAATGAACATTATAAAAGAGACGTGTTCCTAGCTCGCTACCATACGCAGTAGGATTACCGAACCGATATATTAAATCTCCACCTTTCCCATAGCGTCCTCCTAAATGAGAAGAAGCCTCGGAAATTGTGGTACTATGATCAATTACCCATACTTCTCCAAAAGCATTTACACTCATATAAATGACATCCTTATTCCTATCATAATCAATGCCATTTGCATGCATTATGTCGCCGTTTAGACCCCTTGAATCGTCATTTTCAAAAACATAGCTATGGTTAATCAACTGCGGATATTCACTCACTTCACCATAATTCGGCTTATTTGTATCAACAGATTGAACAATGTGATCATAACTATGCCACTCCCATACGACTGCTTCAGTCTTTGGGTCTACTTCAATAAGTGCTTCCGTGTATAGATCATAACCCACGTCAATCCCCATGCTCTGAGCATCTTCAAATGGTAATCTTTCCCAAACCAGGAAAATAACATTTCCATTTGGTAGCATTTCGACATCATGATGAGTTATATAATCCTCTGAATGGTAAATAAATTCCCAATCTACAGATCCATCCAAATCCAGTATTCGTACTATTCCGCCGAAACCTCCGAAAGAAATCATTGGCTCATCTACCTTGAACATTCCCAACATCCTTCCGTCCGGTAGTATTTCCAGATCTTGCCCGAGCCTGTCCTCAAAAGACCATTCAAATAATTCGTTTCCTTTCTTATCCATTAAGAATGCCCTTTGTCCTCCATTATTCATGCTTAGAACCAGACTATTTTCCAGCAATGCTTCATTGAACACTTCAATTTCATTTGGTAAATACTCTAAAGGATCGATATTACATTCTTCATCTGTCCCACATGAAAATAACAAGATCATAATCAGAACTGATTGAAAGTACCTCATAGTGCTATTGATTTATGGTTATACTGTGTATACCTGCTCTTTCTATCCTAATATTTTGGCTTTTACCGTGATAAACATTAATTGAATCTCTACCCGTGGTTTGAACAGTAATGTCATATCCGGAATCAGTTTTAGAAATATTCAGTATGTCAGTCGTCATACTTTGTGGCATTACCGCTATCCCCTTATGAAAAGTCACCGTTTCCAAAACATCTCGTCTTATTTCTATCGGAAACTTTTGTTTGCCTAAAAGGAGGTTCGTCGAGTGAGAAGTTTTATCACTCCACCAGTCTATGTTCAACAGGTAGATTGTTCTGGCCTCAGAATCGTCCCAATCCCAGGCCGCAAATTCAATATGCTCAGCGGATTCGATCCAACCTTTTAAAGGTTGACTCTCGATAGATTTATCTAAAATCCCAACAAGATCCTTGGTATAGGCGTCCTTAATAGGATCTTCAGCCGGATAAAGCTTTTGCGGGTAGAATATAACCCGACCTTTACCAACATAATTTGTGAAAGATTCTTTCCTGCCTTTAAAGTCTTCACCTAATAACTCGACTAAAACCTTGTCATCTTCTGGATATTTAGAATGCTGATAGCGTCGCAATTCTGTGTTCGCATGATTTCCTGTGAGCAATAGGGTTCCTCCATTTTTCACAAAGGCCAGAAGTCGCTCAAAATCACCCTTGTCATAGGTGTTCCATCCCAGGAAAACTATAGCCTCGTAATCATTTAGAACAGTCAATGGAGCCTCAATTGGTAAAAGATCAACTAACCCGTAAGGTGTTTTAGTATAGAAACCTTTTGGTAGTCTCGGTTCGTGTGCGCGCAGGGTGATCTCCCCTAACTCATTGTTTGGATAGAAAGTTTTAATCAGTTCAAAACTCTCTTCAGGTGGCCCGTATTTCCATTGATCTCCTCTTTGTCCCCATGTATTTGACTTAATTCTAAAATCAAAACTCTTCCAGCCATCATTTCTTCCCTGGATAATTCCTACGGGAGCAACAGGCTTACCCCTGCGTTCGTGCGTTTGGATAAAGTGCAGTAAATCTCTTTGGCGTTTGATGTGTGCCTTTCCGGCTGAAGTATACCTGTCTATCCCTTCTTCCATATTCCATACACCTTCCTCTGTGTTGATATTGGTTGCTCCATGGATGTAGGAAATTGCTAATGAAAGAAAAAATCTGGTGGCATGATCAGTATCATTAAAGGGCTGAGTTCCCCATTGAGTGGCCAGGTGCGTACCAAAACTTGTTTTACCATAAGCCTTACTGGCACCTCTCATTGACGACATGATCAACTCCTCAGGACCATACATTTGCTCTGCCCCGACCCATTCATAACCTGCCTGAAAAAAATAGCGAAACATCGTTGATGGTCCTGTATGCCTGATACTCAAGCCTCTTGAATTGCTTAGGTTGTTAACGAATTGTTGCGCTCCTTCGGCCATGTTATCCGCTCCGTACGGATCATAAAATATAAATACCTCACCATCCCTTTTAATTGGTCGGGTCTTTGCAAAAATCCCACCGTATGGTCTGAATTTGGCTGCCAGATCCGAATACAAACCTTCCCAAACGAACTGATCCCAGTAGTAGAAGCTACCATCGTCCTCATGTGATTGTCTTCCAAGAAAGAATGGACTATCCATAATTTCATTTGACGGATTGATATCACGCCCAGGTAAAGTGCGTCCCTCAGTCATCAAAGCATAAGGCATCTGCAAATCCTGCAATAGTCCTACCGCCCAGCTATAAAACTCCGGATCCCAACCAATAGCACCACTCCATTGATGAGAAGGTCTCCAACAGTACATGTTACCTATGCCATCTCGCATATGCCATTTCAAGTATTTACTCCATTGAGCCCTTGACCGACCAATGTAAATGTCATCTCCTGTGGAAAGGTAAACACTATCCGCTCGCTTCCGAATGATCTGTCCTACGCTTGAGACAACCTCGTATGTGCCATCTGAAATGCTTATCTTCTGATTGAGCGCAGCCTCTCCGGCATTAAACACCAATGAGTGAAGACCTTGATCTTCAAATATCCTTTTCGTCTGCTCCGGTTTGATCTGTGTATCCCCCGAGATGAATAGTTCGATACCTGGTTTATTAATCTCCATTAAGACTCCAAATTTTTCCTTGTCATCAACGTATTTCGGAACATACACCACTTCAAAATCCCTGGCACTGCTTTCATGTATTTCAATGGCCTTAACCAGGAACGGATACTTTGCTGGAAATCTGTTGAGTAACTGCATGGATAATTCATACTCCCCCTCCGACAATTCAGGTAAGTCCAGATCGAACTCTCCAATCTCTGAGGCTCTGTCAAAGATCTTACCTTTATAAAAAGGTTCGCCATTTATTGACAATTCAAATTCAGGCCACTCCTTTGAAGATAGATTCTCACCAATCCAATTGTGCCGGTTTTTGATAAAGGGTTGCAGGGGGTAAAATGGTAAATTGAAATTTTGTCCTTTAAAGGAAGGGGTTCCAACCTTACAGATCCCTGACATACTTTGGCTACTGATCTGAACCAGGATACACGCAATGTTCCGGGGGATATTCAAGTCCTTGGTTAATACTTCCCAGTCCGAATTTCCAGCTGGAACCTCCAGTTCCCATATTTCACCTGCTTTGTCAAATATGTCATCAAGAGCTCTGCCATCTTTCTTCAGGTACATTTGTAACCTGAGCTTGAAAAAACCTTGCGGATCGAAGCGATCAATCCGTCTTTTTACCGGAAATCTTACTTCAACCTTGCTGCCCCGGAAGTTTTCCAATTGATCATGAGATAGTCTGTAATAGGCATTTTTTTCAAATGCTTCATTTTCCCCGGTGAAAACCAATGCATATTGTTCATTGAATACATCCTCCGAGTCTAAGTAATCATCAATATGGTAGCAGTGCTCCCTAAACACATTTTCACTTCTTTTGCCAAACTTCTCAGGTAAAACAGTCGCCCCCGTAACCCGCACGCTTCTTTTCATTCTATGTTCCCGAGGCTCAAGTTTAAACCTGGTGATTACGCTATTCCCGGGGTTTAATACATATGAAGAATCAAACACAACATTGCGATATTCCACGTACTCATCCTGTGCAATTTTCCTGTCATGTGTACACGAAGTTGTAAAGAGTATAACTAAGATTAATGGGATTATCGTCTCAAAAATTGCCGGTTTTTTATTTGTGTTATGTTTGATCATGTCATATACGGTTTATCTATTGTTAGCATTATGTAATTACCTCGGAAACTGCTTCTAAAATTTTACCATCCTCTTTTCCAACCTACTTTCTTCAGATCTGAAACACATAATATGACTGTCAACAGAGGCATCAATTGTAGAAGTCAGCAAGGAAGGGTCCTGTTTTGAAACAGCCCTCAGCCAATCACGGACCAGCAATAAATCTCCTCCTCCATGGGCATCATAGATCCCTCCACGTTCTCTCTCCGGTGTTTTTGTTGTCACTTTCCCAGTGATAAAATCAGTATGCGTATAGGTGTCCATATCGCCCACTATATCTCCCAGGGAACCCATGATGCGCGTGCGTCTGCCATGATAGGATGTAAAGGCTTCCATTGAAAAATTGGCAGTAACTCCTCCTCTAAATCGCATGGAAGTCACATAATGATCCGGCTGGTCATTGTCCATTTGGTAAACACATCTACCATAATCAGTCGTTTTCAACTGCTCCATAATAAAATCTCCATGCTTCAATTCATCTTTGGGCAGATCAAATACATAAGTATGCTGTCTTTCCTGATGATAAATTCTTTTAGCGGAGTAAGGGCATGTAGTTTCAATTTTACAACCACTGGTACATCGGTCTGTACTGCCCTCCGGAGCATTTTCTTTCCTGAACCATTTAAGATCTCCGTATGCCGCAATACTTTCACAGGGTTGATCCACCATCCACCTCATAATATCCATATCATGACAGGATTTACCCATAATAATCGGGGTACTGGTTTTGGAATTATGCCAGTTGCCTCTTACGTACGAGTGAGACATATGCACATGTTCGATAGGCTCAAAATGATCAATGCTCACCAATTCCCCAACGGCGCCTTCATCTATCATTCTCTTCAGCTCTATAAAATACGGAGCGTATCTGAGCACGTGACACACCGCCACAATTCTTCCGGTCTTTCTGGCGAGGTTTAAAATATCCAGGCATTCTTCCTCTGAAGGGGATATCGGTTTTTCTAACAAAACATCATAGCCCATTTCCAGGGCCTTCATACAGGGCCCATAGTGCAATCGGTCAGGAGTGGCAATTATAACTGCATCGGCAAATTTTGGACGATCGAAAACATGTTCCCAGGTTACGAATCTTTTTTCTTTAGATATATTATGCCTTTCAGCATACCTCCTGTTTCTTTCTTCTATGGGCTCTGCTACTCCAACCATTTCCATTTGATCCGGAAAATGTAACCTGTAATCACTATAGGTATTCCCTCTATTTCCAGCTCCTATCATTATTACAGTAACTGGTTTTTGTAGCACTATTGGCTTTATAATGTGCTCATTTGTCTTACCTTCAGTTTCTTCAATATCAGAAGATTTTAATACCCTCGGTAACAGTGTAGCCCCTGTGGCAAAACCAAGATTCTTGAGTACACTTCTTCTTTTCATTCCTTTTTTATAATCTAATGAATGGTTTCTAATAGGATACCCTGCGATTTCTTGCTCAAAAAAATCCGGGCAGAATATGTCTACATCAATAGCCGGTTGGAAAATTGGAGTTGTTAAATCCACACAACTCCAATTTCCACCACTTTCGACCAAACCAGATCACCAACCTTCGTTTTGAGTGGTGACTCCGGGTTCGGTCAAATCAATTTGACTTTGTGGTACGGGCCATAAGTAGTCCTTGTTGGCATCAAATACCCTTTGTGTACTTACTACCACGCTCTGTAGAGTGCCTGGATCAACACCTAAAAGATCCTGAGGAACCACCGTCTCGGCAATTCTCCATCTACGGATGCTATAAAAGCGATCACCTTCAAGTGCAAGCTCCACGCGACGTTCATTGTGAATACGATCACGCATTTCAGATTGATCCAATCCGGATGGGAGATCAGGCATACCAGCTCTTGATCTAATCTCGTTGATGGCGTCATAAACATCTGAGGTAGGTCCTGATTGTTCGTTGGTTGCTTCAGCGAAATTTAATAGAACTTCCGCGTATCGAATCAAAATGTAATTCTGACTAAAGCCATATCCTCTTTGTATCTCCGGATCATAATATTTCACACTCCAATAACCAGTAGCACTTCCCGTACCATCGAAGGTCACTCCATCCACCACAGCTCCCGGGTATGCAATAGCCTGCGCCAGTCTCGGATCTCTACCCGAGTACGGATCGTTCGCATCATAGCCACTTGAAGGATCAGTTATCGATAAACCAGTTGCCTGCATTTCAAATGCATCAACCAATGACTGACTTGGTAATGTGCCGCCCCAGCCTCCTAGTTGACCAGGAAGTGTATAATTTGCAATAAAGTTGGTATATGTCAGATCCAGATATTGAGCATCCCAGATCACCTCGGAATTATTCTCATTACCCAACAGGAAAATATCACCCAATGGTTGTAAAGCATACTCACCTCCATCGATCACCTTTTGCGCTGCTGCGACGGATGCGCTATAGTTTTCTTCGGATAACAGCACTCGAGACAGCAACGCTGCGGCCGCACCTTTTGTAATTCTACCCACATCCTCACCCGTATATGATGCCGGTAATTCGTCTGATAATTCATTCAATTCACTGACCACAAATTCAATCACAGTTGCTTCCGAAGTTCTTCCGATGGATTTCAATTCCAGGGATGAAGGTGTTTCAGTAAAAAACGGTACTTCTCCGTATAGAAACACCAATTCCTGAAAAGCATATGCTCTCAAAAAACGTACTTCATTCCTGTAACGATTTAATAAGACAGCATCTATATCCACATTATTTGTACTGGCTAAGAAATCGTTTGCACGTCGAATCATTGTATAGAAATAAGCCCACATATCTTCAATTGGTTTTGTACTTGGAGAGTGTGTGCCTATTGCTACAGGTTCATAGTCAAAATTGGGACCAACAAAACCACCTCTCCAAATGTCATCCGTCCATAAACTTTTTCCAATAACATGATATCTTTGAGATGGACCATCGGTCAATAATTCATATACACCGGCCACCCCCAGTTTGACATCGTCCTCGGTTTTATAAAATGTATCGGCATTAACTGTATCATCCTTGGTAACCTCCAGAAAATCTTCACCACATGAAGAAATAAGAATCATTGTTACAATTGCAAGGACGAAAATTCTAATCCTTAATATATTTTCCATGATATAAATCTTTTTAATTAAAAACTAACATTAAGTCCCAGAGTGAAGATCTTGGTCTGTGGATAAACAGTTCCATCATTAACTGGGGTTAAAGGAGTTTCCACATCACCTCCAAATTCCTGGTTGAAAACGAAGGTGGACATTGATTCAGGGTCAAAACCATCCGGATATTCAGAATTACGGAAGGTTAAGAGATTCTCGCCACTGAAATATATCCTAAACCTTTCAATACCAGCCTTTGTGGTAATATCCGACGGTAGTGTATATCCAATTTGGATATTTTTAAGCCTTAGATATGAGGCATTATATACGAAAAAGGAGCTGACAAAATTTTCGTTTCTACCTCCGTTAACCGCATGCAAAACAGGATAACTGGCGTTTGGATTGTCAACTGTCCAACGATCCAAATGCTTTTTTTGTAAGTTACTGCCTTGTACAAAAGGATGTGCAGCATAAGTGCTTAAAGTGTTTTCAACCTTTCCAACTCCCTGGAACAACAAGGACAAATCAAAACCTTTGTAATCTGCATTTAAAGAAAGTCCATAAAACATCCCTGGAGCGTAAGATCCAAGAGATGTACGGTCATCATCGTCGACAATACCATCCGGAGTTCCTGTTAGATTGCCATTCTCATCCCGACCATTAATGTCGGCATATCTGATGTCGCCGGGAACGGGAGTACCACCAAAAAATGACTGATCCGGTGCACCACTAATTTCGGCATCACTCTGGAACAGACCTAAAGCCTTGAATCCATAAAGGTTAGTAATTGGATCACCGTTACTTCGGCCCGGAATTTCCGCGTTCTCGGACAGACCTCTTACGGTAGGTATTTTAGTAAAATATGTGATATTGAAATTGGCGCTCAGGTTAAGATCGCTACCCACAGATTCAATGTAGATCAGATCAGCTTCAATTCCTTCTGCACTCGAACTTCCAACATTAGCTAATGGGGCTTCGGCTCCGTAAATTCCTGGAAGCTGTTCAAGGGCTAATATATCCTCCCGTTCTTCGATGAAGTAGTCTACCACAACCTTAACTTTGTGATCGAGCAATCCAACATCGAGACCAAAATTGGTTTTTGTAATTGTTTCCCAAACCAAATCCGGATTACGGCTGCCTTCAACCAAACTGTTTTGAGTAATACCTCCCAGCCAAAGCGGTCTACCTGATACGTACACAGGAGCATAGGCCTGATTGGAGATTTCCTGATTACCTAGTTGTCCCCAGGAACCTCTTATCTTTAAACTATTTATCCCTGCTACATCAAAGAAAGCCTCTTTCTCCAAGTTCCACCCCAATGAAAACGATGGAAAGAATTTCTCCCTGTTTCCCGGAGCAAAACGGGAGGTGGCATCACGTCTAAAACTTAATTCCAGCAAATATTTTTCATCCCAGTTATAATTTAACCGTCCAAAATACGATTCAAGCCTGTTTCCTTCTACCTGACTATCAGCAGTCAACGTTTGGGGATCGCCCAATGCAATCTCATCAGATGTGTTATTTTCCGGAACATTGGCAATGTCTGCCAGAACACCTTTTGAATCCGATTTAATGGAGTGATGTCCAATTAGGAAAGTAAAATTATGGCTACCGAATGCAGTTTCATAATTGAAAAAATTCTGAATATTAATATCAAGATTTCGAAAATTTGCTACCGCAACCGCTGTCGGTTTAGTAAAAAGTAGCGCTCCATCCTCTGCGTACAACTTGTAGGATTTCGTCCAATTATTGATGTTTCCATATCCCTGTGTTATTGCTGAAATGTTGGTAAAAGTCAAACCCTCCAATAACTCATAACTCGTGTTGACATTTCCAATAAACTCATCATTTATGTTGTTCCTGGTTCCTCCGACTCTGGCGGCAGCAATTGTATTAACACTACCATCATAAAAACCTATATAATTCCCGTCAGCATTTCTGATGGGGTCAATGGGTAATGACCTGTAAGCGTTGAAGAAAACAGCTCTGGCACCTCCGGTAGGTTCTTTGGCATTACGTCTGCTTAAAGCAAGATTGTAACCTATATTTAACTTATCAGTAATTTTTTGATCTAAATTGACTCGGAAATTGTAGCGCTTGTAATTAGTATTCGAAATTATACCTTCAGTATCCAAAAATCCGAAAGAAGCATTGTAACTAATCTTTTCCGTACCTCCTGATAATGAAAGATGATAGCGTTGCATGGCACCGGATTCCGAATTCACTGCTCCAAGCCAATCAGTATTTGGCAATGTTCCATTTTGATAACCCTGCAACTGGGAATTGTCAAATGGAGCAATAAGACCATCATTTTCTGACGCTTCATTTAATAGGGTGGCATATTGAAAAGAGTTGACAAATTCCGGAGTGAAAGTAAATTCCTGAAAACCAAATGATGTGTTAAGTTTCACCGAGGCCTTACTTTCTCTTCCTCTTTTGGTTTTCACAATAATAACACCATTTCCAGCTCGCACACCATAGATAGCAGATGCAGAAGCGTCTTTCAGAACAGAAACAGATTCTATATCATTTGGATCTATATTATCTAATGAAGCCTGGATCCCATCGATAATAACTAATGGCTCATTGCTTCCTCCAAATGTTGTATTCCCTCGAATGGAGATAGTTGACCCATCATTCCCTGGTTGTCCGCCGGTATTGACAATAGTAATTCCGGAACCTAATCCCGCCAATAGATTTGACGGGTTATTGACTGCTCTATTGTCAAGGATCTCTCCTTCTATGACATTAACAGATCCTGTAAGGTTGGTTACTTTTTGTTTTCCATAACCAACAATGACGATTTCATCCAATTGAGACTCATCAAATTCCATTTGGATGTTAACCACACTTTGATCCCCAACAACAACTTCTTTGGTTATATAGCCAACGAAGGATACAATCAAAGTCGCGTTATTAGGTGCATCCAATTGGAAATTGCCTTCCACATCTGTGATTGTACCTATTGTAGTCCCCTTCACCAATATAGTTGCGCCTGGCAATGGTCCGCCATTTGCTTCGGTGACTTTCCCGGTGATAGGATCCTGCTCAGGTTCTTCCTTGGGCTCTGGAACTTTGGGTTGGAGAGCTGGATTTTTCTTGATGATAATCGTCTTGTCGATTACTTCATAAACCAGGTGATCAGGAATAATTATATCCAAAATCTCAATCAACTTCGCCTTCCTGACTTTCACGTCCACTTTTGGAAGATCCTTAAGGAGATCTGCATTGTAAAAGAAATCAAACTCAGTTTGTTCCTTGATCTCTTTCAGCACCTTTTCCACTTCTACGTTCTCTACACGTAAAGTTATTTTCTTCGATTGTGCATAACCAACATCTGAAGCTGCCAACTGGAGGATTGACAAAACACATAAAATGATGGTTAGTCGCATAATTTGAATTAGTTTTTTCATCCCGGATAAATCCGGGATAGCACACTTTTTCATAAATTTGCTACTCTTTAAGTTAAACATTTGGTTTAGTACTCTGAACTGAATGTTATAAAGGGGAATGCTGGCGGCATTCCCTTTTTTTCAGTTCTTTATTTTATTATTACAGTCTTCTCATTTATTATAAAACTCACTTCTTCTGTACTTTCAATTATCAATCTGACTTGCTCAAAATTTTCATATCGCTCAAATCCTCCCGAAAATTGCAAGCCTGCTAATTCTGTATTATCGAAAAAAACATCAATGTCATACCATCTTGACAGTACCTTCATAATATCCATCAATGATGTATTTTCGAAATAAAACTTTCCGGTTTTCCATGCAATAAAATTGTTGGGATCCACATCCCTGTTGATTATTTCACCAGTTTTTTTGGTCATGATACTTTGCTGATTGGGCATCAGTCTGGTGTCGATTCTCTCCCCATAGGATCGCCTCACATTTACTTCGCCTGCGACCAACGTGGTGACAATAGCCTCATCATCCTCATAAGATGTGATATTGAATTCGGTACCTACCACTTCAATCTGCTGGATACCAGAGGTAACAATAAATGGTTTCGAAAGATCATGTGCTACCTCGAAATACGCTTCTCCAATCAATTCTACATTTCGCTCACCTCCCGTAAACTGAACCGGGTATTTCAAAGTTGATTCCGCGTTTATCCAGATTTTTGTCCCGTCTGACAATTCTACAAAAAACTCACCTCCACGAGGGATTACAAGGGTATTGTATGCCATTTCCTTTTGCGATTCGGTCGGTTCTCCGGTTTCAGAGGAATAGGAAACCGCCGTTCCTTCGCTAACAATATTTGCTCCTCCGGATTCAATGTTCAGGCTTACGCCTTCATCCAATTCATAACTGGTCCCATTGTCCAATGTGAGGATAGCTTTCGATCCGCCAGGCTGAATGACCGGCGCTGCAGTAGCGGTTTCTTCACTTTTTTGGATAAAATCAACAACAAAGAAACCTGCCACTATGAATGTAACGGTAGCAGCAACTGCCATCGCTCTCCTCCAGGAGATACTTCTCCTGATTTTTGGTTCCTTGAAAGAACTTTCAAGTTTTTGCCATTCTGCCTCAACATCCGGCATATTGGTGTCAGAACCTGAACCTTCCGAGAAATATTTCAATGCTTTTTCGAAATAAAGCTGATGGTCCTCATTCTCTCCAATCCATTGATCAAAAAGATGTTCCTCTTCTTTTGTCAATGACTTGTTGATCTTCTTCCAAAGGATCTCAAAATCTATGGTTGTTCTATTTTCCATAACTGTTCTTTACCCGCAGTTGTTCTGTTTTCAATTTCATGTTATGCAATAACCCACGTTTAATGATGTTTACTTTTTTATGACAATTGATTGGGAAAAATGGGTGACAAAAAAATGAAGCTTCATCAAAAGCTAGTATTGGGTTGTTACGGAAAAAACCCGGCCAAAAACTGACCGGGTTCCAATCCAAGTATGAAGAAGATAATTTCTTACTTGATAATATTGACAATTCACAATAGACGACAATCGGAATGCACAATGGGGTGACAAACGGTCCGGAAATACCACTATGAGAAGATAAATTGTAGTGTGCATGGCCATCTACAATAGCAGTAGTCCCGGAAATGCAAGAAATAATCTAATGTTCAGGGACTAGCTATTTCCATGAATATAATGCACCATGCAATATATATACTGTATTTTTATACATAATTACTCTAAAAGCATGGAGGCCCTGAATTATAAGATACTTCTTCGCGAAGAACCTGAAGGTGGTTTCACAGTATTTGTTCCGAGTCTTGAGGGTTGTATCTCCTATGGCAAAGATCTGAAGGAAGCTAAAAGGAATGCAAAAGAAGCAATAGAACTATATTTGGAATCATTGAAGGCCGATAACTTACCAATTCCAACTGATGATAATCTGTTAGAATTAAACCTTCAGGTTTCTAATGCCTGATTTCAATTCTAAGGATTTAATTAAGAGAATTGAAAAGGCAGGGTTTGAACTTCACAGAGTTAAAGGCAGTCATCATATTTACAAACATCCAAGTGGAAAACGGGTAGTCGTACCTCATCCGAGGAAGGACCTCCCCAAAGGAACATTTCATTCCATTCTGAAACAAGCTGGAATAAAATAGAACGATGAACAACCAAATGTAGCAAAGCCATTACAAGTCACCTTCAACAACAGCATCAAGGTAAAAAAGATCATATGACCGGGAATCAGTACAATATATCCCTCAGTTTTTTCTTAGCCCTCAGAAGTTGAGTCTTTACTGTATTTTCAGTGATACCCAAAATATCTGCTATTTCCTTTTGTCTTTGATTTTCCAGGTACTTCATTTTAAATATCTCACGCATCTTATCAGGAAGGGAACCTAGAGCATCCATGATCCGGCCGGTTTCACCGGAATCCATCTCCGGATCCAATACCTCTGAATTCAGTACTCCCTCCAAATACAAAATGTTTCTATTGTCTTCAATTCTCAGACTTTTGATCCTATTCAAACATCTATTTCTTGTTGCCTGAAAAAGGTATCCTTTGATAGAAGTATTGATCTCAATGTCTTTGGCATTTTCCCACAAATGGACAAACAGGTTCTGGACAATATCCTTTGAATCATCTGCATCGAATAATATACCTTCGGCAAACTTGACCAAAGGAAGGTAATACTCCTGAAAAAGCATCTCAAAAACATGCCGGTTTCTATTATTGATTTCGGATATCAGAATTTTTTCCTCAGGTTTCAACAGTTATGAAGGCGTTTGGAGCTCTTTGGTTATCACAAATTAAGCATTTTGATTACTGACTAACAACTTACTTCTGGCTACAAACCCCGAATGGTCCATGATCCCAATTCAGCAAGTTTTGCAAGTCAAATTTGGGTTTTGCGATACCATTTTCATATATCCTGGCTCCCAATTCAAGGTGAGATTCCAGGGAGTGTTAAACACCAAATTGTTGTAAGTGGTGGTCCAGGTGCTTTAAAAAGTACAAACTCCATTGTTCCGCAGAAAGCTTTCCGAAAACGCTATGTTCTTTACCCTCATAAAAATCCTCACCCCTGTTGGCAGCTTCTTCGATCCTATTAATTAAGTATTCCTTTTCTGCCTCGAACCCTTGAGTGGTGATAATATCAAAAGCTCGTGGATTAGGTAGATTTTTCCTGTAAGGCTCGTTTCCAACTGCAATTTTCTTCCTGGTCAACCTTAGCCACAAAATATTGAGCAAACTTAATTTTTTCTTCTTGTCTTCATATGCCTTTGAACAATGCACCAGCATTGTGGTCACATCCATTTTTCCCCATTTTGGTTGTGAGGCCTCCGTGAGGAGGTTTATTCTTTCTACGTATTCATTGCGAATTTCCGGATCGAAAATAGACATCCCCTAATTGATAATTACTTCACAACGCTCGTTTACTTCGGATCAACGGCATTGACAATTAACTTTGGTGAAATCATAAGTGAATTCATCGTCTCCTGCACATACTGTGCGTAATGGGGCAAGGATACATTTTTTTGTGGTACTCTGAAAAGATAAGCAAATTGGGGAGGGATTCCTTTAATTACTGACCCGATAGTTTTCTTTCTTCACGGATATCTCCGATGTGATAATATGCTACGATTTCAACAATTTCATTGTCTTTAATGTAGTACCATTCACTGACATCCAGCGCAAAATCCGACCCTTGCTTTCCGGTGTAACGAACACACCCCCGATTCTCTTCATAGAGTTCATCATGGATTTCGAAGACGTAGCCAAGAAATTTGTCTTCGTTTTCCCGGATCAAATTTATATATGCCCTTTTTCCATTGATTGTACCGAAGGGACTTGTATGTTTGAAGTTGTCAGAAATCGGAAGATTGGTAAAATCTCCTTCATCCCATTTATCAAACCATCTTTTGACCAATTCTTTTGTGTTCATTACTTTTTTATTTTGGTTAATTTTTTATTGAGGGGTCGCTGGAGGAATAGCGTGCTTATGAAGTTTATAATGATACCCATTAGAGACACCATGCCGAAAATCACCAACCCCTGAAACAAAGGTGTTTTCATAAATCCCGGCATTTGCTCAAGTCTGATTTTGAATTCCGCAAGTTCTTCTTCTGTTAAGTTTGCGGCCTGCCATTGCAGATAGTCATCACCCGCAAATTCGAAAAATAACACACTATAACACAGGACAATGAATGAAGTGATAAATGAAATTCCTAATCCTATCTTCAGAGCCTGAGGAATTGAAACCACCCCATTGTTGAGTTTGTCACGATAATACTTTATACCCATAGGGATGGACATCAAACAGAAAAAGGAAATCAGATAACCAATGATCTGAGTGAGTCCCTGTCCAAGTCCGGGAGCGATCGTAAACCAACTCAGAAGTCCCAGGCAGACACAAATAATTCCTCCTACCATTCCATATCTGATAATCAACCTTGACATTTTCAACACCCTTTTCAGCTAGTTTATCAAAAACTTGTGAACAATGAAATACTACCAGAGTAGGATTATCGGATATGGGACAGAATTACTACTTAAGTAGCAGGTAATCGTCAGATGATCTCAAGGTCTCTCCCGATTTTTATAGCTTCTGTCCTCCTTTTTGCTTTGAGTTTGCGCAGGATGTTGGAGACATGTTTTTTGACCGTGGTTTCCGCAATAAATAATTTCCCCGCAATTTCAAGATTTGACAAGCCCTCGTTCATCAAACAAAGAACCTTGTGTTCTTGTCTGCTGAGGTTTGAATTATTTACTGTATTACTCCAGGTTTGTGATGAGGATCGTAATATTCGACTCAGGAAAAACCCCAGGACAATAAACAAAAAGGCTGCAAGTATTATAAAGAGATCAGTAAACGCCAGGTAGGTGAAATCTGTAAATGCATATTTGCTAAGCTGAAACAATAAGAACACTGCTACAGATAAACCACCGAAGAAGAGAATAGTACGCATCATTTATGAATAAGTCTTTTCAACCAGGGATACATGGATGATAGATTGTTTCATCTATTAAATTTAAATTTCTAAATGTATTCCTTCAATGAATGGGATCAAAATATGACCGATTTTAGAAACCCGAATTCCGAAGAAGCTTACACACTATTTTGCCAAGACTTAAATAAGTAAAGTATAAAGTTGTAAGGGATTGTCAACCTTTTAATTAGTAAGGTTACTATCACTGGCATCTTGCCTTTAAAAGATTAATTGAAAAAGATTAGGAAGTCCAATAGAGTACCCATTGAAATTTGAATAGTTTTTTTGTTAATTACCAAAATATGATGCGGTTAGTATTTTCGATTGCCAGTGTTTGCCTGCTAATTTCCTTTTCATCCTGTAACGAAAAGACAGATTTTCGGATTGTCAGTTCCGTTGAGATCAAAGAGCAATGGAGGTTTAGACAAGCCGATACGGATGACTGGATGAACGCCTCGGTTCCGGGATGCGTTCATACAGATCTGCTGAAAAACAACGTGATCGAAGATCCATTCTATCGCTTAAATGAACATGACGTTCAATGGGTCGACAAAAAAGACTGGATCTATCAAACCACCATAAAAGTGACCCGGAAATGGCTGGATAAAGATCGTGTGGTGCTCGATTTTAAAGGCCTGGATACACATGCCGATGTCTATCTCAACGAAGAAAAGATCCTGGAAGCCGATAATATGTTTCGGGGCTGGATGGTGGATGTAAAATCAAAACTGAGACCAGGTGACAACGAGTTAGAAATCTACTTTCATTCCCCGATAAAAGTCGGTTTGGAAAAGTATGACAACTACCCGCACATTGTTCACTCCTCCGCGAATGACCTGGCAGAAATCGGTCAGGTCCCCGGTAACAAATGGGTCAGTCCGCACATTCGCAAAGCACAGTTTCACTTTGGCTGGGACTGGGGCCCGCGATTAGTTACCAGTGGCATATGGCAACCCGTTTTTCTGAAAGCCTGGAACAATGCCCGCATAGTGAACCTGCGAATTGTTCAGAATGAAATAGGAACGGAAACAGCGACACTCACGGCTGAATTTGAAATAGAGGCTGAGAAGGCCGGTGATGCTACCCTGGAAATCAATGTTAATGCAAGACAAGCCGCCTCTATTCCCGTGAAAATTGAAAAGGGTATTAAAATCTATAAAGTTGACTTTGAAATTACCAACCCAAAACTCTGGTGGAGTAACGGACTTGGTGAAGCCTACCTGTATGAAGTCAATGGAAAGATCTTAACAGAGGACGGATATGACGAAGTAACGCATAACACCGGCTTGCGAACCCTTGAAGTGGTACGGGAGGATGATGAACATGGCAGATCCTTCTATTTGAAACTGAATGGCCATCCGGTATTCATGAAGGGTGCTAACTATATTCCGGCAGATGCTTTTCTGGACAGGGTCAGCCCGGAGAGATACGAGGAGATTATCCTCACGGCCAGGGAATCCAACCACAATATGCTGCGCGTCTGGGGTGGAGGGATTTATGAAAAAGACATTTTCTATGACCTTTGTGACAAACACGGCATCCTGGTTTGGCAGGATTTCATGTTCGCATGTAACATGTATCCCGGGCATCCTGAGTTTTTGGAAAGTGTCCGCGAAGAAGCTGAATACAACATCAAAAGACTGAGAAATCACCCATCTCTGGCACTATGGTGTGGAAACAACGAAGTACTCGCAGCCTGGAAGTCCTGGGGATGGGAACAGGAGGATACAAAGCGTGACCCCGAAGGCGCAAAGGCCGAGTGGAAAGCATACAAAGACATCTTCCTGAAAGTGCTGCCTGAAGCCGTAAACAAATTTGATCCGCAGCGATTCTATCACCCTTCAAGTCCCCAATCCGGCGATTCCCTGGTAAACGTATACAACCTCGGTGATCACCACTACTGGGGCGTTTGGTGGGGAAAGGAAGAATTCTCAAAGTATCACACGGAGCTATCCAGGTTTATGAGTGAATATGGCTTTCAGTCTTTCCCGGAGATGCGGGCTATTAACAGGTACGCGACACCGGAGGATTGGGATATCTATTCCGAAGTAATGAAATCTCATCAGCGGTCATCCATTGGAAACAGTACCATTGAATTGTACATGTTAAGGGATTTTCGTGAGCCGAAGGACTTCGCTTCATTCATCTACATCGGGCAGGTCCTGCAGGCCGACGGCATCCGACAGGCCATGGAAGGTCATCGCATTGCCATGCCCTATAACATGGGTAGCCTGTACTGGCAGATCAATGACTGCTGGCCGGTAGCTTCCTGGTCTACCACCGACTACTATGGGAACTGGAAAGCTGCGCAGTATTTTTCAAAAAAGGCTTTCGCCGAAGTTCTGGTTGCGCCCAGGGCGGAGAAAAAAACATTGGAAGTTTATATCGTGTCTGATCGTCTGAATTCATTTGAGGGTGAATTGGAGCTGAAGCTGATCTCGTTTACCGGAAAACCATTATGGTCGGAAACTATCCCGGTGGACGTAGCGGCGAATTCCAGTGAATCGTTCTTCTCAAGGTCGCTGAAAGAACTGTTGGAAGGTCTGAATCGTAATGAACTGGTCCTTCAGGCATCTGTAAAGGAAAATGGAGAAGTTATTGCTTCCAACAACTATTACTTTCTTCCTGTGAAAGAGCTTAACTTCTTAAAACCCGGGATCGGGTCAACAATTACCCGGAGAGCCGAAGACTATGTCATAGAGGTGACGACTGACGTATTGGCCAAGAACATATTCCTGTCATGCGAGGGTAGTGACGGATTCTTCTCCGATAACTATTTCGATCTCCTCCCCGGTGAAACAAAAACGATTCGTTTTACGGCCGATGAACCTGTTGCAGATTTTGATGAAAAACTGAAAATATTGTCGATCAGGGATACCTATTGACCGGATCATCCGTTATTTGCTTCAACGGTATGTACTCCCTCTGACAGTTTTACATGGTACACTTCTGCGGTTAAACCATATTTACTTTGATATTTCTTTAAAATCTCACCGGTAATTCTTCCTACTTCCGGGGATCTCACCAGGTTGATCGTACATCCACCAAATCCTCCGCCCATCATTCTGGCCCCCAGCACAGCCGGTTCACTTTTGGTCAGCTCCACCAGGAAATCCAGCTCTTCACAACTTACCTCATAGTCGGCACTAAGCCCGCTGTGAGTTGCATACATCAGCTTTCCAACTTCGGCCAGATCCGCTGAGGATAATGCACTCACCATATTCAATACACGGCTGTTCTCCTCAATTACATATTTTGCCCGTTTCCGGACCGTATCGTCAACCCGTACTTTTTCCAAATCCTGCAAAGTAGCGTCCCGCAATGAGGCGATCCGGTTATTGGTTGCTTTCAGGCACCGCAGGGCGATATCACATTCCTGCCGGCGACTGTTGTACCCGGAAGAAGCCAGTTCATGATGTACCATGGAGTTGATCAGCACCAGCTCATAATCGCCAAGCTCCAGCATGTGCAAAGTGTATTCCAGCGTTCGGCAATCAATTTTCATGACACTATTCTCTTTTCCAAAAACCGATGCGAACTGATCCATGATACCGCACTTCACCCCTGCAAATTCATGTTCGGCGGATTGCGCCATTTTTGCAATTTCCAACTTTGGGAGATCAAGGGAAAACAACTGATCAATACCTGAACCAAAACCGCATTCCAGCGCTGCCGACGAGGAAAGTCCGGACCCGATCGGTATATCGCCTGAAAAGACCGCCTGAAAACTTTCAAAAGCCATACCTCTCTTAAGTAATTGATCAACTACTCCCTGCACATAATTGCCCCAGCCCTTTTCCGCTCTAAGCGGACTTGAGGTTTCAAACTCAATGTGATCGTCCAAGTCCAGGGCATGAACCAGAGATTTTGACCCAGGGCGTGTACCAAGTGCAATGTAAATTGCCCTGTCAATGGCTCCGGGCAAGACATATCCCTCATTGTAATCTGTATGTTCACCAAGCAGGTTGATCCTTCCCGGAGCGCAAATGATTAGCCCGGGTTCCACCTCAAACTTTGAAATATATTCCCGTTTAACGGTCTTTATCAGGTCTGAATTCATTCCGCAAAGATACGTGTCACTACGTATTGAGTATCAAAAAGGAACGTTTGATGTCACTGAAGATCTCAAACACTCAAAATTTCGTACCTTGTTAATGATCTTTTCCTATGAGAAAACTCCGTCCCGTAATTCTTCCAATACTTTTAACCGCAACCCTTGCGGTTTCCATCCCCGTTTATCAGACTGAAAGCAAAAAACGAGAGTTGAAGGAGGATCTGATTGAACTCTCCAAAGTAAAATACGGCATGTTCAATGTGGATGAATGGAAGGAGGCGTTGGCCGGAATAATCTCTAAAAAAGTGGAGGAATTTAACCTGGAAGATACGAACAAGGATGAGTTACGGGAAAAGATATCCACTTTTCTCTATGTTGTCATCGATGATTTCGAGGAAAATTTCCGGGAAACCAACAGAAAGAAATCGTGGTTCGGCCTTTCGTATAAAAACCTCATTGCCAGCAGTGTGGATCTCTTTGCCAGGTTAAAAGAAAACGTACCGGAGATCACCGATCAGATCATCGATTTTTTCCAAAACCCGGAAAACAGGGAGAAAGTGAAAGCTTATATCATTGGTAAGCTCAATGAATACGCTGACAGGACCTTTTCCTCTATCGATTATTCCGAACATGATACGATCCTCATGAAACACGGATATAGCCTGCGTATTGATACCATTCCGGCTTTGGAAACCAAAATTCAGGATCTCAATAACAGGAACAGGATTATGTATATAGGACTATATGTACTCATTTTTGTACTTGGACTTTTCCTGGCTTTTTCCAGGGAAATATCGAAAACGGAATTTACTTTTTTTGTAATCCTGAGCTTTATTGTACTGTCGCTCGGGCTTCTCCTTCCAATGATTGATATCGATGCAAGAATTTCCCAGATGAAATTTCAACTGCTTGGGGAATCCATACAGTTTGAGGATCAGGTACTCTACTATAAAAGTAAGAGCATCCTGGAGGTAGTTCAACTGATGCTGACACAGGGCAAGGTGGATTTATTCGTAGTGGGGTTTCTGGTGTTGTTGTTTAGTGTCTTGTTCCCCGTATCAAAGCTGGTTTGTTCTCTTATTTTGCTCTACAGCAAGGAACGGAAAAATCTAAAGTGGGCCAACATCATTGTATTTAAGACCGGAAAATGGTC
The DNA here is from genome assembly GCA_028278225.1 of Cyclobacteriaceae bacterium. Classification (GTDB taxonomy): domain Bacteria; phylum Bacteroidota; class Bacteroidia; order Cytophagales; family Cyclobacteriaceae; genus JANQEU01. The sequence goes on from JANQEU010000079.1 coordinate 307,346, forward strand.
TATGGCTGATGTAATGGTCATTGCAATATTTATGGCCTACATAGGTTTTACAGGGATCCTTACAGAACAATTAAGACAGTTGGAAGACATTAGTGCCACCGTTGACATTCTTACCACCAACCAGTCAAGGCTGCAACTGGGTTTTTTTATGTTCACTGCCTTTGTATTGTTGAGTCTTCTGATCTCCCAGAGAATGGGTAAGATCATTTCACCATCACGGTAGTCTACAATTATGATATCATTGACCACAGCCTGTGTAGAGGATAATTCCTATAGCAATTTCTATTTTTTTGAACTCCGATTCAGCCTTTCAATGTCTCTTTCAACCTTGCCGCTACTATTCGCTCCTCCCCCGGATTCATCATCCACGTGGTAATATCCACCGACTTCTTCCCTCCTACTGTTTCTATCGAAGGATGGCCTTCTCTCAACGCTTGTCTTACGTCATCGGGAGTTAGTCCGATCTTGTTTTGATCCCACCTTACCCGAAGCGACGGCACGTGATTGGCAATATCAGGCACATGGATCTCGGTTTCTACCCCGGAAATGGATTTTGCGCTTTCACTGATCAAGTTAATCTGGCTTTCCCACAGTTTCCAGTCTGCTTCATGATCCCTCGACAAATAGTTCTCGACAGCAACCAGCATGGCAAGTATCTCCTCCTTATTGACTTTCATTCCCCTGCCTACCGTATCACCGCGGGGTGGCGCACTTAATCGGGCTGCAGCTATCAGATCCTTTTTCCCTAACAGCAAACCGGCGCTTTGAGGTCCCTTCAGGCCTTTTCCACCTGAAAAACAAACCAGATCAAATCCCATATCGGTGTACTTCCATAGGTTCTCAACCGGTGGAACGTCAGCAGCAGCATCATTCATCATGGGAATGTTGTATTTCTTACCCACTTCGATGAACTCTTTGTATTGAATTTTACCCCTGAAATTGTTAGCATTCAGAAACCATAACATGGCGGTATTCTCATTTATCGCTTTTTCCAGCTCCCTCCTCGTTTCAACCTGAATGATCGTGGCTCCCGCATTTTTTATGGCATGTGCGTAACCGATCATATGATCTTTTTGCATGATCACCTCCGATTTCATTCCTGTTACGTCATGGGGAATTCGTGCCGCTTTTTCCGGGTCCAAACCTGTCATTACTCCCGCCGTTCCCAAAGTTATGGCCGAGAACGCACCGGCAGTGACCGTAGCGGCTTCACAGCCTAGCAGTTCGGCCAGTCTTTCTCCTACCTTATCCTGGATCTCGTCCAGTGCCACGTATTGTGAAGTGGCATAGGTGTACGCATCCACCACTTCCTCGGTCATCAAACAACCGGTCAGCGCGGTATAGGTACCCGCCGCATTGATATAGGTGCGCAAGCCGAGCTCTTTGTAGTAATCCCGGCGTGGTTTTGGGAATACTTTCCTGGCCGGGCCTGCCACCAGCGTTTCTGTTCCCAGAAACCCACCAATGATTGGAAGCGCAGATAGTTGCTTTATTAATTTTCTTCTTTTCATAACCTATTTATTTTGAACCTTGTCAACTCCAGGCTTACTTCAAGGCCGCAATGCAGTCGATCTCAACCAGTGAATCCCCCGGCACACCTCCATATGTGGCAACCGTCGTCCTGACGGGAGGATTATCACCGAATCGCCCCCTGTAGACCTCGTTCATTTTATGATAGTCTTCCAGATCATGCAGGTAAACATTCACCTTCAGGACCTTATCCATGGAAGAACCATTCTTTTCAAGTTCCTTCTCAAGCTCATTCAGGACATGATCAGTGTGAGCCTTGATATCGCCATCAAAATGCGCCCCTTTACCGGCAATAAACAACAGATCACCGTAGGCAACCGCGCTTGAAAAAAGCGGTTTGTTCTGATAATTTGTTACTTCACCGACTACTTTTTTCTCTTTGGAGAGCGGTGAGTCTGAGGCTTTGGCAATGCCAAAACCAAAAGTTGCTGCTAAAGCCGTTCCGATTTTCTTAAAAGCAGATCTCCGGTTATTCGTTTTTTTCATAATTCAAAGTATCAATATGTTGCAATGTTTTTTACCATGTTCTCTTCTTAAGTAATTCCTGGATTTGCTCCTTTGGTACCGGTAGTTCGTCCATGTGGTCAGCCAGCCATTGGGAGAAGTCCTTTTCTATTTCATCACTCCATTGGGTATCGATCTGGCCGGGAGTATACCTGCCTTCCTTCAGCCGTGTAATACCGAACAGATCTCTAAGCCGTATTACTTCCGATGTGACCACCACTTTCTCTGCCAGATGTGCCGGTATGAATATGACGCCTTCTCTTTTGGCAACCACAACATCACCGGGTAATACTGTTGCTGCCCCCATGCGAATTGGAACATTTATACCTGAAAGCATGACTTCCGTTAGGAAAGTAGGATGCCATCCTTTTACGAAGGCATTGAATCCTTCGATCTCCGATAGTCCTTCCATGTCCCTGCTTGAAGCATTGAATACCACTCCATTTCCTGATTTAGAATAAATGGCATTTCCCAGGTTATCACCGATCAGTGTGCCATCTACAATTTTTCCGAAAGCATCCGCCACATACACATCTCCTGGCGAAAGCATGTCAATAGGCCAGGAATTGGTGTTCCCAATTCTGCCATCTTCTTCTCCTTTCTTCCTGATCTGATCCGATACATCCGGCCTGTTGGGCATATACTGGGCAGTCAAGGCTCTGCCAATAACTGCAACATCCTGATGTAACGGCTGCCAGTCACCCTCAAATTGATTGTGATACCCCTCTCCGCGAAGTACACCCCAGGCCTCTTCTATCGTCACCAATTTCATTCGCTCCAAAATATCATCGGCAACCCTGGGCCGGCCATCCTCGAACCGTTCTCCCTCCCATTGTGAAGTGAGAAACTCCATTTGCTCCCTGGATATGGTCTGACCGGGTGATATGTTTGATGACAGGACGAAAATTAGCACGGGAATAATGTGCTTGCTGGTCATTTTGCAATACCGTATGAATCTATCCATAATTAGCACCTATTGGTTCATATTCTTTAACATCTTTTGTATCTGTCGATTTCTCACGCCACCATGTAGCCAGCGACGAACCTGAAATGTTCATCCATGGCCCAAACACAGCAGGAGCCAATCCCACTGTAGCCACCTTCCCCATTTCCAGGGCGATCCCCGAAGCGAGCCCGCCATTCTGCATCCCTACCTCCAAAGCTATGGTCCGGCAGTCCTGCTCAGGCATTTTGAATAGCCTGCAGGCCCAGTACCCCAGAAAATAACCCGCAGCATTGTGCAAAACCGCAGCCAGGATAAGCATTAGCCCGATCGTCAGAAGGCTGTCTCTTCCGGAGGCGGTAATCACGGTAATGATCAATGCTATCCCGGCCATTGACACAACGGGCATGGCCCTGTCCAGCCAATTAACTTTACCATGGAAAAAATGATTGAAAAGCAGACCCGCTGCGATTGGCAGTATCACGATCTTGATTATACTCCACATCATTCCAAGAAAATCGATGGGAATAAACTGACCGGCTAAAAACTGCATGAGGAATGGCGTGAGTATGGGGGCCAGCAATGTCGCGCAGGCCGTTAAGGTTACGGACAATGCGAGGTTCGCTTTGGCAATGTAAGACATGACATTGGAAGCCAATCCACTTGGTGACGAACCGATCAATATCACTCCTGCTGCAATTTCCGGCGCAAAGCCAAACAGGGTTGCCAGTGTAAACCCCACAATTGGCATGATGGTGAACTGGCAGATCAAGCCTATCCCTACTGCTTTCGGCATCTTTATTACCCCGACAAAATCTTTTATACTCATCGCCGTCCCCATGCCGAACATGATCAGTTGCAATAAAGGAACAATGAGTATCGAGAGTTTGAAATTTCCCCAATTTGTGAATGCACCCGGGTAAAAAAGGGAAGCAGATACCGATGAGAAAATGATCACGGTATAGGAAAATCTTTTTAAGAAATTATGGCCTCGGAAGCCGATGGCCAGGGCCAGCAGGAGAACAATAATTACCGGTCCCACCTCAGCCCTGTAGCCCATAATCAGCATCCCCGCCAGGACAATGAAACAAATACCTGCCAGGATCAGCATATATTTATAAAGTACTTTCATCTCTTCATGGTTTCCATTCCGGTCTTGAAATCCCATTAAGATCCCAAACCACTTTACCGTCTCTCAGTGTGAGTTCTGTAGTAAGTTTATTATCACCGTTTATCTTCCACCCTCTTGTATCGATGAAACCAAACTGCCCATTTTCTAACCTGAAAACAGCTACATCCGCTACCGCACCCACACTGAGATGTCCCAAATCTGTTTTTTGGATTACCTGTGCCGGTGTCCATGTTGATGCCGCGATAACTCCCTGCAACGTGAGGCCCATATTTAAAAACTTAGACATGACATTGGTTTGATCTTTCATGCCTCTGTTCATACTCCCTGTATGCAGGTCCGTGCTTATGGTATTTGGCTTCAAACCCTGGCTAATGGCCGGAATCGCCTGCTCAAAGGTGAAGCTTCCACCTCCATGCCCGACATCAAAAATAATGCCTCTTTCCTGCGCTTTCAGCACAAATGGTTTCAACTTCCCTTTGTCGTCAACTATGGATTCACGGCCGTTAACATTAGCATAGGTATGTGTGAATATATCGCCGGGTCTGAGTTTCTCCATGAACAAAGTCTCAATGGATAGAGGTGGATCGGAACCTCCAAAATCAATCATGACAGGAATATTCGCCAGTTGACCCGCTTCCACAGCTCTTTCGACAGGCGTCCAATCCGGACCGGAATAATGGGCCAGTTTTACGCCGACGATATGTTCAGGAAACTGCCTGGCAACCAGGGCCGTGAGCTTTGCATCCATATCATCCATATTTTGTTCGATCGCTCCTCCTTTCATTCCGGAGCCCACAATGTTCAGGAATGACAATACCCGGGTTTTGGACCGGTCAATGGTCTGCTCCTTAAAAGTCCGGAAATTCCGCCAGCCTGCACCCCCCACATCGACAATTGTAGTCACCCCGGCTCTGAAAGAAAAGCCATCGGGAGGCAACGCTGAAAAACTATTACTGAGATAAGCATTAGGTTCAGTGCCGAAGAAATTGTGGGAGTGAATATCCAGCAGGCCGGGAGTCACATATAATCCCGAAACGTCCACCACAAGATCAGCGCCATCAATGGAGATATCAGCAGCCACTTCCAATATAGCACCCTCCGCTATTGCAACGTCCATTACAGTGTTAATATCATTTTTGGGATCAATCACATGGCCCCCTTTCAGCAAAATATCGATTTCCTGGGCACTTGTCCCTGAAATGAGCAATACGCCAAGAAGTACGAATAAATACCTCATTTTAAGATTCCTTCCAGATTATGTTTTATTAATATATATCATCAATTACAAGGAGCTTTTGTCCCTTACTTCGCCAACCTCCTTCTCCGTGACCGGCCCCGAATTATTTCCGAAGCTTTGCCGGATATAGGTCAGTATTTCAGCTACATCCTTGTCTTTCAGAAACCCATGCTGCGGCATTACCTCATTGTAGATCACTCCCTTCACTTCGATCTCACCTTCCATCCCATTAAGCACAATAGCAATCAGTTCTTTCTTATCACCGTTTACCCATCTGGATCCTGCCAATGGAGGCCACCGGCCACCAGCTCCCCTCCCGTTGCTCTGGTGACATACACTACAGTAAGTATAGTAAAGATTTTCACCTAATCTCGTAGATTTTCTTTGTAAGTTGTCAATTACTATATCAGGTGTTTTCAGATGCGGTAATTTCTTTCGTTCCTCCATGGTAAGTAATTGATCCTCATCAAATTCAACTGGATTGCCTGTATACCGGACTCTCCAGATTTTTCCTTTATTTGTTTCTCCCAAATACAATGACCCATCCGGTCCCTCTGCCAGACCCATGGGACGATAGACTGCATCACTTACATTTACGATGGTATCAACCCTGGCAAAACCGTCAGCAAAAACTTCCCATTCACCAGTGGGAGTCCCGTTTTTGAAAGGTACAAAGGCAACAAAGTAACCTGCCTGTGGATAGGGGGCTCTGTTGGTAGAGCCATGAAACGCAATGAATGCGCCATTTTTATACCGTTCCGGGAACTGATCGCCTCTATAAAAAAGCAATCCATTGGGCGCCCAATGTCCCGGAAAACCCATTACCGGATGATCAAAATCCGCGCATCTGCCTATGATGTTTCCATCACCCCCGTATTCGGGAGCCAACACTTTTTCTTTTTTGATCTGGTCATAATAACAATACGGCCAACCATAGTCATCGCCTTGCTCGACTTTTAAGAACTCCTCGGAAGGAAGCAATGCACTTTGCCACGGTGAATAAATATCAGGAAACAGGCGCAAGAGGTCATCCCTGCCGTGCATTACTACAAAGAGATCATCATCTTGAGTGATGTCCATACCAACCACGCTCCTTATCCCTGTGGCAAACCTCTCACCGTCCTTTTGAGTCAACCCTGTCTGATCCCCTCTGAATTTCCAAATACCCCCGTGATCTTCCAATTGCGGACAGGGATCCAATCCGGGAGCACCTGGTGTTCTCTTTGGTTCCTGACAGGCATTTGAAGGAGCTCCGAAAGGAATATACATATTGCCTTCCTTATCGAAGGATATGGGTTTAGCCATATGTTCATGGTTGCCATGAGCATGGCCGTCTTCTAAAACCAATTCAATTGGACCTTCCGGGACCATTTTTCCCGTTGTTAGTTTTTGCCGGTAAACTTCCTGATTAGTACTAAAATACAGATATCCATTGTAGATCCTCATTGCCGTCTGGTAGCCTCCTCTGTCGGTCTTTTCGTAGATCCCGAATTTCCTGATGATATCCGCCCTTCCGTCACCGTCAACATCCCTGAGCACCGCACAACCTCCTTCGTCATCCGGGTAGCTCAGTTTTACATATAGATCGCCATTCACGTTGACGGCAATCTCCCTTGCCTTGCCTCTAATGCTGTCAACAACTACCACTGCCTCAAAACCATCCGGTAAAAACAGTCCTCCGTTTTGCTTAAAATCTACCGGAATCCCTGTTTTTTCAGTTGGTCCGCATCGACACAGGAAAATGAGCCAGGTTATAGATATGCAGGAGACGATCCGTCCAAATTTCATTTTAGGTCAACGTAGAACTTTGCCCATGTACGCGAGAGTTCTCACACTTAAAATAAGCAGGTGCAGAGACAAATAGCAAGTTTCTAGAGATCAACATTCCGTAAGGCTATTGAGAATTTCCAGTATTGAATTTTTATTGGCCCTGAATGTCCAACCCTGTTTTGACCGCGTAATATTGGAATGAAGGTTGAAAGGATTATGCAATTTTTCAACAAAAGAGTATTGGAAAAGTATCCATCCCATCAACTTCTCACCTAATTTTATTTCAAATTTTAAACTTATCATGATCACGACATTTTACAGGTCAAAAACAACCTGGCTGCTTTCATTTTTAGTTTTGATAATCATCATCACTTCCTGTTCGGAAAAGACACAGGAAACGTCAAAACCCAATATCATTTTTATTATGTCCGATGACCATGCATTCCAGGCCATCAGTGCATATGACTCCACCTTGATCCAAACACCTAATATTGACAGGATGGCGGATGAAGGAATCAGGTTTGACAGGGCGTTTGTCACCAACTCAATATGCTCACCTAGCCGGGCGGTGATCCTGACCGGTAAATTCAGTCATATCAACGGTCTTCGTGATAATATCCAAGTATTTGACAGCACACAGCAGACTTTTCCAAAATTGTTGAGAGGTGCGGGATATCAAACCGGGATCGTTGGAAAATGGCACCTGAAGTCCCAGCCAACCGGGTTTGACTACTGGAAAGTTCTACCCGGCCAGGGCCACTATTACAACCCTGATTTCAAGACTCCCGAAGGAAACGTTCGTGAAGAAGGATATGTAACGGACCTGATCACGGATTTTACTATCGATTGGCTGGAAAATAAACGTGATCGGGAAAAACCCTTTATGCTCATGGTCCATCACAAGGCACCTCATCGGGAATGGCTTCCGGCTCAGCGGCATTTGACCTCATTGAGGGATGTGCAGTACGATCAACCCGCCACGCTTTTCGATAACTACAGTGACAGAGGCAGGGCGGCCCGAGAAGCAGAAATGAGAATATTTGACCACATGGGATTGACAAACGACAGTAAGATCCATCCTGAAAAAGCCGGGGCTGCCGGTTATACCGACTTTCTATCCTGGTACTCACGGGCATACCACAACAACCTGGACCGGATGAACGAAGATCAGCGATCAGATTGGGAAAATACATATGGCCCCATCAACAATGAGTTTGCCGAAAACAGATTTGATGATGAACAGTTGACAAGCTGGAAATATCAACGATACATGGAAGATTACCTGGGCTCTATCCGCTCAGTAGATGAGGGCGTCGGAAAAATTATGGATTACCTGGACAGGTCAGGATTAAGCAAGAATACACTGATAGTCTATACCTCCGATCAGGGTTTCTACCTGGGTGAACACGGATGGTTTGATAAACGCTTCATGTATGAAGAATCATTCCGGACACCCCTCCTAATGAAATGGCCCGGGGTAATTAAAGAAGGCACAACCAATCAGGATCTCGTTCAAAACCTTGATTTTGGATCTACTTTCCTGGATGCCGCGGGCGTTCCCATTCCAGGTGATCTGCAAGGGACAAGCCTGATGCCCTTGCTATCCTACGGGTCCGGAGAAACGGATTGGAGAGATGCCATATATTACCACTATTACGAATACCCCGGAATCCATGCGGTAAAGCGACACTACGGCATCAGAACAGACAGGTACAAGCTCATTCATTTTTACCATGATATCGACGAATGGGAGTTGTATGATCTTGAAAATGACCCAATGGAATTGCGCAATATCTACAGTGATCCGGCCAACACGGAAATTGTCAGAGAACTGGAGTTACGATTGCGCCAATTGCAGGAACAGTACGGTGATTCGGATGCACTGGCTCAATCCATCCTGGAAGAGGACCTGAACAGATAAGGTAATCATCATGAGTTGGGGATAATGATCAGTATAGAAAATCAATGAACCATGTTTCTGAGTTTTTGAAAGCCTACGTTGAGAGAACAGGTATGGCGGGTTTTGATAGTCATTTGATTAAGTTGATATCGGGGAATGGTGTTTAATTTCGCTCGTTCATGAATTCACTCCGAAGATATTTATTACTCATTCTGACGGTGATGTGGCAATGGTCAAACGCCCAGGTTGATCACTGGGAGACGATCGTCCGGGAAGGTGACATTTGGAAATACATGGTGCCGGACCAGCAACCGGACGCAACCTGGACCACGCTTTCTTACGATGACGCTGCCTGGGCGCAGGGCCCTTCAGGCTTTGGCTACGGTGATGACGATGATCAGACCATTCTTGAAACTACCATTTCCGTGTATCTACGGTTTGTCTTTGAGGTGAATAGCATAGAAGAAATTGGGGAAGCGATATTGCACATGGACTATGATGACGGGTTTGTGGCCTACCTGAACGGGGTAGAGATCGCCCGGAGTCTGATGACCGGAAATCCACCTGCCTTTGACCAGGGAAGCGATGGATTGCACGAAGCGCTGCTGTATCGCAACTTAATCCCTGAAGCTCATCGCTTTGATAAGGGTCTGATCGTATCCGGATCAAATGTGCTGGCCGTGGAAGTTCATAACGACAACATCGGATCCTCTGATTTGACAGCCATTCCTTTTCTTTCGGTCGGAATAACTTCTCAGAACACCTATTTCGAATCAACGCCTGACTGGTTTGTTCCCCCTTTGAACTTCGAATCTTCCAATCTGCCAATTGTCGTGATCAGTACCGGTGGAGCCGAAATCCCAAACGACCCTAAGATTCCTGCAACAATCGGGATTATCAGCAATCCCGCAGGTCAACGTAACCATCTTTCAGACTCCTACAATGAACTGGACTGGTACTGTGGAATTGAGTTGAGAGGTGAGAGTTCCCTTTGGTTTGATAAGAAATCCTATGGGATCGAGATATGGGATGAAGATGGAAACGATTTGGACACCACATTTCTGAACTTTCCGCCGGAGGAAGATTTTGTCCTACATGGTCCCTATGCGGACAAGTCGTTGATGAACAATGTATTAACAATGCATCTGGCGCGATCCATGGGCCATTACTCCAGCAGAACACGCTTCGTAGAACTCGTGATCAATGATGACTACAAGGGACTGTATGTGACCATGGAACGCATCAAAAGGGACAAGAACCGTGTAGATATTTCAAAGCTGAATCCGGATGAACTCACCGGAGATGACCTCACGGGCGGATACATCATCAGGATTGATAAGGGTGATGACGGAGGGTGGAACTCGAATTATGACGCACTCTATGGGCAGGGAGGCATTCGTTTCCAGTATTACTATCCAAGCGCTGAAGATATTCACCCCGAACAGGGAGCTTACATCAAAAACTATTTCGACAATTTCGAGGATGCAATCAATTCGCCAACTTTTAAAAACTCTATGGGGAAAGGGTATACCCAGTATATCGACCTCAGGTCTTTTGTAGATACTTTTATCCTAAATGAATTGAGTAAAAATGTAGATGCCTATCGACTCAGCACATATTTCTACAAGGAAAAAGATAGCAATGGCGGCAAACTTCATGCGGGTCCGTTCTGGGATTTCAATCTGGCCTATGGCAATGCTGATTACTGCGGTGGCGACAGCCATACGGGCTGGGTCTATTATCAATGTAATCACGGCGGATATCCGATTTGGTGGAACAAGATGCAATCGGACACAGTCTTTTCGAATGCCCTGAAATGCAGATGGGAGGAATTGCGCACCGGACTTCTGGAAACTTCAACGTTACTCCAAACCATTGATTCATTGTCGTCCATAATCAATGAAGCGCAGGAACGGAACTTTCAGCGATGGCCAACACTCGGGATCTACCTTTGGCCAAATCCTCCTTATTATGTGGAGCCTCTTAGTCACCAGGAGATCATCAGTGTAATGAAGGACTGGGTAACGAACCGTCTGGCATGGATAGATGACAACCTGGCTGGGGAGTCACGAAATTGTGACGTTTACGAAGATTATTCAGAAGTCCTTGCGGTCGCTTCCCCTGAGATCAATATCCAGGTGTTCCCAAATCCTGCGAGCGGTTCCATTGAAATCAGATCTGGCGTGGTAATAGACCAGGTCGAACTGAGGGATCTTTCCGGAAAGCTAATCGACGAGCGTAGCGGTGCTTTTTCAAAAACGAAACTGGAATTGCATGATGTGGTAAAAGGATTGTATCTCCTTCATATCAGAACCAGAAACGGGGCAATCATCAAAAAAGTACTTGTCGATTAGTACCGGGGATGTCCTTTGTACTGTATCCAATCAAAATCCGCGTAGGCTTTAGATGCGTTTCCATTGCTCGTAGTGTAGATGCCTATGTATGCTCCCGTATAGCCATTATTAAGTATGAGATCGGGCTTTGTGGTTGAATATTGCTTCCAGGATTGACCGTTATCCAAAGAGTAGTAATAGCTGTATTCATGGTCTTTGGAAATTACTCTCAGCTGGATCTGTCCGTTATAGTTGCCAAGAACATCCTTGCTGTTATCCTTTAATTCACTGTCTTTTTCCGCAACACTAAGTTTTATCAAGATTTTTTCACTTTCCCGGACGATTGTGTAATTGATAAAGTTATTATCCTTCTGGAATAAGCTTATCCCGGCCTCCTCATTATCCTTTTTGGGAGAGAAATCCATCTTTATGATATATTCAAAGTCACTTTCCCGCTGCCGTACACCCATTAAACTGGCTCGTTCACGATTCTTTATCACACCTGGCTTCGTATAAAGTCTTAAATACCCTTTTCGAGCTGTCAGTGAATATGTTTGAGGTTGTGGAACACGCCTGAAATTCCACTGCAGATCAAGCGTAGTTTTGTCAAAATTGTCACTAAATGCATCGTTTCTGTATTGCATTGTGTTCTTAAAGGGCAAAGGATTTACCCGCTCGACCTTACCCGTTTCCGGAGCACATACAGGCCAGTTGTACTCCACCGGTTCCCATTTTGTTTCGCTTACCTGCTGCCATCTGACGATTGCAGTTTCCCAGGTTACCGGTATCAAATGAGTTTCACGGCCCATATTTGAGCCACGGCTTTCATCTCCACGAATCCCAAGCGCCACCATAAACCATCTTCCATCCGAAAGCTCTACAAGATCAGCGTGACCAGTGCTGTGCACCCAATTATCCTTTGACAAGTGTCGTGAGGTTAATATGGGATTACGTGGATTTGATTCAAAAGGTCCCGTAATGTTCTCACTGGCAGCTATCATCACAGCGTGATTGAATGAAGTACCGCCCTCAGCAACCATAATGTAGTATTTCCCATCTCTTTTGTACATGTGGGGACCTTCCACACAACATCCTCCACAAGCTCCATCCCAGATGGTTGTTCGATCTCCTTTTAGCTCCCAATTTTCAAGGTTTAACTCCTGGACCCATATTTCACCTATACCATTTTTGTTTTTGTCTCCCTTGTCATGAGTACCGACAAACCAGACTTTCCCATCATCATCAAAAAACAGGTCAGGATCGATTCCAGGGGCGCCTTCAATGATGTGAGGTTCGGACCAGGGACCAGCAGCATCCTCCGCAGTTATAATGAAGTTGATGAATTGCGTGGGCTCACCTTCTTTCCTGGGATTGTAAATGTTGGTGGTAACAATATAAAACAATCCATCATTGTACCTTATTGTCGGGGCATGAATTCCACCATTAGATTGGACGTCCACAAGGTTATTGGTCCCGGTACACTGATCTTCGCGATGGAGTCCATATCCAATTAGCTCCCAATTGACCAGGTCTTTACTTTTATGAATAGGTAAGCCGGGGAAATATTCGAAAGATGAATTGACGATAAAATATTCGTCGTTTACCCTGCATATGGAGGGATCCGGGTGAGCACCCGGCAGGATGGGATTGGTAAAAGTTAATTCTTGTGCCGACAATAATCCCGGTACCAGAAGAAAGAAAAATAAATTTCTCATCACTTATTATTCCTTAATTGATGGCTGTGCATCGAATCCATTAGTGATCTCACTTACATTCTGCTTCCAACTTAAAGTCTTCACCTGTATCAGGGTTTCTCACAATGATATTACCAGATTGATTTTGAAGATTGTAAGTGATTTCGGTAATTCCCGATACATCAGCCAGATCAAAGAACGCTTTAGGCCAAATGGTAATCTGCCAGAAATCACCTTCAAGGAACGTCAGAGCCGTAGCTTCGGTTTTCTCGCAAACCTCTATTGTTCCATCAGTAAGCGCTGCAGTTGCACAAATGTAGATTTGACTGGCACCCTGTAAACGGGTAGGACCATCATTCTCTCCTTTTGAAGCATCAAACCGGATGTTGATCAGATCATTCCACCCAAAGACACTTGGAGTTAGCAATATGGTTTCAGGTGGTGGAGGTGGCCCGCAAAGGTTAATGGTTTCCCCTTCTCCATCGGTAATCTCCAAACAATCCGTGAAAAAGAAATCAAAGTTTTGGTTAATTTCTCTATATCCATGCTCGGCATCACCAATGAAATAACCCAGCTGAGTGATCATATTCTTGGGTCCTACGGTTGTCTGTATATTGACCGTTCCATGCAAAGGGAGAACCTCTGCCGGAGGATTCCAGGCTGCATCCGCCTTGAAAACAACCCATTCTACTTCACCATAGTTTTCTCCAATACCGCCTACTCCAAATAAAAAATCTTTCCATACCGGGCTGCCAGCAGGAAATGAGGGAACGGCATTCGGATCCATTATACTCAATGTAGTACTAAAAGGTTCACTCGATATCGACACAGTTGTATTCTCACCCGCATTCCATGATTTTGGAGCTAAAAATCCAAATACAAAAATACTTCCCCCGACTCCCGGATTCTCGTTCAACGGATCGTCAAGCACCTCCACATCCAGGGTAATGCTTATCGTCTCGCCCGCAACCGCCGTAGTTGGCTGATCCACATTGGTGATATTGAAACACATGGTCAGAAGAAGCCCCAAAACAAGCACGACTCCAACAGATACAATTGGCGGCCAGAATCGATGTGAAGTAATATTTTTACAGGCACTTTTTGCTTTTAACATCTTCATAGCGATTCATTTTTAGTTAAATGATAGGCATACACATTTTCACTACATCCCAGATTAAATTCCAACACTACGGTTGTATTGCCGGTCGAGTAAAGCGCTTCTCCCAACTCAACCGTCATCGTATCTCCCTGAATGAAATGGATATTTAACGGGTACAGCAGATTATCAAATGCCCAACTACCATCTTCCACTACAGTGGCAAAAGGAACACTACCATCTGAGGTTATGGCATAGGTCGATGGCGTTTCCCCGTTATAATTCAGATCGAGCCGGAATGAGCTGAAATCGTAATTTAATGTTATGTCCATTTCATTCTGAAAAACGCTTTCAATGGTCCATGAGCCTGAGATATCAATGGGATTATCAGTTAACAGGGACTTATTGACTTTTATCTCTTCTTCACAGCCTAGCAGAATAGTGATGAGAAGAAGTGTTATTATTTTTTTCATTGCCTTGTGGTATTAAGGATTTCGTGTTAAACCATGTATATCCACTTCGATATCCGGAAAAGGATAAAGCAATAGTTCACTCCATTCAGCATAGCTCCTGGTTCCGCCTCCTTCCGTGTCGATTTTTATTATGTCCCTCTGAAGCCTTTTGGTATTCAAAAAATGGTCGCCCAATTCAAATGCCAGCTCCTTAGTCCGGTCTTCGTACAGGATATCCAACGCTTGCTGGACGGTCGGAACAGATGTCAGCTCAGATGCAGGATCAGCCCGTTGGCGGAGTGTGTTGATGTCATCCACATCCTGCTGGGACACACTGTTGTTATTCATGATATTGGCCTCAGCCCTGGTCAGGTACATTTCGGCCAGGCGAATGTAGATATAATCCATCTGCTCTGTAGAATATTTTCCATTGACGAAAATGAACTGGCCATCCTGTGTATAGAAAGTATTAAAACGGGCATCATTGGGATCCATAATTAATGAAGCGGCACTTCCATTGGGATTCATACTATAAAATCCATTAAGTGCATCCGCCTGGTAAGCTTCCCATATCCGGGCACTTGGAGAAACACCTGCCCCATCGCCATCATTGTATTTAAAAGTGAATATGTTTTCCAGCGAATTTCCCCGGGGAACAAAGGGTGCACTCACATCTGTTTCGATGGTAAATCCTCCACTGCTAATAACTTCATTAGCTCGCTCATATGCCAGATCATATTTTTTGTGATAGAAATAGATGCGGGCAGCCAGGGCCGTGGCGGCCATATAATTGGCTTCCCCGGATGTATTTGCGAATCTTGTGCGGGCCGCTTCAATGTCCGATTCAATTTGGGCAATTACATCAGTCGTCTTTGCGGTAGATACGCGATCATCAACTCCAATAGGCTCCAGAAGCAATGGAACGGAATAACCGTTGGCAATATCCGGTGATGCCCAGTAGTTATTCAGATCGAAATAAACCAAAGCTCTCAAGAAATGCATATCTCCCTGGATCGCATTTCTCTGATCTTCCGTTGCTTCCATAGCATCGAGATTGTTGATAGCTACCTGATTGAGCAATCCAATGGTCTGAAAACCGGATGTATATTGCCATGAGGTCATCGTGGTTGAAACCTGATGAGCATAGAACGGATCATATTCACCCCTGTTCCGGTTTAAGATATCACGCATCATTCCGGCACTATACAGAGCTGACTGGCTTACAAAAGGTCTGGCTGTGCCATAAGCTCCGTAAATCAGGGCCTGCATGGACTGGATATCCGTCAGCTTATCAACGGAGAGTCCTATTGTAGGGGACTCATCCAAAAATTCGTCACTGCATGAAAAAAAGATGAGTGAGACTATTATGTATGAAACTATTCTTTTCATTTTCAATGCTTTAGATCTTTAAAAATCAATAGAAACACCAACCATGAAAGTCTTTGCCTGGGGAATCTGTTTAAATGAAGTCCCTGCACCAATATTTCCACCTGCCCGGTGTTGTTCAACCGGTGTAAATTCAGGATCCCAGAAGAAATCAGGAGCTTTGGTGAAAGTCAGGGCATTAATAAGCTTGGTATAAACATCCACTCCTCTCAGAAAGGTATTGTCCATTCCAAACCTGTATCCTATGGTAAGGTCTTTTAACCTGACATAATCCGTTTCATAGATAAACTCTGTTGTCCATGGCCATTCAACGTTATTTGTATTTAACTGTGAGACTTCAGCCTGATCACCTGGAGCATTCCAGGCACCAAGAACATCTGTGGCCGGATTGACCTTTTCTCCGCCAAACGGTGCATGGAGTTGTTTCATATAACCATCGGCAAAAGTTTGTCCTGTAGAAAAAGTGAATAAGAAATTGGCATAGAAATTTTTATAGGTGAAACGATTATCAATTCCTCCGGAAAGTTTCGGCCATGGATTTCCTATCGGTTCCTTGTGCTCCTGTACGAAGTTTCCAAAACTTATGTACTGGTCTATTATTTCACTGTACGATAGCAGATTCCCTTCTGAATCAAAATAGGTATCCTGGCCTGTGGTTGGATCCACTCCGGCCCATTTCACACCTTCAAGCACCCCGACAGGATAACCGGGAAATATGGAGATGGAGCTCAATCCCGCTGAAGCTGAAAGGCCTTCCGATACTAACTCATCACCGAGCTTGACTACTTCATTTTCATTGTGATTTAAGGTAAGATTGGTTTCCCAGCTAAAAATATTATTGTCAATATTGATGGAATTCACCATCACATCAAATCCGACATTGGTCAACTCACCCACATTTTTAGTGACAGAAGCGACGCCTGTCATTTGGGATGTCGGGAATGGAAGTAACAGATCCGTAGTAGTCTTATCATAATAGTCAAACTCACCGCTGATTCTTCCATTAAGTATTTCCCAGGTCACACCAATATCAAGTTGGGAAGTGGTCTCCCAACCCAGCTTATCGTCACCCAGGTTACCTAGTACCACACCTGTATTGCCGTCATAGGTTATGGTTCCATAATTCGATACATAGGAGAAATCACCTATCTCAGCATTTCCAACTCGTCCATAACTCGCTCTTAGTTTGAAGAAATTGATTATACCGGCCAATGGTTGGAAAAAGGCTTCATCACTGATCACCCAGCCGGTAGAAATAGCCGGAAAATAGCCCCACCTGTTCTTCTTAGCAAACCTGGAAGAACCGTCAGCCCGCATACTTACGGAAATCAGATAACGCCCATTGAGGTCATAGTTTATCCTGCCTATATAAGAAAGGAAAGAATAATCCGTCTCCTCCAAGCCGGCATTTTTAATGGCTGCATCACTTGGTCTCGTCAACGTAGAATTGATGTAAGTATCCCCAAATATGAAGTTTGTCCTGTTATGGAATGATTGAGCATCTATAGCAGCCAGAAAATCAAAATTGTGATCTCCGAAAGATCGTTTATAATTCAGGATGTTCTTGAAGTTCCATGAGCTTCTTACGCCATTCACCGTGGACGAGACAGTCCTGCCATGATCTGTAATCCTGCCATCACGATAATGAAAATCATGGTTAAACAGCAGGCTGGTGCCAAATTCTGTCCTAAAGTTCAGCCCTTCCAGGATATCAGCGCTGACAAACCAATTGCCGAGTATTTGATCGCTCACAAGGTTCATTATCCTGAGATCGACACCTGCCACCGGATGTTCGTTAGTTAAATAAAAATATGTTCCGTCAGCTTTTCTAACAGGCCATATCGGTAGCATCTCGGAAACATTGCTTACTCCGCCAGCCCAGGATGCAGGTACCTGGTCATCATCAACATGCGTAAGCATCATTTTACCGCCGATCTTGAAGATATCATTAAGCTGGTGATCTACATTTATCCGTGTACCGAATCGTTGATAACGATTACCTCTTAATATGGTTTCCTGGTCTTTGAGATTGGCGCTTAGGTAAAAGGTAGTTTTTTCATTTCCTCCGGACAGTGATACATTGTAATCCTGAACTTTTCCTATTTGTAATACCTCATCCACCCAGTCCGTATCAGTGTTTTCAGCTTCTTCCTGTGTCAAACCGTCCACAAGGACACCACTATTGGTCCAGAAATCTTCAATGGAATTACCACCATTATACCAGGCTTTTTGTGCCAGTTGTATGTATTCTTCGGCATTTAACAACTCAATCCTGTGTGTAGCATCTGAAATACCAAAGGAGCCGGAAACCCTTACCTGAGTTTTTCCTGCTTTTCCTCCCTTTGTGGTGATCAATACTACACCATTTGCCCCCCTGGAACCATAAATGGCTGCTGCCGCCGCATCTTTCAATACTTCAATGGATTCAATATCAGCAGGATTTATACTGGCAAGCACATTGGTATTGGCCGCCTGCTGGAGATTCCACTCGCTGACGGACCTGCCAGGTTGTGAGGTACTGATGCCCCCACCTTCCATTGGAATACCATCAATAACATAGAGAGGTTCACTGTTTGCACTTGCTGATGACGTACCCCTCACCCTGATCCGTATAGCTGAACCACCCATGGCGCTACTGGTAGTTACCTGTACTCCTGCCGCGATTCCCTGTAATCCCCCTTCAAAGGAATTAACAGCCGCAGAATTGATTTTCTCTACATCTACCGTAGCAATGGAACTGGACACGTTTCGCTTGATCTGTGTTCCGTAACCAACCACAACTACCTCTTCAAGCGCCTGTACATCCGGACGCATATCCACGTCTATTACCGATTGCTGCCCGACTCTTACTTCGTAAGGTGTATAACCTATAAATGAGAAAACCAGAATGACATTTTCATCAGGAACGTTTAACCGGTATTGACCGTTAATATCCGTAACCGTTCCAATCGTTGTTCCCTTGACCTGGATCGTAACACCCACCAGGCCTTCTCCGAATTCATCCCTGACTATGCCCGTTATAAGGATATCCTGCGCTATTTCAACCCGATCATCCGTTGATAAATACTTTTTGACACTAATGTTTTCATTGATTTGCCTGAACCCCAGGTCTGCTTTTTTTGACAAATCCAGCAATATCTCATAAACCGACTGATCCCGATACTCATTACTAATCCTCACATTATCGTCAATATCTTTTTTGTCAAAGACAAAATGAAATTCAGTCTTACTTTCAATTTTCCTAAAGGAGGAAATAAGGTCATCCTGATTTAACGAGAGGTCAATTATGACATCTTTGACATGCTCCACCTTACCCTGGGCATTTCCGGGCTCGGTGGCCAATACAAGGCCACAGAACATCAATTGAATGGTTACACTGTAAAAAGAGTACCTCATCAATCTCAAAAGTGGTGAAATAGATCTCATATTTCTAATAGGTTTTCAATAAATGCATCAAATTGATGTTTTAAATACATCGAAAATTGAAATATATTATCAGTCAATAACACGTCGACCAATTACAGTTCAATCCGGACTTCATCATTATTGATCTTGAATGTGAAGTCTTTTATATAGCTCAACGATGTGAGGACAGCCTCCAAAGTCTTATTGTCGTACTGAGCGGTTATGCTCCATGCTTTATTTACTGATCCACTGACGTTAAAACTGACGCCATACCAGTACTCCAGTTTTTCAAGGATTTCAGGTAAACCTGCATTTTTGAAATAGATGATACCCTCTTTCCAGGCCAGGATCTCTTCCCTTTCAAAATCACCAACGACCAGTTTATTCAGCTTTAGGTTGTAAATAGCCTGTTGACCTGGTTCCAGATATTGTCCGGCGGGCAGGGACTCATCACCTTCGGGGAGATTTACCACCACTTTTCCTTGAGCAAGAGATACACTTACCTGTTCACGATCCGGGTATGCATTCACATTAAAAGATGTGCCGATCGCCGTAATCTCCAGGTTCTCTGCCACTACAATAAATGGACGAGCAGCATCGTGTTGCACCTCAAAAAAGGCCTCCCCTTCAAGTTTCACTTTTCTCTCTTCCGAACTGAAGCCTTTGATGTAAGATATCCTGCTGGCGGAATTTAGTTTAACTCTGGAACCGTCATCAAGGAAAATCGTCGACTTCTGTCCCCTGGGATTTGTTTTTTCGATTTTTACAACTTCGGGAATCGGTACGGCTTCCTCTACAGGCAGATTCCTGATGAAAAACGAAATCCCTACAATTATTATGACAGTTGCTGCAGCTTTAAACCATATCCCGGAATAAAAGGGTCTTATTCTTTTTGTTCCGCTTTTCCCGGCTCGTATCCTGGTTTTAAGTTTACTTAAAATACGATCAGCAGGACTATCATTTATGTCTGTTTGCCAGTAATTTTTAATCGCACTGTAGATCAGCGGGTGCTGAGGATCACTATCCAACCAGTCGGAAATAGTGATCGTATCTTCTTCGGTGGATTCACCGGAAAGATCCCTGGCTATCGCCTCATATATCTCCTGTTCTTTATCCATTCAATTTTAACTATTTAGGGTAGGACGAATTATTTCCTTTCTTCCCCCAAAGTTGTACATCACAATAAACAATAGCCGGGAATAGAATTTATCTTTAGCAAATTTGTGTTTGAGAATTACTATAGTTTGAACCTGTCCTTTGTCATCTGGAATCCTGATCCCGTTCTATTCGAAATTGGGAACTATGGCGTTCGTTGGTACGGATTATTGTTCGCCTTAGGGTTTATCCTTGGACGTTTTGTAGTATTCTACGTGTATGGTCGGGAAGGCAGGGTGAAGAATAAGCTGGATTATTTGCTGATCTACATGATGCTGGGAACTGTAATTGGGGCAAGGTTGGGTCATGTACTGTTTTATGAGCCTGAGAAGTTTCTTTTCCAACCGATCGATATCTTCAAGATCTGGGAAGGTGGCCTCTCATCACACGGATGTGCCATGGGGATTTTAGTGGCGTTATGGCTGTATCTGAATAAGATCACGATAAAAGGATTTAAACTTCAGATTACCAGGCATGAACGACAAGGGGATAGTTGGCTGCAACTGGTTGACCGAATGGTCATTGTGGTGGCGCTCGGTGCTGTTTTCATCCGGTTCGGAAATTTTATCAATGGCGAGATCGTCGGAGAACCAACTCACAATCAGAAAGGGGTAGTATTCGCAGGTCCGGTTACGGAAAATTTGAAGTCACGTATCCCTGCTGTAGCGTCCGTTGCATTTGAACGCCTCGACGAAAAGGGTCAAAATGGCAATCCTCAGTTGTTGATGCACGTCAAACTGGCTCAGCGAATTCAATCGGAAAAGAAAGCGTCCGAAATTCTGGAAAAAAATGTTCTTTTCCAATTGACAAGGATTGTGAGACCCCGGCATATCCTTGTTAAGGATAACGTATCCTTTAGCTTGACAAAAATGGGATCCAATTACATTGGAACTATTCCTGTGACCGGGATAGCCCGACATCCGGCCCAGTTATATGAAGCACTCACATTGCTGATTTTGTTCGTTTTGTTAATGGTAATCTGGACAAAATATAAAATTGATACACCGCATGGTCTGCTTTTCGGGATTTTTGTCTTGTGGGTTTTTGGAATGAGGATCATCCACGAAACAATAAAAGAGAACCAGGTGACTTTTGAAGATAACATGATCCTGAATATGGGACAATGGTTAAGCATCCCGTTTGTGCTATTGGGTATCTGGCTCATCGCAAGGATCAGATATCGAAAGTCATAATATGAGGATCGGTTTGTCCTATGACTATTAAAATTGTCTATTTAATTGTGATGACCTCTGTATCATCCATAAATTTTGGATCATTGTCATCGCCTCCACCAAACAACCATGTTTCCGCTTCCGGTCTTAGTTGCCTGGGGCTCGTCGGTCCCCCTTCCCACGTATTGATATAGATTTTTACACCCTCCAGTTTTTCCGGGTAATTCAAGGCTTCCGAGCTGAAAAACAGGCTTATTTTGTTTTCATTCAGATCTACCGAAATTATCGGCGTATAGCCGTGTCGCAAACCTGGGTTTTCCTGATCCGCACCATCCGAAATAAAAGATCGATTTGAAAATCCACCCAATGAAAACCATAGATCCCACTTAAAGTTATCAGGTGCATCCATATTTTGGAAGGGCAGTACGGAAGCTCCGCCATCCGTCAAATCCATAAACAGATTGAATAACACATGATCATAACCATTTGGAGGTAACCAAACACGGGTTATTTCAGCCATGGTGATGTCGAGTTGAAGATTATTTCCAGTCCGGAATGCTTCGACTTTTTCAATATCCATTTGTTGACTGAAACTTGGGTGCAATGGATAGGAATAAGTTCCCGCCGGACCATTGTCATCCCCCCTTTGATCTTCATAGGAAGCAACCTTAATAATTGGCAGCTCTAATTCAAACGCAAAGAAATCAGAGATGATATTGCTATTTAAGTCTTCATAGAATGCAACAATCCGGTGTTTTCCGTTAACCAGTGATTTGAGTGACAAATCAGCAACCCATGAACCGTCATCCTTAGGCTCTGCTTTAACTGTTCTTTCCAAGTCTCCATCAAGCGACACTAGCACCTTCTCAACAAGGCTGGACTTGCCCGTAATTGTAATGGACTCTTTAGTCATTGTTTCACCAATCATTGGATCAATGGAAATATTCCCTTCGGAATGTACGGGGGATGGTGCTTCAACATCCATCAGGATAAAACCATCTTTTGGCCTGAGGATCATACTTAATTTGCCGTTCTCATCTATTGAACACCTGTTCTCCCCATCCTGTAGTCTATAGTAGGGAGATAAGATATTCCCTTTCCTGAATTTTGTAGGTAAGACATCGATGATTTTTGCCCTGGACGAAGTATTGATCATTACCATTGCAGACTTTTCCTGATGGTTTAACTCATAAATAAAAACTCCCGGACCGGATGGATCATCCCTCAAAATATTGAGTTTACCTCTTCTGAATATCTCATTGTCCTTTCGTAACTGCACCAGTTTCTGAACAAACCTGAATGATTCATTTTCTTTATTGAATTGGTCTTTATCCGGAGATCCAACCCCTCCTTTAAACATTGCCTGCCGCATTCCCAGCAATTCCTGCTCGGTGCCATAGTAGATAACCGGAACACCGGGTATGGTCATGATAAACATCAGCGCCTGTCTGAATGACTGTTTGTCGGTCCTTGACAGAAACCTCGACCCATCATGATTATCAATGAAATTGAACAATACTTCAGGCCGGTCAAACGCTCGTTTAACACTGTTCAGCCTGAATGTCAATGTGTTCGTAGGCTTTTGCTCTACAAAAACTCTGTTGATCGAAGTACTCAATGGGAAATTTAAAATCGAATTCATCTCAGGCCTTTGAGCAGTACCCAGGTATTTGGCCGCCTCTACGGTGCCCTGGTGATCATAGTGCATCGGAAATATGGCTACCTCTCCCGGCGTAATGAATTCGTTTTTCCCCAGGGACCGGGCAAAATTGTAAATCCCCAGATTTTCCGGATCCGTGGAATGCAGAAAATCATTCCAGAAGTCATGTTCAACCATATGAGGTGTATCAAACCTGTAGCCATCTACACCCACTTCTTTAATCCAAAAATTGTAAGAAGATCTGAGTACATCCCGTACTATGGGATTAGCTGTATTCAGGTCATCAAGATCAGCGAATTGATATTGAGTTTTTAGAATAGTATCCGAGTGGTCATAAAAATTTGGGGCAAAATGGAAGATTGCCATTTCCCTGTCGTTCGGATCCAAAGCATTGTTATGGTTGAATGGATACTGTGTGGGCTGGGGAACATCATGGACCTTGAAATTTTCGGTGACATCATCCTGATTATATGGCCCTGTATAAGTGTAAAAATCTCCCAAATGATTAACCACTACATCCTGGATCAGGTACATCCCATTTTTATGTAGTGTTGCCGAAAGCTGTCTGTAGTCATCTAAAGTGCCCAGATGCTTGTCCACCTCCACAAAACTGCTGGCCCAGTAACCGTGATTACCTGTACCTGTTTTCTGAGGATTTCGCCATTGATTAGCAACTGGCGGGGTAATCCAAACACCCGTGACGCCAAGCTCTTTTATGTAATCGATTTTCTGTGTGATTCCTTTCAGATCTCCTCCGTTCCAGTATCCGCCATCTCCACGTCTATACTCTCCGGTCCCTTGATCATTGTTCGTGGAATCTCCATCCATAAACCTGTCCGTTACTATGAAATAAAGTATCTGATCTTCCCATCCCGGAGAAGGAACATGAAGGTATCTCTCAATCTCATCCGGACCTGCTATCAAACCACCAACATCCTTTTCGGAACATGAAACGGAAATTGAAAAAAGTGCGATGATTAAAACTTTGATCTGATGCCTCATATCTATGCTTCTTTCATGAATAGGACGAGACAACAAATGATTTCCCCCATTCGAAAAAAGATGTTGCTAATTTTTATGAGGTTAAATACCAAAGTCCTTTTTGCATAATCCATTCTATAGTATCTTGGATGTGCAGGATTTGAAGTACATAATAGATAATAAGTATATAAGATGAAAATGAATAAGCGACGATTTCTGAAGAATGCAGCAGCACTTTCTTCCATTGCATTCCTCCCCTCCTCTTCCTGGGCTTTATTACAGGACAAACGTCTGAGGACCGCCCATATTGGTGTCGGCGGGATGGGTATGGAAGACCTCAAAGCCACTGCCTCTCATAGTTTGGTGGACATTGTTGCGTTGTGTGATGTAGACTCAAATAATCTATCAGCCGCTCAAAAGTTGCATCCGGATGCGAAGACATTTTTAGACTACAGAAAACTCTTCG
This sequence comes from Cyclobacteriaceae bacterium, assembly GCA_028278225.1. Lineage (GTDB taxonomy): Bacteria > Bacteroidota > Bacteroidia > Cytophagales > Cyclobacteriaceae > JANQEU01. The sequence goes on from JANQEU010000079.1 coordinate 332,162, forward strand.
ATCAGATCGGAAGTGATATTGATGCCGTAGTCGTATCAACACCGGACCATACCCATGCACCCGCTTCGATGATGGCCATGGAAATGGGTAAAAACGTCTATTGCCAGAAGCCTTTGACACATCATGTGACGGAATCGAGGGCAATGGCGAAAATGGCGAAGGAAAAGAACCTGGTAACACAAATGGGGATCCAGGTGCATTCATTTTATGACTATAAACTTGCCACGTTGCTGATACAGTCCGGGATAATAGGGAAAGTCAGTGTTGTGAGAGCGTGGTCACCGAAGAACTGGGGATACGATGGTCCGGTTCCCGAGGGAAGTGATCCTGTCCCATCACACCTTGACTGGAACCTCTGGTTGGGTACTTCTGCTGAAAGACCTTACAAAGAGGGCGTTTACCATCCAGGTAACTGGAGAAAATTAGTTGACTATGGATGTGGAACGCTGGGCGACATGGGAGTTCACATCTTTGATACACCCTACAATGCGCTTAACCTGGACGTCCCGTTTACTATCAAAAACAGCTGCCGGGAACCCAATGGATTTGGCTACCCGGAAAGAAACACGGTCACTTATGAATTTCCAGGCACTGACTTTACTGCTGATACCCTGAAATGGATATGGTACGATGGTGAAGGAGCGCCTGAAATGCATGACGACCTTAAGCTCCCGAATAACGATAAACTGCCCGACCAGGGGGCCATGTTTATGGGTGAGAAAGGTAAGCTCCTGTTGCCTCACTTCATGGAATTACCAAGACTGATCGTGGATGGCAAATATGAATCCTTTGATGTCGATCAGTTTGAACTCGGACCTCCCGTAAGGGATTACGGACCTGAAGGGCAAAAACATTACCATCAGTTTGTGGACACATGTTTAGGGAAAGGTACCTGCAGTGCTCCATTCTCTTATGCGGCCAGATTAACGGAAACGATTCTTCTGGGAGTGATCGCCGGTCGATTTCCAGACCAGGTATTAAACTGGGACAGGAAAAAAGCGATATTCTCAGAGAAAGCCGCCAATGAATTTCTGGATTCGGAGTACAGGGCATTCTAACAATTCAGGAAGAAAAATCTTCGCCTTTTAAGATATCTAAGGTCTGTGACACGCAGATATGAAAAACTCAGAACTCCAATTCCTTCTTAAATCTGAACTCCAATTCCTTCTTAAATCCGAAAGTACAACTTCATACATTGACATTAAATGAAGGAAAAGCTATCACTGTAATAAGAAAAGCAATAGAATCGTTATGGCGAAATTGTCCAATTCACTAAACATCTCTTTAACCGATGAATTGAAAAAGTTTACCCATAGCCAATCTGGTGAGGGTACAATGTTCAGCACACCAAGTGAATATGTCCGGGATTTGATCCGCCATGAGAAAGACCGTCGTGAGGCAGCAGAATTTAGAAAATCAGTGTTGGAGGGCTACCAGGACGCAATAAATGAACGTACTGTAAAATTCTCAGGTGATCTAAAAGAAGACCTTAAAAAGTTCAGAACCCGTAAACGGTAATGGCAGATGTTTACCTGACAGATCGGGCAATGGAGATTTGCAGGAAATATAGGAGGTTCTCCATTATCAAGCTGGTCTGTGTGTCACAGACCAGGGGAAAAAGAAAAGGCTCTCGCAAATAGAGAGCCTTTGGCATAGCTGTAAAGAAAGAATTAAGCTTTCTTGCCCATCATTAGCAATTCACTAAGATTGATCTCGGTGATATACCTGGTGTTGCCATCCTTTTCGTAGGACCTGTTGATCAATTTCCCTTGCAGGGCGATTTCACTTCCCTTATGCAGGTAGCTCTCCACTACATCAGCTTTCTTGCCCCACACCACCACATTGTGCCATTGCGTGTCTTCTACTTTTTCGCCTTTGTTATTGTAGTACACATCATTTGTGGCAATGGAGAATGTTGCCATTTTCTTTCCGCTTTCAAAACTTCTGATCTGCGGGTCGTTACCTAATCTGCCAATTAGTTGCACGTTGTTTCTTAAAGTTGTC